>CAWAXO010000065.1:0-19855 GCA_963786015.1 uncultured Alphaproteobacteria bacterium | reverse complement strand
TGGCGCCGAGCCGGAAGAAGGCGTCCTGCCGTTGCGTCGCGACGTCAGCCGGCGCGCCATCGGACGCGAAGAAATCGTTGATGTCGAACTCGTAATGCGGGATCAGCCGCGCGACCCGGCGCGACATCTTCGAGTGTCCGGTCAGGAACCGGCGCTTGGCCCGCGACAGCTCAAGGCGCGCCTTGACCCTGGGGGCCACCACTGCGGTCAAGGCGACGGCGCCGGCCGCGAGAGACAGCATAGGAATCTGAGGACCGATGTTTACCAGCGCTAACCACTCCTGCTGACAGATTCATGACAGTCAAAAGCCTCATCGCAGCTTCACCCAGCAGGAAGACCTCAACTTCCTGCTCACCAACCGCATTCCGCGCGCAGCCCTGACCCGTTTCATGGGCTGGTTCCCAGCAAGATCGAGAACCCGCTGGTGCGGGACGTCTCGATCGGCTGCTGGCGGCTGTTCTCCAACCTCGATCTGTCGGAGGCCAGGAAGACCCATTTCAAGAGCCTGCACGACTGCTTCACGCGGGAGTTGCGCCCGGGGCTGCGCCCGGCCGATCCCGATCCGTCCATGATCGTCAGCCCGAGCGACGGCATCATCGGCGCCCATGGCACCATCCGCGACGGCGAACTCTACCAGATCAAGGGCGCGCCCTATTCGCTGCTCGACCTCGTCGGCGACCCCGCTTTGGTCGAAACGCACCGCAACGGACGCTTCATCACGCTGCGGCTGACATCGAGCATGTATCACCGCTTCCACGCGCCGTATGACTGCCACATCGGAGAGGTCACGCTGATCCATGGCGATACCTGGAACGTCAACCCGATCGCGCTGAAGCGGATCGAGCGGCTGTTCTGCAAGAACGAGCGCGCCGTGATCCGGACGCGCCTGACAAACGGCGAAGTCCTTACCATGGTGCCGGTGGCGGCCATCCTGGTCGGCAAGCATCCGCCTGCACGCGCTCGATATGGTGCTGAACGCGCAGACGCGTGGGCCGCAAGTCTTCCCCTGCGACGTGAACGTGAAGAAGGGCGACGAGCTCGGATGGTTCGAGCACGGCTCCACCATCATCCTGCTCGCGCCCGCGCATTTCGAATTCAGCGACAATGTGTCGGAGTGGACGCGAATTCGTGCCGGACAGCCGTTGTTCAGGAACTCTTCAGCCTGATCTCGATTTTGTCCTCGGGTCGATATATGTCATCGATTCGAATTCGACAAAGTGGAACGTGCGATGGCAAGAGTTCTCGGTTCTGGCGGCTGGCGGCATTGTGCTACGGCGTCAGCAGCCGCCGCTGATCGCCGTGGTGCGCCTGCGCAAGCGCGATGAGTGGGTGTTGCCGAAGGGCAAGCTCGACGATGGCGAGACGCCGCGCGCGGCCGCCAAGCGCGAGGTGCTGGAGGAGACCGGCCATAATGTGACGGTCCACGAATTTCTGGGCACGCTGGCCTATGACTTCGGCGGCCGCTCCAAGATCGTGCACTACTGGCGCATGGAAGCGGGCTCCGAGCAGGCCTATGAATTGATGCACGACGTGCGTGCGGTCGACTGGCTGCCGCTGAGCGCCGCGGTCGAGCGGCTGTCTCGGCCCCATGAGCAAGCGTTCCTCGCCAATGTCGGTCCGCAGGCGCTGGCGTCCTTTGCCGCCCGCCGGCAGAAGGCCAAGGCGCCCGCGACGCGCAAGCGCCGCAGCCAGCCGGCGGTCGTGCCCACGGCCAAGCCTGCACCGGCGCTTCCGGAACTGCCGCGCGCCGAAACGGTGCCAGAGCTACAACTCGTTGAGCCCGAACCGGTCATCGTCGAGCCGATACCAGCGCCGCCTGAACCGGCCGCGATGCCGGAGCCGGTCGCATTGGCCGAGCCGGTGCCGGTTGCCGACGAGGCCGCGCTTGAACCGCCGCCTTCCAAGGCGACGGCCGAATTCGTCGCAATTCCGATCGAGACGGAGACCAGCGATGCGCCGCCGGAGACATCGGATGACCGCGGCGACGACGCGTCTGTCACCTCCGATCGCGAGCGCAGGAGCCTTGCGCAGAGGGTCAGGGACTGGCTCGGCCGCGCAGCGTGAGGCGGTTCGCCGCTCGGCGTTGGCTCCGGACGTCACCTTGCGATCGTCGCCTTTGCTCCGCAAACGACGAAGCCGTTGCGCAGCTACAAATGACGTGGGGCCACGGAATCGCTAAACCTTCCTCAAGGCATTGGCCAAGCGGTCAACGCCCTGCCAGATATCCCTTTCTTCGAGTGCAGCGTAGCCGAAAACGAAGCCGGCTCGCCGTTTGTCGGCAACGCCTCGCTCGCTCCCGTATAGGCCGGAAATCGGGTAGATACCGACGCCTCTCTGCTTGGCGTTTCGCGCCATCTGGTCTTCCTGCGCCGCATCGAAGTCGTTGAACCACGCGACCACATGGAGCCCGGCCTCTGATCCCTGGACCTCGATCGCGTCGCCAAAGTGGCCGGCGAGTGCGCCGAGCAGTGCTGCCCGGCGCTGCGCGTTCTTTCGCCGTAGTTTTCTCACGTGCCGCTCGTAGGCGCCCGATTGTATGAAGTCGGCCAGCGCAGCCTGCTCGAGCGCCGGCGAGTGCCGGTCGGTCAGGCGCTTGGCGGTACGGAAGGCGTCGATGAGTTCCGGCGGCACCACGAGGTATCCCAGACGCAGCAAGGGCGAGAGCGTCTTTGAGATCGTTCCGAGATAGATGACGCGAGCCGCATCATCGAAAGCGTGCAACGGCTGGATGGGCCGAATGTCGTATCGGTACTCGCCATCGTAGTCGTCCTCGATGACGTAGGCCCCTGCGCTGTCGGCCCAATGTAAAAGTTCAGCGCGGCGCGATGCCGAGAGGACGTGGCCCAGCGGAAATTGATGCGACGGCGTCACATAGCAAAGCCGCGCCTTGACATCCGCGAGGGTCTTCGTCCGCAAACCTTCTTCGTCGACCGGAACGAATTGCGGCGTCGCGCCAGTGCTCCCAAAGGCGTGCCAGGCGGCCCAATAGCACGGTGTCTCGATCGCGAAGCGGTCGCCGGCATCGAGCAATATGCGCGAGCACAGAGATCGAGACCCTGCTGTGAGCCATTGACGATGATGATCTGGTCGACGCTGCAACGCAGGCTCCGGGCACGCCACAAATACGCTTGCAGCGCGTCCGCAATTCCATCGATCCCTGCGGCTCCTGATAGCGAAGGTGGCGCGAGCCGAATGTCGTCAGGGCCTTCGTCAAAGCGCGCTGCCATGCCAGGCTCGGGAAGTCGGCGGCTGCAATGTCGCCGTAGCGAAAGTCGATCTGCGGTGGCTCGGTCTCGACCGGCGGTCCGGTCAATTCGAAGAGCTGTCGTCCGAAAGCCGATAGTCGAGCCGTTCTTGGCGCCGCTTGCTGCCTGGCCGTGAAGAGCGGGCCGATCGGAGCGTGGGCGTAACGCACGCCCGGCGTCCCTGCCGCGTCTCTATGAAGCCTTCCGCCAGAAGCTGCTCATAGGCGGCCGTAATCGTCGTTCGGGAAGCTCCAAATTCGCTGGCGAGCGTGCGTGTCGAAGGTAGCTTGTCGCTCGGCCGATAAACGCCATCCTCGATCTGCGTCTTCAATGCGTCATAGATCTGCCGTGCCCCATGTGGGTTGAGATTTGCCGCGCGCCGCGCCGCTTGGCGCGCCGTTTTACTGATCCAGACTGGTCCACCAACATCGCTCCAAACTGGTCCTTCTGGTAATCCAGTTTGCCGTGTAAAACGTGAGGCTATCAAGAGCCGACTGACGTCGTTGGTATCGTATCAAGATGCCGAGGAGCTTTGCCGATGTATATCCCGCCAGCCTTCCGCGTTGACGACATGGCCGATATCCACCGGACCATGCGTGAGGCACGCTCGGCGACGCTCGTCACCGCGACCGAGCAGGGACTTGTCGGAACGCCGCTTCCCATGCTGATCGACGAAGAGCGAGGGGCACGAGCGGTACGCTCTATGCGCACGTGGCACGGGCCAATCCACAGTGGAGGCTGGTGCCGTCCGGCGAGGCGATGGCGATCTTTGCCGGGCCTGAGGCCTATGTCACGCCGTCCTGGTACGCGACCAAGCAGGAAACGCACAAGGTCGTGCCGACGTGGAACTATGTTGCCGTACATGCCTACGGACCCGTCGAGTTCTTCGACGATGCCGACCGGCTGCTCGACGTGATCACGCGATTGACGGACCTGCATGAGCAATCGCGAAAGGATCGTTGGGCCGTGGCCGACGCGCCGGCCGATTTCGTCAAGGCGCAGCTCAGGGGGATCATCGGCCTGCGCATGCCGATCACGAGGCTCGAAGGCAAGCGGAAGATGAGCCAGAATCGCAACGCGGCGGATCGCGCCGGCGTCATCGACGGATTGTCCAAGAGCGATCGCCCTGAGGATCATGTCGTGGCGTCTCTGATACCCAAAGCATGACAAAGCGGCGGTCAAGGCAAACGCCACCTTGCTCGCGCGATCATTTTCGGCTCGCCGGGCGAACCCGGGACAATGAAGCGCCTTCCTTCCTGACTACTGGCTCGCCTGCTTGAAACCCAAGCAAGACCGAGATCTGCCGTCCGGCCTCGCGCACCAGTTTCGAATAGTCGAGCATCTTCTGCTCGTCGACGCGCGCGTTCGGGCCGTAGAGGCCTACCGAGCCGATGATCTGGCCGCGATGATCGAAATAGGGGGCTGACACCGCGACCGCGCCGACAAAGATCTCGCCGCGGCTGGTCGCGTAGCCATGGCGCTGCGCGAATTGCAATGCTTCTTCCAAACGCGCGCGCTCCGCATTCTTCGGCATGGCGGATAGAAACTCGGCCTGACGCTGCGGGTCCATGAAGGCGAGCATGGCTTTGCCCGTCGAGCCCCGGGTGAGGCTCAGGCTGTCACCGACGCCGCGGCTGATCGAAAGCACATGCCGGCTCTCGCATTCCAGGATGCAGATGCCGCGGTCCTCCAGCAATTTGAACAGTGCGGCGGTCTCGCCGGTCGCATCGCGCAGGCCCTCGACAATGCCGCGCGCGATCGCCACGACATCGAGACCCTTCAGCCAGACATGTGACAGCTTCATCACGCCATGTGAGAGCCGGAAGCGCTGCGGGTCGCCTTCGGCCTGAATGAGGTCGCGCTGCGCCAGCGTCTGCAGCAGCCGGTAGAGCGTGGGCCGGCTCAGCCCGACACGTTTCTGGATCTCGATCACGCTCAGCGCGGGCTGATCAGGGGTAAAGCATTGCAGGACCGCGATGGCGCGGTCGACAGCCCTGACGCCGGCCGCGCCGCTCTCCGTCTCGGCAGTTCCCGTTTTCGGTTTCTTCGTCATCGATCGACATCCGCGATTCCAGCAGAGCGAAACTGCATGGAGCGCGCTTGACCGGCCCGCCCGACGGGATACTATCTCAATTGTGATAATAATGTCCACTAGATGGACATAGGGAGGAGGATCGGATTTGGCTCTTACTTGCGGTGCGCTCGCAAGGCGCAAATCGCTGGCGGTCCCGGCGATCGCCGCGTTGATGTTCACCGGCTCGCTCGCGCATGCCGGGCCGGACGGCTCGGGCATTTCGGATGGCGTGGTGCGGGTCGCGGTGCTCGGCGATTATGGCAGCGGTCGCGACCTCGGCGGTCCAGGCTCGGTGACCGCCGCGAAACTCGCGGCCGAAGATTTTCACAACACGGTGCTTGGCAAGCCGATCGAAATCGTCTCGGCCGATCATCAGAACAAGCCTGACATCGCGGTCGGGATCGCGCGGCAATGGTTCGACGTCGATCACGTCGATGCGGTGACCGATCTCGCGGTGAGCTCGGTGGGCCTCGCCGTTGCCGGGCTTGCCACGCAGAGCAACAAGACGGCGCTGGTGTCGGGGGCTGCGACCTCCGATCTCACGGGCGACAAATGCTCGCCCGTGATCACGCATTGGGCGGACGACACCTACGCCTTATCCGCCGGCCTGGTCGGCGAACTCAGCCGCCGCGTCGGCAAGGACTGGTTCTTTGTCGCGGTCGATTATTCGTTCGGCTCGGCCATGGTGAAGGACGCATCGAGGGCTGTGACCGACAATGGCGGCAAGGTGCTCGGCACGGTCCGCTATCCCTTCAACACGACCGATTTCTCATCCTTCCTGCTCGCCGCGCAAAGCTCCGGCGCCAAGGTGGTGGCGCTCGCCGGCACGGGCGCGGACACGGTCAACGCAGTGAAGCAGACTCACGAATTCGGCCTGCAGAAGGGCGGACAGACCATCGTCGGGATGTTGACCTTCATTTCCGACGTGCACTCGATCGGCCTGAGGGATGCGCAAGGCATGTACATTGCCGCGCAGTATTATTGGGACGATGACGAGAGCAGCCGCGCCTTCGCCAAGCGCTTCTTCGCCGTCGAAAAGCGCGAGCCCACCAAATTGCAGGCGGCGACCTATGCGGCTGTCCGCCATTATCTCAAGGCGATCGAGGCCGCTGGCACCGATGAGGCCAAGGCCGTCAATGCCGAGATGCGAAAGCTGCCGGTCGATTTCTTCGGACGGCCCGCGCATGTCCGAAGGGATGGACGCGTCGTCTACGATCTCTCGCTCTATCGCGTGAAGACGCCGGAAGAGAGCAAATATCCCTGGGACTACTATCAGAAGATTTCGGTCATCCCCGGTGACAAGGCGTTCCGCCCCGAAGGCGAGGGCGGCTGCAAGCTGGACAAGTGACGTACGCGGCTTTTGCATTTTGAACGAGGAGGCAGGCATGACTTTGCGGAATGATCTCGATCAACTCGTCGACGTCGACAAGGGTTTCATCAGCCGCGAGATCTTCGTGGATGCCGACATTTTCAAGGAAGAGTTGGACAAGGTCTTCACGCGGGCCTGGCTTCTCGTCGGCCACGAGAGCCTGATCCCGAACCCCGGCGACTTCTATACGTCGCGGATGGGAGAAGAGTTCGTCATCCTCTGCCGCGACAAGAAGAACGAGGTCCACGTTTTTCTCAATTCCTGCCGACATCGCGGGATGAAAGTGTGCCGCTACGAGCAGGGCAACACGTCGCTGTTCACCTGCCCGTACCATAGCTGGACCTACACCACCGACGGCAAGCTGCAGGGGGTCCCGCTTTACCGCTCGCTTTACGACGGCGTGCTCGATCGAGAGGCCAATTCGCTGGTCTCGGTCGCGAAGCTCTGCAACTACAAGGGTTCGATCTGGGCAACTTGGGACAAGAACGCGCCGGATTTCATCACCTATCTCGGCGACGCCAAAATCCATCTCGACCAGGCGCTCGACTGCCGCGATGGCCGCGAGGGCGGCTCCGAAGTGATCGGCGTCCATAAATGGGTGTTCCCCGCCAATTGGAAATTCGCGGCGGAGAATTTCCTCGGCGACACCTATCACAACCCGAGCCACCGCTCGGTCGATCTGATCGGCATCGGCCCGAGCGCGGCCGCAGGCAAGAAAGGCCGCCGCGACGACGAACTGGAAAAGGCGCAGCACGTCTGGATCAGTTTTCCGGAAGGCCATGGCGTGCACAGCGCCATCCAGCCGGATGCCAACGAGTATGTCGAGTCCTTCCTCGACAATCCGATCCTCGAAAAATACTTCCGTCATTGTTTCGAGGAGCGCAAACGCCGGCTCGGCGAGCAGGCGAAGCTCCTGCCGTTTGTCGGGACGATCTTTCCCAATACGTCCTATCACGGGCGCCAGCCGCGCGGCCTCTGTGCCTGGCACCCGCACAGCCCGACCTCGACGGAAGGCTGGCGCTTTTTCCTGGTCGACAAGGACGCGCCGGCCGAGGCGAAGGACTATCTGCGCCGCTACTACATGCGCTATTCCGGTCCGGCCGGAATGACCGAACAGGACGACATGGAGAACTGGCTCTATGCGACCGCGGCAAGCACCGGCACGGTCGCGCGGCGTTATCCGTTCAACTATCAGCAATCGATGGGCGCCTACGTCACCGACCATCCGCTGGGCGGCGAGGTCAGCACGCAGATCACCGAACAGATCGCGCGAGGCTTCTATCGCCGCTGGACCACCTATATGCAGGGTGGCGACTGGAGCGAGTTGTTGGGCTCCCCTGCGGGCAACAGGCAGGCTGCCGAATGAGCACGCCCGCAAAAGTCGTCCTTGTCAGCGGGGGCACGTTCGGCATCGGGCGCGCCATCACGCTTGGACTGGCGAGGCGCGGCCACTCGGTCCTGGCCTTCGGTCTCGAAGCGGAGCAGGTCTCCAGCACGGCGCAGAACGCGATACCGGGACTGCGCGACGAGCTCGATCGCGAGAAACTGTCAGCTGAGTTGCTGGAAGCGGATGTTTCCAGGTCAGCCGACGTCACCAAGGTGGTGGACCGTGCGCTCGCCCGCTTCGGACGTATCGACGCGGTCGTCAACAATGCTGCGATCGGTCCCCTCGGGACGGTGCTCGACACCGACGAAGCCCTGTTTGACCGGATCATCGCGGTCAATCTGAAGGGGCCGTTTCTGACGAGCCGCGCCGCGCTGCCTCATATGATTGCGCAAGGCGGCGGCTCGATCATCAACATCGGCTCCGGCGCGGGCTGGGGCAAGTCGAACATGGCGGTCTATAGCGCGAGCAAGGGCGGCGTCGTCGCGCTGAGCGCGGCCATGGCCTATGATTTCTTCCACCAGCGCATTCGCGTGAACACCGTCATTCCCGGTGGCGGCGGAATTGTCAGCGGGATGAGCCTTGGCCGTGTCGGCGGCGATGCCACGCGCTTCGGCAAAAACGCGCCGGGCACGGCGGCTGGGCGGGCTGCCACCGGCGACGACATCGCCAATGTCGTGGCGTTCCTGTTGTCGGCGGAAGCGGAAACCTTGTCCGGCACCGTGATCGATGTCGGATGCTTTGCGCAGCAGGGCGGACCGATTCCGCCGCGCTCCGTTGCCTGACTTGCGAATAGTCTTGAAGGGATAAAACCATGAACGCGACTGTTCAGGATCAGGACCAGAAGGAAATTGCGCAACCGGTCGGCAACGCCGCGATCGAGCGGTCGGCGGCCTATTACCGGCTGAAGGCGGATGTCGAGGATTTCTATTTTCACGAGGCGGATCTGCTCGATGACCGGCGCTTTCGCGATTGGCTCGATCTGCTCGCCGACGACATCAGCTATTTCATGCCGATCCGGCGCAATGTGAAGTTCGGCCAGCATGCCGCGCGCGAGAACACCAGGCGCGGCGAAGGCATCAGCTGGTTCGATGAGGACAAATGGACGCTGACCAAGCGCGTCGAGCAGATCCTGACCGGGGTGCACTACGCCGAGGAGCCACTGTCGCGCATCACCCACATGGTCAGCAATGTGCAGATCCGGGCCGCTCGCCCTGATCTCAATGAGGCGCGCGAGCTCGACGTCTCCAGCCGCTTTCTAGTCTACCAGAACCGCGTCCAATATGAGACCTACACCTTTGTCGGTCGCCGGCATGATACGCTGCGACTGACCGATCGGGGCTGGACAATCGCGAGCCGTGAAATATTGCTTGAACAGAACATCCTGCTGGCCAAGAATCTCACGACATTCTTTTGAGCCCCAGGAGCTGGAAGCGCCATGATCGATGTGATGGCCGTCAAGGTCGGCGCGCGGCTGCAACTGCGTGAGGGCGTGGTTGCCGAGGTGCTGGAAAATATGGAAGACGGCCAGTGGCTGCAGGTTCGCTATTTGGAATCGCCGGATCGGCCGGACGATGTCGGGGCGACGGAGCTTTGCCACGCCCAGGACGTTGTCAAGGTGTTGAGCTGATCGTGGAAACGATGCGCCGGGTTGCGAAGGTTTGAGCATGCTGCGATTTGAACATATGCCCAGCGATTTCCAGCCGCTGTTTCTGTTCATCGGCGAGGCGTCGGACCTTGCGGCGCTGGCAAAGCTGCTGCGGCGGTTCGCGGACGACCCGCAGCCGATCACGGTCGCGGAGCGCATTCCCGGAGCCACGTCACGCGACGCGCTCATGTTGGCGCCGGCGGACGAGGAGTTCGGCATGCGCGATCTCGGCGGCAGCTTCGCCTGGAAGCTGAATGGCTGGCAGGCGGAACGGATCGCCGAGCGCATCGAGGTGCTGACGCCGGCCGAAAACAAGTCCGGCTCCGAGATCTTTGAGGTCGGGAGCGAGGGCGAAATTCCCGTCAAGGTGTCGCGCGGTGAATTCACCGATGACTTCCTGATCGGCCGCCGTTAGCTACGCGATGCGCCTCAAGCAGCCAAAAGTCCTGATTGCGGGCGCCGGGATCGGCGGCCTCGTGGCGGGATTGGCGTTGCTGCAGCGAGGGATCGAGGTCGAGATATTTGAGCGTGCGTCTGAGCTGCGCGAGGCCGGCGCCGGCGTGCAGCTCAGCGCGAACGGCACCCGCGTTCTGATCGCGCTCGGACTCGAAGAGGAGATGCAGGCGGTCGCTGCCGAGCCCTCGGGCAAGCAGATCCGGCTTTTCAGCACCGGGCGGACCTGGAAACTGTTCGACCTCGGCGCGTCCTCGCGCGCGATCTATGGCGCGCCTTATTGGATGATGCATCGTGGCGACCTGCAGCGCGTGCTGCTCGATGCGTTCGAGGTCCGCGCACCGGGTCGATTGCATCTGGACTGCCATTGCGTCGGCTTCGAGCAGGATCGTGACGGCATCTGGCTCAGGCTGGCCAATGGTGAACGGCATCGGGGCGATGTCGTGGTGGGCGCCGATGGCGTGCATTCGGAAATCCGCCGGCAGATCGGCGGCGATGCCAAGCCGTTTTTCTCGGGCGTCGCTGCCTGGCGCGGCCTCGTGCCGATGGAGCGGCTGCCGGCGAGCCAGCAACGCGATATCGGCACCAACTGGGTCGGGCCCGGCGGTCATGTCATCACCTATCCGGTGCGTCGCGGCGAGCTGCTGAATTTCGTCGGCATTTTCGAGGGCGAGAGCTGGTCGGTGGAGTCCTGGACGGAGGCGGGCACACGCGAGGCCTGCAGCCAATCGTTTGCCGGCTGGAACGAGGAGATCCACGTCATCATCGAAAGCCTCGATGTTCCCTACAAATGGGCGCTGCTTGGTCGCGAGCCGCTCGAGCGCTTTGTGGTGGAGCGGGCCTGCCTGATCGGCGACGCCGCGCATCCGACGCTGCCGTTCCTGGCGCAGGGTGGAAACATGGCGATCGAGGACGGCATGGTGTTGGCGCGCTGTCTCGAAGCCTATCCATCCATCGAGGCGCTCGAGCGCTATCAGGCAGCGCGGCTGACGCGGACGAATTCCATCGTGGTGAAGTCGGCCGAGAATGCCAAGCGCTTCCACAATCCCGCGCTCGCCCACGCGGAAGGCGCCGATGCCTATGTCTCGCGCGAATGGCAGCCCGACCGGGTGCGCGAGCGCTATGATTGGCTGTTCACCTACGATGCGTTGACCGTGCCGGTTTGATCCGAGAATGCGTCGCCGCCACGCCGAGAGCGCCAGTCGATGAATGACCTCGCCGATAGGATCATCGCGCATTACGAGCGGCACGCGTTCGATTGGGATGCCGATCGCAGGCGCTTCGGCTGGAACGACAAGGTGTGGCACGACCGTTTCGTCGCTTTACTGCAACGGGGCGCGCATGTGCTCGATCTCGGGTGCGGCGGCGGCACGCCGGTTGCGAGCAATCTAACCGCGCAGGGCATGCGCGTGACGGGCGTCGACGGCTCGCCGAAGCTGATTGCGCTCTGCCGCGAGCGGCTGCCCGATCAGGAATGGATCGTCGCGGACATGCGCAGCGTGACGCTTGAAGCGAGGTTCGACGGCATTTTGGCCTGGGACAGCTTCTTCCATCTGAAGCCTGATGATCAGCGCGCGATGTTTGCGGTCTTCGCCGCACACGCAGGTCCCGGTGCGATCCTGATGTTCAACTCGGGTCCTGCCTTCGGCGAAGCGATCGGCAGCTACAGGGGCGATCCGCTCTATCACGCGAGCCTTGATCCCGCGGAGTACAGGGAGCTACTCGCGCGGCACGGCTTCGATCTGGTCGAGCATCGCGCGGAGGATCCACTGGCCGGCGGCCGCACGGCGTGGCTCGCGCGCGCGAGTTCACAGTAGTTCAGCCGTCCGCAGCGGGCGGGGCCAGCGTGTAGCATGCAGGCTTTGAGGCTCGCCGCAATCGCTGCTCTCGCCGCGATCACAAGTGCTCGGCCGATATGTGATCGCGAGACGATGGCCGCGCACGCTAGACCGACTCCGCACAGACGAATGGAGTGCCGGTCTTGAGCGATGAATTCAACGTCGTGATTGTTGGGGCGGGGCCGGTGGGTCTTTGGCTCGCCTGCGAGCTCGCGCTGGCAAAAGTAAAAGTCTGCGTGCTCGAACGCCGCACCGAACGCGTGACGCAATCCCGCGCGCTCGGGATACAGGGACGAACGCTCGAAGTGCTTGCGTTGCGCGGACTGGCGGATCGTTTCGTCTCCCGTGGACGAACGCTGCCGTTCGGGCATTTCGGCGGGCTTGCAACACCGCTGGACTTGTCGGTCTTCGAGACGCGCTATCCTTTCATGCTGCTATTGCCGCAGGCGGTGACCGAGGAACTGCTCGAAGAGCGCGCGCTGGAACTCGGCGTCGTCATTCTGCGCGGCCATACGGTGCAGACGGTTGACGCGCGTGCGGAAGAGGTCGTGGTTGCGGATCTGAGCGGAGCGACGGCCTTTCAGCTCTCCGCCCGCTATGTCGTCGGCGCGGATGGCGCGCGCAGCGTCGTCCGGCGCGCGGCGGACATTGCGTTCTCCGGGCATCCCGCGCGGCTGACCATGATGCTCGCGGACGCGGTGCTCGACGCCCCGCCGGCGAAGCCGATGCTGACGACCATCGTCAACGAGCGCGGCGGCATGCTGGTGGTGCCGCTCGGTGACGGCATCCATCACAGGATCGTCGTCGTCGACGGGCCGGTCACGGAAGCCGGCGCCGCCGAGCCGGTGTTGCTCGACAGGCTTGCCGCGGCCGCGGCGCGCATCGCGGGCACGGATTTCCGTCCGCGCGATCCGATCTGGCTGTCGCGCTTCACCGATGAGACGCGGCTGGCGGATCACTATCGCAACGGCAGGATTCTGCTCGCGGGCGACGCCGCCCACATCCACGCACCGATGGGCGGGCAGGGCATGAATGTCGGCATCCAGGATGCGATGAATCTCGGCTGGAAACTGGCGGCTGTCGTGCACCGCACAGCGTCCGAAGCGCTGCTCGACAGCTATGAACGGGAGCGCCGTCCGGTCGGCGAGACGCTCCGCCGCAACACGCTGGCGCAGCTCGGTCTGTTCTGCAGCTTCGATCCACCGACGCTTGCCATGCGACACACGCTGGAGGATGCGCTCAGGATGCCCGAAGCCAACCGCTGGTTTGCGGAGGAGTCCTGCGGCTTCGGTGTCACCTATTCCCGAGCCGGTCGTTCAACTGGACGGCGGCTGGGAGCATCGGCCTGACGTGAGCGGGCATCCTCTTCGCGACGTCGATGTCGTCCTGGAGAACGGTTCGAGGACGACGCTATACCGGCTGCAGCGGACGAGTTCCTGGCTTCAACTGCGGTTCGCGCCTGACGCAGCGTTATTTCGCCATGGAGGTGCGACGTCACTGGTCGACCTCGGTCGAAGCGCGAACGCAGGATTGTTCCCTGGCTTCGCTTCGGTGCTGGTGCGTCCCGACGGCTTTGTCGGGCCGGTGCTGCCTGTGTCTCAATAGGTCAGGCGTTCCCCCAAGCCTGTTTGCCCTGCTCGCGTCCAAGCCTGCGACCAGGATTGGCCCGGATTCTGCTTTGACAGCCGGGCCGAACGCTGATCCAATTTCCTGCTCCTTCCGGCCCACGCGAGGAGCTGAAGTTTGAGTGCTCAGCAGCACCTTGGAGCCGAAAGAATGAACGAGCGGGATCTTCGAAGCCAGATCGCTGAAGTCAAAGCCGGCCGACTGTCGCGCCGCGAATTTGTGCAGCGGATGATCGCCGTGGGGCTCACTGCACCGATGGCCGGTGCGATGCTCGCCCATTCAGGGCTCGCCATGGCCGCCGACGAGATCCCCTACAAGCCGACCAAGGCCGGCGGCGGCGGCCCGCTGAAGCTGTTGTTCTGGCAGGCGCCGACCCTGCTCAACCCGCATTTCGCCATCGGCACCAAGGATCAGGAATGCTGCCGCTTGTTCTACGAGCCGCTGGCTGGATGGGACAAGGATGGCAACCTGGTTCCAATCCTCGCCGCCGAGATTCCGAGCAAGGACAATGGCGGCCTTGCGGAGGACGGCCTGACGGTCATCTGGAAGCTGAAACAGGGCGTCAAATGGCATGACGGTAAGCCATTCACCGCGGATGACGTCATCTTCAATTGGGAATATTCCACAAATCCCGACACCGCAGCGGTCTCGATCGGCAGCTACAAGGGAATCAAGGCGGTTGAGAAGGCCGACGACCACACGGTGAAGCTGATCTTCAAGCAGCCGACGCCGTTCTGGGCCGATGCTTTCGTCGCCTCCTATGGCCCGATCATCCCGAAACATCTGTTTGCGGAATATGCAGGCGGCAAGTCGCGCGACGCGCCGACGAACCTGAAGCCGGTCGGCACCGGTCCCTACGTGTTTGTCGATTTCAAACCCGGCGACACCGTCTCCGGCAAGCGCAATCCCGACTACCATCAGCCGAACAAGCCCTATTTCGACACGGTCGAGGTCAAGGGCGGCGGCGACGCGGTGTCGGCGGCGCGCGCGGTGCTGCAGACCGGCGAATATGACTACGCCTATAATCTCCAGGTCGAGGACGAGATCCTGCTCAAGCTGGAGGCGGGCGGCCAGGGCAAGGCGGCGCTGACGACAACCGGCAACATCGAATACATCGCCCTCAACGTCACCGATCCCTGGACGGAAGTCGACGGCGAACGTTCCAGCGTCAAGACCAAGCACCCGCTGTTCTCCGATCCCGCAGTGCGCCAGGCTATCAATCTCCTGATCGACCGCGCTTCCGTGCAGAAGTTCATCTACGGCCGCGCCGGCTTCGCAACCGCGAACTTCCTCAACAATCCCGAACGCTTCCGCTCGCCGAACACCAAGTTCGAATTCAACATCGACAAGGCCAACCAGATTCTCGAGGCCGCCGGCTGGAAGAAGGGCTCGTCCGGTGTGCGCGAGAAGGATGGCAAGCCGCTCAAGCTGGTGTTCCAGACCTCGATCAACGCGCCGCGGCAGAAGAACCAGGCCATCATCAAGCAGGCCTGCCAGAAGGCCGGCATCGAGGTCGAACTGAAGTCGGTCGTTGCCTCCGTGTTCTTCTCATCGGACGCCGCCAATCCCGACACCTATCCGCATTTCTATTGCGACATGGAAATGTACCAGACCACCATGCCGCAGGCCGATCCGCAGTTCTTCATGAACCAGTTCACCTCGTGGGAAGTCGCGACCAAGGACAACAAGTGGCAGGGCCGCAACGTCACGCGCTGGCAGAACAAGGAATATGACGACACCTATCGACAGGCGCAGAGTGAGCTTGATCCCGTCAAACGGGCCGCCTTGTTCATCAAGCTCAACGATCTCGTCGTGACCGACAACTACATCTTGCCGGAAATCAATCGCCGCAACTGCATCGGGCTGAAGAACGGCATGGTCGCGGACAAGAGCGGCTGGGACAACGATCTCTGGCAGATCGCAAGCTGGTATCGCGAGACCGCTTGACGCGCCGAATTGGCCCCCATGATCGGCCGCGCACAGTAGGGTGGAGCGATGGGAAACTACCTTCTCAGGCGCCTCATCGTCGCGTTGCCAAGCTTGCTCGGCATCAGCCTCATCCTGTTCGTCTTGCTGGCGCTTGCGCCCGGCGATCCCTTTGGCGAGCTCGCCAGCAATCCGAACATTCCGCCCGAGGTGCGCGAGGCGCTGCGGGTCAAGTTCGGGATGGATGATCCGATCCTGGTTCGCTACCTGCACTGGCTGGTCGCCATGCTGCACGGTGATTGGGGCTTTTCCTTTGCCAGCCGCGTCAATGTCGACACGCTGATCCTGCAGCGGATTCCGACCACCCTCTACGTCGTCGGCACCGCGCAGATCCTGGCGCTCGCCGTCGCGGTGCCGATCGGCGTCTATGCCGCGATGCGGCCCTATTCGATTTTCGACCAGATCGCCAACACGGTCGCCTTCATCGGCTTCTCGCTGCCGACTTTCTTCACGGGGCTGCTGCTGATCCTGATCTTCAGTATCAATCTGGGCTGGCTGCCTTTCGTCTATCGCACCGATATCAACGCCACCGGCTGGCAATGGTATTGGGAGTTCATCAAGCAGGCGATCATGCCGGTTTCGGTCCTCGGCCTGTTCCAGGCCGCGTCCTATACGCGCTATGTGCGCTCCGCGGTGCTCGACGTCATCAAGCTCGATTACGTCACGACCGCGCGTTCCAAGGGGCTCGCCGAGCGCAACGTCATCGTCAAGCATGTGGTGCGCAATGCGCTGATTCCCGTGGTGACGCTGGTGGCGCTGCAAATGCCCTCGGTGTTCGGCGGCGCCATCATCACCGAGCAGATATTTCGCATTCCCGGCATCGGCTCGCTGCTGATTAGCGCGATCCTCGCCAATGATACGCCCGTCATCATGGCGGTGACCTTCGTGTTCGCCTGTCTTGTCGTTCTCTTCAATCTGGTGGCCGATATCCTCTATGGCTGGCTTGACCCACGTATCTCCTTCCGTTGAGGCAACGGTTGCCCCGGCGGCCGGCCGGCGGCGCTTCTCGCCCGGACGCGACGCCTTGCGGCGCTTTGCGCGTCACCGGCTGGCGACCATCAGCGTCGTCGTTCTCGCACTGCTGGCGCTCTCGATTCTGGTCGGCCCGCTCGTCTGGCGCGTGCCGATCAACGAGATCGATTTTACCGCGCGGCTCAGCCCGCCGTCATGGGACCATCCGTTCGGCACCGACGATCTCGGGCAGGACCTGCTGTCGCGGATGCTCTATGGCGGACGGATCTCGCTCGCGGTCGGCTTCGCGGCGATGGCGGTCGCCCTGTTCGTGGGCATCGTGATCGGCGCCATCGCCGGCATCTCGCGCGGCGTCGTCAATTCGGCGCTGATGTGGGTGACAGACCTGTTCCTGTCGTTGCCGCAACTGCCGCTGCTGTTGCTCGTGATCTATCTGTTCCGCGATTTCCTGAAAGGCATCGTCGGCCCGGAAGGCGGCGTGTTCATCCTGATCGTGCTGGTGATCGGCGGCTTCCGCTGGATGCCGGTGGCGCGGCTGGTGCGGGCGCAGTTTCTCTCGTTGCGCGAGAAGGAGTTCGTCGAGGCCGCGCGTGCGCTCGGTGCCTCCAATCTGCGTCTGGTCGTCCGTCACATCCTGCCCAACGCGCTGGGGCCGGTGATCGTCGCCGGCACCATCGATGTTGCGGCCGCGATCATCGCGGAATCGACGCTGTCGTTCCTTGGTCTCGGCTTTCCGCCTGACATCCCGACCTGGGGCCGGCTGCTGTTCGATGCCAAGGACTATCTCGACATCGCGCCGCATTGGGCGCTGTTCGCCGGCGGCGCGATCTTCCTGACCGTCATTGCCATCAACTTCATCGGCGATGGCCTGCGCGACGCGCTCGACCCGCGAAAGGTGATGTGATGGACAGCATCGCGCCGCTGCTCGATATCAGGGGTTTGAAGACCTATTTCGACACCGACGAAGGCAGGGTTCAAGCGGTCGACGGCGTCGACATTTCGATCGACCGGGGCGAAACCTTGTGCGTGGTCGGCGAATCCGGCTCCGGCAAGACGGTAACGGCGCTCTCGGTGCTGAAACTGATCGCGATGCCGCCGGGACGAATCGTCGGCGGGGAGATCCTGTGGCAGGGCCGCGATCTCGTGCCGCTCGATGCCGACGCGATGAACCGCGTGCGCGCCAGCGAGATCGCGATCGTGTTCCAGGAGCCGATGACATCGCTCAACCCGGTCTACACGATCGGCGATCAGATCACCGAGGTGATCCGGCTGCATCAGGGCCTCGGCCGCCGCGACGCGCTCGATCGCGCCATCGAGATGCTGTCGCTGGTGCAGATCCCCAATCCGAAAGCCCGCGTCCATGATTATCCGCATCATTTCTCGGGCGGCATGCGGCAGCGGGCGATGATCGCGATGGCGCTGTCGTGCAACCCGAAGCTCCTGATCGCGGACGAGCCGACGACGGCGCTGGACGTGACGATCCAGGCGCAGATCCTCGATCTGCTTGCAGGACCTGAAAGAGCGGCTCGGCATGTCGATCATGCTGATCACCCACGAGATGGGCGTGGTCGCCGAGGTCGCGCAGCGCGTCGTCGTGATGTATGCGGGCAGGGTGGTCGAGGAGGCGGCGGCGGATCGGCTGTTCGCCAACCCGCGACATCCCTATACGCAAGGACTGATCCGCTCGATCCCGCGTATCGATCTCGATGCCGCGCGCAAGACGCGGCTCGAGACCATCGCGGGCTCGGTGCCGAAGCTGATCGATCCGCCGGCCGGCTGCCGCTTCGCGTCGCGCTGCAAGTTCGTCATCGACGACTGCCGACGCGCGCAGCCGGAATTGCGCGAGATCGAGCCGGGCCACAAGGTGGCCTGCATTCGCGCCGAGGAGACCGTGCTGCAATGAGCGAACCGCTCCTCGCCGTCCGCGGCCTGACCAAGGCGTTTCCGATCCGCGGCGGTCTGTTGCAGCGGCAGACCGGCAGCGTTCGCGCGGTCGACGGCGTCGATTTCGAGATCGCGGCGGGCGAGACGCTGGGCGCTCGTCGGCGAATCCGGCTGCGGCAAGTCGACGACCGGCCGCTGCGTGCTGCGCCTGATCGAGCCGACCTCCGGCGATATCCGGTTCGACGGCAAGAACGTATTGGCGCTCTCGGGTGACGAGCTGCGCGCGCTGCGCCGCGACATCCAGATCATCTTCCAGGATCCCTATGCCTCGCTCAACCCGCGCATGACGGTCGGCGCGATCATCGGCGAGGCGCTGATCATCCACCGGCTGGCAAAGAGCCGCCGCCAGTTCGAGGAGCGCGTCGCCGAACTGCTCGAGACCGTCGGGCTGAAGGCGGATCACATGACGCGCTATCCGCACGAATTTTCCGGCGGACAGCGCCAGCGCATCGGCATCGCGCGCGCGCTGGCGGTCGAGCCGAAGCTGATCATCTGCGACGAGCCGGTCTCCGCGCTCGACGTGTCGATCCAGGCGCAGGTCATCAATCTGCTCGACGACCTGCAGCAGAAGTTCGGCCTCGCCTATCTCTTCATCGCGCACGATCTCGCGGTGGTCGAGCACATCAGCCGCCGCGTCGCGGTGATGTATCTTGGCCGCATCGTCGAGACGCGCGCCCGCGCGTGCCCTCTATGCATCGCCGAAACATCCCTATACGGAAGCATTGTTGTCGGCGGTGCCGATCCCCGATCCGACCGTGAAGCGCAAGCGCATCCGGCTCAAGGGCGAGGTGCCGAGCCCGATCAACCCGCCGTCCGGCTGCCACTTCCATACGCGATGCCCGCTGGCACAGCCGGTCTGCAGCACGGACGTGCCAAAGCTCAAGCAGAGCGCCGAGGGCCACTGGGTGGCCTGTCACCTGCGCTGAACGGGCTTGCGGCGTTGGACTTACAGATCCTCGAAGCGGCGCCACGGGTGCAGCACGCGGCGGTCGTCCTTGGTGAATGCGAAACAGTTGCCGCCGCCGGCCGGCTGGTCGTGAATGCGATCGATCGCCAGGCCGGAATAGTGACAGAGCAAAAGTGTGCCGACAGCGCCGTGTCCGATGAAGAGCACGTCGCCGGCCCGCTGTCGTGCCAGCACATGCTCGACCTCATGCACGATGCGCGCCTGGGCGTCGATCGCGCGCTCCCAGCCCCGGACGCTAAGCTGTGGACGTGCGAAAAACTCGATCGGCCACGTTCTCGAATTCGTCCGGCGCCAGGAATCCTGTCGCTGACCGATCGTTCTCGTGCATGGCTTCCCGCAGCTCGATGTC
>CAWAXO010000064.1:0-25761 GCA_963786015.1 uncultured Alphaproteobacteria bacterium | reverse complement strand
CTCTCGCCGCGATCACAAGTGCTCGGCCGATATGTGATCGCGAGACAATAGCCGCGCACGCTAGACCGACTCCGCACAGACGAATGGAGTGCGGGTCTTGAGTGATGAATTCGACGTCGTGATTGTCGGGGCGGGGCCGGTGGGTCTTTGGCTCGCCTGCGAGCTCGCGCTGGCAAAAGTGAAAGTTTGCGTGCTCGAACGCCGCGCCGAACGCGTGACGCAATCCCGCGCGCTCGGGATACAGGGACGAACGCTCGAAGTGTTTGCGTTGCGCGGACTGGCGGATCGTTTCGTCTCCCGTGGACGAACGATGCCGTTCGGGCATTTCGGCGGGCTTGCAACACCGCTGGACCTGTCTGTGTTCGAGACGCGCTATCCTTTCGTGCTGCTACTGCCGCAGGCGGTGACCGAGGAACTGCTCGAAGAGCGCGCGCTGGAACTCGGCGTCGTCATTCTGCGCGGCCATACGGTGCAGACGGTTGACGCGCGTGCGGAAGAGGTCGTGGTTGCGGATCTGAGCGGAGCGACGACCTTTCAGCTCTCCGCCCGCTATGTCGTCGGCGCGGACGGCGCGCGCAGCGTCGTCCGGCGCGCGGCGGACATCGCGTTCTCCGGGCATCCCGCGCGGCTGACCATGATGCTCGCGGACGCCGTGCTCGACGCCCCGCCGGCGAAGCCGATGCTGACGACCATCGTCAACGAGCGCGGCGGCATGCTGGTGGTGCCGCTCGGTGACGGCATCCATCACAGGATCGTCGTCGTCGACGGGCCGGTCACAGAAGCCGGCGCCGCCGAGCCGGTGTTGCTCGACAGACTTGCCGCGGCCGCGGCGCGCATCGCGGGCACGGATTTCCGTCCGCGCGATCCGATCTGGCTGTCGCGCTTCACCGATGAGACGCGGCTGGCGGATCACTATCGCAAGGGCAGGATTCTGCTCGCGGGCGACGCCGCCCATATCCACGCACCGATGGGCGGGCAGGGCATGAATGTCGGCATCCAGGATGCGATGAATCTCGGCTGGAAACTGGCGGCTGTCGTGCGCCGCACAGCGCCCGAAGCGCTGCTCGACAGCTATGAACAGGAGCGCCGCCCGGTTGGAGAGACGCTCCGCCGCAACACGCTGGCGCAGCTCGGCCTGTTCTGCAGCTTCGATCCACCGACGCTTGCCATGCGACGCACGCTGGAGGATGTGCTCAGGATGCCCGAAGCCAACCGCTGGTTTGCGGAAGAGTCCTGCGGTTTCGGTGTCGCCTATCCGCGGCCCGTCGTTCAACTGGACGGCGGCTGGGAGCATCGGCCTGACGTGAGCGGGCATCCTCTTCGCGACATCGATGCCGTCGTGGAGAACGGTTCGAGGACGACGCTTCACCGGCTGCAGCGGACGGGCTCCTGGCTTCAACTGCGGTTCGCGCCTGACGCAGCGATATGTCGCCATGGAGGTGCGACGTCACTGGTCGACCTCGGTCGAAGCGCGAACGCAGGATTGTTCCCTGGCTTCGCTTCGGTGTTGGTGCGTCCCGACGGCTTTATCGGGCCGGTGCTGCCTGTGTCTCAATAGGTCAGGCGTTGCTCCAAGCCTGCTCGCTCAAGCCTGCGACCAGGATTGGCCCGGATTCTGCTTTGACAGCCGGGCCGAACGCTGATCCAATTTCCTGCTCCTCCAGGCCCACGCGAGGAGCTGAAGTTTGAGTGCTCAGCAGCACCTTGGAGCCGAAAGAATGAACGAGCGGGATCTTCGAAGCCAGATCGCTGAAGTCAAAGCCGGCCGACTGTCGCGCCGCGAATTTGTGCAGCGGATGATCGCCGTGGGGCTCACTGCACCGATGGCCGGTGCGATGCTCGCCCATTCAGGGCTCGCCATGGCCGCCGACGAGATCCCCTACAAGCCGACCAAGGCCGGCGGCGGCGGCCCGCTGAAGCTGTTGTTCTGGCAGGCGCCGACCCTGCTCAACCCGCATTTCGCCATCGGCACCAAGGATCAGGAATGCTGCCGCTTGTTCTACGAGCCGCTGGCCGGATGGGACAAGGATGGCAATCTGGTTCCAATCCTCGCCGCCGAGATTCCGAGCAAGGACAATGGCGGCCTTGCGGAGGACGGCCTGACGGTCATCTGGAAGCTGAAACAGGGCGTCAAATGGCATGACGGTAAGCCATTCACCGCCGATGACGTCATCTTCAATTGGGAATATTCCACAAATCCCGACACCGCAGCGGTCTCGATCGGCAGCTACAAGGAAATCAAGGCGGTTGAGAAGGCCGACGACCACACGGTGAAGCTGATCTTCAAGCAGCCGACGCCGTTCTGGGCCGATGCTTTCGTCGCCTCCTATGGCCCGATCATCCCGAAACATCTGTTTGCGGAGTATGCCGGCGGCAAGTCGCGCGATGCGCCGACGAACCTGAAGCCGGTCGGCACCGGTCCTTACATGTTTGTCGATTTCAAACCCGGCGACACCGTCTCCGGCAAGCGCAATCCCGACTATCATCAGCCGAACAAGCCGTATTTCGACACGGTCGAAGTCAAGGGCGGCGGCGACGCGGTGTCGGCGGCGCGCGCGGTGCTGCAGACCGGCGAATATGACTACGCCTATAATCTCCAGGTCGAGGACGAGATCCTGATCAAGCTGGAGGCGGGCGGCCAGGGCAAGGCGGCGCTGACGACGACCGGCAACATCGAATACATCGCGCTCAACGTCACCGATCCCTGGACGGAAGTCGACGGCGAGCGCTCCAGCGTCAAGACCAAGCATCCGCTGTTCTCCGATCCGGCAGTGCGCCAGGCCATCAATCTCCTGATCGACCGCGCTTCGGTGCAGAAGTTCATCTACGGCCGCGCTGGCTTTGCAACCGCGAACTTCCTCAACAATCCCGAACGCTTCCGTTCGCCGAACACCAAGTTCGAGTTCAACATCGACAAGGCCAACCAGAATTCTCGAGGCCGCCGGCTGGAAGAAGGGCTCGTCGGGTGTCCGCGAGAAGGACGGCAAGCCGCTCAAGCTGGTGTTCCAGACCTCGATCAATGCGCCGCGGCAGAAGAACCAGGCCATCATCAAGCAGGCCTGCCAGAAGGCCGGCATCGAGGTCGAGCTGAAGTCGGTGGTCGCCTCCGTGTTCTTCTCGTCGGACGCCGCCAATCCCGACACCTATCCGCATTTCTATTGCGACATGGAAATGTACCAGACCACCATGCCGCAGGCTGATCCGCAGTTCTTCATGAACCAGTTCACCTCGTGGGAAGTCGCGACCAAGGACAACAAGTGGCAGGGCCGCAACGTCACGCGCTGGCAGAACAAGGAATATGACGACACCTATCGCCAGGCGCAGAGTGAGCTTGATCCCGTCAAGCGGGCCGCCTTGTTCATCAAGCTGAACGATCTCGTCGTGACCGACAACTACATCCTGCCGGAGATCAATCGCCGCAACTGCATCGGGCTGAAGAACGGCATGGTCGCTGACAAGAGCGGCTGGGACAACGATCTCTGGCAGATCGCAAGCTGGTATCGCGAGACCGCTTGACGCGCCGAATTGGCCCCCATGATCGGCCGCGTACAGTAGGGTGGAGCGATGGGAAACTACCTTCTCAGGCGCCTCATCGTCGCTTTGCCGAGCCTGCTCGGCATCAGCCTCATCCTGTTCGTCTTGCTGGCGCTTGCGCCCGGCGATCCCTTCGGCGAGCTCGCCAGCAATCCGAACATTCCGCCCGAGGTGCGCGAGGCGCTGCGGGTCAAGTTCGGGATGGATGATCCGATCCTGGTTCGCTACCTGCACTGGCTGGTCGCCATGCTGCACGGTGACTGGGGCTTTTCCTTTGCCAGCCGCGTCAATGTCGACACGCTGATCCTGCAGCGCATTCCGACCACCCTTTACGTCGTCGGCACCGCGCAGATCCTGGCGCTCGCCGTCGCCCTGCCGATCGGCGTCTATGCCGCGATGCGGCCCTATTCGATCTTCGATCAGATCGCCAACACGGTCGCCTTCATCGGCTTCTCGCTGCCGACCTTCTTCACCGGGCTGCTGCTGATCCTGATCTTCAGCATCAATCTGGGCTGGCTGCCTTTCGTCTATCGCACCGATATCAACGCCACCGGCTGGCAATGGTACTGGGAGTTCATCAAGCAGGCGATCATGCCGGTTTCGGTCCTCGGCCTGTTCCAGGCTGCGTCCTACACGCGCTATGTGCGCTCCGCCGTGCTCGACGTCATCAAGCTCGATTACGTCACCACCGCGCGCTCCAAGGGGCTCGCCGAGCGCAACGTCATCGTCAAGCATGTGGTGCGCAATGCGCTGATTCCCGTGGTGACGCTGGTGGCGCTGCAGATGCCCTCGGTGTTCGGCGGCGCCATCATCACCGAGCAGATCTTTCGCATTCCCGGCATCGGCTCGCTCCTGATCAGCGCGATCCTCGCCAACGATACGCCCGTCATCATGGCGGTGACCTTCGTGTTCGCCTGTCTTGTCATTCTCTTCAATCTGGTGGCCGATATCATCTATGGCTGGCTTGACCCACGTATCTCCTACCGCTGAGGCGACGGTTGCCCCGGCGGCCGGCCGGCGGCGCTTCTCGCCCGGACGCGACGCCTTGCGGCGTTTTGCGCGTCATCGGCTGGCGACCGTCAGCGTCGTCGTTCTGGCGCTGCTGGCGCTCTCGATTCTGGTCGGCCCGCTGCTCTGGCGCGTGCCGATCAACGAGATCGATTTCACCGCGCGGCTCAGCCCGCCGTCGTGGGACCATCCGTTCGGCACCGACGATCTCGGGCAGGACCTGCTGTCGCGGATGCTCTATGGCGGACGGATCTCGCTCGCGGTCGGCTTTGCGGCGATGGCGGTCGCCCTGTTCGTGGGCATCGTGATCGGCGCCATCGCCGGCATCTCGCGCGGCGTCGTCGATGCGGCGCTGATGTGGGTCACCGACCTGTTCCTGTCGTTGCCGCAACTGCCGCTGCTGCTGCTCGTGATCTATCTGTTCCGCGATTTCCTGAAAGGCATCGTCGGCCCGGAAGGCGGCGTGTTCATCCTGATCGTGCTGGTGATCGGCGGCTTCCGCTGGATGCCGGTGGCGCGGCTGGTGCGGGCGCAATTCCTCTCGTTGCGCGAGAAGGAGTTCGTCGAGGCCGCGCGCGCGCTCGGCGCCTCCAATCTGCGTCTGGTCGTCCGTCACATCCTGCCCAACGCGCTGGGGCCGGTGATCGTCGCCGGCACCATCGATGTCGCGGCCGCGATCATCGCGGAATCGACGCTGTCGTTTCTCGGTCTCGGCTTTCCGCCTGACATCCCGACCTGGGGCCGGCTGCTGTTCGACGCCAAGGACTATCTCGACATCGCGCCGCATTGGGCGCTGTTCGCCGGCGGCGCGATCTTCCTGACCGTCATTGCCATCAACTTCATCGGCGATGGCCTGCGCGACGCGCTCGACCCGCGAAAGGTGATGTGATGGACGCGCAAGTGGAACCCCGGGCCGCGCCGCTGCTCGACATCAGGGGTTTGAAAACCTATTTCGACACCGACGAGGGCAGGGTGCAGGCGGTCGACGGCGTCGACATCTCGATCGACCGTGGCGAGACCTTGTGCGTGGTCGGCGAATCCGGCTCCGGCAAGACGGTGACTGCGCTCTCGGTGCTGAAGCTGATCGCGATGCCGCCGGGCCGAATCGTCGGCGGGCAGATCCTGTGGCAGGGCCGCGATCTCGTGCCGCTCGATGCCGACGCGATGAACCGCGTGCGCGCCAGCGAAATCGCGATCGTGTTCCAGGAGCCGATGACATCGCTCAACCCGGTCTACACGATCGGCGATCAGATCACCGAGGTGATCCGGCTGCATCAGGGCCTCGGCCGCCGCGCCGCGCTCGATCGCGCCATCGAGATGCTGTCGCTGGTGCAGATCCCCAATCCGAAAGCCCGCGTCCATGACTATCCGCATCATTTCTCCGGCGGCATGCGGCAGCGGGCGATGATCGCGATGGCGCTGTCGTGCAACCCGAAGCTCCTGATCGCGGACGAGCCGACCACGGCGCTGGATGTGACGATCCAGGCGCAGATCCTCGATCTCCTGCAGGACATGAAAGAGCGGCTCGGCATGTCGATCATGCTGATCACCCACGCGATGGGCGTGGTCGCCGAGGTCGCGCAGCGCGTCGTCGTGATGTATGCGGGCAGGGTGGTGGAGGAGGCGGCGGCGGACCGGCTGTTCGCCAACCCGCGTCATCCCTATACGCAAGGACTGATCCGCTCGATCCCGCGCATCGATCTCGATGCCGCGCGCAAGACGCGGCTCGAGACCATCGCGGGCTCGGTGCCGAAGCTGATCGATCCGCCGGCCGGCTGCCGCTTCGCGTCGCGCTGCAAGTTCGCCATCGACGACTGCCGGCGCGCGCAGCCGGAATTGCGCGAGATCGAGCCGGGCCACAAGGTGGCCTGCATCCGCGCCGAGGAGACCGTGCTGCAATGAGCGAACCGCTCCTCGCCGTCCGCGGCCTGACCAAGGCGTTTCCGATCCGCGGCGGCTCTGTTGCAGCGGCAGACCGGCAGCGTTCGCGCGGTCGACGGCGTCGATTTCGAGATCGCGGCGGGCGAGACGCTGGGCCTCGTCGGCGAATCCGGTTGCGGCAAGTCGACGACCGGCCGCTGCGTGCTGCGCCTGATCGAGCCGACATCCGGCGATATCCGGTTTGACGGCAAGAACGTATTGGCGCTCTCGGGTGACGAGCTGCGCGCGCTTCGCCGCGACATCCAGATCATCTTCCAGGATCCCTATGCCTCGCTCAACCCGCGCATGACGGTAGGCGCGATCATCGGCGAGGCGCTGACCATCCACCGGCTGGCAAAGAGCCGCCGCCAGTTCGAGGAGCGCGTCTCCGAGCTGCTCGAGACCGTCGGGCTGAAGGCGGATCACATGACGCGCTATCCGCACGAATTTTCCGGCGGACAGCGCCAGCGCATCGGCATCGCGCGCGCGCTCGCGGTCGAGCCGAAGCTCATCATCTGCGACGAGCCGGTCTCGGCGCTCGACGTGTCGATCCAGGCGCAGGTCGTCAATCTGCTGGAGGACCTGCAGCAGAAATTCGGGCTCGCCTATCTCTTCATCGCGCACGATCTCGCCGTGGTCGAGCACATCAGCCGCCGCGTCGCGGTGATGTATCTTGGCCGCATCGTCGAGACCGCGCCCGCGCGTGCGCTCTATGCATCGCCGAAACATCCCTATACGGAAGCGCTGTTGTCGGCGGTGCCGATTCCCGATCCGACCGTGAAGCGCAAACGCATCCGGCTCAAGGGCGAGGTGCCGAGCCCGATCAACCCGCCATCCGGCTGCCACTTCCATACGCGATGCCCGCTGGCGCAGCCGGTCTGCAGCGCGGAAGTGCCGAAGCTCAAGCAGAGCGCCGAGGGCCACTGGGTCGCCTGTCATTTCCGGTGAACGGGTTTGTGGCGTTGGCCTCAGAGATCCTCGAAGCGGCGCCACGGGTGCAGCACGCGGCGGTCGTCCTTGGTGAATGCGAAACAGTTGCCGCCGCCGGCCGGTTGGTCGTGAACGCGATCGATCGCCAGGCCGGAATAGTGACAGAGCAAGAGCGTGCCGACGGCGCCGTGGCCGATAAAGAGCACGTCGCCGGCGCGCTGTCGCGCCAGCACATGCTCGACCTCGCGGACGATACGCGCTTGCGCATCGATCGCGCGCTCCCAGCCCCGGATGCTAAGCTGCGGATTCGCGAAAAACTGATCGGCCACGCTCTCGAACTCGTCCGGTGCCAGAAATCCTGTCGCTGACCGATCGTTCTCGTGCATGGCTTCCCGCAGCTCGATGTCGACATTCAGCTTTGCCGCGATGATCTCGGCCGTCTCGATCGCCTTTCGCTCGCCACTGCTGATGATCTGGGTCGTGCCCAAAAGGCGGTCCGTGGCGGCGAGGGCTTCAGTGCGCGCGCGTCCGACCGCGCTCAGACCCCAGCCGGGGACAGGGATGGCGGGGTCGATCCTGACCTGGGCATGTGTGATGTAGCGGACAAGGCAGGACATGGCGCGTATCATGAGTGAAAGCGAGTTCACCCGCAAATTTCTTAGGCGATTTCAGGCGAGCAGTGGAGCACGTCGTGCGGCCGACTTCGGGCGTGAGATAACGCAGCGACGATCAATAGCGCTTCTTCTCCTGCTTGCCTCGTGGCGGCCCCGTGCGTCTAGCCGGGAATTGCGGACGCTGGACGCCGGGCCGCTGCAATCCCGGTGCATTCTGTTGCGGCGTTCCGAGCCGCTGTGGCGCGCCCTGTGGCGGAGCTTGTCCCGGCCGCGCGGGTTGTCCGGTCTGTTGCGGACCTCCCGGTTGCTGCTGCGTGCCTTGCCGGTCGGGGGCGCCGGGTTGTGAAGGCTTGGCCGGTCCTCCTTGTGGGTTAGGTTGTGGAGGCTGGCCCGGCCGTGACGGCTGAGCTGGCTGTCCGGGTCGGCCTTGTTGCTGCGAATTATTGCCGGGCTGCTGCCGGTTGCCCGGTTGCTGCGTGCCTGGTTGCTGCGTGCCTTGGCGGCCGTTGGGCGTGCCCTGTTGCGGCTGGCCGGGCCGGTTCTGTCCGGGCGCGCCGTTCGGCCGCTGCTGACCCGGTTGACTCCCCGGCTGATTGCGATTGTTCAAGCCGGGATTGGCGCGGCGGAAGGCGCGCTGCTCGGTGACGATCTGGCGGCCGACATTTTGCGCGGCATGCACCTGCCGCACGAAGCCCTGGTCCTGCAGCGCCTGCTGGGGCGAGATCGTGAGCGGCACCGCGGCGAAGCGTGCGCCACCCATGCCGGGGCGGATGGTGAAACCGCTCGCGCCTTGCGTCAGCGCACCAAGCCGCGCGCCCGTGCGGTCGTTGACCTCGATCCGTCCGACCCTGCCGTCGGCATCCGGATAGAGCTTGATGGCGACGTTGTTCGCGCTCGTCGCCGCGCCGTCTTCCGGCACCTCGACGAGGCCCGTGGTGCCGCGAATGCCGAGCGTCGCGGTCGGCGTCGTGATCGTCATGTCGCCGGTCTTCGCGACCGCGGCGGCGACGAAGGCGACCGTGCCCTTCGCGATGTCGAAGACCGCGGCATTCTTGGCTCCGCCTTCCTCGTAGACGTAGTTGTCGATGACGATCTTCGAATTGGCGGAGAGATTGAAGGTGGTGGAATCGTTGAAGGTGATCCCGAGCGTCGAATTCGACGATGTCTGGACCGCGTCGTTGAAATAGATGTCGTCGCGCAGCTTCAGCGGCAGCGAATTCTTGTTGCGGATCACGGTGACGGTCCCCGTCAGCGTCGCGACGTTGCCGATCGGCTCATCGGAAGGCGTCTGCGCCGGTGAAGCGGTGGCGGGGTCCTGTGCTTGCGGAGTTTGCGGCGCTTGCGCTTGCGCAAGCCGTGCCGGATCCGTTCTCGCATCATCCATCACGGGTGTCGTGATGTCGACGCCGGCCGGCGATGGCATCGCGGAGAGATGTTGCGTCCCGCCAACCAGCAAGCAGCCGAGAAGGGCAAACGCCAGCAAGAACCGATATGTCACGATGAAGCCCAGGCTTGGCAGGGAAGAGGCTTGGCAGGGAACAGGCTTGGCAGGAAAGCTGAGTATGACGAGGTTCGATGGATTAAGAAGCCCGCCGCCTGAACGGTCCGTGAACGATGCCGCATCGGTATCGCGATCAGTCACGTCGCGTGACGCGTGACGCTTCACTGCAAGGCAGATCGTTCGAAAAATGCAAAAAGCCCCGCGACGAATTCGCGGAGCTTCTTTCAAATCGAGCGCGGGTTCAACTGACCCGCTTCCAGGTCTGGCCGCCGCAGAACAGGCCGCCGAACGCGCAACCCTGGACCTTCAAGAGGTTCGGTCCCTTCATCGCGATGGTCGAGTCGTAGTTGCTGCCGCCTTCGGGATCGTGAATCCGGCCGGTCCATTTGCTGTCGTTGGCCGGCTTCATGTTGATCAGGATCGGCTCGTGGGTTTTCTCCGCATAGCCGCAGAGATTTTGTCCGCACGGCTCGATCTGCACATTGCCCTTGTTGTCCTGCGTCGCCCACAGCCCGAGCGGCGTAACCGGAGTATCGGCCACAGACGCCGGCTGCGCGGTGGGAGAAACCGCGACAGCCGGCGTGGGCGCCGCCGCCGTGGCCGATACGGGCGGCGGAGCGGATGTGGACGCCGATGGCGTCACGTCGTGGAGCAACGGCACCGATGCATTCGATGTGTCGGTCGCGGCCGGCTGCGCATTGCTCGCGACCGCACCGGGGAGTGGCGCGGGCGCCTGCGCCCGTGGAGCTGCTGCGGAAGCGGTCGGGGTGGGCGCGGTCTTTGGTGCCGGCGGCGTCGAATTGGCTTGCGTCGACGGCGCCGGGCTTGGCGCATCATCGTCGTCCTTGTCCTTGTTGAGCTTGGAGGTCAGGTCCTTGAAATTGCCGGACATGCCGGGCGCCGTGATCTGAACGCAGGATAGCGACTCGCAATTCCGCGGCGCATCGATGTGCACCCGCTGTCCGTTGACCTGGAAGGAAATCCCGCTGCCGGCATGGGCGGCAGAGCTCGCCATCAACAGCGCAGCGGCGAGATAATACGTTTTCATGGAAGCCTCCCGTCAGCGAGCCCGTTCGTTCGCAAATGACCCTATGGCCCGTTCGCGTCGATCTCCGTGATTTAAGTCACAGAAGCGTTGGATGAGTCCTCGGCGCAATGCGGCTGACGTTGCGTGACGTGGTTAAAAACTCGTGAAAACAACGCGTTGATCAGTCTTTAAGCAAATTCGTCGAACTTGCGGCAATGACGCGCGGAGTTCGTTTGTATCTTGTCGGCTCCATCGTCCTCGTCACTCTGGCGGGCTGCGGTCACGGTTTTTTTCAAACCGCCGAGCGCGAACCCTGGCGTGCCGAGGCCGAGCTCGCCTGCCTGAAATCCGGCGAGGTCAAAGAGAGCCTGGACGTTGTCCGGGTCGACCCGATTTCCGGCCCCGGCGTGTGCGGCGCCCAATACCCGCTCAAGGTCGCCGCCTTCGGCGAAGCGTCGAACAGTTACGGGTTTATCGACGAGGAGATGCGCCCGCCGGCCGATATCGGCAATGGCCAGCCGCGCTGGCCGATCGCGCGGCAACAGGCACCAGCCTATCGGCCGCCGCCGAGCTATCCGCCGAATAATCCGCCAAATTATCAGCCCGCTGCGAGCTATCCGCCGCCCGCGCGTCAGCCCGGCTATGGGGCCTCGCCAGGTGCACCGATCTCGCTCGCCGCGCCCGGCGTTGCGCCGGCTGATCAAGACGAGATCGATCTGCCGCCGGACGCGCGCCCGGGTGAGCGGGAACAGACGGGCCGTGCCACCTATATGAGCGTGCCAACCTATCCGTCGCGCGAGCCGTATGCCGCGCCTTCTTCCGCGAGCCCGGCGGCGCTGCCGCCGCTCGGGCCTGCGCGCGGCAATTCGGTCGCAGCCGTCGGCCCGGTCGCGGTGAAGCCCGCGGCGACGCTGGCTTGTCCGATCGTCTCCGCGCTCGATCACTGGCTTGCTGATTCTGTGCAGCCCGCGGCGCAACGCTGGTTCGGCGCGCGCGTGGTCGAGATCAAGCAGATCTCCGCTTATTCCTGCCGCGGCATGAACGGCAATCCGAGCGCGCATATTTCCGAGCACGCCTTCGGCAACGCGCTCGACATTGCCGCCTTCACGCTCGCCGACGGACGCCGCATCACGGTGAAGGACGGTTGGCGCGGCATGCCCGAGGAGCAGGGCTTCTTGCGTGACGTGCAGGGCGCGGCTTGCCAGCAGTTCAACACCGTGCTGGCGCCGGGCTCCAACGTCTATCACTACGATCACATTCACGTCGACCTGATGCGCCGCGCCAGCCGGCGCATCATCTGCGAGCCCGCGGCCGTCTCCGGCGCGGAGATCGCCGGGCGCGCATCCCAGCGCAACCCCTACGCAACGCGCGCGCCCCAGGTAACGGGATCGCTCGGCGGCGCGACGGCGCATCGTCACAAGCACGACAAGGTCGATGAGGAAGACGAGTTTCAAGACGATTAGAGCATGATCCGGAAAAGTGGAAACCGGTAACTCCGCGCCGGGGCCGCCGCGCAGCTTCAGGTCTGTCCACGTATGGACCCGGCAGCATCCGCCTGCGGGATCGACATGGCCGCAAGTCGATTCTCGATGACGCAGATGAGCTTCGGATCGATCCGTGATTGATCGAGCTTTCCCTCGGCATCGAGCGGGAAATGCTTCTTGCCAACCGTGCCGCTGCCGTGGGCAAGAAGTTCGTTGCCGCCGATGGTGACCGCGTTTCGGACGCCATTTTGCATCTCGAAACCGACCACGATCGCGGCACGAGATGCAGGAGCCCGCACAATGCTGACCTTCGTGCGGCATCAATATAGCGTTACGGATATAACGTACCGGTTGAGGCTCTGCGACGGACTTTCGCCTCTGCTCGGTTGCACTCACAGCGCCATAGCTCTCGACATACGTGTCGGCGCCATGCAAATGCTGTTCAAGCGCCGGTGATCTCAAGGGATCGGCGGCAAGGTCCAACCCCGTCCGGCGCTGGAGTGCGTGCGCGCGATCGACAGAGGAATATCATGAAATTTTCCAGCATTTTTGCGGAGTTCGTCGCGGTGGTCGGCGGCGTCGCGCTGCGGTGGCGCCGGATGCAGGGCGCTTCGCCCGAGCCCGCCTGGGGCAATGCGCCGCAAATTCCCGCTGCGAAGTCGCAAGGCGCGATCCCGACGCTCAAGATGCCGACGGCGAGAGGCTGGAGCGACGGGCAGAAGCCGACTGTCGCGCCGGGGCTGAAGGTCAATGCATTTGCGGCCGGCCTGGACCATCCGCGCTGGATCAACGTTCTGCCCAATGGCGACGTGCTCATTGCCGAGTCGACGCAGGTCGCGGGCCCGCCCCGGAGCGTATTCCACTATGCGATGCAGGCGACGATGCGGCGCGCGGCGGCGCTTGGCGTCAGCGCCAACCGCATCACGCTGTTGCGCGACAAGGATGGTGACGGCGTCGCCGAAACACGCGAGACATTCATGGAGGGGCTGAACCAGCCGTTCGGCATGGCGCTGGTGGGTGAGACCTTCTATGTCGGCAACACCGACGGTGTGATGGCGTTCCCTTACGCCGCGGGCGCGGATCGCATCACCGCGCAGGGCAAAAGGCTCACCACGTTCAAGCCTGCCGGGCATTGGACGCGGAGCCTGCTGCCGAGCCCCGACGGCAAGAAGCTCTATGCCGGCGTCGGCTCGCTCAGCAACATCGCCGAGACGGGCATGGAGGTCGAGCAGGGCCGGGCTTGTGTCTATGAGCTCGATCTTGCAAGTGGCAACAGCCGTATCTTTGCCGGCGGCCTGCGCAACGCTGTGGGCCTCGCCTGGGAGCCAACCACCGGCGTGCTGTGGACCGTCGTCAATGAGCGCGACGGCCTGGGCGACGAGACGCCCCCCGATTATCTGACCTCGGTTCGCGATGGCGGTTTCTACGGCTGGCCCTATTGCTACTGGGGGCAGACGGTGGACGATCGCGTGCCGCAAGATCCTGCCATGGTCGCAAAGGCCATCACGCCGGACTACGCGCTGGGCGGGCACACCGCATCGCTGGGTCTATGCTGGGTGCCGGCCGGCACGCTGCCGGGCTTTCCGGACGGCATGGCGATCGGGCAGCACGGCTCCTGGAATCGCAGCAAGCTCTCCGGTTACAAGGTCGTGTTCGTGCCGTTCGAAAACGGGCGTCCTTCCGGCCCGGCGCGGGATATCCTGAGCGGCTTCCTTGCGCCGGATGAGCGGGAATCATATGGACGCCCGGTCGGCGTCACGCTCGGCCCTGACGGCTCACTGCTGGTGGCGGACGATGTCGGTGACGTCATCTGGCGCGTGACGGGCGCGTAGCCGTAGAACGCGGTCCGTTGCGTGGGCAAAGCGACTCGTCCGCCGTAGCTCGGTGAGCGAAGCGGAAGCGTGCCCACCGTTCACGCCGCGGTTCGGAGAGATGGTGGGCACAGCGCTATCGCGCCTTAGCCCACCCTACGGCGTCTCCTTCAGCGCTAGAACGTTCCGGCCACGGTCACGCGCACGGTCAGCGGCTCGACCGGATGCAGGACATAATCCATCACGCCGTTCTGGCACACCGCGGCGGGCGCGGTCTGCACGGGAAAGCAGAGATTGTAGAGGCTGTCGGTCTTGATCAGCGAGCCGTAAGCATAGGTGATCTGGTTGGCCTTGGTGTTGAGCAGGTTGAGCACGTCGAGCTGGATGCGCCAGCCGTTGTCGAAGCGATAGCCGATGCGGCCGTTGAAGATGCTGGTCGGCCGGCGAGCGGAAGGCGTTGTCCTCGGTCAGCGGGCGTCGCGCCGAGATAGCGCCAGCGCAACGTGCCGAACCAGCCGGTCTTCTCGCCGAGCGTGATGCCGGCCGAGGCCACCATCGCGGGCGCGTTGGGAATGTAATTGCCGGGCGCGTTGCCGATCTGCGCCTGCGGGAAGCCGGCGAGCGAGGCGTAGACGTCGGCCTGCGTCGCTGTCGAAGCCGACGAAACGCGCATGCGTCATCGCGAGATCGGCGTCGATATCGATCCAGGATGACGGGCGATAGTGATTGGTCAATTCGACGCCGTAGCGCCGGCTCGGCCGGCTCGCCGCGGTGTCGCCGGCGTCGCCGCTAGAAGATGATCTCGGAATCCTGGTCGAGCATGAACAGGCTGAGCGAGGAATCGAGGCCCGGCAACGATCTTGGTGCGCACGCCGACCTCGGCGCCCTTGGTGCGCACCAGAAGCGGCGAGGCGGACTGCTTGGTGGCGGGATCGGTCGGGATCTTCCGTGATGGTGGCGCCGCGGGCGTCGTTGCTGTGCATGCCCGTGCCGGCGCCGACGAAGAACTCGGTCTTGTTGAAGGGCCCGAGCACCATGGTGAACTTCGGGCTGCCGATGCCGGCGCTGACATGACCGGAATTGTTGGCGTCGAAGATCGAGTTGACGTTGGCGTCGTAGTAGTCGCCGCGCCAGCCGAGCGTCGTGCGCAGCCAGTCGGTCCAGTGCACGGTGTTCTGCGCATAGACGCCGACGCTGCCCTCGCCGACCTTGTCGCTGCGGACGTTGGACAGGAAGCTGCGCTGAAACGTGTCGGTCAGCGCGAGATCGATGTCGTCGTAGCGGGTCTGGATGCCGAAGGTGGTCTCCATCGGCAGGCCGGCGAGCGAGCCGTTCAGCGTGCGCGACGCGTTGCCGCCGATCATGACGCGGTCGTCGTGCTGGTGGAACTGGTCGCCGAGGATCGGGATCGCTGAGGAAGTAGGTGAAGTTGTTGAAGAGATCGAGCTCGCTTTTGACGACGTAGGCGTTGGCCTTCCACGAGCCGGCATCGTCGGTCCGCGCGATGCGGGCCGACAGCGCGAAGCGATTGGTGTTGCCGCCGTCGGTCGGATCTTCCGCGCCGAAGCGGTCGAGCAGCCCGACGTCGATCGCGCGCAGCGGCACCTGGTCGGTCGAATTCCACTGGTTGGAATAGGCCATGCCGGTGATCGAGAAGCCGTCGAGTCGCGGTGCCCTGGGTGTAGCGCACCAGGCCGTTGAACTTGCGCACGTCGTCGGGATTGACCCACGGCCCGTTGTAGGTGCCGGTCTCGCCGGCGATCAGCAGCGTGCCGTCGCCGACCTTGCGCGATTCCATGCCGAAGAAGCGCTGATAGCCGAAGCTGCCGGCGGTCATCTGCGCGATCGTCTTGGCGACGCTGTCGATCAGGCCGATGTGCAGGTTGCCGGCCGAGCCGAAATCGCCCTCGTCGGCGAAATACGGGCCCTTGCGGATCGTCCAGCGAGCCGATCGTCTCCGGCATCAGCCAGTTCAGGTCGGCATAGCCCTGGCCGTGCGCGTGGGTGCGCATGTTGACCGGCACGTCGTCGACCGCAGATCGCCAGGTCGGTGCCGTGGTCGAGGTTATAGCCGCGCAGGAAATACTGGTTGGCTTTGCCCTCGCCGCTGTGCTGCGTGACGATCAGGCCGGGCACCGCTTCGAGCACCTCGCCCGGACGCGTGACGGGCCGCGCGTTGAGTTCCTCGCCGGAGACGGTGATCTGGCTCGCCATATGCTGAACTGGCGCCGGGCCATAGCCGATATCGGGCGCGCCCGATGTGGCCGCCGTGGACGCCGCCGCCGGTGCGGGATTGGGCGGCGTGACGGAGGGCTTGCGCGCCGCCTGCTTCGCCGCATGCCGGGGTTTGGAGGATCTCGGCGGCGCCTCAACCGTCAGCGGGGGCAGCATTTCCGATTTGGATGACGGGGTCGGTGGCGCAGGCTCCGATGAGGATTGAGCGAGGACGATTTGCGGATGGAGCAGCGGCAGCACCGGCGCGCAGAACCCGAATTTACGCAACCGTCCCGGCATCGATTGCCCACCACACCGAGGGCGCGCGATCACCTGCGACCTTTGCAAAGTCGTGCATGGCCACGCTGCCGATGTTAAAGCAGTCTATACGCGGCAAGTATGACGTCAACTCGAATTCGTCATACTCAAGCGCAGAGCTCGGAAGGAGAGCAAATGCAGCGGCTTACGATCACGATCGATGATGACCTCGTGGCCGAGGTGGACGAGTTCATCGCTCGGCATGGCTATGCCAACCGCTCGGAGGCGTTTCGCGATCTGCTGCGCGGCGGCCTCGAACGTGGCGATGCCGCGACTTCCGGCAACCGCAACTGCATCGCGACCTTGAGCTATGTCTACGATCACGCCGCGCGCGAATTGCCGAAGCGCCTGACCAAGGATTTTCACGCGCATCACGATCTCGCGCAGGCGACGCTTCACGTGCACATCGATCACGACAGTTGCCTCGAGGTCACGGTGCTGCGGGGCCGCGGCGCTGATGTCAGGGCCTTCGCCGATCACGTCATCGCCGAACGCGGCGTGCGCCACGGCCATGTCGTCATGATGCCCGTCGAGCCGCACGCGCCGCACGCTCACGCGCATGGCGCGGCAAGGGGTGGGAAGAAGTGATGCGCGCGTCGCCCCGGAATGACGGAGGCGGCGGGAATTCGTAAATTCCATGGGGCGGTGAGCGTGCCCAGTCCGGTAGGTTTGGGTTTCCACACTCGAACCACTGGAGGCTCGGATGCAAGCATCGAGCATGAGCACGCCCACCGCTGTGGATTGTGGCACGATTTACGTTGCAATTGAACTGAGCCAGAAGAGCTGGCTGATCACGGTGCACAGTCCGGACCGGGATCGCTTTTCGCGCCACAAGCTCGAGGGCGGCGATGGTACGGGTCTGCTGGCTTTGATTGAGAAGGCCCGGGCGCGGACGGTGGAGAAGCTCGGCTCATCGCCGCGCGTGGTGAGTTGCCATGAGGCCGGCTATGACGGGTTCTGGCTGCATCGACGGCTGCTGGCGGCAGGAATTGAGAACCTGGTGTTCGATGCGGCCAGCATTGCGGTGGAGCAGCGCAGGCGCCGGGCGAAGACGGACCGGATCGACGGCGAGCTGTTGTTGCGGACCCTGATGGCCCATTTGCGGGGAGAGCCGCGGGTGGTTCGGATCGTTCGGGTGCCGAGCGTGGAGGAGGAGGACGCCCGGCGCGCCAGCCGCGAACGCGACCGGCTGATCATGGAGCAGACGGCGCATACCAACCGCATCAAGGCGCTGCTGCGTCTTTTGGGGGTTGCGGTCGGCAACCCCCGGCGACGGGACTGGCTCGGCTGGCTGGCGCGGCAGCGCGATTGGCAGGGGCAGCCGGTGCCGGCGCATCTTCGGGCGGAGGTCACGCGCGAGCATGCCCGGCTGATGCTGGTGCGTGAACAGCTTGGGGCGCTGGAGCAGAGCCAGCCTGCCGAGGCCGCTGCCGTCCCCGCAGCGACGACTGAGCGGCGCGACCAGTTGCAGCGGCTCAAGGCGTTGGGTCCGGCCTTTGCGGCCACGCTGGTCGACGAGCTGTTCTACAAGAACTTCCGCAATCGCCGTGAGGTCGCCAGCTATTGCGGCCTTACCCCTAGTCCCTGGCGGAGCGGCGGCATCGCGCGGGAGCAGGGCATCAGCAAGGCAGGCAATCGGCGGGCACGCCAGAAGGCGATCGAGCTGGCCTGGCTCTGGCTCCGCCATCAGCCGGACAGCGCGCTGAGCCAATGGTTCCGGACCCGCACGGCCAATGCCGGCAAGCGCTCCAGGCGCGTCGCCATCGTTGCTCTGGCGCGCAAGTTGATCGTGGCCTTGTGGCGCTATCTCACCACCGGGCTCGTCCCTGAGGAGGCTGTGATGAAGACCAAGACATAACCGATCCAACCGCGCAACCGTCGCCGCGGCGCCGGGCACGGGGACGGATGATGACCGGGCCACCCTTGGGTCAAACCGAACCGTTTCGTAGATGGGTCTCATCCTTTTTAGCTTCCTCACCGCAAGCATGCGGAATGTGGGTTACGGACAATCAGTCCGACCGGATATGAGGTGATGCAGTGAGCTGCAGCAAACTCAGGAAGCTTGTCCTCGATCGCAGCCCGGGCGACGCGCTACGCGGCGCGTGGCTTCGCGCGCCGCCCTCTCTTCTCGCCAGCCCAACTAACGCTGCCTATCGGACAGCCTTGACTCACAAGTCCCCATATGAGGGTGGGCAAAGGAGCGCAAGCGCGTGCCCACCATCTCTCCGAGTCGCTAGATGGATGGTGGGCACGCTTCGCTTTGCCCACCCTACGAATTCTTCGCGTCGGCTCGCAATGACGGGCTGCGTCGTCGAACCCGCCTTCGCCTGATACGCGGCCAGAAACATCCGTGTCGCGCTGTCGATGACGACCTCGGACGCGCTCGGGCGAGGGCGGCGGGGCGGCCTGGAAGACGAAGGGCAGGAACAGCGAGGCCTGGCACATCAGCATGAACTGCGAGGCCGCGAGGTGGCAGTCGTCGATCGCGAGTTCGCCGGCGTCGACATGGGCGTCGAGATAGTCGGCAAGCCGGTTGATGGTCTTGTCCAGCACGCGCTCGTAATAGCGGCGGCCGACATCGGGCATGCGTTCGGCGATCGCCATCACGGTGCGGATCGCCGATCCGCCGCCGGGCCGGCAGAGCAGCGCGATGTAGGCCTGCCCAAACTCCCGCAGCGTGGTCGGGACGTCGCGCGCGGGATCGAAATTGAACACGACCTGGCCGTAGCTCGAGCGCCTCCTCCTCGACGATCGCTTCGAACAGCCCGCTCTTGTCGGCGAAGTAGACGTAGAGCGTGCCCTTGGAGACCCCGGCCGCGCGGGCGATCTCGCCCATGCTGGCGCCGTCAAAACCGAGGTCCATGAACACCTTGCGGGCGCCGTCGAGGATCTGGCGGCGCTTTGAGCATGTCCTCGTCGCCGACGATTCGGAGAGGGTCGTGGTCGGCTGCAACCATTGGTTTAGCGTCTCGGAAAGATTTGGATCTGGAAACGTATCGCAAGAAACCCGACGGGCCAGTGGTCCGCCCGGGAAAAGTATCTTGACCGAACCGTTCGGTCAATGATAATTTGCATGCGATGAGCGGGATGGGCCGGTTGCGGCCTCGCCCGCCAGCCGCGAAATTTGAGTTGGGGAAGCCTTTATGGCCGCAGCGAGAGATCAGGCCGCGCGCGTCCTGCGAAACGATGCGGACGAAGCGGAGCAGCCGACGGCGAGCCGTCCGCCGGTCTCGGCCGAGCAGCTGCGCTCACGTGGCCGAGGAGACCAAGCGCCGGCCGGCCGAGACGCCGGAGACCCCGCGACCGACAAGCCCGCCGCAACTGCCGCGCGCCGCCGCGCCGAAATCCGGCAAGCGCCATTTCGTCCTGATGGGCATCGGCGCGTGCTGGCGCTCGCCGCGGCGAGCTATGGCGGCTACTACATCGCTGGTCGGCCGCTTCTTCGTCTCCACCGACGACGCCTATGTCCGCGCCAACAACACCATGCTGGGCGCGCGCGTGGCCGGCCACATCGCCGCGATCCTGCCCGGCGACAACACGCTGGTGCACGCCGGCGACGTCGTCTTCCGGATCGACGACGGCGACTACAAGATCGCGGTCGATGCCGCCGCGACCAGGATCGCGACGCAAGAGGCCACCATCGAGCGGATCGGCCGCCAGGTCGCAGCGCTCGCAGAGCGCGGTCGAGCAGGCCAAGGCGCAACTCGTCTCCGCCGAAGCCGGCCTGAAGCGCGCCGACCTCGACTATGAGCGCCAGCAGGCGCTGAGCAACAAGGGCTTTGCCTCGCACGCCACCTTCGAGCAGTCGGAAGCCGCGCGCGACCAGGGCGCCGCCGCGGTCAAGGCCGCGCAGGCCGCCTACGACGTCGCGCGCGACAATGTCGACGTCGACCAAGGCGCAGCAGGCCGAAGCGCAGGCGCAGCTCGCCGAGCTGAAGACCTCGCTGGCCAAGGCCGAGCGCGATCTCGACTTCACCGCGGTGCGCGCGCCGGTCGACGGCACCTTCTCCAACCGCCTCGTCAATGTCGGCGACTTCGTCGCGGTCGGCCAGCGGCTCGGCAATGTCGTGCCGCTCGACGACGTCTATATCGACGCCAATTTCAAGGAGACGCAGCTCAAGCGCATCCGTCCCGGCCAGCCGGTGACGATCACGGTCGATGCCTACGGCATGCGCAAGTTCAAGGGCGTCGTCGACAGCATCTCGCCGGCGGCGGGCTCGGTGTTCACGCTGCTGCCGCCCGACAACGCCACCGGCAACTTCACCAAGATCGTGCAGCGCGCTGCCGGTCCGCATCCGCGTGCCGAAGGAGGTGGCGCGGCAGAACCTGCTGCGCGCCGGCATGTCGGTCTATGCGACCGTCGACACCACCAACGGGCGCCGGCGACGCCGACAGCGAGATCGATCTCGACGAGCCGATCATGATCCATCCGCAATAGCGGTGAGCGCGCGAATCGAGCGCTGACCCGAGCAGCCATAACCGAGCAGACCATGGCGAACGCCACCACCGCTTCGCCCGCCATGATGGCGTGCGCCGTTCGAGCGCATCGCGCCGCGGCGGCTGATCGCGTTCCTCATCATGGTGTTCGGGATGTTCATGTCGATCCTGGACATCCAGATCGTCTCGGCCTCGCTGAACGACATCCAGGCCGGCCTGTCGGCGAGTTCGAGCGAAGTCTCCTGGGTCCAGACCGCCTATCTGATCGCCGAGGTGATCGCGATCCCGCTGTCCGGCTTCCTGTCGCGCGCGCTCGGCACGCGGCTGCTGTTCGCGATCTCGGCCGCCGGCTTCACCATCGCGAGCCTGCTCTGCGGCTTCGCCTCGACGATCGAGGAGATGATCCTGTGGCGCGCGATCCAGGGATTTCTGGGCGCCGGCATGATCCCGACCGTGTTCGCCTCGGCCTACACCGTGTTTCCGCGCTCGAAATTCCACATCGTCGGCCCGATCATCGGCCTCGTCGCGACGCTGGCGCCGACCATCGGCCCGACCGTCGGCGGCTACATCACCGACGTGATGTCGTGGCACTGGCTGTTCTTCATCAACGTCGTTCCCGGCATCGATCATCACCGTCGGCGTGCTGGCGCTGGTCGATTTCGACGAGCCGCATTTCGAGCTGCTCGACCGCTTCGACTGGTGGGGCCTGATCTTCATGGCCGGCTTCCTCGGCTCGCTGGAATATGTGCTGGAGGAAGGCCCGCAATATGAATGGCTGCAGGACACCTCGGTCGCGATCTGCGCCGCGGTCGGCGTCGTCTCGGCGATCGCCTTCTTCTGGCGCGTCTTCACCGCGGAGGAGCCGATCGTCGATCTGCGCGCCTTCACCAACCGCAACTTCGCGATCGGCTGCGTGCTGCAGTTCTGCATCGGCATCGGCCTCTACGGCCTGACCTACATCTATCCGCGCTATCTCGCCGAAGTGCGCGGCTACAGCGCGATGATGATCGGCGAGACCATGTTCGTCTCCGGCATCACCATGTTCCTGATGGCGCCGGTCGTCGGCCGGCTGATGCAGCTCGTCGACATGCGCTACATCATCGCGTTCGGCCTGATCGTGTTCGCGATCGGCTCCTACCAGATGACCTGGATCACCCGCGACTACGATTTCTACGAGCTGCTGCTGCCGCAGATCCTGCGCGGCATCGGCATGATGCTGGCGATGGTGCCGACCAACAACATCGCGCTCGGCACGCTGCCGCCGGACCGGGTGAAGAACGCCTCCGGCCTGTTCAACCTGATGCGCAATCTCGGCGGCGCGGTGGGGCTTGCGGTCATCAACCAGGTGCTCAACGACCGCACCGACCTGCACATCATCGCGCCTGCAGGAGCGCGTCAACTGGGGCAACGCCACCGCGGTCGAGACCCTGAACATTTTCACCCAGAGTCTGCAGGGCATGGGCGATGCCGCGCTGATGGCGATGAAGCAGCTGTCGCAGATCGTGCACCGCCAGGCCGTCGTGATGGGCTATGGCGACGCCTTCTTCATGCTGACCTTGTTCTATCTCGGCCTGAGCGTGCTGGTCATGCTGCTGAAGAAACCGGCGGCGCTGTCGGGCGGCGGTGGCGGCGGGCATTGAAGCCGCAAACTGTGGCACCCGAGTATTGCAAATCACGCGCGGCGCGGTTATAAGTGCTACACATTGTAGCTCGAACCGGGAGATTTGCATGATTATCGCATTTTCGCAGATCGCGCGCCCGCGTCCGATGCTTATGCTGGACGCCGTATCCGGCTGCTAGAAGCCGCCTTCGCCAGCATCGATCGGGTCCGTTGCCCCGATCTCGGAACTCCCCGCTAAGTCACTGATATTTTTTAACGACGCCCGTGTTCGGCCTGTCGCCGTCGTGCGTCCCTTGATGGAGCCGGCCTGCGCGATAAGCGCGGCCGGATGATGCCATGACCGTTCGAGAAAAACGTCCCGCGGCGATCCGCGTGGTGATGCCGTTCGTGTTCCGTCACTGGCTGAATCAGCCGGTGATGACGCTCGTCGATCGCCGTCGGCCTGCTGGGCGCAACCGTCGCCGACCTGTTCATGCCGATGTTCTCCGGCCATCTGGTCGATGCGCTGACGCGCGGTGCCGAAGATCCCGACGCGCGCCGTGCGGCGGTCGTGGCGTTCGACGGCGATCGTCGCGCTCGGCTTCTCCTCGATCGTGCTGCGCATGATCGGGCTGCAGGCGATCGTGCCGTTCACGCTGAGGATCATGTCCGATGTCGCGCGCGACGCCTTCATGCGCGTGCAGCGCTTCTCGACCGACTGGCACGCCAACAGCTTCGCCGGCTCGACGGTGCGCAAGGTCACCCGCGGCATGTGGGCGCTCGATCTCTACAACGACACCATCCTGCTGGCGCTGCTGCCCTCGCTGATCGGTGCTGCTGGGCTCGATGATCCTGCTCGGGCTGCACTGGGCCTCGCTCGGCGCCGTGATCGCGCTCGGCGCGCTGGTCTATGTCGTCGATGACCGTGATGCTCTCGATCCGCTACATCGCGCCGGCCGCGCGCGTCTCCAACGCCTGGGACACCAAGGTCGGCGGCACGCTGGCGGACGCCCTGACCTGCAACGCGGTGGTGAAGTCGTTCGGCGCGGAGGCGCGCGAGGACGCCCGGCTGATGCGCGTCATCAGCCGCTGGCGCAGGCGCGTGAACCGGAGCTGGCTGCGCTACAACACCACCAACGCGGTGCAGCTCATCGTGCTGTTGTGCCTGCGCGGCTCGGTGATCGGCGGCGCGGTGCTGCTGTGGATGGCCGGCCGCGCCTCGCCGGGCGACGTCACCTATGTGCTGACCAGCTACTACGTCATCCACGCCTATCTGCGTGATGTCGGCATGCACATCAACAACCTGCAGCGTTCGGTGAACGACATGGAGGAACTGGTCGACGATCCACGACGAGCCGATCGGCATCGCCGATGCGCCGGACGCCCAGCCGATCGACGATCACCGGCGGCCGCATCGTGTTCGACGACGTGACCTTCCACTATGGCGGCCATCGCGCGCCGCTCTATGACGGCCTGTCGGTCGACGATCCGCGCCGGCGAGCGTGTCGGCCTGGTCGGCCGTTCCGGCTCCGGCAAGACGACCTTCGTCAAGCTGGTGCAGCGGCTCTACGACGTCTCCGGCGGCCACATCCTGATCGACGGCCAGGACGTCGCCAGGCGACGCAGCAATCGCTGCGCAGCCAGATCGCGATCGTGCAGCAGGAGCCGATCCTGTTTCACCGCACGCTCGCCGAGAACATCGCCTATGGCCGGCCGGGCGCCAGCATGGCGGCGATCGAGCAGGCGGCGCGGCTTGCCAATGCGCATGATTTCATCCTGCGCCTGCCCAAGGGCTACGGCACGCTGGTCGGCGAGCGCGGCGTGAAGCTGTCGGGCGGCGAACGGCAGCGCGTGGCGCTGGCGCGCGCGTTCCTGGCCGATGCGCCGGTCCTGATCCTGGACGAGGCGACGTCGAGCCTCGATTCGGAATCGGAGGCGCTGATCCAGGAGGCGATGGAGCGGCTGATGAAGGACCGCACCTCGATCGTGATCGCGCACCGGCTGTCGACCGTGCGCAGCCTCGACCGCATCCTGGTGTTCGACCGCGGCGAGATCGTCGAGCAGGGCACGCATGCCGTGCTGGCCGCGCGGCCCGGCGGCATCTATCGCAGCCTGTTCGAGCGGCAGGCGACCGAGTTCGAGCGCATCACGGCGGCGGAGTAATCCGCCGCCGTGTCGCGCCTAGAGCATGATCGGGAAAAGTGTGCAGTGGTTCTCCGAAAAGATCACGGCTTCACGAACTTGAGCACGAACTCGTCCTTCGGTTGCGGTGGGTCCGGCGTATTCTTGTCTCTGGGGTCGTTCGGGTTGCGCAGGAAACTGCCTTCGTCAAACAGCTTGAAGCCCGCCGCTTCGACTTCCTGCCGAAGAAACGCCTCTTCAACGCGATGCAAGGTACCGGATTCGGAAATGCCAGTACCGGGTCGCCCCGAGTGATCGGCAATGATGTAGAAACCTCCCGACTTGAGCGCGCCAAAGACCGCCTTGTTCATCGCCGCGCGATCCACACCAAGGTGTCCAAGGTCGTGATAGTTGAACATCAAGGTCACGAGATCGACGCCATCCGCCAGCTCGGAGGGAATGGGATCCTCGAACGGCCGGGAGAGCGCGACGATCGGGGCGGCCTGGACGCCATTGCTTTTGAGGCTGCTTTCGCGTTCAGCGAGGGCAACCGGGGATGGTCGGGGCGCGCCTGCCGGCGCCGCAGTCGCCGTTGTGGCCGGGCTGCTGTTGCCCTCGGGCGTGACCGGGGGTGGGGGTGCTCGGCTGGGGTCGCGCGGCCGGCTCTGACCATAAACCTTGCCCGTGGGCCCGATCGTCCGGGCTAACAATTCCGTGGTGTAGCCGCCGCCCGCGCTGAGATCGACCGCTACGCTACCAGGACGAATGCCGATGAAGCCCAGCATCTGCTCAGGCTTGCGGCGCTCATCATTGGTACGATCTGTCGCGGTGCGATCGGGGCTCCTGACGATCTCTGCAATTCGCTCGGACGAAAGCGGCGGCAAGCTCTGCTGTGCTGCCGTTGCTTGAGCGTTGAGGAACAGGGCGACATTGAGTCCGGCTGCGACCAGGAGAAATCTTGTTGCGCTCTTCATGATTTTGCTCGTTGTTATCTGACCAATCCCATCGAGGGGACGGCGACGCCGACAAAAGAGGGCATGTGGGCAATCAAGGCGTCAATGCCGGCGACAATATCCATGTATCCGGCTTGGCACATGCTTTTTGTGACAGTGCGCGCACACGAATCAGTGTGGGGCAAGCGTCGTCCATACGAGGGTGATGCCGGACAGCAGCAACAGAGCCAGTACCAGGTCGCGAAAATTGTGGTCGTCGAGCGCGTGATAGAGCCGCGCGCCGAGCCAT
>CAWAXO010000063.1:0-86050 GCA_963786015.1 uncultured Alphaproteobacteria bacterium | reverse complement strand
CGTCGATCACCGCGCGCGCCTCGCTGTCGCCGACGAGATAGGGATGCGGCTCGGGCGTGCCGAGCCCGGGATAATCGGTCGCGGCGACGACGTAGCCGCGCTCGACGAACGTGCGCAATCCCTGGATCTGCTGGAACAGGAAGATCGCGAGCGACGGCGCACAGCGCGGCGTGATGCCGGAGGTCGGATGCGCCCAGGCGATGATCGGACGGCCGTCCGGCGGCGGGTCGCCCGCCGGCACCACGACGACGCCGGACACGAAGATGGGTTCGCCCTTCAATCCGGTCGAGCGGTAGAGCACCCGGTAGGCCGCAGCCCCGAGCGGCGCGCCGTCGATCGGCTCCTGCCGCACCAGCGTGCCGGGCTCGCCGGCCAGCAGCGAGCGCGGCGCGTCGTAGAACGGCGTCTGCGCCGATGCCGTGCCGGCATAGACCTGCGAGCGAAGAGCAACGCTGCCGCAAGCACCAGCTTGCCGCATGCATGAAGAGCCCGAACGAGGCGGGATGCAATGATATGGTTCATGGCTGGCTCACATCCCGTAGACGATCGTCAGTTCGCCGCTGGCGCGGAATGCGATCACGATGCCGTCTGAGGGCAGATACACCTTCTCGAGCTTCGCCTGGTCGAGATGCCCCTCCATCCGGAAGCCATCCTTCAGCGGCCGGGTGAGCTTCGCATTGGCGGCATTGAGCAGGTTCTGATAGGCGATGCCATAATCGATGCTGGTCTTGTCGCGCAGTTGCGCCAGGATCGGATCGACGATGGGCGCCAGCTCCTCGTCATTCGTCGTGACGCCGAGGCCGGAGAGCCCGACGGCATGGCCGGTTTCATCCACCTGCAGCGCGCCGGTGAGATAGACCCAGCGCCCGGCATTCGGATCGCTGTCGGAGGCTTTCGCAATGCGCAGGCCGACCACGAGCTTTCCCGACGAGGGATAGACATCGACATCGCGAACCGACAGTCCCGCCACCGGCGGCAGCGCGCCGATGGCCTGGGTGATCTTGTCCTTGAGGGTGTCGTAGCCGATGCGGATCGGCAGGATGACGTCGAACGAGCCCGGCTCGGCGACGTCATGGCCGAGCGACGGCAAGGCGGTTGCGGTCACAGCCGGCGGTGGCTGACCAACGACGGTCTCGGCGGAGCCGGACAATTCGAGCGAGCCGCGCAACACTTTCGAATTGGCGCGGACGCCGGCGAACGCGGCGCTCTGCGGCGTCAGTTGCAGCCAGACCGGCGGATTGTCCGAGAGCTGCACCGGCTCGAAGGCGTGCTGCCAGGCCTTCTCGGCCTTGTCATGCAGATCGAGGTGCCGGGCGGCTGCGAGCGCGCGCGACCTGACATGCGCGAGCTGGGCGTGGATGCGCGGCTCGGCATATTTGGCGAGCGGAATCTCGCGGCCGAGCACATGCAGCACCGGCGGCTCGCTCCAGCGGAAGCCGTCGCTGAAATTCAGGTCGAGCGACCAGTCCCGCGTCAATTCCGGGCGCGCCTCGACCTCGATGGTGGCGCTGGCTTCGGTCTCGCCGTGGATGCGCGAGGTGAAACGGTTGGCGCCCTGCCCTTCGATCGCGCCGTCGATCGGCATCGAGCCGTAAACGCGGTCGCCGCGGCCATAAAGCGACACCGGGCCGGACCGCTCGACATAGCCCCAGACGTTGCAATTGGCATTGACCCTGAAGAACAGCACCCGCCGGTGCACGCAGCTCACCTGCTCGTCGATCGACGCCAGCCGCCGCGGGATGTCCTCCTCGAGATCGGACGCCAGCGCCCGCAGGCCGAATTCGACGGTCGCCGAGACCCGCGACTCCGTCGCGAACGGCGCCACGGTATCGGGTGCCAGCGGCGGCTTGTCCGCCGCAAACGCCGTCGTGCAGAGGCCGACAAGCGCGGCCGCAGCGAGGCAGGCGCGTGCCGGCCGGCCAAGGAGCGCGCGATGATGTCGAACGGATGATGTGACAGGTAAACCCATGATGAGTGACCCCAATCCCTTGTTTGCAAATCAAGAAAATCAGGCCGCGCGCGAGCCCGTCATCGCCGGCAGAGCATTGCCGCGATCGACACAACGCAATACGCAGCCTGCGCCGGCGAACCAGCCGGCGAAAGCGAGACGTCTTGTGTCGCGGGTCAGCGTGGAGTTGTAACTTGCGCCCTGAAAATCCCGTGGAGTGGCATTTTCGTAATGGAAACGCTCACTCCCGGTCTCCTGCCCATACGTCTGTGATGCCGGTCATACGGTTCGCATTTTCCCGGTCACGACCTCGTCAACTGGAGGTACCGGTCAAAGATACCATCGCCTCAAGGGCGTACACGTCGATGGCGGGCTCCTCATAGGGATGCGCACGCCTGATCGCCGCGAGGACATCGCGGAGCCTGTCCGCTCGGCGCAGACCGTCTCGATCCGCTCCTCCGCGACTGCCTCGGCCTTCCCGATCTCCCCGATCGCCGGACTGGCGCCCGGCCTGCGGCTTGAAGCCGGCCGACGCCGCGCGTCGTCGAAGCTGCAGTGCGAATAGATTGCCGATGCGTCCGGCGCCTGCCTCACCCATCGCCCTGCGCGCAAAGCGTCGCCAATCGCCTCCGGCACGAAGACGACGATCTTGTAACGTTTCATGAAAGGCTCTTTCTCTGAACTGTCGTCATGTCCCGGCCTGCGCGGACGCAGCCGGAAACCACAATCTGAATTGGAGGCCGGGCGCGTTGTCGCGCATCTCGATCCGCGCATCATGGAGATGGGCGACGGCGGCGACAAGGCTCAGCCCCAGGCCGTTGCCGGGCGTGTAGCGGCTCTGCTCCAACCGATAGAAGCGCTTGAACACCTGGTCGTGCTGCCCGGCCGGGATTCCCGCGCCATCGTCGCTGATCGAAATCACCGGGCTGCCGTTCACCTGCTCGCTCGCGACGACGACACGACCGCCGGTGCGGCCATGCTTGAGCGCATTGTCGACCAGATTGGCGATGGCATCGAAGATCAGGTCGCGATCGCCGGTCACCAGTACCTCGCCGCCGTCGACCATGGTGAGGCAGGTGCCGTCCCGCTCGGCCGCGGCATCGTAGAGCTCGACGACCTCGCTTGCGATCTCGGCCAGGTTGACGGTGCGGAATGCGCCCTTGCGCATCTGGGTCTCGATATGCGCGATCCGCGTGATCGAGGTGAATATCCGCAAGACCGCATCGAGATCGGCAATGGTGTCGCCGATCAGCATCTGGTCGTTCTCGCCGTGGCGCTTGTCGTGGAATGCCTTTTCCAGGCGGCCGCGCATGCGCGTCAGCGGCGTCCGGAGATCGTGGGCGAGATTGTCGCTCACCTGCTTCACCTCGCCCATCAGCGTCTCGATACGATCCAGCATCCGGTTGAGGTTTTCAGCGACGCGATCCCATTCGTCATTGGTGCCGCGGAGCGGAATCCGCTTGTCCAGTCCGCTCGCCATGATGGCGCCGCTGGTGGCATTGATCGCTTCGATTCGTCCCACCGTCCGGCGCGTCACCAGGATGCTTGCGACTGCGGCCAGCACGAGGATCAAGGCGGCGCTGGAGATCACGGCCGCCCGGATCTGCGCCGTGAACTTGTCGAGATCGCCGATGTCGCGCCCGACCAGCAGCCGGTCACCGCCCGGAACTGTTTCGATCATGCCCCGCACCAGCGGTAGACGGGTCGCGCCGGGCAGCGCTTGCGGCGCGCGAAACTCCGCCCAGCCCGACGACACTGCGGCCGCCTGCGGCCATTGGCTGAAACTGCCGGCCAGAACGGCCGATGACGGATCCGCAAGGATATAGACGTGATCCGCGAAACTCTTGTCGGCAAGGCGTTGCCGGATAACGTCGGCGAGCCCCTCGCGGCCCGAGCGCCGATAGACGTCGAGCAGGCTTGCATGCTCGGTCAGGATCGCGCGGTCGGAGCGGCCGCGCACGAAGCTCGCAGTGGAGAGATAGACATAAGCAAAGATGATCGAGACCACCACGCCGAAGATGCCGATCGCGATCAGCGCCAGCTTGAACGTCGACGACGCCAGCGTCTTAGTCAGGAGCACGGAGACAGTATCCGACACCGCGAACCGTATGAATCAGAGGATAGGCCTGCTGGTCGTCGACCTTGCGGCGCAGCCGTCCGACATAGACGTCGATGATGTTGGTCGACGGATCGAAATAAAGATCCCAAACGTGCTGCAGCAGCATCGCCCGTGACACCACCCGGCCTTCGTTGCGGACGAGATATTCCAGCAGTTGAAACTCCTTGGGAAGAAGCTCGATATCCGTGCCGCGCCGGCTCGCGGTGCGCGAGATCAGGTCGACCGCGAGATCCCCCACACGAAGCACGGTTTCCTTTGCGACGGTATCGCTGCGCCGGCCGAGCGCCTCGAGCCGCGCCAGCAGCTCGATGAAGGAGAACGGCTTGACGAGATAGTCGTCGCCGCCGGCCCGCAAGCCCCGCACCTTGTCGTCGACTTCGCCCAGCGCGCTGATGATCAGGAACGGCGCGGCGATGCCCTCCTCGCGTAACTGACGCATGACCGTGATGCCGTCGATGTCCGGAAGCATGCGGTCGATGGTGATGACGGCATAATCCTGCGCCGAGCCGCGGCGCAGCGCCTCGCTGCCGTTGACGGCCAGATCCACGCCATAACCGCTGGTGGTCAACCGATCCACGAGCTGGTCCGCAGTCTCGGGGTCGTCCTCGACGACCAGGATGCGGCGGTGTCCTCCCGTCATGGTCTTGCTCCGAAGTCTTGCTCCGAACCGGGTAGCCGGACGATCATCCCACAACCGGCAATCGAGCAGCTCACCTCGGCGAGCGAAATCACTCTACACCCCACGCGCCCGCTGCGGACTCGCAAATCCGCGTGACGGCCGCCACCAACGCCGGGATACGCTGGTGACGACGGTCACAAGTCATCGCGGGTTCAGTAGTAGCCGTAATTGCCGCAGACATTGACCGACTGCCACCCGTAACGTGTCCAGACCTGGGTCCAGCAACCGTCGTCGTAGTAGCCATACGATGCGTAGACGCCCGGGAAGCCGAAGAATGCGAAGCGATTAAAGCGGTGATGGAAGAAGCGACCGTGGAAGTGGGCGAAGCGCGCGCCCGCAAAGCGGCCGCCGGCAAAGCGCGGACCTGCGACGCCGCCAAAGCGCGGACCGCCGCCTATCGCAGCAAAGCGCGCGCCTCCGCCCATTCCGCCGCCCATGCCGCCGAAATGCATGCCACCGCCGCCCATGCCATGCATGCCGCCACCACCCATGCCTCCGGCATGCATTCCACCGCCGCCGAAGCCCCCACCACCATGCCCACCGCCGCCGAAGCCTCCACCACCATGCCCACCACCACCACCACCGCCGCCGCCTCCGCGGGCGAAAGCCGCCGGTGATGAGACTGCGAGCATCGCGCTGAGCGCGCCCGCGATCGTGCCTTTGATAAGCCTGTTCATGCTGCTGCCTCCGTTGTTATCGAGCCGCGACGGCTCGCGTCGCGGCAAGGAGGCACTCAGGAGAGCGAAATCATCCGGCGACTTCAACTGACAAAGGCGACAGTTTATGACACCGAAGTTAGTGTCGCGCCGATGTCTTCAAATGCAGAGGCCCAGGAGCTTCACGTGGCACTCCGTGGACGCGGCCTGGCGCTTCACGACCGTCACCACTTTCTCTTTTTTCTCTTTCTGGCCCTTCTTGCCTTGGGCGATCAGCGGCTCGTAGTCGCCGGCGATCTCCATCGCCCAATAGGTGCGACGGCCGCTCGCATCCTTCGCGCTCGCAACGCCGATGCGCGTCGCATTGTGCAGCAAGAGGTTCTTGCGATGCTCCGAGGAATCGATCCACTGGCCGAGCGTCTTCTCGAAATTGTCGTAGCCATAGGCGATGTTTTCCGCCGCGCGGCCCGCGCGCGACGGCGCGATGCGCGATGTGAAGGAGCCGAGCGCCTCGTGGCTGAGATTGTCCTTCGCGGCCATCGCCCGCGCCTGCTCCGCCGCGATACGGTTGAGGGTCGCATCCGAGGTGACGCGGACCTCGCCATGCTTGAGACGGAAGCTCGAGATCAACTCGGCCGGATCGGCGAAAGCGGCCTGCGCGGACAACAGCAGCAGGGAACCTGCGATCAGCGTTCGAAGGGCGCGGCGGGTCATCACTGTCAAATTTTCCGGGGACATTGCGGAACCGGGGGACCTCTGGGAATATGACTGGGGGATGGTATGCACCGGCGCGCGGCATTCGCAATATGGTCGGGTGTTCCAGACACGCGCAGTTCAGCGGCAAGCCGGGTTCGCCGCATCCGCGACCGCGAGGAAGGTGATGCTGGCCGGCGGCAGATCGATCTGTTCGGCGGCGACCCGCTCGCCTCGAAGCGAAGGCAGCTCATCATGCGCATCAAGCCCGAAACGACGGCCGTTCAGTCGCACGCGCGTGTCGGTCAAACCGGCCGCGGTGAGCGTGTAGCGGCTTGCCGGAGACGGCAAGGCCAAGCGACCGCGACTGAACCCGGTTCTTGTTGATGGCGAGCAGCGCGACGCCGCCCCGACTGCCGCGCAGGCAATGCGCATAGAGATGCAGTTGCGGCACGGGCGAGGTGCCGGGATCGAGCACGGTCGTGCCCATCAGCCTGCGCCAGAGCAGCGCCGCCCAGTAATTCGGACGCGGCATGAAATCCTTCTCATCGAGCAAAGCGTAATCGCTCGCAGCGAACGTGTTGTGCATCACGACCTGAACGCCGCGCTGCGCCATGCGCCCGAGCTGATCGAGATAACGGAAGCTGTCGAGGAAGGTCCTGTCCCGGGGATTGCCGCCGCAGGAGGCATCGGCGGTCTCGGTGATCCACAACGCCCTGCCCGGCTCGATATTTGTCGCGCAGGCCGGCGTAGAAAGTTTCCGCCCGATCCGCGTCCGACAGCCAGGCGTCCGAAAGCGCGGCATCGTCTTGTGCTGCGACCCCAGTGCAGCGCTGCGAAGGCGCGCCGTAATGGTGATAGGAGATCGCGTCGAACATCGAGCCTGACGCGGCCAGAAGCTTGTCGGGGCTCAGCGCGCTATCTGTTCCGTCGCCGCTTATTGTGCCGGGTCCAAGCAGGATCGTCTGCGGAGAGGCTTGCGTGAGCAACGCGCGAAACGCTGTGAGGTCGCGCGCGAAAGCCCGCCGCATCGTAGCCCGCAGGTAAGCCGCCCGTCGTGGCGAGATCGGGTTCGTTCATGAATTCGGCGGCGGCGATCGTGCCGCCGATCGCATGGGTGAATGCGATGAGCTTGTCTGCCTGCGCAGGTGTCCACGCGCCGCGTGCATCACGAGTCCCCGCGGCGGTCGCGAACGAGATGACGAGTTTCGCGTCGACGCTCCGGGCAAAGTCGACGACGCCCTTCCACTGCGCACGCGTCAGCACGCCGTTGAAGCCGTTCGGCGGCGACGCTGCATGATCGCCGGCATCATCAAAATACGTCGCGTTCGCCCAGGTGCCGCTCACGCGCAGATAGGCAGGCCCAAGCGCCGCGGCGAGCTTGCGCAGTCGCGCATTGGAAAGATCGATCGGCGGCCGGTACGCAAACATCGACGGATCGATACCCGCAGGTATCGCGGTTGACGACGATTTCTTTCGGCTGTCGCGATAGGGCCGCCAGAAATAGCCGCCGGTCACCTCGACCATTTCGATGTTGTAGGATTGAAAGCGCGCGTCGATCTCGCCGAGACGCGTCATCGCAGCAGGTGCGAGCGCAACCGACGACGCAGCGAGAGCGGAAACGCAGTGCAACGTCGCGGCCGCGATCGACATGACGCTCACAACGCGAAGCCTGATGCACCGTCGGGCCATGAACGCTTCCACACATACCTGTTTCAAAACGAAACAAACCTCTTGCATTTCAGCAGTTGATGACGAGAGGTTTTGGTTATTGCTCTTTTACGAATCACCTACGGTCTTCTCACACGAGAGGGCCAATACATGCGTGCCCATTGGGAGAGAACTTTAGTTGTTGCTACGCTGGCCATTGCCATCGTCGTTTGTCTTTGGGGTATCAAGATCCTGCTCGCGACGTAGATCGTCAAGCGACGCGCGAGAAGCGAATTGTCCTTCGGACGACGGACGATGCCAGCGCAGGTATGAGTCCAGTTGCGTGCGTCGCGTTCAATGCCTGTCGGCAAAACCGATCGCGAGTGCGACGGCGCCGACAAGAATGAGGCTGGCCGCCCAGACCCTGTCGAGGTTGAACCAGCTTCGCGCGACGAATTGCAGACCGAGATAGCGATAGACCAGCCACGCCGCGCCTGCGCCGGCCGTGATCATCGCGATCGTGTGCACGACGGAGACGATCACGACCATGCCGATGTTGGCATTGACGAGGATCGCCGCCGCTTCGTGTCCGCGGTCGAGGCCGCTGGTCTCGCACAGACCGAGATAGATCGGCACCAGCATCAGGCCGGCGCCGTGCGCGATCGCGACCACGAAAGACCACAGTGCCAGTCGTCTCGGCCCGATCCGCGCCAGCACGCGCGGGTGGCGCGCATCGAGCAACCGGTAGACGCCGAAGGCGACCAGGAAAAAGCCGGCCGCGGCCTGCAGCTCGTGCTGCCATTGCGCAAGCGCGACCAGCAGCGCGAATGGCAACAACATCACCAGCATCGCGGAGAGATGACCGAGCGACAGCGGCCAGAGCGCCGCGAACAGCGCGCGCGGGTTCTTCTCCATCAGTCCCGACGCCACCGCGAGCGGCCATCCCATCCCCGGATTGATCCCGTGATAGAGGCCGCTCAGAATGATGGCGAGCCAGAGCCAGACAGGCGCAGTTTCGCTCAAATCAGACCCGGATCAGACCGATGGGTAGCAAAAGGAATCCGTCGAGCAGTCGCCGCCCTCGAGCCTGATCTGGTGTGCGCGGTAACCGTCGGGGAAGCTCACCCAGTAGTCCCGGTCAAGCTCGAGCCCGCCATTGGCGCCGGCATTCGCCATGACCTCGGCGCCCGGTACACCTTCGGGATAGAACTGGTTGTCCCAGGTCGAATACAGCGAGTTGGTCCAGTACACCCTCTTACCGTCGCGGCTGATCTCGACCATCTGCGGACCGCCGGTAAACGGCTTGCCGTTCGGATGAGGCGTGCGACGCGCGATGCCGCCGATGTGCACCGAGCCGGCGAGCTTCGGCTTGCGCGGATCGCTGACATCGTATTGGCGCATCTCGCCGGTGCCCCAGCAGGAGACGTAGAGAAAGCGGTCGTCCATCGACAGATCGATGTCGGTGATCAACGGCGGCACGGCACCAAAGCCCTGCAGCAGCGGCGGCAGCTTCTCCTTCGGCGCGGGCTCGGCCGGAATCGTCGCGGTCTTCTCCGCATGGAATTTGCCGCCCTCGCGCCACCAGGTCCAGATCGAGCCTTCGAGATTGGTGGTGTCGACGACGACACCGACAAAGCCATATTCGCGCACCGGATCATGCGCCGGACGCACCTCGAGCGGCATCTGATGGTTGGCGCCGAGATCGATGGTCTGCACGTTGCGGCGCGCGCGCAAATCCCAGAAATGCAGGCTGTGACCATATTTGTTCGACAACAGATCTTCCGGCACGATGCCGTTCTCGAACTGCGGCGGCAGCGCCCATTCGCTGGTTACCATGTAGTCGCGCGGCAGATTCCACCAGAAATCATAATGCTTGGTCTGCGGCCCGCGATCGAGTTCCCACCGCCCGAGCACCTCGAACGTCTCGCAATCCATGATGAACACGCCCGGAGGGCCGTCGGTGCCATCCTTGCCGCCGCCGCCAAGCGTCGACACATAAATTCCTTCCGGCCCGCAATGAATCGTATGCGGCCGCGAATAGCCGGTCTTCCTGAAGATCTCTTCAGGCTCGATGATCTTGTGGATCTTCGCCTGCGTCGGATCCGGCTTGGTGTCGACGACATAGATGCGCGACGACCGGATGCCGGGAATGATGAGATAGCGCCGTTCGGTGAAGGCGTGACCGGCGAGCGGCCACAATGCGGAGGAGCAGGCGTTCCAGCCGAAATGATGAAACTCGTCGCCCTTGTTGGGCATCGTCACGGTATGGACGATCTTGCTGAAGGTCGGCGATCCGCGCTTGACGTCGATCACCGCGAGCGCATCGGGTTTGGAGAAGTCCGGACTGAGCAGCAGCGTGTAGGCAAAATTCTCCGGCGGCGCATCCATGGCAAGCTTGGGGGACGCGTAGAACGTCGGATCAGGCCTCATCGTCATCTTACAATCCTCCGGTTCGTATCGTTCCGCGCCAAAGGCGCTGACGGCATCCGATGCGAGGAACGCGTGTTCGATTTATGACTTCGTGACGGGCCTCTGCCGATCTGCGTTCGACCGAGACACAATGCAACGTCGCAAAGATTATGCGCAAACGCCCGACGCCGAGCATGACATTATCGTCATCCCTTAAGGCAAATCCTTGGTGATCGATGTAATCGTCTGCATTTGGTGCGACGCGACAATCGTTGTCGCGGCAGGCCCATCACTTGCACGCTACTCCCGACAGGTGCGGCGGATGGTCGCGTTCAGGCCTGCGCCTGCAGCGGCGCAGCACCGCGCCACAGCCAGGTCGCGAGCGATCCCGAACGGCCGCGAATCTGCGTTTCCTGGGGTCCCGTCAGAACGCCCGACCTGAACAGCGCGCAATCGTGCCCCGCCGCGCGCAGCAGATCGTCGCTCGCCGCAATCTCGACGCCGTGACCGGCCGCGACCTCCATCAGGCGGCTCGCGACATTGACCGTGTCGCCGGTCGCGGTGATGTGGTGGTGACTGGCGCCGCCGAGACGCGAGGCGACGATGATCCCGAAATGCGCGCCGATCTTGAAGCCGAGATTGGCGGCAATCGATTGCGGCAGCGTGGCCAGCCATTTGGCCGTGCTCTGGGACAGCCGCACCGCACAGTCCGCCGCCCTGAGCGCATCATCCGGCGCAGGCTCGGGAAGCCCGAACAGGATCATCGCACCGTCGCCGAGAAAGCTCGTGATCATGCCGCCGGAGGTCACCACCTCTTTGTCGACCAGAGCATGAAACTCCTTCAGCAGATCGCGGACCTTGTCAGGCCCGAGTGCTTCGCTGAGCGACGTGAAGCCGGACAGGTCGATGAAGACGATCGCCGCATCCTGGCGCACGGGCTCGGCGAGAAAGCGCGGGTTGGCGATCAGCCATTGCTGGATGACCGGGGCCTGGAACTCCCCGAGCAACTGGCTTCTGGTCGCGAAATACTGCGCGCGCCGCCGGCCCGACCAGAGCTGGACGGCGCCGAACAGCAGCGTGGGCACCGCGGTGGCCGCGATCGGCAGAACTGCGCTCAGCCAGATTCCGCGGGAGAAGCTGATGGATGTGATACTCATCCAGATCACGATGACCGCGACCGCCGCGAACAGGCCCGCGACACTGCGGCGCCACGCCAGCAGACCAACGAGGATCATCGGCAACAGCACGCAGATCAGCGCGTCCACGCTTCGCACGATCCGACCGCGCAGCACGACGTCACCGGTCATCAGTTGCGTGATGGCGGTCGCGACGACCTCGACGCCCGGCATCTGCCGCTCGAACGGCGTGGGGAAGAAGTCACCGCCGGTGCTGATCGTCGCTCCCACGACCACGATTTTACCGGCGATGGCGGCGGCATCCGCCTTGCCGTCCAATAGCGCGGCCGCACTGATGGTCCTGATGGTCCGGCGCGGCCCGTAGAACGTGACCGGCAGCGCATAGTCTGCAACGGTCGGGACCGAATGGTCGCCCAGCACGAGGCGGTCCGGCTCGATCGCGGATTTTCCTCCGATCGCGAGCGAAGCGATCCTGAACGGAAACGACGCGGCGATCCCCTCATCGGTGCGGAAGAGCATCGGAATCGAGCGCGGCGTTCCGGTCTGGTCCGTTGTCACGTTGACGATGCCGACCTGGGCCTGGTCGGCGAACTTCTTCAAGGGGAATTGAAACCACTCGGCCCGCGGCAGCCGCTCCAGCGGGTCTGCGCGGTCGTAGACCGCCAGCGACTGGCTGGACGTCGGGAAGATGGCCGCAGCGGCGATGACGGCGGGACCGGCGCCGAGGGCTTTCGCCAGGGCGTCGTCGCCCTCCCCGGTTCCGATCAGCAGCAGATCGAGCGCCAGCACGCGCGGCTTCAGGCCGGCGATCGCATCGACGATCTTGGCGAGATCGGACCGCGCGAGTGGATAGCTGCCGAACTTGTTTTCAACCGCTTCGTCGATCTCGACGATCGTCAAGAGGTCCGGCGGCGTTTTGACGCCGCGCAGAACGGTTCTAAAGTCCGTGATTGCGGCTTCGGCCCGGTCGAGAGACTGCAAGTGTCCCCTCGAATGCGCAAGATAGACGCCGCCTCCCCAAAGTCCCGCCAGAGCGACGGCAACGAGGTTCTGGAGGCGCCAGCGCATTCCCTGCTTACTGTCCCAGCCGCGCCATCAATGCGGCCACGCGGGCGGGCGCCCAGCGCTTCACCGTCAAAGGGCCGGTGGCCTCGACGTCCACCCCTTCGCCGGGCCCCAGCACGACCTGCGGACCCCCGCCGGCCGGACGTCGCACGGCGACACTCCCGCGGGCAACAAAAACCGAGGTCTTGTCAGCCGTGGCATCGACGGCCCATTTCGTGCCGCGCACGGCCGCGATCGCCTGCGGCGTATTGACCTGGAACGCCTTGCCACCCGCTTTCTTCGGCACATCGATCAACAGCGCCTTGCTGCGCAGCTCGGCCTGATCGACGCGGCCGTCGTGATTGGTGTCGCTCAGCGTGTAGCTGGCGCCATTCTCGGCAACGAGGGTGATGCCGCCGTCGCAGCGCAATGTCTGCGCGGGGCCTGCCGCACTCACCGGCGTGCACCCGAAATTGCCGGCTTGCGCGGCGGCGGCCTCGATGGAAAGCCCGTAAAGTAACAAAATAGCTAAAAATCGAACAATTGCACTCACGACACTCTCCTGACCCGGGCCCATGGGATCGCGTCCCATCGGCCTACCATATTATGGCAGAAAGCGTGACGAGAGTAGCGTGTCACGTCACACTTTGCCGAGCCTCAAGTGAGGCCGGAGGCGAGTTATGGGCAGATAGAATGCACGGACGGGGCTGTCATCGTCGCGCGTGAACCCGCAATCGAACGTAGCTCCCGGCCGCAAGTTGCGGTTTTTGATGGTCGACGAAGTCGACGGCCTTCAGCGCACAGGTCCGAGTTCGCCGCACTCTCCAACTCGTCTGCCAACTCGTCTGCTATGGGGCCAAATCCGGACCCTCGCCCTAAGTTGGACTGGCCCAGAGGGCCATATTGGCTCACTATGCCTACGCGTTGCCGCTAACTGCGGAATGCCCACACCAATAACAACCCGCAAGACATCACGAGGAAACGCCATCGAACCATAAACGAGGAGGGAAATGCCATGACCGTGACGACAATGGCGCTTGGATCAATGTCAGAGGTCGACCATCGATCGGCCCTGCGCCGCGCCGTAATCGCGAGCACTGTCGGAACCACGATCGAATGGTACGACTTCCTCATCTACAGCACCGTGACGGGGCTTGTCTTCAACAAGGTCTACTTTCCCGGCTCCGACCCATGGGTTGGCACGTTGCAAGCTTTCGGCGTGTACTTCATCGGCTTCGTCGCACGGCCGATTGGAGCAGCAATCTTCGGCCACTTTGGCGACCGCATCGGCCGTAAGGCGACCCTCATCGTCACCCTCCTGATGACCGGAATCTCGACCGCCGCGGTCGGGCTTGTGCCCGGCTACGCCTCCATCGGCATCTGGGGCGCGATCATCCTCACTGTGCTGCGCCTGATCCAGGGCATCGGCGTTGGCGGCGAATGGGGCGGCTCGGTACTGCTCGCCATGGAGTGGGCGCGCACCAACAAGAACCGCGGCTTCCTTACCGCTTGGCCGCAATTCGGCGCGCCAGCCGGCTTGTTCCTTGCCAATATCGCAGTGCTGTTCTTCAGCTGGTATTCGGGCGACCAATTCCTGACCTGGGGCTGGCGCATCCCGTTCCTGATCAGCATTGTCATGGTGGCCGTCGGGCTGTGGATACGCCTCGGCATCCTGGAAACGCCGGTGTTCCAGCGCATCGTCGCCGAGAACAAGGTCGAGCGCGCTCCGATCATCGAGGTACTCAAGCGGCAGCCGCGCGAGGTCATTCTGTCCGCGCTCTTGCGGATGGCTGAGCAGGGCCCCGCGTACATTTTCAACGCCTTCGTGCTCACCTACGGCACGCTGGTGCTGGGGGCCTCCCGCGATCTCTTGCTCTCGGGATTGGTCGCCATGACCGCGCTCGGCTTCATCACGGTCCCGATTGCCGGCGCACTGTCGGATCGCATCGGTCGCAGGAAGGTCTTTATCAGCGGCTGCGTGCTCGTTGCCGCCTTCACCTTCGTCTATTTCGCGTTACTGGATACGAAGGCGCCGGAGCTCATTTTCGTTGCCATCGCGCTCTCGTTCATCCCGATCATGATCATGTACGGCGTGGAAGCCGCGCTGATCGCGGAGTCGTTCACGCCGCGGCTGCGCTACAGCGGTTCCTCTCTCGGCTATCAATTCGCCTCCATCATTGCAGGCGGACCAGCGCCGTTCATCGCTGCCTGGCTGTTCTCGACATATCACTCCTCGTTCCCGATCGCCCTCTACGCTTGCGTCTGCGCGGCGATCAGCATCTGCTCAGCCTTACTGCTTCCCGACCAGGCAAACAAGGACATTGGGCACGAGGTGAATTACGGCAACGTGTGAAGCATCACAGGCGCAAATGGACATCGGCGCGTAACGCAACGTCAGCACGCGGAGTAACGGCGCGCAGCGCGCAGATCGTCCTGGGAGATTTCAAGTCGATGCCGAGTTGGCGTGCGCGCTCGCGGCGCTCCTCGACTTTGAGGCCCAATTCCTGATCGAGACAGCGTGCGATCTGGCTCTTCAGTTCTTCGAGATGGCGATTGCGCCGCACTTCAGGCTGCGTTGGTTCGACTACCATTGAGTGATCTTCCCGGTCGACGTGTCGATTTTGTGACACTAGCATCCCGCGTCTCGCGATGAAAAGCCGGCACGGATCAAAAATGAATTCAGGACGAAATCTTTTTCCGTGGATGTCTCGCTTGAGGGCGCTCTTGTCGCGATCAGCCCATATGAAGAAAATAAAATCGTCAGCAACATTTCATCTAATACTATAGCAGAACAACGCCGACATTCGCCTGAATTTTTCTCAGACGTGTAATGCAAAGGTCCGCACATGTAGTCCAAAGAATCCTGGTCCCGAGAAATTCTGTCCCAAGAATCCTTTGGTCCAAAGAGCCTTCATCCAAAGAGCTTGCAACGAAAAGCGCGCGGGCCCGGCTCCCGGACATCGCCGGCATACCGCGCGCCTTCGGTTATGCCGCCAATTCCTTGCGGACGGCGGCGGCCGAATTCCCGACCTTATCGACGACCTGTTGCAGCTTCTCCCTGGAAATTCCGAGGGCATGTGTCCAGTACTTGACCTCGAAGTCCTCGTGCATGTTGATCTTGCTGCGGTCGCGCTGGTCTTTCTTGGTCAAATTATCCATTTGTCTCCTCCAGATGTTGGAGGACTAACGATCTCGCCCCGTGGGCGGTTCCTCGGCGGCAACGACCAGGCACGCCGCCTGCTTCATGCTTGCTTCGCCGCCTGCTTCGCGACCTTCGCAGCCTTCTTGTCGGCGCCCTTCCCTTCATGCTGCAGCGCCTTGCGCACCAGCTCGAACTCTCGCTTGGCGTCCTTGTCGACGTCCGGGAAGCGCAGGTCCAGCCCTTCGAGCGCGGCCACGATGGCCGAGCCGATCACCACGCGTGCGAACCATTTGTGGTCGGCCGGGACGACGTACCAGGGCGCGGCCTTGGTCGAGGTGTGGCGAACGATGTCCTGATAGACCGCCTGATAGCGACCCCATTTGGCGCGCTCGGTGATGTCGTTCATCGAGAACTTCCAGTTCTTCGCCGGCTGCTCCAGCCGGTCGAGAAAGCGCTCGCGCTGTTCTTTTTTCGAGACGTTGAGGAAGAATTTCAGGATCACCGTGCCGTTGCGCGAGAGATAGCGCTCGAACGCCGTGATGTCCTCGAAACGTTCGCGCCAGATGTTCTTCGTCATCAGTTTCGGCGGGATCTTCTCCTTGTGCAGGATTTCGGGATGGACCCGCGTCACCAGGCATTCCTCGTAATAAGAGCGATTGAAGATGCCGATACGGCCGCGCTCCGGCAGCGCGATCGTGCTGCGCCACATGAAGTCGTGGTCGAGCTCGTGAGACGTCGGCTGCTTGAACGAGGTGACTTCGCAGCCCTGCGGATTGACGCCGTCGAAGATCGCCTTGATCGCGCTGTCCTTGCCGGCCGCGTCCATGCCCTGGAAGATCAGCAGCAGCGACCAGCGGTCCTGCGCATAGAGCTTTTCCTGGAAATCGCTGAGCCGCTTGCGGTTGGCGTCGAGGATCTCTTCCGCGGTGTCCTTGTCGAGCCCGCCCTTCTCATTCGTCTTGTGCGATTTGAGATGGAATTTGCCGGAGCCGTCGACGCGGAACGGCGAGATGAAGGGATCTAGCTCGGCTGCAAGTGAGGATTTTTTGCTCATGGAAACCCATGTTCCGTTTCTACTGATCGTCACCAACCGTCATTGCGAGCGATAGCGAAGCAATCCAGGCTTATCGCGCGAACTGCTGCTCGACAAAAGCCGTCACGAAGCGCGGCATCGCCGCGGTGAGATCGCCGACGCTCCGCACCAGGTGAATCGCAGCCAGCTCCGGCTCGGTCTCCCGGGCCAGATTGGCTTCGATCCGCGCGCGGATCGCCTCGCCCGGAGCGTCCACATGCAACAACCGCATCATTGCAATCGACGAATCCGTGACGACGCAGTCCCAATACGCACCCAACTGATAATCCGCAGATGCCAGTCCGGTTTCCTCCTCGACCTCACGCACCACGTTACCAGTGATATCGACCGTCGTGCCCTTGATGTCGTCGAGATCGGGCGTCCCGGCGGGAAAATAGATCCGCCCGGCATTCGCCGTATGCTGCCCCATCTCGCCCATCACGAAGGCGCCGTCGGAGGCGCGCAGTGCGCCCATGCCGAAGATGTTGAAGACGTCCTTGTCCGGACAACCCCAGTCGCGCCATGCCAGCAGGCTTGCGAAATCGACCTCGAAATAGCGCGCCGAAAACCGCTGTCCCGCGAATTTCGGGCGCGCGTGCGAGCAGCACGCGTCCGTTCCACAGGCCCGGCTTCTCGCGCTGCTTTTCTTCGAAATGAGCGTCGATCTCGGCGCGGCGCGTCGTCGCGAACGGCCAGTCCCAAGGCTGCAATGCGAGATCGAGCGTCGTGACCCGATGAATGACCGGAGGCGGCATGCCGCCTATTTCGCATTCATTCCAGTCGTTTTCTTGACCTGATCGACGAACTTGTTGGTCCAGGTCTTGCTGACGTCGACATTGGCTTTTGCGACCTCGGGCGAGCCTTCGCTGAACACCGCAAGCACCGCGTCCGCGCCCTTCGGATCCATCTTGCCGGTCTCCGAATACATCGGGATCGTGTTCTTCAGCGCGGCGAGATAGAGCGCCTTGTCCTTGCCGACCATCTCGTCCGGCATCTTGGCCATGATCTCTTCGGCCGAATGCGAATGGATCCAGGACAGCGTGGCGACGATCGCGTTCGTCAGGGCCTGCACGTCCTTTTCGTGCGAGGAAACCCATGCCGCGGTCGAGTAGAGCGCGCCGCCCGGATATTCGCCGCCGAACATTGCAAGCGTATCCTTTTGCGTGCGCGTATCGGCGAGGATCTTCAGATCCGGATGGCTGCCCTGCAGCACCGTCACCGCGGGATCGAGCATCACGGCCGCGTCGATCTGGCCCTGCTCCATCGCGGCGACCGCGGTCGCGCCTAAGCCGACGCCGATCACCGCCGCGCCGGTCGGATCGAGGCCGTTCTTCTTCAACAGATACTTCAGGAAGAAGTCGGTCGAGGAGCCCGGCGCGCTGACGCCGACCTTCTTGCCGGCGAGATCCTTGATCGACTTGATCTCGCCGGTGTGCGAAGGCGCGACCACCAGCACGAGGCCGGGATAGCGGTCATAGACCACGAAGGACACCAGCTCCTGCTTCCTGGCGGCGAGATTGACGCAATGGTCGAAATAGCCGGAGACGACGTCGGCGCTGCCGCCGAGCACGGCTTTGAGCGCGTCCGAGCCGCCCTTGAGATCGACGAGCTCGACCGCAAGCCCGGCCTTCTCGAACTCGCCGAGCTGCTTGGCCAGCACGGTCGGCAGATAGCACAGGCAGGCGCCGCCGCCGACGGCAACCGTGATCTTGCTCTGCGCCGCGGCAAGGCCCGTGGTCAGCGTCAACGCCACCAGCGCGCCGGCCAGCCTGCTCAGGATTTTCGACATGGTTTCCTCCGTTCGGTTGCGGCGACGATAATGCAGTGCACAGGCCTTGAGAAGGCGACTTTGGTGCCGGTGGTCAAGCCGACTGAACACTCACAACTGTCATCGCCCGGCTTGACCGGGCGACCCAGTATTCCAGAGACAGCAGTGGTACGCCGAGAAGCCGCGGCGTACTGGATACCCCGCATGCGCGGGGTATGACGAGTGGAGGCGACGCGATAGTTGCCCACCTCATCGTGAGGGGCGCGTAAGCGCCGTCTCGAACCATGCGGCCCAGGACTTCACCGCTCGCGACCTAACCCCGCCCATCCGCCGCAGCCGGGCGCCACACCAAGAGCCGCCGCTCGACCAGCGTCACGCCCATGTCGATCAGGATGACGAAGGCGGACAGCACGAACATGCCGGCGAACACGCCGGCGACGTCGAACACGCCTTCGGCCTGCTGGATCAGATAGCCGAGGCCGGCCGCCGAGCCCAGATATTCGCCGACCACCGCGCCGACCACGGCGAAGCCGACCGAGGTGTGCAGCGAGGAGAACATCCAGGACAGCGCCGACGGCCAGTAGACGTGCCGCATCAACTGGTGCTCGCTCATGCCGAGCATGCGGCCATTGTCGAGCACGGTGCGGCTGACCTCGCGGATGCCCTGATAGACGTTGAAGAACACGATGAAGAACACCAGCGTCACGCCGAGCGCGACCTTGGACCAGATGCCGAGCCCGAGCCACAGCGTGAAGATCGGCGCCAGCACGACGCGCGGCAGCGCGTTGATCATCTTCACATAGGGATCGAACACGGCGGCGACGACCGGCTGCCGCGCGAACCAGAAGCCGATCGCTGCGCCACTGACCGAGCCGATGACGAAGGCGAGGATCGACTCGGAGAGCGTGATGAACAGATGCTTCCAGATCACGCCGCTCGAAAACCACTTCAGGATCTGGCTGAAAACGTCGACCGGATTGGAGAAGAAGAACGGCGGCAGCAGCACTTTGCCGAACACCGGCACGGTCGCCAGAAACTGCCACAGCGCCAGCCCGACGACGGCGACAAGCAGTTGCAGGACGAGCAGCGAAAGCCTTGACATATGAAGACCTGCACTGCTCCTTGCCCGGCGTGCCACGATCGGTGCAGCGCAGATTGGCGCGACCGCGCACGCTCCCCGGTGTCAGCCCGCGGCTCACCGGTTCATAGGGTTCTGCGGGAGAACGTGCCGATCAGGCCGGTCGCGCTCTTGGCGTGGCCGTCGAGCGCCTTGATCACCTCGTCACGCGTCATGCCTTCCTTCAGCGCGGCCGGTTCGAGATCGGTCGCGATCAGCGTGAACGTGTAGTGATGCGGCGCGCCGGGTGGCGTGCACGGCCCGAAATAGTTTCCAAGCTTCATCGTGCTCTGGCCGCCGACATATTTCTCGCTTGGCTTCGACAGTTCGCCTTGCGCGAACGAGGCGACGGAGGCCGGGATGCCATAGGCCACGAAATGGCTGACGCCGCCGGGCGGCCGTCCTTCGGGATCGAACATCAGGAGCGTGAAGCTTTTGGTGCCCTCGGGCGGATTGCTCCAGGACAGCTCCGGCGAGACATTCTCGCCGACGCAGTTCGGGTTGGACTTGTTGTTGCCGGCGAATTTCTGCGCCAGCCGCTCGCCGTCCTTGAAGTCCGACGAGGTGAGCGTAAAGACGCCGGCTGCGGAGGCCGCGTGCACGCCCAAGACGGAGCCGAACGCAAGCGCCCCCGCCAAAATCCATCCATGTTTCAACATGACATTTCCCATTCTTTTGTGTCCTTGCTCTTGTGTCCTTGATCAACCGCGCGCCGCGGAACCTAGGCCGTCCCCGATTGCGCATATCCCTTCAACACTTCTTCCTTCAAAACACTCCATATCTCGCGGTGAAGTGAGTGGAATTCCTTGTCCAGCCGGGCCTCGAAAATGTCGCGCGGGCGCGCCAGCGGCACGCGCCAGTCGCCGATGATGCGTGCGCTCGGCCCGGCCGACATGATCACCACCCGGTCGGCGAGCGCGATCGCCTCCTCCAGGTCGTGGGTGACGAACAGCACCGCCTTGCGGTCGGCGGTCCAGAGCTGGAGCAGCAGATTGCCCATGATCTGCCGGGTCTGGGCGTCGAGCGGGCCGAACGGCTCGTCCATCAGCAGGATTTTTGGATCGCGGATCAGGACCTGCGCCAGCCCGACGCGCTTGCGCTGGCCGCCGGAGAGCATGTGCGGATAGCGCTCGGCGAAGGCGCCGAGACCGACCGAGTCGAGCCAGCCCTGCGCGCGCCGCAGCGCCTCCCCGCGGGGCGTGCCCGCGACCTCCAGCCCGATCGCGACATTGTCGATCGCGGTCTTCCAGGGGAACAGCGCATCGGCCTGGAACAGGTAGCCGGCGTCGCCATTCAGGCCGCTCAGTGGCCGGTTGAAGATCCGCACGTTTCCCGCGGCGGGCTTCAACAGCCCGGCGGCGACGTTCAGCAATGTCGACTTGCCGCAGCCGGTCGGCCCGACAATGGCGACGAACTCGCCATCCGCGACCGCAAGGCTGCGCCTTCTCGACCGCGGTGTAGACGCGCGCCTCCGCGACGCGAAAAGCCACCGTCGCGTGATCGAGCGCGACCGCGTCCGGCGTTGCCATGTCCACCCGGTTCCCTCCAAATTCCGACGTGTGCTTAGCGTCTTGGCGGGACAAGTTCAACGCGGCGCTGCGGCGTGCTAGGTCTGTCCGCTCACCCTTCAGCGGAGGGTTCGCGGGATCACACCAAGAGGGCGACACCGACATGCCAGCCACGCCGATGATCGCCTATGCCCATGTCGTGAAGAGCTTTGATGGCGGCGCCGAGCGCGTCATCGCCGTGGACGACGTGTCGCTTGGGGTTGCCGAGGGCGAGTTCCTCGCCATCGTCGGCGGCTCCGGCTCCGGCAAGACCACCCTGCTCCGGCTCGCCAACCGGCTGATCGATGCCGATCGGCGGCAGCATCACGGTCGAGGGCGAGGACGTCCGCGCGGCCGATCCGGTTCTGCTGCGGCGCCGCATCGGCTATGTGTTCCAGAACGGCGGGCTGTTTCCGCATATGAGCGTCGCCGCCAATATCGGCATCACGCCGAAGCTGCTCGGCACGCCCACCGACAAGATTACCGCCCGCGTCGACGAGCTGCTCGAGCTGGTCCAGCTCGATCGCACGCGGCATCGCGACCGGCTGCCCGGCGAGCTCTCCGGCGGCCAGCGGCAGCGCGTCGGCGTGGCGCGGGCGCTCGCCGCGCGCCCCCGCATCGTGCTGATGGACGAGCCATTCGGCGCGCTCGATCCGCTGACGCGAGATGCGCTCGGCGATGATTATCGCGCGTTGCACAAAAAGCTCGGTCTGACCACGGTGATGATCACCCATGACATGACCGAGGCGATCCTGCTCGCCGACCGCATCGCCGTGATGCGCTCGGGACGGCTGCTCGCGCAGGGCACGCCGGCGGAGCTTTCGGCGAGCAGCGATGCCTATGTGATGGAGCTGTTGCGGACACCGCGGCGGCAGGCCGAGCGGCTGGGTGAGCTTTTGCCGCGGGACAGCGCCGCATGAGCATCCTGACCGACCCGCGCTGGGGCGAGGCGCTGGCGCATCTCTCCGATTATCTCGGCAATCACGTGCGGGTCAGCGTCACCGCGCTGGCGCTCGGCCTCGTGATCAGCCTGCCGCTCGCGATCGCGGCCCGCAACCGCCCGTTGGCGCGCGGCGTGCTGCTGGGGCTTGCCAGCATCGTGCAGACCGTGCCGGGGCTCGCGCTGCTCGCGCTGTTCTATCCGCTGCTGCTGGCGCTGGCCTCGTTGACGCTCGGCTGGTTCGGCTTCGGCTTCTCCGCCTTCGGCTTCTTGCCGGCCGTGCTGGCGCTGGCGCTCTATTCGATGCTGCCGGTGCTGCGCAACACCATCACCGGGCTGAACGGCGTCGATCCCGCGCTGGTCGAGGCGGCGCAAGGCGTCGGCATGACGCCGCGGCAATCGCTGTTTTCCGTGGAGCTGCCGCTGGCGCTGCCGGTGATCATGGCGGGCATCCGCACCTCGGCGGTCTGGGTGATCGGCACCGCGACGCTCTCGACTCCGATCGGCCAGACCAGCCTGGGCAACTATATCTTCGCGGGCCTGCAGACCCAGAACTGGGTGTTCGTGCTGTTCGGCTGCTTCGCCGTCCGCCGCGCTGGCGCTCGCGGTGGATCAGCTGCTGGCGCTGATCGAGAACGGGCTTCGGCACCGGAGCCGCCTCCGCACCGCGCTCGGCGGCGTCGGCATCGCGGCGCTGGTTGTCGCCACGCTGGTGCCGGCGATGGCGCGTTCGCCGTCGAGCTACATCGTCGGGGCAAAAACCTTCGCCGAGCAATATGTGCTGGCGGCGCTGATCGCCGAGCGGCTGCAGGCGGCGGGACTCTCCGCCTCGTCCCGCGAAGGCCTCGGCTCCAACGTGATCTTCGATGCGCTGGCGACCGGCGACGTCGACGTCTATGTCGATTATTCCGGCACGCTGTGGGTCAACCAGTTTCATCAGACCGACATCAGGCCGCGCGAGGAATTGCTCGGCGAGCTGAAAACGCTCCTCGCGAAGCAGCACATCACGCTGTTCGGCGAGCTCGGCTTCGAGAACGCCTATGCGCTGGTGATGCCGAAGGCACGCGCCGAACAGCTCGGCATCCATTCGATCGCCGATCTCGCTGGCCGCGCACCGACGCTGTCGATCGCGGGCGATTACGAGTTCTTCTCGCGACCGGAATGGGCGGGACTGCAAAAGGCCTATGGCCTGTCGTTCCGCACGCAGCGGCAGATGCAGCCGGATTTCATGTATGCGGCGGTCGCATCCGGCGAGGTCGACGTGATCGCAGGCTACACCAGCGACGGGCTGATCAAGAAATACGATCTGACCGTGCTGGACGATCCGAAGCACGCGATCCCGCCCTATGACGCGATCATGCTGCTGGCGCCGAAGCGTGCCGGCGACGAGCGATTGCAGGCGGCGCTGAGGCCGCTGCTCGACAGGATCAGCATCGACACGATGCGCGAAGCGAACTTGCGCGCCAGCGGCAATGACGCGACGTCCTCGTCTGACGCGGTCGCGCGCTGGCTGTGGCAGCAGATCGACAACCCGGGAAAGCAATAGAAGGCGGGCGTCTGGCGCGATCAAGCCCGCGCGGTATGGAACACATCGAATATGGGAATACTCTTGATGGTACGCGCCGCTCGCCACGGCTTACGCACATTTCTCACGGGATCGCTGATGGCTGCGGCGCTCTCGCTCGCCGCGCCATCCGGCGCGCAGGCCGGCTATCCCGACCATAGCGTGCGCATCGTGGTGCCCTTCGCGGCCGGCGGCGTCGCCGACATCACGGCGCGGATCGTCGCCGAAAAGCTCGGCGACAAACTGGGACAGCGCTTCTATGTCGAGAACCAGGCCGGCGCAGGCGGCATCGTCGCGGCGCGGACCGTGACCTCCTCGCCCGCAGACGGCCATACGCTGGCGCTGTTGTCGAACGGCACCGCCGTCAGCGTCTCGCTGTTCAAGAAGCTGCCTTACGATCCGATCAAGGACTTTGCGCCGATCTCAAGTCTCGGGACTTTCGATTTCGTGTTCGCGACATCAGGCAATTCCGGCTTCAAGACCCTGCCGGAGTTCATCGCGACCGCGAAGTCGAAACCGGGCACGCTGAATGTCGGCACCATCAATGTCGGCAGCACGCAGAATCTGTCGGCCGAGTTATTCAAGACCGCGGCCGGCATCGACTTCACCATCATCCCCTATCGCGGCACGCCCGACATCCAGGTCGCGCTGCTGCAGGGCGACGTCGCGCTGATGATCGACAGCTATTCGGCGATGAAGGGCAATCTCGCCGACAACAAGCTGCGCGCGCTCGCCTCCTCCGGCGCGCGGCGCTCGGAGGCTACGCCCGACATGGCGACGGTGCAGGAAGGCGGCGTCGCCAATTATGATGTGGTGTCCTGGAACGCGCTGTTCGCGCCCGCCGGCACGCCTGGCGAGATAATCAAGACGCTCAATGCCGCGCTGCGCGACATCCTTGCCGACGCGGATGTGAAGAAGCGGCTGCTCGAACTCGGCATCGAGGCAAAGGCGAGCACGCCCGAAGAGATCGAAGGCCGGCTGAAGTCCGATATCGGCAAGTGGGCCAAGGTGATCGAAAAGGCCGGGATCGAGAAGCAGTAATGACGGCACAGAACGTTGCGCCCGTTGCTTTGCAACGCTCGCGCCGGATCACGGGCCCTATCGCCGCCGTAGTTCAACGCCACGGTCCCCGAACAGCTCAACCACATAATAAGAGCTTCGGGAGATTTACGGATGTATCGTTTTTGCTGCCGCATCATGCTTGTCATTTGCGGCGCTATCCTGTTTTGCGGTGCCGCCGTCGCCCAGGACTATCCATCGCGTCCGGTCAAGATCATCGTGCCCTTTCCGGCCGGTGGGTCGAACGACATCATCGCGCGGATCGTGGCGCAGAAATTGACGGAGCGATGCGGGCAGTCGTTTCTCGTGGAAAATCGCGGAGGGGCCGGTGGAAATATCGGCGCTGAGGCCGTCGCGACGTCGGAGCCTGACGGCTACACGCTGCTGCTGACGGCGCCGCCGCCGCTGACGACCAATCAAGCCCTGTACAAGAACCTGCCTTTCGATCCAGCCAAGTCCTTTGCGCCGGTCGCATTGATCGCTTCCGTGCCGATCGTGCTGATGGTGAACCCGTCCCTCAACGTCGCGAACGTGGCCGAACTGATCGCGCTCGCCAAGGAGAAGCCGGGAAAGCTGAATTTTGGATCATCGGGCGTCGGCTCGACCAACCATCTCGCCGGCGAATTGCTCAAGAGCATGACCGGGATCGATATCGTGCACATCCCATATAAGGGCGCGGCGCCGGCGATGAACGATCTGCTGGCCGGAACGATACCCATGATGTTCGACAACATGCCTGCGGTGCTGCCGCAGGTTCAGGGAAAGCTGGTCAATGCCATCGCCGTTGCGGGCAAGGAGCGCGCGAACGCGTTGCCTGATGTACCGACCGTCGCGGAAACGTTGCCCGGTTTCGACGTGTCGGCATGGTTCGGACTCGTCGCTCCCGCGAAAACGCCGGTGCCAGTTCTGCAAAGGCTTGCGACGGAGCTGGACGTCATCCTGAAGATGCCCGACATACGCAAGCGCTTTTCAGAGCTTGGCGCCGAGCCGGGCAACGTTTTGGGCGATGCTTTCGGGACGTTTCTCGCCAACGAAACAACAAAATGGGCGAAAGTCATTCAAGCGTCAGGCGCCACGATGAACTAGGCAGAGGGCCGCATGTTGTACGTAGCGGAGGCAAGGCGCAATGTTTCGGGGTCATCGCGAGGGACAGCGTCGACTTCTGACCCGCAACCCGGCGGCGGGACGCGTCGCAATTGCTGTTCGCCGCGGTGCGGAACGTCCTGCGTTGACGCCGTCGAGCATGGCTGCATGCGTCGGCGCCAATTGACAAGAACATCGCCGACGCTACGCTGTCCTCGTAAGGGAGCTGTCCCAAAAAGATCTAAGAAAAAGGCAGGGAACGCTGTGAAACGCGTCGTTGCGCCTTGAGCGGAGCTTCACTGGCTTCCGCGCTCGCGCCATTCCACATCCGCAACTATCGCTTTCAATGGCCGTCCGATCTCCTTACCTCCTGGGCGTTCGAGGTGGAGACGCTGGTACTCGGCTGGTACATCTTGATCCAGACCGGGTCGGTGCTGCTGCTCACCGTACTCGCATCGTTGCAATATGTCGGGACGCTGATCGCGCCGGTATTCGGCATGATCGGCGACCGCATGGGGCATCGGGATCTTCTGGCCGCGATGCGTTTTGCCTATACGGCGCTTTCAGCGACGATCATGACGCTGGCGCTGACCGGTCATCTGGCTGCACTCAATGTCATGATCATCGTCGCGATCATGGGCCTGATCCGCCCCTCCGATCTCGGCGTGCGCGGCGCGTTGCTTGCTGACATCATGCCCGCCGCGCAGCTGGTTGGTGCCATCAGTCTTGCGCGCACGACGCAGGATAGCGCGCGCATCGCCGGCGCGTTGACCGGTGCCGGATTGTTCGCCGTTCTTGGCATTGGCTTTGTGTATGTGGCGATCGCCTCTCTCTATCTTACGGCCGCTGTCCTGATGCTTTGCCTGACACGGCCGAAACAATCTCTCGTCGCAGCGGATCGCCCAGCGGACGATAGGTTCGGCTCGACCCTGCTGCGGGACTTGAAGGAAGGTATCGTCTATGCCTGGAACGGTCCGGGAATGCGCGCGGCGCTATGCGTCGCGTTCCTGGCCAATCTGACCGCATTTCCCCTGACGAACGGATTGCTGCCTTTCGTCGCGCGCGAAATCTTCCATACTGACCAGACCGGCCTCGGTTATCTTTCGGCAAGTTTCGCAGTGGGCTCGCTGATCGGCTCGATCACACTCAGTTTGTCCGGTGGCGTGCGCGTCGCTCGGCTTCTGATCGGCGCGACGCTTGCCTGGTACGCCATGTTGGTGGTGTTCGTGGAGATCAGGACCATGCCGGTGGCGATGCTCTGCCTCGTGCTTGCCGGTACTGCGCAGAGCATGTCGATGATTTCGGCTGCCGTGATTCTGATGCGCACGGCGAGCGCCCATCTCCGGGGCCGGGTGATGGGGGTGCGCATGATGGTGATCTACGGCTTGCCGCTCGGGCTGCTCGCGGCGGGCAGCTTGATCGATCTCATCGGCTATTCGGCGACCGGCACGCTCTATGCGGTCTCGGGGCTCGTCGCGATGATGGCGATCGCGCTACGCTGGCGCGCCGATCTCTGGCCCGTGCACGCGCCCGCAAATGCGCGCTGAGAGCTAGAGCACGTTGTTTTTGATCGGAATTTGGATTCCCTTCGGGCGAAGTTTCTGATTCAAGCTTCGTGCTGGGGACGGAGGCCAGCATGGATGACACGGCCCTTTTCGGAAGATATCCGCGAACGCGCCCTGGCGCGTGCTGATGCGGGCGAGACGGTTCGATCGATCGCGCAGGCGCTGCAGATCAGCCCATCCTGCGTCAGCAAGTGGAAGAGCCTAAGACGGCAAACCGGCGGCGTCACTCCGGGTAAGATCGGCGGTCACAAGCAGAAGACATTGTCGGGCGCTCACGCTGAATGGCTGCGCAAACGCATTCGCTCCGGTCCCTTCACCTTGCGCAAGTTGACAGCTGAGTTGGCTGAGCGCGGTGTAAAGACCGATGTTCGGGCCGTGTGGACCTTCGTTCATGCCGAAGATCTGAGCTTCAAAAAAAACGATGCGGGCGGCCGAGCAAGATCGGCCCGACGTAGCTCGTAAGCGAGCGCGCTGGAAAGCTTATCAAGGCAGGATCAATGCCTCCCGCCTGGTCTTTATTGATGAAACCTGGATCAAGACCAACATGTCCCCGCTACGTGGCTGGGGGCCATGCGGGCATCGGCTCACGGCATCCGCCCCCTTTGGTCATTGGAAAACGATGACATTCATCGCGGCGCTTCGCTACGATCACATCTCGGCACCCTGGGTCATTGACGGACCTATCAATGGCAAACTCTTTACGCTCTACGTCGAGAAAGAGCTGGCTCCGACCTTGGCCAAGGGAGACATCGTGATCCTCGACAATCTCGGAAGTCACAAAGGCAAGAAAGCCCGTGACGCTATCCGCGCCAGGAAAGCGCACTTGCTCTTCCTGCCTCCCTACAGTCCTGACCTCAATCCAATCGAACAGGTATTCGCTAAGCTCAAGCATCTGATGCGAGCCGCAGAACCCCGCACCATTGAAGCAACCTGGCGCAGGGTCGGAGATCTCCTCGACCTCTTCTCGGAGGAGGAGTGTGCGAACTATCTCAGAAACTCAGGCTATGTTTCCGTATAAAAACATCATGCTCTAGCGGGCGCGGCGCCACGGAACCGAACCGTCATTACGAGCCATCGTCATCCAGCGATCGAACATCACTCGTTTCGCGCTGATCGACCTTCAGGTCGGCTCGCATTCTCAGTTTTCCGAAACAGGCTTCAATCCGATGACGCCTGCGAAAATGATAACAATACAGAGCACCCTGAGCGGCGCAGGGGATTCGCCCAACGCCGCCATCCCCCAGAATCGGCCGACCTCAGATGCCCAGCGCGCTGGAGATTTCTCCGAGCGTCGCCTTCTCGGCGTCGCTGACCTGCACGCCTCCGCCAAACCAGCTTCCGCCTTCGGATGCCGCCTCGGCGGTCTTTTGACTGACCTGGCGCAGCCAGCCTTTGAACGCCGCGGCGTCGCCGGGCGCTTTCGCGGCAAGCACCGTCGAGACCTGCCGCAGCGAGTCGATCGCCTTGGTCTTGATCTCTGCCGGCTTGCTACCGGCCAGCTCGGCCTTCAGCCCATCGTGAGCCGCGGTACGGCCGGCGCTGGTCTGGAAGTCGGATACGACCGCCTTGATCAGCGGGTTTGTGTTCGGGTCGGTGGCCGCCTGTGCGAGAGCGGCGCCGCCGGCAAACGATTCCTTCAGCAGACCGAACAGCCCGCTCGGTTCGGCAGCCGTGATGGCCATTCCGGCGTTCATGGGACTGCGCAACAGCAGTGCCCATTCATCCGCAGTGAAACTGGTCTTGTCAGCCATGGTGCTTCTCCCTGGATCTTGTCCATCATGAGCTGGTGGCAGGACGACGCGAGGGACGTCCTGCCACCGCAAATGATCGCAAATCCGTTGCGTGCAACGGCTTCAGACCTTTGCGAGCGCGTCAAGCTTGGCGCGAAGATTGTCGATTGCGGGCTTGGCGACGGGCGCGACGGCGGGAGTCGCCATCACCTTGTCGCACATCTGGTTGATGGTCGGAGTAGCTATGACGATCAGCTTGACGAGCGCGCTTCGCCCTTCCGGAGAAAGCTTAGACGCTCGCGTAGCAACATCGTTGAGCTGCGCAACCGCATCATTGATCTTGGGCAGGGCCGCCTGCGCGCCGGCCTCATCGGCGATGGAGGGAAGTACGGACTTCAGGCTGCTGATGGACGAGTTGACCTGGTTCGTCAGGTTGACGCCGTCAACAGTGAGATCCGCAGGCGCCATGCCGACCGTACCGGTGGCGGGCCGCGTCGGGGCGGGAAGCTCCGCGACCGTCTGCGAACCTGTACGATCGAATGCGTACCAGGCGAGGCCGGCGACGACGACCAGCGCAGCGAGCCAATAGGGCCATTGGGCCTTGCTGGCGGCGTATGCCGCCTGGCCTGCCCCGGCGGCGACCCGTTCGGAGGCACCGGCGATCCGGCTTCCGGCGGCGGCAGCCGTGCGCATTCCGGAGTTTGCCTTGTCGATCAGGCCCGCGGCGCCGAGCTGATCGGCTAATCCCGACGGAATCGCCGATACGATCTGATCCTTCTGCGAGCGGAGCAGCGATGCCAGTCCATTGGTGTCGAGACCAGTCTCACGCTGCTGTTGGCCGAGCGCGCCCAGCACGAGCGGGCCGATCATGCCGAGCAGCGACTTGCCACCGCCGTCGCCGATGCCGGCAAACCTGCCGAGCACCTGGGCCATGGTGTCCATGGTCTTGTTGCCGAACAGTCCGCTCAGCATGGTCGCGCCGGTCTGTGCGAGTCCCTGGGCGCCGGAACCGCGCAAGAGATCCATGGGACTGCCTTGCTGCTGCAACAGCAGCTTGGACAGTTGAGCGGCGCCGTTGGGATTTTCAACGAGGTCGACGAGACCAGACAACATTGTCGGGACGGCTGCTCCCGCGGCCTTCTGGGCCGCGCTTCGATCGATGCCGAGGAAGGCGGCAATTTGCGTGATAACTTCAGGAGTTAGGAATTGCATCACTACGGAGGTGAGATTGATAGCCATGGCGATCTCTCCACTTCAGTCGCAGGGTGGGCTTGCTTGTTCGGCTTCCCGATCGGCCGATCGGTAAAGGCAGTCGCCTCGTTACACTATGGTCGCGTCCGGGAGCTCTTGCCGGCGCGTCGAGAGCATGATCGGGAAAGTACGTGACGGATTTTTCGAAAGATCATGCTCGGTCGAAAGAGCTAAAGTGCGATGGCGGTTCAACGTGATCCCGTCGCGCTTTAGTGTCGGTCATTCAGCCGGCATTTCCGGCTTGCCATTGTCGAACCATCTAATCTGAGCATGCGCGCGCTCACAAGTTGGCTCAAGGTACAATCGGAACCAAAGCTCGATTGCAGAAACGTCAATCTCGCTGTCGTTCTCGATCATGATGCCTGAACGCACCTGCAGCTTCTAACCGGTGCCGGCCAAGGCTATGATCGAAACCATGATGCCAAGGACTATGATGATGGCGCTTCGCCGCACTTGCCGGACAACTCGGATATGACGGCTCAAGACGTTCCTGATCTTCAGTACAAACTGCTGAAAGCAGTTCAGAAGCATTGGAAAGCCCTGCTGATCGAAGGCATCCTGCTCATCGTGCTGGGGCTTGCAGCGATGGTGATTCCGTCTCTCGCAAGCTTCGCCGTCACGATCTTTCTTGGCTCGCTGTTTCTGATCGGCGGTCTGGCCGAGTTGGCCCTGCTGATCTGGACCGGAAAGACACCTGGCTTCTGGTGGTCCTTGTTGTCCGCGCTGCTCGCTGCCGGCGTCGGCATTGTCCTGCTTGCCCGCCCGGCCCAGGGCACATTGACTCTGACCATTGTGCTCGGCGCATATTTCGCCGTGGAAGGCGTCTTCACCATCATGTACGCCTTTGAACACGGCGGCGAGCTTTCGAAACGCCGAGGTTGGCTGATTGTGTCCGGACTCCTCGACCTCCTCGTTGCCGTCCTCATCATTGCGGGGCTTCCGGGATCCGCAAGTTGGGCGATCGGACTTCTTGTTGGTGTCGACCTGGTGTTCGGCGGTCTCTCGCTGATTGGGATGGCCTTGGCCGGCCGGAAAATCGACGGTGTCCCGACGAACTGCGGGTGGGGCCAGGCGCCGCCGATAAACTAAAAGTGCGATGAGACCCGGGCCCTCGAGCAGAGCGACACAAGCGCGCAGCCGCCACTCTCTCGAGCATATTTAACCTATCGTTAATCAGGCGGCTGCTCTCATCTGCCGCGATTCATCCGGAGCGCCCCTTCCCCTCGCGCGTGCGCGCAGTAGTCAAGAACTGAGCTGGCGATGACGACGATTCAGAGCAGCACGAAGAGCCAGATCTCGCCCGCGACCGAGCGGACCTATCATCAAAGCAATCTGCTCGGCTCATGGAAAGGCACCTGGTCCATGAACCACCAGGACGTCGAGTTCAAGGTCATCAACATCCGCGGCAGCCAGGCCCAGGTCGAGTACACCCACAACGGACATACCGAACGCGGTTTGGCCGATGTCGATGGCGCGACGATCACCTTCGGGAATGTCACGATCGGGACCAAGAACGGACAAACGGCGGCATTGGAGTTTTCGGCCGGCGGCGGGAAAGCGAGCGCCATTCTCAGCAAGCAGGCCTCGGATACCGAGCAGGACAAGCTGGTCGGAAGCTGGAGCGGCTATTCGCGCGACAATGGCCAGAGCGCCTACTTCCAGGTCGTGTCGATCGACGGAAAAGACGCCCAGGTGAGATTTTCGGTAAACGGCGGCACAATCCAGTCCGGCAGCGGCACCGTCTACAAGAACACGGTCATGCTCGGCGCCAAGGCGCAGATTACGTCCGACGATGGTCAGAACGGAAACGTCGTGATCCAGGTGGGACGAAAGACCTATTCCGTGCCGGTCACGAAGAGCAAGATCGCGAACGCTTCATCGTCCTCGTCGTCGGTGAATAAATTGGCGTGAGATGGCCGGGAGCGGCGACGCCACTCCCGGCCAAGCCTGCTCCCAGCCAAGACTGCGCGGTCTATTCGGCCGCGATGGTGTGCGTCGTCCCGCCCTGCCCCTGCTGCGCGAACACGAAGCCCTCGTAGCCGTTCTCGGCGATCTCGGCGCATTTCCTGCGGTAGCCGCCGACGCCTTCCGGGCCGAGATAGGGCAGGAAGCGGCGCGCCTTGCCGTCGATGTTGGCGCCCATGTACCAGGAATTGGCTGCCGGCATCAGCGTCGCGTTCACGACCTCGGCGACATGGGCGCCCCATGCATCCTGCGCCTGCGACGTCGCCTCGATGGTCGCAAGCTTGTTTCGTCGCATGTGGGCGATGCATTCGCTGATCCACTCGACGTGCTGCTCGATCGACACCGGCATGTTCGACAGCACCGAAGGGCTTTGCGGGCCGGTGATCATGAACAGGTTCGGGTAGCCGGCTGCCGCGACGCCGAGGTAAGTCTGCGGCCCCTCCTCCCACTCCTGCGCCAGCTCCTTGCCGCCGCGTCCCTTGATGCCGAGTTTCTTCAGCGGGCCGGTCAGCGCGTCGAAGCCGGTGGCGATCACGATGATGTCGAGCGGATACTCCTTGCCGCCGGCGCGGATGCCGTTCGGCGTGATCTCCTCGATCGGTCCGTCGGTGCTCGCATCCACCAGCAGCACGTTCTTCTTGTTGAACGTCTCGAAATAGTTCGTGTCCAGCGGCTGGCGCTTGGTGCCGTAGGGATAATGCTTCGGCGTCAGCTTGTCGGCGACCACGGGATCGTTGACGGTCGAGCGGATTTTCCGCTTGAGGTAATCGGCGATGACGTCGTTCGCCTCCTTGGAGAAGAACATGTCCTGGTAGTTGGCGAGCCAGAACGAGAAGCCGCCGGCGTCCCACATCCTGTCGAACTCCTTCTCGCGCTCCTCTGGCGTGGTCTCGAGCACCGACTTCGGCATGAAATTCAGCTCGAAGCCGAAGAACGAATCCTTGATGCGCTGGCGGATGCCGTCGTAATCGGCCTTGCGGGCCTGGGTGACCTCGGGATCGACACGGCCGTTGCGCGCGGGCACGCAGAAGGCCGGCGTACGCTGGAACACCGTCAGGTGCTTGGCCTGTTGCGCGATCTCCGGGATCGCCTGCACGGCGGTGGCGCCGGTGCCGATGATGCCGACGCGCTTGGCGGTGAAGTCGACGCCGTCATGCGGCCACTGGCTGGTGTGGTAGCACTTGCCCTTGAACGAGCTCAGCCCCTTGCACGACGGCATGTTGGCGGTCGACAGCGCGCCGACGGCGGTGATCACGAAGCGCGCCTTGGCGACGTCGCCTTTGTCGGTACGCACCGTCCAAAGCTCGGTGCCGTCGTCGAAGACGACCTCGACGACGCGCTTGCCGAATTGAATGTCGGGCTTGAGGTCGAAGCGATCGGCGCAATGCTCGAGGTAGCGCAGGATCTCGTCCTGCTCCGGATAGCGCTCGGACCAGTTCCATTCCTGCAACAGGTTCTTGTCGAAGGTGTAGCAGTAGACGTAGCTGTCGGAATCGCAGCGTGCGCCGGGATAGCGATTCCAGTACCAGGTGCCGCCGACGCCGTCGCCGGCCTCGAACACCGTGACATTCAGATCGAGCTTGTCGCGCAGCGAATGCAGCATGTACATGCCGGAGAATCCGGCGCCGATGATGATGGCATCGAAGTCGGTTTTTGCGCTTGCCCTTGGCGAGCCTTGCCTTGCGCATTCGTCATGGTACATCCTCCTGTTGTGAGCGCTCCCTTGCAGCGTTGTTCTGGTGTCTCTCGCTATTCCGTGCGCGAGCCGGTCAGCCTGCCCGAAAGGCAGACTGGCCAGTCCCTGCATCGCAAGTCGGCATTTGCGGCTCGCGCGCGAACCGTTTCTCGTTCGAGGATCATGCGACGCGGCGGGGCAAGACCACCGCGCCGTTTGCCGGAATTACGCCGCCGCGCGCGCCTCGCCGGTCGCATAGGCGGCCGTCTCGAAATCCAGATAGCCGCCGAACGAGGTCGGATCGCCGAAGGGCAGGATCTGCGTCGCCCAATAGCCGCCGAACCCGTTCTTGCGATCGATCCAGAAGAACAGGTTGGCAAGCCCGGCCCAGCCGATCGCGCCCGGCCGGCCGGCCGGTCGGCGCATCCTCGTCGTTGACCATGAAGGTGTAGGACCAGGACTTCTTCAGGCCGGGGAAGAACTCGGCATCGTTCGACAGTTGACGGAATGACGCCGGGCAGCATCGACCACGGACTGGTGCGACTGCAGCCCGTTGCGGACGGCGGCCTCGACCGTCTCCGTCTTGAGCACGCGGCCGTTCGGTCCCGCTCCGTCGTTCAGCCACATGCGGATGAACTTCATGTACTCGCCGATCGAGGCGTAGAGTCCATGGCCGCCCATGTGGACTTCCGGATCGGCCGGCAATTGCAGATCGGGAAGCGGGGTCAGCGAGCCGTCGGCTTCGCGCTGATGGATGACGGCAAGCCGCGACCGCATCGAAGGCGTCAGCGAGAACGCGATGTCCTCCATGCCGAGCGGTGCAAAGATCCGCTCCTTCATCACCTCGCCGAGGCGCTTGCCGCGGATGCTCTCGACGATCTGGCCGCACCAGTCGATGTTGCTGCCATATTCCCATTTGTCGCCGGGATCGAACAGCAGCGGCGTCATCAGCGACGCCTTCGAGCAGGTGATCACGCTCGGCTGCCCGCGCTCCTGCGCGAGGCGGAAATAGTTGGCGTTGAAGAAGTCGTAACCGAAGCCGGCGGTGTGCAGCATCAGCATGCGGGTGGTGATGTCGCGCTTCGGCGCCCGCAGCTTCGGATTGCCGCTCGGCATCGAATCCGTCGAGCACCTCCAGCTTCCCGATGTCGGGGACGTAGGTCTTGGCCGGCGCGTCGAGGTCGAGCGTTCCTTCCTCGACGCATTGCAGGATCGCCGTGCCGGTGATCGCTTTCGTGGTCGAGAAGATGGCGAAGACGGTATCCGGTCGTCATCGCCTGCGCCGCCAATGACGCGCTCGCCGGCCGCGCCTTCGTAGATGTTGGCCGAGCGGCTCGTGATCATCGCCACCACGCCCGGAACACGGGGCTTGCCGGTCGCGACCTTTTGCAAAATCGCGTTACATGCGCCTCTCAAGTCGTTACCCATTGCCGTTCCTCCCATTGAGTTCGCCAGTTCTGATCCCGTCTCTTCTCGACGGGCCGCCGGCGGTTCGCGTGGAACGATGTCAACCGTGGTCAGGTGTGCGGTCGGGCTCCAATTCGATTATCCCAACGCCGGTTGCGCAGACAAAATTCCACTGCGGCCGTAGCGGCGATCGTGGTTGGCGTTTTGATCATGATCTGGTCTAGCTCGGTCGCGAATGTCGACCGAGTGTTGGAAAGACTAGAACGATTTATTGCAAGCGGCTACGCATTTCCATCTGGCGTCGCAAAGCGACTGAAGCGGGTCAACGCTGCTGACGCTTGTCGTGTCGGCGCGATGAGACTGCCGGGACGTGCGCCTTATTCGTAACCGGCGCGGCGTATCGTGACGCGGCACAATCCGTCGCAGCCGATCTTCCGAGCCGCCCCTAGCGAGAAGTCCAGCACTCTGCCGTGCGCAAACGGCCCGCGATCGAACACGGGGCATTCGATCTTCTTGCCATTCTCGAGATTGGTGACGATGAAAATCGTACCGAGCGCTTCGGTGCGATGGGCGCAGGAGACTTTTTCGGGATTGAAGCGCTTGCCGCGCGCATCCCATTTGTCTTCCCAGTAGACGGAGGCTTGCTCATTGTCAGCCGGAGGACGCGCAACGCGGCCCATCCAGATCTGCTGGAAGGTGTCGGCCTGTGCCGGCAACGCTCCAATCAGGAGCGCAAACGCGGCGAGCCTCATGCTCGGAACGGCGCGGTGATACTCTACCATCACTCAACACATACGCTTCCGGACCGACCGGCCCCGATCGTTAATGCTTGATTTAGAAGTTTGGCCTTGGCGTGTCCGAATTAAGTATTCACCTGGGCATGGTGCGGCCGCCGTTTACAGCGGCCTGGACATCCGCCGTGATCGTGCCATCTTTCCGGGAGCGGCTCGATAGGGTCGGCAAACCGAAGCGTGCCCACCACTTCACGACCGGATTCGATGGTTGCATCGCCCCGACGACATGCACCCTCCGTTCCACGCAAACGCCGTCACTTGAAACGCAACGATGGCACTAAAGGCCGTGGATCAGCCCGGCATCGATCAACAGCCTGTTGAAGCGTCGTGCTTCCGTGCCGTTGCCGCACGCATAGAAAACGCCGTGACAGCGCAGCATGATCGCCTTCTGCTCGGCGAACGATGGATCAAGGGGAATGCCGGCGGCTTCCTGAATCACCAGCGGCAGATAGGCTGCGTCGATCGTGTCCATCACCGCGTCAGTCTGCTTCGGTTCGAAATTGAGCGCGTCGATCGCGTAATAGGTCGCGTAATAGCGCGGGTCGTAGCCTTCGAGCTTCTTGCCGATGCCGCCCTCGTCGAGTGCGGGATCGAGCAGATGCGGCGCGAATTCCGGCTGATGATCGCCGTAACGCACGATCAGGAACGGCTGTCCGGCGAATTTCTTCTTCAGCGTGGCGATGAATGCCTTGTAGTCGGTCGCGCTCATCGCCTGCCGGCGCAGATATTCGTCGACGTTCGTCGCATTGCCCGGCGCACGCCAGGCGGGCGTCAGGTCGGGACGAAAGCGCCTTTCCCAGGGAAAGTGATTGGCGGCGAGATAGACGAACATGAATAGCGGCTTGTCTACCGACTGCTCCGACATCAGCTTCAATGCGGAGTCGTAGAAGAAGCTGTCGGGTTCGACGTCCTTGGCGCGGAGATCGCGGGCGTCGTAGAACTGCTGGATGCCGGTCGTCTCCTGGAAACTGCGCGCGCTCATGAACGCGCCGAATGCCGGATAGAGCGACATGGTCTGATAGCCGCAACGGCGCAGCGACAGCGGCAATCCGCGCTCGACACGGCCCGACGCCAGCCGCGTCACGAAATAGGCGAAGCGGCCGAACGAGCGCGACGATAGTCCGGCCAGAACATTGTATTCGGTGTACCAACTCGGACCGCCATTGCTCTCGGTCAGAAAGCTGCGCGCCTTGCCGTCGAACGACTGAAAGTGACTGCCATAACCGTCGGGCACTTTGACGCCCTGCGCCGTGCGGATGTCGAAGCTCGACTCATCATGGATCATGATGATGTTCGGCCGGCGGCCCGCGGGTTGGCAGGATTCGATCAGCGGCACGTTCAGCCGCTCGGTCGTCGGCGGCGGCCGATTCCAGGATGCCGTCGCGGATGAAATCCGACACCGCAATGACGCCGGAGCGGGCGAACTTCGACAGATAGCCGTCGTCGTAATAGCCGCGCCACGCCTCGTCCGGAAAGGCAAGCGAGAAGGCTGCGAGCGCCGCGAGACAGGCGAGCTTGCAGGCGAGCGCCGGCAGGCGGCGGATGCGGAACGGGTCGAGCCACCACAACGCGTACATGAGCGGAGCGATCAGTACCGCCGCGGCGATCACGGACCAGCGCAGATTTGGAAAGATCGTGAACAGGAACGCCGCCGTGTCGCGGTCGATCACCATCAGGTCGACGAAGTTCGCGGTCATCTGCACGACGTCGTGCTTGAGCCGCGACAGCAGCACCAGCACCACCACCATGGTCAGCGACAGCGCGCCCGACAGCGCGGGGCGCCGCAATAGCGCGATCCAGAAGAAGTTGAGAATGCCCCAGGAGAGCAGGAAGCCGAGGCGGGAGCCGAAATCGGTCTCGGTCTGCAGCATCAGCCCGGCCGCCGCCACATGGGGCGCGGCAACGGCGGATAGCCGGTAGACGCCCGCCGACGCAAGGCTGGAGGAAACGACGCTCGCCGGAGGACCTGGGTTCGGCGCCGACGCCATGGAACGCTACTGACTCGCCCCGGCGGGACCGCAGCCTTGCCTGGCACGAACCAGACGGGCGCTCGGCCGGTGTCCGCAGCGCGTCACAAAACTGTAATTAAGTTGTCATGTTTCCGCAATCGGATCTCGCTCAGACCTTCGCCTATTCCGATTTTGCCGCGACGGTTTCGCGATGCCGTCGATGAACAGATCAAGCACCGCTTGCGCGGTGCGTTCTATGTCATCATCCGCGACGCCCCAGCGCGGGAAATGACCATCGATGTTCATCCGCGCGAAGCCATAGACCAGGGCACGCCCGGCAATCTGAACCACCTTGGGGTCGGACGACCGTAGCTGTCCGCTCGCAAGGGCCTCCGCCAGCAGGCGCTCGGTCATCCCGATCAACTCGGCATTGTCGCGCGTCAGTCCGGCGGCACCGCCATGATTGAAATACCGGCCGGTCGAAATGATTTCGAAATGGGCGGGGTTGCGCATGGCCCAGCGCAGGTAGGCAAGCCCAAAGCCACGCAGGCGCCCGAGCGGGTCCGTCGCTGGAACGGCGGCCAGCGCGCGTTCGATTTCGCCGCGAAACCGCCGCTGCGCTTCCTCGGCCACGGCGGTCATCAACGCGTCGCGGGTCTCGAAATGCCGGAACGGAGCCCCCGGTGAGACGCCTGCCCTGCGGGCAGCTTCGCGCATGCTGATCTGGTCAGGCCCGCCCTCCTCGGCCAGCCGCAACGCCGCACCGATCAAAGCGTGCCTGAGATCGCCATGGTGATAGGGCTTTGGCGCGGGCGGTCGGGGCTTCCTGGCTGCGGGCATGAGGTGTCTTAGCATCACCCGATCGTGAATGTAATCACCGATTACACGGTTGCGGCTCGAAGCCCGAGCCGATGTAATCTGTGATTACATTCATGGCGGGAGGTAGCGGCATGCGATCTGCGCGGCACGACTCGATCGAAAACTGGTTCGAAGGCTGGCGGCTGTTGGCGACGCTTACCGCGATCCTGATCGCGCTTTGCATCTGGATCGCCGGCATGCGGCAGTTCGAGGCGGACGGCGTCCGCATGGTGATCCGCTTTACCGCGCGGTCATCGTTGCTGCTGTTCTGTCTCGCCTTTTCCGCGGGCTCGCTGGCGAGGCTACGTCCCAATGCGTGGACACGATGGCAGCGCCGCAATCGCCGGTATCTGGGGCTGGCTTTTGCGGCGTCGCATGCGCTTCATGCCATCGCGATCGGGACCTTCGCGACGGTCGACCCCGCGGGCTTCGCCGCGGCGACCAGCGCGGCCTCCTACATCTTCGGCGGCATCGGCTACGCATTCATCACGGCGATGGCCGCGACGTCGTTCGACCGGACGGCCACCCTGATCGGCCCGCGTGCTTGGCGCGTCCTGCATGTCGTCGGTGGTTACTATCTCTGGCTTCAGTTCATGGTGTCGTTCGGCAAGCGTATCCCCGACATGCCGCTCTACGGCCTGTTCCTGATCCCGCTGCTGGCTGTGCTGGCGTTGCGGCTGATCGCGATGACGTCCGCGCGCGGCGGGCGGATCGCACAGACGGGCTGACGCTTGTTTTATTGATCGCCGGCCTATTGGTGGCCGAGCCCTTCCAGCTCGCGGGCACGGGCCTCGGTCATGCTGCGCATGCATTCGCCGGCATCGATGCGGGCGATCGTGCCCTCGCCCATGCCGTAGTAGAGACAGTTGGCGTCGCGATACTGGATCCAGAGCCGCTGCGCCGCACGCAACTGATCGTGCTGCTGGGGGCTCGCCTCCTTCATCGCCTTCTCATAGGCGATGGTCATCCGCTTGTCCCACTCGGCGGTCTGCGCCTTCAGGCAATCGACCATCTCGGCCGTGCTGCCGTCGCATTTTTGCGGGTCGCCCTGGGCGCCGGCGAAGGCTGCCGGGGCGAAAAGCTGCAGGGAGAGCTGAAGCGAAAGGAAGAGAGCGGTCGGGAGGCGATACATGCAGTCAATGTTGCCGGAAACTGTGAGCCGACCAAGGCTGAAATGAATCAAAAGCCGTTCAGTTTGCGCGTGGGGCTGGAGTCACGGCGATGTAGTCTCTGCGTTGGTCGCATGCTGCTTGACCGCGGCACACTGTCGTCCCTGCGAACGCAGGGACCCATACCGCGTGATAGTTGTTATTGGAAAGAAAGCCGTCCCGCCGTTTGTGCCACAAACCCCAGCCTGTGGTTATGGGTCCCTGCGTTCGCAGGGACGACACTGAGTTTGCGGCTTGAGCAAACCCTGCATTCGCAGGGACCACAGGGAGTATGTGACTTGAACGGAAGCCTCTTTGCCAGTCACCGGGCCGCGCCTTGCGCGAGCCGGTGACTGTTGATGACGGCGGCTGTTGCGCGCCTTCAGTTCTTCGACTTGTCGACCAGCGCGCCCTTCTTGATCCACGGCATCATGTCGCGGAGCTTCTCGCCGACCTGCTCGATCGGGTGGGACGCGAGCTTGGCGCGGGTCGCCTTGAACGAGGTCTGGTTGACCTTGTTCTCCAGCATCCAGTCGCGGGCGAACTTGCCGGACTGGATGTCGCCCAGCACCCGCTTCATCTCCTTCTTGGTCTCGTCGGTGACGATGCGCGGGCCGGTGACGTATTCGCCGTACTCGGCCGTGTTGGAGATCGAGTAGTTCATGTTGGCGATGCCGCCTTCATAGATCAGGTCGACGATCAGCTTCACTTCGTGGAGGCACTCGAAATAGGCCATCTCCGGCGCGTAGCCGGCTTCGACCAGCGTCTCGTAGCCGCCCTTGATCAGCTCGACCAGGCCGCCGCACAGCACCACCTGCTCGCCGAACAGGTCGGTCTCGCACTCTTCCTTGAACGAGGTCTCGATGATGCCGGCCCGGCCGCCGCCGATCGCCGATGCATAGGAGAGGCCGAGGTCATGGGCGTTGCCCGAGACGTCCTTGGCGATCGCGATCAGGCAGGGCACGCCGCCGCCGCGCTGATATTCCGAGCGAACAGTGTGGCCGGGGCCCTTCGGCGCGATCATCAGCACGTCGAGATCGGCGCGCGGATCAAGCAGGTTGAAGTGGACGTTGAGACCGTGCGCGAACACCAGCGCCGCGCCCTTCTTCATGTTGTCGTGCAGATGCTCGCGGTAGATGTCGCCCTGCAATTCGTCCGGGGTCAGCATCATGACGAGGTCGGCCCACTTTGCGGCCTCGGCGACTTCCATCACCTTGAAGCCTGCGGCTTCCGCCTTCTTGGCCGAGGCCGAGCCCTTGCGCAGCGCAATTGCCACCTCCTTGACGCCGGAATCCTTCAGGTTCAGCGCGTGGGCGTGGCCCTGGCTGCCATAGCCGACGATGACAACCTTCTTGCCCTTGATCAGGTTCAGGTCGGCGTCGCGATCGTAGTAAACACGCATGATGGGTCCTCTGTCAGTGAGCCAAAATCGGCCGATAAATCCGTTGCTTGTGGAGGCTTTTTGAAGGCCGCCCGACGCAATTTTCCGCCGTTGTCTAGAGCATTTTCACAAGCTCTGGAAAGGCGTTTCTGCATGACGCGGTGCGGCATTCATGCATCCATGAAGACAGGATAAAGTGATGCCAACAGAAGCAGCGCCATCACGATGTTGAAGATCCGCACCGCCCGTTCCGAGGTCAGGACAGGCCGCAGTGCGCTGCCGAACAGCGTCCAGATCGAGGTCGAAACGATGCCGAGCATCAGGCTCAGCACTGTCTGGATCGCGATATTCCAGGGAAACCGCGCGATCGCCGCATAGGCGGTGATGGTGCCGATCACCATCACCCAGCCCTTGACATTGATCCATTGAAACATCGCCGCGCCCCAGAATGTCATCGGGCCGCGCCCATCGCCCTCCTCCGGTTTCGGCGGCCCGGACATCGCGATGACGACGGCGAGATAGATCAAATACGCCGCACCCGCATATTTCAGGATCGTCTGCAGGATCGGATAGGCCAGGAAGACGGTCCCGAACCCGAGCCCCACCGCGCCGACCATGAAGGCGAAACCGACCGTGATCCCGGCGATGTGCGGCACCGTGCGGCGAAAACCGTAGGTGAGCCCCGACGACAGCACCATGATGTTGTTCGGCCCCGGCGTGAAGAACATCACGATAGCGAAGACGACGAATGCGAAAAGAAGTTGTTGCGACATGATTGGCTCATGCGTTCTTTCTTGCTCACGCGATTTTCGGAACGGCCTGCAGCCGCTTCGCCAGCAGCATGACCGCGATACCGCCGACCACGGTTAGCATGCCGGCCAGCCGTAGCGCGCCGAATTTTTCGTGAAATACGATGCTCGATGCAGCCGAGCCGACGAACGGCACCAGCAGTGCGAACGGTACGACCTCCGCGGCCGGATTATCGCGCAACAGCCGGCCCCACAGCCAATAGGCGATCGAGGTCGAGACGCCGCCGAGGCAGAGCATGCAGACGAGCCCGGTCAGCGACATCCCGGATAGCGCCTGCCAGGTCGACGTCACGCCGTCGGTTGCAAGCGTCAGTACAAATAGCGGCAGCGCCGCAGTCAGGCAAAGCCAAGCGAACAGATCGAACATCGGCACACTTTGCGCCCGCCGCAGCAGAAGATTGCCGGCTGCGAAGCTGAGCGGCGAGATCATCAGCACCGCGAACGCAGCAACGCTGAAATCATAACCGACCGTGCCGCAGATCATCAGAAGCCCGATCGTGGCGATACCGATGCCGGCGGTCTGCATCGGCGTCGGCCGCTCGTTGAAGATGATGACGGCAAGGCCGATGGTGAACAGCGCCTGGCTCTGCACGATCACGCTGGACAGGCCGACCGGCACGCCATGGGCGATGCCATAGGCCTGTGCCAGGAACTGGCCCAGGAACAGCGTCATGCTGATCGCGATCAATAGCGGCCACGAGATATCAGGCTTGCGGACGAACAGGCAAGGCAGCGCGGCGATGACGAAGCGTAGCGTCGTCATCAGCGCCGGTGAAAATTCGTCGAGCGCGATCCGGCTCGCGACGAAGGCAAGCCCCCAGACGACCGCCACCAGGACGGCGATGCAGACATCGGCCGGCTTCATCGGTCTACTGGCTCTGTCCGCCCGGCTTCTGCAGCAGATAAGTGCCGTGCAGCGGCGCGTGATAATCGGTCGACACCAGCGTGAAGCCGGCCTCGGTGAGCATCCGCTCGATCACCCAGCCGAAAGTGGAATATTCGTCGCGCATATGCGTGACCACGCTGTCGCGCTCGAAATCCTGGTTCTTGATGTTGAAGTCGGCCCACTGCTCGACGCTGCGCTCGGCGCCGTCGGGCATGCTGACGAACACCATGTCGCGCAGGTAGAAGTTCGCGCCGGGCTTCAGCGCGGCGAAGATGCGCGCCAGCGCCACCGCCTTCCAGAAATCCGGCAGATGGTGCAGCGTGAACTCGCTGACGATCAGGTCATAGGAATTGGGCTCATAGGTGAAGCTGAGCAGGCCCATGGCGCGGGTGCGGATCGTCGCGCGGCGGCTCTGCGCATGCAGTTCGGCGAGACGCAGCATCGCCGGCGAGATGTCGATCGCGTCGACCTCGGCGCCCATCAGCGCCGCCTCACAAGCCAGGATTCCGTTGCCGCAGCCGATGTCGGCGACCCGCCATCCCGACTTGACGCCGAGCATGGCGAGCGCCGCACGGGCGCGCAGGTCGCTGTTCCCGTTGGGATCGCAGAGCGAGACGACCGCGGTATCGAGCCCGATCCGCCGCCGTTCATTGTAATACCAGTCGCGCGCCAGCATGATTCACATCCCCTCAGATCCGCGCCCGATCGCGGCGACCCCGGTGCGGGACACGTCGACCAGACCGAGCGGGCGCATCAGGTCGATGAACTGACTGATCTTGCCGCTTTTGCCTGTGATCTCGAACACAAAGCTCTCGATGGTGGCGTCGATCACCCGCGCCCGGAACGCGTCCGCGAGCCGGAGCGCCTCGACCCGGTGCTCGCCGGTGCCGCGGACCTTGACCATCGCAAGCTCGCGCTCGATGGCGCGCCCGGTCAGCGTCATGTCGACGACCTTGTACACCGGGATCATGCGGTCGAGCTGGTGCTTGATCTGCTCGATCACCATCGGCGTGCCGGTCGTGACGATGGTGATGCGCGAGAGATGTTTCTGGCTCTCGGTCTCCGAGACGGTGAGGCTTTCGATGTTGTAGCCGCGCCCCGAGAACAGCCCGATCACGCGCGCGAGCACGCCGGGCTCGTTCTGCACGAGCACCGACAGCGTGTGCGTCTCGGTTGGATCGTGGCGTTCCTCGATGAAATAGGCGGATGCGGGCTGGTTCATTGTGTGTCTCGTCAGTCTTTCGTCGTCATGCCCGCGAAGGCGGGCATCCAGTATTCGCGGCGACGCGTGAAGATCGTAGCTCGCGGCGTACTGGATCGTCCGGTCAAGCCGGACGATGACAGCGAAGTGTGTGGTCGCACCGTTTCAAGCGACCACCTCCTCACACCAACGCCTTGCCGCCGGCGAAGGCGGATGCGGTGGCTTCGTCGTTGGCCTGCTCCGGCAAGCAGCATCTCGTTATGCGCCTTGCCGGAGGGGATCATCGGGAAGCAGTTTTCCAGCGCGGCCACGCGGCAGTCGAACAGCACCGGCCGCTTGACCGAGATCATCTCCTTGATCGCGCCGTCGAGATCGCCGGGCTTGATCGCCTGGATGCCGACGCAGCCATAGGCGTCCGCCAGCTTGACGAAATCCGGCAGCGCCTCGGTGTAGGAATGCGACAGCCGGTTGCCATGCAGGAGCTGCTGCCACTGCCGCACCATGCCCATGTACTGGTTGTTCAGGATGAAGATCTTGATCGGCAGCTCGTGCTGCACGGCCGTCGACATTTCCTGGATCGTCATCTGCACCGAGGCGTCGCCGCCGATGTCGATGACGAGGCTCTTGGGATGGGCGACCTGCACGCCGATCGCCGCCGGCAGGCCGTAGCCCATGGTGCCGAGCCCGCCGGAGGTCATCCAGCGGTGCGGCTCCTCGAAGCCAAAGAACTGCGCCGCCCACATCTGGTGCTGGCCGACCTCGGTCGTGATGTAGACATCCTTGCCGCGCGTCGCCTCGAACAGGCTCTGGATCGCGTATTGCGGCATGATGATGTCGTTGCTCTTCTTGTAGAACAGCGAATTGCGCGCGCGCCACTTGGCGATCTCGGCCCACCACGCCTTGACGTCGGGCTTCTTCGCCTCGGCCTTGAACACCTGCAGCAGGTCGCCAAGCACGTTGCCGGCGTCGCCGATGATCGGCACGTCGACGCGGATGTTCTTGTTGATCGACGACGGGTCGATGTCGATGTGGATCTTCTTCGAGCCCGGCGAGAACGCGTCCGTCGCGACCGGTGATGCGGTCGTCGAAGCGCGCGCCGACGCACAGCATGACGTCGCAATCATGCATCGCCATGTTGGCTTCGTAGGTGCCGTGCATGCCCAGCATGCCGAGCCAGTTCTTGCCCGACGCCGGATAGGCGCCGAGCCCCATCAGGGTCGAGGTGATCGGGAAACCCGTGACGTCGACCAGCTCGCGCAGCAGCTTCGAGGCCTCGCGCCCGGAATTGATGACGCCGCCGCCGGTGTAGATCACCGGCTTCTTGGCGGCAGCGAGCAGCGCGACAGCCTTGCGGATCTGCGTCGCGTCGCCCTTCACCCGCGGCGCGTAGGAGATGTGCACGTCGGACTTGCGCGGCGGATGATAGGTGCCGGTCGCGAACTGCACGTCCTTCGGCACGTCGACCACGACAGGCCCGGGCCGGCCGGTGGTCGCGACATAGAACGCCTCGTGCAGCACCTTGGCGAGATCGTTGACATTGCGCACCAGCCAGTTGTGCTTGGTGCAGGGCCGCGTGATGCCGACCGTGTCGCATTCCTGGAACGCATCGTTGCCGATCAGATGCGTCGGCACCTGGCCGGTGATGCAGACCAGCGGGATCGAGTCCATCAGCGCGTCGGTCAAGGGCGTCACCATGTTGGTGGCGCCGGGACCCGACGTCACCAGCACGACGCCGGGCTTGCCGGTCGAGCGCGCATAGCCCTCGGCCGCGTGGCCGGCGCCCTGCTCGTGCCGCACCAGGATGTGCTGGACGTCGCTCTGCTGGAAAATCTCGTCATAGATCGGAAGCACCGCGCCGCCGGGATAGCCGAACAGGTGCTTGACGCCATGATCGATCAGCGCCCGCACGATCATCGCGGCGCCGGTCATCTGGTTTGCATCGTGGCTTTTCTCGCTCATGGCCTGGTTCCTGATTGCGCTGTTGCCAGCGGCTTTTTCGTTCTGGCTTTGGGAAATAAAAAAGGGCCCGAAGAGGCCCCATGCGCACCGCCCGGATTTAGGATGGCCCTAGCCATCCCCGGCGGTGCACCTGGGTACGATGACGATAAGGAGTTTGGTAATAATGTTACGCATTGGAGCGCCTATTTTCCCAAAGATTACGCAAACCATAGCGGCCAAACGCCCGATGTCAAGGGATGGCGCCAGGTTGGCGTGATTTTGTCAGCTTAGCGGTGTTCCGTTCATTCGGCGAGCAGGAATTTGCGGCGAGCGCGAGAAATCGCCGTTGAGCGCCACCTTCACTCTGCCGTCATTCCGGGGCGGCTCCGAACGGGTCAGCGCCTGCACCGCCCGATGACAGTCTCCGAGCCGAGCCCGAATCTCACGAGGCACAATTCTTTTTCCTCATCTCGAGATTCCGGGTTCGATGCTTGCGCATCGCCCCGGAATGACGGTACGTGCGACTACGCTCCTCAACCACCCCTCGCCGCCTCCGGCGCCACCCATTCGAACTCCGGCAATTGATGCCGAAACCAGGTGAACTGACGCTTGGCATAGTGGCGGGTGTCGGCCTTGCCGATGGTCGCGGCCTCCTCCAGCGATATTTCACCCTTCAGGTGCCGGATCAGCGCCGGCACGCCATGCGCCTTCATCGCCGGCAGCAGCGGATCGAGACCACGCGCCGCGAGGCGCGCGACCTCGTCCAGCGCGCCGGCCTGCAGCATCGTGTCGAAGCGCGCATCGATCCGCGCATAGAGCGCCTCGCGCTCGGGCGCGAGAAACAGCGCCGCGAACGTGCCCGGCGGCAGCAGCGGCGGCAGGCCCTCGCGATGCCAGTCGGTCAGCGAGCGCCCGGTCGCCTCGACGACTTCGAGCGCGCGCGCGATGCGCGTGCGGTCGCGTGGTTTCAGACGCTCGGCGGAGACCGGATCGCGCCGCGCAAGCTCGGCATGCAGCGCCTCGACGCCGTCGTGATCGAGCCGCGCGCGCACGGCCTCGCGGATCTCGGCAGGGATCGGCGGCACCGCCGACAGCCCACGCGTCAGCGCCTTGAAATAGAGCCCGCTGCCACCGATGAAAATCGGCAGACGGTTTTGCCCGCGCGCCTCTTCCAGCGCCTTCGCCGCATCGGCGACCCAGGCGCCGGCGGAGAAATTCACCGCGGCATCGACATGGCCATAAAGCCGATGCGGCACACGCGCCTCCTCGTCAGGCGCCGGCCGCGCCGTGAGGACGCGGAGATCGCGATAGACCTGCATGGAATCGGTATTGATGACGGTGCCGCCGACCCGTTCCGCAAGTTCGAGCGCCAGCGCCGACTTGCCGCTCGCGGTCGGGCCTGCGATAAGCACGGACGTGTTGCTCTGCATCAGCGAAACCACCTCAGAAAACACCTCAATGTCTCTCGTCGCGACCCTGATCTGCAACCCCGCCAACCCCGCGCTCGACTCCACGATCGTCGACGGCGCGCTCGCCGTCCTGCCCTCGCCCGGCCCCGCGCGATGGCTGTTCAACGAGGTCGCGGTCGATATCCCCTTCACCGGCTCGGAAGATGTCCGCGGCATCGAAAACCGCCTGCGCGAGGCGCGCGGCGACCTGCCGATCGACATTGTCGTGCAGCCCCAGGCGACCCGACGCAAGAAGCTTTTTCTCGCCGACATGGATTCCACCATGATCGGCCAGGAGTGCATCGACGAGCTAGCCGACTTCGCCGGTCTGAAGGCGCATGTCGCTGCCATCACCGAACGCGCGATGCGCGGCGAGATCGAGTTCGAGCCGGCGCTGCGCGAGCGCGTCGCGCTGCTGAAGGACATGCCGGTCAGCGTGGTCGACGAGGTGCTCGCAAAGCGCATCACGCCGACGCCGGGCGGCCGCGAGCTGGTCATGACCATGCGCGCGCATGGCGCCTATACCTGCCTGATCTCCGGCGGCTTCACGCTGTTCAGCAATGCGGTCGCCGCCAAGATCGGCTTCCAGGAGAACCGCGCCAACGAACTGGTGGTGCGCGACGGCAAGCTCACCGGCGAGGTGAAGGAGCCGATCCTCGGCCGCGCCACCAAGCTCGCGACCCTCGTCGAGCTGCTGGAATCCTTCGACCTCGATGACATCGATACGCTGGTGGTCGGCGACGGCGCCAACGACCTCGGCATGATCCAGCATGCGGGCCTGGGCGTCGCCTATCACGCCAAGCCGGCGGTGGCCGCAGCCGCAGCCGCGCGCATCGATCACGGCGACCTCACCGCGTTGCTGTACGCGCAGGGGTATCGAAGGGATGAGTTTGTGGAGGACTGAAGTCACCTGTCGTCATGCCCGCGACTGGATCCGGCGCGATCGCGTCAGTCCGATGAGCAGGTCTTTCGATTGACGGCGGGTGAAACCCAGCTATTCCGAGTTGGCAGATGCGTAGGGTGGGCAAAGCGCAGCGTGCCCACCGTCGATCAGCGCAATTGGATGAAATGGTGGGCACGCTGCGCTTTGCCCACCCTACGTTCTACGTTCGTCTTCAAAACGTGGATGGCCGGGACGAGCCCGGCCATGACGATGTGGAGACGGTGCCGATAGCTACTGCACGCTCAGCGCCACGAAGCGCAGTTCGCCGTCGGCGTTCGACACCAAGAGCAGCACGGACTTCTTGCCGTCCTTCTTCAGCTGGTCGACGCGCTTCTTGATGTCGCCGGCATTCGCCACCGCCTCCTGCGCCACCTCGACGATGACGTCGCCTGCCGAGAGCCGCTTCTCCGCGGCGTCGGAGGTGCCGTCGACGCCGGTGATGACGACGCCCTTGACGCTGTCCTTGATCTTGTAGCGCGTGCGCAGATCCTTGCTCAGGCTCGCGAGATCGAGGCCGAGCGCCTTCTGCGTCACCGGCTTGTCGGCGGGCTGGTCGTTGCTCTTGGCGGCGGCCTGCACCTTGTCGGTATCCTCGAGCCGGCCGAGCGTGACCTTGTGGGTCTCCTCCTGCCCCTTGCGGATGATGACGACGTCGACTTCCTTGCCGACCGCGGTGTCGGCCACCACGCGCGACAGGTCCTTCGGCTCCTTGATGTCCTTGCCGTCGAACTGGACGACGACGTCGCCGGGCTCGATGCCGGCGGGCTTCGCCGGACCCTTGTCCTCGACGCCGGCGACCAGCGCGCCGCGCGCCGGCTTGATGTTGAGGCTTTCGGCGATCTCGTCGGTGACGGCCTGGATGCGCACGCCGAGCCAGCCGCGGCGCAGCTCGCCGAACTTCTGGAGCTGATCGACCACGCCCGCCACCGTCTTGGACGGCACCGCGAAGCCGATCCCGATCGAGCCGCCGGAGGGCGAGATGATCAGCGTGTTGACGCCGATGACGTCGCCTTCGAGGTTGAACAGCGGACCGCCGGAATTGCCGCGGTTGATCGCGGCGTCGGTCTGGATGTAGCTGTCATAGGGACCGGAGGAGATGTCGCGGTTCTTCGCCGAGACGATGCCCGCCGTCACCGTGCCGCCGAGGCTGAACGGGTTGCCGATCGCGACCACCCAGTCGCCGAGCCGGAGCTTGTCGGAATCGCCGAACTTCACCGCGGTGAGCGTCCGCGGCGGCTTGAACTTCAAGCACCGCGAGATCGGTCTTCTTGTCGATGCCGATGATCTCGGCCTTGATCTTGGTGCCGTCATTCATGATGACGTTGATCTCGTCGGCATCCGCGATGACGTGGTTGTTGGTGACCACGACGCCGGCCGTGTCGATGATGAAGCCGGAGCCCAGCGAATTGGTCTTGCGCGGCTGCAGGTCGCCGCCCTTGCCGCCGCGGCGGTTCTTGAAGAAATCGTCGAAGAACTCTTCGAACGGCGAGCCCGGCGGAAGCTGCGGGACAGCGCCGCGTCCGTCACCGCTGCCGCCGCCGCCGGCCTTGGCTTCCACCGTCTGCGACGTCGAGATGTTGACGACGGCATCGATCACCTTCTCGGCGACGTCGGCGATGCCTTCCGGTCCACGCGCGAATGCGGGACGCCGATGACAACGCGCCGGCCGCGCCGAGACAGATCGCGGCCAACAACGGGCGCAGACGATAGCTCAATGCGGATGTCGCTGCGGTCATATTAACTTCTCCAAAAGAAACGGGATTTGGCGTTTACACTGCGCCCGAACGGGGTGGCGGCGCAAGCCTCCAGAGCCTCCGTTACGATTGAATCGGAATGGAGGCTCCAGTCTTTTGTTCTTACGCGTTTTCTTCACGCGAACCGGTACCCAAATTCGCTCGAAACGCCTGGCCTTCAAACGCTCTGCGCCTTCGGATTCAATGTCATGAATGCCGTTCAATAAGGCAAAATACCGACGTTCGGCCCTCACGATCGCGTGGATCGCGTCAGGTCAGATCGGACGGCGAACCACCCAGATCAGGATGAGGCCGGCGACCGCCGAGCCGATCCCGACAGCGCGCAGGATGTTGTCCGGCGTCGCCAATGCGCTTTTCATCGCCCGCCGCATCCAGGCCGGGCTTGCCGCGAACATCAACCCTTCAATCACGAACAGGATACCCACACCGATGAGGAAGTCGGCGAACGCTATGTGCCTCATCGAATTGGAACCTCCCGCTGGGATTTTTGTCTTTTGGAGGGCGAAGCAACCGTGTCGCTTCGCCCCTGTCAACTGCCAGTCGCTACTGTTTCGGCGCGGGAGGCGACGCCGCAGGAGTGGCTGCCGCCGCGGACGGTACGGATGAGCCGTTCGTTGGCGCCGCCCTGCCCGCGGCGCTGCCGAAATAGCGGAAGAAATCGCTGTCAGGCCGCAACAGGAAACGGGTGTCGCTGTTGCGCAAGCCGTTCTCGTAGGCCGTCATCGAGCGGTAGAAGGCGAAGAAGTCCGGGTCCTTGCCATAGGCTTCCGCGAACAGCCGGTTGCGCTCGGCGTCGCCCGCGCCGCGCGTCTGCTCGGCGGTCGAGTTGGCCTCGGCGACGATCACGGTCGCCTCGCGATCGGCCTTGGAGCGGATCTCCTGCGCCTTCTGGGCGCCCTGTGCGCGGAATTCGGCGGCCTCGCGCTGACGTTCCGTCTGCATCCGCTGATAGACCGCCTGGCTGTTGGCATCCGGCAGATCGGCGCGGCGGATCCTGACGTCGACGACCTGGATGCCGTAGCCATCGGCCTCCTTGTCGAGCTGGTCGCGGATCTTGGCCATCAGCCCCTCACGCGCGTCGCGCACCACCGTGATGAAGGTGACCTCGCCGAGCACGCGGCGCAGCGACGCGTTCAAGAGCGTGGTGAGCTGGATGTTGGCGGCCTGGATCGAGCCGACGCTCTGGTAGAAGCGCAGCGCATCCTTGATGCGATAGCGCGCGAAGGCATCGACCACGAGCCGCTTCTGATCGGAGGCGATTACTTCCTGCGACGGGTTTTCCAGATCGAGAATGCGCTTGTCGATGCTGATCACGCTGTCGGTGAACGGCACTTTGAAGTTCAGCCCCGGCTCGGTGATGACGTCGACGGGTTTGCCGAAGCGAACCACCAGAGCCTGCTCGGTCTGCTGCACGGTGAACATGGAGCTGTAGGCGATGATGACGACGACGAACAGCAGGACAAGGGCAACGATGCCTGTGATGGGAGACCTCATCGCGTGCCTCCCTGCAGGGCGGAGCCACCCTGTTGCCCCGTCGTCGTCGACGTCCCCGGACGCTTCGCCGTCAATTCGCTGAGCGGGAGATAGGGCACGATACCCCCCTGCCCCGATGCGCCGCCGTCATAGATCAGCTTGTCGGAGCCGCCGAGGACGCGCTCCATCGTCTCGAGATAGATGCGTTCGCGCGTCACGTCCGGCGCCTTCTTGTATTCGTCATACACCTTCAGGAAGCGCGCGCTCTGGCCCCTGGCTTCGGCCACCGCCTGCTCCTTGTAGCCCTCGGAGACCTGCATGATCTGCGCGGCGCGGCCGCGTGCCTCGGGAACGACGCGGTTGGCATAGGTCTGCGCCTCGTTCTGCAGCCGCTCGAGATCGGCACGCGCGGCCTGCACGTCGCGGAACGCATCGATCACCTGCTGCGGCGGATCGACCTTCTGCATCTGCACCTGCGCGACCTGAATGCCGGAGCCGTAGCTGTCGAGCGTCTTCTGCATCAGTTCCTGAACGCCGTTTTCGATCGTGGTGCGCGCGCCGGTGAGGATCGGCTGGATGTTCGAGCGGCCGATCACCTCGCGCATCGCGCTTTCGGCGACCGCCTTCACGGTGCCTTCCGGGTTCTGGATGTTGAACAGGAAATCAGCCGCGCCCTTCGGCTTGATGCGCCAGAGCACGGTGAAATCGACGTCGACGATGTTCTCGTCGCCGGTCAGCATCAGGCTTTCCTCGGGCACGTCGCGCATGGTGCGGCCGCGCCGCGTCGGATCGTCGATCAGCGTCATGCCGATCGAGATCGTCGAGACGCGCAGCGCCTTCGGCAGCAGCACTGTCTCGATCGGATATGGCAGGTGGTAACGCAGCCCGGGCTGTTCATCGCGCACATATTTGCCGAAGCGCAGCACGACGCCGAGTTCCTCGGACTGCACGCGGAAGATTCCGGACGCGGCCCAGATCACCAGCGCGAACAGCACGATCAGCGCAATGCCGACGCCGGAGAAATAGCCGCCCGGCAGAAGCTGCTGCAGCCGGTCCTGGCCGCGGCGCAGAAGGTCCTCGAGATCCGGCGGCCTTGGTCCGACCGGTTGCGGACCGGAGCCCCACGGCCCCTTTGGACCCGAGCCCCATGGGCCTCCGCCCTGATTCTTCCACGGCATATCAACGCTCTCCTAAGCGGGGGTGCGGACCCTGGCGGCCCGGCCCCGCAACATGGGCAGGCTTTATAAGGGACGGCCCCTCCCCTTACAACGCAAGCTTCCGACACTGGCTAATACAGGCCGAAAGCAGCTATGCCCAGGCGGCGGATTGTCAATGTAACATTACCGAATGCGGTTAATTCCGCTTCCGGCGGTAGGTCACATAGGAAAACGCGGCGCTGTCATCGGGGCCCGCCGGATGATGCTGGCGGGCCACTTCCTGCCATTTGCCGGCATCGACCGGCGGAAAACGGGTATCGCCGTCGGGCCGCGCGTGGACTTCGGTCATCTCCAGACGGTCGGCGCTCTCCATCGATTGCGCATAAATCTCGGCCCCCCCGATCACCGCGATCTCAGCGGCCGAACGTCGCAGCGCATCGCCCCGCGCCACGTCCATCGCCGCCACGAGCGAGTTCGGTGACAACCGCACCTGGAGCGCGAAATGCCGGATCGCGCGTAATGACGATATTGGTGCGACCGGGGAGCGGACGGCGCAGCGAGACGAAAGTCTTACGCCCCATGACGATCGGCTTACCCATCGTCATCGCCTTTAAGCGCGCCTGATCGGTCTTCAGCCGCCAGGGAATCGCTGTCGTCGCTTCCGATCACGCCATTCTCCGCGACTGCGACGATGAGCACGATCTCGATCAAGGCTTGCTCGATCATGGCTTGCTCATCATGGCTTGGCTTTCGCAAGCGCGGACAGCGCCGGGCCTGTCACCTTGCACAACGTCCATTCGTCCATCAGGACCGCGCCGATCGACTTGTAGAAGGCGATCGACGGCGCGTTCCAATCCAGCACCGACCATTGCAGGCGCACCCAACCATTGGCGAGACAGATGCCGGCAAGATTTGCGAGCAGCGCCTTGCCGATACCCTTGCCGCGATGGGCCGGGCGGACGAACAGGTCTTCCAGGAAGATGCCGGGTCGGCCGGCGAAGGTCGAGAAATTCACGAACCAGACCGCGAAGCCGACCGGCTCGCCATCCCACTCCGCGATCTCGCAGAACAGCCTCGGCTGATCTGCGAACAAGGCCGTCACCGATCAGGGCTTCCGTCACCTCGAATTCGTGGAGCAGCTTCTCATAATCGGCGAGTTCGCGGAGCAGAGACAGAACCAGGCCGACTTCATCCGGCCGCGCACGGCGAATCGCCAAAGACATTGAAGAACTCACGCTGAAGAACTCACATTCGGCAGATCAAAGCGAACAGATCACACGGCGACTTCGGCCTTGATGTGCGGGTGCGGATCGTAACCCTCGAGTTTGAAATCCTCGTAGCGGAACGCGAACAGATCCGTCACGTCGGGATTGATCCGCATCACGGGCAGCGGACGCGGCGAGCGCGACAGTTGCAGCCGGGCCTGCTCGATGTGGTTCAAATAGAGATGCACGTCGCCGAAGCTGTGCACGAAGTCGCCGACCTTCAGCCCGGTCACCTGCGCCACCATCATGGTCAGCAGCGCGTATGAGGCGATGTTGAAGGGCACACCGAGGAACACGTCCGCCGAGCGCTGATAGAGCTGGCACGACAGCCTGCCGTTCGCGACATAGAACTGGAACAGGCAGTGGCATGGCGGCAGCGCCATCTTGTCGACATCGGCCGGATTCCAGGCGCTGACGATCAGCCGCCGCGAATCCGGGTTGCGCTTGATCATGTCGACCACGTTCGACATCTGGTCGATGGTACGTCCGTCCGGCGCAGGCCAGGAGCGCCACTGCGCGCCATAGACCGGGCCGAGATCGCCGTTGGCGTCGGCCCATTCGTCCCAGATCGTGACGCCGTGATCGTGCAGATATTTGACGTTGGTATCGCCCTTGAGGAACCACAACAACTCATGCACGATCGCCTTCAGCGGCAGCCGTTTCGTTGTCAGCATCGGAAAGCCGGCCGACAAATTGAAGCGCATCTGGTGGCCGAACACCGACAGCGTGCCGGTGCCGGTGCGGTCGCGCTTCTCCGCGCCGTCGGCGAGAATCCGTTCGAGCAGGTCGTGATACTGGATCATGGCTTTGAGCTGGCGCCTTTGCGAAAGGACGACGAATTTAACGGCGGACGCGGCCGGCCCCTAGCGCCGACTCGGTTTTGCCCGGCAATTATACCCGGAAAAATGTTGACCGGCCCCAAAACAACAAGGGCGGAACCGACGTTCCGCCCTTGCTTGTCCTTGGCCTGCAAATCTGTCCCGGGGGCCTCGAGCTACCCTTCGCTCTCCACGAACACCTCGTCGCGCTTCTTGCGCAGGGTGGGCAGCACCGCGAGCACCAGGAGCCCCGCCGCGATCGCCATCAGCGCCGCCGACAGCGGCCGCGTGACGAAGACCGACCAGTCGCCGCGCGAGATCAACAGCGCGCGCCGCAGGTTCTCCTCCATCAACGGTCCGAGCACCATGCCGAGCAGCAGCGGCGCAGGCTCGAAATCATGCTTGATCAGCCAGTAGCCGACCAGGCCGAACGCGCCCGCGAGGATCACGTCCACCGGAGCATTGTTGACCGAGTAGATCCCGATCGAGCAGAAGATCACGATCGAGGGGAACATCAGCCGGTACGGCACCCGGAGCAGACGCACCCAGATGCCGACCAGCGGCAGGTTGATGATGATCAGCATCAGATTGCCGATCCACATCGAGGCGATCATGCCCCAAACCAGATCGGGCTGCTTCTGCATCACCTGCGGTCCCGGCACGATGCCGTGGATGGTCATCGCGCCGACCATCAGCGCCATCACCGCGTTCGGCGGGATGCCGAGCGTGAGCAGCGGAATGAAGGAGGTCTGCGCCGCCGCGTTGTTGGCGCTCTCCGGCGCCGCCACGCCTTCGATCGCGCCGCGGCCGAACCGCGACGGATCCTTTGCGAGCTTCTTCTCCAGCGTATAGGCCGCGAACGACGCGATGACCGCGCCGCCGCCCGGCAAAATGCCGAGGATCGATCCCAGCGCGGTGCCGCGCAGGATCGCAGGTGCGGAGTCGATCAGGTCCTTCTTGGTCGGCATCAGGCCCGTGATCTTCTGCTGCACCAGGTCGCGGTCCATCTCGGCGCCGGCGTCGAGATTGCGGATGATCTCGGCAAAGCCGAACACGCCCATGGCGACCGTTGCGAAGCCGAGGCCATCGGCGAGTTCGGGGATGTTGAACGCCATGCGCGAGGCGCCGGTCTCGATGTCGGAGCCGACCATCGAGAGCAGGAGGCCGAACACGATCATCGCGACCGCCTTCAAGACCGAGCCTTTCGCCAGCACCACCGCAAAGATCAGGCCGAGCACCATCAGCGAGAAATACTCGGCCGGGCCGAACGCCAATGCGAGCTTCGTCAGCGGCGCGCCGAGGATCGCGATCAGCACGGTCGCCACGCAACCGGCGAAGAACGAGCCGATCGCAGCGATTGCAAGCGCCGGACCGGCGCGGCCCTGCTTCGCCATCTGGAAGCCGTCGAGCGCGGTCACCACCGAGGTGGCTTCGCCGGGAATGTTGACCAGGATCGACGTGGTCGAGCCGCCATATTGGGCGCCGTAATAGATGCCGGCGAGCATGATCAGCGCGCCGACCGGCGGCAGACCAAAGGTGATCGGCAACAGCATCGCCACCGTTGCGATGGTGCCGATGCCCGGCGAGCACGCCGACCAACGTGCCGACCAGCGCGCCGATCAGGCACATCAGAAGATTGATCGGCGAGAACGCAACGACGAAACCGTGGGCGAGATTTGCAAACAGCTCCATTACGCCCTCACTGCACCAGGAAACGCGGGAACAACGGCATCGGCAGTCCCAGCACATAAGGGAATAGCAGCGCGCAGGCGCCCGTCAGGCAGACGCCGACGATCAGGGTCTCGACCCATCGTGTCTCGTGGGTGCCGAGTGCCGCGATCAGGAAGCTCGCCAGACCCGAGACCACCAGGCCGAGCGGCCGGATCGACAGGGCGAAGCAAACGATCGCAAGCATGACGAACAGCGGACCGCGCCAGTGATAGGTCGCGAGCTTCGGACCATCCGTCACAAGCCCGACGCCGGCGACAGCGCCGCCAAGCAAGAGCAACAGCACGCCGAACATGCGCGGCGCGGTGCCGGCGCCGAACGAGAAACCGTGCATGCCCTGCAGGTCGCTCGACGCCCACAGCGCGAACAGCGCGAGCCCCATCATGACCACGCCGCCGAAATAATCCTGCGGCGAGCGCGACCTGACCAGGAACGTGAACACCGCGACCGCGAGCATCGGATAGCTGTAGATCAGCGCCAGCAGCGCATCGGAGGACAAAGCAGCCTTGCCGCCGAACGACTGCGTCGCAAGATTCGAGACGGCGAGAATCAGCGACGAGCCATGCGCGGACAACACCTGCAACGGATCGCGTCCGGAGAAATTGAAGATCAATCCGGCGCACGACGTCAGCGAACTCGATGATCTGCGGCGCGAACGCCAGACCAGGATCACCAACGCGCCGGTGGTGTATGCGCACCGCCGGCGCGGTCGCCGTCTCGGTCCGGTAAGTGGCCCATTGTTTCGGCCATACATATTTCCTCCGCAACCGGCTTGCGCCGGCCTATTCCTTAGGTCATCGGCTGGGATGCCACCCGCCCGGCCCCTTGCCTAGCGGCTTTCCTCAGATAACGCCAGCGAAACCCAGGCATCCCCCGATGAGGAGAATCCAGAGCGGATTGAACCTCGTCGAGGCAGCGAACAACAGCAGCGGCGATCGTCGCAAGCACGGCAGCCCAGGTCCGGTCAGCGGCCTGCGCCACGATCCAGGCGCTCGCCGCCATCAGTCCGATCGAGAGCGGCACCAGCGATGTCTGAATGATGGACGGCCATCGCGACTGGCGCGCCTGCGCGAGCCATCGGCTCACGAAATAGGCAAGCGCCGCCGTCGGCACACACATCGCGAGTGTCGCGGCGAGCGCACCCGCGATGCCCGCGACGGAATAACCGATCAGGGTCACGATCAGCACGTTCGGCCCGGGCGACAATTGGGAGATCGCATAGATGTCGGCGAATTCCCGGTCGGTCATCCAGTGATGGACTTCGACCGCGATGCGGTGCATCTCCGGAATGGCCGCATTGGCGCCACCGACCGCGAACAGCGACATCAGGCCGAAGGTGACGATCAGCGACCAGACCGGGTTGGCGTTCGGATTCATGCCGCGCCCCGCCGCCGGATCAGGAAAGTGATGCCGATGCTGATCGGGATCGCCACCAGAAGCACGGCCTGCAGCGGCAGCCGCATGATTCCGATCGCGATGAACACCAGGACCATCACGACGAAGGCGACCGCGTCGCGCCGCTTGAGCAGCGGCAGCATCATCTTGAACAGCGCCGCGATCAGAAGGCCCACCGCGCCACAGGATATGCCGGCCAGGATGCGCCGCAGCGCATCGACGTCGCCGAAACGCATGTAGAGCGCGGCCAGGACCGTGACGAGCAGCATCGGCGGGCCGACCAGACCGGCAAAGGCTGCGATGCCGCCGACGATGCCGCGGAAGCGCGATCCGAACACCACCGTCAGGTTGACGATGTTGGGACCCGGCAGAAAATGGCACAGCGCGAAGGTTTCGTTGAACTCGTCCGCGGTCATCCAGCGGTGCTCTTCGACAATGCCGCGGCGGGCAAAGGCCAGCACGCCGCCGAAACCGGCCAGCGACATCTTCGCAAACGCAAAAAACAGCGCGACCACGGTCGGCGGGGATTGATTGATGGCTGGGGGACGATCGGCCGCCGTAACGGCGGCTGGCGGGGAATCCGGGGACATGAGGCAACATTTAGAACGCGCCTCTCGCCCCGGCCAACCCACTTCGGCGTGTTCTGCACCGGAAGCGGTCATTTTCAGGCCGAGAATGTGTCGGATCGGACACTGTCTTTCTCAACCTTTGCCCCCTATATTGGGGGTGCCGGTTCGCCGGCTATGGAAATAAATCGCCGTCGCAATAAACCATTCGGACCCGGGGGCGGTACCCGGCGCCTCCACCAAAGCCCGCCGTCTCGGCGGGCTTCGGCGGGGGCGAAATAGGATCGACGAGGGCGTAAAGGGCGAGCTTTTTCCCGGTATTGTTCCGCCGTTATCGGGCTACTGCAATAGTTGCCAACGACAACTTTGCTCCGGTTGCTCAGGCTGCGTAACGCAGTTTGAAAGACCATTCTGAAGTCCTAACGGGTTAAGCTCCGTTAGGCGGGGTTCGGAGGCACCTGGCAACAGAAGCCTCCACTTCATCTACCTGTCTCCAGGGTCGCGTTCGCTGTGACTTCCATCGACGGCGCTGCTGACCTCGGCCGGCCGGCGGGGTACCATGAGCAGGACAAAAGCGAGTCGGGCGACAGGCAGCGCTGCCGGTTCTCCGGCGGCATGTTGGACTCGACAGCGCGGCTGCAACGGGACGGCCGCAACAGGACGGACACAGGACGGGCAATGGCGACCGATCATATCCGATACGACGTCCTGGCACGCGACGCGCTGCGCGGCGTGTTGCGGCGGGTGTTGACCGACGCCGCCGCCCACGGATTGCCGGGCGAGCATCATTTCTTCATCACCTTCGTGTCCTCGGCCGAGGGCGTGAAAATATCGCCGCGGCTGCTCGCGCAATATCCGGAAGAGATGACGATCATCCTGCAGCACCAGTTCTGGGATCTGGTGGTGACGGAGGATCGCTTCGAGGTTGGACTGTCCTTCGGCGGCATTCCGGAGCGCCTGGTGGTGCCGTTCAGCGCGATCAAGAGCTTCTTCGATCCCTCGGTGCAATTCGCCTCTGCAATTCGAACCTTCGGACGCGGCTCGCCGAAGCGCCGGCGAAAAATCTCCCGGCGGCCCCCTGCCCCCTCGGCGGTCGCAACGCCGGAACCTGAGCCGGTGACCGAAGCGGCAGGTCCCGAAACGGCGGCCGAGGAGCCCGCGAAGCCGAGCGAAGGCGCCGAGGTCGTGCGGCTCGATCGCTTCCGCAAGAAATAACCACGACGTCATTCAAGCGCACGCCTTCGCGGCAACACATTTGGTTCGCGGCCGGCGGGAGCAAACCGACCGACAGGTGAACGTGCGTCATGACTTCATCGGCAAAATCGCAGCGCGGCAACCGGACACGCACCGAGACCGACAGCTTTGGCCCGATCGAGGTCCCGGCGGATCGTTACTGGGGCGCGCAGACGCAGCGCTCGCTGCAGAACTTCCGCATCGGCCAGGACCGGATGCCGATCGCGATCGTGCGCGCACTCGGCATCGTCAAGCTTGCCGCGGCCGAGACCAACCGCGAGCTCGGCCTGCTCGACCAGCGCCGCAGCCGCGCCATCGCCCGCGCCGCGCGCGAGGTCATTGACGGCGAGCTCGACGATCATTTCCCGCTCGTCGTGTGGCAGACCGGCTCCGGCACGCAGACCAACATGAACCTCAACGAGGTGATCGCCAATCGCGCCAACGAGCTGCTTGGCGGCGAGCTCGGCAGCAAGAAGCCGGTCCATCCCAACGACCATGTCAACATGAGCCAGTCGTCGAACGACTCGTTTCCGACCGCGATGCACATCGCGGCCGCGACACGCATGTCGTCCGACCTCATTCCGTCGCTGACCGAGCTGCATCGCGCGCTGCAAGGCAAGGAAAAGGCGTTCGCGAAGATCGTCAAGATCGGCCGCACCCACACCCAGGACGCAACGCCGCTGACGCTCGGCCAGGAGTTTTCCGGCTATGCCGCGCAGATCGAGAGCGGCATCGCGCGGCTGCGCACCGCGCTGAGGGATCTCTATCCGCTCGCGCAAGGCGGCACCGCCGTCGGCACCGGCCTCAATTCCAAACCGAGATTTGCGCGGCTGTTCGCCAAGCACGTCGCGGCCATCACCAAGCTTCCCTTCACCAGCGCCATCAACAAGTTCGAAGCGCTGGCCTCCAACGACGCCTATGTCTTTGCGCATGGCGCGATCAATTCGGTTGCGACGGGACTGTTCAAGATCGCAAACGACATCCGTCTGCTGGGATCCGGGCCGCGTTCCGGATTGGGCGAGCTGATTTTGCCGGAAAACGAGCCGGGCTCTTCCATCATGCCGGGCAAGGTCAATCCGACGCAGTGCGAAGCGATGACGATGGTCTGCTGCCAGGTGTTCGGCAATCATACGGCGATCACGGTCGCCGGCAGCCAGGGACATTTCGAGCTCAACGTCTACAAGCCGGTGCTCGCCTCTTGCATGATGAGCTCCATCCAATTGATGGCGGATGCCGTGCGCTCGTTCAGGGAAAATTGCATCGAGGGAATTCGCGCCGACGAGAAGCGCATTCGCGAATTGATGGAGCGCTCGCTGATGCTCGTCACCGCACTCGCGCCAAAAATAGGCTATGATAACGCCGCAAAAGTTGCGAAGTCCGCGCATTTGCGTGGCACAACATTGAAGGAAGAAGCGTTGCGTCTCGGCTTTGTGTCTGCCGAAGAGTTCGATCGTCTCGTACAGCCGGGGCAGATGATTCACCCCGGTTAATGCTGATTTACGCACACCGGAATACTACGGGTAGTTACGGTACGCGGATATAGCTATAGACCATAGCGACTGAAGACTGAGTTTGACTGGCAGTTACGTCATTTTCACTCGGCTGCGGCAGGCACCAAGGTTGTTGTTTTCGCACCGCGAAACATCCGTTTGATGCTGACAGTGAGGATTTATCGAAGGTTTTCCAGCAATGATGACTGAGCGAGCCATCGCGCGTACCGTATCGGCGGATGGCAATTTTGCGCACCCGCGCCATGAATTTTTTGTTGTGTCCTGACGAGGTCGCCATGGGGGACTTGGTCAATCTGAAACGTTTCAAGAAGCGCAAAGACCGCGAACAGTCCGATCGACAGGCCGAGACCAATCGCGTCCGATTTGGCAGGACCAAATCCGAGCGCCTCGCAGATGCGAAGCGCAGCCAGAATGCGAGCGACACGCTCGATCAGCATAAATTGGAGAGCGAGGACGCGTCATGAAGTCGCCCGTGGTGAAACGCTCGATCGTTGTCGCGGGTCACAAGACCAGCGTGAGCCTCGAAGAGGCGTTCTGGAACGGCATGAAGGAGATCTCCGGACTCCGCAACATGACGTTGTCGGAACTCGTCGGCGAAATCGACAGCAACCGCCAGCAGGGAAATCTATCCTCGGCGATCCGGCTGTTCGTGCTCGACTACTTCAAGTCCCGCGCACTCGCCTCGACGCAGGAATCGAAGCCGTGAGAGCATCGAAGCCCTGAGACGCGCGATGCGGAAAACTGAAAGACCGGTTTTCCGAGAAGGTCATACGCAGATCAGCAGGATGAGTTAGGTCGGCGGGTCCCGGTGGGCGCGATGTCAGGATGCGCGCCCACCGGTCCGCGCCGCGCCGCAACATGACGTCAGCGCCCACCCGCTCTGGCGGGCCGCGCATTCAGAACACTTATCGCATCAATCAGTAGACGAGGCCCGTGCCGGGCGGCTTTTCCAGCGCCTCGGCCAGCGTCCGATACTCGTCGCAATCGGTGCCGCAAATCGAGGCGATACGCTTCAGGTGATATTCCGCCTGATCGCGATTGCCCCGCTCGATCTGCCAGAGGCCGTAATAATTCCAGGTCAGGACATGGTTCGGATCTGATTTCAGCGCGCGCTCATACCAGACCTGCGAGAGCTCGTAGTTGCCGAGCTTGCGATAGGAATAGCCGATCAGGTTGGCGACATTGGCGTAATCGTCGTGGCCGAGCGCCCTGAGTTGGGCGATGGCCGCAGCGTAATCGTGACCGTCGTAGATCGTCGAATAGGCCGACCGGTATCCCTCGGCGAATGCGGGGTCACTGAGGAAGGATTGCTTCTGGGCTTTCCTCCGGTGGCTCGAGCGCGTGCCCGGAGGAGGCGATGTCGCGGGCGGCCGCATGACATCATCGTTGGCACCGCCCCCGCCTCCGCCGCCGCCTCCACCGGCCGCAAAGGCCGGTATCGTCGGCGCCGTTGCGATCACTCCTGCGATGACCCCTCCCGAAAATAATGCCAGCGTCACCAAACTGGTCGCAAATCGTGTCATGCGAGCCTCCCTGTTGCGGTCTGGCGCGGTTGCTCCGCGTGCCGTGAAGACCCCGGCCCGGCGCCGAAATTCCGCAGCAGCCGGGTCTCTCGGAAACGTGAGGGGTGGAACAACGAACGGCCGGCTGATGGCCCGAAGCAGGACGCGCCAAAGGCCCGTTCGTGTCGTATTTACGCCGGCCTCATGGTTGCTCCTTATAATCACTCTAAGATGCAAGAGCGTGCGGATCGCAGCGCTTGACCTATCGCCATCCGGTTGAAAATACAGCTACATGACCGAACAGAACGACACGAAGCCGCAAATGCCGCTTGGCCTGGCGCGGCCCGGCTATGCCGGGGTGATACAGCATCTGGCCGTCGGCGGCATCGGCTCGGCGCTGCCTGACGAGGAGCTCGAAAGCCGGCTGATCGAGCTCGGCTTCGTCGAAGGCGCCAAGGTTCAGGTGCTGCATGAGGGCATCGTCGGACGGGATCCGATCGCGGTTCGCGTGGAGAATGTCACCATCGCCGTACGCCGGCGTGAAGCGATGGCCATCATCGTCGCCTGAGGCGACCGGATACAAGACGTCATGGAAACTTCGTTGATGCATCTGGCGCTGGTGGGCACGCCGAACAGCGGCAAGACTTCGCTGTTCAATGCGCTGACCGGCAGCAGGCAGAAAGTTGCGAACTATCCGGGCGTCACGGTCGAGCGCAAGGAAGGCTCGTTCGTCACCCCGATGGGACGGCAGGTCTCGCTGGTCGACCTGCCCGGCACCTATTCGCTGCGGGGCCGCAGCCCGGATGAGGAGATTACGCGCGACATCGTGCTCGGCCGCACCAAGGGCGAATCGCTGCCCGACCTCGTGCTGTGCGTCGCCGACTCCACCAACCTGCGGCTGACGATCCGCCTGTTGCTCGAGCTCAAGAGCACCGGCCGGCCGCTGGCGCTGGTGCTCAACATGTTCGACATCGCCGCGCGCCGCGGCGTCACCGTCGACGTGCCGAAGCTGTCGGAAGCGCTCGGCGTTCCCGTCGTCACCTCGATCGCCGTGCGCAAGGGCGGCACCGCCGACCTGCTTCGCCTCACCGACGAGCTTTTGGCGCAGGCGCCCTCGCCCGACCGGCCAAATCTCTGGCGGCCGCTCACCGCAGCGGAACTGCGCGCCACCCAGCGCGAGGCCGACCGCATCATCGCCACCAGCGTCAGCCTGCCGGAGCGGCCCGACACCTGGACCGCGCGGATCGATTCCGTGGTGCTGCATCCCGTCGGGGGCCTTTTGATCCTGCTCCTGATCCTGTTCGTGATGTTCCAGGCGGTGTTCGCCTGGGCGCAGCCCTTGATGGAGCTGTTGTCGTCGAGCTTCGACGCGCTCGGACAATATGTCCACGACACCCTGCCCGCGGGGCTGCTGCAGAGCTTCCTGCAGAACGGCGTGATCTCCGGTGTCGGCAGCGTCATCGTGTTCCTGCCGCAGATCATCATCATCTTCCTGTTCATCCTGCTGTTGGAAGATTTCGGCTACATGGCGCGCGCCGCGTTCCTGATGGACCGCATCATGGGCGGCGCCGGGCTGCATGGCCGCGCCTTCATTCCGCTGCTGTCGAGCTTCGCCTGCGCGATCCCGGGCATCATGGCGACGCGCGTGATCGATAGTCGCCGCGACCGGCTGACGACGATCCTGATCGCGCCGCTGATGACCTGCTCGGCGCGCATTCCCGTCTATACGCTGATCATCTCCGCCTTCATTCCGGCGAAGCAGGTAGTGGGGCTTGGGTCAACCTGCAGGGGCTCGTGATGTTCGGCCTCTACACCGTGGGCATCGCCAGCGCGCTCGGCGTGTCGTTCCTGATCAAGTTCTTCATGTGGCGCGACTATCAGCCCGCGCCCTTCATGCTGGAACTGCCCGACTACAAGCTGCCGCGGCTGCGCGGCATCGCGATCGGCATCACCAATCGCGCCAAGATGTTCCTGCAGCGCGCCGGCACCACGATTTTCGCCATGATGGTGCTGATCTGGTTCCTCGCGTCGTTTCCGCAGCCGCCGGCCGGCGCCGACGAACCCGCGATCAACTACAGCCTTGCCGCGATGATCGGCAAGGCGATCGCGCCGCTGCTCGCTCCGGTCGGCTTCAACTGGCAAATCGCGGTGGCGCTGATCCCCGGCATGGCGGCGCGCGAAGTCGCGGTCGCAGCCCTCGGCACGGTCTACGCCATCGAAGGCGGCAAGGAGGCCGCCGAGCAGATCGGGCAGATGCTCGCCACCAAATGGAGCCTCGCGACCGCGCTGTCGCTGCTCGCCTGGTATATCTTTGCGCCGCAATGCGCATCCACGCTCGCCGTGATCCGTCGCGAGACCGGAAGCACGAAATGGATGGTGGTGACCTTCGCCTATATGCTGGCGCTCGCCTATGTCGCGAGCCTCGCCACCTACAACATCGCCATCGCGCTCGGCGCGGGTTGAACGCCTACCGGCGGTCTCTCGGTCCTTACGGAATCGCAAGCGGCGGCGCCAGCACCAACGGTGCGCGCGGCTTCGGCTTGAGCGCCGGCGAGCCCGGCACGGGCCTGACGTCGATCGGCGGCGGCAGCGGCGCGACCTGCTGAGACACGATCGGCGGCGGCGCAACCGCGGGCGGCCGCGGCGCCACCATTTTTGGCTTCGGCGCCGGACGATGCGGCAGCAGTGCCTCGGACGGAGAAGCGTCAGGCGCAGTGGCGGGCGACGGCAATGACGCGGTCGACGGCGGGACCCCCGGCTCCGGCGGCACCGGCTCACCACGCTCGATCGAATCCAGCCGCCGCGTTTCGCGATCGATCGTCCGCACCGCGAGCCACGACGACAGCGCGGCCACGTCGAGCGAGCGATGCAGAGCGTCGGGCGAACCGACCGTGAAGAGCTGGATTTCGGGAAGGCCGCTCGGCGCGCCGGGCGCCGTCGATGCGAGGCTGGCGCGGATGTCGACCTGATCCGCCGGGAAATCGTAACCGCCGGATATGATGGCGCGTGCGCCCGTGGCTTCGAGCGTGGTCGCGCCGATGCGCAGCCGCCCGTCCCTGATGCTGAACGGAATCTGCGCCGAGGCAACCGGCAGGCTGCCTGCGGACAGCACGGGGTCGACGATCTGCCGCAGCCGTGCCTCGTCGGTCGGCTGGCCGGAGTCGCTGGCGCGGATCGCAACATCGAAGGCGCGCGGATCGAGACCGGCGAGGCTTGCGGAGTCCAGCGTCGCGGTGCCGCTGCCGGACAGCGCGCCGACCAGCGCCGCGACGCTGCGGCCCTGGCTCGACAGTGTCATCTGCAATGACGTACGGCCTGCGGGCATTTTCAGGCCGCGATAATGCAGCGCGCCGCCGTCGACGCCGGCAAGCTCGATCCGCCCGTTCAGCGATATGCCGGCGGCGTCCTGCTTGGCGTCGATCGTCGCGGTCACGTCGCCGCCGCCAATGCGTCCCTTGATGCCGTCCAATGTCAGCGACTGGCCGTCGCTGCGGATCGTGCCGCTGACCGGACGCAACTCCGCGCCGTCCGGCAGCGTGCCGCCCAACGCCTGAAAGGCGATGCGGCCACGCCAGCCCTTCACCAGCCCGGCGGTGAACGGCTCCGCCGCATCATGACCTGCGGCGCCGATTGCGAAGGCAAAGGCAGACGTCAGGTCGAGCGCGTCGAGACCGATTTCGCCGTCCACGCTCCGTTGATCGTCCAGGTTCACGGTCAGCCGCCCGCGTAACCTCGAACCGGCGGCGACGCTGTCGAGATCGTCGAATGTGAGCTTGTTGCCGGCGAGAGAGGCCCGCGCGAATAGCCTGACATTCCGCAGCGAGTTGTCCGATGACGGCAGGCCGAAGATCGGCGCCAGATTGACGCTGCGAACCCGCAAGTTCACCCCGGCCTCCGACGTCGACGGATCGACCGTGCCCTGCGCATCGGCATCCATTCCGGCGCCCCATAGCTTGGCATTCACCCTGAGCGGCTTGCCCCACACGCCGTTCGCCGCACCCTCGAACTGCACCGCGCTCTCGCCGGCCGCGACCACCTGATCAAGCCCGAGCAAGCCAATCAGAGCAGTGCCACGCTGCGCGGTCAGCCTTGTCTCGATCTTGAGATCGCTGAGGCGAAGGCTTTCGAGGTCGAGACTGCGGATCGCAGCGCTCGGCGGCGTCGCGGTCACGATGGTATGACCGCGAAGCTGCGGCGCATCGAGATCGACGTCGAGGCGCGCGGCGATACGGTCGGCGGCCTGTTCCTTGCTCCCGCCGAGATTCAGCGCGAATTTCGCTCGCACCGGACCGGACGGCGTCGCAACCGTGTTGAGCCGCGCCGCCAGCGATGGCGCAAGCGGTGCAATCAGTCCCGTCAACTGGCCTATCGACGCGGTCGAGGCGTCAACGTTCAGCCTGGCGTTCAAATCGGCGCGGTTGAAACTGCCGCTGCTGTCCAGCATGACCCCATCGGACTGTCCGAACTTCAGGCGGTCGAGCAGAAACGCTTTCGGCGTATAGCCGAATTTCGCGAAGAAGGGCCGCAGCTCCTGTCCGGAGGAGATCGCGCGCCCGACGTCGAGCGACACTCGCGCTTCGTCGGGCCAGTCCGACTGCGGACCCGCCAATGATCTCACGACGGCGCTTGCGGCATCCAGATCGAGACGCTCCGCCTTCAACGCCGCATCGAGATGCGAGCCGGCACCGGCTACGGGGTTCGCAAGCTCGACACTCCCCTCGACGACGCCGCCTTCGATCTCGGCTTTCAACCCATCGAGCCTGACGCGATCCGCGGCGACGTTGATATTGCCATGCAACCGCAACGGCTTCTGGCTGCGATAGCTGAGATCGTTGCGGCCCTGCAGCCACATCATCAGCACGTCAGGATCGGAGGAGTCGATATCGAGCACGCCCGAGAAATCGCCGGACGGCGCGGCGAGGCTGCCGGCGCTGGTGAAGGAGATCTGCGTCGCGCCAGGCGCACGGAAATCCATCCGGTCGATCGCCCAGGCCGCGGCGTCGCTATACAGCTTGGCGTTGAGATTCTGTAGCGGGCGGCCACCCAGCGTGATCTGTTCGGAGCTGAAGCTGACTTGTGTCGCGATCGGCGGGCGCGGCAAAGCCGCGATCACAGACCGTAATCCCGGCAGCAGGCGCGCGGGCTCTATCGAACTGGCCTTCGCGGCATCGCTTGGATTGTCCTTTGCATCATCCTTTTCGTTGCCCTTGGACAGGAACCTGTCGGCATCGAGCTGGCGCGCCGACAGCGTCACATGCAGCAACGGCGAGGCGCCAAAGCGGGCTTCGCCGAGACCTGCGAATTTCAGCGCGCGCTCATCGTTGCCGTAGCTCGCGTCGATTTGCTCGAATTCGCGCCACGTCGCGATTGGCCTTGACCTTGGCTGCGATCCGCCAGGCGGTCGGCGCGGTGTCCCCGGACTTGGATTTGGGCGAAGGCGCGGCAAGCGCGATTGCGCCATTGAAGCGCGGCGAACGGCCCTCGAAGCCGAGCACGCCGTCGAAGTCGGCCGACGGCGTGCGGTCGCTCGGGTCGATGCGCAAATGGATGCGGGTGCCGCTGCCATCGGAGGTCTGGCCCGAGGACACGTTGAAGCCGTAGCGCGCGCCGTCCACGGAAAACTTTCCGTCGCCACGAACCGAGCCGGCCAGCGAGCGCACCTCACCGGAGAAGACGATGTCGTTCAATTCCAGTGTCTGCCGGCTCGCGGCATCATGCAGCGCCACGCGTCCATTGAGATTCAGCCGGTCGATCGAGAGCGAACCGAAATTGAACTTTCCGTCGGCGATCGGCCAATCGATCTGCCCCTGCGGGTCGAGCCCGATATCGAGTGCGGCGCCGCCGATGGTCAACTCGTTGGCGCGCCATTCGCCGCGCATCAGATCGCCGAGGCTGAATTCGACGTCGAGCCGCTCGGCGCGCACCTTGCCGAGGTCGTTGGAGCGGCCGATAACCACGTAGCGCAGGCCGAGTGACGGCGCCGGCAGCAGCCGCGCACTCAGGTTGCCCGCAACCCGCACCGGCGCGCCGACAACCCTGCTCGCCTCGGCCTCGAACTGCGGCCGAAACTGGTTCCAGTCGATGAAATATGGCCCGATCAGCGCGGCGAGCAGCGCAACGATGAAGGCAATGGCCACTCCGAGCAGCGTCGTCTGCACGGTCTCTCCTCTTGGGGCGCAGGCGCCGTTGTCGGCGGCCCTGAGGCCGCGCCGACGACGGCACCGCACAATATACATTATATAGAGGGAAGTGCGGCGAAGTCACAGCCCGGTGCGGTGGAATCGACCAGTGCCGCCCGCCTCTCGCGAGTAGCATGGTAAACGTCGACGACCGCTCCGGCGGACGAGACAAATCCGCGGATTCAGCTCACCAGCTCGCCGGCAACCGCTTCAGGCCGCGCAGCACGAAAGTCGGCCGCCACTCCGGATTGTCCGCGTCATCCAGCCGCAGCTCGGGCAACCGCCGCAACAGGGTCGAGATGGCGATTTCCGCCTCGATACGCGCGAGTTGCGCCCCCAGGCAATGGTGAATGCCGCCGCCGAACGACAAGGGACGCACATTGGCGCGCGTGACGTCGAGACGATCGGGCCGGTCAGGATAGGCCGCCGGATCGCGATTGGCCGAGCCCAGCAGGCACAGCACGGTTTCGCCCTTGGGGATTTTCTTGCCGCCGAGATCCTCGATATCTTCCAATGCGACCCGGCCCGTGAGCTGCACGGACGAATCATAGCGCAGGAACTCCTCGACCGCGTTGCTGACGAGCGCGGGTTTAGCCTTCAGCAGCGCGAGCTGATCGGGATTGCGATAGAGCGCCAACAGGCCGTTGCCGATCAGGTTGACGGTGGTCTCGTGGCCCGCGCCGAACAGCAGGATGATATTGGCGGTCAGTTCCTCATTGGTCAGCTTGCTGCCGTCCTCCTCGGCCTGCACCAGTTGCGTCGTGAGGTCATCGCCCGGACTGCGCCGGCGCAGCTCGAAGAGCTGCTCGAAATACATCTTCGCCATCAAATTTCCGGCATTGGCCTGGGCGATCTCTTCCGGCGTCATCGGCACCGGCTCGAGCACACGGCCGCCATCGCGCGAACCCCTGTAGAAGGCCTCGCGATGCTCCTCCGGAATCCCGAGCATGTCGCAAATGATCGTGACAGGCAGGCGGAATGCGAAGTCCTCGATCAGGTCCATGTGACCATGGTCGATCACGGCGTCGATGGTCTGGTCGACCACCTGTTGAATGCGTGGACGCATGTCCTCGACCCGGCGCGCGGTGAACGCCTTCACCACCAGGCCGCGCAGCCGCGTGTGATCCGGCGGATCCTGCTGCAGCATCCAGTGGCTCATGCTGCGGAAGATCGGCTCCTCGAGGATCTTCGGGCCATAGCGGCGCACGGTGCGCTCGACATAGTCCTTGCCGAAACGCTTGTCGCGCAGGACGAGGCTGACCTCCGCATGGCGGCTCGCGACGAAAGAGCCGTGCTCATTGAGATGGACGGGATCGGTCGTGCGCAGCCGCTCATAAAATGGATAGGGATCGCGAATGAACTCCGGCGCGAGCGGATTGAACAGAGGCTCGGTCTTCTCGGCTTGAACATGTTCGTTCATGGTGACCTCCCGTTGCAGCGCCGATCCATGGCTGTCATCGTTCTGGGCATCGGCGATCTCGATCCGGAAACTCGATACACTATTGTATCGAGTTGCATTGTGTCCTAAAGAAGGCCGATGTCAAGAGTTCGCACGAGACCGACCAGGGACGACACCCGCGACAAGCTGTTCGAAGCGGCGGCGCAGGTGTTCGAGGAACAGGGAATTGGCGGGGCCAGCATCGAGGCGATCGCGGCCGCGGCCGGCTTCACGCGCGGCGCGTTCTATTCGAACTTCAAGAGCAAGGACGAACTGATCATCGCGATGCTCGAGGATCATGTCGAACAGTCCATCCGGCGCAATCTCGATCTGCTCACCACGCACAAGACGCTGCCCGAATTCCTCAATGCGCTGAGGACCATGGACCGCAGCCGGCAGGACCCGCTCGCGCGCTCGCCGCTTCTTCACATGGAGATGATCCTGTTCGTGGCGCGCGCCGAGAAGCGCCGGCCCGAGCTTGCCAAACGTCTGCGCGCGCGCCGACAATTGATTGCCGACATCGTCGAGACCACGGCGAAGAACAGCGGCAAGAGCGGCGCGCGAAACCCGGCATGGATGGCAGCGATCGTGCTGGCGCTGGAGGATGGCTTTCGCCTGCATCGCCTGATCGATCCGGAAACCACGCCGCCCGACAGCTTCCTGCGCGCCATCGACGACCTGCAGCGCGCGATGGGCATCACCTCATGTTGATGCGAGCCGGCCAGCGACCGCGCGAATTTTTCCCGGCGACGCCTGCCAGATCGCCAACGCCGACATCACGCTGACGACGACTCCGATCGCAAACGCGATCGTATAGCTGCCCGTCAGATCGTACAGATATCCGGTCACCCAGGGCCCGGCTGCGCCGCCCGCCAGCGCCATCACCATGAGGGTGCCGAAAATGCTGCCGTAATGCGGCCCCTGGAAGATCTCCAGCACCACCGCACCCATCACCGAGGTCACCCCGTAGCCCAGCGCGCCCTGCGCGAACACCATCAGATAGACCAGGGCCAGCGAGGGCTCGTATTTCAGCGCGATCAGCGCCGCGAAGCAGATCGCAAAGCCCGCGCAGCTGATCGACCAGATCGTCTCGCGCCCGATCCGGTCGGACAGATGTCCGAGCATGATCTGTCCGGGAATGCCAAGCAGGCTGACCAAGCCCAGGGCCCAGACCGAAAGGCTCGGGCTGAAGCCGATCTCGAGCAGAAACTTGGTCTGATGCACCTGCACCGCGTACCAGACATACAGACCGCAGAAATAGCCGACCGCGATCCACCAGAACCGCGCGGTGCGCAGCGCACGCGCCAGCGTCCAGTCGGTCGCGGCCCAGACCGGATCGACGAATGTTGGACACCGGCCTCGCCGATGACGCGGACAGCGCGGCGTCGCCATCCGGCCGCAGTCCGATATCCTCCGGACGCTTGCGCAGCAGCAGGTTGATCGGCACCAGCGCGATCAGAATCAACAGACCCATCGCGGTGCAGGCGCTGCGCCAGCCGCCCTGCTCGATCATGTGCTGCACCCAGGGCAGCAGCGTCACCGAGCCGATGCCGACGCCGGCGAAGGCGATGCCGATCGCAAGGCCACGGCGGCGGATGAACCAGTTCGGCAGGAACAGCGAGAAGCCGGAATAGCCGAGACAGACGCTGCCCGCCGCCGACCAGCACGCCGATCGTGAGATAGAGATGCCAGGGCTCCGTCGTGAGCGGCGCCAGCAGCAGGCCGCCGCCCATCAGCACCACACCAACCTCCATCACCGCGCGCGGTCCGGCGCGATCCATCAGCCTCCCGATCAGCGGGCTGACGATGGCCGACACCACGAAGCCGAACGAGAACGCGCCCGCCGTGACGCCACGCTCCCAGCCGAACTCCGAGATGATCGGCGGAAAGAACAGCGAGAACGCGGTGCGCGCATTGACGCCGATCGCCATCGTGACGAACGTCACCGCGACCACGACCCAGCCGTAGAAGAAGGGCAGTTTCGGTGCGCGGTCCGCTCACGGCCGGCGCGTCCAGCGCTCGGCATTGACCGCGCCGACCGGCGCCTCGCCCTTGATGATGGACGCGACCTGCCGCACGGTTTCCGAGGCCTGATGCTCGATCGCCTGCGGCGTCAGTCCGCCGATATGCGGTGTGGCGATCACGTTCGGAAGTGCTGCGAGATCCGGCGTCGGCATCTGGTCCGGCGCGCGGCCGACATCCATCGCGGCGCCTGCGATACGCTGTTCGCGCAACGCCGCGGCCAGCGCCGCTTCGTCGACGAGATTGCCGCGCGACAGGTTGATGAAGAAGGCATGCGGCTGCATTCGCGACAGCGCCGCCTGCCCGATCAGATTTTCGGTCTGCTCGTTGGCAACGGCGAGACAGACGACATAGTCCGCGCGGGCAAGCAGGTCATCGAGCGCGACGTGATGGATATCTGGATCGCTGATCGTGATGAAGGGATCGGCGACCAGCACCTCCATGCCCAGCGCTTGCGCGAGACGCGCCAGGTATCGCCCGATGCTGCCATAACCGATGATGCCGATGCGGCTCCCGGCGAGCTGACGCCCCATCACGACCTCGGGCTTGCGCCCCGCGTGATAGTCCGCCGTCGCGCGCGAGACGCCGCGCGACAGATCGACCATGAAGCCGAGCGCAAGCTCGGCCACCGCGGGCACGAAGCCCGGCGACGCGCGCGTCACCAGCACGCCGACGGCTGACGCCGCCGCGACATCGATGTTGCGGATATCGACCGCGCAGCGGACGAAGGCACGCAGTTTGGGCAGATGCGGGAAGATCTCTGCCCTGCCCTCCGTCATGCGATCGGCGACGATGATGTCGACATCCCTGGCCGCTTCGATGAGGCGCGCGGCATCGAGTGGCGCATCGGCTTCGTGCAGCCTGACCTCCGCCAGCGCCTGCAGGCCGTTCAGGCTGCGCTCGCCGTAATATTGACGCCGGAACTCCGGCGTATGGGTCAGCAGGACTTTCACGACATCTTCCCGTCAATAACCAAGCGCGCGTGGCAGCGCGGTGCTGATCGCCGGCACGAACGCCACGACCAGCAAGCACAGAAACAACAATCCAAGATATCCGACAATTGGCCTGATGGTCTGCTCGATCGGCACATTGCCGATCAGGCAGGCGCCGTAGAGCCCGAGGCCCAGCGGCGGCGCGAACAGCCCGATCCCCATCGCGATGACCAGCACCACGCCGAAATGCAGGGGATCAATGCCGAGCCTGACCGCGACCGGCAGCAGCAGCGGCCCGAAAATGATCAGCGCGGCGGCCCCTTCCAGCACCGAGCCCATCACGATCAGCACCGCGATCGACAGCAGCATGAACAGCCAGACGCCGTGCGTCTTCGACAACGACAGCATGATGTCGCCGACCGCATGCGGCACCTGCTGCAGCGTCAGGATGAAAGCCAGCGACTGCGCTGCCGCGACGATGAACAGCACCAGCCCCGAACGCGTCGCCGCCTGGATGAAACTATGCGTCGCCGATGTGAGGCTGAGCTCGCCGAAGACGACGCTGCCGACGACGATGGCATAGAGCGCGGCGAAGGCCGAGATTTCGGTCGCGGTGGCAAAGCCGCTCTTGAAGCCGACGAAGATCAGGACAATCAGCCCAAAGGATGCGATCGCGCCGGTCCAGAGGCCGGACACCGGTGCGGCGTGCGGTTCCTCAGGCGCGGCGGGCCGCCGTCCGAAGATAATGGACACAGCGATCAGCGCCAACGCCATCAGCCCCGCCGGCAGCAGCCCCGCGACGAACAAGCCGCCGATCGAAAGGTTGGCGACGAAACCCAGGATGATCAGGTTGATGCAGGGCGGGATGGTCTCGGCCATCACGGCCGATGCTGCGAGCAGCGCCACCGCGCTCCCGGGATTTTGCTTGCTCCGCCGCGCGGCCGGGATCAGCACCGATCCGACGGCGGCGACATCCGCCATCTTGGAGCCGGAGATGCCCGAGAACAGCACCATCGACATCACCATGACGACGTTGAGACCGCCGCGCATGTGCCCGACCGCCCGCTGCAGCAACTCGATCAACCGGACCGACATGCCGTTGGCTTCCATGAGATAGCCGACCAGAATGAAGAACGGGATCGCCAGCAAGACGAAATTGTCGATGCCGCGCGCCATCTGCTGCGCGAAGATCACGCCGGGCAGCGTGCCCTCGACCCAGATGAAGATCAGCGCCGCCAGCGCCAGCGCAAAGCCGATCGGCAGGCCGCCGAACAGCGTGATGAAGAAGCCGACCAGCATCAGCACGCCGGACGACGGCACCGAGTCCGGCGCGAGGAAATCCCAGGCGAGATAAAGGCCGACGATCAGGCCGGTCGCAACAATGCCGCTGATCATGTCGCGGACGGGCCGTGCGCGAAAAATATCGAGAGCGAAGGCGGTCATGAACAGCGCGCCGACGCCCATCGGATAGAATGTCAATTCCAGCGGCAGGCCGGAACCCGTGGTCTGTCCCGACGTCAAGCCGCCGAGCTTGATCGCGTTGTACGCGACGTAAGCCGGCGATCAGGCAAACCAGCACCGCGCTCACGGAATCGACGACGGGCCGCACCTTCGCCGGCAGCATGTCGGCAAAGAACGCGACGCCGAGATTTTCGCTGCGGGCGAGCGCGCTGGCCGCGCCGAAGAAGCTCGATCCGACCATCAGGCCGCGCGCCACGTCGTCGGACCATTCGACCGGCGCATTGAACAGGAAGCGAAGCAGCACCGAGCCGCAGACCACCAGCAGATCGGCCAGCAACAGGATCGCGGCGATGGCGTCGCTGAGCCTGAGCAGCGACAGCCACGCCCAATGGCGCCGGCTGGTCGGTGCCCGCGGCGCCCGACGTCATGTGTCTCGCCTGCCTCACGCCTGCGTCGCGCGGATCGTGTCGATCACGGGCTTCGACTCGGGCCGCGCCTTGATGAAATTGTCGGTCTGCGGCGCGACGCGTTTGCGGAAGGCCTCCTTGTCGCACTCGACCACCGTGACACCCTTTTCCGTCAGCGCCGCGAGCGCTTCCTTCTCGACCGCGAGCCCATGGGCGCGGCTGTCGATCGCCGCCTTCTTTGCGGCGTCGAGAAATCCCTCGCGCAGCTTCGGATCCATGCGGTTGAAGGTGGCGTCGCTGAAATAGATCGCGAGCGGCGAGAAGATATGCTGCGTCAGCGCGTAGTTCTTCGAGGTCTCGTAGAACTTGCTGGCGAGGATCGTCGGCGGATCATGCTCGAGCCCGTCGAGCACGCCGGCCTGCAGCGCCGTGTAGATTTCGCCGAAGGCCAGCGGCGTCGCCGCCGCGCCCATCAGGCGCAGGCATTCGGTGATGATCGGATTGGGCAGCGTCCTGATCTTCAGGCCGGCGAGATCGTCCGGCGTCTTCACCGGCTTCTTCGCCAGCACGCTGCGCGCACCGAAATTATACGCCCAGGCGATGATGCGGATATTGGCGCCCTTGAGCAGCGCATCCTCGATCGGCTTCGCGGCGCCGCGTGTCGAACGCCTTGGTCTGCTGCGGAAAGCTCGTGAAGAGGTAGCCGAGATCGAAGGTGCCGACCAGCGGCACCAGATTGGCTGAGATCGACGAGCCCGAGACCATGAGATCGATGACGCCGAGCTTGACCGAATTGATGACGTCGATCTCCTGCCCCAACTGATTGTCGGGGAAGAAGGCGACGTCGATCGCTTCGCCGAGCCCGTTCGCCTTCAGGCTCTTGACGAGATTGTCGTAATAGACCCGGCCATTGGCGTATTTCGGATCGTTCGGCAGCGAGGACGAGCATTTGAGCTTCAGGGTCGCCGCCTGCGCGCGGCCGATGATCCCAGGCGCGGCAACGAGCAAGGACGCGGCGGCCGGCCGATGATTTGATGAATATGCGACGGCTGACAGGCGCGGTCGTCATGGCGTTCCCCCGATCTCTTCTTGTTTGCGCCGCGATCGTCGCCGCGGCTCTTTATGGTACGACTGTATGATCAAAGGCTGTGCACCGGCAAGACTGGCTCCGATCAAGGCTGGCTCCGATCAAGGTTGGCTCCGATCAAGGCGCGGCCAGCGCATGGCTCTCGTGGCCGAAATAGGCGCGCTCCAACCGATGCGGCAGATCGTCCTCGCCGGTCCGTGCCTGCAGCGCGATATTGCCTTGCACCAGCGCATAGACGCGATCGGCCGCGGCCAGCGCCTTCTCCAGCAATTGCTCGACCAGCAGCACCGCGGTGCCCTGCTTGCGCAGCCGGTCGACGACGTTGAGCACGCGATCGACCAGCACCGGCGACAGGCCCGCGGAAGGCTCGTCCAGCATCAACAGCCGCGGCCGCCGCACCAGCCCCTGCGCCACCGTCAGCATCTGCTGCTGGCCGCCGGACAACGCGCCGCCGCGCTCATGACGCTTCTCGGCAATCTCGGGAAAGAACGACAGCGCCTCCTCGACCCGCGCGGCGCGCTCGCCCCGCGGCAGGTCGTAGGCGGCGAGCAGCAGATTGTCGGTGACGGAAATCTGGGTGAACACGCGATGGCCCTCGATGACATGGACGAGGCCGGCGCGCGCCGCCTCGCGCGGCGTGATGCCGGTGATGTCGCGGCCGTCGAACCGCACATTGCCGACGTTCACCGGCAGCAGCCCCGACAGCGCACGCAGCAGCGTGGTCTTGCCGGCGCCGTTCGGCCCGAGCAGCGCCACCACTTCGCCGGCCGCCACCGCGATATCGACACCGTGCAGCACGCGGATCTTGCCGTAGCCGGATTCGAGCCGGCTGACGGAGAGCAGCGGTTCAGCCGCCGAGGTAAGCACTGACGACCTCCTTGTGAACGCGGATTTCGGCCGGCGTGCCGGCCGCGAGCGTGCGGCCGAGATTGAGCACGGTGACATAATGGCAGATGTCGAAGATCAGATCGGCATGATGCTCGACCAGCAGCACGCCGGTGCCGCGCGCGCTGATCGCCTTGATCAGCTCGGCCAGCCGCGCGATCTCGTCGTTGGAGAGGCCGGCGGCCGGCTCGTCGAGCAGCAGGAAATCCGGATCGAGCATCAGCGCGCGCGCGATCTCGATGAAGCGCAGCTCGCTGTGCTGCAGCCGGTCGGCGCGGACATCCGCCAGCGTCTCGAGGCCGACGACGCCGAGCAGCGCCCGCGCCTTCGCGGTCAGCATCCGCTCGTCCTGCCGGTTGCGCGGCAGCGACAGCAGCGCCTCGACGAAGCTCGCTCTGCCCTCGATACTGCCGCCGATCATGACGTTCTCCAGCACCGAGGCCTCGCCGATCACGCGCGGGGTCTGGAAGGTGCGGGCGATGCCTTCGGTCGCGCGCAGCACCGGCTGGCCCGGCGGAAGCGCTTGCTCGCCCAATGTCATCGTGCCGGCCTTGGCGGCGTAATAGCCGGAGATCACGTTCAACGTCGTGGTCTTGCCGCTGCCGTTCGGCCCGATCAGGCCGTGGATCTGGCCCGGCGCAACGTCGAGATCGAGACCGTCGATGGCGCGCACATTGCCGAAGCTGAGTGCGATACCGCGCAGCGCCAGCGCCTTGCCGCCCGCCCGCCCCCGCATGATCTCGGCAAGCGCCGATGGACGCGGCACGATGGCGCGGTTGCTCGCGAGCGGACGGCGGTTGCGGAAATCGAGCAATGCAGCGATGCCGCCCGGCATGACCAGCACGATCACCAGCAGCAGCACGGCATAGAGGAACGTCGACCACGCCGCCAGGGGAGCCGCGATCTCAGGCAGGATGGTGAGAATGGCGGTGCCGAGCAGCGGGCCCAGGATCGAGCCGCGGCCGCCGATCAGGATCGCGATGAAGAACAGCACGGAGAGATCGAAGGTGAAGGCATCCGGCGTGATGTAGGTCTGCAGGCTCGCGAACAGGCCGCCCGCGACGGCCGCGAGCGCGCCGGCCAGCAGGAAGATCGCGATCAGCATGCTGGTCTTGGAAATGCCGGTGGCTTCGGCCGCGACTTCGGCATCGCGCAGCGCGATCAGCGCCCGGCCATACCTGGAGCGCGCGACATTGGCGCTGATCCAGGTCGTGAACGCGGCGATGCCGATGCAGAGAAAGTAGAAGCCCCAGGCCGTGTTGAACGGCGGAGGAAACTCCGGCCCGGCGATGCCGATGCCGCCGCCGGTGACGCTCTGCCAGGCGAGCGCGATCTGCGTCACGATGGTGGCGAAGCCGAGCGTCGACATCGCGAAGTAAAACGTGCGCAAGCGCAGCGCCGGCAGGCCGACGATGACGCCGAAGATCGCGCCGACGACGGCCGCGACCGGCAACGCGGCGAACACCGGCAGCGGCGGCATCACATTGCCGGCGACCAGCACGCTCGTGGTGTAGGCGCCGAGTGTCAGCAGCGCGACATAGCCGATCGCGAGATGACCGGCGAAGCCGACCACCAGATTGAGGCCGGAGACCAGCACCCAGTAGATCGCCATGCGGGTGCCGATCAGCGCCCAATAGTCGTTGCCGACAAGCGGCAGAAGCAGCGCTGCCGCGAGCACGGCGACGAACGGCAGACAGATGCGGCAGCGCCGCGCGCCACGCGCCGGTCTCGCTGCGCGCCGGGATGGTCGTGACCGCGGTCATCACACCCTCCGCGCGGTCGACGCGCCGAACAGGCCTTGCGGCGCGGTCAGCAGAACGATGATAAAGAGCGTGAAGACGGCGACGGACGAGAAGATGCCGCCGACCATGAAATTCGCCGCCTGCTGGAACAGGCCGAGCGCGAGCCCGCCGATGATGGCGCCGCGGTTGTTGCCGAGGCCGCCGAGCGCGACCGGCACGAAGCCGTAGAAATTCAGCAGCGCGCCATTGGCGAAGAATGCCAGCAGCAGCTCGCCGCCGGAAAATCCGGCGATGCCGCCGATCACGCCGGCGAGCGCGTAGCTTGCGATGCGCAGATTGCGCTCGGGCAGGCCGAGCGCGCGGGCCGCGAAATTGTCCTCGGCAATGGCGACGAAGGCGCGGCCCACGAGAGTCCGGCGATAGAGATATTCGAGGCCGACGATCGTGAGCGCGCAGGCTGCGACCGGCAGCCAGAATTTCTCGTCAAAGACGCCGCTGCCCCAGCCGATCAGCCGCGGAAACGGCTGCGGCTCGGTGCCCCATTTGATCGCGGCGACCTGCTGGATCATCAGCGCGACCGCGAGCGTCGACAGCACGTAGAGATGCTGGTCCAGGCTTTTCAGCACCGGCCTCACGGCGATGAACTCGGTGATGATCCCGATGATCGCGCAGCAAACAAGCGTCAGCGCGAAGCCCACGATCGCGGGCAGCCCCATCTTCAGCGTGAACATCGAGCCGAACACGCCGCCGAGCATCGCGAGCTGGCCCGCGGTGAAGCTCATCACCCGCGAGGTGGAGAACATCGTGTTGTAGGTGACGCCGACGAGCGCGTAGATCGCGCCCGCCGCGAGACCTGAAGCGAGGATCGAGGCGAGCATGGACTGACTGCCCTATCCTGCGCGCGCTTCAAGAGTATCCCGGCGCGAGCGCAAACGTGCCGTTCTTGGCGGTCGACGCCTCCGACATCACGATCTCCTCGGTCGGATAACCGTTATGCTGCGTCGGCGTGAAGGTGTAGTTGCCGAAATAGCCGGGATATTTGTTCAGCGCGTTGAAATAGGCGACGATGCCGGCGGGATCGGTCGATCCGCTCGTCTCGACCGCCTTGGCGAACAGCTCGATCGCGTCGATGCCGCCCGCGACCCACCACAGCAGCGTGTCGTTGAGCGCGACGCCGCCCTTGGTCAGGCGGTCGACCAGCTCCTCGCTCTTCGCCGGCAGCTTGCCGGAGGCGTCATAGCTGCAGCTCTTGTAGCCGATCGCATAGACCTTCTTCCAGTTCTCCGGCTTGTCGACCAGGCCGGCGAGCTCGCCGGACGCGAGCGATGGATGGCCGACAAAGGGAACGTCCCAGTTCATCGCGGCGCGGGTGTTGAACATCCGCGCCTCCATGCCGGTCGTGACGCTCCACACCACGATCGCTTCGGAACCGGCATTCTTCGCGCGCAGCATGTCGGGCGTCATGTCCGGCTGCGTCGCATCGATATTGGCCTGGTAGACCACGTCCGCGCCGTCCTTCTTGAAGGCCGCCACCGACGCGCCGACCGCGGTGACGCCATAGCCCGTGGTGTCGCCGATCACGGCGATCTTCTTCACCTTCAGAACCTTGAGGCAGTAATTGCGCACCGCGTCGTCCCACTGGCTGTTCGAGGGCGCCATGCGGAATGCGTTCGGATATTTCGTGGTGTCGATCAGGCTCTCGACCACGCAAGGGTGGATGTCCGGCATCTTGGCGCGCGCCATGATCGGCGTGGTCGCCAGCGCCTCGCCCGAATTGAGCGGTCCCCAGATGCCGTGCACCTTGACCTGGCTGATCAGCTCCTGTGTCGCGTTCACCGCCTTGGTCGGATCGCCCTGGGTGTCGCGCATCACGATCTCGATCTTGCGTCCCTTGACGCCGCCGGCGCCGTTGATCGCCTTGACCGCGAAACTCGACGCCGCGATTGAAGCCCAGCGTCGGCGCGGAACTGGGGCCAGTCATCGCCGCGAGGCAGCCGATCTTGATCGAATCGGATTGGGCGATCGCGGGCGCGGGGAATGAAAATGACGCGGCGCCGAGCGCACCGGCACTGCCCAATAATACGTCACGACGCGAAATCGCCATGTGATGCTCCCGTTCGTTTCCTTTTGACGGCGCCCGTCTTTGCTTGCCGGTCTCGGCTCGCAGGCGTCCGCGGTGTTGTTATACGGCATGGCGCCGTTTGCTTTTGTGGCCGCGATTTGAGCCTGACGCGGCGGGAAAGTCCAGACCTTCCACCGAGATACGAGCGCACAGCCGTCTACGCTGTCGCGGCGCGTTCGGCGTCCGACCTGATGGAAGACGATTCCTCCCTCGACAAGCGAGGGCGCAGGGAATGCCGGGTGCAAGCTGCACCCATGGTCCGCGTGCAACAGAAAGCACGCGGCAGAACCACAGGTTCAGCCGATACAACCGGCATTCCCTGCGCAATGGGTTACGGCTTATACGTGATCTCCCCGGTGACCAGGCTTTGTTGTCACCGTCGCCGGTAGATCGTTCTACCGACTTAACGCCAGCCTTGGGGCGCCAGGACCACACGACTTCGCCGTCCGCGATATGCTCATTCGTCTCGTGAGACATCGCGTCCATCGCATCCCGCGCCCAACGTCCGTGACGATCGCGAAACGCCCCTCTTGGTGAGTGCGGGACGCGCGAAGGATCGTTCTGATTTGCCCGACAACGCAACGGCAGAGACGTGCGACAGATTGGCACGACGGGCAATTTGCGCATGGCATGCATGCGTCGCTCTCACCACGTCATGGCGATCGTAGATCGTAGGATGGGTAGAGCGTAGCGAAACCCATCACCTCTCCGACCGCGCATACGGCAATATGATGGGTATCGCTTCGCTCAACCCATCCTACGATCCCGCATCACAGCCGCTCCGTCTCGCGCATCTGCGCCGACGTCGCCTCCGTGATCAGCTTGCCGAGTTCGGCGAAGTGGCGTTTGCGCGGCGAGCTCTTGCGCCAGGCGAGACCGACGACCCGGCGCGGCTCGGGATCGGTGAAGCGCATCACCTTGATGTCGCCGCGCCGGCATTCGAGATCGATCGCAAGCTCCGGCAACAGCGTCATGCCGAGACCGTTCGCCACCATCTGCACGATGGTGGACAGATTGGACGCGCCGAAGGTGTCGATATGCTCGACGCGGCGCAGATTGCAGAACGCAAGCGCCTGATCGCGCAGGCAATGGCCCTCTTCCAGCAGCAACAGCCGGTCCTGCTGCAGCATCTCGGGCGTCGCGCGGATGCGGTTGGCGATCTTGCGCGATTTCTGCATCGCGAGCAGGAAGCGGTCGTTGAACAATTTCATGGTCTCGACCTCGGCATGCTCGACCGGCAGCGCGAGCAGCAAGAGATCGAGACCGCCGTCGAGCAATTCATCCACCAGGTGCTGGGTCTGGGTCTCGCGCAGCGAGAGATCGAGGTCGGGATATTCGTCCCGGACCAGCGGCAGCAGCGCCGGCAGGATATAAGGCGCGAGCGAGGGAATGACGCCGAGATGCAGCGGCCCCGCCAGCACGGCACTTTGCCGCCGCGCAACGTCGACGATGTCGCGGATGTCGGTCAGGACCCGCGTAGCGCGGCCGGCGATCTCGCGTCCGGCCGCAGTCAGGATGATGCCGCTGCGGCCGCGCTCCAGCAGTTGCACGCCCAATTCCTTCTCCAGCTCCTGGATCTGCATCGAGAGCGCGGGCTGCGTCACCGCGCATTGGTTCGCGGCGCGGCCGAAATGGCCGGACCGGACGACCGCATCGAAATATTTGAGCTGCTTGAGAGAGATCATCGATCAGGATTTCTTATCTAAGACAACTTTTATTACGATTGGACCTGATCAGCAAGCCTCTCTAGCGTGTAGTTCTCCGCTCCATCAAGGAGAGAGTGAATCTGCCGGCCGTCGAAGCGGCAGAGTGATCGCCTCGCCGCGTGCGTCGCTGTGTCTCGCAGGGCACATGCGCCGGCGATCAGATGGATATGGCCGCCGGCCCCCAACCGGCGGCCGTTTCGCATCGATTTGCCCCCACCGGTAGCACCGCCGACTGACTTTACCGCTCGTTCCCTGTCAACTTTTTGCCGCAAATGCTGTAAGGAGGCTGGCGGGGCATCGACCGGGGGGATCGAATGCGACGGCGTGATTTCATGACGCTTGCCGGCGGCGCCGCGACAGCGCTGCCGTTTGCGGGTTATGCGCAAGCCGAGGAGTTGCGGCGGATCTGCGTGCTGATGGGTTTTGCCGAAAGCGACCCGGCACAGAAGACGCTGATCGCCGCGTTCACTGATGCCCTGAAGGAATTGGGCTGGCACGATGGTCGCAACGTCCTGATCGACTATCGCTGGGGCGCGGGCGACGCCGAGAAGATCGAGATCTTCGCACGCCTGTTCGTGCAGCAGCGGCCGGATGTGATCGTCGGCCATACCACGCCCGTCATCGCGGCGCTGAAGACACAGACCAGCCGGATCCCGATCGTGTTCATCCAGGTGTCCGATCCGATCGGCAGCCGCTTCGTCACCAACTTTCCCCATCCCGGCGGCAACATCACCGGCTTCACCAATCTCGAAGCCTCGATCACCGCCAAGCTGATGGAGCTTTTGAAGGAGATCGCGCCGCGCACCAGCCGCGTCGCCGTGATGTTCAATCCCGCAACGTCGCCGGAGGGTGGATCGTATTTCCTCAGGCCGGTTGAGGCCGCCGCGCCGCTTCTGAAGACCAGGCTGACCCCGGCGCCCGTGCACAATCCGGCCGAGATCGATGCCGTCATGACCTCGCTGTCGCGTGAGTCCGACACCGGCCTGATCGTGATGCCGGACATTTTCATCATGGCCCACCGCCAGCAGATCATCGCGCTCGCGGCGCAATATCGCCTGCCGGCCGTCTATGCCTACCGGCTGTTTCCGGCGAGCGGCGGACTCGTGTCCTACGGCACCGATCTCGCCGACCTGTTCCGCCGCGGCGCATCCTATGTCGACCGCATCCTGAAGGGCGAGGCGCCCGCGAACCTGCCGGTGCAGATGCCGGTGAAGTTCGAGCTCGTCGTCAATCTCAAGACCGCCAAGGCGTTCGGGCTCGATATTCCGATGTCGGTTCAGCAGCGCGCCGACGAGGTGATCGAATAGGCTCGTTGCCGGCCGCGCGAGAGGGCTTGCGGCGCCGACCAAAATCGACTGCAGTCCCCGCGAGTCGGTGCCGGTGTCAAGGAAGGAAACATGGCGCAGAATAATCCGCAGCACGCGTCATGGGAAATCTTCCGCTCGCTCGGCGCCTATAGGCCTGGCTACTTTCCGCAGGACCTGATCGCAGGCCTGACGCTCGCCGCGATCGCGATCCCCGAACAGATGGCGACCGCGCGGCTTGGCGGATTCCCGCCGCAGATCGGCTTCTTCGCCTTCATGGCGGGATCGCTCGGCTTCGCGATGCTCGGCGGCAACCGCTTCCTGTCCTGCGGCGCCGATTCCACGATCACGCCGATCTTCGCCGGCGGGCTCGCAGTGATGGCGGCCACAGGCACCGATCATCAGGCGCTGGCGGCGGCGCTCGCCTTGATGGTCGGCATCGTGATGATCGCAGCCGGGCTTTTTCGCCTTGGCGGCATCGCCAACCTGTTGTCGCTGCCGGTGACGGTCGGCTTTCTCGCCGGCATCTCCGTGCACATCCTGGTGTCGCAGATGCCGGGCGTGCTTGGCCTGCCCGCGCCAAGCGGGCCGATGCTCGAACGCATCGCCACCCTCGCGCGGCAAGTCGGCGATGCCAATGTCTTCACGGTCTGCATCGGCCTCGGCGTGCTGGCGGTGGTCGCACTCTGCGAAAAAATGAGCGCGCGGATTCCCGGCGCCCTGATCGGACTCGTCGCGGCAACGATCGCCGTGATCGCCGGCCATCTCGAAAGCAAGGGCGTGCACGTGGTTGGAACGGTACCGGGAGCGTTGCCCGAGCCATCCCTTCCCGTCATCCCGCTCGGACAATGGGCGAAGCTCATTCCGCTGAGCCTGCTGATCTCGATCGTCGTGATGGTGCAGACCGCGGCGACGACGCGCTCCTTCCCCTCCGATCCCGACAAGCCGGCCGACGTCGACCGCGATTTTCTCGGCGCGGGTGCAGGAAGCCTGCTGGCCGGCCTGTTCGGCGCGTTTCCGGTGGACGCCAGTCCGCCGCGCACGGGCATCGTGGCCGAGACCGGCGGACAGACCCAATTGTCGGGACTTGTCGCGGCGGCGATCGTGCTGGTGCTGCTGCTGTTCGGCGCGACCTTGCTGCAGCACGTGCCTGAGGCGGCGCTCGGCGGCGTGCTGCTGTTCGTCGCGCTGCGCATCATCCGCTTCCGGCAGATCGCGACGGTCTTTCGGGAGACAAAACCGGAGTTCCTGCTGATCGTGGCGACGGCTGCGGCGATCATCGTGCTGCCGATCGAGCAAGGCGTCGCGATCGGCATCGTGCTGTCGCTGCTGCACGGCATCTGGAGCACGACGCGCGCGCGGCTCGTGGTGTTCGACCGCGTGCCCGGCACGACGATCTGGTGGCCGGTCCACCCGCATATCCGCGGCGAGACCGTTGCCGGCGTGGTCGTCGCCGGCCTGCACGCGCCGTTATCGTTCCTCAACGCGGCGAACTTCCGTGCCGACGCGCTGCACGCGTTGCAGAAGGAAGCGCCCGCCTGCCGCCTGTTGGTGCTGGAAGCGAGCGGCGTGCCCGAGATCGACTTCACGGCCGCGCAGAACCTGCGCGAGCTGTTCGTGGAATGCCGCAAGCAGGGCGTCACCGTCGCGGTGGCGCGGCTGGAATCCCCTCGCACGCAGGACGCTTTCGAGCGCTTCGAATTGTACGACGAACTGCCGCGCGACCACGTCTTCCACAGCGTCGAGGAAGCGGTGCGCGCGCTTGCACCGCACGGCGGCAGTTGAGCGC
>CAWAXO010000062.1:0-94612 GCA_963786015.1 uncultured Alphaproteobacteria bacterium | reverse complement strand
CTCGAAATGGCATCGTTTAGGTCCTATCACCCGGGGTTGGGGGCAGGCTACCGCACGCGCCCGAAGAACTCGACGACAACAATGTCGAGCAAAACCTGGCTGCGCTTCCCAGTGGTGTGGCCAATTCGGCGTGAATCGGTTTACTGCTGGAGCCGGAAAACACACGCGTTTCAGGATTATCGGGTCTGCGAAGACCTTGCTTATGACCCTAATGAGGCGGAGGAGGAATGACCGGCGCCCCTGACCTGAAGACTCTGATCGCCGTTGTTGGACTTGCAGTCGAGGCCAGGATAGCCGGGATGGCAGCGTTGATCGCTGACGGTGACCGGACCGCCTTCCTTTTGCGTGACGCCATACGAAACGGTGTGCGCGGCATTATAAGCTTTGGCGTATGCGGCGGGCTGGATCCGCAGCTCCGACCAGGGAAGGTCGTCATCGCTTCGTCCGTGTTTGCCGGGAAAGATGAAGTTTATCCGAGTGACCACCTCTGGGCCGAGGAGCTTCGTCGGATGATTCCGGGCGCCGGCTACTCTCCGATTGCTGGAGTGGCTTCGCCGATGACAAGTTTTGAGGAGAGACGGGACTTCCATGCCAGCACCGGGGCCGTCGCAGCTGATATGGAGTCGCAAATCGTGGCACGAATTGCTGCCGAATGCAGGATTCCGTTTGCCGTTTGTCGCGTTGTTCTAAATCCTGCCCATCGGATACTTCCGAGAGCAGCGCTCATAAAGATCGGACCCGCAGGTAAGCCTGGACTGCGTAAGATTGGAGGTTCAGTTGTCAAAGACCCGTGGCAACTTCCTGGTCTTGGCAGGTTAGCCGTGGACGCTGGTATTGCGCTGCTGGCATTGCGAGGTGCCAAACAACGGCTAGGAGCTCACCTCGGTTTCCCGCATCTTCGTTCATGGCCGTCCACCATTCCCACTCCTGCACTTCAAAAATAGCGCCAGTCCGAACTCGGGACAGATGGTTGGTGACGCGTTCACAAGTCCGACTTCGGGTCGAACTTCGGCATAGCCTTCGGACTCGCACGTAGGCGCAGGAAGGCCTTGCTCACTGATAGGGCCGGCGCAGCCAAAAAGGTGGTCAAGGCAGCTCGGGAAAACATAGGCCGCGGCGCGGCCGCATGACGCTCAGGCAGATCCGCCGCCGATCCAAAGCAGCCTCTTCGTTTCATGAAGTGCCAAGCGAGCGGGTGCCACTGGCACCAGACCTGCTCGGCCTGTGCTGCCAACAGACCGGAGACGATTTCCGGCGGAGGTCCAAAAACCTCCGGTAATCTCTTCGATAAATCGTCGTCCTTCAGCACGTCCCATTTCGAATATCCGCCCATCACAGGAGAGCGGAGGGCGAACACCACCCGACCGATACGCGTCTCCCTTGAAGAAAACGAACACATCGGGCAAGGTTCAACGATCGAATACAAGGTACAATCCTGCAGACGACTTCGTTTGAGGATCTTTTGTGCGTCGGAAAGCGCCACGAGCTCCGCGTGGCGCGTCACGTCGTTATCCGATGAAACGCGATTTGTCGTCTCGGCAATGACTTGTCCTCGCGAAACAATCAGAGCGCCGAACGGCAGCTCTCCTTTCTTCGCTCCAAGTCGAGCGACTTCGAGGCATCGCGCCATCATTTGCAAATCTTGAAGGTAAGCTTCCGGCTTGCTCATGAGCGTCGGCTGATCCATCCGAATTGACGAGCAGTCCCCCTGGTTTGTTCCGCACTGCGGAGGGTCTACGAGGTGAGGACTAGGAACAGGAATGAGCATAGGCCGCGTTGCGAACAACGAATATGCAGAAACGGCAGATCAGCGAGAGCAAGGTGGCGCTGACGAAAGTCCGCGACGGATCAGAAATCTCTATCCGCGAAATCCAATTCATAATCTTTTGCGTGGATCTTCTGCGCTGAGCGAAATCCCTCATCCGGATCGCATCTTTCGATGCGATCCGGCCTCTCCCATAAGGGGAGAGGCGGATCGTCGCTGCGCCTCATGCGCGGCAAGGCCAGTGTTTGGCGCGCTTGTTCCCGACCTTAGTCGTCGTCATCCTCGGATTCGATACGACGTTCAATCGTATCGCGTATTCCACGCGCGGCCACGACCGTCATGAAAACCATCCTCTTCTTCTGATCCTGGCTTAGCGTCTTGTAGAGTGGCTCCCACGCGTCGGCTTCCTTCTTGATGTCGGCAGCACGTTGAGTTAGTGCCTCCGCCCGACGTTGCATGAGTTCGATCGGACTGCGGTCGCGAAGGGCCTCCATTGGGCCGCTATCGCGCAGTTCCGCCACCCGTTCCAAGCGGGCTTGCCGGTTCTTCGATCTGGTCCGGATGGCATCCTCCACGGCCGGCCAGTATTTTTCCTGCTCGGGTGTGAGCTGCAAGGCGGCCTTGATCATTCCCACACGCGCATCCGTCAAGCTGTTGAGGTCTGCGGCGCTGGGATGCGTCATTCCTACGGTGGTGGAGGACTTTTCTGCTGCGTAGGCAAGAGGTGACGCCGCTATGAGGACTGCAGTCGTTGCAACGGCCAAATTCTTGATCATCATCGCAAACTCCTGGATCTCGTGTCGTTCGCCCCGCGGCAGAAGGTGGCAGTCGCGACTGGAGCGGTTTGATTCAGGTCAAGAAGATGTTCACGGGTTGGTGAGTGTCGTGACGATCGCCGCGATCAGATCTTTGGTACGGAATGCTGTCGCTTGGGCGAAACAGCTGTCACTGCAGAAATCTCATCGTGCGCCGATTTACGGCTTGCCGCGCGCTTGCGGCGTCATCTCGGCCTGGAGCAGCAGGAACAGGCAGGCACCGAGCCGCGCTTCCATCTCGGGATCGCGGATGTGCACCGGCCCGGGATCATTGAGGATGGCGTTGACGAGCGTTCCGAACATCACCTGAAAGCCGAACGCTATGGCTTGCGTCTTCGCGGCCTTGTTGCTGCCGCCCATTGCGGCAAGCAGCAGCGGCGTGGCGCGCGCGGTGGCGCCGCGGGCCAGGCGCTTGAACGGCGTCCACTTGTCCGGCCGCGTGCTCTTGTGCTGAAGCGCTGCCCGCAGCACGCCCTCGTGGTCGCGCATCCAGCCCGTCGCGCCTTGCGCGATCGCCCCGCACAGCCGGGCAAGATCGGCATCCTTCATCTTGCCGATCGGCGGCACCCGCGCCAGCGCGCGTCCGCCGTCGCGCGCCGCAAGCTCGATCAGCACGTGGAAATAGGCGTCCTTGCTTTCGAAGCGGCTGTAGAAGGCGCCCACGGTGGCGCCGACCTCCTTGCACAGCGCCTCGATCGACAATTCCGCGAAGCTATGGGTCCGCAGCATCTCGGCGCCCGCTTTGAGCAATGCGGCCGTCGTCTCGCGGCTCCGCTTCTGTCGCGCCGGCATGACGCCGGGAAAATCCAACTCTGACGGCCGCGTCCCCACTTGTCCCCCCATGTCAGCCGGCCAGTAATGATAATCCTGACTATCATTCTCGGTCCTTCGTCCGGATGATAGCGCAGGCGATGGCTGACCGTCGCCATGATTGATGGGGAGGATAGCATGAGCGGGGTCGACGAAAGGGCCCGGTCTGGATTGCTTCGTCGCGTTGCTCCTCGCAATGACGCGCGTGGAGATTCGCGACGATTGTCTCCACACCGTCATTCCGGGATGGTCCGAAGGACCAGGCCCGGAATCTAGATTCTCAGGTGCGCAATTGCGCACCATGGTTCGATGCTGGCGCATCGCCCCGGAATGACGACCGGAAGTCTCAACGTCATTACGAGGGTTGTGACGTCCTATTTGATCTTGTCGTAGGCGTTCGCGAAATCGGCGAGCGGCATGGGAATCGTGATGGTTTCCTTGGCGAGATTCTGGAACGCGACCTTGAGCTGCTTGCCGGTTCGCAGCGCCGCCAGCATGTCGGAGGCGACCGGCGTTGAGGTGTAGCAGCCGCGGTTCTCACAGGTCTGGATCGCAAGATCGACGGCCTTGCCGTCGTCGACCTGGAGCCGCGCGCCCGTGGTCAGGTTGAGGCCGAGCGGCAATTGCACGAGCGCGACCGGTGCGTGCGTGTTGCTCGGCACGCGGATGTTGACCAGCACGACGAGCTGCCCGGTCTTGGTCAGCACGGCGGTCTCCTCGATCGCGCATTCCAGCGGCGCGCCGCGGCTGGCGCTGGAGCAGCGCGCGACCCAGCCGGGCGGCGGAGGTGCATCGGACGGGGAGGGCGTTGACGGGGACGTCGCCTGTGCCGCGCGCGGCCCAAGCCTGGAGTTCGGCGCTTGCGCCGAACTCGGGGACAACCACGCGCACGCAACAGCAGCGAGGAAAAGCGTAATTCGTTTGGTGGACATCACGATCCGGCTCCGAGGGGGCGTCCCGATGAACCGGCGGATCGTGAAAGTCAAGCTACTCGGCGGCTTCCTTGACGGCGGCATGTTCATCCGCGCCGTGATCATCCTCGCTTTCGTCGGAGCGACCCCAGCCGGCAAACGCGTTGGAGAGCCTGTCGAGATAGAGATAGATCACGGGGGTGGTGAACAGCGTCAGCGCCTGGCTGACGATCAGGCCGCCGACCATCGCATAGCCGAGCGGCTGGCGGATTTCCGATCCGGTGCCGGTGCCGAGCATCAACGGCACGCCGCCGAGCAGCGCCGCCATCGTCGTCATCATGATCGGGCGGAAGCGCAGCAGCGCGGCCTGCCGGATCGATTGCTCCGGCGTCATGTGCTGGTCGCGCTCGGCGGCGATCGCGAAGTCGACCATCATGATGCCGTTCTTCTTCACGATGCCGATCAAGAGGATGACGCCGATCAGCGCGATCAGGCTGAAGTCGTAGCCGAACGCCATCAGGATCGCGAGCGCGCCGACGCCGGCCGACGGCAGCGTCGAGAGAATCGTGATCGGGTGGATGTAGCTCTCGTAGAGGATGCCGAGGATCAGGTAGACCACGACGAGCGCCGCGAGGATCAGCAGCGGCACCGTTCCCAGCGACTGCTGGAACGCCTGCGCGGTGCCCTGGAAGCTCGAATTGAGCGTCGCCGGCACGCCAAGCTCGGTCATTGCCTTCTGCACGGCATCGGTCGCCTGGCCGAGCGCGACACCCTGGGCGAGGTTGAAGCTGATCGTGGTCGCCGGGAACTGGCCCTGGTGACTGATCGAGAGCGGCCGGACCGGCACGCTGGTCCAGGTCGCGAAGGTCGAGAGCGGCACCTGATCGCCAGTCGTCGGCGACTTGACGTAGATCTTGTTCAGCGTGTCCAGGTTGCCCTGCAACTCGGGCAGGATCTCCAGGATCACGTGATAGCTGTTGAGCTGCGTGAAATATTGCGTGACCTGGCGCTGACCGAACGCGTCATAGAGCGTGTCGTCGATCAGTTGCGGCTGGATGCCATAGCGCGAGGCGGTGTCGCGGTTGATCGTGAGCTGCAGCGTGGTGCCTTCGCTCTGCTGGTCGGTGGCGACGTCGCGCAATTCCGGCAGCGTCTGCATCTTGGCCAGGATCTTCGGCGCCCATTCGCTGAGCTCGTCGAGATTGGCGTCCTGCAGCGTGAACTCGAACTGCGTGCGGGTGGGACGGCCGCCGAGGCGCACGTCCTGCGCTGCCTGCATGTAAAGCCGGGCGCCCTGGACCTTCTCCAGCTTTGGACGCAGTCGCGCGATGATCTGCTGTGCCGACGCGTCGCGTTCGTTGCGCGGCTTCAGCGTGATGAACATGTTGCCGTTGTTGCCGGCGCGGCCGCTGCCGCCGATCGCCATCGCGACGGTGGCCACCGCCGGGTCCGCCATCACGATCTTGCTGAGCTCCTCCTGCCGGCTCTGCATCGCGGCAAAGGAGATGTCCTGCGAGGCTTCCGACGTCGAGGTGATCAGGCCGTTGTCCTGCTGCGGGAAGAAGCCCTTGGGGATGACGACGAAGAGATAGACGGACAACGCGAGCGTGGCGAAGAAGACCAGCAGCGTGACGCGCTTCCAGCTGAGCGCGAGGTCGAGGCCGCGCTCATAGCCGTGCAGCATCGCATCGAACGCGCGTTCGCTCCACTGATACAGCTTGCCGTGCTTGGTGTCGCCATGCGCGCGCAGGAAGCGTGACGCCATCATCGGGGTCAGTGTCAGCGACACCACCATCGAGACGAATATCGTCATCGTCAGCGTCACCGCGAATTCGCGGAACAGGCGGCCGATGATACCGCCCATCAGCAGCAGCGGGATCAGCACGGCCACCAGCGAAATGCTGATCGACACGATGGTGAAGCCGATCTCGCTCGAGCCCTTGAAGGCCGCTTCCAGCGGCCGCATGCCGTCCTCGATATAGCGGGAGATGTTCTCCAGCATCACGATCGCGTCGTCGACCACGAAGCCGACGGCGATCGTCAGCGCCATCAGCGACAGGTTGTCCAGGGTGTAGCCGAAGACCCACATCAACGCGCAGGCGCCGAGCAGCGCCAGCGGCACCGTTATGGTCGGAATGACGGTGGCCCAGAAGCTGCGCAGGAAGGCGAAGATCACCATGACCACCAGGAAGATGGTCAAGAGCAGCGTGAACTGGACGTCCTCGACCGCGGCGCGGATGGTCTGGGTGCGGTCGCTGATCAGGCCGATCTGGATCGACGGCGGAATCGCGGCCACCAGCCGCGGCAACAGCGACTTGATCTTGTCGACGGTCTCGATGACGTTGGCGCCCGGCTGCTTGTAGATCACCAGGAACACGCCGCGCTTGCCGTTGGCCCAGGCGGCCTGCTTGGCGTCCTCCGGCCCCGTAACGGCCTGGCCGATGTCGCGGATCCGCAACGGGCCGCCGTTGCGATAGGCGATGATGACGTCGTTCCACTTCTTGGCGTCCAGAAGCTGGTCGTTGGCGTAGATCGTGTAGGCGCGCGTGTCGCCGTCGATATTGCCCTTGGGACTGTCGACCGTGGAGATCGTGATCTGGCTGCGGATGTCTTCCAGCGACAGGCCCTTGGCGACCAGCTTGGCCGGATCGACCTGGACGCGGACCGACGGTTTCTGCTGCCCGCCGATGACGACCTGGGCGACGCCGGAAATCTGGCTGATCTGCTGGGCGAGCTGGGCGTCGACGGCGTCGCTGACCGTGGTCAGCGGCAGCGTGTCTGACGTCGCCGACAGCAGGAGAATGGGCGAGTCCGCCGGATTGACCTTGCGATAGGTCGGCGGCGAGGGGAGGTTCTTCGGCAACTGGCCGCTGGCGGCGTTGATGGCGCCCTGCACGTCATTGGCGGCGCCGTCGATGTTGCGATTCAGGTCGAACTGGATGGTGACGGCCGCCGTACCCAGGTAGCTCGTCGACGTCATCTGGGCGATGCCGGGGATCTGGGCGAACTGGCGCTCCAGCGGCTGCGCCACCGATGTGGCCATGGTCTCGGGGCTGGCGCCCGGCAGCGTGGCGGTGATCTGGATGGTCGGGAAGTCGACTTGCGGCAGCGGCGCGACCGGAAGCATCGGATAGGCGACGAGGCCGACGAACAGAATCCCAGCCATCAACAGCGAGGTGCCGATCGGGTAGCGAATAAAGGGTGCCGAGATTCCGCCGCCGTTCATTCCTGCTGCACCTTGCTTGGCGCATCACCGGAGCTGGCGACCGCCGTCGTCACGATCGTTCCTGGTTGAACCTTGAATTGGCCGCCCGTGATCACACGTTCGTCCTGGCTTCAATCCTTCGTCGACCACCGACCGCCCGTCAATCGACTGGCTGACCTTGACCTTGCGCAGCTCAGCCTTGTTGTTCTGATCGACGGCATAGGCGTAGAGGCCGTTCGTCGAGTGCTGGATCGCGTCGTCCGGGACCACCGTCGCATCCTTCAACGTCTTGACCAGAAGCCGCGTCGAGACCGACTGGCCCGGCCACAGCGTATGGGTCTTGTTGTCGAACACCGCTTTCAGCCGAATAGTTCCGCTGGTCGTATCAACCTGATTGTTGATCACGGCGAGCGTGCCGTCCGCTAACGGCTTCTTGCCGTCCGTCGTGATCGCGATCACTTTCAGCGGGCTCACCTTCTGCGCCTCGCTAATATAAGGCAGCTGTTCTTCCGGCGCAGTGAAAATCACGGCGATCGGCTCGATTTGTGCAACGCTCACGATGCCGGTCTGCGTCGCGGCGTTGACGATGTTGCCGATATCGACCTGGCGCAGGCCGACGATGCCGGTAATCGGCGACTTGACCTGGGTGTAATCGAGCTGGGTCTGCGCGTTGGAAATGGCCGCATCGTCGGCGGCGATCTGCGCGGTCAGTTGCGCAACCGTCGAGCGCTGCGTGTCGGTCTGCTGACGCGTCGCGAATTCGCCGAGCTTGGTGAAGCGCTGCAGGTCGAGATTGGCATTGGCGAGATTGGCTTCATCCTGCGCCTTCTTCGCCTTGGCCTGATCCAGCGTCGCCTGGAACGGCCGGGGATCGATCTCGGCCAGCAGGTCGCCTTCCTTGACGAGCTGCCCCTCCTGGAACGCGATCTTGTCGATCTGTCCATCGACACGCGTGCGGACCTGAACGGTATTGAAGCCCTGCACCGTGCCGAGACCGGTCAGATACACCGGGAAATCCGCTTTCTCGACCGCGGCGATGGTGACGGGAACAGCGGGTTTGCGGGCCGCCGCCTTTTTCGCGTTCTCAACCTTCGCGATGGCCTCGGGACCGTAGTAACGCTGCCAGCCGAAATAGCCCGCAGCGCCGATCGCTGCGAGCACCAAAATCCAACGGATCGCCCGCGACATCCTCATCATCGCCCATTTGCTCAGGGAACACGAGTAACGGCTCTTTCAAGATGTTCCCATCATACATAGCTATAATGTGCATGCAATTAATGTGTAAACACACTATGACTTGAGAATCCTAAACAATTGGCAAGCTTCGGGACTTCAAGGCCGATGTCGTTCGATCTCAAACGCCAGCTTGTTGCACAACTTGTCGAAAGCTCCCGGCTGTTGCGCAACCATATTGATCATCGCGCGAAAACCAGAGGCACGACGCGCGCGCAGTGGATCGTGCTGTTTCGCCTGCGCGAGCAGGAAGGCCTCTCGCAAGTCGATCTCGCCGATGTTCTCGAGTTGCAGCCGATCTCGCTGGTGCGGCTGCTCGACCGTCTGGTCGAACACGGTCTTCTGGAGCGGCGCCACGATCCGAAGGACCGCCGCGCCAATCGGCTGTTCCTGACGGCGCAAGGCCGTCAGCTCGTCGACGATCTCGATAGCCTGCGGGACTCGATTGCGACCGATGTGATGCGAGAGGTGCCAACGGACGCGATCAGGACCACCCTGCAGACATTGCGCGACATCAAGGACCGCATCAAGGGATTGTCCGATCCTCCCGGCCATATCGCGGCGAAATAGGTCTGCGCGGATCGACGCTTGCTTCGAATCGAACGCGCGAACTTCTCTTCGAAGTCCTCTTGCGAACGTTTCTAAACAGCGTCGCGCAGCCTCGCGGTTGTGACTTGCGCGCGGCTCGTCCATACCACGACGGCAGACAAATGTGCGGAGCCGCGCGATGGACGAGTTGAACGGAAAGCTGATCGCCTGCCAGATCCTGGTGACAGGGCTGATCGCGCGTGTCGCCAACGACAAGCCGGATCCTTTGCGCTTTCTCACCGACTTCCGCGACGAGATCAAAGCGGTCGTGAAGGGAATCAATATCGCCGGTATGGACAATACCGATCGCGTGCGGCTCATCGCCCAGCAGACCGTCGACGAATTGTTCTCGCTGATGAAGCCGCCGAGCGACGATTGAGTCGAAAATCCTGCGCGGCCCGATTGAAACGTCGCGTCGACGCGACGGGCGCGACCGGTTTTTAGAACGGTTACAAGCTTTTCTGGGCGGATTTTGTTCCCGCGCTTTAGAATCGTTTTGATCTGGATCGATTCAAATCGTTCTTCGAGCCCTTCAAATTGACCTGAAATTTTCCGCCCGGTACGACAGCTCGTCGCACTTTCGTGTGACCCGCATGTGCGGGTGGGACAACGATAAATTTGGGGCGCGTGAAAAATGGGGCGGGCGAAAGCACCGCGGTCGTTGCGGTCGGTCGCAACGGTCGAGATGGTTGGTGAGTCATTCGAAAGCAAGTAACAATCATCCGGGAAGGTAACCGCAGTCGCAGGGCTGATCGCGGTGGCATCGTTCTCCGGCGCGGAGGCGCAGCAGCCGAAGGAACAGTCGAACCTCCCGCCGGTGACGGTCGATGCGCCGATCACCCGGTCGCGTCCGGCTTCGGCAAAGCCGTCGGCGGAGCAGGTCCGCGTGCGCAATGCGATCCGGCGGGCGGCGCAGCGGCAGACCGCGCAGGTCGCGCCGGTGCCGTATCCCAATGCGGGCGGCTTGTCCGCGGATCGGGACCCCTATGCGGATCCGGCGGCGCCCTACAAGGTCGACCGTCTGCAGGAATCGAGCAGATTTCCCGAGCCGATCCTGAACACGCCGAAATCGGTAACGGTGCTGAGCAGGCAAGTGCTGGATGACAAGAACGCCACCAACCTGAAGCAGGCGGTGCTGAGCACGGCCGGCGTCACGCTCGGAACGGGCGAGGGCGGCAACGCCTTCGGCGATCGCTTCTTCATCCGCGGCTTCGATGCGCGCAACGACATCTTCATCGATGGTGTCCGCGATCCCGGCGTCAGCGTGCGCGAGAACTTCTTCACCGAGCAGGTCGAGATCCTGCGTGGTCCCGGCTCATCCTTTGCCGGCCGTGGCACCACGGGCGGCGCGATCAACATCGTCACCAAGCAGGCGACGACCGCGGGTAGTTTCTACAACATGGATACGACGTTCGGGACCGACCACACCAAGCGTGTGGTGCTCGACGTCAACCAGGTGATCAGCCCGACGCTCGCGGTGCGCGCGGGCGGCCTGTTCCAGGACGCCAATGTCGCCGGCCGCGATGCCGTCACCGACAACCGCAACGGCGGCTTCGTCGCCACGACGTGGACGCCGGTCGATGCGGTGAAAGTCACGGCCAACTACATTCATACCGAGCTGACCGGCATTCCCGATTTCGGTGTGCCGTATTACCGGCCGAGCACGGCGAGCACGGCCGGCGGACCGTTCCCGGATTTCGGCGTCAACCGCGGCAATTTCTATGGCCTGCTCAACCGCGACTTCTTCAGGACCGGCCAGGACTTCGCGACCTTCAACACCGAGGTCAAGATTACGCCCGATCTGACATTCAGCGACAAAGTCCGGCTGTCGCGATCGACGCAAAATTATATCGGTACATTGCCGGAATCTCCGGTTCTGACCAATCCGAATCCGCTGTTGTGGACGTTGAGCGCCAACCCGCAGAGCCGTTTCCAGCAAACCGATGTCGTCGTCAACCAGAGCGAGTTCACCTACAAGGTCGAGGACGGCCTCGGCTTCAAGCATACGGCGCTCGGCGGCGTGGAAATCTCACGGGAAATCTCCAGCATCGACAGGTATAACGGCCTGAGCTCGGAAGCGTTGCCCGGCGGTACGGCCGGCACCGGGTCCATCCCTGGAACCAACGTGTTCTATCCGCAATTCATGGAAGTGCCGTTCACGTCGACGCCTACGCTGACCGGCAAGCCGACCAAGATCGCGGTCGACACCACCAGCGGCTATGTCTTGGATACCGCCAACTACCATGACCTTGTCATTCTCAATGGCGGCGTCCGCTTCGACGACTACAACGTCAAGACCAGTGGTTTTGGCACCGGCGCTCTTGCCAACGTCTTCGGTGCGCAGGCCGCCGAGTTCGGGCTGCCGAACTTCAACCTCGGCCTGACCTTGAAGCCGCAGCCGAACGGCAGCGTCTATGTGGCCTATGCGACTTCATCGAACCCGGTCGGCGCCGAGTTCGACGGAACCAGCACGCTCTACGGCGGTCTTGCTCCGGTCGTCGCTGGCAACTCGAACCAGATCTTCGGGCCGGAAAAGAACACGGCGATCGAGATCGGTACCAAATGGGAGCTGTTCGACCGCCATCTGCTGGTGACCGGCGCGCTGTTCCAGACCGAGAAGGAGAACGCGCGCGAAGCGGTCACCGTGAGCAGCCTAGTGAACCAGACGGCATCCTGTCCCTTCACCGGTGCGTCCTTCTCATGTATCACCGCAGGCGCGGCCTACCGCATCCGCGGCATCGATCTCGGCGTCGGCGGCAAGATCACCGACAAATGGAGCGTGTTCGGCGGTCTGGTGTTGATGCAATCGGAGGTGACGAAGTCGCTCGCGCTGCCGGCAAATACCATCCTTTATTCGTCCAATGTCGGCCTGCCGCTCGCCAACGTCGCGCATCAGTCCTTCAGCATGTTGTCGAAATATCAGCTTACCGACATGTGGGAGATCGGCGGGCAGGCGGTGTATCGCTCGAAGATCTATGGCGGCACGCTGCTGGCGGCGAACCAGGGCACCTCGATCCCGAGCTACTGGCGGTTCGATGTCTTTGCGGAGGCGAAGGTCGACAAGAACTGGACGGTGAAGCTGTTCGTCAACAACATCTTCGACAAGCGCTACTACGACGCGCTCTACCAGAGTGCGGCGCCCTTCGTGCTGGAAGCGCCCGGCCGCGCCGCCTATCTCGTCCTTTCGGCACGGTACTGAACATGATGTCCGCTGTCCCGCGATGCTGACCTGCATCGAAGGCGTGTTGAGCAAGGCCGATGTGGCGGATTTCCGCCGCATCATGGATGCGGCCTCCTGGGAGGACGGCCGCTCCACCGCCGGCGCGCAGTCGGCGATGGTCAAGCGCAACGAGCAATTGCCGCCGGACAGCGAGGTCGCGCGCAAGCTCGGTCAGCGCATCATCAGCGCGCTGACCAAAAATCCACGCTTTCTGTCGGCGGCGATCCCGCTGCATATCTTCCCGCCGCTGTTCAACCGCTATGTCGCGAGCGACGGGCATCATTTCGGCGTTCATGTCGACAATGCGGTGCGCGGCGATCCGCTCACCGGCCTGCGCATCCGCACCGATTTGTCGGTGACGCTGTTTCTCGCCGAGCCGGAAGACTATGACGGCGGCGAACTCGTCATCGAAGACACCTACGGCACCCACGAGGTCAAGCTTCCGGCCGGCGATCTCGTGCTCTATCCGGCATCGAGCCTGCATCTCGTCACGCCGGTGACGCGCGGCGCACGCGTGGCGTCGTTCTTCTGGTTGCAGAGCATGATCCGCGATGCGCACGCCCGCAGCATGATCTTCGATCTCGACACCGCGATCCAGAACCTGGCGGAGCGGCTCGGCCGCGACGATCCGGACACGGTCAAGCTCACCGGCATCTATCACAACCTGATTCGTCATTGGGCCGAGGTCTGAGGTCTGCCGCGAAGCGTTCGCTGCTGACCGCGCGGCACTGAGGATGCTCGTTGCATCATCCGCGCGTGATGATCCGGACACAGTCAAGCTCTTACATGTCCATCGCCGACAACGTTCACGAGAACGTTGATTTCATCGCGCGTCGTCGCACGACGCGGAATCCTTATCACGCCTGATCCATTTCAAACTTGAACGATTCAAAGTTGGCGTCGGGGAATGCGCGCACTGCGGCGGAGTTCGTAGCGGCAAGGCTTGTATCGGTGTCGATCGATCTCGAATCCGGCACCGTTGCGAGGCCTTGCATCATCGAACTGACTGATCACGCATTGGGGCGTTGGAATGAACAGGACTACACAAGAAACGATTTCGCTTGGGCAGGCTGAGAACACGGGGACATCAGGCGAACTTCGTTTGAGCCGGAAATTTCTGGCTGCGGCGAGTGTTGCCGTGATTGCTTCGCTGGGCTGTGGCCTCTCGCCTGCAATGGCGCAGTCGGCCGGTGGCGACGCCAGGCCGAAGGCGGACTCCCAGCTTCCGCCGGTGCAGATCATCGCGCCGACGCCGCGACACCGCGCCAATACGGCGCCCGCACAACGCGCCGACCGGGGTGGAGCGCGCCGTGCCACGCGAGCCGCGCGCAGGCAGGAGCAGGCGCCCGCGGCGGCCAAGCCGTTCGAGGTCACGCAGGAGGCGCGCACCGGCACGGTCGGCTATTATTCCAACAGCACCAGCGTGGCGACCAAGACCAACACGCCGCTGATCGACGTGCCGCAATCGGTCTCGGTTCTCACCAAGGACTTCATCACGGACCAGAGCACCCACAGCGTCACCGATCTGTCACGTTACGTGCCGGGCGTCGCGGTGCATCAGGGCGAGGGCAATCGCGACGAGCTGATCATCCGCGGCGTCGATTCCAGCGCCAACTTCTTCGTCAACGGCTTCCGCGACGACGTCCAATATTATCGCGACATCTACAACACCCAGAGCATCGAGGTTCTGAAAGGGCCGAGCGCGCTGGTGTTCGGCCGCGGCGCCGGCGGCGGCGTGCTGAACCGCACGCTGAAGGAGGCCGACGGCGTCACGCGCTACGAGGCGAGCGCCCAGACCGGCTCCTGGGGCGACCGCCGCGTCTCGCTCGACGCGGGGCAGGCCGTGAACGAGAACGTCGCCGTGCGTCTCAACGCCTTCTACGAAGGTGCCGACGCGTTTCGCGACTTCAACCAGCTCGAGCGCTACGGCATCAATCCGACCGTGACGCTGAAGGCGAACGACGACACCACGGTCAAGCTCAGCTTCGAATATTATCATGACAAGGAAACCGCCGACCGCGGCAATCCCTCGATCGGCACGGGCACGCGCTTCAATCCGACCTCGCCATTCGTGCCGAACGGCGATTTCCGCGCGTTTTTCGGCAGCCCGCAGTACAACAACACGTGGGTCGATGCCTATACGGCCATGGTGGTCGTCGAGCACGATTTCGGCAACGGGCTGACGGGCAGGAACTCGACCATGATCGCGGACTTCAACCGCGGTTACCAGAATGTCTTTCCCGGCAGCTCCGTGAACAACGGCGCGTTCACCTACAGCGCCTATAACCACATCACCGATCGCGAGAACGCCTTCAACCAGACCGACTTCGTCTACAAGACGATGACCGGCTCGGTGCGGCACACGATCGCGTTCGGGACCGAGTTCGGGACCCAGATCGGATTGGACCTGCGCAACACCGGCATCTTTGCCAGCACCGGCAAGTCCTCGGCGCCGGGCAATGCGTTCGATCCGACGTTCGACGGCACGATCAACTTCATCCATCACGCAACGGCAATCAACACCGACGGCGTGACGACGCCCGAACTCCTTCAGCAATTACCGGCTGAACGTCCAGTCGGCCTATGCGCAGGATCAGATCGACGTCACCCGCTGGCTGCAACTGATCGCGGGACTACGTTACGACCGCTTCGACATGAACGCGACGGACGAGAACACCGGCATCTTCCGGAACCGCATCGACAACACGCTGTCGCCGCGCGCGGCCGTCATCTTCAAGCCGGTCGACAATCTGTCGATCTACACCGCCTACAGCATTTCCTATCTGCCGTCGACGGGCGATCAGTTCAGCGCGCTGAACACCGGCTCGGCGCTGATCCCGCCGCAGCAGTTCGAGAACACCGAAGTCGGCGTCAAATGGAACATCCAGCCGAAGCTGCAATATACCGCGGCGATCTATCAGTTGAACCGCACCAACGTGCCGCTGGCGGTCGGCGGCGGCCTGTTTGCGATCAGCGGCTCGAACGTCATCAAGGGGTTCGAGACGGCGCTGACCGGCTATGTCACCAATGAATGGCAGGCCACGCTCGGCTATGCCTATACGGACGCGCGGCTCGGCAGCGACACCAACTCATCGACCGCGGCCGTGCCGCCGCCGCCGACGTTCCTGAAGGGCAACCGGGTCCAGCTCGTGCCTTACAACCAGCTCGCGCTGTGGAACAAATACCAGTTCAATCCGATGTGGTCGGCCGCGCTCGGCGTGATCTATTTCTCCGACTCCTACGCGGCGTCGGATGATTTCGTGAAATTGCCGGGCTTCGTCCGCTTCGATGCCGGCGTCTATGCCACGATCGATCAGCACTGGCGCGCCCAGCTCAACATCGAGAACATCTTCAACAAGGGCTATTGGGCTTCCGCCGACGGCAACAACAACATCTCGCCGGGGCAGGGGCGCACCATCCGGCTGCGGGCGACCTATAGGTTCTAAGAGCTGCAGCTTCCAGATCGATTAAAAAGCCCGCTCCGCGTCAGCGGGGCGGGTCTCTTGAAAAGCTATGCGGCCGGCCGACGTCGTGCTCAAATGATCGACACGTTCATGACGTGCCCATCCTGACGGCATCGTGTTATCGCTATTGCATTAGATTCACTCTTAACACCGCGATGCAGCAGGAATTGACCTTGAAACAGTCAACTTAACCGGCATAAGCACGGGGTCGTCGCGAGCGGAAGACGGTGCGGTATGTTTAGAATCATTCTTAAGTCTCTGGCCGCACTGGTCGTCATGTCGCTGACACAGGTGGCGCTGGCGCAGCAGCCGGCGGCACCGGCTCGGCAAACTCCGGTGATTCAACCTCCCGCGGTATCCTCGCCTTCGCCTGCCGCCCAGGCCGCGGCTGCCGCCCAAGCTCGCGCCTGCCGCTCAAGTCGCCGCTCCGCCCGTGCTCGCCGCGCCGCAATCCGTTCCCGCCGCGGCCGACACCTCCGCCGCAGCGCCGGACGGCGCGTCGCGCGTGTTGAGCTCGATCGCGCCGGGCCTGCATGACCTGTCGCCATGGTCGATGTTCATGTCGGCCGACATCATCGTGAAGGGCGTCATCATCGGCCTCATTTTTGCGTCGCTCGTCACCTGGACGGTCGCGATCGCCAAGACGGTGGAATTGTCGGTGCTCCAGGGCAGGGTCCGCAGGGCGCTGCGCAAGATCGCCGAGGCGCGCTCGCTCGCCGAGGCGCAGCTTGCGCTCGGCGGCAAGGACAGCGTGCTGTCCTCGTTCCTCAACGCGGCGATGCGCGAGGCCCGAATGTCGGGCGGCATCTCCAGCGACGGCGGCATCAAGGAGCGGGCGTCATCGAGCTTCGCCGAGATCACGCGCGCGGAATCGCGCCGCATCCGTATCGGCATGGGAATGCTCGCGACCATCGGTTCGACCGGACCCTTTGTCGGGCTGTTCGGCACCGTGTGGGGCATCATGAACAGCTTCATCGGCATCTCGAAATCACAGACGACCAATCTCGCCGTCGTCGCGCCCGGCATCGCCGAGGCGCTGCTGGCGACCGCCGTGGGTCTCGCCGCCGCGATCCCGGCCGTGATCATCTACAACCACTTCTCGCGGGTCACGAAGTCGTATCTCGAGCTGGTCGGCCGGGCTTCGGGTGCGTCAGCGCGGCTGTTGTCGCGCGACCTCGACCGCAGCCATGGCGGTATCCATGCGCGGGCGGCGGAGTAGCTGATGGCCATCTCGATCTCGGACAATGATCTGGACGACGACGATTTTGGCGAGACGCACGAGATCAACGTCACGCCGTTCATCGACGTCATGCTGGTGCTGTTGATCATCTTCATGGTCGCAGCCCCGCTGTCGACCGTCGACCTGCCGATCAATCTGCCGTCGTCGACCGCGACGCCGCAGAAGAAGCCGGACAAGCCGACCTACGTCTCGATCAAGCCGGACCTTGCGGTGGCGATCGGCGAGACGCCGGTCAAGCGCGTCGATCTGGTGCGCTCGCTCGATGCGATGGCCGATTTGACCAAGGACAGTTTCATCTTCCTGCGCGCCGATCGCGCAGTGCCCTATGGCGAGCTGATGGATGTGCTTGAGATCCTGCGCGCCGGGGGCTACACCAAGGTCAAGCTGGTGGCGCTGGAGGGAGTTCCAGCCGCGGCATCGCCGCAGGGCCCAGCATCGGCATCACCTTAAAGACGGGCAGATCGCATGAGCGAGCTCGACATCGGAGAAAACGGGTCGCGGCGGCCATTTTTATGGTTGCGGCTCGGCGCCGCCGTGGTCGCGGTTGCGCTTCATGTCGGCGGCGCGGCGCTGGCGCTCAACTATCTCAAACAGGAAGAGTCCGAGGCAGACCTGGGCGCCTCGGCGATCGAGGTCGGGCTGGAAATGAGCTCGCCCCGGCAAGAGGAGACCGACCTGCCGCCGGGGCCGGACTCCAACGCATCCGTTGCGTCTCCCGCGCTCGCCGAACAGAAGGCCGAGGTCAACGACACCGAGCTGCCAAAGGACATCCCGACCGAGACCGAAGATCCCGATCGCGTGGTGACGCCGAACGACAACAAGAAACCGGTCGAGGACGACACCAAGGTCGCGACCGTGGAGACCCAGGCCTCGCAGGAATTGGTCGCGGCCGAGGCGACGGCGATGCCGAGCTCGGAAAACATTCCGGAAGGCAAGCGCTCGGTCGCACCCGAGCTTGGGATCGGCGAGAGCGCCCGGCGCGTGCGGGCGACCTGGCAACGCGAGCTGATGGCGCATTTCGACAAGCACAAGCGCTATCCGGTGGACCGCGCATTGAAGAGCGCCGAGATCGTCGTGAGTTTCGCGCTGGACCGGCTCGGCCACGTGCTCTCGATGAGCGTCGTCAAGGGATCGGGTGATGCGGCTTTCGACCAGGCGGCGCTTTCGATGATCAAGCGCTCCGATCCGGTGCCGCAGCCCCCGCCGATGGTCGCCGACGACGGGCTGACTTTCACCCTGCCGGTCATCTTCCGCGTCAAGGGCAAGAGCTAAGCGAAAGAGCTAGAACCTTTTTCGTTCCGATTGAATCGGAGCGGAGATTCCGATCTGTTGTTCTGGCGCGTTTTCTTCACGCGAGCCGCGACCATTTGGTTCGAAAGCGCTGCAATCTCTGCACAACACTTCGCGAGCGCACCAACCTTTCATCCTGAGGTCATCGCTTTCCGGTTTATCGTGCCTGGATTGTCCCGGCCAAGCACGAGGCGGCCCGCCATGTCCGTTCGTCCGCTAATTCCCCGACGCAAGCTGTTCGACAATCCGACCTTCTTCGGCGCGAAACTGTCGCCGGACGGCCGCTTCCTGTCATGGCTCGCGCCGGCCGACGGGGTGATGAATGTCTGGGTCTCGCCGTCGGACAACATTGCCGAAGGCCAGCCGGTCACCCGTACCAAGGGGCGGCCGATCAACTGGCAGGAGTGGAGTCCCGACGGACGCTACATCATGTTCGTCAACGACGAGAACGGCGACGAGAACCTGCATTTCTTTGTCGTCGATCCCATGACCGGCGAGCTGCGCGACCTGACGCCCTATCCGAAAATCCGTGCCGTTCCGATGCTCTGGTCGCGGATCGTTCCAGGCAAGATCGCCATCACGCTCAACGATCGCGATCCGCGCTGGCCCGATGTCTTCCTCGTCGATCTCGAGACAGGCGAACGGTCGCTGGTCTGGGAGAACCGGCAGGGTTTCGAGTTCGTCGGCCTGGACTGGCAATTCAAGCCGCGCCATGCCCGCAGCTATGCCCCGGATGGCGGCGCGCGGCTGTGGCGGCTGGACGGCGAAACCGCCACGCCATGGCGTGATGTTCCGTTCGAGGCGAGCTGGACGACGCGCGTGATGATGTTCGATGTCACGTGCCGGCATCTGCACATGCTGTCGTGCCTCGATAGCGACAAGACGGCGCTGGTGCAGATCGAATGGGCCACGGGCGAGGAGCGGGTGCTGTTTGCGAGCGAGAAGGCCGATGTCTTCGATCTCATTTTCGATGGGCAGACGTTCGAGCCGGAAGCCGCCGCGATCGATCCCGGCAAGCAGGAGTGGGAGGCGCTGACGCCTGCGGTCGCGCCCGAACTCGCGCTGATCAAGGCGGCATTGCCGGACCATGGTTTCAACGTCCAGAGCCAGACCGACGACGATCGCCGCTGGATCGTGATGAGCTATTCGCCGCAGCAGCCCGTCACCTATCATCTGCTTGACCGGGACAGGCAGGCGCTGACCGAACTCTTCACGGCGCGGCCGGAGCTGAAGCCGTACCGCCTCGCGCCGATGCATGTGGTGCAGACGAAGTCGCGCGACGGCCTGGACCTCGTCTCCTACCTGACGCTGCCGGCAGAGATCGGCACTGAGCGTCCGCCGAAACCGTTGCCGATGGTGCTGATCGTGCATGGCGGTCCCTGGGGACGCGACATGTTTGCCTATCGGCCGGACCACCAGTGGCTGGCCGACCGGGGCTATGCCGTGCTGTCGGTCAATTATCGGGCGTCGACGGGCTTCGGCAAAGCTTTCGTTGCCGCCAGTGAGAAGGAGCACGCCCGCAACATGCACAACGATCTGCTCGACGTCGTTGCATGGGCGATCGAGGAGGGGATTGCACAGAAGGACAAGGTCGCGATCTCCGGCGTGTCCTATGGCGGCTACGCTTCCTTCGTCGCCGCGACGTTCACGCCCGATGTGTTCTGCTGCCACGTGCCGGTGGTCGGCATCACCGATCTCAGGACGCTGCTGGAATCCATGCCGCCCTATTGGGCCGGTTTTGCCGAGTACATGTACCGCAGCTATGGCGATCCCCGCACCGAGGAGGGACGCCGGTTGCTGGCGGAACGCTCGCCCATCAACAAGGTCGAGAATATCGGCAAGCCCATGCTGATCTTCCATGGCGCCAACGATGTCCGCTGCAAGGTCGCCGAGAGCGACACCATCGTCGCCGCCATGCAGGCGAAGAACATTCCGGTGAGCTATGTCGTCTATCCCGACGAGGGCCACGGCTTTGCGAAACCGGCCAACCGCCTTTCTTATGTCGCGATGACCGAAGCCTTTTTCGCGCGGCATCTCGGCGGCGCCTGCGAGCCGCTCGGCAACGATTTCGACGGCTCGAGCCACGAGGTCCGGGCCGGCGCCGACGGGCTGATCATACCCGCTTGATCACGTGATCATGCCCAAATCGCGAGCCGTTCCACACTCGCCAAGGTTTTGCGTTACCGCCAGTAATACCGGATCGCGACATAGACCACGACGAGGCAGGCGAAGATCAGCGCCACCGGAAGCTGCGGCTTCGCATTCGAGCCGCCGCCGGTCACCGTGGACTTCGGCCGGGTCGCTGGAGGCCGGCGAAACGCCGTCACATTGTCGACCACCGGTTCCTTCGGGGCGGAGCGCATCTCGGGCGGAGTTCCGACGCCGCCCATCTCCGCATAATAGGTCGAATACATCAGGCGGATGGTGGTTTCCGTCGCCTCAGCCTCAGGCATGTCGCTGAGCAACGCCTTGTAGCTTGCCAGGAAGTTCTGAGCCTCCGCAGGCAGCGACGATGCGCCGTTCAGCTTGGCAATCATTTTCCATGTCGCGAAATCGGCGCGTGCTCGTGTATCGGCGCGCCGCGCGATCATCATATCAGCAGCTTTGACCAAGAGGCCCTCGGGTCTTTTCCGCCCCATCCTTCCGATCAGGCGTTACCGGTTAAAATAAGGAGTAGCCGAATGATAGCGTCGGTCGATTTCCGTAGCACTGTCGAAATAACATCAAGATTTAGACCGAACTGCGAGCCCGCCAAGGGGAGCAAGATCAAAATTCCGATCAAGATCAGCATCCCGAAAGGTTCCAGCCGGGCCAGCGGGATTGCGAGAACGCGCGGCAGGACGCCGACTGCGACACGGCCGCCGTCCAGCGGCGGTATCGGCATCATGTTGAAGACCGCCAGCACGACATTGATCAGGACGGTGTTCTGCAGATTGTCGGCGACCCATTTGGCCGCGCCCGGCGGCACCAGGCCGAGCAGATGGAACGCCGCTGCAGCGAGCAGGGCAAGCACGATGTTGGTCGCCGGTCCCGCCAGCGCCACCAGCACCATGCCGGCCCGCAGCGGATGCAGGTTGCGGAAATTCACCGGCACGGGCTTGGCGTAGCCGAACAGGAACGGCGAATGCGCGAGCAGCAGCATCGCCGGCAATATCAGCGTGCCGAACGGATCGATGTGGCGGATCGGGTTGACGCTGACGCGCCCGAGCTTCATGGCCGTGTCGTCGCCAAATGCATAGGCAACGAAGCCGTGCGCTGCCTCGTGAAGGGTGATCGCAATGATCAGCGGTAACACCCAGACCGACAGGTCATAAGCGGAGATGTTCAAGCGGTTTATCCAATCACGCCTTTATCAATAGACCCAGCATGGCTGCTGCTTTGAGGCAGATCAAGGCGCTGGGGCTTCGGCTTAAGGGGCAGCTTCAGGATATTGCGGCAAGCCGTCGTCGAGACTGACCCAGTCCACCTTGTCCGAAACCCAGATGTGCTCGGTCGGCTTAAAGGCGTTGCGGTCGTCGAAGGCGGCGAGGGAGACACCCGCCATGGTGCCGCCGCCACGGCGCCAGGCAAACAGCCGCGTGCCGCATCGGGGACAGAACACCCGGTCGATCCGCTCGGACGAGGGGAAGCTTGCGCACTCGCCCTCGATCGTCAGCGCGCTCTTGTCGAACAGCGCGCGGGCGAAGAACGGCGCCGCCGTCGCCTTCTGGCAGCGGCTGCAGTGGCAAATGCGCACGTTCAGCGGCTCGCCCTCGGTCTTGAAGCGAACCGCGCCGCACAGGCAACCGCCCTCACGTATCATGTGACCTCTTCAATAGGTCGCGCGTCCGCCGGAGATGTCGAACACTGCACCGGTCGAGAATGAGCAATCTTCCGAGGCGAGCCAGGCGACCATCGCCGCCAGTTCTTCGACCAGAACGAAACGGTTCTTCGGGATCTTGGACAGCATGAAATCGATATGCTGCTGCGTGAGCTGGTCGAAGATCGCGGTCTTCGCCGCCGCCGGCGTCACCGCGTTGACCAGGATGTCATGGCCGGCCAGTTCCTTGCCGAGCGATTTGGTCAGCGCGATCAGACCGGCTTTCGAGGCGGAGTAATGCGCGGCGTTGGGATTGCCTTCCTTGCCGGCGATGGAGGCGATGTTGACGATGCGCCCGTAGCCGCGGCTGACCATTGAAGGCACGATCGCCTTGCAGCAGATGAAGGGGCCGTCGAGATTGATGCGCAGCACTTTGCGCCATTCATCGAGATCGGTCTCCCACACCGTCTTGTTGATGCCGGCGATGCCGGCATTGTTGACGAGAATGTCGATCTTGCCGAATGCTTTCAGCGTCTCGTCGCGCGTCTTTTCCACGTTCGCGGGATCGGTGACGTCGACCTTGAACGCGGTGACGGCCGAGCCGATTTCCTTTGCGGTCTTTTCCGCCAGCGGCTGGTCGGCATCCCAGATCGCGACCTTGGCGCCGGAGGCCACGAAGCGCTCGGCGATCGCGCGCCCAAACCCCTGCGCGCCGCCGGTGACGACGGCGCGTCCTGCCGTTCAGATCGATCTTGTTCATTGCGACAATCCTTTCACGTAATTCAGCTTGACATCGGCCGTCTGCTCCCTCGCCCCGCTCTTCCGGGAGAGGGTTGGCGTCAGGGGCTGACTCCGCAAACTCGATCTATCGAGTGTGCGGAGGCAGCTCCTCACCCGGCGCTTTGCGCCGCCTCTCCCCGCAAGCGGGGCGACCGAAACCTGACGGCGAAGAAGTTGATTACAACGTCCAGCCGCCGTCGATGACATGGGCGACGCCGGTCGTGAATGCGCTTTCGTCGCTGGCGAGATAGAGCGCGAGCAGGGCGATCTCTTCCGCGGTGCCGAGCCGTCCCATCAGCTGGCGCGAGACGAACATCTCGCGTCCGCCGGGACCGGCGGCCGCCGCGCGCTCCAGCATCGACGGCGTCTCGATCGTGCCGGGGCAGATGCAGTTGCAGCGAATGCCCTTGCCGATGAAATCGACCGCAACCGAGCTTGTCAGCGCCGCAACCGCGGCTTTGGTCGCGCCGTAGACGTAGCGGTTGGGCGCGGCCTTGAACACGCCGGCGGCCGAGGAGATGTTCACGATCGCGCCGCGGCCCTGTTCGAGCATGCCGGGAAGAAACGCGCGGATCGTGCGATGCATCGATTTGACGTTGAGGTCGAAGGAGAAATCCCAATCCTCGTCCGAACACTCCAGCACCGTGCCGTGATGCACGAAGCCCGCCGCGTTCAAGAGGATATCGACCTTGCCGACGCGCTTGGCGGCAGCCGCGACGGCCGCGCTGTCGCGGACGTCGAGCTTGGCCACGTCGGCGATGCCGTCGTTCTTCAGCGAGGCGAGGCCTTTCTCGTCGATGTCGGTCACGTACACGGTCGCGCCCTCGCGTGCGAAAGCGAGCGCGCAGGCGCGCCCGATTCCGGCGGCGGCTGCGGTCACGAAAGCGCGCTTGCCCTTGAGGCGGTCTGCCATCATTTCTTCTCCTTATGTTTCTCAATCGTCATTGCGTGGAGCGATACGCGAGCGCGATCCGCTATCCATCCCGTCGAGGGATTTCTGGATTGCCGGGCTCGCAATGACGGTGTCTGTCGCAATGACGCGATGATCTTTCGGCAATGACGCGATGCTCAGTGATTATCCCTTGCCACGCCGACCTTGCCGGCGATGTCGTGATAGCGCGTGGCCAATTCCATGCAGGCGCCGGTCGATTGCTGGCCGACGGTCTGGCGATACAGCTCCTGCCACGGCGTCTGATGCGCCGGGTAGGGGAAGCCGCCCTTGGCCTTCAGCTCGGCGTGGCGCTTCTTCACCTCGTCGTCCGAAATCAGGATGTTGGCCGAGCCCTTGTTGAGGTCGATGCGCACCTTGTCGCCGGTCCTCAGGATCGCGAGCCCGCCGTCGGCGGCGGCCTCAGGCGACGCGTTGAGGATCGACGGCGAACCCGACGTGCCGGATTGCCGTCCGTCGCCGATGCAGGGCAACGCGAGGATGCCGCGTTTGATCAGCGCGGCCGGCGGCTGCATGTTCACGACCTCGGCGCCGCCGGGATAGCCGATCGGGCCGGCGCCGCGGATGAACAGCACGCAGTGCGCGTCGATCTCGAGCGCGGGATCGTCGATCCGCTCGTGATAATCCTCCGGCCCCTCGAACACGATGGCGCGGCCCTCGAACGCGTTGAGATCCTTCGGATTGCTCAGATAGCGGTCGCGGAATTCCTTGGAGATCACGCTGGTCTTCATGATCGCGGAATCGAAGAGATTGCCGCGGAGCACGAGGAAGCCGGCGTCCTTCACCAGCGGCTTGCCGTAGGCATGGATCACGTCGCCATCGGGCTTTTGCGCCTCGCGGCAATTGTCGCCCATGCTGCGGCCGTTCACCGTCTTTGCATCCTCATGGATGCGCTTGTGCGCCATCAGCTCGCGCACCACCGCGGGCACGCCGCCGGCGCGGTGGAATTCCTCGCCGAGGTAGAAGCCGGCCGGCTGCATGTTGACCAGCAGCGGCACGTCGTGGCCGTGCGCCTGCCAGTCGTCGATCGAAAGCTCCACGCCGATATGGCGGGCCAGCGCATTGATATGGATCGGCGCATTGGTCGAGCCGCCGATCGCGGAATTGACCACGATGCAGTTCTCGAACGCCTGGCGCGTCAGGATATCCGACGGCTTGAGGTCTTCCCAGACCATGTCGACGATGCGCCTGCCGGTGTCGTAGGCGATCTGGGCGCGCTCGCGGTACGGCGCCGGGATCGCCGCGCAGCCCGGCAGCGACATGCCGAGCGCCTCGGCCAGCGAGTTCATGGTCGAGGCGGTGCCCATCGTGTTGCAATGGCCGACCGATGGGGCCGAGGAGGCCACGATCTCCATGAACTCCTCATAGTCGATCTCGCCGGCGGCCAGCCGCTCGCGGGATTTCCAGACGATGGTGCCCGAGCCGGTGCGCTCGCCGCCATGCCAGCCGTTCAGCATCGGCCCGCCCGAGAGCACGATGGCGGGCAGATTGACGGTCGCCGCCGCCATCAGGCAGGCCGGCGTCGTCTTGTCGCACCCTGTCGTCAGCACCACGCCGTCCAGGGGATAGCCGAACAGGACTTCGACCAGGCCGAGATAGGCGAGGTTGCGGTCCAGCGCCGCGGTCGGCCGCTTGCCGGTCTCCTGGATCGGATGGGTCGGAAACTCCATCGCGATACCACCCGCGGCGCGGATGCCTTCGCGGACCCGGTGTGCCAGTTCGAGATGGTGCCGGTTGCACGGCGACAGGTCATTGCCGGTCTGGGCGATGCCGATGATCGGCATGCCGGATTGCAGCTCCTGCCGGGTCAGCCCATAATTCAGGTAGCGCTCCAGGTAGAGCGCGGTCATGCCCGGGTTATGCGGATTGTTGAACCATTCACGGGAACGGAGTTGGCGCCTGATCGCGCCGGTGAGCGGCTTGTTCATGGTTTCTCCCGCAGCGCACACGCCCTTTTATTGTGCGATCGTGCGTCGTTCTGATTTTGGACCAATGTTTACACCACTTCGCAAATTCGGACACGAGGGGCAAGACGTACGACTTTGATCCAACGACATCCTCAAAAAAGTCTGATAAGAGCCTGACGAACAACAGCAAGACCGCGGCCTCAACCGCGAGGGTTGGTCAGATCGGGAGGGATTATATGTCGTCCGTGCAAATTCGCGACGTGCGAAAATCGTTTGGTGGCTTTGAGGTTTTGCACGGCGTGACCATCCCGATCGACGACGGCGAATTCGTCGTTCTGGTCGGCCCGTCCGGCTGCGGCAAGTCGACCCTGCTCCGGATGCTTGCCGGGCTCGAAAACATCACCTCCGGAACCATCTCGATCGGCGACCGCGTCGTCAACAATGTCCAGCCCAAGGAGCGGGACATTGCGATGGTGTTCCAGAACTACGCGCTCTATCCGCACATGACGGTCGCCGACAATATGGGCTTCTCGATGAAGCTGCGCGGCGCGAACGCCGCCGACATCAAGAAGGGCGTGGCGCGCGCCGCCGAGATCCTGGCGCTGACGCCGCTGCTCGAGCGCTATCCGCGGCAACTGTCCGGCGGCCAGCGCCAGCGCGTGGCGATGGGCCGCGCCATCGTGCGCGATCCGCAGGTGTTCCTGTTCGACGAGCCGCTCTCCAACCTCGACGCCAAGCTGCGCGTTGCGATGCGCACCGAAATCAAGGAGCTGCATCAGCGCCTGAAGACCACCACCGTCTATGTCACCCACGACCAGATCGAGGCCATGACCATGGCCGACAAGATCGTCGTGATGCATGACGGCATCGTCGAGCAGATGGGCACGCCGCTCGAGCTCTACGACAAGCCGGACAACCAGTTCGTCGCCGGCTTCATCGGCTCGCCCGCGATGAATTTCCTGAAAGGCAAGGTCAAGGCGAACGGCTCGATTGGTTTCGAGGGGCCGAACGGCGTCAAGCTGCCGCTGAAAACGGCCCCGTCCAGTTCCGACGGGCAGCCCGCGGTCTATGGCGTGCGGCCGGAGCATTTCACCATCGCCGACGACGGCGCGGAGGCCGAGATCGTCGTGGTCGAGCCGACGGGCTCGGAGACGCAGGTCTTCGCCAAGCTCGGCGGCGAGCAGGTGGTCGCCGTCTTCCGCGAACGGCACCAGTTCAATCCGGGCGATAAAGTCCGGTTGAAGCCCGATCCGGGGCTCGTCCATCTGTTTGACGAGCAGTCCGGAAAACGGCTCAATTCCTAAGACCAAAAAGCAATCAAAATTAAAATCCAAAATTAAAATCAGAGGGAGAGACGATATGCAGGACTTTACCCGCCGTGCCCTGCTTCAGGGCGGCACCGCGCTGGCGGCGGCCGGCACGTTGACCGGGCCGGCGCTGTTTGACTTTGCCAAAGCCTGGGCGCAGAGCGCGCCGTGGAAGGCGGAGCCGGGCGCCAAGCTGACGGTGATGCGCTGGAAGCGCTTCGTGCCGGCGGAGGACGACGCGTTCAACGCGATGGTCGCCGCGTTCAAGGCCGCGACCGGCACCGAGATGAACGTGTTCAGCGAGTCCTTCGAGGACGTGCAGCCGAAGGCGTCGGTTGCGGCGAACACCGGCTCGGGCCTCGATATCGCCTGGGGCCTGCACACGCTTGCCGCAGCTCTTCCCGACCAAGGTCCTGAAGATGAACGACGTCGCCGACTATCTCGGCCAGAAATACGGCGGCTGGACCGAAGCGGCGGCGAAGACCTGCAAGAGCGGCAACGACTGGCTCGGCATTCCCGTCGCGACCGTTGGCGGCTACCTGACCTATCGCAAATCGGCGGTCGAGAAGGCTGGCTTCAAGCAGGTCCCATCCGACTTCCCGGCCTATCTCGAACTGTGCAAGGCGCTGAAGGCGAACAACACGCCGGCCGGCTTCGCGCTCGGCCACGCCACCGGCGACGCCAATGCCTGGGTCCACAACATCCTGTGGGGCCATAATGCCTGGACCGTCGACAAGGACGACAAGGTCAGCATCAACTCGCCGGAGACGGTGAAGGCGCTGGAATACGCCAAGCAGCTGTCGGACACCTTCATTCCCGGCGTCGCCTCCTGGAACGACTCCTCCAACAACAAGGCGTTCCTGTCGGGCGAACTGTATCCTGACCTCGAACGGCATCTCGATCTACATCGCGGCCAAGGACGATCCGGCCAAGAAGGATCTGGCCGACGACATCGATCATGCGCTGTGGCCGGTCGGCCCGATCGGCAAGCCGACCGAACTGCAGCTTGCGGTGCCGATCCTCGCGTTCAACTTCACCAAATATCCGAACGCAGCAAAGGCCTTCATCGCCTTCATGCTGGAGAAGGAGAACTTCGACAAGTGGCTGACAGGCGCGCGGGGCTATCTGACCCATACGCTCAACGCCTATGACTCGGCGCCGGTCTGGACCGCAGACCCGAAGAATGCGGTGTTCGGCCAGGCCTCCAAGCGCGCGCTGCCGGCCTCCGGCATCGGCACGCCCGGCGAGAAGGCGGCGACCGCGATCGCCGACTTCATCGTGGTCGACATGTTCGCCAATTATTGTACTGGCGCGAAGGACGCCAAGGGCGCCGTCTCCGAAGCCGAGCGGCAGTTGAAGCGGATCTATCGCGGCTAGCTTGACGACGCGCGGGCGGCGGATGACCGCCGCCCGTTCACACCATAACGACATCGGGGAACGCCATGGCTGATCTTGCCCTCGCGCCGCAGCGCGCCAAGCCGGAAATCCGTGAAGCGACCGCGTGGGATCAGCTCAGGCATAACAAGAACTGGCTCGGCTTCTGGTTCATGATGCCGGCGATGGCGTTCCTGATCTTCTTCCTGGCCTATCCGCTCGGGCTTGGCGTCTGGCTCTCCTTCACCGACACCCGCATCGGCCGCATCGGAAATTTCGTCGGCACCGAAAACTACGAGTGGCTGTGGGACGACGCGATCTTCTGGCTCTCGGTGTTCAACACGCTGCTCTACACCTCCATCGCCAGCGCCTTCAAATTCGCCATCGGTCTCTATCTCGCGCTGCTGTTGAACGAGAACATGCCGTTCAAGGCGATGCTGCGGGCGATGGTCCTGATCCCCTTCATCGTGCCGACCGTGCTGTCGGCGCTGGCGTTCTGGTGGATCTTCGATTCGCAATTCTCGATCATCTCGTGGTCGCTGAAGCATCTCGGCCTGATCACGCAGAACATCAATTTCCTCGGCGACACGACCTGGGCGCGGATCTGCGTGATCTTCGCCAATATCTGGCGCGGCGTGCCTTTCGTCGCGATCACGCTGCTCGCGGGATTGCAGACCGTGCAGCCCTCGCTCTATGAGGCCGCGACGCTGGACGGCGCGACGCGCTGGCAGATGTTCCGCCACATCACCTATCCGCTGCTCACCCCGATCATCGCGGTGGTGATGACGTTCTCGGTGCTGTTCACCTTCACCGACTTCCAGCTGATCTGGGCGATGACCCGCGGCGGCCCGGTCAACGCCACCCATCTGATGGCGACACTGTCCTATCAGCGCGCGATCATCGCGGGGCAGTTGGGCGAGGGCGCCGCGATCTCCAGCGCCATGATCCCGTTCCTGCTCGCCGCGATCATGGTGTCCTGGTTCGGCTTGCAGCGCCGCAAGTGGCAGCAGGGAGAAAACAATGACTGATCGCAGCGGCGCTGCTTCTTATTTGTTGGCGCGAACGGGACAGGTCCCGCGCGCGCTGCCGCAAGTGCAGCAGGGAGAGAACAATGACTGATCTTCCCGCCCAAAAGGTCGACCTCAAGGCGATCCTTTCGACCTCCTCACGGGTCGATAACAGCGAAGGCATGAGCTATCTGCAGTCCGTGCCGAAGCGGCTGGTCACGCTCTATCTGCCGCTCTCGATCATCGTCGTCATCCTGCTGTTTCCATTCTACTGGATGGCGCTGACCTCGGTGAAACCGGACGACCAGCTTCTCGACCTCGACAAGTTCAACCCGTTCTGGACCTGGAATCCGACCTTCAAGCATTTCCATAAGCTGTTGTTCGAGAGCTACTATCCGCACTGGCTCTGGAACACGATGTATGTCGCGGTCTGCGCCACCATCCTCTCGATCATCGCGAGCGTGCTGGCGGCCTATGCGATCGTGCGCTTGCGCTACAAATACGCGAACGTCGTCGGCGGGCTGATCTTCCTGGCCTATCTGGTGCCGCCATCGATCCTGTTCATTCCGCTGGCGACGGTGGTCTTCCAATACGGCCTGTTCGACTCGCCGCTCGCGCTGATCCTGACCTATCCGACCATCCTGATCCCGTTCTCGACCTGGCTGCTGATGGGCTATTTCAAGACCATTCCGTTCGAGCTGGAGGAATGCGCGCTGATCGACGGTGCGAGCCGCTGGCAGATCCTGATCAAGATCGTGCTGCCGCTCGCGATCCCCGGGCTGATCTCGGCCTTCATCTTCTGCTTCACGCTATGCTGGAACGAGTTCATCTACGCGCTGACCTTCCTGCAATCGACCCAGAACAAGACCGTGCCGGTCGCGATCGTCAACGAGTTCGTCGATGGCGACATCTACCGCTGGGGCGCGCTGATGGCGGGCGCGCTGGCCGGCTCGCTGCCGCTGGTCATCCTTTACGCGTTCTTCGTCGAGCATTATGTGTCGGCCATGACCGGAGCCGTGAAGGAATAGGGCTATTCCGCGCGACGGAAACAGCGTTCGATGAGGACGTATTGACCTGTCGCCGCAACGGAGGTTTGCTCCCTCGCCCCGTTCTTACGGGGAGAGGGTTGGGGTGAGGGGCACCGCGATCGGTGCGACCTTTGACCGACCCCCTCACCCGGATTGCATCTGTCGATGCAATCCGACCTCTCCCCGCGTCGGGGAGAGGTTAAGGAAGCAGCGCTTTTCAACCGACGATCGCTGTGTAATAGGGAGTAGGTTCTTTGCACATATTGGTCCTGGGCGCGGCCGGCATGGTCGGCCGCAAGCTGGTCGAGCGGCTGTTGCGTGACGGCCGGCTCGGCAAAACCGAAATCACCCGCCTGACCCTGCAGGACGTCGTGGCGCCGGCCAAGCCAGAGAAGGCGGGATGTCGCGGTCGACGTCGTGGCGGGCGATTTCGCGGTCGCGGGCTTTGCCGAGAAGCTGATCGCCGGCCGGCCCGACGTGGTCTTCCATCTCGCGGCGATCGTCTCCGGCGAGGCCGAGCTCGATTTCGACAAGGGCTATCGGATCAATCTCGACGGCACACGGATGCTGCTCGACGCCATCCGCCTCGTCGGCGGCGGCTACAAGCCGCGCGTGGTGTTCACGTCCTCGATCGCGGTGTTCGGCGCGCCGTTTCCGGATGCGATCGGCGATGAGTTCTTCCACACGCCGCTGCTCAGCTACGGCACCCAGAAGGCGATCGGCGAACTTTTGCTGGCGGACTATTCGCGGCGCGGCTTCCTCGACGGCATCGGCATCCGCCTGCCGACCATCTGCATCCGTCCGGGCCTGCCGAACAAGGCCGCGTCCGGCTTCTTCTCCAACATCCTGCGCGAGCCGCTCGCCGGCAAGGAAGCGATCCTGCCGGTATCGGAAGATGTCCGCCATTGGCATGCCACGCCGCGCTCCGCGGTCGGGTTCCTGCTGCACGCGGGCACGATGGATCTCGCGGCCGTCGGTCCGCGCCGCAACCTCACCATGCCCGGGCTATCAGCGACCGTCGGCGAGCAGATCGCCGCGCTGAAGCGGGTGGCGGGCGAGAAGGTCGCAGGCCGGATCAAGCGCGAGCCCGATCCCTTCATCATGGGCATCGTCGCCGGCTGGCCGCGGAACTTCGAGGCCAAACGGTCGCGTGAGCTTGGTTTCACGACCGCAGAGCATAGCTTCGATGACATCATCCGTATTCACATCGAGGACGAATTGGGTGGTAAGTTCGTTTCCTGACATCAGGACCATCCCGGGAGATCAGTCATGACAGCCAGCATCGTCGGATGGGCGCATACGCCGTTCGGCAAGTTCGATACCGAAACCGTCGAGAGCCTTGTGGTCAAGGTCGCGAACGAGGCGCTTGCCGATGCCGGCATTGCGGCTGCCGATGTCGACGAGATCGTGCTCGGGCATTTCAACGCCGGCTTCTCGGCGCAAGACTTCACGGCCTCGCTGGTGCTGCAGGCCGATCCGGCGCTGCGCTTCAAGCCGGCGACAAGGGTCGAGAACGCCTGCGCCACCGGTTCGGCCGCGGTGCATCAGGGCGTCCGTGCGATTGCCGTCGGCGCGGCCAAGTTCGTGCTGGTGGTCGGCGTCGAGCAGATGACGCGCACGCCGGGCCCGGAGATCGGCCGCAACCTGTTGAAGGCGTCCTATCTGCCGGAAGACGGCGACACGGTCGGCGGCTTCGCCGGCGTGTTCGGCCAGATCGCGCAAAGCTATTTTCAGAAATATGGCGACCAGTCGGACGCGCTGGCGATGATCGCGGCGAAGAACCACAAGAACGGCGTCGCGAACCCATACGCGCAGATGCGCAAGGATTTCGGCTTCGACTTCTGCCGCGCGGAAAGCGAGAAGAATCCGTATGTCGCCGGTCCCCTGAAGCGCACCGACTGCTCGCTGGTGTCCGACGGCGCGGCCGCGATCGTGCTGACGGATTCCGAGACCGCGAAAGGCATGGGCAAGGCGGTCAACTTCCGCAGCGTCGCGCATGCGCAGGATTTCCTGCCGATGTCCAAGCGCGACATTCTTCAGTTCGAGGGCTGCACGGTCGCCTGGCAGCGCGCGCTGGAGAAGGCCGGTGTTGCGCTCTCCGATCTCTCCTTTGTCGAGACGCATGACTGCTTCACGGTGGCCGAGCTGATCGAATATGAAGCGATGGGCCTGACGCCGAAGGGGCAGGGCGCGCGTGCCATCAAGGAGGGCTGGACGCAGAAGGACGGCAAGCTGCCGGTCAATCCGTCCGGCGGCCTGAAAGCCAAGGGCCATCCGATCGGCGCGACCGGCGTCTCCATGCATGTGATGACGGCGATGCAGCTCACCGGGCAAGCGCCCGAGGGCATGCAGCTCAAGAACGCGCAACTCGGCGGCATCTTCAACATGGGCGGCGCCGCGGTGGCCAATTACGTCTCGGTGCTGGAGCCGGCGAAGTAAGTCGCGCCGTTTGAGATAGGAAGGCAAATCTATCGTCACGGTCGTCCCGGCCTTGCGCCGGGACCCATACCGCGTTGTCCCATCGGTGATGCGATGACGGCAGAGGCAGATTTAACTCAACTGACACCTGTGGTTATGGGTCCCTGCGTTCGCAGGGACGACGTAAGTTGCGGTGTCTCGCCAAGGGCGACAACTACGGTGTCCGCGGCGACTGGGCGCCAAAGCAAGCATCAAAACAGCGAGAGACTGACTGCCACTTTCATCAGGAAAACTTATCCCCACGATCATCAAACCCGATTTTACCTAATCGCTTGGATTCTTTAGAAAGGCTCCAACTCGGAGCAACCAAACCATGCACAGCACGGCAGGAGACAATCATGGATGACGTCACCAAATGCCCGTTTTCGGGCGGCAGCAACGGACCTAGCAACCGCGACTGGTGGCCGAACCAGCTGGACCTCAGCGTTCTCCATCAGCATTCGAACCTGTCCGATCCGATGGGCGAGGCGTTCGATTACGCCAAGGAGTTCAAGAGCCTCGACCTGAACGCCGTGATCAAGGACCTGCATGCCCTGATGACGGATTCGCAGGAGTGGTGGCCGGCGGACTTCGGCCATTATGGCGGCCTGTTCATCCGCATGGCCTGGCACAGCGCGGGTACCTATCGCATCGGCGACGGCCGCGGCGGCGCCGGATCGGGCCAGCAGCGTTTCGCGCCGCTCAACAGCTGGCCGGATAACGCCAACCTCGACAAGGCGCGCCGGCTGTTGTGGCCGATCAAGCAGAAATACGGCCGGAAGATCTCCTGGGCCGACCTCATCATCCTCACCGGCAACGTCGCGCTGGAGTCGATGGGCTTCAAGACCTTCGGTTTCGGCGGCGGCCGCGCGGACGTCTGGGAGCCCGAGCAGGACGTCTATTGGGGACCGGAAGGCAAGTGGCTGGCGGACGAGCGCTACAGCGGCGACCGTGAGCTCGCGGGCCATCTCGGCGCCGTGCAGATGGGTCTGATCTATGTCAATCCGGAAGGGCCGAACGGCAAGCCCGATCCCTTGGCGGCGGCGCGGGACATCCGCGAGACCTTCCGCCGCATGGCCATGGATGACGAGGAGACGGTCGCCCTGATTGCCGGCGGTCACACCTTCGGCAAGACCCACGGCGCCGGCGATGCGACCCTGGTGGGCGCGGAGCCGGAAGGCGCCGACATCGAGGCGCAGGGTCTCGGCTGGGCCAGCAAATATGCCTCCGGCCTTGGCGCCGACGCGATCACCAGCGGCCTGGAGGTTACCTGGACCACGACGCCGACCAAGTGGAGCAACAACTTCTTCGAGAACCTGTTCGGCTTCGAATGGGAGCTGACCAAGAGCCCGGCCGGCGCGCATCAGTGGACACCGAAGAATGGCGGCGGCGCCGGCACGGTGCCGGACGCATACGACAAGTCGAAGCGTCATGCGCCGTCGATGCTGACCACCGACCTCGCGCTGCGGCTCGACCCGGCCTACGGAAAGATCTCGAAGCGCTTCCACGATAATCCGGACCAGTTCGCCGACGCCTTTGCCCGCGCCTGGTACAAGCTCACCCATCGCGACATGGGACCGCGCGTGCGCTATCTCGGCCCGCTCGTTCCGAAGGAAGAGCTGCCGTGGCAGGACCCGGTCCCCGCGGTGGATCATCCGCTGATCGACGACAAGGACATTGCCGCGCTGAAGGCGAAGATTCTTGCCTCCGGCCTGTCGGTGTCGCAACTGGTCTCGACGGCCTGGGCGTCGGCGTCGACATTCCGCGGCTCCGACAAGCGCGGTGGCGCGAATGGTGCGCGCATTCGGCTTGCGCCGCAGAAGGACTGGGAGGTCAACCAGCCGGCTGAACTCGCCAACGTGCTCAAGGCGCTCGAAGGCATCCAGAAGGAGTTCAATGCGTCCGCCGGAAAGAAGAAGGTCTCGCTCGCTGACCTGATCGTTCTCGGCGGCGGCGCTGCTGTCGAGGCGGCTGCGAAGAAGGCCGGGCACGACGTGAAGGTCCCATTCACGCCGGGACGCACGGACGCCTCGCAGGCGCAGACCGACGTCGAGTCGTTCTTGGTCATCGAGCCGGCGGCCGACGGCTTCCGCAACTATCATCGCGGCAAGCAATACGCGTCCGCCGAGGAGATGCTGGTGGACAAGGCGCAATTGCTGACGCTGACGGCGCCTGAGCTGACGGTCCTGGTCGGCGGCCTGCGCGTGCTCGGCGCCAATGCCGGGCATTCCACGCACGGCGTCCTCACCGACCGGCCCGAGACGCTGACGAACGACTTCTTCGTCAACCTGCTCGACATGCGGACGCATTGGCAGCCGTCGGCCGGCTCCGAAGGCGTGTTCGAAGGCCGGGACCGCAAGTCCAAGGACGTGAAGTGGACCGGCACCCGCGCCGACCTCGTCTTCGGCTCGCACTCGCAGCTCCGCGCGCTGGCGGAAGTCTATGCGAGCTCCGACTCGAAGGAGAAGTTCGTCAACGACTTCGTCAAGGCCTGGACCAAGGTGATGAACCTCGACCGCTTCGACATCGCCTGATCGCCGTGGAGAGTTGAGTAAGGTGGGCAAAGGCGCACAAGCGCCGTGCCCACCTTTTTCTTTGTCTTACGCGAAGCGCAGAATCCGCTACACTCTTCTCCAAGTTCAGAGAACAAACTCTGACTAGACTTTGCATTCACTGGGAGGACTACGTGCGGACATCGTTTCAGAAATCACTTCTGGCCGCCTTCGTCTTGAGTGCGCTCGCGGCGCCGGCATTTGCCGCTGGCCTGCCGGAAGCCTGCGAGAGCTACACGGCTGCGGTCACAGGCGGGCCGCTGCCGCCGGCGGATTCCGAGACGGTAGTGATCCGTTGGCTCGGCAATGCGAATTATGAATTTGCCTACAAGGGCAAGGTCTATCTGTTCGACGCCTATTTCGACCGCACGCCGCGCAGCCACAAGCTCGGCTTCACAGTCGCCGACATAAAGACGGCTGCGGGGATTTTCGTCTCGCACGCGCATTTCGACCATATCTCCGATATCGGCCCAATCTCGCGACAGACCGGCGCGCCCGTCGTCGGCGCACCGATCACCGCCGAGACCGCCAAGAAGCTTGGCACGCCCGAGCAGCAGATCGTGGTCGCCAAGGGCGGGGAGTCCATGAAGTTCGGCGACGCCACGGTCGAGATCGCGCTGGCAGAGCATTCCACCATCCAGCCGGGTCTGATCGATATCTATGCGAGCCTCTACAAGAACAACTCGCCGCCGTTCTCGGATGACGAGAACAAGGAACTCGCGGATGTGCGATCGCGCGGGACTTTCGATCCCAAGATCATCAAGGAGGGGACGCTGGCCTATGCGCTGACATTTCCTTCCGGCTTCAAGGCCGTGCTAGTCGGCAGCTCCGGCCCGATCACGCCCGGTGTCAAAGCTCTCGCCGAAAAGCTGGGACCGGTCGACGTCGTCATCGTCGCCTATCAGGTGCACGCCGTCGCCGACACCCAGATCGACTACACCTGGCCATTCATCGCGCTGTTCAAGCCAAAACTGTTCCTGCCTGCGCATCACGATGCGTTGCCGCCGACCTGGGTCGATCTCGGCCTCGCGCCACTGTTCGACAAGATCCGCGCCGAGATGCCCGGCACCGCCTTCCTAGCGCCACTCTACCGCTCCCCGATCTGCGTCGCGGCAGCCGGACCCGACAAGGGCAAGGTGGTGTCGTTCAAGTATTAGCCGGAGCGCTCAGCGCGGATCGCCAAATGCCTGCTCCGCGCCGATCGGAACTGCACCAAGCTCCTGGTCACCGCGTCCACACCGTGTCTTCCGTCCAACCGAGTTCGGCGAACTCGGCTGCCCGAAGTGGCGCCTCGTCGATGGCGAAGAACTCATCGAGTTGCGGCGGTTCGATGCCCGTTTCGGACAGCATCGCGTGGGCCTGTCCGCGATGGTGGATCTGGTGCTGAAACAGATGCATGAGAAGCCTGTCGCATCGCTCTGTTTGAACCCGTGTGTCGCGATTGACCTGCACGATGCGGCTCAGCGCGTCGGGCGTGAGGGCATCGCAAACCGCGATCAGACGCTTGTCGATCGCAGCTTGCGAGTGCCGGAGGTCCGCGGCGGTCTGATGTGGCACGTCGTTCGCCCACGCCCTGGGACCGAGCCATCCACCCTCGAGCGCGTCGACGTAGAATAGATCGATGACGTAGATGTGGTTCAGCGTCAGTTGCAGGCTCGGGAAGAAGCCGATCCGTTCCGCTTCGAAATCCTGCTGGCTCAGCATCATGCATGCCGTGAGCAGCCGGTGGTTGGCCCAGGCGTTGTTGAAGGCAAACGCGCGATAGGTCTGGGCCAGGCTGGCAGGCATGTCGGTCGCTCGCGTCGGGTCATCGCCGAGCGCCACGATACCGGGTTTGGTATTCAGTTCGATGTCGCCTTTTGGCGCAGCCGGTCAGGATGCCGCGGGCCAAGCGGTTCGTCAGAACGGCGAGCCGCATTCAGCATTCGATTTTCAATCCCGCTTTCGCTGGAGCCGCTCCAGGCGCAGTCTTTGCGCTCTCATGCGCTTTGTCTCTTCGTCGAGCGCCTGCATGTCTTCGTCGCGCCGCTCGGTTTTGGATTTCTGCTCATCGTTGCTACGGAGCTTTTTCAGCGTTTCTTCGACGGAGAGTTTGGTTGTTTGGGCCATGGCAATCCTCGTATCCAAACGACAAAAGTCCAGCGATCTCGCCAATCGAAATCGGGTCAGCCACTTCCGCCGGGCGCGCGTGAGCCCCGTCTGACGCCGCCGGATCGTGTGGGTCCGATCCACGTTCGATGGCGTCTCGGTTCACCATCGATCGTGGCGGCGGCGCGGAGTTGTTATCCCGGCACCGGCAGTTTCGTCAGGTCACGCGCCCTTGGCGACCTGCGATGAGACCATAGACAAAGAGGACGATGATCGCGCCGACGACGCCGCCGATGAGGCCCGCAGATTCGCCGGGCCCGTACCAGCCGACGGCCTGGCCGAGGTAAGTCGCAACGAACGCGCCGATAATTCCCAGGATAGCCGTCAGAATAAAGCCGCTCGGCTCGCTTTTGTCGCCGGGCATGATGAACTTGGCGATCACGCCAACGACAAAGCCGATGATAATCGTCCAAATGATGCTCATTTCCACCGCTCCTGTCTGAACCAGGCATCTGGCATCCGATGCTGCGACAGCTCACGGCAGGGCAGGCTTGATACAGATCAAGGTACCGATCGAGGCCGGGATGGTGCATCGCCCGGCAACCACAGGGCGGGGGGAACAGGCGATTGGCACCCCGGTGGCCGGGCACGGTCAAGCCCGGCGCATACCGCCATACAGAAGGCGCCCTTGCTCTCGCCGATGCCCTGCCGTTAGTTGGCCCAAGATAAGGTCGAGATCAGAACAGGGAGCGAGCGTCATCATGGGCCCATTGCAAGGCATCAAGGTCATCGACATGACGACCGTGCTGATGGGGCCCTATGCGACCCAGACGCTCGCGGATTTCGGCGCCGACGTCATCAAGGTGGAGTCGCTCGACGGCGACGTGACGCGGCTGATCGGGCCGACCCGGCATCCCGGCATGGGTCCGGTGTTCCTCAACACCAACCGCGGCAAGCGTTCGATCTGCCTCGATCTGAAGAAGACCGCCGGCCGCGACGCCGTGCTGCGGCTGGTCGAGCAGGCCGATGTGCTGATCTACAATGTACGGCCGCAGGCGATGGCGCGGCTCGACCTCGGCTATGACGTCGTCGCCAAGCGCAATCCGCGCCTGATCTATGCCGGCGTGTTCGGCTTCGGCCAGGGCGGTCCCTATGCGGCGAAACCCGCCTATGACGACCTGATCCAGGGCGCGACCGCGCTGCCTGCGCTGATGGCCCAGACCGGCGACGGTGTGCCGCGCTATGTGCCGAACGCGCTGGTCGACCGCATCGTGGGCCTGACCGCGGTCGGCGCGGTCTGCGCGAGCCTGGTGCATCGCGACCGCACCGGGCGCGGCCAGCGCGTCGACATCCCGATGTTCGAGACCATGGCGGGCTTCGTGATGGGCGACCACATGGGCGGCCTCACTTACGAGCCGCCGCTCGACAAGGGTGGCTATGCGCGGCATTTGTCGCGCGACCGCAGGCCGTACAAGACCGCCGACGGCCATATCAGCGTGATCGTCTACAACGACAAGCAGTGGGAGAATTTCTTCTCCGCGACCGGCCGTGACGATCTGCGCAAGGACCCGAAATTTTCGACCTTCGCCGGCCGCGCCGTCAATATCGACACCGTCTATGGCGAGCTGGCGCGCATCTTCGAGACGCGGACCACCGCCGAATGGACGGAGCTGTTGACGAAAGCCGACGTGCCGGTCATGCCGATGCACGATCTCGAAAGCATCCTCGATGACCCGCATCTTCAGGCGACGAACTTCTTTCCCGTCGTCGATCATCCGACCGAAGGGCCGATCCGCAGCATGAAGGTGTCGGCGACCTGGTCGGAGACGCCGGCCGAGACGGTCCGGCTGGCGCCGCGGCTCAACGAGCATGGTGAGGAGATTCTGCGCGAGGCCGGTTTTTCCGCGGACGAGATCGCCGCCATGGTGAGCGACGGCGTCACGCGGCCGCCGCCGGCAGCTTAAGGTAACCCCAAGGTAAAACCATGGATTTCGCACTCACGGCCAATCAGGACTCCATTCGCGACGCGGTCGCAAAGATCTGCGCGCGCTTCGACGACGCCTATTGGCTGAAGAAGGACAAGGAGGGCGGCTTTCCCGCCGACTTCCACAAGGCGCTGGCCGACGCCGGCTGGCTCGGCATCTGTATCCCCGAGGACTATGGCGGCTCCGGCCTCGGCATTCTCGATGCCGCGATCATGATGCGGACCATCGCGGAATCCGGCGCCGGCATGTCCGGCGCATCCGCGATCCACATGAACGTGTTCGGGCTCAATCCGGTTGTCGTGTTCGGCACGAAGGAGCAGTGCCGGCGCATGCTGCCGGGGATCGTCGAGGGCAGGGAGAAATCCTGCTTTGCGGTCACCGAGCCGAACGCTGGGCTCAACACCACCCAGCTCAAGACCCGCGCGGTGCGGACAGGCGACAAATATGTCGTCAACGGCCAGAAGGTCTGGATCTCGACCGCGCAGGTCGCCGAGAAGATCCTGCTGCTCGCGCGCACCACGCCGCTGGAGGAGGTGAAGAGCCCGACGCACGGCCTGAGCCTGTTCTACACGGACTTCGACCGCAAGCGCATCGCGGTGCATGAGATCGAGAAGATGGGCCGCAAGCCCGTCAACTCCAACGAATTGTTCTTCGAGAATTTCGAGATCCCGGTCGAGGATCGCCTTGGCGAAGAGGGCCGCGGTTTCGAATATATCCTGCACGGCATGAACCCCGAGCGCATCCTGATCGCGGCCGAAGCCGTCGGCCTCGGCCATCTCGCGCTGTCGCGTGCGTCGGCCTATGCCAAGACGCGCAACGTCTTCAATCGGCCGATCGGCAAGAACCAGGCGATCCAGCATCCGCTTGCCAAGAACTGGATGGAGCTGGAAGCCGCCTGGCTGATGACGCTCAAGGCCGGCTGGCAATACGACCAGGGCCACCCGTGTGGCCCGGCGGCGAATTCGGCGAAATTCCTCGCGGCCGAGGCCGGTTTCCACGCCTGCGAGCAGGCCGTGATGACCCATGGCGGCTTCGGCTACGCCAAGGAATTCCATGTCGAGCGCTATTTTCGGGAGTCGCTGATCCCACGCATCGCGCCGATCAGCCCGCAGCTGATTCTGAGCTTCATTGCCGAGAAGGTGCTCGGCCTGCCGAAGTCGTATTGAGATGATGGCTTCTTGACACTTGCCCGTCATTCCGGGGCGGCGCGTGCAACGCGCGAACCCGGAATCCCGAAATTGGCTTGCGCGTCCCCGCCTCGAGATTCCGGGTTCGGCTCTTCGACGCGCCCCGGAATGACGGCGGGCGTGGAGGTAGGGTCATGAGCTACATCACCGGCGTCGGGCTGACGTCTTACGGCAAGCACGAAGGCTCGTCCTCGCTCGACCTGATGAGCCAGGCGGCCGAGCTTGCGATCGCCGACGCGGGCCTCAAGCGCGGCGAGATCGACGGCATCCTCTGCGGTTATTCCACGGTGTCGCCGCACATCATGCTGGCGACCGTATTTGCCGAGCATTTCGGCATTCAGCCATCCTACGCGCATGCCGTGCAGGTCGGAGGCGCGACGGGACTGGCCATGACCATGCTGGCGCATCATCTGGTCGATGCCGGCGTGGCCAAACATGTGCTGGTGGTCGGCGGCGAGAACCGGCTGACCGGACAGAGCCGCGACGCCTCGATCGTCGCACTCGCGCAGGTCGGCCATCCCGATTACGAGGTGACGCTGGGGCCGACCATCCCCGCCTATTATGGCCTCGTCGCCACGCGCTACATGCACGAATACGGCGTGACGCAGGAAGACCTGGCGGAATTCGCGGTGCTGATGCGCGCCCATGCGCTGACCCATCCGGGCGCGCAATTCCATGAGCCGATCACGGTCGCCGACGTGATGGCCTCGAAGCCGGTGGCGCTGCCGCTGAAGCTGCTGGATTGCTGCCCGGTCTCCGACGGCGGCGCGGCCCTCGTCATCAGCCGCGAGCCGACCCGTGCGGCCGAGGTGCGCATCCGCGGCTGCGCGCAGGCGCATACGCATCAGCATGTCACGGCCGCACCGGCCTTGAGCGAGCTCGGCGCCGAAATCGCCGTCGCCAAGGCGAAGGCGGCGTCCGGCATCGCGATATCCGACGTCCGCTATGCCGCAGTCTACGACAGCTTCACGATCACGCTCGCGATGCTGCTCGAGGATCTCGGGCTTGCCGGGCGTGGCGAGGCGGCGGCGCGCGTGCGTTCAGGTCATTTCGGCCGCGACGGTGCGATGCCGCTCAACACCCATGGCGGGCTTTTGAGCTACGGCCATTGCGGCGTCGGCGGCGCGATGGCGCATCTGGTCGAAACCCATCTGCAGATGACCGGCCGCGCCGGCAATCGCCAGGTGAAGGACGCTTCCATCGCGCTGCTTCACGGCGATGGCGGGGTGCTGTCGTCGCATGTCAGCATGTTTCTGGAGCGGGTGCGATGAACGAACGGCCGGCCGACTGGACGCGTGGCGTCGAAGTGATTCGCTATCAGGTCTGCCGCAATTGTGGCGCCGTGCAATATTTCCGCCGCAATTTCTGCGCGGCCTGCGGCGCGACGGAGCTGGCTGAGAATCAAGCAAGCGGTGAGGGGACAGTCTATGCGACGTCACTGGTCGCCCGTGCCGCGACGCCGGAGACGCGCGCGCATGTGCCCTACAACATCGTATTGATTGATACTGCGGAAGGATTCCGCATGATGGCCCATGGCGAGAGCGATCTCAAAATCGGCGATCGTGTGATGGCGCGTTTCGCGCCATTCGCCGGACGGATCGTTCCTTATTTCGAAAGAATCAACTGAAGAATCACTGAAAGAGGAATATGCGGGACGATGGGTTACGCAGATACGCTACTCTACTGTACTTGTACTCAACGCTACTTTAACACACCCATCGTCCCGCTCTGCGACGCAATCCTTATACGCTCGACCAACTGGACTGCTTGTTCGCATTCACTCCTCGCGATGACGCCTCATCGCCAGTAAAACAGTACACTTACGATCACGAGCATTGCCGTCACCGCCAGCATGTGAGCAAAAGTCTCCGAGGTCGCCCTCTTGGTGGCCTCTTTCATGCCGTTTTCTCCCTAGACTTGGGCACGACTCGTCGTTGCGTGAACCGCACGCTAGACCGTCAGAATTTTTACTCGGAACACCCCTCGACGAGTATCCGCGGATTCGAACCCCAACCGCGAACATCGACGGGCGTGAAAGTCGAATAGTAATGAGGCGGCAATTGGGCTCACCTATGTTGCTGTTGCGTCAACGGGCGGGTACAGTTTTGGCAAAACCAACAACAACTTATGACAGTCCAAGGTGAATGATGGCCCGTATCGAGTACGCAGACCCCGCCAAAGCGAGTGACCGCACCCGCGAACTTCTCGGAAAGAACCGCAATGCCAATATCTTCCGGATGATGGCGCACTCGCCGAGCCATCTCGAACAGTACTGCCGGCTGGGCGGCGCGATCCGCAGCAGGGGCGAGCTCGACCCGGTGGTGCGCGAGCTTGCCATCACCCGCACCGGGATTCTCTGCGAAGCGCCCTATGAGGTCGTCGCCCACAAGCGAATCGGCAAGAATGTCGGCGTGACCGATGAGCAGAACGAGGCGCTGGAGAACTGGCAGCCGGCGACCTGCTTCAACGAGGTGCAGCGTGCCGCGCTCGCCTTCGCCGACGAGATCGTCCGGCTGCGCCGTCCGACGGATCGCGACCTTCAGCGCGATCAGGTCGAAGCTGACGCCGGGCGCGCTGGTCGAGCTGCAGCTCGCCGTCGGTTTCTACATCATGACGTCGAAATTTCTGGAAACATTCGACATCGACATGCAGCCGGTGTCCGACGTCGTGTAAGGCGGTTAGAGCATTTTCGGTTCTGATTGAATCAGAACCGAAGCTCTCAATTCTTGTTTTGACGCGTTTTCTTCACGCGAACCGGTGTCCACTTCGCTCGAAAACGCTCTACCCGGCCGTCAGCAGATCCAGTCTGGTATTGGCGGCGATCAGCCGGTCGGCGAGGAGCTGGGCGAGGTTCCGCATGATGCGCTCGCCCGCCTTGGGATGCCGGTTGCGGAAGCGTTCGAAGTCGGCGAGCGGGATGTCGTAAGCCGTGGCCGACCTGTCCGCGAACACGTCGGCGGAGCGATGGGTTTCCAGCAGCGCCATTTCCCCGAACGCCATGCCGGCGGTCAGGGTCGCAAGCCGGACGCCGTCCGGCAGCGTGACGTGGACGACGCCGCTGCGGAGAAAGAACAGCGAGGTCGCGGGCTCGCCGGTCGCCACGATCCGTTCGCCCTGCTGATAGGTCCTGATCGTGGCGAGCGCATCGAGCTCGGCAATTTCGTCGCTCGTCAGCCCCGCAAGCAAGGGCTGCTCGGCGAGCTCGACGGTGTCGTGGAAGTCGATCGCGCCGCCATGGCGGTAGACGATCTGGTCCTCGGCCCATTCGATCGCGGTGTCGAGCAGATAGAAGTTGCGCACGTTGGAGATGTCGCCGGTGCGCTCGGCGATCTTTGTCCATTCCGGCGACGAGCGGCGGATGCCGGCAAAAATCACGGTGACGCCGAAGGCGGCGAGTTCGTGCAAGGCTTCGGACAGCAGGCGAGTGCCCGCGGGCGTCAGCGAGGTGACGCGGCGCAGGTCGAAGATGATGAATTGCGGGCGCGGCTTGGCCGCGATCTGGCGCGAGAGATAGTCGACATTGGAGAACGACAGCGTGCCGACCAGCTCCATCACGCGGACTTCGCGATGATGCGCGGACAGCAGTTTCTGCTCATGCGGCCTGCGGCTGCGCCGTGATGCGCTCTTGCCGATATTGTAGTCGGCGATGATGGCGTTGCGCGCATCATCGCTGCGGTTGAGCATGTGCAGGTCGTAATGCGAGGACAGCGCCTCGCAGACCTTGATGCCGCGCACGCTGTTGCCGTGGCCGTCGAGCCGCGGCGAATAGCTGCCGAGCCCGAGCCGCGCCGGCAGCGCCGCCAGGATGCCGCCGCCGACGCCGCTCTTGGCGGGAATGCCGACGCGGTAGATCCATTCGCCGGCATAGTCGTACATGCCCGAGCTCGTCATCACCGACAGCGTGCGCGAGATCGCATAGGGCGTCATGACCTGCTCGCCCGTCACCGGATTGAGGCCGCGATTGGCCAGCGTCGCCGCCATGATCGCGATGTCGCGCGCGGTTACCAGCACCGAGCATTGCTTGAAATAGACGTCCAGCACCGCGCGCACGTCCTCCTTGATCACGCTGGAGGTGCGCAGCAGATAGCCGATGGCGCGGTTGCGATCGCCGGTCGCGCTTTCCGACGCGAACACGGCCTCATCGACATCGAGCTCGCGCCCGGCGAAGCGGCCGAGCGCCTGGCGGATATAGTCGAACGCACCGTCGCCCTTGGCCTCGCGGATCAGGCCGGAGCAGGCGATGGCGCCGGCATTGACCATCGGATTGAAGGGATGGTTCTCGGCATTGAGCCGGATCGAGTTGAAGGGATCGCCTGACGGTTCGACCCCGATCGCGCTCTCCACCTTCTCGGCGCCGAGCGTGTCGAGCGCCAGCGCGAACACGAAGGCCTTCGAGATCGACTGGATCGTGAAGGGCACGCGTGTGTCGCCGATCTCATAGACATGGCCGTCAAGCGTCGCGAGGCTGATGCCGAATTGATCGGGATCGGCCTTGGAGAGTTCGGGAATGTAGTGGGCAACCTCGCCGCCATGATCGGCGGCGAAATCGGCATGGCACGCGGCAAGAAACCGCTGCAGCGGCACCGAGGCGGCCCAGTTGCCGGCATGCCGACCCGCCGCCGATTGCATCGTAGTTCATCTGTTGTCGGTTCCGCCGTGAGTGAGGTCTCGCGTCATGCTAGGCAGGCATGCCGATCCTCCACCGACGCGAATATAGCCCAGCTCGCCGGACTGTGATGCCGGGCCTGCGCGGCGTGCCGTCACGCCTCGATGATCGCGACGACCTGGCCTTCGGTGACGACGTCGTCGATCGCGACGAGAATGGATTTCAGCTTGCCGGCTGCGGGAGAGGCCACCGGAATTTCCATCTTCATGGCCTCGACGAACGCGATGTCGTCGCCGTCGCCCACTCGCGCTCCGGCTTCGAGAGGAAGCGCGCACACGCGTCCGGCGACTTCCGTGATCACTCTGATATCTGGCATGCCAACCGGCTTCGTTGTTGTGGCCGCAGATTGCCTGAGGTAGCTTGTTCTGCAAGTGGAATTTCATTCCGCAGAACGAAATAGGGTGAGGGAGAGCGCATGGGACGACGCTCGGAGCGGCTGAGCAGGCAGGGCATGCTTGCCAGCGATCTTGCAGGCGAGGGTGACGTCATTCAGGTGGTATCGCGGGCGTTCGACGTGCTGCGATGCTTCGAGGGCCACGAGGCGCGGCTCGGCAATCTCGAAATCTCCAATCGCTGCGGATTGCCGCGATCGACGGTCTCGCGGCTGACGCACACGCTGACGCGGATGGGGCAGCTCGTCTATCTGCCGCGCGACCAGAAATACCGCATCGGCCCGAGCGCGGTGGCGATGAGCACCACGATGATGAAGGGCCTGCAGCTGCGCAACCTGATCAGGCTGAGGCTGCAGGATCTCGCCGAGCAGTTGCCGGGCACCGTCGGCTTCGTCATTCCCGATCGTTTCCATCTCGTCTATCTCGAACACGCCCGCTCCGCGAACGCGCTCGGCCTGCATGAGAGTACCGGCAGCCGCATCGCAATGGCGAGCACGGCGGCCGGCCACGCCTATACCGCGGCGATCGATGTCGAGGTCGGCAACGCGCTGGTCGCCGAGATGGAGCGCGAGATCCCGGAAGCGGCGCGGCTGCTGACGCCGCGCATCGAAGGCAACCGCCAGTTCCTGCGGGACCACGGCTATGTCGTCGCCTGCGGCCTGTGGTCGCCGCACATCAATGGCTGCGCGGTGCCGCTGTGGTCGCCGCAATATCAAACCTTTGTCGTGGTGACGATCGGGCTGCTCTCGGCGATGTATGACGAGAAGCGGCTGCACAAGGAGGTGGCTCCGCGGATGATCGAGTTGGCGGGCGCGGTCGGCGGCTTGCTCGAAGGCGCCGAAGGCGAACTGTTCAACAACCGGCTGGAGCGCAAGGCGCTCGCAGTCGGGACGAACAACAAGATCATCAAGACGGAGGAGACGAATGATCTGGAAGCCCGAACTCGACGAACTCGCTCGGCGCGAAACCTTCGCGCGCGAGATGGGCGGCGTTGAGAAGGTCAAGCGGCAGCGCGACCAGGGCCGGCTCACCGTCCGCGAACGCATCGAGAAACTGGTCGATGCCGAGAGCTTCCACGAGATCGGCGCGATCTCCGGCGTCGGCGAATATGACGAGAACGGCGAACTCAAGCACCTGACGCCGGCGAACTGCGTGTTCGGCCGCGGCAAGATCGACGGCCGCACCGTGGTCGTGGTCGGCGACGATTTCACCGTGCGCGGCGGCTCGGCCGATGCCTCGATCTCCGCCAAGCCCCTGATGGCCGAGGAAATGGCGCATGATTTCCGCCTGCCGATCATCCGCGTCATCGAAGGCTCGGGCGGCGGCGGCTCGGTGAAGACGATCGAGACCAAGGGCGCGGCCAATCTGCCCGGCGGCATCGGCGGCACGCGCTGGTATCGCTACACGACGGAGAATCTGGCGCGTGTGCCGGTCGTGGCCCTCGGGCTCGGCTCGGTCGCGGGCCTCGGCGCGGCGCGGCTTGCGTCTGCGCATTACTCGATCATGACCAAATCATCCGCGATGTTCGTCGCGGGGCCGCCGGTGGTGAAGCGGCTCGGGCAGGATCTCTCGAAACAGGAGCTTGGCGGCGCGGATATCCAGACCCGCGCCGGAGGCGTCGACGACGCCGTCGACACCGAGGAGGAGGCTTTCGCACGCGCCAGGCGCTTCCTTTCTTATCTGCCGCAGTCGGTCCATGAGCTGCCGCCGACGCTGCCCTGCACCGACCATCCCGAGCGCACCGAGGATTCTCTGATGAAGGCGGTGCCGCGCAGCCGCCGGCAGGTCTACAAGATGCGGCCGATCATCGAGGCCGTGGTCGACAAGGACTCGTTCTTCGAGGTCAACGGCAATTTCGGCCGGCCGATGATCGTAGGGCTGGCGCGGCTCGAGGGGCGGGCGGTGCTCGTGCTGGCGAGCGATCCCTTCCATTATGGCGGCTCATGGACCGCGGATGCCTGCCAGAAGGTGGTGCGCTGGGTCGACTTCGCCGAAACCTTCCATCTGCCGATCGTCTATCTGATGGACTGTCCGGGCTTCATGATCGGGCTGGAGGCGGAGAAGTCCGCGACCATCCGTCATGGCGTGCGCGCGATGGCCGCGGTCAACCAGACCACGGTGCCCTGGTGCACCGTCATCATCCGCAATTCCTTCGGCGTCGCCGGTGTCGTGCATCAGCCGGCCGACCGCTTCTCGATCCGCTATGCATGGCCGTCGGCCTATTGGGGCTCGCTGCCGCTGGAGGGCGGCATCGAGGCGGCCTATCGCGCCGAGATCGATGCGGCGGAAGATCCCGCGGCGAAGCTGAAGGAGATCGAGGACCGGCTCAACAAGCTGCGCTCGCCATTCCGCTCGGCCGAGAAATTCTGGGTGGAAGAGATCATCGATCCCCGCAAGACGCGCTCGCTGCTGTGCGAATTCGCGCGTCTCGCCGAGCCGCTGCGCACGCCGGGGCTCGCGAAAAACATGACGATCAGGCCGTAACGGTCTCTGACCGACGATGAAGCTGCAAGAGCTTCGCGTTCGCGACGACGGCGAAGACCTGTACGAGGCCTGGAAGAAGGTCGCGCCCGGCGCTCCGTGATCCTGCGGCCAAAAGGTAGTGGGCGGCTACTGGCCGAATTGACGTCAATGTTTCTTGATGTCAAGATAGCATTACAGTGCTGATCGACGAAATTGGCTCTGAAAAATCAAACGCCGCTGCAAAATGTGGCTGCAGGGAGAAACGCGTGCGCGCTTAACGGGAGGATCTCGACGTGACCAAGTTTGCCCCATTTGCACTCGTTTTCTGGATATTCGCTCTTTTTTCCTTCCCGGCTGCATCCCAGTCGAACGATGCGCCCGGTGACCTCACAGCTCTACGCGCGGAGCTGACCCAAAAACTCGCCGACATCGAAAAAACCATCCAGGAACGTGACCAGCAATTCGCCAAGACCATCGACGGCATTCGCGCCGAGTTGCAGCAAGCGTCCGACGCCGCCAAGGCGAACAGCGAAAAGATCACGCCGCAGGTCACACTACGCTCCGACCTGCTCAAGCTGGTCCAGGACTCCAAGTCGAGCAGCGACAAAGCCACGCAGATCATGCTCGAACAAATCGACGCGCTGCGCGCCGACCAGATCAAGTTTCTGAAGGACGCCAAGGAGACCGGCGACAAGGCGGCGCAAGGATTGCGCGACGAGGTCGCAGCCTCTCAGGCCGGGCTCATGACCCAGGTCGATGCTGTCAAGGCGAACATCGCCAACTCCGAAGCTTTGCCGCAAAGCGTCGATGCGGTGAAGAAGGACGTCGATGAACTCAAAAAGAGCGTCGACGAGGACCGACAGAGCGTATCCAACATATCGCCGGGCTTTGCGCTTTTCGCTGCGCTGGCCGCTCTCGTGCTAAGTCCCTTTGTCGCATATCAACTTACGGCAAACCAGCTGGCGGCCGCCAAGAGGCAAGCAGCTGAAGAGAGTGCCGCAGCAGCGCGAGCCGAGGCCTTCAGGACAGCAGACGTGGAGACGCCGCTGGCCCCGCACACTGCGGACGAACCGCAGCGGGAGGTCTTTCCCGGTCACGAAGCATCGCGCAGCGAGGAAGCCAGCCCTCACCATGATGCAAACGAACATCAGCAAACCGGACCAGATCCAGAAAAAGTCTGATCGAGCCCGGCTCATCGCGAGGCGTTGCTGAGAGTTGGCTGCAATCGGGTGAGTCGATGCGACGATTGCTGAAATTCATGCACACGATGGGAGCCATGGGGCTGATGGGGGCGATGGCGTGCCTGCTCGCGTTGCTCGCCTTCACCCCAGCACCGGCGTCGCTGTCCGAGTATGCACTCATGCGCGCCGCGATGGGTGGAATTGCAACATGGATCTTCCTCCCGTCGCTTGGGCTCACGTTAGTTGCAGGTTTGCTGGCGATCGGCGTCAACCGCGCCTATCACAGCGCCGGTTGGGCCTGGGCAAAGCTTGCGTCGGGCGTCATCGTATTCGAGTGGGGCTTCACGGCCATCATGGGGCCTATGCAGCAGGAGGCAGAACTAAGCGCGCAGGCTTTGGCCCACGAGGTTGATCCGGCCAATCTCGCGGCGTCGCTGGGACCTGAATGGAAATCACTCTGGCTCATGCTCGCAATCGCGACAGTCAATGTCATCCTTGGCGTGTGGCGGCCGCGCTTAACAAGGCTTCCGGATTGACCAAACTTTGGTCGCTGTCGGTGCATGCGGGCTCTGGCAAGTCATCCGCGCGGCTGACGTAGGGTTCATGGCTTAGTATTCGTGCTCGCGATGGTCACCGATCTCACCTTGCCGTTCGGCCGCGTGGTGCACGATTACAACAAAGAGGCCGAACCACTCGCCGCGACCGGTCTTGCGGCGGAATAGGCCACAGGGCGGCCAAGGCCTTCATCCGTCTGTCACACGGACGCAATTGAATTGACCGGCTGGTTGACACGCCGGCCGAGGCTTTGACGTGTCTTTGATGGATGAGAATGGATGGCTGAGTCTGCAAAAGCTTTGGAGGCCTTTGCGCCGGACAGCGGTTTGGCGATCCCGGGTCTCGTCTGGGCCTTTCGCCTGCACAGCGACGGCAGCGCAGAGACACTGCCGATCGACAAGCCGATCGAATTCACCCATGACGGCCGGTTGTGGCTGCATTTCAATCTGACTGACGCGCGGGCGCGCGCATGGCTCTCGTCATCAGGCGTGCCGCAACTCGCACGCGATCTGCTGTTGTCCAAGGACAATTTTCAGCAGCTCCACATCATCAACAATTGCCTCTACGGCGTGTTCTCGGATCTGGTTCGCGACATCGACGCGGCGAGCGAGGAGACCGGATTTCTCCGTTTCGCGATGACCGAACGGCTGCTGATCAGCGGCCGTCACCAGGCGCTCTGCGCGGTGGATGCGACGCGCCGCGTGCTCGAAGGCGGCCATCGTGTCGAGAATGTCGCGGCCCTGCTCGAGAAGATCATCGACGAGGTCGCCGATACGATCGACCGGATCGTGGACCGCATCGGCACCGACATCGACGATATCGAGGAACAGATCCTCGCCGGCCAAAGCAAGGCGAACATGCGCCGCGATCTCGGCCGCCTGCGGCGGACCTGCGTGCGGCTGCATCGGCAACTGACCGGCCTGCGCGTGCTGTTCCATCGCCTCGAACAGAAGAACACCGACGATCTCAATCCCGCGCTGCGGCTGCAGGCCGGCAAGCTGGCGCAACGGCTCGACGGCCTCGACCATGACATCGTCGAGCTGCGCGAGCGCAGCCGCCTGCTCGAAGAAGAGCTGCGCTTTCGGGTCGAGGAGGAGAGCAACCGGCATCTGCATGCGCTGTCCGTCGTCACCATGATGCTGCTGCCGCCGACGCTGGTGACCGGCATCTTCGGCATGAACACCAAAGGGCTGCCATTGACCGACGTCGAGAGCGGATTTCTCTGGGCGGCCGCGCTGATGCTGGGCTCTTCAGGCGCCGCCTATTTGATCATGCGGCGCCTGGGCATCGTCAAATAGACCGGCCCGCCGCGGTAACTCGAAATGCGCAGGGCACTCGTTCACGCGGCCACGGTGTTTGCGGCCATTGCTTGTCCCGGCTCGCTGCCGATGGCGCACGCCGACGACGCCGAACCGGCGCGTGCAGGCGGCACCGCGAAGGATCCGCGTGAAGCGCTCGCCGATGCGGGTGTCCAGTTCAGCGTCACCTATATCGGTGAGGCGCTTTCCAACGTGTCTGGCGGCATTCGCACCGGTTCGATCTACACCGGGCGCCTCGACCTCGGCACCACGATCGATCTCGAGAAGGTGGCCGGGTGGACCGGCGCCACCTTCCACGCCAACATGTTCCAGATTCACGGCGATGGCCTGTCGCGCGGCTATATCGGCAATCTGATGCTGGTCAGCGGCGTCGAGGCGCTGCCCGCGACCCGGCTCTATGAACTCTGGATCGAGCAAAAGCTTTGGGGCGATAAGGTCGCCATCCGGGTTGGTCAGCAGGCCTCCGACGTCGAGTTCTTCGATAGCAGCTACGACGATATGTTCGTCAACTCGGCGCTGGGCTGGCCGGGCATCACCGGCATCAATCTGCCGGGCGGCGGGCCGTCGCCGCCGCTTGCGGTGCCGGGCATCCGCGTCAAGGCCGAGCTTTCCGATCGCATCACAGCCTATCTCGCTCTGTTCGACGGCGATGCGGGGCCACCGGGGCCGATCGATGCGCAGATCTCGAACCCGAACGGCGTGCTGTTCCGTGTCAACGATCCGCCGTGGTGGATCGGCCAGCTCAAGTACAGGTTCGAGGTCGGTGCCGACAATCTGCCGGCGACCGTCACCGGCGGCGCCTGGTATCACATGATGTCGTTTCCCGATCAGCGCTTCTCGGCTGACGGGTTATCGCTGGCGGATCCCAACAGTTCGGGCGAGCCGCTTTGGTTGCGGCAGAACAACGGCCTGTTCATGGTCTACGAGCAATTGCTGGCCCGCGCGGCGCCGGGCTCGGACAAGGGCATCGCGTTTTTCATACGTGCCTCCGTCAGCCCTTCGGATCGTAACCTGATCAGCACCTATCTCGACGGTGGATTCCTCTTCACCGGCTTCAGCGATGCCCGGCCGAACGACAAGTTCGGTATCGCCGCGACCTACGCGCGGATCTCCGATCGCGCCCGCGACCTCGATCGCGACGTGGCGTACTTCACCGGTACGCCGTATCCGATCCGTGATTTCGAGGCGATCCTCGAAGTGACCTATGCGGCTCAGATCACGCCTAACTTTGTGGTGCAACCGGTGTTTCAATACATCGCTCATCCCGCGGGAGGCGCGGTCGATCCGAACGATCCGACGCAGACACATCGGATCAAGGACGCCGTGATGCTCGGCGTCCGCACCACGATAACGTATTAAGCCGTTGCCACCGCCGGCTTCGGATGCCGTGAGATCGCGAGCACGATCAGCGCGGCGATCACGCAGAGCACGCCGGCTGCGAAGAACGCGGGCAGATAGGTCGCAAGCAGCGTGCGCGACAGGCCCGCGCCGAAAGCAGCGGTGCCCGCGCCGAGCTGATGGCCCGTGAAGACCCAGCCGAACACGAGATTGGCGCGCTCGGCGCCGAACCGTTGCGCGGTCAGCCGCACCGTCGGCGGCACGGTCGCGATCCAGTCCAGCCCATAGAACATCGCAAACAGCGACAGCCCATAGAAGGAGAAATCGGTGAAGGGCAGGAACAACAGCGACAGCCCGCGCAGGCCGTAATACCAGAACAGCAGCCAGCGATTGTCGTAACGGTCCGACAGCCAGCCGGACAGGATCGTGCCGACGAAATCGAAAATGCCCATCGCGGCGAGCAGGCTTGCGGCCTGCACCTGCGGGATGCCGAAATCGCCGCACATCGGAATGAGATGCACCTGAATCAGCCCGTTGGTCGATGCACCGCAGATGAAGAAGGTCGCGAACAGGATCCAGAACACCCGCGTCCGGCCGGCATCGCGCAGCGTGCCGAGCGCGGCGGCCATGATCGGCGCGTTGGCCGGCGGTGGCGCTGCCAGCGGCGCGGTGCCGGTGTCGCCGAAGGGTCTGAGGCCGATGTCGCTTGGACGATCGCACATCAGCAGCAGCACGGCCGAGGCGGCCACGACGAGCATGACGCAGATCAGTGCGAGCGCGATCCGCCAGCCGTAGCGATCGGTCAGGCTCGCCAGCAGCGGCAGGAACACCAGCTGTCCGGTCGCGACGCTCGCGGAGAGGATGCCGACCACCAGCCCGCGCCGCGCCACGAACCATCGCGCGGCAATCGTTGCGCCCAGCACCATCGCGGTCATGCCGGTGCCGATGCCGATCACGACGCCCCACAGCAGCATCAACTGCCAGACCTTCGTCATGGCGAGCGACATCACCAGCGCCGAGACGATGGTGAGCTGCGCGAGCAGCGTGATGTTGCGCAGGCCGTAGCGGTTGAGCAGGGCGGCGGCAAAGGGCGCCATCAGTCCGAACAGGATGAGGCGGACCGACAGCGCGGAGGAGATCTCGGCGGTGCTCCAGCCGAACTCCTGCTGCAGCGGCACGATGAACACGCCGGGCGCGCCGACCGTGCCGGCGGAGATCAGCGCGGCGAGGAAGGTCACGCCGACCATGACCCAGCCGTAGTGGATGTTGCGGCGGGCGAGTGCCGCCGCGAGCCAGTTCGAGATCATTTCGCCCCTAAGAGTTCTTGTGCAATGACTACACATTCCTAACGTGAGGGCCGCGTGGCGTAAATGCCGCGTTTCCCTCACTTTAGGACATACATACCGCTAGGCTGCGATGCGCTCGACCGCGATCGCCGTGGCTTCGCCGCCGCCGATGCAGAGCGCGGCGATGCCGCGCTTGAGGTTCTGTGCCTCCATCGCATGCAACAGCGTCACGATCAGCCGTGCGCCGGTCGCGCCGATCGGATGGCCGAGCGCGCAGGCGCCGCCGTTGATGTTCAGCTTGTCGCGGGGAATGCCGAGATCGCGCTGCGCCGCCATCGCGACCACGGCGAACGCCTCGTTGATCTCGAACAGGTCGACATCGCCGACGCTCCAGCCGACCTTGTCGAGCAGCTTCCGGATCGCGGGGATCGGCGCGGTGGTGAACCATTGCGGCTCCTGGCTGTGGGTCGCGTGGCCCTTGATCTCGGCGAGCGAGGGGAGGCCGTCGCGATCGGCGAGCGAGCGCTTGGCGAGGATCAGCGCTGCGGCGCCGTCGGCATTCGCGGAGGAGGCGGCCGGCGTGATCGTGCCGTTGGCGCGGAACGCCGGTTTCAGTCCGGGGATTTTCGCAGGGTCCACCTTCAGCGGATGCTCGTCATTGGCGATGGTCCGCGGGCCCGCTTTTTCCGTCACCACGATCGGCGCGATCTCGGCCTTGAACGCGCCGCTCTCGACCGCCTTGCGTGCGCGCGACAGCGTCTCCATGGCGAAAGTGTCCTGGTCCTTGCGGGTGAACTGATAGGCTTCGGCGGTGGCTTCGCCGAAATCGCCCATCGAGCGGCCGGTCTCATAGGCGTCCTCGAGCCCGTCCATCATCATGTGGTCGATGATGCGGTCATGGCCGGCGCGATAGCCGCCGCGCGCTTTCGCCAAGCAGATACGGCGCGTTCGACATGCTCTCCATGCCGCCGGAAACGACGATGTCGGCCGAGCCGGCATTGATGATGTCGTGCGCCAGCATCGTCGCCTTCATGCCGGAGCCGCAGACCTTGTTGATCGTGGTCGCACCGGTGGCATCGGGAAGGTTCGCGCCGCGCGCCGCCTGCCGCGCCGGCGCCTGGCCCTGTCCGGCCGACAGCACATTGCCCATGAACACCTCGTCGATCCGCTCGGGCGCCAGCTTCGCCCGCTCCAGCGCAGCGCTGATGGCGTGGGAACCGAGCTTGTGGGCGCTGAACGGCGTCAGGTCGCCCATGAAGCGGCCAAGCGGCGTGCGGGCGGCGGAGAGGATGACGACGGGATCGGAGGCTGCGGCCATGGCGGAACTCCTCGATGTGCGGGGTATCGTTACATGATATCCATCATATGATGCGTCGCAAAATTTGCAATGGGCAGGTGAATGTCAAAACTTCTTTTGAGGGCCAGTCGAGGGCGCCGCGGTCCTGCTCTCTTGGCGAAAGCGCCGCCAGACCACACGTCATCGCCTGCCACCGGATCGGCTGTCATCGCCCGCGAAGGCGGGCGATCCAGTATTCCAGAGACGCCAGTGAAGGATCGATAAGCCGCGGCGTACTGGATCGTCCGCCTTCGCGGACGATGACAGCCTGGCTATGCTCGGGCTACCGCTTCCGATCAATAAAGCCCTGCATCAGCCGCTTCGGCTCATCCGTCAGGTACGATTGTCCGAACACGCCGATGCTGAGGTCGACCGATTCCTTCAGCGGCAGTTCCTCCCATTGGCGGAGCAGGGCCTTCTGCGACCGCAGCGCTTGCGGCCCGCAGGCGAGCAGCGACTTGATTGTCGTGCTCGACGGCGGCGTCGAGCTGGCCTTCGGGTGCGACCGCATCGACCAGGCCCCAGGCCAGCGCGGTCGGCGCGTCGATGGTGTCCGCGGTCAGGAGCAGCCAGCGCGTGCGTCCCCAGCCGATCAGCCGCGGCAGCAGCGCGGCATGGATCACCGAGGGGATGCCGACCCGCACCTCGGGCATGCCGAACTTGGCGTCGTGCGCGGCGATGCGGATGTCGCAGGCGGCTGCGACCTCCAGTCCGCCGCCGAGGCACCAGCCCGGCATCCGTGCGATGACGGGCGCGGGAAATGCGCGCACCGCCTCGCAGAGATCGCGCAGGCGGGTGATGAAGGCTTCGGCGGATGTCTGGTCGAGCGTCGCCATCTCCTTGATGTCGGCGCCGCCGATCATGCTCTTCTCGCTTTGGCCCGCGAGCACCAGCACGCGGATATCGCGATCGGCGGCGAGTGCTTCCAGCCCCTCGCGCACGCCGTCGGTAACGGCGGAGCCCAGAATGTTGAGCGACCCTGCGTTGCAGATCGTGAGGCGGACGACGCCCCGTGGATCACGGTCGACGCCGCAATATTTGTTGAACATGTCCATGGATCGTTTTGCCGCTGCAGGAGATAAAGGGATAGCCACTTCCCGGCCAACGAGCGGGCTTGTCAAGAGCGCCCCGTCTCGGAACGGTATTCTCGTCGCCATGACCTCTGGACGTCGCCTTCGCAGGCGCGAGAAAGTAAATAATGCGGCTTTCCAAGCGGAAAGCTGCTATTATATGACCGCGAACATTTCATAGGACCGATCATGCGCTATTCGAAGGAACACAAGCAGGAGACCCACGCGCGGATCGTGCGGAAAGCCTCGGTGCGGTTGCGCGAGAAGGGCGCCCATGGTGTCGGTGTCGCCGACCTGATGAAGGAGGCGGGGCTCACCCATGGCGGGTTCTACGCCCATTTCGATTCCCGGGACGCACTGGTCATCGAAGCCTTCGCGCACGCGATGGACCGCTCGACCGAGCGGTGGCGCAAGATGGTCAGCGAAACGCCTCCGGAGAAGCGGCTGGCCACGATGGTCGAAAACTACCTGACGCCGAGCCATCGCGACGATGCCGGCCACGGCTGCGCGGTTCCCGCGCTCAGCGCGGACATCGCGCGCGAGAGCCCGAAGACCCGCAAGGCCTTCGCGGCCAAGGTCGAGCAGATGATCGACATGATGGCCGACCAGATCCCGGATGTGCCGCGCAAGGCGGCGCGCAAGCAGGCGGCGGCTGCGCTGGCCACCATGATGGGAACGCTGGTGCTGGCCCGGGTCACCGGGAGCGGAGAGTTCTCCGACGACATCCTTGCCGCCGGGCGCGAGGCCGTGCTGGACCGCGTCGCAACGGCGAACTCCGGTGGCAGAAAGGCCGCGACGAAAAAGGCCGGAAAGGCGGCTTCCGCACGGCATTGAAGCGATATGTCAAGGTATCGCCCTACGCCATTGGTCGTATAGCCTTATCGTTCGGCGGCACGGTGCGCATTTTCGCAAAACCGCTGCGCGCATAGGCCCTTTCCAAACGCCGCAAAGACTGCAAGATGCCGGCCAAACCGGCATTCCGCATCTCGTGGAGGAAAACATGCGCGCAATCGGACATTTCATCGGCGGCCGTGAGGTCAAGGGCACGTCAGGACGTACAGCGGATGTTTTCGAGCCGATGACCGGCGACGTCCAGGCCAAGGTGGCGCTGGCCTCCAAGGCCGAGGTGCGCGCCGCGGTTGAGAACGCCCGGGCCGCGCAGCCGGAATGGGCGGCGACCAACCCGCAGCGCCGCGCCCGCGTGATGATGAAATTCCTCGAACTCGCCCAGCGCGACTATGACAAGCTCGCCGACATCCTGGCGCGCGAGCACGGCAAGACCGTTCCCGACGCCAAGGGCGACATCCAGCGCGGGCTCGAGGTCGTCGAATTTGCCTGCGGCATCCCGCATCTGATGAAGGGTGAATATACCGAAGGCGCGGGGCCCGGCATCGACATCTACTCGCTCCGCCAGCCGCTCGGCGTCGTCGCCGGCATCACGCCGTTCAATTTTCCGGCGATGATCCCGATGTGGAAATTCGCGCCCGCAATCGCCTGCGGCAACGCCTTCATCCTCAAGCCGTCGGAGCGTGATCCCGGCGTGCCGATGAAGCTTGCGGAACTGATGATCGAGGCCGGCCTGCCGCCGGGCATTCTCAATGTCGTCAACGGCGACAAGGAAGCGGTCGACGCCATTCTCGACGATCCTGATATCAAGGCGATCGGCTTCGTCGGCTCGTCGCCGATCGCGCAATACATCTACGAACGCTCGGCCGCGAGCGGCAAACGCTGCCAGTGCTTCGGCGGCGCCAAGAACCACGCCATCGTGATGCCCGATGCCGACATGGACCAGGCGGTCGATGCGCTGATCGGCGCCGGCTACGGCTCGGCCGGCGAACGCTGCATGGCGGTGTCGGTCGCTGTGCCCGTCGGCAAGACCACCGCCGACCGGCTGATGGAAAAGCTGATCCCGCGCGTGGAATCCCTGAAGATCGGCACCTCGATCGATCCGTCCGCCGACTATGGCCCGCTGGTGACCCGCGAGGCGGTCGAGCGCGTCAGGAACTATGTCGACATCGGCATCAAGGAAGGCGCGACGCTGGCGGTCGACGGCCGCGGCTTCAAGATGCAGGGCTACGAGAAAGGCTTCTACATGGGTGGCTGTCTGTTCGACAACGTCACCAAGGACATGCGCATCTACAAGGAAGAGATCTTTGGCCCCGTGCTGTCGGTGGTGCGCGCCAAGGACTATTCGGAAGCGCTGGCGCTGCCGTCGGATCATGACTACGGCAACGGCGTTGCGATCTTCACCCGCGACGGTGACGCGGCGCGCGACTTCGCGGCCAAGGTGAATGTCGGCATGGTCGGCATCAACGTGCCGATCCCGGTGCCGATCGCGTACTACACTTTCGGCGGCTGGAAGAAGTCCGGCTTCGGCGATCTCAACCAGCACGGCCCGGACTCGATCCGCTTCTACACCAAGACCAAGACCGTCACCTCGCGCTGGCCGTCCGGCGTCAAGGAAGGCGCGGAGTTCTCGATCCCGACGATGAATTGAGCGGCGAATTCCATAGAGGCCCGTCATTGCGAGGAACGTAAGCGAGAAGCAATCCAGGCTGTTTCCGCGGCACGATTTCTGGATTGCTTCGCTTCGCTCCGCAATGACGGTGAGAGTGGTCGCTAGGCCACCTGAAGGAACGCTAACAACTGATGCAGTTCACGCTCAACGAGGAGCAGATCGCGGTTCGCGAGATGGCGCGGGGTTTCGCCGCGGAGAAGATCGCGCCGCATGCGGTCCGTTGGGACGAGGAGAAGCATTTCCCGGTCGATGTGATGCGCGAGGCGGCAGGCCTCGGCATCGGCGGCATCTACATCCGCGACGACGTCGGCGGCTCGGCGATGACGCGGTTCGACGCCGCGCTGATCTTCGAGGCCTTGGCGACCGGCTGCCCGACGGTGTCGGCCTTCATCTCCATCCACAACATGGCGTCCTGGATGATCGATGCCTTCGGCAACGACACCCAGCGCGCAGAGGTGGCTGCCGAAACTCTGCAGCATGGAGCTGCTCGCGAGCTACTGCCTGACCGAGCCGGGCTCGGGCTCGGATGCGGCGGCGCTGCGCACCCGCGCGGTACGCGACGGCGATCATTATGTGCTGAACGGCCAGAAGCAGTTCATCTCCGGCGCCGGCGGTAGCGATCTCTATATCGTGATGGTGCGCACCGGCGGCGACGGGCCCGGCGGCGTCTCGACGCTGGTGGTCGAGGGCGGCACGCCCGGGCGTGTCGTTCGGCGCCAATGAGCGCAAGATGGGCTGGAACGCGCAGCCGACACGTGCCGTGATCTTCGAGAACGCGCGCGTGCCGGTTACGAACCGGCTTGGCGACGAGGGCATCGGCTTCAAGATCGCAATGGCCGGGCTCGACGGCGGGCGCATCAACATCGCGGCCTGCTCGCTCGGCGGCGCGCAGAGCGCGCTCGACAAGTCGCTGGCTTACATGAAGGAGCGCAAGGCGTTCGGGAAGCGGCTCGACGAATTCCAGGCGCTGCAGTTTCGCATCGCCGACATGGCAACCGAGCTGGAGGCGGCGCGCACCTTCGTGTGGCGTGCGGCCGCGGCGCTCGACCGCAAGGATGCGGACGCCACCATGCTCTGCGCGATGGCCAAGCGCTTCGGCACCGATGTCGGTTTCGACGTCGCCAACCAGGCGCTGCAGCTCCATGGCGGCTACGGCTATTTGAGCGAATACGGGATCGAGAAGATCGTGCGGGACTTGCGGGTGCATCAGATTCTGGAAGGGACCAATGAAATCATGCGGCTGATCGTGGCGCGCAAGTTGATCGAGGGCGCGCGATGATGGACGCGACGACCGCCGCTGAGCCGGACCTGATCGTCCGGCGCGAGGGATCTGCGGGTATCATCCGGCTGAACCGGCCGAAAGCCATCAATGCGATGACGCTCGAGATGTCGATCGCCATCGATGAGGCGCTCGATCAGTTCGAGGCGGATGCCGCGGTCTCGGTCGTGCTGCTGGAAGGCGCCGGCGAGCGCGGGCTTTGCGCGGGTGGCGACATTCGCGGCCTCTATGACAGCTCGCGTGAAGGCGGCGACCTCGGCAAGCGGTTCTGGCGGCAGGAATACGTGATGAACGCGCGCATCGCGAAATATCCAAAGCCCTATGTCGCCTTCATGGATGGCCTGGTGATGGGCGGCGGCGTCGGGCTGTCGGCGCACAGCAGCCATCGCGTCGTCACCGAGCGCACCAAACTGGCGATGCCCGAGGTCGGTCTGGGCTTCTTCCCCGATGTCGGCGGCACCTGGCTCTTGTCGCGCTCGCCCGGCGAGCTCGGCAGCTATTTCGGCCTGACCGGCCAGACCATGAATGGTCCGGATGCGATCCATTGCCGCTTCGCCGATGCCGTCGTGCCGTCGGAGAAACTCCCGGCGCTACGCGAGGTGCTCACAAAAATCCGGCCCGGCACGATGTCGCGCGAGGTCAGCGCGCTGATTGAGGGATTTGCGACCGGCGAAACATCCGGCCCGGTGGCCGCGAAGCAGCCCAGCATCGATGCGTGGTTCGCGCATGACCGCATGGAAGACATCGTCGCTGCCTTGAACCGTGACGGTTCGGAGTTGGCGCAGGCGACCCTGAAGGCGCTGTCGGACAAATCGCCGCGCGGCATGGTGGTGACGCTGAAACTGTTGCGGCTGGGGCGCAAGTCATCCTCGCTGGAGGAGTGCCTGGTGCGGGAATATCGTGCCGCGCTGGAAGTGTTCAGGAGCGACGATTTTCGCGAAGGCGTCCGCGCGGCCGTGATCGACAAGGACCGCAATCCCCGGTGGTCGCCGCCGCGCATCGAGGACGTGACACCGGCAATGATTGCGCCATACTTCGCCGGGATCGGCGCCGACGAACTGACATTCGACCACGTAAAACAATAGAACACAGAGACAAACAACAAGCTGCTCAAGCGGAGGAACAGGGATGGCAACGATCGGATTCATCGGCCTCGGCAACATGGGCGGCCCGATGGCGGCCAATCTGGTGAAGGCGGGCCACAAGGTGGTCGCGTTCGATCTCGTGGAGGCCTCGCGCCATCAGGCGAAGAGCGATGGCGCTGCCATCGCCGAGAGCGCGGCCGCTGCCGTCAAGGGCGCTGAGGTCGTGGTCACGATGCTGCCGGCCGGCAAGCATGTGCTTGCGGTGTGGGGTGACGTCGTCCCGACCATGAGTAAAGGCGCGCTGATCATCGACTGCTCGACCATCGACGTCGAAAGCGCCAAGCAGGCGCATGTGCTCGCGGCCAAGCACGGTGTGGCCTCGGTCGATGCGCCGGTCTCCGGCGGCACCGGCGGCGCCAAGGGCGCGACGCTGACCTTCATGTGCGGCGGCGACGAGAAGGCGTTTGCCGCGGCCAAGCCCGTGCTGGAAAAGATGGGCAAGAAGATCGTGCATTGCGGCGGCGCCGGCGCGGGGCAGGCGGCCAAGATCTGCAACAACATGATCCTCGGCATTTCCATGATCGCGGTCAGCGAGGCCTTCACGCTCGCCGAGAAGCTCGGCCTGTCGCATCAGGCGCTGTTCGATGTCGCCTCGACCTCGTCGGGCCAATGCTGGTCGCTGACGTCCTATTGCCCGGTGCCGGGCCCGGTGCCGACCTCGCCCGCGAATAACGACTACAAGCCCGGCTTTGCGTCCGCGCTGATGGTGAAGGACCTGACGCTGGCGCAGGATGCGGCAAAGGCCGCGGGCGCGGCGACACCGCTCGGCAAGCACGCGCAGGAGATTTATAAGGCTTTCGACGCGGCCGGACATGGCGGGGTGGACTTCTCGGGGATCATCAAGCACGTCCGTGACCTCGCGGGAAAATAGCGATGACGACCTTTCAGGAAGCGCGCGCCTTTCTGCTGAAACATCGCGCCGACTATGATGCGGCGGTCAGAGGCTTCCGCTGGCCGGACCCGGTGCCGTTCAACTGGGCGCTGGACTGGTTCGACGCCGAGCTGGCGCAGAACGCCGACAGCAGCGATCGCCCGGCGTTGTGGATCGTCGATGCTGGCGAGCCACAAAGAGACAAAGCTCTCCTTTGCCGCGCTGTCGCGCCGCTCCAATCAGGTCGCGAATTTCCTGCGCGCGCAGGGCCTGAAGCGCGGCGATCATCTGTTGCTGCTGCTCGGCAATGTCGTGCCGCTCTGGGAGACGATGCTCGCGGCGATGAAGCTCGGCGTCGTCGTGATCCCCGCGACCACGCTGCTGACGCCGGACGAATTGCAGGACCGCCTCGATCGCGGCCGGGCGAAGGTGGTGGTCGCGACGCAGGATCAGGTCGCGAAATTCGCAGGCCTGCGTGCCGAAAATCTGATCCGCATCGTCGTCGGCGCCTCAAGCAAACAGGACGGCTGGCTTCCCTTCGAGACCTCGGCCGAATTCCCGGAAAGCTTCACGCCGGACGGCCCGACCAAGGCCGACGATCCGATGCTGCTCTATTTCACGTCGGGCACGACAGCGAAGCCGAAGCTGGTACGGCACAGCCAGCGCAGCTATCCCGTCGGCGGTCTTTCGACCATGTACTGGCTCGGCCTGCAGCCGGGCGACGTCCACCTCAACATTTCCTCGCCGGGCTGGGCCAAGCATGCCTGGAGCTGCTTCTTTGCGCCGTGGAATGCCGGCGCCACCGTGTTCGTGGTCAACCAGCCGCGCTTCGACGCGAAAGGATTGCTCGCGACCATCGGCCGTTGCGGCGTCACCACGCTCTGCGCGCCGCCGACGGTGTGGCGGCTGTTCATTCAGGAGCGCTTGACCGATTTCAAGGTCTCGCTGCGCGAGGTCTGCGGCGCGGGCGAGCCGCTCAATCCCGAGGTGATCGATCAGGTCAAGGCGGCCTGGGGTCTCACCATCCGCGACGGCTATGGCCAGACCGAGACGACTGCGCTCGCCGGAAACTCGCCGGGCCAGACAGTCAAGGTCGGCTCGATGGGGCGTCCGCTGCCGGGCTATCGCGTGCAGATCACCGATGTCGACGGACACGTTGCCAAGGAAGGCGAGGTGACGCTTTTGCTCGGCGCCGACCGGCCGGCGGGCCTGATGCAGGGCTATCAGGGCGAGGACGGCAGACTGAGCGGCGCCGACGGTGATCTCTATCGCAGCGGCGATGTCGTGTTCGTCGACGACGACGGCTATCTCACTTTCGTCGGCCGGTCCGACGACGTGTTCAAATCGTCCGACTATCGCATCAGCCCGTTCGAGCTGGAGAGCGTCTTGCTCGAACATGAGGCGGTCGCGGAGGCTGCCGTCGTGCCGAGCCCCGATCCGATCCGGCTCGCGATCCCCAAGGCTTATGTGCTGCTGGTCGGCAGTGTCGAGCGCAGTCAGGACACCGCGCTCTCCATCTTCAGGCATTTGCACACGCGCCTTGCGCCGTTCAAGCGCATCCGGCGCATCGAGCTCGTGACGGAATTGCCGAAGACGATCTCCGGAAAAATCCGCCGCGTGCAGTTGCGGCGGCTGGAGCATGACAACAACCGCGATGACGCGCTGCGCGGGCTGGAATTCCGCGAGGAGGATTTTCCGGAGCTGCAGCGGGTGCGGAGCGCGGGTTCAGAGGCGGGACAATAAGACATGAACGAAGTCTGGAAGAAGCCGCCGGTGTCGCTCGAAGCCTATCAAGCCATGGTAGGCAAGGAAGTCGGCATATCGTCATGGCATCTGGTCGATCAGAGCCGGATCGACGTCTACGCGGACGTGATCGAGGATCACCAGTTCATCCATGTCGATCCCGAGCGAGCAAAACGCGAGACCGCGTTCGGCACGACGGTCGCGCACGGCTTCCTGACGATGTCCTTGATGAGCATCATGTCGTATGAGGTGATGCCCGTCATCGAAGGCACCACCATGGGCGTCAATTACGGCTTCGACAAGCTGCGCTTCATCTCGCCGGTGCGCGCCGGCTCCCGCGTCCGCGGCCGCTTCGTGCTGACCGAAGCTAAGTTGCGCAAGCCCAAGGAATTGCAGTCGCGCACCAATGTCACCGTCGAGATCGAGGGCGAGGACAAGCCCGCGATCGTGGCGGATTGGATTGGTTTGATTTATTTCGCTTGATCGTCTCCGGCGCCGCCCCGACGTCATTGCCGGGCTTGACCCGGCAATCCATCACTGGTCAAAAAGTGGATCGCTCTTTCCTTGCTGGATGCCCGGGTCAAGCCCGGGCATGACGAAACACCGGGAAACAATACATGACAATCAGGTTTGACGGACGCGTCGCCATCGTGACCGGCGCGGGCAATGGTCTCGGGCGTGCGCATGCGCTGGGGCTGGCGAGCCGGGGCGCCAAGGTCGTGGTCAATGATTTCGGCGGTGCGCGTGACGGCACCGGCGGATCGCTGACACCGGCGCAGGCCGTGGTCGAGGAGATCAAGAAGGCCGGCGGCACGGCAATGGCTGACGGCGCCGATGTCTCCGATTTCGAGCAGGTCACCGCGATGGTCGAGCGTGCCACGAAGGAGTGGGGCAGTGTCGATCTGATGTGCGCCAATGCCGGCATCCTGCGCGACAAGTCGTTCGGCAAGATGGAGGCCGCCGATTTCAGGAAGGTGCTGGATGTGCATCTCGTCGGCAGCTTCTATTGCTGCAAGGCGGCGTGGAACGGCATGCGCGAGCGCAACTATGGCCGCATCGTGCTGACGACGTCGTCGTCCGGCCTCTACGGCAATTTCGGCCAGGCCAACTACGGCGCGGCGAAAACCGGCATGGTCGGCCTGATGAACGTGCTCGCCGAGGAAGGCCGCAAGAACGACATCCGCGTCAACATCATCTCGCCGACCGCGGCGACCCGCATGACCGAGGAGCTGCTGTCGCCGCAGGCGCTGGAGCTGATGAAGCCGGAATCGATCACCCCGGCGGTGGAATACATGCTCAGCGAGGACGCCCCGACCCGCACCATCATGGGCGCCGGCGCAGGCTCGTTCGCGGTGATCAGGATCATTGAGAGCGAAGGCATCAACCTGCCGCAGTCGGAGTGGACGCCCGACGCGGTCGCCGCGCATTTCGCAGAGATCAGCGACATGTCGAAGGCCAAGGCGCTGGAAGGCGCATTCCAGCAGACCCAGAAATACGTCGCCCAGGCCGCCGCGAGGGCCGGGATCAAGTTGTAGGCGGGCAGTATGCACCTTGCACTCCATCGTCATGGCCGGGCTTGTCCCGGCCATCCACGTCTTTGGCACCACACGCGTGGTGACGCGTGGATGCCCGGGACAAGCCCGGGCACGACGACCTGTTGTCTAGCGACCCACGCGGCCTAAACTCGCGCCATGATACCGAGCATCCAAAAGCACGTTGCCATCATCGGCGCCGGCCCCGCCGGCCTGATGGCCGCCGAGGTGCTGGCGCAGGGCAGCGCTCACGTGACCGTCTACGACGCGATGCCGTCGGCGGGGCGTAAATTCCTGATGGCTGGGCGTGGCGGGCTCAATCTGACGCACAGCGAACCGCTGCCTGACTTTCTCAGCCGCTACCGCGAGGCGGCGCCGCATCTGAAAACGGCGATCGAGGCGTTTCCGCCCGAGCGCCTGCGCGCGTGGAGCGAAGAGCTGGGACAGCGGACCTTCATCGGCTCCAGCGGCCGCGTGTTTCCGGAAGCCTTCAAGGCTTCGCCCTTGCTGCGCGCATGGCTGCGCCGGCTCGACGCCGCCGGCGTGCGCTTCGCGCTGCGCCACCGCTGGACCGGCTGGGACAGCTGAAGGTCGCCTGCAATTCCAGACGACGGACGGCGAGCGCGTCGTCGACGCGCGCGCGACCGTGCTGGCGCTCGGCGGCGCAAGCTGGCCGCGGCTCGGCTCGGATGGCGCTTGGGCTGAGATACTTGCAGCGAAGGGCGTGACGCTATCGCCGCTCCGGCCTGCCAATTGCGGCTTCTCCGTCGCCTGGTCGGACGTCTTTCGCGATCGCTTCGAAGGCCAGCCATTGAAGAGCGTCGCGCTGAGCTTTGGGACGCACACCGTGCGGGCCGAAGCCATCCTGACGCGCAATGGCATCGAGGGCGGCGCGATCTACGCGCTCTCGGCGGAGCTGCGCGAGGCCATCGCTGAGAACGGCGAGGCAACGCTGCATGTCGCGCTGCGACCCGATCTCGATGCAAAGGATTTGACGGCGCGGCTGTCCGCGCCGCGCGGCAAGCAGTCGCTGTCGAATTTCCTCCGCAAGACGACGCAACTCTCGCCCGTTGCGATCGGCCTGTTGCAGGAAGCGGCGATTGCCTCCGGTCGCCAGTTATCGTCGCTATCGCCGCCGGATCTCGCGCATCTGATCAATGCCGTGCCGATCAGGCTGACCGGCGTCGCCCCAATCGATCGCGCGATCTCGACCGCGGGCGGCATCGCCTTCGACGAGCTGGATGCCGATTTCATGATCCGCCGGTTGCCCGGCGTGTTCGCAGCCGGCGAGATGCTCGACTGGGAAGCGCCGACCGGCGGCTATCTGCTGCAGGCGTGCTTCGCGACGGGAGCGGCGGCGGGGCAAGGTGCGTTGAAGTGGCTCGATCTGTAGTGGCGCGACGTCACTGCGAACCATGAGGCCGACGCTTCGCGGGCCTCATTCCCTTCGCCGATTCGCGCGCTAAGGCGCGTCCCGGAATGACCGGGAGGACTCAGCGCAGCTTCCCTCTTGCCGCGACCGGCAGCACACCAACGATCTCCTCGCCGCGCACCATCACCACCTCGTCCATCATGTTGACGACGACGCAGACATGGTTGGGCACGATGCGCACGACATCGCCGACGTTTGGACGCGTGTTGCTGCGGGAGAGATCGAGGAAGCCGTGCTCCTCGGCGAAGCGCGCGATCTTGGCTTCGGGGTGTTCGAGGATCAGGCCGTGGCCGTCGAGTGCCGCCGGTATCCGAGGTCAGCGTCTTCGAGCCGGCGTCGAGAATGCCGCGCTCGGGCGCGGCGCGGCTCACGACCGTCGAATAGATGTTGAGCGCGCAATCGTCCCAGCCCGCGACGCCGGCCGCGACCTGCATGCGGTCGTTGTAGATGTAAGTGCCCGGGCGGTGCTCGGTGGCGCCCTTGAGCTTGCCGAGATTTTTCAGGTTGGGCGAGCCGCCGGTCGAGACCATCGTGGCATCAAGGCCGTGCGCGCGGACGCCGGCCAGCGCCTCGTCGTAGAAGCTTTGCGCCTCGGCCCAGCCGGTCTCGGTCGGGTACAGCATGAAGCCCGCGAATGTCAGGCCGCTCGAGGAAGCGATCTCGCGCGCGAGTGCGATCGCTTCCGCAGGCGTCTCGACTCCGGCGCGCTTGCGACCCGTGTCGCATTCGACCACGACCGAGAGCGGGCGGCCGGAGATCTCCGCAGCGCGCGGCAGGCCCGCGATCACGGTCGAATTGTCGGCGGCAACCGTCATGTCGGCCTTGGCCTGCAGCGCCGCGAGCCGCGCCATCTTCTCCTCGCCGATCAGATTGTAGCTGATCAGAATGTTGTCGATGCCGGCATCCGCCATGATCTCGGCCTCGCCGATCTTCTGGCAGGTGATGCCCTTGGCGCCGGCCTCGATCTGCATCTTGGCGAGCATCGGGCTCTTGTGCGTCTTGATGTGCGGGCGGTTGGCGACACCGGCCGCGTCGCACTGGGCCTGGATGCGCGCGATGTTGCGCTCGACCTTGTCCATGTCGATGACGGCGCAGGGCGTGCCGTAGTCACGGGCGATCTTGGCGGCAAGGGGTGTGGTCATCAGGTTAAGCCTGTTCAATTTCTTCGCGCAGCACTTCCAGTTCCAGCCAGCGGTCTTCGGCGGCCGAAAGATCCTGCTGCGCCTTGGCGATCGCGGATGACGTCTGATCGAATGTCTGGCGATCCTTCCGGTAGAGATCGGGATCGTCAAGCGTGCGCTGCAGTTTCGCGATCTCGGCCTGCAGCTTGGCCATGGTCTTGGGCAGCGTCTCCAGCGCATGCTTCTCGTTGAAGCTGAGGCGGCGTTTTGGCGCGGCGGCCGAAGTCGCGGCCTTCGGGCTCTGCTTTTCCTCGGCGGCGGGCGACGCAGCCTTCGGCGTCTCGCGCTTCAGGTCCGCTCCGCGCTGCGCCAGCATGTCGGAATAGCCGCCGGCATATTCGATCCACTTGCCGTTGCCGTCAGGCGCGATCACCGAGGTGACGACGCGATCGAGGAAATCGCGGTCGTGGCTGATCAAGAGCACCGTGCCCTCATAGTCGCCGAGCATCTCCTCCAGCACGTCGAGGGTTTCGAGATCGAGATCGTTGGTCGGCTCGTCCAGCACCAGGAGATTGGACGGTTTCGCCAGCGCGCGGGCCAGCATCAGCCGGCCGCGCTCGCCGCCGGACAGCACTTCCAGCGGCGTGCGCATCTGCTCGCGCGCAAACAGAAAGTCTTCCATGTAGGCGACGACGTGTTTGGGCTTGCCGCCGACCATGACATGATCGCCGCGGCCGCCGGTCAGCGCTTCCGCGAGCGTCGCTTTCGGATCGAGGCTTTCGCGATGCTGATCGAGCGTCGCCATTTCGAGGTTCACGCCGAGCCGGACGCTGCCGCTATCCGGCTGGTCCGCGCCGGTCAGCAGATTGACCAGCGTGGTCTTGCCGGCGCCGTTGGGACCTACGATACCGACGCGGTCGCCGCGCTGGATGCGGATCGAGAAGCCGTCGACGATGGTGCGCTCGCCATAGGATTTGCCGATGGTCTTGGCCTCGACCACCAGCCGGCCGGATTTCTCCGCGTCCGCCGCCGCGAGATTGGCGTTGCCGGCGGCGCCGCGATAGTTGCGCCGCTGCGCGCGCAGCGCGTGCAGATTGGCGAGCCGCTTGACGTTGCGCTTGCGGCGGCCGGAGACGCCGTAGCGCAGCCAGTGCTCCTCGTTGACGATTTTGCGGTCGAGCTTGTGCTGATCGCGCTCCTCCTCGGCCAGCACCTCGTCGCGCCAGGATTCGAAGGCGCTAAAGCCGCGGTCGATCTGCCTGATCTGGCCGCGATCGAGCCACGCTGTCCCGCGCGAAAGATTGGTCAGAAAGCGCCGGTCATGGCTGATCAGCACCAGCGCGCTGCGGCTGCGGCCGAGCTCGCTTTCCAGCCATTCGATCGTCGGCAGATCGAGATGATTGGTCGGCTCGTCGAGCAGCAGGATATCGGGCGAGGGCGCCAGCACGCGTGCCAGCGCCGCGCGGCGCGCCTCGCCGCCGGAGAGATTTGCCGGGTCCTCGTCGCCATGCAGGCCGAGCTGCTCCAGGAGATAGCGCGCCGGATGGCGGTCGTCGCCCGGGCCGAGGCCGGCCTCGACATAGGCGAGCGTGGTCGCATGTCCTGCGAAATCCGGCTCCTGCGGCAAATAGCGGATGGTCGCGCCGGGCTGCACGAAACGGCTGCCGCGATCGGGCTCGATGAGGCCGGCCGCAATCTTCAGCAGCGTCGATTTGCCGGACCCGTTGCGGCCGATCAGGCAGACGCGCTCGGACGGCGAGACCGTGAGTTCGACGCCCGACAAGAGCGGCGTGCCGCCGAAGGTCAGCGCGATGTCTTTCAACTGGATCAGCGGCGGCGCCATGGTCCTAGCCCTGCCTCTCGGCGGGCAGTTCCGCGCGCTGGCGCTGGATGCGGCGGATGGTCTGATCGAGCGCCGACAGGAAGGCCGAACGGTCGCGTGGCGCGAAGGATCTTGGACCGCCGGTGACCTCGCCCGACGACCGCAGATCGGTCATCAGGTTGCGGACCGCCAGCGTCATCCCGATCGACTGCTCCGTGAACGGCTTGCCGTTCGGCGCGATGACCTCGGCGCCCGCCTTCACGCAGCGGCTGGCGAGCGGAATGTCTGACGTGATGACGATGTCGCCTTTGCCGGCGCGTTCCGCGATCCAGTCGTCGGCGGCGTCCATTCCGGCGCCTGCAGCGATCCTTTCGATCAGCGGGTCCTGCGGAACCCGGATGAAATTGCCGGCCACCACGCTGACGGGCAGGCCATGCCGGCTCGCGACGCGATAGATCTCGTCCTTGACCGGGCAGGCGTCGGCGTCGACATAGATGCGGGTGGGGTTCAATGGAGCGTCTTCTGGTGGCGTTGCAGGTATCTCGCGGTTGTGCGCGTGGTAGCCCATCGCCGCCGGAATTGCGAGCAGAACGAAGGCCTTGCCAGTGCATTTCGACGGGTTACGATTGCGGCTATAGCGTTTTCGAGCGTAGTGGTTCCCGGTTCGCGTGAAGAAAACGCGTCAAACAAGAATCTAACAACACGACAAAAACGGGGAGACAGGTATGACGAGCGCGCTCGAGACCTATCGCGTCACCGCGCTACAACACCTCGAAACAGTCCGAGAACAAGATCCACGACGATACGGTGGCGCGGCGGTTCGGCTTCTCCGGCGGACTCGTGCCCGGCGTCGACGTGATGGCCTATATGATGCACGTGCCGGTCGCGCGATGGGGCCGCGCATTCCTGCGAACGCGGGCTGATCGAGGCGCGCTTCGTCAAGCCGGTCTATGACGGCGAGGCCGTTGAGGTGTCGGGCGTCGAGAGCGATGGCGTGCTGACGATCGAGATCCTGAGCCGGGGCGAGCTATGCGCGACGGGCAGCGCGTCGCTGCCTGCATCCGCGCCGACGGTAACGATCGGGGATTACAGCGCCGCGGTGCCGGCCGCCGAGCGCAAGCCGGTGAGCGCGAGTTCCTACGAGGTCGGCAAGTGGCTCGGCACCTTGCCGCGCGACTGGGCGGGCGAGGCGGCTGCGCAGTATCTCGCCGACATCCGCGAAAGCGATCCGATCTATGCGCGTGAAAACCTCGGTCATCCCGGGCTCTTGCAGCGGGTGATGAACAAGGCGCTGGTCGACAACGCCATCCTCGGCCCCTGGATTTATGTCGGCAGCCGGATGCAGTTGTTGTCGGCCGCGAAGACCGACGACGAGCTTACGGCGCGGGCCAAGGTGATCGGCAATTACGATAAGAAGGGCCACCGCTTCGTCGAGCTGGACGCGCTGGTGGTCGCCAACGGCAAGACGCCGCTCGCGCATTGCTGGCACATCGCAATCTACCAGCCACGCGAGCAGGCGGCGGCGTAGCGTTCAAGCCAGATCCACGTCAAGCCAGACCCTCACCATAAGGAGCTTGCGCAGCAAGCGTCTCGAAGGGCGAGGCCGAGAGCCGGGCCTCATAGTTCGAGACGGCGCTTGCGCGCCTCCTCACCATGAGGGACCGGCGGCCATCGCCCTCTCACTCGTCATGCGCGGGCGGGCATCCAGTACGCCGCGGCTTCTCGGTCGAATCATGGCGTCTCTGGAAATACTGGATCGCCCGCCATTCGCGGGCGATGACAGTTGTGTGTGGGAACAGCGCTCTCACGCCACCTTCGCGGCCTTGGCGTCCTGGATCGCGCGCCAGACGCGTTCCGGCGTCAGGGGCATGTCGAGGTGCTTGATGCCGTACTCGGACAGCGCGTCGATCACGGCGTTGGTGATGGTGGCGAGGCTGCCGGCGCAGCCGGCTTCGCCGCAGCCCTTGGTGCCGAGCGGGTTGGATTTCGCGGGCGAGGGATGATCGCCGACCGCCATGGCCGGAATGTCCTCCGCGCGCGGCATCGCATAATCCATGAAGGAGCCGGTGATCGGCTGGCCGCTGCTGTCGTAAGTCACCTCTTCCATCAGCGCCTGTCCGATGCCTTGCGCGACGCCGCCATGCAACTGGCCCGCGACGATCATCGGGTTGACGATGGTGCCGAAATCATTGACGCCGGTATAGCGCACGATCTTGACCACGCCGGTGTCGGGATCGATCTCGACCTCCGCGACATGGCAGCCGTTCGGGAAGGTCGACGGCGTCTCCTTGCTGGCGTGGTCGACATCGAGCGAGGAGGGGGCGCCCTCGGGCATCTTGCCCTCGCGTAAGCGCTCGGCAAGCTCCATGATGCCGATGCTGCGGTCGGTGCCGGCGATGGTGAAGCGGCCGTCGGCGAATTCGATGTCGCCTTCGGACGCTTCCATGAAGTGTGCGGCGGCCTGCTTGCCTTTCTCGACGACCAGCGCGGAGGATTCCACGATCGCCTGGCCGGTCGCCGTGATCGAGCGCGAGCCGCCGGTGCCGTTGCCGAAGCGGACGAGATCACTGTCACCCTGTTCCAGCGTGATCTTCTCGAAGGGCACCCCTAACTGGGCAGAGAGCACCTGCGCGAACGGCGTGGCGTGGCCCTGGCCGTAATCCAGCGTGCCGGTGGTGAGCTTCACCGTGCCGTCGGCCTCGAAGGTGATCTTGCCGAGCTCGCCGCTCGGCGGCGCCGTCACCTCGAGATAGGAGCCGACGGCGATGCCGCGCAGCTTGCCGTTCTTCCTGCTCTCGCGCCTGCGCTTACCGAAGTTCGCGTGGTCGGAAATCTCCAGCGCCTTGTTGAACACGCCGGCGAAATCGCCGCTGTCATAGGTGACGCCGGAGGCGGCCGGGAAGGGGAGCTGCGACGGCTTGATGAAATTGCGCTTGCGCAAGGTCAGCCGGTCGATGCCCATCTCATCGGCGGCGCGGTCGATCAGCCGCTCCATGTAGAAATTGGCCTCGGGCCGGCCGGCGCCGCGATAGGCGCCGAGCAGCGTGACGTTGGTCAGCACGGTCTTGATGTCGACGCTGAGCAGCGGCGTGCGATAGACGCTCGCGAGATTTTTTCCCGTGTTGAGCGACAATGGCCCCGGCGAGACGCCGGTGATATAGGCGCCGAGATTGCCGTAGCCCGAGAGGCGCACGGCGAGGAATTTGCCCTCGGCATCGAGCGCCAGCTCGGCATGGATGAGCTGCGCGCGGCCCTGGCTGTCGGAGAGGAAGCTGGTCGAGCGCTCGTCGGTCCACTTCACCGGCCGGCCGAGCTGCTTCGCCGCATGCGCGATGCAGGTATATTCGGGATAGTTCAGGTTCTTCATGCCGAAGGAGCCGCCGACATTGGCGGTGAGGATGCGCACCTTCTCCGGCGGCACGTTGAGGATTTTCGCGAGCGTCGCCTTGTTGCCGGAGACGCCCTGGGTCGGGACCTGCAGCGTGTAGCGCTCGGTCTTCTTGTCGTAATGGGCGAGTGCGGCGCGGGGCTCCATCGACACCACGGCGACGCGCGTATTGACGATGTCGAGCTTGGTCACGTGTGCGGCGCTGGCGAAGGCGGCGTCGATCTTCTCGGTGTCGCCATAGTGGTAGTCGAGCGCGACATTGTTGGGGATGTGATCATAGAGCTGCGGTGCGCCAGGCTTGGCGGCCTCTGCCGCGTCGGTCACGGCCGGCAGCGGCTCGATGTCGAGCGTGACGGCTTCTGCCGCATCGCGCGCCTGCGCGACGGTCTCGGCCACGACGAAGGCGACGGGATCGCCGACAAAGCGCACCTTGTCGGTCGTCAGCGCCAATCGGTTGGTCTGCAGCAGGGGCGTGCCGTCGCGATTCTTCAGGGGCATGCCGCAGGTGAAGGGGTTGTAATTGGCCTGTGCCAGATCGGCCCCGGTCCATACGCCGAGCACGCCGGGCATCGCCTTGGCGGCTTCGGTGTCGATCCCCCGGATGCAGGCCGTGGGCATGGCTGGAACGGACGATCCAGGCATAGGCCTGCCCGGGCAGGCTGAAATCGTCGGTATACTTGCCCTTGCCGCGCACCAGCGTATCGTCCTCCTTGCGGCGGACCGGCTGCCCCACGCCATATTTTTGCAGCGCAATAGCGTTTTCGAGGGACGCGGGCGAGGTATGATCTTGCATCGGAAATGCCTGATTTTGCGCGATTTTGGGGGCGTTCCCCTCAGATAGACCACCGACCGGGCCCCTACAACGCCCGTTTGGGCAACAATCCTATGTGGGTTGTTGCACGCTCCCCCGGCGCTGCTAAAGTTTCCGTGAAAAACGAGTTCCGGGCCGGGTGCCTGCGAAAGATTTGTGAATGACGGACGACACGCGGCTTCGCGGTGGCCTGATGCCATGCGAGGACCTGCCGAAGCTGGATGCCGCAGAGGGCCGACGCGCGCCCGGAGCAATTCGACGCATTGCTCCGGACGGCGGCGTTTATGCCGCGCTGGACCTCGGAACCAACAACTGCCGGCTCCTGATCGCCTGTCCCTCCGGCGATAGCTTTCGCGTCGTCAATTCCTTCTCGCGGATCGTACGCCTCGGAGAAGGCATTTCTACGACCGGCTGCATCAGCGAGGCGGCGATCGAGCGCACCATCGCCGCGCTTTCGATCTGCCGCGACAAGATCCAGTCGAAGAAGGCCAAACGCCTGCGTCTGATCGCCACCGAGGCGTGCCGAGCGGCCTCGAACGCCGACGGGTTTCGCGATCGTGTTGCGGTCGAAACCGGCATCGAGCTGGAAGTGATCGATCGCGAAACCGAGGCGGCGCTTGCGGTGATCGGCTGCTCGCCGCTGCTCGACCCGAAGGGCCGGGGCGCGCTCCTGTTCGATATCGGCGGCGGCTCGACGGAACTGGTCCGGATCGCGCGGGATCCCGGTCAGACGAACGCCAAACCGAAGATCAGCGCGTGGATGTCGATCCCGCTCGGCGTCGTGACGCTGGCCGAGCATTTTGGCGGCCGGGACGTCACGCGGGCGACCTATGCGCGCATGGTCGAGGAGGTCACAGGGCATGTCGGTCCGTTCGCGGCCGCCCATGGCGGCGACCTCGACGACATGCATCTGCTCGGCACATCAGGCACGGTGACCACGCTCGCCGGCATCCATCTCAATCTCGCGCGCTATGAGCGCCGCCGGGTCGATGGCATCTGGATGGACGACGCCGAAATATCGGCGACCATCGCGCGGCTGCTCGATATGAGCTATCAGGATCGCGCCAACAACAATTGCATCAGCGTCGAACGCGCCGATCTGGTGTTGGCGGGCTGCGCTATCCTCGACGCCATCCGCCAGGCCTTTCCGCTGCCGCGTCTGCGCGTCGCCGACCGGGGCTTACGTGAAGGCATGCTGGTCGAGATGATGCGCGAGGACGGCGCGCTCAGGGTTTGATCGATCACCGCGAAGGAATCATGGCAAAGGACAAGACCGGCCGGCTGCACGTCACGGTCAGAACGGGCGGCAAGCGCAAGCTGTCGTCGAAGCTCTGGTTGGAGCGCCAGCTCAACGATCCCTATGTCGCGCAGGCCAAGCGAGATGGCTATCGCTCCCGCGCGGCCTACAAGCTGCTCGAGATCGATGACAAATACCATGTGCTCAAGCCCGGCATGACCGTCGTCGATCTCGGCGCCGCGCCCGGCGGCTGGAGCCAGATCGCGGCCAGGCGCGTCGGCGCGGACGCGGGCAAGGGAAAGGACAAGGGTAAAGTGGTTGCGATCGACCTGTTGGAGATGCCGGAGATCCCGGGCGTCACCTTCGCGCAGCTCGACTTCCATGCCGATGACGCACCGGAACGGCTCACCGCGATGTTCGGCGGCCGCGCCGATGTCGTGCTGTCCGACATGGCGGCCAACACGACGGGCCACCGCAAGACCGATCAGCTCCGCATCGTCGGCCTGGTCGAGATCGCGGCAGCCTTTGCCGCCGAGGTGCTCAATCCCGGCGGCGCGTTTCTGGCAAAGGTGTTTCAGAGCGGCGCCGATACGGACCTGCTGGCGCAACTGAAGCGCGACTATTCGACCGTGCGTCATGTGAAGCCGGCCGCGAGCCGGCAGGACTCCGCGGAGCGTTATGTGCTCGCGACGGGGTTTCGGGGCGGGTCGAACTAAGGGCGTGTACTCATGAATGGAGAAGTCGGCGGCGGTTGATGTCCGCCTGTGCCCCATTAGCGGCCCAACAGCAGACATTCCGGGAGGTCCGTTACGGGCGCAACAGGCGACATGCGCGGAACGAAGTGAAGGCCGCTGCAAAATGAAATAAGGGCCGATCGCTCGGCTCTATTTTTCGGAGCGCCAGCTGCCCAAAAGGAAGACCTTGCGCGCTGTGCGCTTCGGTCCAGCTTGCGCTTGAACATCTGTTAGATCGACGACATAGCGCTCCAATAAGAGCTTCGCCACGAGCCCCAGAATTAGAAAGGGCGTTACATAGATCGCGAACGTTTCAAGCGCCAGCATGGCCACTTCTCCGCGATAGGCATTTTTGACACTACCGCACATCAGAAGATATGGACAGAACCTTTCCTGAACTCAGAGGCCGAAGGTCTATTGGAGGTCACGAGCCGTAATACTCGCGGCTAGCAAATCACGTTAGCACTGCCTTCGAGCGGAGACCTGAGTGCGGCCTGCCAATATCGACGCGATGGGCCACTAACGGAAGTCGCCGCGCTCCTTCGGCAGAGCCGACGGGCGTAGCTTTTTCAACATATACGCGCGTTATCTCCGACGTCGCAAGTGCCGCCGTCCGAGGGCGCCGGATCAAACGTGCGGACGCGCGGCACTCGAATGCCGACAGGGCCGTTAATATAATGGGCTGTGGGGGAAACGCTCGCATTGGCGTCGTTCGCGAGATGCTGCGGGTTTACATGGCTCTTGCGAGCCGTAGCGGGAGCAGCGAGCACGGCTACAGCGATCGGTAGAGCCAACATAAGTTTGGATTTTTCCATTTCTTTCTCCAGGTGGCAAACTTGCGAAACGGAAAATAGCTGTTGCCTCGACATAAGCTACCGGCGGAGCGCCTCCGGTAGTAACCCCGCTACGACGTTACTCGACAATGGAATTTATTCGTGTGAATTGCACCACACATCCGCAGTCTCTTTTCACCGCCAGGCGCAGCTATCCCTCATCGCGTTCTCAGCGCGGAGTGGGTTTTTTGGCAGTCGCAACTGTGAATTGGACCACGTTCAGGACGTCCGCCGTGGGTCAAAATCCGAAGAACACACGTTAAGCACAACTGGTCTGCTGCGCTCGCGGAAGCGGACTTCCCATCCGACCATTTCCGGGATGGTCCGAAGGACCAGGCCCGGAAACTCGAGATTCTCAGGTGCGCAATTGCGCACCATAGTTCGATGCTGACGCATCGCCCCGGAATGACGGCGTAACCCAATCACCCCAATCGTTGATCCCGCGCATCCTCAGTCGTCTCGCTCGCGGCCGTCGCCGCGACCTTCGCGGCGCCCTTGCGGCTGGAGATCGCGATTGCCTTGCGGCCGGAGATTTCATGGCCGGCGTCGTCGGGCATCTGCCAGAAGAAATAGCACGACGCAGCCGAGATGATCGCGACCACCACAAAGGCCGGCGCGAACACGTCCGCGCTCAGCTCGGTCGCGTTGTGCCACCACAGCGTCGATTCCACGCAGAACGCGCCGACCGCGACGCCCGCAGAGACCGCAAGCTGCTGGTTGACGCTGACGAGCGTGGTTGCCCGGCTCATCTGCGCCGGCTCGACCTCGGCATAGGCCACCGTGTTGATCGCCGTGAATTGCAGCGAGCGGAAGAAGCCGCCGACCACCAGGATGATCATGATCAGCAACAGCGGCGTCGTCACCGTGAACAGCGCGCAGGCCGCGAGGAAGACGGAGCTGACCACAGCGTTGACGGTCATCATGTAGCGGAAGCCGAAGGTGCGGATGATGCGCGCGGCGAGCGCCTTCATGAACATGGCGCCGACGGAGGAGGCGAAGGTGACGAGGCCCGACTTGAACGGCGACAGCCCGAAGCCGACCTGCATCAACAGCGGCAGCAGGAACGGCAACGCGCCGATGCCGAGGCGAAACATGAAGCCGCCGATGATGCTGGCGCGCAGCGTCGACAGATTGAGCAGCGAGAAATCGAGCACCGGCGATCCCGTCCGCCTTGCATGGATCACGTAAAGCGTCATCGAGATCGACCCGATCGCGACCAGCGATGCGACCACGCTCCACGGCAGAAGGTTGAGGCCCGCGACCGACAGCCCGAACGCGATGCCCGCCAGGCCAATGCCCGCCAGCACCATCCCGTAGAGATCGAACGGCTCGGGATCCTCGCTGGTGATCGGATCGATGAATTTCAGCGCCATGAAGATCCCGACCAGGCCGATCGGAATGTTGATCAGGAAGATCCAGTGCCAGGAGAAATAGGTGGTGATGAAGCCGCCGAGCGGCGGCCCGATCACCGGGCCGATCAGCGCGGGGATCGTGACCCAGGCCATCGCGTTGACCAGCGCGCTCTTGTCGATCGATCGCAACAGGACCAGCCGGCCGACCGGCGTCATCATCGCGCCGCCCATGCCCTGCAGGATGCGCGCGAACACGAAATCGGTGACGGACCCCGACACCGCGCAGCCGATCGAGCCCGCCATGAATACCGCGACCGCCAGCGCGAACACGACGCGCGCGCCGAAGCGGTCGGCGGTCCAGCCGCTCGCCGGAATGAACACCGCCAGCGACAGCAGATAGGAGGTGATGGCGAGCTTCAGCGTCAGCGGGCTGGTGCCGATATCGGCGGCGATCGCGGGAAGCGAGGTCGCGATGACCGTGGAGTCCATGTTTTCCATGAACAGCGCGGTCGCCACGATGAGCGGGATCAGGCGTTGTTTGTTCATTAAAATTTGGGAGAAATGACCAGGGGCAGGAGAAAGCGGAGAGGGTGGCTGTAACACCCCCCTGTCATACAGGCTATTGCAGAAGCTGCGAAAAAACCTAGATCCTGTGTCACGGAAAACGCAGGAGTGTCCGATGATCTACGTCTTCGCCGCGCTGCTGCCGCCGCTCGGCCTGCTTCTGAGCGGCCAGCCTCTTTCGGCGATCCTCAACGTCGTCCTGATCGTCTTTTGCGTGATTTTGGGGCTGATTTTCCACCCGCTGCTGCTGGTGCCGTCGGCACATGCGGTCATTTCGGTCCATCTGAAACGGGAGGAGCGCCGGCACCGCGAGGTGGTGGAGGCGATCCGCCAGCATGGCCCGCCGCCGGGCTACCGCTGACCCGGGGTCCTGACCCCTCCGGGCCTTGCCAGACCCCTGCCGGACGCAGGTCGGGGGCGATGAAAAGGCTGTGTACGGCGCTTTGATTCGTCGCGGCAGCGTGCTATCGACCAGCGTCAACCCCACTGATGGGCTTCGATTCGACGGCGTTGCCACTGGCTTCGCCGGTGACGGCGCTCATACCGAATAATGTCGCGGCGCCCGCCGCAGATGAAGGAGTTGACGATGGCAACCGTGCAGGGACTTCAGGCTATTCGCGAAGCCTATACGTTCGACGATGTGCTGCTGAAGCCCGGCCTGTCGGACGTTCTGCCGTCCGATGTCGATATCCGAACCCACGTCACGCGCGCCATTCCGCTCAATATCCCGATCATCGCGTCCGCGATGGATACGGTCACCGAGGCGCGCATGGCGATTGCGATGGCGCAGGCCGGCGGCGTCGGCGTCATTCACCGCAATTTCGATCCCGAAGGCCAGGCCGCCCAGGTGCGGCAGGTCAAGAAGTTCGAATCCGGCATGGTGGTCAATCCGCTCACCATCGGTCCGGACGCGACGCTGTCGGACGCGCTGGCCCTGATGAAGGATCACGGCATTTCCGGCATTCCCGTCGTCACCGGCGGCAGCAAGTCCAGCCCCGGCAAGCTGGTCGGCATCCTCACCAACCGCGACGTGCGCTTTGCGACCGATCCGAGGCAGAAGGTCTCGGAGCTGATGACGCACGAGAACCTCGTCACGGTGCGCGAAGGCGTCAGCCAGGACGAGGCCAAGCGGATGCTGCACAAGCATCGGATCGAGAAGCTGCTCGTCGTCGACGATCAATATCGCTGCGTCGGCCTGATCACCGTCAAGGACATGGAGAAGGCGGTCGCCCATCCGCTCGCCTGCAAGGACGCGCAGGGACGCTTGAGGGTCGCCGCGGCGACGACCGTCGGCGAGGGCGGTTTCGAGCGCACCGAGCGGCTGATCGATGCCGGCGTCGACCTCATTGTCGTGGACACCGCGCATGGTCATTCCTCGCGCGTGCTGGACGCCGTCAACCGCATCAAGCGGCTCTCCAATGCGGTGCAGGTGATCGCCGGCAACATCGCGACAAGGGAAGGCGCGCAGGCGTTGATCGATGCCGGCGCCGACTCGATCAAGGTCGGCATCGGTCCCGGTTCGATCTGCACGACGCGCATCGTGGCCGGTGTCGGCGTGCCCCAGCTCACCGCGATCATGGATGCGGTGGAATCCGCCAAGAAGGCCGGCGTGCCCGTGATCGCCGATGGCGGCATCAAATATTCCGGCGACCTCGCCAAGGCACTGGCCGCAGGCGCCGATATCGCGATGGTCGGCTCGCTGCTCGCCGGCACCGACGAGACGCCCGGCGAAGTGTTCCTGTGGCAGGGCCGTTCCTACAAGGCCTATCGCGGCATGGGCTCGGTCAGCGCGATGGCGCGCGGCTCGGCCGACCGCTATTTCCAGCAGGACATCAAGGATACGCTGAAGCTCGTGCCGGAGGGCATCGAGGGCCAGGTGCCCTATAAAGGCTCGGTCGCCAATGTCATGCACCAGCTCGCGGGCGGCCTGCGGGCCGCGATGGGCTATGTCGGGGCGCGCAATCTCGCCGAGTTTCACGACAAGGCGCAGTTCGTGCGCATCACCGGCGCGGGCCTGCGCGAGAGCCACGTCCACGACGTCACCATTACGCGTGAAGCCCCGAACTATCCGGGTGGGGTGTAATTTTTCTGACTTTTGCGAGCGTCGCGGAATCTCGAGATTCCGGGCTCATCGCTTCGCGATGCCCCGGAATGACGGCTTTCGTTAAAAGACCGCTGCTCCCTCCATGTCATTGCGAGCGAAGCGAAGCAATCCAGTCTTTCCGCTTGACGGCGCTGGATTGCTTCGCTTCGCTGGCGATAACGAAAAAACAGCCCGGAGGAAGCAGCCATGGCACAGGCCAAGCGTGTCGTTCTGGCGTCTCGTCCCGTCGGCGAGCCCAAATCATCCGACTTCCGCATCGAAAACTACGACGCCCCGACGCCGGGCGACGGCGAGGTGCTGTTGCGCACGATCTGGCTGTCGCTCGATCCCTATATGCGCGGCCGCATGAGCGATGCGGCGTCCTATGCGACGCCGGTGCCGGTCGGCGGCGTGATGGAAGGCGGAACGGTAAGCGAGGTGATCGCCTCCAACAATCCAGGCTTTGCCAAGGGCGATATCGTGCTGTCGCGCGCCGGCTGGCAGACCCACGCGCTCTCCGACGGCAAGGCGCTGCGCAAGATCGATCCCAAGCTCGCGCCGATCTCGACCGCGGTCGGCGTGCTCGGCATGCCCGGAATGACCGCCTATACCGGTCTCCTGGAGATCGGCAAGCCGCAGGCCGGAGAGACCGTCGTCGTCGCGGCCGCGTCCGGCGCGGTCGGTTCGGCGGTTGGCCAGATCGCCAAGGTCAAGGGCGCGCGGGCGGTCGGCATCGCCGGCGGCAAGGACAAATGCGATTACGTCAAACGCGAACTCGGCTTCGACGATTGTCTCGATCACCGCGATCCCGACCTTGCCGCCAAGCTGAAGGACGCCTGCCCGAAGGGCATCGATGTCTATTTCGAGAATGTCGGCGGCGCGGTGTTCGAGGCGGTGTTTCCGCTCTTGAACAACTTTGCGCGTGTGCCGGTGTGCGGCTTGATCGCGCATTACAACGACACGCAGGCAGTCGCCCCGAAATGGGCGGCCGCCCTGATGCGCTCCGTTCTGACCAAGCGCCTGACCATCCGCGGTTTCATCGTCAGCGATTTCGCCGCGCATCACGCGGATTTCCTGCGTGACATGTCGGCATGGGTGCGAGAGGGCAAGGTGAAATACAAGGAGTTCGTCACCGAGGGCCTCGACAGCGCGCCCACAGCCTTCATGGGCCTGTTGAAGGGCGCCAATTTCGGCAAGCAACTCGTTCGCGTCGGACCGGACAAGGCGTGAGTTGAGTGGCTAGCGGGCGACCATGGTTCGGACGCGTCCGCTTGCGGTGCTCCTCGCCATGGGGGTATCTAGTTCTCGCCGCATATCGAGAAGCCTCATCCTGGAGGAGCCCGCCGCAGGCGGGCTCTCGAAGGATGGGCCACGGCGAACGCTGTCAGAACGCCTCCCTCACACGCCGTGAGCCGAGCGGATCATCTCCGCCGCGCGTTCGCCGATGACGACGCAGGGCGCCATCGTGTTGCCGGTCACAACCCTCGGCATGATCGAGCCGTCAGCGATGCGCAAGCCCTCGATGCCGTGAACCCTGAGCGTTGCGTTGACGACCGACATCTCGTCCCGGCCCATCCTGGCGGTGCAGCTGTAGTGCCAGAACGGGATCGCCGCGTTGCGGACGAAGTTCTCCAGGTCCGATTGGCTCAGGCGACCCGGCAGCACTTCGCGCGTCGCGCCCAAAGCGCGCGCGGCGGAGTTGCCGATCTCCCGGCAGAACTCGACCGACCTGATCGCCGCTCTCAGGTCCGCCGGATCACCGAGAAGGTTGGCGTCGATATCGACGGGGTCCATCGGATCGGGCCCGGTGAGGCGGACCTGGCCCTTGCTGAAGGGGCGTACGAGGCCCGGCACGATCGACCAGCACGCGCCGGTTGTTTCGGGACAACTGACATCGGGACTAAGAAATGGGGCAGTGCCGATGATGCATTGAAGGTCCGGCGTATCGAGCGCGGAATTGCTCTTCCAGAACAAGGTTCCCATGCTGCGACCTTCGGGAAGCGGCTCTGTGCATTCCCATAGGCATCCCCCAAACAGCAGGTGCTCCTGGAGATTGCGGCCGACGCCGGGCAGATGCTGCACCACGTCGATGCCGAAGGCTCGCAAGGCAGGCGGATCGCCGATCCCCGATTGCATCAGCACTTTCGGCGTGTGGATCGCTCCCAGAGAGAGGATCACCTCATGGCCGGCGTCGAAGCTGCGCAGGGCGCCATCGTGGATCACCTCGATGCCGATCGCTCTCGGGCCCTTGAATCTCACCTTGGTGACCAGCGCATGCGTGAGCACCGTCAGGTTCGGCCGATCCATATAGGGATAGACGTAGCTGCGAAAGACCGAGAGACGCTTGCCGCCGCTGGCCCGCACGTTGCAGAACGCGACACCGCCCTTGGTTTCCATCATCTCGCCGTTCTGATCGGCAAAGTGACGAATGCCGAACGACGTCGCCGCCTCGCAGGCAGTCGTGACCAGCGGGTGAGGTGCCGCCTGCTCGACGACGACAAGGCCACGTTTGCCGCGACGTTCGGGATCAGGCGCGCCGCGCCAGTCCTCGATCCGGCGGTAGATGTCCAGGACGCTGCGGTAGGACCAGCCGTCATCGCCGCTCTCGGCAGCGAAATAGTCCCAGTCGTTCTTGTGCCCGCGCGCCCACACCGTCGCATTGATGCTCGAGCTGCCGCCGAGCACCTTGCCCATGGACCACATCAGCGACCGTCCGTTCAGATTCGGGTTCGGACGGGTTCTGAACGCCCAGTCATGCGCGCTGCCGATATTCTCGAGCCAGCGTGCCGCGTCTTGGATCTCCGGCTGCTCGTCCGTTCCTCCGGCTTCGAGCAGCAGCACGCTAACGGCCGGGTTCTCCGCCAGCCGCCGCGCGACCACCGAGCCCGACGAGCCCGAGCCGCAGACGATGAAGTCGTAGCTCATGCGTAGATTTTTGGTCAACTCGCGTTGGTTGGCCTCGATCCGCGCCGCAAATGCCTCGCTCTGGTGATCGATGTTCGACAATTCGGACGTATCGTATTGCATGGCCCCTGCCTTGAAGTGATTGCTTGGCGGTCGCGAACAAGCGATGGATCAGGGGAGCAACTTCAGACGATTGGAACTGTCATCCAATGAATTTCGGCGTGATGCGGAGGTGGGCGTTTATCACGAGCGGTCAGATCAGCCTCACTCGGTTTCCTTGCCCAAATCCCGCCCTAAGAGTTCATCCAGATCGACATCGATCTGGCCGGGCGCCTTGACATGGAAGACTTCGAAACTGTCCGGCTGGAAGCGATATTCGACGAGTCCCACCTCCTTGGTGCCGATCCGCTCCTGCAGCGAATTGGGAATGATGAAGCCGGTCGAGGGCGCCCAGACGTGCCGGACATGGCCGAAGGTGAAATCGCGGCGCTGGTGGACGTGACCGCTGGCGATCAGCCGCACATCGGCGGTGAGCAGCATGTCGATCAGCCGGCGCCGCGCCGGCACCGGAACGTAGCGGATCGCGCTCGACGCCAGTTCCGGGTCCTTCGGCGTATTGAGAAACAGCGGCTTGTGCAGGAAGACCGTGATCGGCTTGCCCTTGGTCGTCGCAAGCTCGGATGCAAGCCAGTCGAACTGCTCGGTCTCGCTGGGCAGGCCTGAGTTCATCACCAGCGAGTTGAGGCCGATGAAGCACCAGCCGGCCGCATCGAAACGCCAGCGATCCTCGCCGCAAGCGGCGATGAATGCCTTGCAGTCGTCTTCATTGACCGGCCGGGCGGGAACAGGACCGACCTGGGTGGGGTTGTCGCCGACGTCATGATTGCCGGGGAGATAGCGGCAGGGCATCGGCAGGGCGTCGTGCAACTCCCTGGCAAACGCGAGGTCGTCGGGCGACGACGGCGCGTCGAAGCCGAGATCGCCGCTGTTGATGACAAGATCGGGGCGGGTGGCGTCGAGGTAGTTGCGGATCCGGTCGAAATTGTCGGTGAGCTTTGGCAGGCGGCGGGCGAGGTGGGTATCGGATATCTGGGTGAGGCGGAACACAGTCATCTCATCATCCTTCCCCCCTCATCATACCAGGGGGCGGCGGCGGAAAGATGATCTAGTTCACAAAGTGGTGTGATCTATTTCCGGCCGGACGGCGCGGGTCGCGGCGATCTGCGCGGAAAAAGCCGGCCCCTTGCAGCCCTGGATTGACGACGCGCGGGCTCCAAAATCACTGAAACTATCCGGGGTTAGCCACATTATCGACCATCGCTGTTGAAGCGAGGGCGGGTTCCGTTGCCAGTTGCCCGTGCGCTCGCTATTGACTGGCTGGGCTGTTCCGGGTGGGGGAATTTTCGATGTCGGTTCAAATGGTTTTGCTGCCTGTCTTCGTGCAGGTGGGGCTGACTTTCGCGCTGCTGTTCTGGATGGCCGGCGCGCGCGGCAAGGCGCTGTCCAGCGGCGAGACCAAGCGCCGCGACATTGCGCTCGGTCAATCGAACTGGCCGGAAGGTGCAACCCAGATCGGCAACTGCTTTCGCAATCAATTCGAGCTGCCGCTGCTGTTCTATGCCCTGATCGCACTGGCGCTGCCGCTCCGGCATGCCGATCTTGTCATCGTGATGCTGTCCTGGGTGTTCGTGGTGACCCGCTTCGTCCATGCCGGAATCTTCGTCAGCTCGAACGAGCTGCGCCTGCGTTCCAGCGCCTGGTTCGCCGGCGCGCTCGTGCTGCTTGCGATGTGGCTCTATTTCGCATTGAAGATCCTGCTTCTGATCTGATTGCAGCGTCTCCAACTGAAAGTTTGCAATGACGCCTGCTGCCCGTTTGTCCGCCGCGATCGAAGTGATCGACAACATTGAAGCCCAGCGCAGCCCCGCGGCGAACGCGCTGAAGGAATGGGGCACGGCGCATCGCTTTGCCGGCTCCGGCGATCGCGCGGCGATCGCAGGCCTGGTCTGGGACGTGCTGCGCCGGCGCGCGTCGAGCGCCTGGGTGATGGAGGACGACGCTCCGCGCGCGCGGGTGCTCGGCATGCTCAAGGTCGAGCGCGGCATGAATGCCGAGGCGATCGGTGCGCTCTGCGACGGCGGCCGGTTCGCGCCCGAACCATTGTCCGATGCCGAGCGTGCCGCGCTCGCCTCGCGCTCCGCAAAGGATGCGCCGGCGCCGGTCGCCGGCGACTATCCGGATTGGCTCGATCCCTATCTGGCGGAGGTGTTCGGCGAGGATCGCGCGGCGGAAGCGGCCGCGATGGCGAGCCGGGCGCCGCTCGACCTGCGCGTCAACACCCTGAAGGCCAAGCGGGAGAAGGTGCTCGCCGCGCTCGACCATCTCGGCGCCAGCCGAGACGCCGTGGTCGCCGCTCGGCCTTCGCATCGAGCTCGGCGCCGACGCGCGCAATCCCGGCATTCATGCCGAGGAAAGCTTCATCAAGGGCGCGGTCGAGGTGCAGGACGAGGGCTCGCAGCTCGCGGCGCTGTTGTCCGCGGCCAAGCCCGGCGAGCAGGTGATCGACCTCTGTGCCGGCGCCGGCGGCAAGACGCTGGCGCTGGCTGCGATGATGCAGGGCAAGGGCCGGCTGATCGCGACCGACCGCGACAAGCGCCAGCTTGCGCCGATCCATGAGCGGCTGTCGCGCGCCGGTGTCCACAACGCCGACGTGCGCAGCCCGAAGGGCGCGGCCGATCCGCTCGCCGATATCAAGGCGTCCGCCGATCTCGTCATGATCGACGCGCCCTGCACGGGCACCGGCACCTGGCGGCGCAATCCCGACGCCAAGTGGCGGATGCGTCCCGGCGCGCTGGAGATCAGGGTGAAGGACCAGGCCGAAGTGCTGGATCGCGCGGCAGGTTTGGTCAAGCCGGGCGGCCGCATCGCGTATATCACCTGCTCCGTGCTCAAGGCGGAGAATGGCGAGCAGGTGAGGGGCTTCATCGCGCGTCATCCGGAGTTCTCGGTGGTGCCGCCCGAACAGACCGCCAGCGTGCTCCGGGACAAGGCCGATGCCTTTGCGCAAGCAGCCCTTGCCTCGCCCGAAGGCTGGCTGATGACCCCGCGCCGGACGGGCACAGACGGGTTTTTCGTGTCGGTGCTGCGGAAGGCGTAGGGCCCGTCATTCCGGGGCAGCCCGACAGGGCTGAACCCGGAATCTCGAGATTCCGGGCTCGATGCTGACGCATCGCCCCGGAATGACGTGTGAATCCCTGCCAAAAAACCGTTGGACGACCCCGCTTATCCCGCCCCTGGGAGGGTTGCGGGAGCGGCGCCGGTCGCGTAACTCCTGTCCATGACAGCAGCAGAGAAAGCACAGGAGCAGGCGCCCTCCGTGGCCTCGGCGCATGACAAGATTTCTGATCGTCGATTTCGGCAGTCAGGTGACGCAACTGATCGCCCGCCGCGTCCGCGAGGACGGCGTCTATTGCGAGATCGTCCCGTTCCAGAAGGCCGAAGCCGCTTTCCGCGAGATGAAGCCGAAGGCGGTGATCCTCTCCGGCGGACCGGAATCGGTGCACGAGGAGGGCTCCCCGCGCGCCCCGCAACTGATCTTCGAATCCGGCGTGCCGGTGCTCGGCATCTGCTACGGCCAGATGACGATGGCGGCTCAGCTCGGCGGCGAGGTCGAGGGCGGCCACCATCGCGAATTCGGCCGCGCCGATGTCGAGGTGAAGGGCGACAGCCGCCTGTTCGATGGCGCCTGGACGCAGGGCGAACGGCATCCGGTCTGGATGAGTCATGGCGATCGCATCACGAAGATGCCGCCGGGTTTCTCTGTGGCCGGCGTGTCCGCCAACGCGCCGTTCGCGGTGATCCAGGATGAGACGCGCAAATATTACGGGCTGATGTTCCACCCCGAGGTGGTGCACACGCCCGATGGCGCGAAGCTGATCCGCAATTTCGTGCGCAGAATCGCAGGGCTTAGCGGCGACTGGACCATGCGCGCCTTCCGCGAGGAGGCGATCGAGAAGATCCGCGCGCAGGTGGGCAAGGGCAGGGTGATCTGCGGCCTGTCAGGCGGCGTCGACTCCGCGGTCGCGGCCGTGCTGATCCATGAGGCGATCGGCGAGCAGCTCACCTGCGTGTTCGTCGACCACGGCCTGCTCAGGCTCAACGAGGCCGAGACCGTCGTCGAGCTGTTCCGGCATCACTACAACATCCCGCTGGTGCATGTTGATGCCTCGAAACTTTTCCTCGGCGAGCTTGCCGGCGTCACCGACCCCGAGGCGAAGCGAAAGACCATCGGCCGTCTGTTCATCGACGTGTTCGATGCCGAGGCCAAGAAGATCGGCGGCGCCGATTTCCTCGCGCAAGGCACGCTCTATCCCGACGTGATCGAGAGCGTCTCCTTCACCGGCGGCCCATCGGTGACGATCAAGTCGCATCACAATGTCGGCGGCCTGCCCGCGCGCATGAACATGAAGCTCGTCGAGCCACTGCGCGAATTGTTCAAGGACGAGGTGCGCAAGCTCGGCCGCGAGCTGGGCCTTCCCGAAATCTTCGTCGGCCGCCATCCGTTCCCGGGCCCGGGCCTTGCGATCCGCTGCCCCGGCGACATCACCAAGGAGAAGCTCGACATCCTGCGCCAGGCGGACGCGGTCTATATCGACGCGATCCGCAAGGCCGGTCTGTACGACACCATCTGGCAGGCCTTCGCGGTGCTGCTGCCGGTGAAGACCGTCGGCGTGATGGGCGACGGCCGCACCTATGACTACGTCGTGGGCCTGCGCGCCGTCACCTCGACCGACGGCATGACGGCGGATTTCTATCCGTTCGACATGAAGTTTCTGGGAAGCGTCGCGACGCGGATCATCAACGAGGTGAAGGGCGTGAACCGGGTGGTGTATGACGTGACGAGCAAGCCGCCGGGGACGATTGAGTGGGATTGGGCCTTCCCGAAAATCTTCGTCGGCCGCCATCCGTTCCCGAGCCCGGGCCTCGCGATCCGCTGCCCCGGCGACATCACCAGGGAGAAGCTCGACATCCTGCGCCAAGCGGACGCAGTCTATATCGACGCGATCCGCAAGGCTGATTTGTACGACACCATCTGGCAGGCCTTCGCGGTGCTCTTGCCGGTGAAGACCGTCGGCGTCATGGGCGACGGCCGCACCTATGATTACGTCGTGGGCCTGCGCGCCGTCACCTCGACCGACGGCATGACAGCAGACTTTTATCCGTTCGACGACGTCCTGGGAAGCGTAGCGACGCGGATCATCAATGAGGTGAAGGGCGTGAACCGGGTGGTGTATGACGTGACGTCGAAGCCGCCGGGGACGATTGAGTGGGAGTAAGGGGCAGGTACCGTGGAGTAGGAGAGGATAGAGCGGCGTGTTTAAGACGATGTTGGCTCGGCGAGCCGAGCTGAACTGCGCTTTGCCTGCCTTTGTTTCCGCACCCTCCACACCAACGAAATTCCGCTAGAAGAAAGCCGGATCACAATGCTTCCGCTTGCGGCATCAAGTTGGCCAATCAGACCCTAACCGCACGCCACAGGCCCAGATGCCACATAGGCTTGTCGAAATGCGCGGCTGTGGTGAAGTCAAGGTCGGTGGAAAACATGCCCTCGTCGGAATGCACGTAGGGCTTACGTTTTACCGGATACGTCTTCGATCCGCTCCATGATATGCGGTTCGCGCAACAAAGTGTGAGGTTTCAGAAGTTGGAAGACTTCGAGCATCGCGCGGTGCACCACGGGATCGGCAACGGCCGCGCGAAAAAGCGCAGCCTCAAATTGTAGCGCCTGTTCGAAATGTTCGGGCCGTTCGCCGCGCGTTGCCGGAAGAGCCAAGTCGGCCCTAGTAGACATGCCCCAGGGCGTCTCGAGCAGAGCTCCCACTTCAGCCATGAAACCAAGCTGTGTTGCCATAAGTGGATCTGGGTCTGCCGCCCTCTGTTCTAGCACGAGCTGCAGCAGTCGGGCTTGCTTGGCAGCAGACGACATCCCCTGGGCGTATATTGGGTTGAACCGGCAGAGCGCGTCGGCGATAGGGAGCACGCCTCGTGGCATGGGAAGTCGTTCGAAATGCCGCCAACTACTGGTGGGAAAAGCGTAGTGTCTAATCGGATTCGGGCGGCTTCGCGCCCCGGAGCGCATTGTGCAACGTCGGTGTAGGGAGCTGCAGGGAAGCGTCGAGAAAGCCATTCCAAGTCTCCAGACGCGCGGTCGCTCCATAGTTGGCGATTGCAACCAACCAGCGATTGTCCTCCACCGGAGTTAGCACCGCGTTCGTCGAAACTGTGGGCGGATTTCGGCAGCGTCAAGACGAGCTTCCACTCCGGCGGCGCATCAGCAGGGATCTGAACGACCGCAGTTGCGTAACTGATATCAACGCCAACTTCTGTGACTTCCGGTCGTTTCCAGCCGAGTTCATCTAGAAACGCCAACGTAAGCGCGCCGCGACCGGATGCGTCAACGACCAGATCGGCCCCGAGCGTTTGTTCAGAAGCCTTATTTGAATCAAACCGAACACCGCGGATGCCTTCACCGACGCTAAGCGGCACGATCGCGGTAACACGGCATTCCGATCGCACCGTGATGTTCGCGACTGCCAAAACCCTGCGTCGCAAAACCGCCTCAATCAACGGCCGGGACGCGCAGAAGATTGAAAGGCCAAAATCCCGCCTTGGCAAAACTCCGACGTCTACTCGCTCGTACTGAAGATCCTGCATCAATCGAACGGGAATGGCGCCGGCCTCGGCAAGGTCTCGCTCGAAGCCAGGGAAAATGTCGCCGAGCGCCTTGAGGCCGCCGGCTAACAGACCATGTGGGTGCCTATCCTGTGGCGTTCCTGAGCGCGGGCTCGCGGATTCTGGGAGGCGATCACGTTCCAGAACTTCGACGTGTTCGAAATAATTAGCTAGAGCGCCCGCCGCCGCCAGACCGCCGATCCCACCGCCGATCACGACCGCACGACGACCTATAGATCTAATCATGATACGACAGTCCCTCGCTTGCACACGACGTTGATTTATGCGCCCCGCAGAATGTCCGCGAGCGAAAACGAGTTACATCAGTAATTGAGTGACATTCGTGATCGATCCGAAGACGGCTGTACGTCGCAGGCCTTCCTTCTCGGGAGGTGCGTCCGGCACCCTCCAACTAGGAGTTAGTCTTGGTCGCTCTGAAAACATAAATCAAACGTCACATATCCGTGTAAGCACCCGCAGCATCCACACTCCGCCGCAGCGGGCGAATTGTTCTCTTAAGGCAAATCACCGCCTCCTCGTGCTCTCGCACACGAGCGAGGGGGACACATGCGCATTGTCGAACTGAAAACGCGCGTGCACGAGGTGCCGGGCGTCGAAACGCTGACCATGCAGATGCTCGCGGCCGGCTGGCCATGACGAAAATGTCAACTCTCGAACTGCAAGCGCTCTTGTACTCCTCAAAGGACGACGCGCTTGCAACAATGTCCGCAATCAATCTCTCCGACGAATGCGGCCAAGGCGATGGACTATTGCCTTGGCGGCTGCACTCGATTTGGGGAAGAGCTATCAAACGTTGTCAGTTTCGCTGGGACGCGGCTACATCGGTAAGCCTTCCTGCGGCTGCCGCGCGCTGGCCAAGGCCAGCAAATGCAGGCCGTCTGTCATGCTTGACTGCCGTGCCTATGCGACAGGCCAAGCCTCACGTGGAAGATAATCGCGGTATTTGTTGCAGCTGTAACAATCCTGATCTTCATCCTTAAGTTATGCTCTGCTAAACCGGGCTCACCAAAGGTGCCGGCTTGCTTCGTTGGCGGGGAGCCCGTCGCGATGTTGGTCGTCACCATGACAGCCGGTCGTGGGTGTCGTTGCGGAAGTGCCAGTGGGCGGAAATGCCAGTGGAATGTGATCGTCCGACCCAGGCCGGAGGTACCATCTCGCTGCGGTTGCGTTTCTTCGGGCCGTTGACCGTTAGCCGCGATGGCATCGAGCTCACCCTTCCAGCGTCGCGGAAGGCGCGCGCCCTGTTGGCCTATTTGTCCCTCGCGCCGTACGCCGTCGCGCGCAGCGAACTTTGCGATCTACTGTGGGACGCTCCAAGCGATCCTCGCGGCGAACTTCGCTGGTCTCTCAGCAAGATCAGACGCCTGGTCGATCAATCCGGCCGTTGCAGGATTGGTACGCCTGCCGACGCCATCCGGCTCGACCTCTCGGACCGCCACGTCGATGCGATCGAGATCATCCGCGCGATCGAGGAGGGCATCGAGACACTGCCCGTGGAGAGGCTGCGAACGCTGTCCGTGCTGCTTGCCGGGGATTTTCTCGACGGACTGGAGATCGACCGCTGCCCGACGTTCAGCAGTTGGATGGTCGCGCAGCGGCACCGCTTTCGTGGCGTCCACGCTGTGATCTTGGAGCGTCTCGTTCGAAGCATTCCCGGCGATCGAGGCCCGCCGCGTGCTGCGGCGCCTGGAGTTCCATCACACGCCAAAACACGCCAGTTGGCTCAACATGGTTGAGATCGAAATCGGCGTCCTCTCACGGCAATGCCTCGATCGGCGCATCGACAGCTATGCCCGTCTCGTCAGCGAGACCGCAGCCTGGGAAAAACGCCGCAATGCCGAGCGCGCCAAAATCAATTGGATGTTCACGACCGAGAAGGCGCGGGCCAAATTAGGGCGCGCCTATCCGAAAGTCCCTGCGAAACCCAACGAAAAAACAAAGAATCAAAACCTCTGTGCCGAGATACTAGAGACGGACGCTGTCACTGACAGCGCGAGATGACGCTACCACAATAGAGAGAACAACAAAAATGACAACCAGTTTACGCGTCGGGGCCTTTTTGCGATTTCTTGTGATCGATTTTAGGCTGCCGTCTTGCGGTTTCGCTCTACCAGTTGCGATGAGGCTACAGCAATTCGGGCCAACGCTGTTTACGAAGTCGGCATGGCCCCGTAGGGCTTCAACAGGAAACGGGATTCGGGAATGAATAAGTTGCTGCTTGTCACTGTGAGTCTCGTTGCGCTTGGCGCGGCTGGCTCCGCCAATGCTGCCGACCTCGCCGTGCGGCCTTACACCAAGGCTCCGCCGGTGGCGGCAGCAATCTACGACTGGACTGGGTTCTATGCCGGTATCAACGGCGGCGGTGGCATCAGCCGCAACGACTGGAATCTCATCGCCGATTTCTCCGGCCTCGGTGCTTTTGGACCTGAAGGTTCTCACGACGCCTCTGGCGGCACGGTCGGTGGTCAGATTGGCTACCGCTGGCAGATGGGCCAGTTCGTGTTCGGCGTTGAAGCCCAGGGCAACTGGGCCGATTTCTCCGGAGACAATGTCAGCGCGGTGTTCGCCCGGGATCGCAATCGCACCAAGATCGATGCGTTCGGCCTCTTCACCGGCCAGCTCGGTTACGCATTTAACAACGTGCTACTCTACGCGAAGGGCGGCGCTGCCGTCACCGAGAGCAAGTACAGCATAGTCGACGCTACGAGCGGCGTGCTGGCCGCCTCGACCACCGACACCCGCTGGGGTGCCGTGGTCGGCGCTGGCGTCGAATACGGCTTCGCGCCGAACTGGTCGCTCGGCTTCGAATACGATCACCTCTTCATGGGGCGCAGCGATGTAGCGTTCTCCGCTAGTGCTAATCCATTGTTTTTCGCCCAGACCGACAGTATCAAGCAGGACGTGGATTTCTTCACCGCCCGCGTGAACTACAAGTTCGGCGGCCCGGTTTTCAGCAAGTATTGATTCGCTACTCGTCACCGAGGGCGGATGCCTTGGCAAAGCCGGCGGGATGCCCGCCGGCGTTTGCTTTTGCGTTTGGTCTCGAACATCGCTCGCCGAACACGCACCGATCGGGTTCTACGCGCGGGCTTTAGGGCGGACGAAATTGGTCCGGACCTTCTCCGCGCCGACCTTCGGGATGCACCACATGCTTTTGCGCCACGGCTTGATATGGTTCTCGGCCAGGCGCCGCCGCACTGTTTCGCGCGACAAATTCTCGTGAGACGTCAATCTGACCATCTCGTCGGCCAGAAGCTCCAGCGTCCAGCGCGCGCGGTCGGTCGGCGGCCTCGCGCAGGCGGTGGCCACCAGCAGCGCCTCTTCTTTCTCGGTGAGCTTGCGTTCCGCCCCGCGACGCGGCTCTTCGCTCAAGGCCGCAGCCAGATTGCCTTCGATAAAGCGCCGTCGTGTCCGATACACCGTAGAGCCGCCGACACCTACGCTCGCAGTGTGGAAGATAATCGCGGCATTTGTTGCAGCTGTAACAATCCTGATCTTCATCCTTAAGCTATGCTCTGCTAAACCGGGCTCACCAAAGGTGCCGGCTTGCTTCGTTGGCGGGGAGCCCGTCGCGATGTTGGTCGTCACCATGACAGCCGGTCGTGGGTGTCGTTGCGGAAGTGCCAATGGGCGGAAATGCCAGTGGAATGTGATCGTCCGACCCAGGCCGGAGGTACCATCTCGCTGCGGTTGCGTTTCTTCGGGCCGTTGACCGTTAGCCGCGATGGCATCGAGTTCACCCTTCCAGCGTCGCGGAAGGCGCGCGCCCTGTTGGCCTATTTGTCCCTCGCGCCGTACGCCGTCGCGCGCAGCGAACTTTGCGATCTACTGTGGGACGCTCCAAGCGATCCTCGCGGCGAGCTTCGCTGGTCTCTCAGCAAGATCAGACGCCTGGTCGATCAATCCGGCCGTTGCAGGATTGA
>CAWAXO010000061.1:0-9087 GCA_963786015.1 uncultured Alphaproteobacteria bacterium | reverse complement strand
GGCGTTTCCGTCCGCAGAATTCGGTTATGATCGATGATTGGACCGCAGAGGATAGGACGGGTTCGATCCCGGCGCGAGCCATCACGCGCGGGCGCCGAACATGGCAGGGCTGCGATTGACCTCGGCAGGGAGCTTGCCCAAACTCAAGCGAGAAGTCCGGCGCACAGGCCGGACCGGATGGTCCCGGGGAGCAAAGCATGATGATCCTGCACCACGGCTGGCGCTCCAGCGCATCGCGGCGCGTGAGGCTGTGCCTGGAAGAGAAAGGCCTTCATTATGAAGGTCACGTCGTCGATATGGGGAAGATGGAGCATCACTCGCCCGACTATCTGAAGATCAATCCGCTCGGCGTGATCCCGACGCTGATCCATGACGGTCGGCCGCTGCATGAGAGTGGCACGATCTGCGAATATCTCGACGAAATTCATCCCGATCCGCCGCTGCGGCCGGACACCCCCTTCGGGCGCGCCGAGATGCGCAACTGGATCCGCCATATCGACGGACTGATTCATAATCTCATCATCTTCAACTGGCGCCACCATCTGCAGAAAGTTGCGGAAAAATGGTCGGATGAGGAGTTGGCTGAGAAGCTGAAGAGCATCCCGAGCAGGGAGCGCCAAGAATCCTGGCTGCGCGTGGCCCGCAAGCCCTACACGGAGGAAGAGCGCGCCGTTGCGCGCGCCAAGCTCACCCATCAATTGCTGGACAAGATGGAAGAAGCGTTGAAATCTTCCGACTGGCTGGCCGGCAACGTCTATTCGATCGCCGATATCGCCGCTGCGCCGTTCGTGAAGCGGATCGACGAGGAGATCGCGCCTGATGAGATGACCCCGGCGAAACATCCCCGCGTCACCGAATGGTGGGCTAAGGTGCAGGCACGGCCGGCCTTCACGCGCGCGAATTTCGGCCCCTTTATCGATTCCTGACCCTCGAACCGGATACCGCTGCAATGCTGGACGTTCCCAAAGCCGAAAAATCCCACGCCGACGGCAAGATCCTGCAAAACATCACCGACGGCGTCGGCGTCATCACCTTCAACAATCCCGAGAAGCGCAACGCGATGTCGCTGGAGATGTGGGAAGGCTTCGGCAACGCGCTGGTCGAATTGCGCGACGATCCTGATGTGCGCGTCGTGATCCTGACCGGCGCCGGCGACAAGGCCTTCGTCTCGGGCGCGGACATCAGCCAGTTCGAGAAGACGCGTCACAACGCACAGGCCTCGGAAGAATACTCGAAACGCAGCGCGGCGCAGCGTGCCTTGTTCGCCGACTATCCGAAGCCGACGATCGCCTGCATCCGCGGTTTCTGCCTTGGCGGTGGCATGCAGGTCGCGATGGCCGCCGATATCCGCTTCGCCTCCGACAACAGCCAGTTCGGCATTCCCGCCGCCAAGCTCGGCATTGCCTATGGCTACGACGGCCTGCGCCATCTGGTCTCCCTGGTCGGCCCCTCCTGGGCGCGACTGATCATGTACACGGGCATGAGGATCGATTCCGCGGAGGCGCTGCGGATCGGGCTCGTCGACCGCGTCATCCCCGACGCCGAATTGTGGAACGCGACGGTGGACGTCGCGCGTACCATCTCCGGCAACGCGCCGCTTGCGATCAAGGCCGCCAAGATCACCATTGCGCAGGTTCTGAAGGACCCGAACAGCGCGACATGGACGCGATCAAGGACATCGGCACCGCCTGCATGGACAGCGAGGATTTCCGCGAAGGCCGCAGCGCCTTCATGGAGAAGCGCAAGCCGAAATTCACAGGCGATGATGCACTCCGTTCCGACGCTAATTCCGCGGCGCGCAATCCTTTCGAATCTCCGATCGTTTCGGTGCCGGCGCGCGAAGCGGCATGCGTGCCCATCCATCCCCGCTCTTCTCTCCTCCCTCCAAGGCGTTGCTATCCCCTGCGCCTCAAAGGGAAGAAGAACATGCGAGGGCCCGAGGATGATGCCGGCCTTGCCGGCAAGGTCGCGCTGATCAGCGGCGGCGGTGCTGCGGGTGACGGTATCGGCAATGGCCGGGCGGCAGCCATCCTGCTCGCGCGCGCCGGGACCAAGGTGATGGTGGCCGATCGCGACGTGAGGCTTGCCGAACGCACCGCCGAGATAATTGCCGAGGAAGGCGGCACGGCTGCCGCGCTTGCCGCCGACGTCACCAGCGAGGCCGACTGCGGGCGCCTCGTCGAGATGACCGTCGCGCGTTTCGGCCGGCTCGACCTGCTCGACAACAATGTCGGCATCGGCAGCCGCGGCAGCGTCGTCGAGGAGACATCGGAGCAATACCGGAAGGTCATGCAGGTCAATGTCGAGAGCATGTTCCTGCTCTCCAAACACGCGATCCCCGCGATGATCGAGACCGCCAAGCGGCGGCGCGATCGTCAACATCTCCTCGATCTCCGCGCTGCGGCCGCGCGGACTGACGATCTACACGACCTCGAAAGCGGCGGTGATCGGGCTGACCCGCGCCATGGCGGTCGATCATGGCGGCGACAACATCCGCGTCAATTGCATCTGCCCGGGTCCGATGTACACGCCGATGGTCTATGCCCGCGGCATGAGCGATGCGGCACGCGCACAACGCGCCAAGGCCTCGGTGCTGAAGCGCGAGGGCACCGGCTGGGATGTCGGCCACGCCGTCAAGTTCCTGCTCAGCGATCATGCCCGCTATATCACCGGCCAGGTGCTTGTCGTCGACGGTGGCGTCACGCTGCAGGCGCCGGAACGCGAATCCCAGGATCGATGGAAAGAATAGAAAGAAAAGGAAACAATATGGCCCGCCTGCCCTATCTGGAGCCCGACCAGGTCGCGCCCGAATATCGCGACATGCTCAAGCGCAACACCAATCTGCACAAGCTCCTGGTCAACTCGCCAGACATGGCGCGCGCCTTCAGCGGCATCGGCGGCTATATCCGTTTCAGGAGCAAGCTCGATCCGCGCCTGCGCGAGCTTGCGATCCTTCAGGTCGGCTGGCTGGAGAAGTCGGAATACGAGTTCACCCATCATGTCAAGATCGGTAAGGAGTTCGGCGTCACCGACGAGGACATCCAGGGCCTGATGGCGGAGACCGAGGGTAAGCCGTCCAAGCTCGAACCGCTGGCGAAGACGATCCTGAAAGGCGCGCGCGAAATGGTGCGCGAGCTTGCGATGTCGGAGGCGACCTTCGCCGAGATAAAGAAGCAGCTCTCCGACGAGCACATGGTCGATCTCGTGCTGACGATCGCCTTCTATTGCGCCGTCGTTCGCGTGCTCGCCACCATGAAGATCGACAACGAGCCCTACTATAAAGAGGTGCTTCAGCAGTACCCGATTCCCGGAGTGAACTGACATGCGCCTGAAAGATCGCGTCGCCATTGTCGTCGGCGCCGGCCAGAGCCCCGGCGAAGGCATCGGCAACGGCCGCGCCACCGCGCTGACCTTCGCGCGCGAAGGCGCCAAGGTGCTCTGCGTGGATCATAACCTCGCCTCCGCGCAGGAGACCGGCGACATGATCGCGGCCAAGGGCGGCATGCGGCCGCGTGCAAGGCGGACGTCACCAAGGACGCCGAGATCAAGGCCATGGTGGAAGACGCGATGCGCCGCTGGGGCCGCATCGACATCCTGCACAACAATGTCGGCGTCAGCCTTGCCGGCGGCGATGCCGAACTGCTGGCGATCACAGAAGAAGCCTTCGACCGCTGCGTCGCGATCAACCTGAAAAGCTGCGTCCTCGCGGCAAAGCACGTGATCCCGATCATGCGAAAACAGGGCAGCGGCGCCATCATCAACATTTCCTCGATGGCCGCGATTACGACCTACCCTTACGTCGCCTACAAAGCGACCAAGTCGGCGATGATCTCTTTCACCGAACAGCTCGCCTATCAGAACGCCGAATACGGCATCCGCGCCAATGTGATTCTTCCGGGGCTGATGAACACGCCGATGGCGGTCGACACGCGCGCCCGCGAATTCAAGAAGAGCCGCGCCGAAGTCGAGGCCGAGCGCGACAGCAAGGTGCCACTGCGCAGGAAGATGGGCACCGGCTGGGACGTCGCGAACGCCGCGCTGTTCCTGGCGTCCGACGAGGCGAACTTCATAACCGGTATCACGCTGCCGGTCGACGGCGGCGCCAGCGTGCGGCGCGGCTAATCAGCAGGCGCGCCGATCAGGAACCGCAATCAACCCGAACGCGTAATCCGTCGGGAGAACGCGTCACGCTAACATTTTTTGTCTTTCGAGGATGGAATAGAAGTCCCGCTCATACGTCTTCCCGGGTGCAATCATTTGAATCACGGGAGATATCAATGAACAAACTATCGATTGCCAGCCTCCTCGTCGCCGCAATGCATCTCGCACAGCCTTAGGCGCCGTCATCCGGGCGTATCGACCCAGCCCCCGATACGCCCGGAGCGACATCCGCCTCTCCGACGCAAAATGTCACTTCAACTGCCACGAGGAGGAAAGCGATGCTGCGCTTTCTGAAACCCAATCCCAGCATGACATTGTTCGGCGCGCGCGTCCTGTTCGCTTTCTTCGCTTCCTCGCTCGTGCTGGCGCACGAATCGCACCACGAGTCCGCGCCGCCGACGGTGGCGACAACGGCCGACGAGGAGTCGTTCCTGAAGGAGAACGACGCCGCGATGACGAAGATGATGAACGACATGGCTGTCAAGCCGAGCGGCGACATCGATCGTGATTTCGTCGCGATGATGAGCCCCCATCACCAGGGCGCGATCGACATGGCCGTGATCGAGTTGCGCTACGGCAAGAACGAGCAGCTGCGCCGCATCGCGCAGGAGATCATCGTCGACCAGATGCAGGAGATCGCGGCCATGAAGCTCGCGATCGGCGAGCATGTTTCGACGACTGCGCCGGCGCCCACGCAACCCGCGTTCTCGCCCCCGCCAGCCCCCGAGGGCCACACCACCGGCATGCACATGGACGTGCCCGCGGGCATGAAGAAATAGACCGAAGGAGACCAAGATGAAAAACCTGATCTCGAAGCATGCGCTGCTGGCCGGCACGATTCTGGCGACGAGCTGCTCGGCCGCATTGGCCGGCCAGGCGCCCGGCGCAGCGTCCGCGCCCGACATCGCCATCAGCCATCACGACCGCGTCTATGCTGCGGAGCAATTCTCAAATACGGTCTCCGTCACCGACCCCGTCGACAACAAGCTGCTCGGCGTGATCCGGCTCGGCGATCCCCAGCCGGGCAATTTCAGTCCCCTCTACAAGGGACAAGTGCTGGTGCACGGCATGGGCTACGCGCCGGATCACCGGACGCTCGCAGTGGTCTCGATCGGCTCGAATTCGGTGACCTTCATCGACACGGCGACCAATGCGGTAAAGCATGTGACCTATGTGGGCCGCTCGCCGCACGAGGCGTTCTACACGCCCGACGGCAAGGAAGTCTGGGTCACCGTGCGCGGTGAAAATTATATCTCCGTGCTGGATGCGAAGAATTTCACCGAGAAGACCCGCATCACCACGCCGAACGGCCCAGGCATGCAGATCTTCTCGCCCGACGGCAAATACGGCTACATCTGCTCGTCGTTCAATCCGGAGACCGACGTCGTCACCGTCGCCGATCACAAGATCGTCGCACGGGTGAAGCAGGAAAGCCCGTTCTGCCCGAACATAGCGGCATCGCCTGACGGCCAGCAGGTGTGGTTCACGCTCAAGGACACCGGCAAGACGCAGGTGTTCGACGCCAAGCCGCCGTTCAACCTGATCAAGACGATCGATACCGGCCCGATCACCAACCACGTCAATTTCGCGCGCACCGCGAAGGGAACGTTCGCCTATGTCACGATCGGAGGCACCAACGAGGTCAAGGTGTTCCGCACCGACGACTTCTCGCAGGTCGCGACGATCCCGGTCGGCAATCTGCCGCACGGCGTCTGGCCCTCGGGTGACGGCACGCGCATCTATGTCGGGCTGGAGAACAACGACGCGCTGACCGCGATCGATACGGCGACCAACAAGGTCGTTGCCACGATCCCGATCGGCCAGGCGCCGCAGGCGATTGCCTATGTGCCCAATGCCGCGCCGAACCCCGACGACCGGCAGAACCTGCAAGACCTCGGTATCGCCGGCCAGGTCGCCCAGCTCGCGCTTGCGCCCAAGGCCGGCGCGACCGAGGGAAAACCGCCGACCAGCGTGTCGCTGTTCGACCAGGGCCTGATCCAAGTGCTGCAGGCCTCCGTCACCGGACTTGAGCCGAAGCAGAAATACGTGCTCGCGCTCACCGGCCAGTCCGACGGCAGCGGGCCGCTGCAGCCGCTTGCGGCATTCATGACCAACCCGGCCGGATCGGCTATCGTCAATGTCGCCGGACCGATCCGTCAGATCGTCGATAATGCCGCCAGGGCGGAACGGCAATATCTCGTGATCGCACCCGGCGATGCGGCGAAATTTGGCGACGCGATCCAGAATTCAAGTCCAATGATGTCAGGCCGAAAGACCCCGGACAACGCGCGGAGCCGGACATGAACGATATGCTGCTTCAGGTCGAGCCGCTGATCCCGGCGCTGCGCCGCTACGCGCGGGCGCTGATGCGTAATCCCACCGCAGCGGACGACCTGGTGCAGGATTGCCTGGAGCGGGCCGTCAGCCGCTGGCACCAGCGGCGCGAGGGCAGTACCCGCTCCTGGCTTTTTACGATTCTGCATAACCTCGCCGTCAACCAGTTCCGCCAATCGGCGGCGCGTGGCCGACACGTGACTATTGATGACACGAATGAAAATGATTTCGGACAGGACGCCGTGCAAGAACAGAAGCTGATTTATCAGGACGTCCTCAACAAGCTGGCAAAGCTCCCGGAGGACCAGCGCGCTGTGCTGCTGTTGATTGCCGTTGAAGATCTTTCCTACGCGGATGCCGCGAAGGTTCTCGATATTCCGATCGGCACCGTGATGTCGCGCCTGTCGCGGGCGCGTGAAAAGCTGCAGCAGGAGATCGAGGGAACGGCGGGTGACGCATCCCGGAACGTGGTGAAGCTAAGGAGCCTGAAATGAGCAATCGGCCCATCACCGAAGACGACCTCCACGCCTACGCGGACCAGCTTCTGGAGCCGGAGCGGCGGGCGCAGGTCGCGGCCTATCTCGACGCGCATCCGGACGTCGCAAAGCGCGTCGCTGCTTTTTCGGATCAACGCGATCACCTGAGAAGCGCGCTGGCGCCAATCGCGGACGAACCTCTGCCGGCAAGGCTCAACCTGTCGCGGATCATCGAGACCCGCAGGCAGCATACGTCGCCGCTGTGGCGGGCGGTTGCGGCCGTGCTGCTGATCAGCATCAGCGGCGCCAGCGGCTGGATTGCACGCGGCTTGACCCCGACGTCGCCGAGCGGACTTATCGCGCTGGCGCAGGAGGCTGCGGATTCCTTCAAGGTGTTTGCGTCGGATCGTGTCCGGCCCGGTCGAGATTCGCGCGTCCGAGGGTCCTCAGCTCGTGCAGTGGCTTTCCAACCGGCTCAACCAGCCGGTCGGTGCCGGATCTGACGACCGCCGGCTACCGGCTGATGGGAGGACGCCTGATTGCGACATCGCACGGCCCGGCGGCCATGTTCATGTATGATGACGACCGCGGCGACCGGCTGGTCGTGCTGACGCGCCCGATGGTGCTGGACAAGAACGTGCCGATGACGCCGCAATTGCGGGAGGATGTCGCAGGTTTCACCTGGGCTGATGGCGGGATGGGCTACAGTCTGGTCGGCCGGTCCGCGGTCGAAGCGTTACGGCCGATCGCCAATGAGGTGCGGAAGCAGGCGCAGACCATCTAGTTTGAAGCTCAGGGCGCACTGGCACTCGGCTCAATCAGGCCCTGTGCCACCCTGCTGTGTTTGGCGCTGTAAGTGAAATAGATCGCGAGCCCGACGGCGAGCCACGCCGCGAGCCTGACCCAGGTATCGAGCGGCAGCCCGAACATCAGGAAGATCGAGGTGAGCGCGCCCAACGGCGCGACGAGCCAGATCGCCGGCGCCCTGAACGGGCGCTCCAGGCCGGGGTTGGTGATGCGCAGCACGAGCGTGCCGATCGAGACGACCGCAAACGCAAACAGCGTTCCGATACTGACGAGCTCGCCGACGAGCCCGATCGGCAACAGCCCCGCGAGCACTGCGACCGCGCCGCCGGAGATGATGGTGGAAACATTGAGCGTGCGGAAACGCGGATGGATGCGGGCGGCCGCCCGCGGCAGCAATCCGTCATGCGCCATCGCACGGAAGATGCGCGGCTGCCCCAGCAGCATCACCAGGATGACCGAGGTCAGGCCGAACACGATGCCGAGCTTGATCAGCGGCGACAGCCAGCCGACGCCGGCGGCATCGATGGCGACCGCGATCGGGTCCGGCACGTTGAGCAGGTCGAACGGCACTATCCCGGTCAGCACGAATCCGACCAGGACATAGAGAAAGGTGCAGATGACGAGCGAGCCCAGAATGCCGATCGGCATGTCGCGGTGTGGTGCCTTGGCCTCCTGCGCCGCGGTCGAGACCGCGTCGAAGCCGATATAGGCGAAGAAGACCACCGCCGCGCCGCGGACGATGCCCGACCAGCCGAACATGCCGGGACCCGCGTTCGGCGGAATGAAGTGGCCTTCTGGATTGGCCGGCGTCACCCAGTTCGCGGTGCTGAAGGCGGGGAAGGCAAGCACGATGAACAGGAAAATCACCGTCAATTTCACCGCAACGATGATGTTGTTGAACCGCGGAGATTCTGCGAATGCCGACGACCAGCAGACCCGTGATCGCAATGATGATGAAAACGGCCGGCACGTTCAGGACGGCCCCGGTCGAGGACCAGGCATGGCTCGCCGCGTCATATTTGAGCGGCGCACTCGCGAACCGCTCCGGCAGGTCGATCCCGAGGTCACGCGCAAAGCTCGACGACATAACCGGACCAGCCGATCGCGACCGTGACCGCGCCGACCGCATATTCCAGGATCAGGTCCCAGCCGATGATCCAGGCCACGAGTTCGCCGAGCGTCGCGTAAGCGTAGGTATAGGCGCTGCCGCTGATCGGCACGGTCGAGGCCATCTCGGCATGAACGAAGTCCCGGCGAAGGCGCAGGCGACCGCGCCGAGCAGGAATGACAGCGTCACCGCGGGCCCGGC
>CAWAXO010000060.1:0-33048 GCA_963786015.1 uncultured Alphaproteobacteria bacterium | reverse complement strand
CGGGCTCCAGCGCCTGCAGCAGCGGCCGCTTGATCAAAAAGCGATCGGCGAAAATGTCCGAGGAGAGCTGGTCGCGGTCGCTCTCGCCGGCCGCTTCCGCAAGCCGGATCGCGATCATCTGCGCCGCGCTGTTCCATTCATAGACCGCGGAGGCGACGTCGAGGCCTTCATAGCATTGCAGGCGGATCAGCTTGCGGCCCAACGCCGCCGACAGCACCTTGGCGATCTCGGTCTTGCCGACGCCGGCCTCGCCTTCCAGGAACAGCGGCCGGCCCATGCGCAGCGACAGATAGGTCACGGTCGCGAGCGCGCGCTCGGCGAGATAGCCGCGCGAGGTCAAAAGTTCGAGCATCGCATCGACCGATGCAGGCAGTGCCGATGCATTCATCAGGAAGATCCGATCCTGACCTGCCTGGAACAGGCAATGTCACTCTTTGGCGGTCGCGGCTTCGACGGCGCGGCGCGTCAGCACCCCGATCAGGTGAGCGCGATATTCGGCACTGCCGTGCAGATCGCTGTTCAGCCCGTCGGCCGGCACCGTCAGGCCTTCCAGACCTTGGGCGAAAACCGCTTCTTCAGCGCCTCCTCGAACGAGGTGACGCGGAACACGCCGTTCGAGCCCGCGCCGGTGACGGCCACGCGCACGTCGGAGGGACGCTTGGCGACGAGCACGCCGACCAGCGCGTAGCGCGAGGCCTGGTTGCGGAATTTGACGTAGGCTGCCTTCTTCGGCAGCGGAAACAGCACCTTGGTGATGATCTCGTCGTTCTCCAGCGCGGTCGTGAACAGCCCCTCGAAAGTCTTCGGCCTTGAGCCGCCGCTTGTTGGTGATGATGGTGGCGCCGAGCGCAAGACACGCCGACGGATAGTCGGCGGTCGGATCGTTGTTGGCGAGCGAGCCGCCGATCGTGCCCTTGTGGCGCACCGCGGGATCGCCGATCAAGCCGGCCAGCTCGGCCAGCGCCGGGATCGCCTCGCCGACGATCGCGGACGACGCGACGTCGGCGTGCTTGGCGGTCGCGCCGATCGAGAGCGAGCGGCCCTTCATCTCAATCATGTCGAGCCCTTCGACATGGGAGAGGTCGACCAATGCGGCGGGCTCGCCAGGCGCTGCTTCATGACGGGGACGAGCGTGTGGCCGCCGGCGATCAGCTTGGCGTCCTCGTTCTTGATCAGGAGGTTGGCGGCCTGCCGCACGGTCGCCGGGCGATGATATTTGAATTCATACATGGGAGGTATCCTGAGGTCCTGGCCGCGGTCGCGGCAAAATCGGTTATGCGAGGTCGGATTTCGCCATCGCCTTGGCGCCGGCGGCAATCGATTGGACGATGTTCTGATAGCCGGTGCAGCGGCACAGATTGCCTTCGAGCTCTTCGCGGATGGTGTGCTCGGAGAGGTCATGGCCCTTGCGGTGAACCAGATCGACGGCGGTCATGATCATGCCGGGCGTGCAGAAGCCGCATTGCAGGCCATGGTGCTCGCGAAACGCCTCCTGCATCGGATGCAGCGGCGCGCCGTCGGCGGCCAATCCCTCGATGGTCCTGACTTCGTGGCCGTCGGCCATCACCACCAGCGTGGTGCATGACTTCACCGCCTTGCCGTCGAGATGCACGATGCAGGCGCCGCACTGCGAGGTGTCGCAGCCGACATGGGTGCCGGTCAGCCGCAGATTCTCCCGCAGGAACTGCACCAGGAGGGTGCGGGTATCGACATTCGCAGTTACGGGATTACCGTTCACGATCAGTGAAATCTTGGCCATCAGGACTCTCTATTATCTGCGCTACCGCATTGCACGGCAGAACAGCCATCAAAATCGGTCAAAACACATAATATGGGCCATCCAGGTAATGAGCAACCTCGCCCGGAACCTGAAATCACGTCCGGAACCTCAGCCCGCGCTCCCACCGACCGCCTTGGCGAAATTGGCAAAGAACTCGTCGGCCAGTTTCTTGGCGGTGCCGGCGATCAGACGCTGGCCGAGCTGGGCAAGCTTGCCGCCGATCTGCGCCTCGACATCATAGGTCAGCAGCGTGCCGCCATCCTTGTCGGACAACCAACCGTCGCGCCGCCCTTGGCAAAGCCGGCGACACCGCCCTCGCCTTCGCCCGAGATCTTGTAGCCGTTGGGCGGATCGAGATCGCTCAACGTGACCTTGCCCTTGAACCGCGCCGACACCGGCCCGACCTTCATTTTCGCGACCGCGCGAAAACCATTGTCGTCGGTCCTCTCCAACTCCTCGCAGCCGGGAATGCAGGCCTTGAGCACTTCGGGATCGTTCAACTTGGCCCACACCGCCTCGCGCGGCGCCGGTAGCTGGACTTCGCCGTTCATCGTCATCGCCATGGATGAAGCCCTCCCCGGATCGCCTGGTCTTCCGCCCCAGTAACGCACGCGCGGTGCAAAGGAAAGACCGCCTTAGGATGGTGTGCGATGCGGATTTAGCAAGCGCAAATGCCTTGCGGCCGCGCTTTTGGATTGGCACAGCCGGCCGGTAAATGATTAGGTCGCCTTCATGAGCACCGCCCTTTCGCCTCTGCTCGCCCCGATGCTGTCGAGCGCCGCGATGCGCGCCGTCTGCGACGACGCGACAACGCTCCAGCACATGCTCGACTTCGAATCGGCGGCTGGCGCGCGCCGAGGCCGCGACGGGCGTGATTCCGAAGAGCGCCGCCGGCCCGATCGCCGCGGCCTGCAAGGCCGACGGCTTCGATCTCGCCGCGCTGGCGGAGGCCGCGACGCGCTCCGGCAACCTCGCCATTCCCCTGGTGAAGGCGCTGACCGCGCGCGTCGCCGAGAGCGATCAAGACGCCGCGCGCTATGTGCATTGGGGCGCGACCAGCCAGGACGTGATCGATACCGCCGCGATGCTGAGCCTGCGCGCCGGCATCGATGCGCTGCTCGCGGATCTCGATCGCGCCATCGCGGGCTTCGCCGACCTCGCCCGCAAGCATCGCCAGACGGCGGTGGTGGCGCGGACCTGGCTGCAGCATGCGCTGCCGATGCCGTTCGGCCTCAAGCTCGCCGAATATGCCGCGGCGCTGCATCGCGCGAAGACGCGGCTCAATCGAATCCGCAAGGAGAGCGCTCGCGCTGCAGTTCGGCGGCGCCGCCGGCACGCTGGCCGCGCTCGGCGACAAGGGACTGGCCGTCGCGGAGCGGCTGGCCGAGGAGCTTGATCTGCCGCTGCCCGATGCGCCCTGGCACACCCATCGCGACCGCATCGCGGACGCCGCATCCGCGCTCGCGATCCTGCCGGAAGCTGCGGCAAGATCGCCCGCGACGTCTCGCTGATGATGCAGACCGATGTCGCCGAAGCCTTCGAGCCAGCGGGCGACCGGCCGCGGCGGCTCGTCCACCATGCCGCACAAGCGCAACCCGGTCGCGGCCGCAAGCGCGCTCGCCGCCGCCACCATGGCGCCTGAGTCTCGCGGCGACGATCCTCGCCGCGCAGGTGCAGGACCATGAGCGCAGCGCCGGTCCCTGGCATGCGGAATGGCCGACGCTGCCGACGCTTCTGCTCGTCACCTCCGGCGCGCTTGCCGCGATCGTCGACATCGCCGAAGGCCTCGAGATCGATGTCGCGCGCATGCGCGCCAATCTCGATGCCACCTCCGGGCTGATCATGGCCGAGGCGGTCGCGATGGCGCTGGCCGAAAAGATCGGCAAGAGCGACGCGCACCATCTGGTCGAGGCCGCCAGCAAGAAAGCCGTTGCCGAGAAAAAGCACCTGCGCGACGTGCTGGCCGCCGATTCGAAGATCACCGCACAGCTGGCGCGCAGCGGATTGCCGAGCTGTTCGAGCCGATGGCCTATCAGGGCGCGTCCCAGGCCCTGATCGACCGCCTGCTCGCCTCGCTCGACGGAAACTGACGGTATCGAATGTCGTTGCCGGGCTTGACCCGGCAATCCATCCGCTTGAATAGACTCTTTGTTGATGGATGCGCGGGTCGAGCCCGCGCATGACAGCGGAGGTTGACCCATGCCGATGATCGATGCCGACGGTTGCCTGCTCAACGTGTCCGTCGAAGGCCGCAACAGCGGGCCGACGCTGATGCTGTCGAACTCGCTCGGCTGCACCATGCAGATGTGGGAGCCGCAGATGAAGGCGCTGACGGATCAGTTCCGCGTCATCCGCTATGACCGTCGCGGCCACGGCAAATCGCAGGTCCCTCCCGGCCCCTATTCGATGGAACGCTTCGGCCGCGACGTGCTGGCGATCCTCGACGACCTCAACATCGACAAGGTGCATTGGTGCGGCCTGTCGATGGGCGGCATGGTCGGGCAATGGCTGGGCGCCAACGCGCCGGAGCGATTCGGCAAGATCATCCTCGCCAACACCTCCTGCTACTATCCCGATCCGACCAACTGGCTCAACCGCATCAAGGCGGTGAAGGAAGGCGGGCTCGCCGCCGTCGCCGACACCGTCATCGCGGGCTGGCTGACGGCCGATTTCAGGGAGCGCGAGCCGCAGACCACCGCGAACATGAAGGCGATGCTGCTTGCCTCGCCGGTCGAAGGCTACATCGCCTGCTGCGAAGCGCTCTCCACGCTCGATCAGCGCGAGCTGCTGCCGAAGATCAAGAGCCCGACGCTCGTCATCGCCGGCCGCCACGACATGGCGACGCCGGTCGCCGCCGGTGAGTTGATCCGCAGCAAGATCCCCGGCGCCAGCATGACGCTGCTGGACGCCGCGCATATTTCCAATGTCGAGCAGCCGCATGCCTTCACCGACGCGGTGATCGGCTTTTTGACGCAACGGTGACGCTCGCCGCGAGTGTGCGACATCCCGTCATTCCGGGGCGATGCGAAGCATCGAACCCGGAATCTCGAAGATTCCGGGTTCGCCTCTTCGACCGCCCCGGAATGACGGCGTAGAGACAGCGGGAGGAGCACCATGGACGACCAACAACGCCGCGACGGCGGCATGGGCCAGCGCCGCAAGATCCTCGGCAATGCCTGGGTCGACAAGTCGATCAAGAACCGCAATGCCTTCAACACCGATTTCCAGGACCTGATCACGCGCTATGCATGGGGCGAGATCTGGACCCGGCCGCATTTCGACGAACGCACCCGTCGCGTGCTGGTCATCGGCACCATGGTGGCGCTCGGCCAGTGGGACGAATTCCGCCTGCATGTGCGCGCAGCGCTCGCCGAAGGCGGCTTCACGCCTGATGACATCAAGGAAATCCTGCTGCAGCAGGCGATCTATTGCGGCGTGCCCGCCGCCAATCACGCCGTCAAGGAGGCGTCCGCGATCGTGGAGGAGTTAGCGCTGCTCAAGCGCTAGGCTCTCTGCGGCCGCGCTCTCATCGACCTGCGGCCGCGCGGGTCGCTCGACCAGCAGCACGATCACGGTGCCGAGCATCATCAAGAGTTCGGTCGCGTGCATCTGCCGCGCCGCGACCTCGCCGACCTGCGAGGCCATCAGCATCGCCGCGAAGCTGATCACGCTGCCGATGCCGAGCGCCATGCCGAGCGCCTCATTTGCCCCGCCGGCTCTACGGATCGCCGGCCGCGACAGCAGCACCAGGAAGACCGTGAAGAACAGAACCACCGTGAGCCGGCCAAGCGCCAGCAGCCACGCGGCGCGGATCATGCCGCCCGCGGCCAGGTGCAGGTGATCGCTGATGAAGAAGGCGACCGAGACATTCGGCCGATCGAAGAAGGCGTGGATCGGCGACACCATCATGTTGAAGGCGATGATGGTCCAGGTCGGAATGAAATAGGCTGCAAGCAGCGCGCCGCTAAAAGAACTGATCCGCCAATTCGTGGACATGTCGCTTCCCATTCGCTCCGCCCGCGCAGGTCGATTGCGCGATGGCTTCGCTACCGAGGTAACGCGCCTAGAATTGAAGCGGCAATTTAAACCCTTCGTTTACCTTAACGGCGTCGGCCCCCGGCTACCTCCGGGCTCAGGGGTGAGGCCGCAAAAGAAAAGTCCCGCCTTTCGGCGGGACCTCCCTGTGAATTCTTCTGCTACGCGAACTAGCGGCCCTGCTGGCCGGGGTTCTGCTGGCCCGGGTTCTGTTGCTGCTGGCCGGGCTTCGGCTGGCCGCCACCCTGCTGTTGGCCGGGCTTCTGTCCCGGGTTCTGGTTCTCGTCCAGGATTCTGGTTCTGCTGGCCCGGGTTCTGGTTCTGGCTCATTCAGAGTTCTCCCTTTCCTTGTTCGGAGTAGAGGATCAACGAACCCGGAAAGGATTGGTTGCGGAGGAACAGCGGTTCCAGGCGCTCGTTATTCGGCATGTGGCGATAATCTGTCGCGATTTTGGCAGCCTTTACTGTCTTGGACGGCTGTCTTGGGCGGCCGGAACACACGAGAGGAACAAACCTCTGTGCAACGCCAAGATGGCCGATCGGCCGCAGTTGCCGCCTCCGGTTCCCACTGTTAGAGATTGATGCGACGCGTCGAGCAAGGCTGCCTGGGGGCCCTCGCCGCGTCATTCTCGAACCGGCAGCCAATGGACTATTTCGCGCAACAGCTCATCAACGGTCTCGTGCTCGGCTCGATCTACGGGTTGATCGCCATCGGCTACACGATGGTCTATGGCATTGTCGGCATGATCAATTTCGCCCATGGCGACATTTTCATGATCGGCGGCTTCATCGCGCTGATCACCTTCCTCGTGCTGGTCTCGTTCGGGCTGACCGCCGTTCCCGTCGTCCTCCTGATCGTGCTCCTGGTATCGATGGCGATCACCGCGCTCTATGGCTGGACGGTCGAACGCATCGCCTATCGGCCGCTCAGGCATTCGTTCAAGCTGGCGCCGATGCTGTCGGCGATCGGCATGTCGTTCGTGCTGACGAACTACTCGCAGATCGCGCAAGGCGCCCGCGTCAAGCCGGTGCCGCCCATCATCCCCGGCGGCTACACGCTGCATGAAGGCAGCCGCGGCTTCGTGGTGCAGCTCTCCAACGTCCAGATCATCGTCGTCGTGACGACCGTCGTGCTGCTTCTGCTCTTCACCTGGCTGGTGGCGCGCACGCGGCTCGGCCGCGACATGCGCGCCTGCGAGCAGGACCAGACCATGGCGGCGCTGCTCGGCGTCGATGTCGACCGCACCATCTCCATGACCTTCGTGATCGGCGCTGCGCTGGCCGCCGTCGCCGGCATGATGTACCTCCTCTATTACGGCCTGGTGGATTTCTTCATGGGCTTCGTTGCCGGCATCAAGGCGTTCACGGCCGCCGTTCTCGGCGGCATCGGCTCGCTGCCCGGCGCCATGCTGGGCGGACTCGCGATCGGGCTGATCGAGACCTTTTGGTCGGCCTATTTTTCGGTTGAATACAAGGATGTCGCGGCGTTCTCGATCCTGATCGTGGTCCTGATCTTCATGCCAACGGGGCTGCTCGGCCGGCCCGAGGTTGAGAAAGTTTGACCGGCGTGAGCGGATCGACGTCCGAGCACAGGCCGGAGACAGGCGCGCCCGGTTTCGGCTCCATCCTGCAAAAAGCCTTCACCAGCGCCTTCGTCGCTTTGGTGCTGTTCTCGCTGATGATCGGCATCCGCACCGAGGCCGGTCCCACCGGACAGTTGATCTACTGGACACGCTTCGGTGATCTCGCGAGCATGGTTGCGGCCGTGTTCGTCGGCAGTATCGCGATCGAGCTGATCCGGCGATGGCTTGGTCCCTCCGGCGCAGCCAACATCATTCCTCCGTTCGTGCAGGGCCGGCTTTCCGGCGCGGGCCGCCTGATCGCGCCGGCACTCCTGATCTTCACCTTCCTCGTGCCGGTGATCTTCTACAATCAGCGCTACATTCTCGACCTCGGGATCCTCGTCCTCACCTATGTGATGCTCGGATGGGGGCTGAACGTCGTGGTCGGCCTCGCCGGCCTGCTCGATCTCGGCTATGTCGCCTTCTATGCGGTCGGCGCCTATTCCTACGCGCTGTTCGCCACCACCTTCGGCCTGTCGTTCTGGGTGTGCCTCCCGCTCGCCGGAATTCTCGCCTCGCTCTGGGGCGTGATGCTCGGCTTTCCGGTGCTGCGCCTGCGCGGCGATTATCTCGCCATCGTCACGCTCGCCTTTGGCGAGATCATCCGCCTCGTCATCATCAACTGGCAGAGCCTGACCGGCGGCCCGAACGGCATCTCCGGCATTCCGCGCCCGACCTTGTTCGGCATTCCCTTGACCCCCGGCGACGACGGGCTTGCCGCGCTGCTCGGCATCGAGTTCTCGCCGACCCACCGCATCGTGTTCCTGTTCTACCTGATCCTGGCGCTGGCACTGCTGACGAACTGGGTCACGATCCGGCTGCGGCGGCTGCCGATCGGCCGCGCCTGGGAAGCGCTGCGCGAGGACGAGGTCGCCTGCCGCGCGCTCGGCATCAACACCACGACTACCAAGCTCACGGCCTTTGCGACCGGCGCCATGTTCGGCGGGTTCGCCGGCGCCTTCTTCGCGACGCGTCAGGGCTTCATCAGCCCGGAATCCTTCACCTTCCAGGAATCGGCGCTGGTGCTTGCGATCGTCGTGCTCGGCGGCATGGGCTCGCAGCTCGGCGTCGCGCTGGCGGCTCTCGCCATGATCGGCGGCTTCGAGCTGTTCCGCGGCCTCGACCAGTATCGCATGCTGGTGTTCGGCATGGCCATGGTGCTCTTGATGATCTGGCGGCCGCGTGGATTGATCGGGCATCGCGCGCCGACCGTCTTCCTGAAAAAGGCGAAAGCCATCTCCGCCGACCTCGTCAAGGAAGGCAAGGGATGAGCGGCCAAGGGATGAGCGGCGATCGGACCGGCAAACAGATTCTTGCGGTCGACCGTCTGGCGATGCGCTTCGGCGGCATCGTCGCCGTCAACGAGCTGTCGTTCACCGCGGAACAACGCAAGATCACCGCGCTGATCGGCCCGAACGGCGCCGGCAAGACCACCGTGTTCAACTGCATCACCGGCTTCTACAAGCCGACCGGCGGCACGATCCGCCTGACGCGCGACGGCGCTGACGAGATCGCGCTGGAGAAGCTGAACGATTTCCGGATCGCCAAGCAGGCGAAAGTCGCGCGCACGTTCCAGAACATCCGGCTGTTTCCCGGCATGACCGCGCTGGAAAACCTGATGGTCGCGCAGCACAACACGCTGATGCGGGCCTCGGGCCTCACCTTCCTCGGCCTGATCGGCGCGCCGTCCTGGCGCGCCGCCGAGAAGCGCGCGATCGATCTCTCGACCTTCTGGCTCAATCGCATCGGCCTGTTCGACCGTGCCGACGACGCCGCAGGCAACCTGCCTTATGGCGATCAGCGGCGCCTGGAAATCGCGCGCGCGATGTGCACCGAGCCTGCGCTGCTCTGCCTGGACGAGCCGGCCGCCGGCCTCAACGCGCGGGAAAGCGCGGCGCTCAGCGAGCTCCTGCTCTCGATCCGCGCCGAGCAAGGCACCTCGGTCCTGCTGATCGAGCACGACATGAGCGTGGTGATGGAAATCTCCGACCACGTCGTCGTGATGGATTACGGCGTCAAGATCGCCGAAGGCTCGCCGCAACAGGTGCGCGACGATCCCAAGGTGATCGCCGCCTATCTCGGCGCCGACGAACAGGAAGCCATCGCCGTGATGGAGAGCGGGACGTGACCGGCACACGCGCTCCCCGTCATGCCCGGGCTTGTCCCGGGCATCCACGTCTCCCACTGGAGCCTGCCGCGAGGGCGTGGATGGCCGGGACAAGCCCGGCCATGACGAGCGGGGAGCGCAAGATGACCTCCCCCGCCCCCCTCCTCGCGATCCGCGGCTTGCGTGCGGCCTATGGCAAGATCGAAGCGCTGAAGGGCGTCGATCTCGACATCAGTGCGGGCGAGATCGTCGCGCTGATCGGCGCCAACGGCGCCGGCAAGTCGACACTGATGATGACGATCTTCGGCCGGCCCCGCGCCCGCGCCGGACAGATCCTGTTCGATGGAAGCGACATCACTGAAATCCCGACCCACCAGATCGCGCGGCTCAGGATCGCGCAGTCGCCGGAAGGCCGGCGGATCTTCCCGCGCATGAGCGTGGCGGAAAACCTGCAGATGGGCGCCGATGCGACCGACTGCAGCGAGGCCGACCGCGAAAGCGGCCTCGAGCGGGTGTTCGCGTTGTTCCCGCGGCTGAAGGAACGCCTGACCCAGCGTGGCGGCACGCTGTCGGGCGGCGAGCAGCAGATGCTGGCGATCGGCCGCGCGCTGATGAGCCGCCCTCGCCTGTTGCTGCTGGACGAACCCTCGCTGGGGCTCGCGCCCCTGATCGCGCGCCAGATTTTCGACGCCATCCGCACGCTGAACCGGCAAGACGGACTGACCGTCCTGATCGTCGAGCAGAACGCCAACCACGCGCTCAAGCTCGCCCATCGCGGCTATGTCATGGTCAACGGCCTGATCACGCTGGCCGGAACCGGGAGCGAGCTCTTGGAACGTCCCGAGATCCGCGCGGCCTACCTGGAAGGCGGCCGGAGGGGTTGACGCGCGCCGGCCGGCGGCCGCGATCGCGACCGGCAAATGCTGCATCCAGACCGTGCATTTGCCCGAAAATTGCCGATGACTTCACGATAAAATGAGCCGACAATGGCTCGTTTCACGAAGCCGGCATGTCCGGTCCACCCTTAAGCGTACACCTCGCGAGGATCCCTCATGAAATCTATCAAGCTCATCGGCCTGGCACTCGGCGCGTCGTTGGCGCTGTCGGGCATAGCGTTTGCGGACGACATCACCGTCGCAGTTGCTGGCCCCATGACCGGCGGCGAATCCGCCTTCGGCCGGCAGATGAAGAACGGCGCTGAGATGGCGGTGGCTGACATCAACACGGCCGGAGGCGTGCTTGGGAAGAAGCTGCAGCTCGACGCCGAGGACGATGCCTGCGATCCAAAGCAGGCGCGCTCGGTCGCCGAGAAGATCAGCAGCGCGAAGATCCCGTTCGTGGCGGGTCATTACTGCTCATCCTCGTCGATTCCGGCCTCGGAAGCCTATGCCGACGGCAACGTGCTGCAGATCACGCCGGCCTCCACCAATCCGCTGTTCACCGAGCGCAAGCTCTGGAACGTCGCGCGCGTCTGCGGCCGCGACGATCAGCAGGGCCTGGTCGCCGCCCAGTTCATCGCGAAGAACTACAAGGGCAAGAACATCGCGATCCTCAATGACAAGACCACCTATGGCAAGGGACTTGCCGACGAGACCAAGAAGGCACTGAACAAGGCCGGCATCACCGAGAAACTGTTCGAGTCCTACAACAAGGGCGACAAGGATTTTAACGCCATCGTCTCGCGGCTGAAGCTCGAGAACATCGATCTCGTCTATGTCGGCGGCTATCACCAGGAGGCGGGCCTGATCGTTCGCCAGATGCGCGACCAGGGACTGAAGACCGTGCTGATGGCCGGCGACGCGCTCGCCGACAAGGAGTTTGCCTCGATCACGGGTCCGGCCGGCGAAGGCACGCTCTTCACCTTCGGCCCCGATCCCCGCAACAAGCCGACCGCGAAAGCGATCGTCGAGCGCTTCAAGGCCAAGAGCATCGACCCGGAGGGCTACACACTCTACACCTACGCGGCGATGCAGGTCTGGTCGCAGGCCGCGGCGAAAGCCAAGACCACCGATCCGAAGAAGGTGATGGAGACGATCAAGGCCGGCTCCTGGGATACGGTGATCGGCAAGTTGGAGTTCGACGCCAAGGGCGACATCAAGCAGATCGATTATGTCGTCTACAAGTGGGATTCGAAGGGCGGCTATACCGAGATCAATCCGAAAGGCTCTTGAGGCTACGAACCGGGATCAAGACCGAACGCCCCGCTCCGCCGGGGCGTTCTTTTTTGGGTTCAGCATGCCGCGCGCGAGATCAGGCTCGCGCCGGCGCCAGCCTGTTCCTCGCCGCGCGCCTTCGCGATCGCCCCGATCAGATCGTTCGGCCGGAAAGGCTTCTGCAGATAGACCACGTTGGTCAGTCCGGCGGGCTGCGATGCGGCGTTGATCGATGTCATTCCGGAGATCGCGACCACGGGCAGATCGGGACGCCTTTGACGCATTGCCGCAATGACGTCGAAACCGCTGGCGCCTTCCAGGAAGACGTCGACGATCACGACATCGAACGCCGTCTCCTCGAAGACCTTCAGGGCTACCTTTGGGCTTGCGGCCTCGGACACGTCAAAATGATTGAGCTGCAACACCATGCAGATCATTGCGCGTACGTCTCTTTGATCGTCGACCACGAGAACACGGGTCATTGCACGCTCCATCACTGCCGCACATAAGCTGTAACCAAGAACCGGCAACTCCGTAGAATTCCGGGGTGCGGCCCGTAAAATTCCGGGTGATTATCGGCGCAAGGCAGTAAAAACCCGGTTACTCGCCTTGGTTGCTTTCGGAGCCGGCCTGCTAAACTTAAGTAATATATCACCTGCGGTTGCTTCCACTAAATCATTGGCACGTTAACAAGCATACAGCATTCGACGTTCGCTGGAGGCGAACATGCCAGCGGGCAACGATCGCATCGTGTTTCTTTCGACCCGGATCGCGACGCCGCGCCACCGCGCGCTGGCGCTTGCCGTGGTCGGCGTCTCCGCGCTGCTGTTCGCGCTTGCCGTGCCGTTCGCCGCAACGCCGCTGACGCCGGTTCCGGCCTTCGTCGCAAGCTATCAATCCGCACTCGCGATCAACGATCTCATCACCGCCATTCTGCTCTTCTCGCAATTCGCCATCCTGCGCTCTTGGGCGATGCTGCTGCTCGCGACCGGCTATCTCTTCACCGCCGCGATCGCGATCATCCACGGCCTGACCTTTCCCGGACTGTTCACGCCGACCGGACTGCTCGGCGCCGGATCGCAGACCACCGTCTGGCTCTACATGGTCTGGCATGGCGTCTTTCCGCTCTTCGTGATCGGCTATGCCCTGACCAAGGGTGAGAACGGCAGCCTCAGGATGCCCTGGCCGGTCTGGCGATCGATCGCCGCAAGCGTGCTCGCCGTCGGCGTCGCCATCGCGATCGTCACCTGGGTCGTCACCGTGCAGCACGACCGGCTGTCGATCCTGCTGAGCCAGGGCCACTACACATCGACCATGCTGAACGTCGTGACGGGCATATGGCTGCTCAGCCTGGCGGCGCTTGTCACCCTGTGGTTTCACCGGCCGCATCTGGTCATCGACATCTGGCTCATGGTCGTCATGTGCGCCTGGCTGTTCGATATCGCGCTCAGTGCCATCCTCAACGTCGCGCGGTTCGACCTCGGCTTCTATGCCGGACGGATCTACGGCCTGTCCGCGGCGAGCTTCGTGCTCGGCGTTCTGCTGTTCGACAATGTCACGCTGCAGGCCGCGATGACGAAATTGCTGCGAACCGAGCGCCGGCGGGCGGAATTCGAACGGGACCGTCACGCCGGCCGAGAGCAATTGTTCAGCGCGGTCGTCGAGTCCTCCAACGACGCCATCATCGCGAAGTCGCTCGACGGCATCGTCACGGCCTGGAACCCGGCGGCCGAGCGGCTGTTCGGTTATCCGGAATCCGAAGCGATTGGCAAGCACATCACCATGCTCGTTCAGCCGGAACGCTGTGAAGTCGACTGGATTCTCGCGAGCGTCAGCCGCGGCGAAGAGATCAAGGATTTCGAGACCGTGCGGCAACGGAAGGATGGACAAGAGGTCGAGGTCTCCTTGAGCATCGCGCCAATCCGCTCCGCTTCGGGCACGATCATCGGCGCGTCGGAGATTGCGCACGACATTACCGAAAGCAAGCGCACGCAGCGGGCGCTTGCGCGCGAGAGTGAGGAGCGGCAGCAGATCCTCGAAAACTCGCAGGACCTGATCCTGGTGAGCGACACCGCCGGAACCGTGGTCCAGGTCAGCCCGAGCGTCTCGACGATCCTGGGCTACCGGCCCGAGGAGATGATCGGGCACAATGCGATCGAGTTCATCACTCCGCAGGATCTCGAACTCGCCCGCCTGGGAATGCGTGCCGCCAGAACCGGCGGTCAGATCCGCAGTTTCGAAACCCGCTACAACCACAAGAGCGGGCGTCCCGTGACGCTGAACTGGCTCGGCACCTGGTCCGAGCAGGCGCGGCGATACTACTTCATCGGCCGTGACCTCACCGAAATCCACGCCGCGGAGGCGCAGTTCCGGCAGGCGCAGAAGATGGATGCGATCGGCCAGTTGACCGGCGGCGTCGCTCACGACTTCAACAACATCCTGACCGTGATCACCGGCACGATCGGCGTGCTGGCCGAGGCCGTCGCCGACCGGCCCGAGCTTGCCTCGATCGCGAAACTGATCGACGAGGCCGCCGAGCGCGGCGCCCAGCTCACCAAGTACCTGCTCGCCTTTGCGCGCAAACAGCCGTTGCGGCCATGCGAGATCGACGTCAACGCGCTGCTGCTCGAATCCGCGAAACTGCTGCGGCCGACGCTCGGCGAGCAGATCGAGATCGTCCCGAAGCTCGCCGAGGACACATGGCCGGCGCTGGTCGATCCGAACCAGCTCTCCGCCGCCGTCCTCAACCTCGCCTTGAATGCGCGCGACGCGATGCCCCAGGGCGGCAAACTCGTGCTCGAGACCGCCAATGTCACGCTCGACGACAATTATGTCAGCATGAACGACGAGGTCGCGGCAGGCGACTATGCCATGATCGCGGTGAGCGACACCGGCTGCGGAATCCCCTCGGCCCTACTGGACAAGGTCTTCGACCCCTTTTTCACCACCAAGGACGTCGGCAAGGGCACGGGCCTCGGCCTCAGCATGGTGTTCGGTTTCGTCAAGCAGTCGGGCGGACACATCAAGATCTATAGCGAGGAAGGTCACGGCACGACCGTCAAGATCTATCTGCCGCGATCGACCGGAAGCGGCCAGACGGCCGCGGACGCGCCCCCGGCGAAGGAGATCCAGGGCGGCCATGAGACCGTTCTGATCGTCGAGGACGACGCGCTGGTGCGCAAGCATGTGGTCACCCAGGTCGCGAGCCTGGGCTACAAGACGCTGGAAGCCGCTGACGCAACCGAGGCGCTCGCCATCATCGACAGTGGCACGGCCATCGATCTCTTGTTCACCGACGTGATCATGCCGGGCACCATGAACGGACGGCAGCTGGTCGATGAAGCCTTGAAGCACCGTTCGACGCTGAAGACGCTGTTCACCTCGGGATATACCGAAAATGCCGTCATCCATCACGGCCGTCTCGACCCCGGCGTGCTGCTGCTGGCCAAGCCCTATCGCAAGCCGGAACTGGCCAGGATGATCCGGCTCGCACTGGATAGTTGATGCATCCGTTGCGGCTGATATATCCGCGTTGGGACGCAGCGACGTGACAGGGATCGGCCTCGTGAAGAATCTCCTTACCGACATTCCCGGCGTTCGCGTCGGCCACGCCGACGACCGCAAGCTTGCCTCCGGCGTCACCGCCATCATCTTCGACAAGCCGGCGGTCGCCGCAATCGACGTCCGCGGCGGCGGTCCGGGTACGCGCGAGGAATCGGTGCTCCAGCCCGAGAGCACCGTCGACACCATTGACGGCATCGCACTCTCCGGCGGTTCGGCACTTGGCCTCGACGCGGCCGGCGGCGTGCAGGCCTGGTGCGCCGAACACGGCCGAGGCTTCAGGATCCGCGACGCGGTGATCCCGATCGTCCCCGGCGCGATCTGCTTCGATCTGCTGAACGGCGGCGACAAGGCCTGGGGACGCTTTCCGCCCTATCGCGATCTCGGTTATGCCGCGGCGGCGGCGGCGAGCGACGACTTCGCGCTCGGCAGCGTCGGCGCGGGCCTGGGCGCGACCACGGCCAATCTGAAAGGCGGCGTCGGCTCGGCGTCGGCGAAAACCACCGGCGGCGTCGCGGTCGCCGCGCTCGCCGTCGTCAATGCGGTCGGCAGCGTGACGGTCGGGGACGGGCCGTGGTTCTGGGCGGCGCCGTTTGAGGTGAGCGGCGAATATGGCGGACGCGGCCTGCCGAATTCGTTCACGCCGGACATGCTGGCGCTTCGCATCAAGGGCGGACCCGCCGCCACGGCGACCGAGAACACCACGCTGGCGCTCGTCGTGACCGATGCCATCTTGACCAAGCCGCAAGCCAAGCGGCTTGCAATGATCGCACAGACCGGGATGGCGCGTGCGATCTATCCGGTGCACGCCCCGCTCGATGGCGACGTGGTGTTCGCGGCGGCGACCTGCGACAAGCCGATCGATCCGGTGATCGGCCTCACCGAGCTCGGCATGGTCGCGGCCAATGTGCTGGCGCGGGCGATCGCGCGCGGCGTTCATGAGGCAAGCCGCCTGCCCTTCCCCGGCGCGCTGCCGTCATGGAAGGACCGCTTCGGCTAGAGCATGATCCGGAAAAGCATGCCCTCGGGCTACGACCCGATGGGTGGAAACCGGTTTTCCCTTAGCTAACAAACGCGGAACACGTTTGCGCAGAGATCATGCTCAAACAAAGAGATGAGATCGTGATGCGATTCCGTGGAATCGCATCATGATCTAAAGTCAGGCCTGCCTCGTCAGACGCTCAGCACGGTCGATGAAGCGGACGCAAAGTTCTGCGACTGGCTCTGCAGAAGCTGATCGATGAAATTATAGGGCGACGTCAGATTGGTGCCGCTCTGCGATGTCGAGGCCGTCTGCGCGTTCAGAAGCTGCTGCAGCGGATCGGTGCTTGACGTGCCGTCAGCGCTGGTCTGCTCGCTCGCGACCGCCGCATGCGCATGATGGTGGCCGCCATGATGGCCGCCCGCACCCTGCAGCGCCTGCTTCATCTCATCCAGGCTGACATTGCCGTCGCCGTTCTGGTCGAGCTTGCCGAAGACATCGTCGGCCTGCGCGACATTCGTTCCGCCGGCGCCGAGCGCGTTCTCGAATTCGGACTTGCTGATCTGTCCGTCGCCATTGGCGTCGATTTGCGAGAACAGATCCTGCAGCGCGTTCGACGGACTGGTCGACGAGGTCGTCGTCGTGGCGGCCGTATCCGACGACTGGCTCTGCACCGCGAGCAGCGCGCTCATGGTCTCCGGCGATATCCTAGACCAGCCCGGCGCGCCGGTGGTGGTCGAGGACGCTCCCGACGTCGTGGCGGAACCGTCCGGCACGTCGAAAGGATTGGCCGTGTTCTGGGTGGAGGTTGCCGATTGCGACGACGACGATTTCGTCGTGGCGAGTGACTGCAGCGCGTCCAGGACGGACGATGCGGCACCGAGAGCGAACAGCATGGGCGGAACTCCGACAAACGCCGCATAATGCGGCCCGTACTCCGGCGAAGGATTCAGCAAGCGCCGTGCCACGGCGAAAAACCCAGATCATGATGCGATTTGACGCAATCGCATCATGATCTCATCTCTTTGTTTGAGCATGATGTTTTCGGAAAACCGGCCTCCACTTTTCCGGATCATGCTCTAATGAAATAAAGGACGGACCGCTCCGGCGCCTCCGCCCGCGCCGGGCAAGAGCTGCCGCATCCGGCAGAATTTTCCGAGGCGATTTGCCCTCGCCGGTGCCGCGTGATAGGCGAGCCTTCACAGATACCGAGCAACCGAGCGTCCATCCGGGGAGCCGCGCCCATGACCAGTTCCTTCACGCCTCGTCCCCTCGTCATCGCGCCCTCGATCCTGGCCTCGGATTTCTCCAGGCTCGGCGAAGAGGTGCGCGCGGTCGATCAGGCCGGCGCCGACTGGATCCATCTCGACGTGATGGACGGCCATTTCGTGCCCAACATCTCCTTTGGGCCCGACGTCATCAAGGCGATGCGCCCGCACTCGAAGAAGATCTTCGACACGCATCTGATGATCGCGCCCTGCGATCCCTATCTGGAAGCCTTCGCCAAGGCCGGTTGCGACCACATCACGGTGCATGCCGAAGCGGGTCCGCATCTGCATCGCTCGCTGCAGGCGATCCGCGCGCTCGGGAAGAAGGCCGGCGTCTCGCTCAATCCGGCGACGCCGATCAATGCGGTCGAGCATGTGCTCGACCTGATCGACCTGGTGCTCGTGATGTCGGTCAATCCCGGCTTCGGCGGCCAGGCTTTCATCCCCGCGTCGCTCGGCAAGATCTCCGACCTGCGCGCGATGACCGCGGGCCGTCCGATCGACATCGAGGTCGATGGCGGCGTCGCGCCCGATGTCGCCGGCCAGCTCGCCGCCGCGGGCGCCAACGCCTTCGTCGCCGGCTCCGCGGTCTTCAAGGGTGGCACGCTGGAAAGCTACAAGTCCAATATCGCCGCGATCCGCAACGCCGCAGCGCAGGCGCGCGGCGAAGCGATCTGACCCGGGGCGATCCAGGGCGTGTACTCATAAATTGAGAAGTCGGCCGGCGCCCTGACGTCTGCCTATGCCCCAGTAGCGGCCTCCGTGTTCGCTGGCAGCATGGTCGGACTTGGCGCGTCAGGCGATGTGGTCCTATACTGTCTATCGTCTGACCCTTGCAAGATTGCATTAAGGTCTTTGGCTGGCGGTCGACCTGGTGGATGTTGACCCGATACGCGGATGACATTGGACGGAGAGGCAAGCGCCAATGAATTCCACACCGAACACAAAGGATGTCTTGATCGCGCGCGCTGATGAAGAACTCGCGCGTGTCCGCGAACGGATCACGAATGCGGATGAAGAGATCGCGCGCGTGACTGAACAGCTTTCAAAAATGGAGCGGGAAGATGCGCACAACCCTTCGGCCGGACCTGGGAATGATGCGCCCAATCCCTCGGCCAGACCCGGCCCGCAGCCACCGCAAGGCAAGTCAGCAGTGCCTGGCTCGATCGGCCTGCTCCACATCGGCCTGCTGTTGGCGGCATGCCTTGTCGTCGCAGCGCTCGTGTCGCATTTGTCTCGCGACGGCGTCACGCTGACTGGAGCCCGTTGGACGCCGCAACGCCTTCTCACGTTATTCTCGCCGCCGACAAACCCGGCGTTGTCCGCACAGCCCGGTCCATCCGTGACCACGGCAGAAGCCGCGCCTGCGCAAGCAGCACCGCCGGCTCAGACCGGGCCGCAAGACGCCGCGCCAGCGGCCGCCGGCGTCTCCGAGCTGATGCCGTTGCAGCAGGCGACGGCGCACGATGTCGCGGATCTGAAGCGAGAGATCGAACAGCTAAAGTTGAAGCAGGACCAGATAGCCACCGACAACTCAAAGGCCATTGAGCAGCTCAAGGTGAGACAGGAAGACATGGCGCGCCTGCTCGCCAAGGTTTCCGAGCAACGCGCGTTGCCCATGACATCACTGCCTTCGGCAGGACCGACTCAAGCGCCGCAAGCCAGAATGCGGCCGCAGGCGCCACCGCCGCGCCGGCAGTACCGGCCGCGGTGGCGCTACTACGACGACGAATGGTAATTGCAGTAAAACGTGGCGATGGTTGACGTTTGCCTGCATGCGGCCGTCCGATCTTCGGGGTAATCGCCGATCTCTCGCTTGCGCGCGGAGTTGCTACATGCCGCTTCCGTTGGTCAGCCTAAGACGAGGAAATCGTCCGCATCAACGTAGCCGCGTTGATCTGATACGCCACAGCAGTTTGCGCGAGGTTGATCAGTGTGAGCAGCAAGAACTCGGTATTGTTAAAAATGCCTAGAACTAGCACTTTGGCGGCCCCGAGAGCGAAGAGCAATATCTGAATGACCGCGATCGCCCCCATGAGCAGGACCTCAGCAGTGTTGTTTATGCCGGGTTTGGCTACCTTTATCTCCTCGGTCATCGCCACGATGGCGGCGGTGAACAAAAGTACTTCGACCCACGAAAGTTGATACCCCCAGATATCGAGCAGAGTTGCCCTCGCATCGGGGATGATAAACCGCCCGACGATATACAAGATGAGTACATAGACGAATCCCGGCACGAGGCCGAGACCACCTCCTCTCGCGCGTCGGCGACGGGCTCTGTCCGAGTTGCTTCTGACTGTGGCGCCAACATGGTCTGCATCTGCCGCCATCCCACGTATCCTTCTGCGGTCTGAGACGAGGCGCTCGTGTGGTGAGTTCGGATGGAGCCTGCTGCGCCTGAGGCATATTTTGACGCAAGGTCTCGCCTCGGGCTATGCGAAAACGGCAAGCTCATCGAATGCCCGTTCTGGGTCCATCGCGTCGCCGTGCCGGCTACTTCCGGTCCACCCGACCTATCTCAGTGCTTCACCATCGGGCACTCGCTCTTGCTCAGGGGGCGCGCCGCTTCCTCGGCCGGCACCGTGGCGAGCAGCGTGAGATAATCGAACGGATATTTGGACTCCGAGGGCTTCTTCACCTGCAGAAGATAATAGGGCCGCATCACGCGCCCGTCCTCGCGCACCGTGCCCTTGGTATAGAAGTCATCGATCGGCAGTTCCTTCATCTTTGCAACGACCTTGGTCGCATCGGTCGTGCCGCCCGCCGCCACCGACTTGAGGTAATGCAACGTCGCCCCGTAGGTCCCGGCATGAATCATGCTTGGCGGCTTCCCGCCGTTGCGGGCGAGGAAGCGTTTGGTCCAGGCACGGGTCGCGTCGTCGAGGTCCCAGAAGAAAGTCTCGCTCGCGGTCAGGCCCTGCGCCGCTTCGAGGCCAAGGGCGTGGGTATCGGGAAACTGCAGCAGGAGCGCAGCTACGCGCTGGTCGCTGTGGCGGCCTAAGCCGAATTCCCCGGCCTGTTTAATCGCATTGATGGTATCGCCGCCAGCGTTCGAGAGAGCGACGATCTTCGCCTTCGAAGCTTGCGCCTGCAGCAGATAGGACGAAAAGTCGGCAGTATTGAGCGGATGGCGCACGGCCCCCACGACCTTGCCACCGGCGGCCGTGACGAACGCTGAGGTGTCGCGCTCGAGGGCATGCCCGAATGCGTAGTCGGCGGTGATGAAAAACCAGCTATCCCCACCCTGCTTCACCAACGCCTGGCCGATCGTCGCCGCAAGGCCGTAGGTGTCGAAGCTCCAGTGCACGCCGTGCGGCGAACAGGCTTTTCCGGAGAGATCCGACGTGGCGGCGCCGGTGTTGATGTCAACGGCGTCGTGCGTGCGCGTCACCTCGCGCACGGCAAGCCCAACGGCCGAATTGGGAATGTCGAGGATGAGGTTGACGCCCTCGATCTCGATCCACTGCCGTGCGATGTTGGCGCCGACGTCTGGCTTGTTCTGGTGGTCGGCGAAGACGACTTCGACCGGCCGGCCCAGCACCTTGCCGCCGTAATCCTCGACTGCCATGCGCGCGGCATGGACCGAGCCCATGCCGGTCAGATCCGCGTACAGTCCCGTCTGGTCGTTGAGGACACCGAGCTTAACCGGTTGCTGCGCGACCGCGGAGGCGGTCAGCTCCGCTCCCCACAACAGGAGCGCGAGCGCGGCGATAATGTTGCGACGCATGAAAACCCTCCCTGTCTTGACCGTTGAATGCCGGACGTTTTGGCACGATTGTACAGCGGAAGAGCATCACTGCAAGGCGGGCGCTGGCTTTTACTTCGGCGCCGCGGTTCGCTGCGACTTGGCTCCGGCTCCAGGGCGAAAACAGGAGTACACTGAATACACGTGCTAATAGCGATCGCGCTCCAAACACAGGGAGACTACGATGAAGAACCTAGTGGTTGCCGCAGCAGTTGCAGCCTTTACCTTGTCGCCTGCTTCCGCAAAGACGATGGCGTGCAGCGGCGAAAATTTCGCCAGGATGACCGAGCGAATGGCTACTATGCCTTACAGTCCTAAAAGGATAGCTATGATGAGGGAGATGGCAGTGGTCAATACTAACCTGAGTAACGGCGATCTGCGCGGGGCTTGCAAACACTACATAGTCGCCCAGAGAATTCAAAACAACGAACGTGATCCCTTCCAGAGCTTGCATTTTGAGTAACGGAAATATCGGGTGTCATGCTTGACGCGAGATAGCGCTTGAACACTTGAAACGGCTTAGGATCGACGGTCAGCTTTGCCGTCATGGGGATTTCCACTTCACCGAAGTGAGATTGACCGTCCGAGGTTGCGTATATCCGAAGACACTTCATAGGCTGTCACCTTTTGGCTCGCCAGCGGGAACAAGACCACCCTGCCATGACTGCAGCGAGGGTAAAATCACGGGTCTGGTGTGTTGGTCCGCTACGAGGCCATGCGCCGACATCGCTCCAATCAAGCAGCGATACTTGTCAGGCTCCTCAGCGGCCGTAGGGGAAGCAGCGGTGGCGATCGAGTGTGAGACCGAATCGCGCTCCTAGCGCAGCGATGGCCGCATGCTGCTCGGGATAAGGATCGGCATTGGATGCGGCAACGATGATGATGCGGAACCCGCCGCGATCCTTTCCACCCGGTGGCAGCATCGCTGTAGCCAGTGCATTGCCCTCCATGTCGCGCAACGTGAGGAAAAGCGGCATCTCTCGCTGTACGTGGGCCTCGAGGCCGATGTCGCGCTCGATCGCGTTGGGCCGCTCCGGACGCCAGGACTGGACTGCCTTCTCCCGCTCGCGGCAGAAATATTTCTCGACCGTGTGGTTCATCAGGCGCGATTCTTGCGCCGCTTCACCTTCCGTCTCGATACGGAACCAGGTCTTACCCTTCGGCGCGTCGCAAACATACTGCATTTCGCCCGTCCTGCGATCCCCGCAATTCTAGGGCGGCGGGCCTGCAAAGCCAATATGAGATTCGCTCCCGTGTATAACGCTGCACGATCGTATAATCGGAAGTTCGGCTCAACACCGCGCGACTATTGCCTGAGAGGCGATGGTAGCGCTCAGATCTGATGAAGCTTCGCAAAGCGGTCCGGTGCGCCCAGCCCGGTAAATCTGTTCACGGCAACGTCCGCTTGGATCAAAATCCGAAGAACTCACGTTGAGCACAATTGGTCTGCTGCGCTCCCGAAAAGCGGAGTTCTCATCCGGCCATCTGTGACTACACGCCCTAGCCGTCCGTGCCGGTCGCGCCGGTCACCGGCGATGCCGGTGCATTCCGGCTCATGATGCGCCAGACGGCGCGCAACGTCTCGGCCATGGCGGCGGCGTCGGCCGGCGTCATCGGCCGCACGGCCGTCTCGCGTGCGGTGGCTTCCGCAATGTCCGGAAGCGACAGCATCAGACGTTCGATTTTGGTGATGTCGCCGATCACCGCGTGATCATCCCTGCCAATCATCACGCCACCTTCCCGGTGCTCAGCAATTCACGATCCGCGACGGCTTCGGTGGCACGAAATGCCTGCAGGATCTCCGAGATCTTTGCCTGCACCTCGGCGTCGCTCATGTCGTCGATGCCGAACTCGAGCTCGCGGCCAAGGTTGGAAAGCCTGGCGAAGCCGAAGGTTGCCGACGAGCTCTTGATCGAATGGGCTTCCCGCTTGATCTCGACGCGATCGGTAAAGGACTGGAATTCCTTCAGCTTCAGCACGGTTGCGTAGAGGAATGAGGACAGCACCTCGACGGCGTCCTCGGCGCCGACATCGTTGCAGAATTGCAGATAGGACGCCTTGTCGAAAATCGGAGCATTGGTCATGCGATCAGCCTTTCCGGTGGGGGGTTTGATCTCGAACGGAGCATGGCTGCGCCCAGCCGGTCTCGCGTCACGGGTTTGGTCACGAAGTCGTTCATGCCGGCGGCGAGGCAAGCCTGCTCATCCTGGCTGGTTGCGTTGGCCGTCAGCGCGATGATGTAGACGCCGCTGACTGGCCCGGGGAGCTGGCGGATCACGCGGGTCGCCGCGAGGCCATCCATCTCCGGCATCATCATGTCCATCAGGATCAGGTCGTAGGCCTGCTTCTGAACCGCGGCCACCGCCTGCACGCCGTTCTCGACGATGTCGGGCCTGAAGCCGAGCTTCTCGAGCAGCTTCCTGATCACGAACTGGTTGGTCAGATTATCTTCGGCGACCAGGATTCGCATCGGGCCGAAATCGTCGCCGGCGCTCTCAGACGGCACATCGCTCGCTGGCGACAAGGGTGGCGAAACGCTTTCCGGGTCGGGCTCCGCCGCGCCGACCCGGACGGAGAAGGAGAATGTCGAGCCCTTGCCGATCGTGCTTTCGACCGAGATCTCGCCGCCCATGCAGGCCACGAGGCGCCTGCAGATCGCAAGCCCAAGACCGGTGCCGCCGAAACGACGCGAGATCGAGCTGTCGACTTGCGAGAACTCGCGGAACAGCAACCCGATGGCGTCCCGTGGAATGCCGACGCCGGTATCCTTGACCGCGAACCTTAGTCCGGACAGCGCGCCGTCCGCAGTCTCCGGCGCGACCATCACCTCGACGCCGCCGGATTCCGTGAACTTGATGGCGTTGCCGACCAGATTGAAAAGCACCTGCCGGATCCGCGCGGGATCGCCGACCACGAGTTTCGGGCTATCGCCCGCGATCGTGGACTTGAGGTTGAGGCCCTTGGCCTTGGCGCGCGATATCAGGAGATCGATGGTCGAGGACACCGTGCGATGCACATCGAACTCGATACTCTCGATTTCCAGCCGGTCGGCATCGAGCTTCGAGAAATCGAGCACGTCGTTGAGGATCTGCAACAGATAGTCGGCGGATTCGCGCAGCGTCGTCGCGATCTTCTTCTGCTCGGGCGCGAGATCGGCGGCGACCAGCAGATCCGCAAGTCCGATGACGCCGTTCATCGGCGTCCTGATCTCGTGGCTCATCATGGCCAGGAATTCGGAGCGCGCGCGCGTCCCCGCTTCCGCAGCGTCACGCGACTGCGCAAGTCCCCTCTGGTAGCGGATCATCAGCGCCGCGACGACGGCAATGAAGATGTTCAACACCACGCCGGCCATCAGCGCGGCGTGCTCGGTCGACGCCTGTTGTTCGGAAAGGCTGTAGAGGACGCCGGCCCAGCCGATCCCGATCGCGGAAATACCAATCAGCGCGCTGCCATAGCGCCCGACCAGACCCGATGTCCGGTCCAGACCTGCCGACAGGCTGCGCAACACGCGACGTGCGAGCGATTGGAAACCGCGCATCTTGATTGTCCCCCGCTGCTGGAATACCGCAAGTGAGTGGACAGGGCGTAAAAGCCGGTTGCTAAAGCCTTCGCCGTGACTTGGCCGATCCTTCGGCCGCAGGCGGACGAGCGGTATGCGAATACATCGCAATCGTCCCGAACCGCCGTGATGACCGTATAATTACGGCCCGCAACAAAGGCGCATTCAGAATAGAGCCGCAGGCATCGTTTCCATCTCGCTCGCCTTCGCGGGACCCGCCCGGCGCGGCGGCCGCACGACGGTCACCGTGCACGGCGCCTCGGACGCCACCTTGGCCGACACGGTGCCGAGCAACGAGCGCAGCCTCGAGCCGCCATGGGCGCCGATGATGATGTGGTCGACATGATTGACGTCGGCGAATTCGAGAATGGCCGCCGCCGGATCGATCGCCTCCAGCACATGCACCGTGAGCCGGCTGTCGTCGAGCTTCAAGGGCGAGGCCCAGTGCCGGAGTGCCACCATCCGGTCGACATGCTTGTTGTGGCCCTGCTCGTCGAGCGTCCGGTCGATGGTGACGCGGCCGAGCTTCAGGACATTGACGCAGGCAAGCCGCGCCGACGGCAGCGTCGCGAGAATCCGCTCGGCGGTGGCGCGGAGCGCGGCGTTGAGGTTGTCCGAGCCCTCCGCGATGTCGAGCGCGACCGCCACGATCGGGCTCGACGCCAGTTGCGCCGCGAGGTCGGATTTCGGCTTCGGCAATGTCAGTTCGCGGTTGAAGCGGCGGCGCCAGACCGTGGTCAGCGGATCGCGCTTCACACGCTCGCTGCGCGCGGTCAGCTTGACCTGGTCGGGATGGCCGAGATCGAAGGCGAGTTGGAACGCGGTCGGATAACGCCAGGCCGGTTCGATCTCCAGGCACCGCAGCACGATCTCCTGCAGCCATGGCGGATAGTCGGCCCGCAGCTTGCGCGGCGGATGCGGATCGCGCCACAGCCGCCGCTTCATGCCGCGCATGGTCTCGGTCTCACCGAACGGCCGCACGCCGGTGGTGAAGAAGTACAGCAGCACGCCGAGCGAAAAGATGTCGCTGCGCGGATCGTCGCGCACGCCGAGCAGCCGCTCCGGCGCCATGTAGGGCGCGGTGCCATAGGGCACGCGAAACTCCTCCTGCAACAGATCAGGCAGCTGGTTGTGATGCGACAGGCCATAGTCGATCAGCACCGCCTCACCGCTGTCGCGGAACATGATGCTCGACGGCTTGATATCGTGATGGATCACGTTCTGCCGGTGCAGGTCGGCCAATGCCACCGCGATCCTGACGGCCAGCGCGCGCGCCTCCTCGTAAGGCAGCGGCAACTCGGGCAGACGCTTGTACAGCGTGACGCCCGGGATCCGCTCGATCACCACATAGGCCTGGCGGGCGAAATCGCCGGTCCCGAAACAGGCGGGCACATGCGGCCCGGACAGCCGCGGCAGGATCATCTGCTCCATCTCGAAGCTGACGATCGCGGCCGGGTCCTCGCCTTCCGACGTCAGCGGAATCTTCATCAGCAGCGGGACCTTGATATCGGGATGGGTCACGCTCCACAGCGTCGCCATGCCGCCGATATGCACGCGTTCGCCGACGGTGAAGCCGTCGATCTCCGCACCGGGCTTGATGAGCGACCTCACCATCGCTCATCGTCCCGTGGCGAGCCGGTTGGCGAGCCAATGCGGCAGCCCGTTATCACGGATGCGCTTCGCTGCCGCCTCGACGTCGTAAGGCACGCGGCAATAGGTGATCTGCCGGCTCTCGGTGTCGAACGTGACGAAGCACGCCGCAGGGATCGCCATCGCGCGGCTGGCCCGACCGAGCCGGCGACCGCGAGCCACTGCCTGCCCCGCAACAGTTGCACCGGGACATTGGCGACCGGGATGAAGCTCGTCATCTTGCCGGTGACCGACATCGAATAGAGCGCCGGGCGATGGATATGGCCGCAGAAGGTGACCTGCGCCTCCGTCGCGATCATGCTGCGCGCCGCGTCCGCGGCCGACTGCACATAGCGCCAGCGCAACGGATTCGACGCCTCGGAATGAACGTAGAGGCGATCGTCCTCGGCAAGCAGCATCGGCAGCTCGGCGAGAAAGCGTCGCTGCGCGACGCTCAGCCGGCCGCGCGTCCATTCGATCGCGGCCTGCGCCTCGGCGTTCATGCTCTCGCTCATCGCACCGATCGCGTTGTCGTGATTGCCGCGCACCGCGACCGCGCCCTCCTCTACCAGTTGCATCATCGTATCGACTGTCCATTCCGGATCGGCGCCGTAGCCGACGAGATCGCCGAGACAGATGATCCGCTCCACGCCCCGCGCCCGCGCCGCCTCCAGACACGCGGCAAAGGCCTGCCGGTTGGCATGGATATCGGTAAAAACTCCCAGCAGCACACCGTCCTCCAACCCTCAACGCTACTGCCCGCGACTCGCCGCGGGCTTGAGGGACGTCAAACACCATGCAGCAGCGGGAGTGTCTTTTCCACCCCGGCCACAGAGCTCGCACCGGGCCTGATGGGTCTGGATTTCACTGGCTTTTCCTTTATGCGCCTCGCGAGCTATGCACGGCCGGCTGCTGTCCATATTTAACCCCTGGTGACCTGATTTGGCGGGCGATAGTGTCCTAACTGCCAATCGCGGAGCAGTTGCCATGAAGGCGCTAGAGACGTTCGCGATTTATGTGACGTCGTTCCTCATTATAGGGTTGCTCACGAAGCTGCTATTGCGGCGCTACATGGTCGATCTGACCGACGTCCAGCAGCAGGCCGGCCGCAAGCACAGACCGCGCAGAGTCTTTCTCTTGGGCGGCTGGCGAACAGAGGATTAAGGCCGCCTCAGTTGGCGGCCTCTTTCATTTCGCATGTCACGCCTTCACTCGCCTCTGCTTCATCAGGTTTTCGTCCGATTGGAGGTCGACGAGAGAACCGGATTCCGCGTTGCGCAATCAGTCAGGACAGTTGACGATACGCGCTGCGCTTTCCGGACATGATGGCTGGCGTCCGCCATGCTTCATGTTACCATGCCCATCGCTTGGACCGTACGGTTATGCCTTCGCGTGCAGACCGGTCGTCATCAGCCCAGCCTGCATCCGGTTCTACTCGACAAGGCCATGAACCGGCGATCGGAGCCACATCTCCTATATACTTCGTCGGTTTGACGAAGCGTCGTTAGAGCGTGATCGCGTTGGCGATCAGCGCCAACGCGCAATTGCAAGAGTATACGGACGCGCAAGGCAGGTTATTTCCAACTTGGTGGCAGTTCACGGCAGCGCCTTGAAGCCGCCCTTTGATTCCAAGGAGGAACCGATGAAATCCATTTACCTGAGCATGGTCGGCACACCCATTACAGCCAGCAAGCTTGCAAGAACAACGGCTCTCGTTGCGGTGCTCGTGGCCATTTCGCCTGCGGCTGTTCAGAGCGAGGCGATTGATAAGAAGGGTACGACCCCTTATGTCACGCACTTCATTTTCAGGCCGTTGATGACCATTGATACTGCCGAACTTGGCAAAGCGACCACGCTGGAAGCGGTCGGAACGACCCAGAACATGAAAGGAGAGAAGATGCTGGACAAGATGTCCGCTCGCTGCGTGGCGCTGAACGTCGCATCCGGTGAGAAGAAATATATTGATGGAGCCTGCGTGCTGGCGGACAGCGACGGCGACAAGATTTTTTCGACCTTCGATACGCGAGACCTCGACAAGTCACAGCCGAAGATGGACTGTGGAACCCATATCATCACTGGCGGTACCGGAAAGTATAAGGGGATCACCGGGAGCGAGCCGTTTGCTTGCATAACTATGCCTGCGCTGGCTGGCCCAGGCGATTATTTTGCGATGGACATCCCACACAACACGTCGTGGGAAATCAAATGATCCTGAGCTCCATGTCCTAGACTCCGGCTATCGACAACGTCACCTGAACGAAAGCCCAGCCCAACGGCTGGGCTTTTTGCCGATACTGATCCGTCCAGAGTAATGATTGTGAAGGCAAAACCGGATGGCTCGGTCGAAAATGACCCAAAACAGGCGCTCGGTGCTCAGGTCAGTTCCCTTAGTCCGCCAGGTGTTTCAATGTGCGCGCGATAGCGCAACTCAGAACCCTTCGCAATTTCAGGCGGTCGGTCCACCCTCAACGCGTGATACAGCGCCTCCACGGCAACGGGGGTCGGATGTTCGAGAGTGAAGGATCTCAGTCGCGCGCCAAGATCCACAATTGTGGCCATCGAGCGGGGTTTGCCACGCCTGTCGATGATGGAAGGAGCTGCCCCGTCGAGAGGGAGAGAGCCGTCGTTCGGAATCGCGAAATCAAAGGAAGAGTTGACCGTCGGAAGTGAGACCTTCTCGCCAAAGATATCGCCGCGAACTGCTATGATTGCATCGATTGTTTCAGTTCTCGCCACCCAGCCTCGCAAGCGCCGGCCTTCATCCCAATTGCACCTGACTTTTTTCTGGTCGTCTAGGCCAAACCAGCGCGGGCGGCTCGGCGCATTGGCCTCCGGGTCAAGCGCGACGATTTCCAGATAGACCGTGTCACCAAGCTGGAGCAGGTGATTGTAGGTGCCCATGTAGGCGTGGCGTTGCCCAAACGGGACATCGAGATCAAGACAGTTTCGAACGTGCAGGACTCCCTCGGCCAGACTTGGAGCGATGACGGTAATATGGTCGAGCTTCAGCATTTCTCGGGGGACGCTTGCGACGATGGCCAACTCACCGTCTCCGGCTTGCGGCAACTGGCCCACACCTGCAGCACAGCGGGACTGTTGGACATATCGGCTCTCAGGGACAAAGCGGCCCTACCTCGCGCTCACCGCCAAGCCGGAAAGGAAGCGTGGACTTCGTCCATGCCACCTTTTCGAAGGGGAGAAGTATGGAGCTAACGGCAGGTCAATTCCATCCCGCCTATTGCTCAACCGGCCTCCACGCCGCCGTCCGCCCAGGCGAAGATTGCAGAGGCGTCAGTTTAATGCTACAGTATGTAGCGCTACAAATCGTGCATGTGGTGATCGCTTGCTTCGGCGCCGGATGAAGATCCGTCTGGCACGCAAGACAGGCCCGCCTCAACATCCCTGAGAGCTCGAAATGCCCAATTCCATAGCGAACGAAACCATCATGGCCGCCGTCACACCGGAGTTCGACGCCCTCGCCGAAGAGGCGATGACGGAATGGAAGGTGCCCGCCGTTGCCGTTGCGGTCGTACAGAACGGCGAGACCGTCCTTCTCAAGGCTTACGGTCAGCGCGACGCGGAAGCCGGCCTGCCGACGACACCCCAGACCCAGTTTACGATTTGCTCGATCACCAAGACGTTCACGGCCACGGGCCTCGCGATGCTGGTCGACGAGGGACGTCTCGACTGGACGAAGCCCGTTCGCGATTATGTGCCGGAATTCCGGCTGCACGACCCGGTTGCGACAGACCGCATTACAGTACGTGACCTGCTGTCGCACCACAGCGGATTGCCGCGGCATGATTGGGTATGGATGCCGGCTGACCTGTCTCGCGCGGAGATGCTGGCCGCCATGCGCCACATCGAGCCGAGCCGGGACATTCGAACCACCTACCAGTACAGCAATCTCGGTTACAACGCGGCGAGCATGGTCGCGGAGAGGATCAGCGGCCTGAGCTGGGAGGATTTCACGCGCACGCGCATCACCGAACGGCTGAAGATGCCCGTGACATTCACGGTCGAGGATCTGGCGAGCGCGGAGGATGCGGCCGCCCCCTATTCGATACATCGCGATCAACGCCAGCGCACGAAGTTCTGGCCCATTCATGCAGCCGCTGCCGGGGGCATCAACACGTCGGTTGCGGCAATCGCCAACTGGATGAAATTCCTGCTTTCAGAAGGCAAATTCGAGAACGAGCAGCTTGTGTCCGCGGCTTTAATTCGCGAGATGCAGGCGCCGCGCGTTTACTCCTCCGCTCCGGAATTCGAGTTCGGTCATACCCATTATGGCCTCGGATTCGTCTCATCGATCTATCGCGGCGAGCGGATCGTCGGCCATTCCGGCGGCTGGATTGGCTGGAGCACGCTGATGCGGCTGATGCCCCACCGGAATCTCGGGATCGCGGTGTTCTGCAATCTCTCGGGAGCTCCCGTTCCGGCCATCCTGATCAACTACCTGTTCGACCGGGTCTGCGGCAAGGAGCCGGTTTCCTGGCTGGAGCGGCTTCGCGACCTTCGCCGCAAGGCACTGGCGCAAGGAGAGATCGACGAGCAGACGCGGAAGGCGGCCCGAAAGCCGAACGCGCCACCCAGCCACGCGCTCTCCGACTATGCCGGCGCCTATGAGCATCCCGGTTATGGACGGGTGACCATCACAGCGGCGGATGACAGCCTTCATTGGGCCTATCGCATTTTCTCCGGGCCGCTGGCGCACCGACACTATGAAACCTTCGAAACCCCGCAGCTTCCCCACGACCTGAATCCGGACCGTCTCGCCATATCGTTCAACACGGATCGCGACGGCAATGTTGCCAGCCTGTCTGCCCAGCTCGAACCGATGGTGGCGGACATCGTCTTCATGCGTGCTCCGGGTGGCGACTGCATGGATGCGGGCTTTCGGGAAGCGTGCGCCGGTCGCTGGAGGCATGGATCGATCATCCACGTGGTCTCGCTGCAGGCGGACGGCCAGCTGACGCTCAAGCCGGACTATCAGCCATTGTACCATCTCCGCCCTTACCAAGGCGGCATCTTCAGCATCATCGAGCTCGAAGGGTTTCGCGTGGAGTTTCGACGCGGTGCGACCGGCTTAGTCGACGAGCTTGTCTTTCATCAGCCCAACGGCACTTTCATTGCTCACCGGATCGAAACCGACGCCGTTTCGAGTTGAGAGCGACCGAGAGCCTGTGACGGCCCGAACGGATCTATGCGTCTGCGGGCGACAATTGCATCGGCCGGGCTGTGCCGGAGACGCGAATGCTTGAGCCAAGGGCCGGAGGTATTTGAGCATGAAGGCGCGAGCGCACGCCCATGTCCTCGCCCTGAATGATCTCTATTGCACCTCCGTGTGGCCAACCGAGATCGCGGAGGTAGCCAGCGAATGCAGCGGTAGCAGCGCCAGTGGCCGGGTCTTCGTAGACGCCACCGATCGGGAACGGATTTCTCGCATGGAAGAGTTGCGAAGTTTCAGCGTAGATGAGGCTGATCGTCACGATGCCTTCCGCTGCCGCAAACGCCCGACCGGCATCAAGCTCGTAACGCATTGCCGAAAGCCGCTCTCGGCTTTTCAGCGCCAGCACGAGGTGATCGGCTCCGGCGTTGGCAATGGCCGGCGGCAGTCTCTCGTCGAGATCGGCAGGCGCGTAGGAAAACAAAGTCAAGGCTTCGGCCACCAGCCGGCTCGATGCCGGCTTGCTGCGGGTTGGCGGTGACTGGAGGGCAGCAGTCATGGTCGAACCTGCTCGCCGGCCCTCGACGGTGATAACGGCGTTGTTCAGTTGGAGCCGAAAGGTGCCGTCGCCGCAGCGCAACGCAAGCGCCGCCCCCAGCGCGATCGTGGCGTGCCCGCAGAAATCCACCTCGACCTCGGGCGCGAAATAACGTACGCGCCAACCTTCGTCTGACGGCGCGGCGAATACTGTTTCGGAATAGCCTATCTCACGCGCAAGCCCCTGCATGGCGGTCGCGTCGGGAAGCGTGTCGCAGATTGCGACGCCGGCAGGATTTCCGCCGACCTCTCCGTCGGCGAAGGCCGCAATCCTCTCAACTTTCATGGTCCCTCTCAGCCGGTTGATCTCGGCGGTTTCTTAAAATTCCTGCAAACGCGAACGAAGCAAAATTCTTGGATGCTGGCAACAATTCCGGTTGAATGCGATTCGAGAGGTGATGATTGCAGTCGCGTGCAATTCGAACTCTAGAGTGGACAACAACGAAGGATTTTCCGGTGTTAGATCACGTCTCGATCACTGTATCCGACATGCTGCTTGCAGAGCCCTTTTATGACGCAGTGATGGCCGCACTCGGCGTCAAAAAAATGGGAAGTGGCAAGACGTGGATCAGCTACGGTGAGCGGTGTAACGCAGACCATCCGGACCGGACCTATTTGTTGATCGCCTGGGACCCAGCCCCGAGGAGGCGTATGGCCGTCATTGGTGTTTCAAAGCGCAACTCAGAGAACAGGTGGACGCCTTTTGGCATGCCGGACTTTCGACAGGAGGATCGGACGATGGCGCGCCGGGCCTACGTCCCGAATATCATGCCGACTATTACGGGGCCTTTCTTCGCGATCCCGACGGAAATCGTGTCGAGGCCGTTTGCCATCGATTCTTTT
>CAWAXO010000059.1:0-12736 GCA_963786015.1 uncultured Alphaproteobacteria bacterium | reverse complement strand
CATATCGCATTCCGCGCGCCCGACCATGCCGCGATCAAGACCTTCCATGCCGCCGGCATGAAGGCCGGCGGCCGCGACAATGGCGCGGCGGGTCCGCGGACCGACTACAGCCCAACCTATCACGCCGCGTTCCTGATCGATCCCGACGGCAACAATGTCGAGGCGGTCTGCACTTGACCGAATTCGTTGCGACAAGCCCAAGAGGAGTATTTACGATGGCATCCATTCACAAGGACATTCCGATCGACGCTCCCGCCCATGAGGCGTGGGATGCGGTCCGTGATTTCGGCGCGGTGCATACGCGGCTTGCGCCCGGCTTCGTGACCGACGCGAAGCTCGATGGCGAGTCGCGCATCGTCACCTTTGCCAACGGCCTGGTGGCGCGCGAGCTCCTGGTCGATTGCGACGACGAACGGCGGCGGCTGGTCTATGCCGTGATCAGCGAGCGCGTGTCGCAGCACAGCGCCTCGATCCAGATCGTCGCCGATGGCGACACGCGCTGCCGGATGATCTGGGTCACCGACGTGCTGCCGCACACGATCGCGCCCTATGTCTCGTCGCAGATGGACCTTGGTGCTGCCGCCGTCCAGCGGAAGTTAGGTAGAATGATGGCGTGACTTTTCTCACAGAAGATGCCGGTCATTTCGTCGAACTCTCCTCTCGTGCGCAGGACGTAGCATTGCTCGTCGCGGATGGCGCACGCGAGGAGAGCGATGATGATTTGTGCGAGCAAGTTGATTGGCGGGGCGGCGGTGCTGCTTGTGGCGTTCGCGCTGACTGCAGCCCCGGCACAGGCGCAGCTCGGCGGCCTTGGCGGCACGCCGGGCGGCGTCGGCGGCCAGGACATGATGACCCAGATGGCGCCGATGCTGAACATGATGAAAGCCAAGATGGGCAAGAAGCGCTTCGCCGTGATGATGCAGACCACGGGGCCGCTGATGAGCCAGATGATGCAAGGCGGTGGCTTCGGCGGCGCCGGCGGCGGATTTGGCGGGTTCGGCGGCGGCGGCTTCGCTTCCGGCGCGGGCTCCGGGGTCGACATCGGCAGCATCATGGGCATGGTCGGACCGATGATGCAGATGGTCAATCTCGGCGGCGGCGTGGGTCATCACCGGCACCGGCAAAAATAACCTCTAAGCACCGGCTTCGTTGGCGGTGCTGACGCGCGGCAGTGGCGGGCGCACGGGGACGCGCGCCTCATGCTTCGGCCCCCACCTCGTCAGGACGACGCTCGCGCTAGACAGCACACCGAGCAGCACCATCGACGACGCGGCAAGCGTGAAGAAATTCGCGGCCGTCGCCTCATGCGTCGTGAGATACCAGCCGCCGACGGCGATGAACGCCAGCCGCCCGCTCTGCGCCAGCACGGGGCCCAACACCTTCGCAGCGCCTTGCGACGAGAAATACATCGACATCGCCAGCCCGATGAAGGCGTAGCAGGGTGCGACGGTCGACAGGTACTGCCGGCTGGCGGCGCGCACGGCGGCGTCGCTCGTGAAGATGTTGACCCAGAGATCCGGGACGATCGCGATCACGGTCGCGACCGCGCCGACCGAGATGAACGACACCAGGCCAGCCGTCCAGGCGATCCGCCGCGCCCGCGCGATCCGCTCGGCGCCGATCGCCATGCCGATCATCGGCACCGAGGCGATGCCGAAGGAGAATGCGACAGACGTGAGCATGAATTCGAGCCGCGCGCCGACGCCATAGCCGGCGAGGATCGCGGTGCCGAAGCCCGCGAGCATGTGCGTGAAGATGCTGATGGTCAGCACCGATTGCAGTGGAGAGAAGCAGGACACGGCGCCGACCTTCAGAATGTCGAAGAACATCGGCGCCCGGATGCGCAATCCCCGGATCTTTGGCTTGACGCGTGCCCGCCCCGAAAACAAATACCAGCTCATGATCGAGATGCTGATCATGTAGGCAGTGAGCGAGCCGGCGGCGACGCCGCGCATGCCGAATTGCGGGATTGGGCCGAGGCCAAGGCCGAGCGTGCCGCCGAGAATGATCTGGCAGACGGCCGAATTGAGGATCAGCACCGATGGCAGCTTCATGTTGCCGGTGCCGCGCAGGACGCCGGCCATCGTGTTCATCAGCCACGGCAGCACCGCGCCGCCAAAGAAGATCTGCGAATAGGCGACGGCCTGCTTCAGCACGTTGCCGCGCCCGCCCAGCAACTCCAGCAGTTGCGGCCCGAACAGCAGCATGCCGACCATGAAGGTCGCGCCGAAACAGACGCCGATCAGCAGCGCATGCGACGCGAGCGCCGAGGCGCGCTCGACATCGCCGGCGCCAAGCGCGCGAGCGATCGCGGAGGCAACGCCGCCGCCCATCGCGCCGCCCGACATGGTCATGGTCAGGATCACGCAGGGAAATACCAGCGCCATCGCCGCCAGCGACTCCACGCCCAGCCGGCCGATATACGAAGTCTCGGCGATCACCACGCACGTGCCGGCACTGAGCGCGATCACGTTCGGCCAAGCCAGCCGCAACAATGTGGGCAGGATCGGACCATCGAGCAACGCGTTCTTTACCGGCGTCTGCGGCGGAGGCAGCGGACGTTCGTCCTCATCGACAGGAATTTCGGCAACGCCGATATCGGACATCTCTTCCCCCGGCGCATGCACTGCCGTCGCGCTCTGGCACGGCGGTCATGCGCTTCATTATTCTCGTTCGCGGCACTGCCCGCTGCAGACGTCGTAACACGGTGCGGGCCAATTCCACCTGCGCCGGGCGCATCGGGGGCTTGCGCGATTGGGACTTTACGCGCCGATCGTCCAAAGGAATGGCGGCTTTCCGCCTGCCTCCGCGCGCATGGTCACGCCGATCCGCCGGCCGCAGCCGTAGGCCAGGCCTTCGAGCAAACCTTGCAACACCCGCGCACAAGCCGGATGGTAATCCGCCACATCGGCCATCAGCTTCCAGCTCTGCTGGCGTATGTCGATGCCATCTGATGATTGCGCCATCTCGGCAGGGTCGTCCTGCGCGTCGAAGAGTGCCTGCAGGAACGCACCAAACTCCTGAACGCCTCCGCGGCAACGGACCAGCGCCGCAGCGACCTCATCGAAATGCTGCATGCCGATCAGCTTTCCCGTCAGATGCAGCAGATAGCCGGCGTCTTCCGGACCGAACAGTTGCACCATGACAGGCGCGGCGGTGCGGACATATTCCATTGCATAATTGCGGTAAGCCTTTTCGAGCCGCGGCTTCGGCCAGCTCGAAACCGGCAGCGCAGGTGCTGCCGCCGGATCGAACAACGGCGCCTCGATGTGGCGTGCGAACACCAGCCGCTGGTCGAGTTCGAGCGGCTGGTCGTATTCATGGTAATAGCCTTCGAGCCCGTCCTGGCCGTCGACGCTCTGCTTGGTGCAGACGAAGCCGAGCCTGAGATCGCCGAGTGCTGCGCCATTGTTGGCGTGCCAGCCGCGCAGCATCGCGCGCGAGACCTCGCCGGGCACGCCGCAGATTGCAGTCCCCTTCCAGATCCAGCGCGGCGGCGGATAGCGGATCCAGGCCTTGCGGTCGCTCTCATACATGTATTCGACATGCACGCCGCCGATCCAGTTGGAGAGATAATGGTACTGCGCCGCGGCCACCGCCGGCGGCAGATGGCTCAATCCGAGCTTCTTGAGTCCCGGCAGGAAGCGCTCTTGCTGCTGGCGGCGAAACACGCGGAAAACGAACTCCGCGGCGTCCGCGGCGCTGCGACGCGTGACGACGGTGAGAATGAGTCCGGTGAAGTAGGCGTGATAGAGATCGGCGATCGCGCGCCAGCGCGGCCATTGTGCCTGTTGCGCGCGCTCTTCGCTCACCGCTCTCTCCCAGAGAATATCTCGTTGGACTTAGTCTCTCATCGCGAAACGAGCGAAGCAATTCGCGACCATTGCTACTCACGGCATTGGCGAGCGGCACTATCGCACCGCCAAGCCTGGAGAGTTAAGGAAGCGTTGAAAACAGGCTGAATCCTCACGTTAACTATCCATCGCTAGCCTCCGCTTCGAAATGACGCAGCGCCTCAGCAGCAACGGCGGCGCTTCGGCAGCAACAATGGACCGGCGGAAATGCCCAGGATTGTAAATCTATTCTCGAACCGTTCGATCGGCGTGAAGCTGGCTGCGATGACCGCAGTCGGCGCGATCTGCATGGCGCTGGTCGCGGCCACCGTGCTCCTGATCGCGCGCAATCAACTCATGACCGAGCGGACCGAGCGCGCCCATGCGATCGTCGATGCCGTATGGCACATGGCGGACGGTTATCAGCGCGCCGCTGCCGCAGGCCAGATGACGGAAGATGAGGCCAAGAAACGTTTTCTCGCCGCTGCGACCTATGTCTGGTACGAGAACCACACAAATTACGTCTTCATCTATGACTACGACACGGGAATCATGGTCGCCAATCCCGCCATTCCCACGCTGCTCGGCAAGGACATGCGCGGATTAAAGGACGCCAACGGGCTTCCCTTTGCGGCAATGCTGATCGATATCGCGAAAGGCGGCGAAGGCACGCTGCGCTTCTCGTTCCCGCGCAGCTCCGCCGATCCCACGCCGCTCGATAAGATCGCGTTCGCGCGCGGGTTCGCCCCCTGGCATCTGATGATCGGCAATGGAACGTTCATCACCGAGGTCGACGCGACCTTCCTGTCGATGGCCCGCACCGCCTCCGCACTGATCGCGGTGCTGATGCTGCTGTCGATCGCGATCGCCTGGGCGATCACACGTAGCGTCGTCAGGCCGCTCACGGGCTTGAAGAACCGCATGGCCTCGCTCAGTGCCGGCGAACTTGACACACCCGTCGCCAATGCTGACCGTAGCGACGAGATCGGCCAGATGGCGCGCACGGTGCAGGTGTTCCGCGACGCCATGATCGATGCCAACCGTTTGCGCGAGGAGCAGGCTGCCGGAGAGAGCAGGCAAGCCGAGAGGCGCAAGCAGGATATGAACCGGCTCGCTGACAAGTTCGAACGTGAAGTCGGTGAGATCATCACGCTGGTCTCGTCCGCGGCGAACCAGCTCGAGTCGTCGTCCCAGAGTCTGTCCCGGACCGCCGACACCGTCGAGCAGGTCAGCCAGCGCGCCTCCAGCGCTTCGGGTGAAGCTTCCGCCAACGTCCGCTCGGTCGCTGCATCGAGCGAGGAGCTCGCGACCTCGATCGGCGAGATCAGCCGCCAGGTCGAAGCCTCCGCGCGCATCGCGGGTGAAGCCGTCGAGCAGGCGCAGAAAACCGACACCCGCATCAGCCATTTGTCGCAAGCCGCCGGACGGATCGGCGACGTCGTCGACCTGATCCAGACCATCGCCGGGCAGACCAACCTGCTGGCGCTGAACGCGACCATCGAGGCCGCGCGCGCCGGCGCGGCCGGCAAGGGCTTCGCCGTCGTCGCCGCCGAGGTGAAGACGCTGGCCGAGCAGACCGCAAAGGCAACCGGCGAGATCAGCCAGCAAATCGCCGACATTCAGTCGGCCACGCAGGATTCGGTGTCAGCCATCAAGGAAATCGGCACGACCATCGCGCGGATCTCGGAAATCTCCTCGGCGATCGCAACCGCGGTCGAGCAGCAGGGCGCCGCCACGCAGGAAATCTCCAGGAACGTGCAGCGCGCCTCAGACGGCACCTCGCAGGTCGAGGCCGATATTTCCGACGTCAAGCGCGGCGCCTCCGAGGCCGGCGGCGCGTCTTCCCAGGTGCTCTCGGCCGCCAAATCGTTGTCGAGCGAGAGCAGCCGGCTGAAGCGTGAAGTGGCAAACTTCATGGACAGCGTCCGCGCGGCGTAAGCTGCAATCCGCGCGTCTGCTGCGACACCGCTACACGCGGAAGTGCTTCGACAGCTTCAGGCCTTGCGCCTGATAGTTCGAGCCGATGCGCTGACCATAGAGTGCGCGGGGACGCGCCAACATCTTCTCATAGACGAGGCGGCCTACGATCTGGCCGTGCTCGAGAATGAACGGCACTTCGCGCGAGCGCACTTCCAAAACAGCGCGCGCGCCCTCGCCGCCTGCGCCGGCATAGCCGAACCCGGGATCGAAAAAGCCGGCATAGTGCACGCGGAATTCGCCGACCAGCGGATCGAACGGCACCATCTCCGCAGCATAGTCCGGCGGCACCTGCACGGCCTCTTTCGATGCGAGAATGTAGAACTCGCCCGGATCCAGGATCAGGCTCCCGTCGTCGCGCGCGCGGATCGGCTCCCAAAACTCCTCGACCGAATAGCCGCTGCGCCGATCGACATCGACGACACCGGTGTGACGCTTGGCGCGATAGCCGACGAAGCCCTTTTCGTTCTTGCCCGAGAGATCGACCGAGAGCGCGACGCCGCCGGTGAGATCGGCGTCCTCGCTGTCGACCAGCCGTTCCCTTTCGTGTAGCGCGTCCAGTTCGTCCGCGTCGAGGATCGCATCTCCGGTGCGGAAGCGAACCTGCGACAACCGCGAACCCTCGCGCAGCAGAACCGGAAAGGTCTTCGGGCTGATCTCGGCGTAGAGCGGGCCATGATAGCCGGCGCCGATCATGTCGAAGCGACGCGTGCCGTCGGCGATCACGCGCGTGAACACGTCGAGCCGGCCTGTCGAGCTCTTCGGATTGGCGGCGGCGACGATCTCGCGTGGCAGCGCGAGGCTTTCGATCAGCGGCACGATGTAGACGCAGTTAGTCTCCAGGACCGCGCCATCGGCGAGGCTGATCTCGTGCAGCTTCAGTTCGTCGATCCGCTCGGCGACCGTGGCGCCGGGGCCCGGCAGGAAGCTGGCGCGCACGCGGTAGGCGATGTCGCCGAGCCTGAGATCGAGGCTCGCGGGCTGGATCTGGCTTTCGACGAACGGATAATCCGGCAGGATCAGGCCGGAATCCGCCATCGCCGCGATCATGCGGTCGGGCAGAATGCCGTTGGCACCGGGTACGAGCGTGAACGACACGTCCTGATCCTCGTTGGCCGCCACTGTCACCTTACTTTCAAACACACGTCTTTTACCCGGTTACCCGATGACCGCCTTGACGGAAAGGCCGCGGCGGAATAAGAGCAAGACTTATCCCGTGGTGATTTGAGCCGGCCGGCTTGCAGCCACGTTAAATAAATCGCTAAACAGGCCGGGGACATGTGTGATCCCGGCCTGAAGGAATTTTTCCGAGGCCGGTTTTTTTGTGGCCATTTCGATTGTGGTCACGATGGAGGTCACATGTCTACGTCCAACGCTCCCGCATCCATGGCCCGCTACCGCCCCGAAACCAGGCTGGTCCACGCCGGCACCCTGCGCTCGCAATATGCCGAGACGTCCGAGGCGTTGTTCCTCACGCAAGGCTTCGTATACGACAGCGCGGAGCAGTGCGAGGCGCGGTTCAAGGGCGAAGACCCCGGCTACATCTACGGGCGCTTTTCCAATCCGACGATCACGATGTTCGAGCAGCGGATGATCGAGCTCGAAGGCGCCGAGGCCGCGCGCGCGACCGCGACCGGCATGGCCGCGGTGACGACGGCGATCCTGGCGCCGCTCAAGGCCGGCGATCACGTGGTCGCGTCGAAGGCGCTGTTCGGCTCGTGCCGCTATGTCGTCGAGGACCTGTTGCCGCGCTACGGCATCCAGTCGACGCTCGTCGACGGCCTCGATCTCGACCAGTGGCGGCGCGCGATGCGGCCGAACACCAAGAGCTGCTTCCTCGAGAGCCCGACCAATCCGACGCTCGATGTGCTCGACATTCCGGCCATCGCCGAGATCGCCCATCAGGCCGGCGCGCGGCTGATCGTCGACAACGTGTTCGCGACGCCAATCTGGCAGAGCCCGCTCGCACTCGGCGCCGACGTCGTCGTCTATTCCGCAACCAAGCATATCGACGGCCAGGGCCGCTGCCTTGGCGGGGTCATCCTTTCTTCCGAGGCGTTCATCGCCGAGCACATCCATAACTTCATGCGCCAGACCGGGCCATCGATGTCGCCCTTCAACGCCTGGGTGCTGCTGAAGGGCCTGGAGACGCTCGCCGTCCGCGTGCGTGCGCAGACGGAGGCGGCGTCGCGCGTTGCGGAGGCGCTGGCGAAACATCCGAAAGTCTCGCGGCTGATCTTTCCGGGCCGTGACGATCATCCGCAGGCCGCCGTCGTCAAGAAGCAGATGCGCGCCGGCTCGACGCTGGTCGGCTTCGAGGTCAAGGGCGGCAAGCAGGGCGCGTTCCGCTGCCTCAACGCGCTGAAGCTCGCCAAGATCTCCAACAATCTCGGCGACGCCAAGAGCCTCGTCACCCATCCGGCGACCACCACACATCAGCGGCTGACGCCAGACGCTCGCGCCGAACTCGGCATCAGCGAAGGCTTCATCCGCTTCTCCGCCGGCCTCGAACATCCCGACGATCTGGTCGAGGATCTCGCGCAGGCGCTGGAGAAAGCGTAAGTGGCGAATGGTGAGTAGCGAATAGCGAATGGTAGAAGCTTCATTCGCTACTCACCATTCGCTACTCCCTACTCGCCCTCTTCTCACATCGGCCGGTAGGCCGTGACGGTCGACGGCACGTTGACGCCGAGCTTGATCTGGCCGACCGACTTGATGATGTCGTCGCCGAGCAGTTGCGCGAAACAGGCGTAGCCCCAGTCGTTCATGTGCAGCCCGTCGGCGATCACGAAGCTGTCGATCGGCAGTGCCTGCCGCTCGTGCCAGTCACGCATGATCTCGAAACGCGGGAAAATGCCGACGTGACGAAGCTCGGCGATCCGGCCGAGCAGCCTGACCATCTTGCTCGCGCTTTCGGGGTGCTCGGTGACGCGCGGCGAATACTGCAGATCGACCAGCACGAGATCGGCGCCGGCCGCCTGAATGCGCGAAACGCCGTCCTCCACCATATTGGCGGTCTCGCTCGGATCGAGATTGCGCAGCACCGCATTGGTGCCGACCTGCCAGATCACGAGATCAGGATGTGCGTCGATCACCGAACTCTGCAGCCGCTTCATCATTTCCGGCGCATCTTCGCCGCCGCGGCCGCTGTTGATCACGGTGATGTCCGCGCCCGGATATTGCCGGCGAAGCTGGGTCGCGAGCCGGTTCGGATAGGTGAATTCGGGCCCGCTGGAGCCGTAGCCCTGTGTCGAGGACGAGCCGAAAGCGATGATCACGACAGGCTGTCCGGCGGCGAGCTTTTTCGCGACATGCGGCAGCGAGCCCATCGACTTGAAGCCGCCCTTCGGCGACAGGCAGGGCACGCGGCTGAAAATGTCGCCGGCGGATTTCGCGACATCCTTCACCTTGTCGATCGCCTTGGCGGTCAGGCTCCTGGGCGGCGGACCGCCATGATCGAGCGTGGCTCCGCTCGGGGGCGGCGTTGCACCGGCGGCTTGCGATGCGGCCGTCTTGCTGTCAGTAGCGGGCGCAGCCTGCTGGGCGGGCTGCAGCGGCGTCGCAGCGACGGCATGCGCGGCGACCTCACCGTGCACCGGCAAAGCCGGTCCCTGCGGCGCGAGCAACGCGAGCGCGACGATCACGGCTACGCGGAATGGCCCCTGACAATTGCCGAACTTCATTAACCTCAACCCTAATTCTGCTGCGCCGGGCCGAGATGGGCCGCGTCGACGACGAACTTCGAGAGTGCCTGGCCAAGGCAGTCATGCACGCGTTTGGCAAGCTCGGCGCCGGGCGAGGCACTGAAGAGGTCGAAATCTCCCTGGTCGTTCCATTGATGCATAATGGCGAAGCGGTCGAACAGCGGAACGTCGCGCTGCTGGGCTACCGCGCGCATACTATCCACATAAGGCGGCACCGAAATCATCATTTCGGTGCGCGGGCTGTATTGTGGGTTCATCAAGATCACGTCCGTCCCCGCATTTTGCAATGCAACAACACCCTCGTCCACAGCGTTCCGGAAGTCGTCGGGATCGACTGATCGCAAGGCATCGACGGTTCCGGTCTGCCAGATCACCAACGTAGGCTTTTTTGCTTCCATCAGTTTAACGAGGCCGCCAGCCATCTCCTCCGCGGTTTTTTTTGGGTGAATTTCCAGGGCAATATTGATGGTAACCTGCGGCAATGCCTCTTTCAGAGACGGCCTGCAACCGAGCCGGGTAAGCGCTCGTTTCTGAACCTGGGATTGTCGAAGAGCGGCTCCCCATCACCAATATATCAACGGCGTGGCCCGATTTCACCGCGTCAGCCACCTTCGGCAGCCGGCTTTCGGTCGCCAGAACGCTGTTGGGAACCTCGCAGGCCTTATGGGCGTCGGCTGGGGGCGTCTGCGGGGCGTCTTCGGCACGCACGGGGCCTGCGGCTGCAACGGCCGCCAGCCAAACCAGGCCCGCGATGTACCCCGGCCTCATCAACCTCCTCCGGCCAGATCGGCGTTGCCGCCGATGACCTTTCGTGAAGCACTCTTGTCGGCGACGTGCTTATACCACGAAATGATCCAGGCCATCCCGCACATGATGAGGATCCCGCCGAGACTAATCAGCGCGTGCAGCGCAGCACCTCCAGCAATCTCGGCCAGGATGAAATGCCCGGCGAAAGCCAGAAACACGCCGAGGCAGAAAATCTCCAGGGAATGCTGGCCACAGAGGATCATGGGCTTTAGCCAGGGCGATTTCAATCCCGGCCAGTCCTTGGGCAAAAACCGCACGGTGACCGCCGCCAGCGCCAGAAAATGGGCAAAGCGCAACACGTCCAGGTCGGTCTTGTCGATCGGATACATCCATTGCTCGATGCGCCGTGGCACCACATGCCCTAGTTGTGGCACGTACCAGCTCAGCGTCACGCAGAACGCCGCGAACAGATAGGCAAAGCAGATCCACAGCGTGACCGGCGACGACAGGATCTGCGACATGCGCTTGGCCCCACCTAGCGCGCACCAGGCGCCGAACACGAAAAGCAATTGCCAGGCCAGCGGATTGAAGGCCCAGAAGCCGTTCGGATAGGCCGAGAAATAAAGATCGAAATGCCAGGTGACGGCGTAGAGCAGCGCCGACAGGCCGAGCGTCACGTCGGGCTTCCACCGCATCAGGAACAGGATCAGCGGCAGCGACAGCATCAGCACGATGTAGAGCGGCAGCACGTCCATGTTGACGGGGCGGAAACGCAACAGCAGCGCCTGGACGATGGTGACGTCCGGCTGCTTGAGGAAATCCATGATCCCCATTTCTTCGGAATAGAGCGGGTTCTCGAAGCTGGAGGCGACGTAGGAAATCTCCGCGAGGAAGATCGTGAACAGGAAGACATGCGCGACATAGATCTGCCAGGCGCGGCGCAGGACGCGCGCGGTCGCGACCACGAACCCAGATTCCAGCATCGCGCGTCCATAGACGAAGGCGGCCGTGTATCCGGAGATGAAGATGAAAATCTCGGTTGCGTCGCTGAAGCCGTAATTGCGCAGCGTGAACCAGGTCAGCAGGCTCGGCGGCAGATGATCGATGAAGATCAACCACAGCGCGAGCCCCCGGAACAGGTCCAGCCGCAGCTCGCGCTCGCCCACGGCCGGGAGCGAGATCGCAGGCGCGCGCGCGGGGGCCGCTGCGGCTGTCTCGGCTGCAGCCGGCGCGCCTGCAATCTGCGGCGCGGCCGCTTGGTCGGCAATGGACGTCATCAGGCACCGTATCAGGACCGGCGTTGGCCGCCGAAGCGAGGAAAAACGGATAGTATCGGCCGCGAGATTCGCGGCAAATCACGAAGGGTTAAAGCCGGACGCGCGGGCTCTAGCCACGAACTATGTTGAAACCGCGATGGTTCCACCGATTGGTTCCGCGCCGACTTTTCGCTAGGATCGACGACATGTATCGCGCCGTCACCCGCCGGATCGAAGTGACCGTCGAGCCGAACTTCCTGCCGGACCGTTCGTCGGCGGAACGGTCGCGCTATTTCTGGTCCTATACCATCGTCATCACCAATAACGGCGAGGAGACCGTGCAACTGCACACGCGACGCTGGATCATCACCGACGCGACCGGCCGCCAGCAGGAGGTCCGCGGCGAAGGCGTGGTCGGCGAACAGCCCGTCCTCGCGCCGGGCGAGCATTTCGAATATACCTCCGGCGTCCCGCTTCCACCGCGTCGGGCTTCATGACCGGCCGCTACGTGATGGTCAGTCGAGACCGGCGAGCAGCTTCGAGATCGAGGTGCCGACCTTTTCCCTCGACAGCCCAAGCGGCGGCAAGCGGGTGCTGAATTAGGCGACGCTGCTCGCGTTTCTCTCGGTGGCCATCATGGCCGGGCTTGTCCCGCCTGCGGGGCTGGAGCTCCTTCGGAGCGGCGAAGGCCCGGCCATCCACGTCTCCGCCGTGAGGAGGACGTGGGTGCGCCCGTTTCCGCCGTCGTTGCGAGGAGCGCAAGCTCCGAAGCAATCCAGAATGTCGCCGCGGAGGCAGTCTGGATTGCTTCGCTTGCGCTCGCAATGACGCAAGTGGCCGCAGTCCTATTTGAATTTCAAACAGCGGAGACCGCAAGCAGCACGCATCTCGGCCTCATGGTTCTCCCGGCGATGCAGAGCATCGTCCGGAGACGGCGCTTGCGCGCCTCCTCACCATAAGGGTCTGGCGTTATCCCGCGCATGACCACCTCATCCTGAGGAGCCGCGCAGCGGCGTCTCGAAGGATGCGCCACACAAAGAATGCCGACACGACTCCTCGTTCCCGCGGCGCGATGCGTCCGAGTTTTTCATCAATCTACCCTCATCGAGAACAGAGGGCGCAGGGAAGGCCGGTGCCCGTCGCACCCATGGTCCGCGTGCAGAAAAAAAGCACGCGGCAGAACCACAGGTACGAGCCGGAACGCCCGGCCTTCCCTGCG
>CAWAXO010000058.1:0-11574 GCA_963786015.1 uncultured Alphaproteobacteria bacterium | reverse complement strand
CCCGCCGCAAAGAAAACGTGGCGGCGGAACATTCCGTGTCCGCTGCGCCCATGCTCATGATGTCTGCGGCGTCGTCAGCCGCTGGGCCTGCACTTTACTGCCGTCGGCGAGATCGACCGCCGGATTGAGGATCACCTGGTCGCCCGGCTTGATGCCGCTGTCCACATCGACCTGCTGCCCGAAGTCGCGAACGACCCTCACCTTCCGCAGATGGACCACGCCATTGTCCACTACGGCGACCTGCAATCCGTCTTCGTTGAAAATGATCGCATCGGCGGACACCATGACGCCCGGCGTCTTGCGCGGAATGTGAAGGTCGATGGTGCAGTAGATCCCCGGCGTGAGCGCGCCATCGGGATTTGGAATGTCGACTTCGGTCAAAAGCGTTCGCGATCCCGGCTGCAAGGCTTGCGCGATCCGCGTCACCTTGCCGGGAAAGGCGCGATCCGGAATTTCCGGAACATGCATCACGGCCTCGATCCCGTCCGCAGCCCGAACGCCTCGTCCTGCGGCACGAACACCTGGGTCCGGATGACGTTGCCTTGCATCAGCGTGAACATGAAGGTGCCGCTGGTCGCGTCCGCCTGCACCAGGCTCCCGATGTCGACATTGCGCTGGGTGATCACGCCATCGAACGGCGCCACCACGCGCTGGTAGATCTTCTGCTGTTGCAGCACCTGCAACTGCGCCTGTTCAGCGACCACATTGGATTGCGCCACCGAAACCGCGGCCTCCTGCGCCTTGAGGGTCTGGACATCGGTCGTGCCCTGCTGCGCGGTCAGCCAGCCCTGCTTCACCAGCGGCCCGTCGCGATCCCAGGTCACCTTCGCAAGCTCCCGGTTGGCTTGCGCCTGCTGCAGCCCCGCCTGGAGCTGGGCGAGCGTGGCCTCGGCCTGCGAGATCTGGTGGTCGAGTTCGGGCGCGACGATTTCCGCGAGTAACTGCCCTGCTCTCACGTAATCGCCGATGTCGACCTCGCGCTTGGCGATGTAGCCGCTGGCGCGCGCGAAAATATTCGCCGCCGAGAAGGCCGACGTCGTCGCGGGCAGACTGACCACGTCTGTGGCTGCGCTCGGCCGCACTGTCTCCACCCGCACCTGCGGAACCAGGTTTCGGCTTTCGTCCGCGATCGCCGCCACCTCGCGGCTCTGCGCATAATGATTGCCGCCCATAGGCCAGCGTCGCCGCGACAAGCGCAGCAGCGCGATCCCCGAGAGCGCGCCCTTCCAACGCGACCGACGTGCGGCGCGGGCACCGGATCGGGCTCGCGGTCGATGGCCCATCTTTCGCTCGTCTCTTCAGGCGCGATGTTTGCGGGTCGGTTGAAGTTCATTCCAGCACCTCGTCAAATACCCCGCGATGGGTCTTGCCGTCGTTTCCCTTGCGCAGCATGGCGAACAGGTATGGCACGACCAGCAGCGTGGTCGGCGTCGCAAACAGCAAGGCCGCCGATCACCGCGCGCGCCAGCGCCGCGTTCTGCTCCTCGCCGGCGGCGCCGATCGCCATCGGGATCATGCCGACGATCATCGCCGCCGCCGTCATCAGCACCGGCCGGATGCGCGTATGTCCCGCCTCGATCGCGGCTTCGAACGCGCTCTTGCCGGCGAGCTGCTGCTCGCGCGCGAAGGTCACCAGCAGGATCGAATTGGCCGAGGCGACGCCGACCGCCATGATCGCGCCCATCAGCGACGGCACGTTGAGCGTCGTTCCCGTCACGAACAGCATGGCGAGGATGCCGCAGAGCGTCGCCGGCAGCGCCAGGATGACGACAAAGGGATCGCCGAAGGTCTGGTAGTTCACGACCATCAGCAGATAGACGAACACCGCGGCGAACAGCAGGCCGATGCCGAGGTTGATGAAGGCGCCATTCATGCTCTCGATCTGGCCGATGACCTGGATCGTGTTGCCGGGCTTGAGCTGCTTCTGCAGGTCCGCCACGACTTCGTTGATCTGGCCCGCGACGCTGCCGAGATCGCGGTCCTGCACGCTGGCATAGACCTCGTAGACCGGCTGGATATTGGCCTGGTTGGCGTTGGTCGGAATGCTGCCGCGCCGGAAGGTCGCGACATTGCTCAGCAGGCCCGGCACCGGTGCGTCCGCCACGGTGGACGACATCGAGGTCGAGACCGGCGTATTGCCGAGATCGTTCAGCGAGCTGATGCGGTTTTCCGGCGTCTGGACCGCGAGGTAGTAGGGAATCCCCGACTTCGGATCGGTCCAGAAATTCGGCGTCACCTGCTCCGACGAGCTCAGGCTGACATTGACGTTGGTGGCGATCGTGTTGGCGTTGAGCCCGAGCTGCGCTGCCCGCGTGCGGTCGATATCGGCATAGAAGGCCGGCGCATCGACCTCCTGCTGCAGATGCGCATCCGCGATGCCCGGAATGTCGGCGATGCGCTGCCGCAACTCCTTGGCGACGCGCAGATTGTTGGCCTTGTCGTAGCCGACGGTGCGGACGTCGATCTGCGCCGGCAGACCGAAATTGAGGATCTGCGTCACGATGTCGGCCGCCTGGAAATAGAACGTGTCCGCCGGAAAGGCTTGCGGCAGCACCTGGCGCAGCTTCCGCACATAATCGGCCGTCGGCGCGTGACCTTCCTTCAAGCGAAACGAGAATGACGCCGTCATTGACGCCGATGGTCGAGCCATCGCTGAAGGCCAGATTGTAGGCGCGCGCCGGCAGACCGATATTGTCGACGACGAGCTCCGGTCCTTGTCGGGAATCACCTCGCGGATCTTGTCTTCCACGGCCTGGAAGATGCGCTCGGTGTCCTCGATCCGTGTGCCCGCTGGCGCGCGGACGTGAAGCTGGATTTGCCCGCCATCGATCGCGGGAAAAAATCCCGCCCGACCAGCGGGAACATCATCGCGCCGAGCCCGAGCACGAGCAGCATCACGACCGGCAGGATGAAGCGATGGCTGACCAGCTCCCTGAGCAGGTCGCGAATAGCCGTGGCGCATCTCCTCGAAGCCGCGGTCGAAGCCGGCATGGAAGCGCGCAAAGAAGCCGGCAGTCCGAGATCCACCGGAGCCGTGATGCTCGCCCTTGAGCAGCAGGCCGATGATGATCGGCGTCAGCGTCCGCGACAGCCCGTAGGACGCCAGCATCGCGAACACGACCGCCAGCCCGAGCGGTGTGAACAGGTATTTCGCCGGGCCATCCAGGAACACCACCGAGGTGAACACGCAACTGATGGCCAGCGTCGAGACCAGCGTCGGCACCGCAATCCCGGCCGCGCCGTGCAACGTCGCGAGCGGCAACGGCTGCCCCTCCTCTGTCAGCAATCGATGCGTGTTCTCGATCGTCACGGTGGAATCGTCGACGAGAATGCCGACGGCGAGCGCGAGCCCGCCGAGCGTCATCGTGTTGAGCGTCTCGCCGAGGAAATACAGCACGATCAGCGAGGTCAGGATCGACAGCGGGATCGAGATCATGACCACCACGGTCGAGCGCCACGAGCCGAGGAACAGCAGGATCATCAGCGCGGTCAGCGCCGCCGCGATCGCGCCCTCGCGCAGCACGCCTGCGACGGACTGCTTCACGAACACCGACTGATCGAACAGCTCGTTGATCTGCATGCCGGGCGGCGCGGCGGCGCGCGCCGTCTGCAGCGCCTTGTGGACGGCGTTGACGACCGTGAGCGTCGAGGCGTTGCCGTTCTTGATGATGCTGAGCAGCACCGAGCGGCGGCCGTTCTGCCGCACGACGTTCTGCTGCACCAGCCAGCCGTCATGGACCTGCGCCGACGTCCTTGACGAAGACGGTCGCGCCATTGACCACCTTGATCGGGATATTGTTGAGATCCTCGATCGACGCAGGCGTCGCATTGGTGCGGACCGCATATTGCTTCTCGCCGAACTTCGCCGTGCCCGCCGGCAGGGTCAGGTTCTGCGCATTGACGGCGTTCACGACGTCGAGCGGCGTCAGCCCCTTGGCGAGCAGTTTCGGCGGATCGAGATCGACCATGATCTGGCGATACTTTCCGCCGGCCGGCGTCGGCAGCGTGATGCCGGGAATTGGCGCGAGCTGCTGGCGGATGCGGTAGATGCCGTAATCATAGAGCTGCTGTTCGCTCAGCGTGTCCGAGCTCAGGCTGATCTGCAGCACCGGCACGCTCGAGGCGTTGAACTGCACCACCAGCGGCGGCCTGGATTCCCGGCGGCATCAACGCGCGAATGGCATTGGTCGCCGAGACGATCTGGGCGATGGCGAGATCGAGATTGACGTCCGGCTGGAAGTAGATCTTCTGCACCGACAATCCCGCCATCGTCTGGGCTTCGATGTTCCTGATGCCGGTGACGTTCGACGAGATCGAATACTGGCTGTAGGTGGTGACACGCTGCTCCATCTCCGGCGTGCTGCAGGCCGGTATAGCTCCAGATCACCGTCACGACGGGAATGTTGATCTCCGGGAAAGATGTCCGTCGGCATCGTCAGGCAGGCGGTGACCCCGAGAAACAGGATCAGCGCTGCAACCACGTAGAACGTGTGCGGAAACCGCAGGGCAAAACGAACCAGTCCCATATTCAGACCTTACTGCGCGCTCGCGGGGCGAGCAGCGCGATGTTCAGCGTTCGCCGATTGATCGACGCGCATGAAGCGACACCGGCGTGTCGGGTGCAAGGATCATCCCAAGGGCGGCAAAGGCGCCGACCTCACCGTGGCCTTTACCGCTTGCAGGCGCCAATTGCAGAGCTGCGCCGGCGTCCCGCCGTACTGCGGTGACAACATTCCCGTTGAAGCACGCCGCCAGTCGGAACTCCCGTGTGTCGTCGCGACGAGAGGCGTGCGAGGTACGGCTGACGGGTGCGGTCCCAGCGCCAGCGACGCCGCAGACACCAGAAACGCAGTTGCCGCGGAAATCGCCCGCTTGCGAATGAAGGATCGTGACAGCAAAGCCATTGGACCTCGAACAGCATCCGTCGTGCGTGTGGATCACGCCACCCGCCTCGTACGTTTCCTGATTTTTTTCGTTGGAAGAACTGTCAGAGAAGCTTGCCGACAACGCCGACCGCGCGCCGAAGGCTCCATCAAGATGGCGTGCGAACGCCGCGCTCTCTATTTAAATGTAGTTAAGGTTTGATGAGATATTCTTGAACGGCGGCGATGACCGCCATCTGATCAACTCATCGGTAGTAGTATTCAGCGGGCCGTGAACGAAAAGGCTCGCCACATCACGCGAGGGCGAGCCGAAAGCTACACAGAGTGACAGCCCACGAATTTCAGGCATGACTGCCTTGTGCGCCTGACAACCCGTCTGCGTCAACATCCCTTGCAGATGCTGTCGACCGTGCGATCGAGCCTTCGGTTCTCGGCATCGATCTTGGCGTCGCTGTCGCGATCGGGCGCCGCGCCGGGCGTCTTCGCGCCGCTCGCGTGAAGCGCGATGTCGGCAGCCGGCGACCCCGACGTGCCGGGCACCGGAGCCTGCGTCGGATTAATGCCGGGATCGACCGGACCTGCGCCCGCGCCCAACGACCGGGATGAATTGGCCAGTCCGACCGTGGATCCCATTCCCGATGAAGAATGGCTTGCGCCGCCGCCGCGGGCGAAAGTTGGCGCCGACGCGAACGTCAGCACAAGCGGAATGGCGACGGACAGCACGACGATACGCGATCTGCTCCGCATTGATCTGCTCCAACTGTCATAGAGCTTTGCGACTGCAGGCTCGGTCGCCGCTCTTCAGCACCTCAAAGCGGGAGCGTGAGCTTGGTTCCTATCTGCCGGTCACGTCTGCGCTAGTCCGCATGGCGTTTATGTAAAAGCGGCGCGGGAGAGGCGTAAGGAGAATGTCTGGACGGCTCTTCGCTAGCGTATGCACACATCTCGAAAGACAATCTCATCTGTCGTTTCGGCGAACGCACCCACATATCTCCAGGACGACCATTATCTCTGCCGTCATTCCGGGGCGACGCGCAAGCGGCGAGCCCGAATCCATAGCCACCGGCGGTGGTTATCGATTCCGGGCCTGCGCCTTGCGCATCCCGGAATGACGGCGGAGAGAGTGGTCGTGATTGTGGGCTCTTCGTCGCCCCTGCGCGAGACGCAAGATATCTGCATCCCTTAGAGGCAAAGCGGCGACATCACGCGACGCGAGACGGGCCGTGTTACGGTTCGGCCTTTTCCTTCTTGACCGGCTCTTTCTTGACGGGCTTCGTCACCGGCGCGTCCTCGGCCGCCTTCTTGATCGACCGCGCATAGCTGTCGGCCGTGTTCTCCGCCGTGATCTGCAGACGCCTTGCGGCGGCCCGCGCCAACTCCAACGTGTTCTTGGCGATGTGCTTGTAGCGGTTCCTGGCGTCCTTGTCCTTTGCCTTGGCGGCCATGCCCATCAGCCGGCCATGCCGCTTCTTGGCGGCATCCGTCAGGGTCTTGTATCTGCTTCTTTGCAAGCGAGCGAATGACGACATCCAAGTCCGCTTCGGCCATGTCCAAATTTCCACAATTCAGGAGAATGCGGCCCTGATACACTGACTCCATGCCGCAAATCAATTTGCGATCGGCGCGAGCCCCTTGACGAGGCTAACGCGCTGCGAACGCTCTGTGCCGTTCCGGCACAAAGCCGCCGCACTCCCATTGAGATCGCTATGGAAATGATTGGCCTTACCGCTCGACCAGGCTCGAGGTGGTGCGGCTCAGGATTTCGCCGGCGCCCTTCTCTCCGACGATTGCGCCATTGTCGGCGACGACGCGGCCCCGCGCGATCGTCATGACCGGCCAGCCCGTGACCTCGAAACCCTCCCAGGGCGTGTAGTCCGATCCGTGATGCAGGTCGGCCTGGCGGATGGTGCGCTTGAGATTGCGATCCCACAGCACGAGATCGGCGTCGAAGCCGACGCCGATCGAGCCCTTGCGGGGATAGAGGCCGTAAATGCGCGCGTGATTTGTCGCAGTCAGCTCGACGAATTTCTGCAAGGAGATGCGTCCCTTGGAGACGCCTTCGGAGAACAGGATCGGCAACCGCGTCTCGACGCCGGGGATGCCGTTCGGCACCCAGCGGAACGACGTCCGCCCCTTCGGGATCAGCTTTCCCCTGGGATCGTCATAACGGAAAGGACAATGATCCGATGAAAAGGTCTGGAAGACGCCGCCCGTGAGGCCTTCCCAGATCGCCTGCTGGCTCTCGACATCGCGCGGCGGCGGCGAGCAGACATATTTGCTGCCGGTCATGTCCATGTTCAGGCCCTTCATGTCGTCGGCCGTCAGCGTGATGTATTGCGGACAGGTTTCGGCGTGCACCGGCAGGCCGCGCTGCTGGGCCCAGCGCACCTGCTCCATCGCCTCCCGGCCCGACACGTGCACGATCATGATCGGGACACCGACGATCTCGGCATGGCTGATCGCGCGGTGGGTGGCCTCGCGCTCGACCGCCTGCGGCCGGGACACGCCGTGATAATAAGGTGCGATCTTGCCTTCCTGCTCCAGGCGCGAGGTCAAATAGCGGATGGCGTCGTAGCCTTCGCAATGAACCATGACCAGCGCCTTCTCGCGCCGCGCGACCTCGAACACCTCCAGAAGCTGCTTGTCGTTGAGAACGAGGTCGTCATAGGTCATGAACACCTTGAACGAGGTGTAGCCGTCCTTGACCAGCGCCGGCAGCTCCTGCCCGAGCACGACGGCGGTCGGATCGGAAATGATCAGGTGAAAGGCGGTGTCGACATAGCATTCGCCCTCGGCGAGCTTCCTGTAATCCTCCACGCAGGCGCGCAGCGACGATCCCTTGATCTGCAGCGCAAAGGGCAACACCATGGTGTTGCCGCCGGCCGCCGCGGCGCGCGTGGCGGAGGCGAAGTCGTCGGCCATCACGATGTCCGGGCCCGAGGGCTGCGAGATGTGGACATGGCTGTCGATGCCGCCCGGCAGCACCAGCAAGCCGCTCGCGTCGATCTCGCGCGCCGCGCCCTCGATGCGGTCGGCCACCGCGACGATCCGGCCGTCGCGGATACCGACATCGCCGCGGAATTCGTCGCTCGCGGTGACGATGGTGCCGCCACGCACCGCCATATCGAATTGACCGTGTCAATTGGGTCGTCATGTCCGAAATCCCGCTTCCCTGAAGATTCTGCCCCAGCCCGCCAGATCGTCCGCCATCCGCGCCTGCGATCCGCAGCGACCGCCACAGCGTCACCGCGACCGAGTTCGAGGATCAGCACATCGAGCTCCCGTTCGAGCGTGGCCGCGATATGCGCGCCATTCAGATTGGTGCAGAGAATGACGACGGCATCGCAGCCTTCGCCCACGACCGCCCGTATCATTTCAGCGATCGGCTGCGCGTCAACGGTGCCGAAGGCGAAATTGTCGCGGATGCCGAGATGCCTCTCGGCATGGCACGCGACGCCCGCCTTGCCCCAGACCTCGCCGATACGCTTCTGGACATCGTCGGTATAGGGCGTCACCAGCCCGACCCGCCTGGCACCACCGCATCTGATCGCCTCGAGACAAGCCAGCGTCGATGTGGTCGCCGGAATGCCCGTCCGCTCGGTGATCGCCGCGCAGAGGCTGCTCGTCACGATCGATCCCGAGCCAGCTCGCGGACGTGCCGTTCCAGGCGATCGCATCGACCTTTGCATCGGCAAGCAGCTCCGCCGCCGGCAGCATGTGGCCGGGGTCGAACTGTCCGAGCGCGGGCGCGTCCAGCGCGATCTCGGTCACCCGCAGGCGCGAGAAATGCGCGGTCACGTCAGGGCTTGCCGCCAGCATGGCCGCGGTGACCGGCTCCAGCACCGAGTTCGACGACGGCGTGATCATGCCGAGGCGATGAGGCATTGATTATCCCTTGTCCAGCAGCCTTGCCTTGCTGGTTCGCGCGGATCATCTTCTGGCCAATTCGTTCGTGCAATAACGAATCCCGCACTGCATAGATTTCGGTCGATATGCTGGTTGAATCACCGGTATTCGCTGGCATTTTGAGCAGCGCGACGACCGCGTCTTGCGAGACGACCGATGGATACCGGCGCCATCGATCGTATAGTCGATGGCGCCACCTCCTTCTGACCAAATCATTCGGATTTCCGCGATGAAGCTGCTGCTGCTCAATCCCAACACCAGCGCTGACGTCACCGAGCTGATGATGCAGGTCGCCCGGGGTGCCGCTGCGCCCGACACGACGCTGATATCGGCCACCGCGCCACGCGGCGTGCCCTATATCGCGACGCGCGCCGAGGCGCAGATCGGCGGCGCTGTGGCGCTCGAAATGCTCGCCGAACGGCATCGCGACATCGACGCGGCGATCATTGCGGCGTTCGGCGATCCCGGGCTGTTCGCGGCAAGGGAATTGTTCGACGTGCCGGTGATAGGCCTTGCCGAAGCCGCGATGCTGACCGCTTGCATGGCCGGCCGCCGTTTCGCCATCGTCACCTTCGCGCAGGCGCTTGGTCCCTGGTACGAGGAATGCGTCCGCATGCACGGGCTGTGGGAGCGCTGCGCGGGCATCCGCATGCTCGACGGCAGCTTTCGGCAGATCTCCGACGTCCAGAACGAGAAGGAAGATCTGCTCGTCGAGCTTGCTTTGCGCAGCGTCAAGGAAGACGAGGCCGACGTGCTGATCTTCGCCGGCGCGCCGCTTTCGGGCCTTGCGAGCCGCGTCGCCGACCGCATTCCCGTGCCCGTGGTCGATCAGGTCATCGCCGCGGTGAAGCAGGCGGAAGCGCTGCATGCGCTGCGGCTGCGCAAGGCCACCGCAGGCACCTTCCGGCGTCCGGCCGCGAAGCCGACGTCGGGGTTGGCCGAGCCGCTCGCGGCACGGCTGGAGCATCGGGATCGATAGAACGCGATTTCGCGTTTGTCGCGAAGAACAGCCGGTGCCCGCCCCGCGATCGACGTGCGGGGCAGGCTCTTTTCCGGATCACGCGTCAGGCGATAGCGGCGTAGAGACCGCTCTCGAACTTGGCGAACATCTTCAGGACCTGCGCGTCGGCGAACGGCAGGAGCTGCGTCATGATCGTGCCGGTCACGCGCTTGTTCGGATCGAGCCAGAAATAGGTATTGAATAGTCCGGCCCAGGCGAGACTTCCCGCGCTGCGTCCGGCCGGGCCCGGTTCGGTATTGATGTCGAACGACAGCCCCCATTTCTGGGTCATGCCGGGGAACAGGTTGGCGTCGTTCGAGCTTGCCGGGTCCACCGTCTTCAAGGTGACGACGTTGAGATCCCCGATGTGGTTCTGCCGCATCAACGCCACCGTCTCGGGCTTCAGCACCTGCGCGCCGTTGAACGTGCCGTCGTGCAGCAGCATCTGCAGAAACGCCATGTAGTTCCGCGGCGTGCTGAACAGCGCGCCGCCGCCCATGAAGAATTCGGGCCGCTGCGGCATTTCGAAGTCCATCGGCTTGAGCGAGCCGTCGCCTTCCCGGCTGAACATCGGCGCGACACGGGCCTTCTGCGCGGAGCTGATCAGGAAGCCGGTATCGGTCATGCCGAGCGGCGCAAAGATCTTCTCCTTGAAATAGACCTCCAATGACTGGTCACTCACGGCCTCGACCGCTTTGCCGACCCAGTCGATATTGATGCCGTATTCCCAGCGATCGCCGGGATCGAACATCAGCGGCGCGTTGAAGCTGGCATTCTTGCAGTCGCCGACGAAGGGAGTTCCCGTGACCTTCTCGAACTGTTTCATCGGCTCACTCCAGATGCTGTACACGAAACCCGCCGTGTGAGTGAGGAGGTGGCGCAGCGTGATCGCGCGCTTGGCGGGACGAAGCTTCGGCGCGCCGTTGGCGTCGAAGCCCTCCAGCACCTTGGGCTGATCCAGTTGCGGAAGCAGCTTGCCCATCGGCTGATCGAGCTGCAGCTTGCCCTGCTCGACCAGTTGCATGGCCGCGGCGCCCGTGATCGCCTTGGTCATCGACGCGATCCAGAACACGCTGTCCGCGGTGATCGAGGGCCCGAACGCGCCCTCGTAGACGATGCCCTTGTCGTTTGCCGCAATCGCGACGAGGCCCGGCACGGTCCGCGCGTTGACGGCCTGCCGCAGCGCCTGATCGACATCCCCAAGCGCGGGGCTCAGGGCGGGATCGGAAGCGCTGGCGGCCTCCGCCTGTCCAACATTGATGTTTGCCATCGACGATGCCGCCGCGATGGACGTCATGGTTTTCAGAATGGTTCGACGATCTGGATTGCTGTATCGCATTGTTTCCTCCGTGGCCGCTGTTTGTTTTGATTGCCTATGAGAGGTGGTGTGGTGGCGACCAACACCGCGAGACTAGGATTCGGCACAATAGTCGGCAACAACGATTCGCTTGCCGCCAGCAATGCCGAATGAAGCGGCCTGGCTCCGCGGCCTTGCGGAAGTGGGCGTCTTCCCATCTCGAAACTTGCCAATAATGTGACAGCGGGCGTCCGCGCACAGAGAACGTCAGGTGCGGCGCGGCGCAAAATCGACAGATACGACCCGCGCCCTGTGCACACCAAACTCATCTGCCGCGGCTCACAGCAGCTTCGCGCCGAAATTCTGTTCCGGGTCCATGTCGGCGACCAGACGCCCGAGCGGCTTCGCGGCCTCGCCGCCGCTGCGTGCGAAGAACTTGCCGGAGCCCGGCTGGGCGGAGAGCTTACCGCCATCGACGATGACGCGGC
>CAWAXO010000057.1:0-49552 GCA_963786015.1 uncultured Alphaproteobacteria bacterium | reverse complement strand
CGATTTCCCCTGGCCGGTCAGCAACGGCAATTGATTGTAGCCGTCGAGATGCACCTTGAAGGATTTGCCGCCGAGATCGGCGCCTTTGAGCAGCCGGTCCTTGACATCGGTGTCACCCGCCGCGGCCACCAGCGTCGGGAACCAGTCCAGACCGGACATCATCTCGTTGGAGACTTCGCCGGCCTTTACGTGGCCGGGCCAGCGCACCATCGCCGGCACACGGAACGCGCCTTCCCAGTTGGTGTCCTTCTCGCTGCGGAACGGCGTCGTCGCGGCATCCGGCCACGACCATTGGTTCGGACCGTTGTCCGTGCTGTAGACCACGATGGTGTTGTTGGCGATGCCGAGATCATCGAGCGCCTTGAGCAGTTTTCCGACGTCGCCGTCATGCTCGATCATGCCGTCGGCATATTCGTTGCCGGGCATGCCGCTCTGGCCCTGCATGGATTGACGAACATGGGTGAACGCGTGCATCCGCGTGGTGTTCATCCAGGTGAAGAACGGCTTGTTGGCCCTGGTCTGACGCTGCATGAAATCGATCGCCGCGGCGGTCGTCTCGTCGTCGACGGTTTCCATCCGCTTCCTGTTGAGCGGCCCGGTATCTTCGATCTTGCCGTCGGCGGATGCCTTGAGAACGCCGCGTGGTGAACTCGTCTTGACGAACGTTGCGTCGTTCTTCGGATAATAGGGCCGCTCCGGCTCTTCCTCGGCATTGAGATGATAGAGATTGCCGAAGAATTCGTCGAAGCCGTGTTTGGTCGGCAGATATTCATCGCGATCGCCGAGATGGTTCTTGCCGAACTGGCCCGTCGCATAGCCGAGCGGCTTGAGCGCCTGGGCGATCGTCGCGTCGCGGTCCTGCAGACCTACCGCAGCGCCGGGGATGCCGACCTTGCACAATCCGGTGCGCAGGCAGACTTGACCGGTGATGAAGGTGGATCGGCCGGCCGTGCAACTGTTCTCCGCATAATAGTCCGTAAACCGCATGCCTTCCTTGGCGATCCGGTCGATATTGGGCGTCCTGTAGCCGACCAAGCCATCGGTGTAGGCGCTGATATTGGATTGTCCGACATCGTCGCCGAAGATGACGAGGATGTTCGGCTTTGCGGCGTTCGGCTGTTGGGCGGAGGCCGGGGAACTGGCTAATGGCGAGAGGCTTGTCGCGACAAGCGCTGCAGCGAGTAGGTTGCGAAGCAAATGGTTGGGGCCATTGCGTGACGGATTGAGCCTGGTGCTGTTCTTGGAATTCTTCTTGGCTTCACTATACATTCCTCAACTCCCTACACGATGCAAAAACTCCTCAAGGCGACTGGACGTTAGGTGATCGGACCACGCATCTGAATCCGACGTGGCTTGTCGAAGTATCGATCGGTTCCGCATGACGCGCCGCGGGGCGATAGCGCCGGCAATAGCTTGGCGCACAAAGATGCGAACCGCCCTTCAACACTTTTCGTGGAATGCGGATGTTGGGTTGACATGGATCAAGGCTGGCCGCCTCGGGACCGCCACGCGGATTGCTGGGAACGCAGCAGGCCTTCGGCGCATCGGCTTCGTGACGCGTCGACCACCAGTCGGAGGTCCACTCCCAGACATTACCGATCATGTCGTAGACGCCGTAGCCGTTCGGTGGAAAGGCCAAGACCGGCGAGGTCCGTTCATGGCCGTCGTCGCGGAGATTCTCGAGCGGAAATTTTCCCTGCCAGGTGTTCGCCATGTGCCGGCCGCCGGGCATGAAACTATTGCCCCAGGCATACTCCTCGCCGTCGAGGCCGCCGCGCGCGGCGAACTCCCATTCGGCTTCGGTGGGGAGATCCTTGCCGGCCCATTGCGCATAGGCCAGCGCGTCGGCGTATGAGGCATGGACGACCGGATGGTCGTCGAGCCCTTTGATGTTACTTCTCGGTCCATAAGGACGACGCCAGTTGGCGTCCTTCATGAACGTCCACCACTGGCTCCAGTCGCCGAGATCGGTAATTCCCGGCAGCGGCGAGAATACCAGCGATCCCGCGTAGATCATCTCCGGCAACGCGCCTGGATATTGCTTCGGATCAGGCGGAACCTGCGCGGTCGTGACATGTCCGGTCGCGTTGACGAAGGCCTTGAACTGCCGGTTGGTCACCGGCGTGCGATCGATCCAGAAGCCGTCGACGGCCACATGATGGGCTGGCGCTTCCTCCGCATAATGATGATCGGACCCCATCCGGAACGTGCCAGCCGGGATCCGGACCATTTCATCCGTCCGGACATGGTCCGGTCGCCCTTCGCCGCTCTCGATTTGATCCAGTGACATGGTGATGTCCCCGCGCGGCTATCTGCCCTCGACCGTCATGGACAATAATCCCAGAAGCCTTGGGTTCTGGAAGCATCCGTGTAGTACCAGCACATGCCCGGCGACGGCGCGGCGCCGGCCCAGGCAACAGCAGTCGCAGCGCTGACAAAGCCGAGCGCCGCGCCGGCCGCGATCGCGCCGCCCGCAGGCCACCGATACCAACCGGGCCGGGCCCATCCGCCCCGCCCGCCGACAACGGCCGTGCGGCGAACCGCCGCGTTGCCGCGTGGTCCGACAACCGCGGTTCGGCGTACGGCCGCGCCGCCACGCGGTCCGACCGCCGCGCCGCCGCGGTGAACGACAGCTCCGCCGCGCGGGCCGACCGCCGCACCGCCACGCCGAACGGCGACGGACATGACGTCCCACGCATCATTATTCTGGACGCTCATCGGAATTGGCGAAAGCGGCGCCGAGAATGCCGCCTGGTCCTGTGTCATGAGGGCGAGCGCGACCACCGATGCGCAGGCCGTCACATAGGCTGAAGCGCGTTGCTTGGAGAACATCACCATGACTTACCTCCCCCTTAATCCTGCTGCTCTGTTGCGCACTCCATCTTCTCGTTTTCGATCAGATGACTGCGCCCGGCTCGTTCTTGGGAAACAAAGCTTATTTCGTCAGTGATCCCCCAGATAGGCGCTTTGTGCCACCGCCTCGCGCGCGGCGCGAAATTTATCAGAGATGGCAAGGCGACCATCGTTTCGGGAACATTCTGCGGCTTAGCGCTTCGGTTCCGATTGAATCAGAACCGAAGCGCTAAGATTTTTGTTTTGACGCGTTTTCTACACGCGAACCGGTATCCACTTCGCTCGAAAACGCGCTAGCGGCGCAGCGTCTGATGCGGATATTCGCCAAACACGGCATGGTACTGCTTCGCGAACCGGCTGAGCTCGAGAAACCCGAACTCCGTTGCGACCTGCGTCACCCGATTTGTCCGCCGGTCCAACTGGCGCAACGCCGAATGAACTGAGCACAGCCGCTTCTGCCGCAGAAAGGCGACAGGACCGATCCCGAGAACGTCTTCGAAGCAACGGTGAAGCGTGCGACGGGAAATTTTCAAGGCCGTGCAAAGCTCGGAGATATGGACCGGCCGGTGCTGGGTGGCCTCGACGAAATCCTCCACCCTTCTGACAATCGCCACCTCCGATCCGACGCTCGACGACTGCTTGGGAGCACTCGCTGTCGCAAGGGGTTCAGCGAACCCTTCGAGGATGGCGCGCTTGAAGTACATCGCGGTCGTGGCTGGCAGCGTCTTTCGACTAGCCAGTGTGGCAAAGACCATTCGCAGGCGCCGGTCCATGTCCAGGGCGGCTTGCGGGTTTTGCGGCCGGCAGCGATGCCGTCGCGACCAGTATTCCGGCTGTGAAAGAACCGCCTCGCCTCCGGACAGCGTTGCCAGCTCGATCGGATCGATCGTCAACCCGACGAACGAAGCCGGCCCGCCATAGACGTTATGGTGGTCGAGTCCCGGAGGCACGATGAAGATATCGCCGGCGATCGCCGGCAGCCCGGACGAATCCCTCACCGGCTCCGCACTTCGCAGAAGAAGGCCGAGTGTCAGCCTGGTCCGGCTCAAAACGCCCGACGTCCGGATCGGAAGCGAGAACGAGCCTCTGCTGAACGAGAGGTCGCCGATGGTTGCCCGGCTCAGGCGGCCGTTGATGCAACCTTTGCCGAGTTGAACGATCTCGGCATCTGCGCCGTCCACCGGTTTCTTCAGCACGTCTATGCTGTCGACGGCGATCGATTGGTACGAAAAAGCCGGCTCGCTGACCCAGGCCTTCCCCATGTGAACTCTCCGCCGCGCCGAGCGCGTCGCACTACCCGGAAGAGATCAGCCAGCCACCAAAGCGTCTTCGAGATTCGAATGCCGCGATTGAAGCTATGCGTGCATGTCCAGGCAGTCTGTCTCCGCCACTTCGGCACCGATCCGCATCGCGGCAGGTTACGTCGCTGACCTGCCCCTTCACGTCACGGCCCTGTTACGAATAGCCACGTCCTCGTATAAATAGTGGAGATTAGGGTAGAGGTACTACCCTAGGTTAGCAACAGCAACAAAATGTCGCAACGTAAGAATTTGTAATTGTTAATAAAAGTAGGCCAAGCGGCCATTTGTTTGTCTGACGAGCATCGCCGGAAACATCGCCTGGTCCGTCTCATTCGGCGCAAGGTTTGGCGAGTCCCGTATCACCATCTGGCCCGGCCTTGGGTCCGTAAAATTCGCAATGAGATGTCGAGGCCCGACGCCTACCAACTCATGCGTCCGAAATTCCGCATTTGCTGCGCGGTGCATGTCATTCGGCGCGCGCACGCACGGCTCGTGACCCCCTGAAACATAGCTGTAACACGAATGACGGACCTTCGTACGGGAACCCGGCGGGGGGCCAGGCACAGCAATCATCAAGCAATGGATCCTCGCCATGGCCGCGATGAGTGGACGCCGCATGGTAGACGTCGAAGCCGCCATACTGCCGCGTGGTCGAGGAGCTGACCCGGCTCTACCTTTCCGACATCGACGATCCCGTCGCGCGGCAAGCGCTCGCCGCATCGTCGGTGGTCCGCCGCACGACGCTGTCGTTGCTCGCCGCGATGCTGCCGGAGGTTTCACCGCAGGACGCCTATGATCATTTGCTCGCGCTTGCGTTTGTCGAAACGAGGGAACCGAATGTTGGCGCCAGTTCTTCGCAGATATTGAGGTACTGCTGTTCGGTCGCATCTTTGAGATTGAAGTTGATGATCTGGATATATGCATGACAGGACTTCCTTCCTTTGTCAGTGCGCGCGCCTGTGCGCGGCGGTTTCCCGACATAGGCGGCCTTGCGAGGAAAGTAATGATGCAATGATGAGAAAAAGATGAGATGCCCCGTAGGGTGGGCAAAGCCACCGGGCCGCGCGCACGCGCGCCCGATGACAGGCTCCGCGTGCCAACCATCACGCACACGGGTAGGACGGTGGGCACGTCGCTTGCGCTCCTTTGCCCAGCCAGCCTGGTCATTCCGGGGCACGCGGAAGCGCGAGCCCGGAATGACGACAGAAGGAGGAGCCGTCGTTGCGAGGAGCGACAGCGACGAAGCAATCCAGATTGTATCAGCGGTGAGACTTTGGATTGCTTCGCGTGCGCTCGCAATGACGGTGGAGGAGCATGTGTGTTTAGAGCATCCCCGCCATGCACAAACTGCCCGTCGTGCACAATTTCCCTTGCGTTGTCGGGCAAATCAGAACGACCATTCGCGCGTCCCGTGCCCACAAGAGGGGCGCTTCGCGATCGTCACGGACGTTGGGCTCGGGATGCGATGGACGCGATGTGCTGTGAGACGAACAGCATGATGCGGACGGCGAAGTCGTGTGGTCCTGGCGCCCCTGGGCTGGCGTCAAGTCGATAGAACGATCTGTCGATGACGGTGACAACAAAGCCTGGTCACCGGGGAGAGCACGTATAAGCCGTAACACCATTGCGCAGGGAAGGCCGGACGTTTTCGGCTGAACCTGTGGTTCTGCCGCGTGCTTTTTTGTTGCACGCGGACCATGGGTGCCAGCCGGCGCCCGGTCTTCCCTGCGCCCTCTCCTCTCGAAGAGGGTCCATGTTGTCATCCCTCGGACGCAAACCGCGCCGCGAGAACGAAGACGCTTGCGACCTCCGCCGTTGCAAGACAGAGAAATCGCGAACCGACGTCGCTCTCGTGCCCCGAAATACTTGCGTAACACAGGACGTTTATTGTCTTACGCCGCAGATCGGCAGCCGCCCCCTAATGGCCCCTTCCGTTCTGCCATAGCAACAACCCGTGCGTGTTTCATTTCTGGAGTTGGTTCATGTCGAGATACGCCCTGATGGGCATCGTTAGCCTTCTGGCCTTGTTGAATCCGCTGAGCAGCCACCGCGCAATCGCGGAAGAACCCAACCCGGACTATGCCGCCCTGGAGAAGGCCGTGCTGGGTGGCAAGGACGTTCACATGGCCATCGATCTGTCCGTGTGTCAGGTGCATGGCACCGACAAATCGGGACCACCGATCAAGGGAAGCAGGCGCTTCGACGGCTACATGATCCAGCCCGACGGAACCATCGCTTTTTCGGCGACGCATTTTACCGTGAGGCCGGACAAGACGCCGGTCAACGAGTTCCTGTCCTACAGGGTGCGCACCAACGGCAACGTCGAAGCCCATGTGACGTTGCTGAACCCCGCGACCTTCGCGGTGCTTCAAGAGGCTGCGTTCGATTGCGACATCGGCAAGGGCGCCACGTTCCACTGGTGAGGCGCACGCCCGCAATTGGTGCCGCCGCAGACGGGGCCGGCCGGCAAGTTCATCGGCCGCGCCTCGCGCGCGTCCGACGGTCACACCGTCTCGTTGCGCTCCATCGCAAGCTCCGCCTTGAGACTCGCGACATCGCGATAGATCGAGGCCACCGCCAGCACGCGGCCCTTCTTCTTGTAACGCAGCAGGCAGTCCCTGCCTTTGATGTCGCCGTCGACGGCGATCTCATCCCAGCTTTCGGCGTGGCCGACATAGTTGATCGGCACGTCGTAATGCTGGCTCCAGAAGAACGGCACGGCATCGAAGGCTTCGCGCTGCCCGAGCATGTTGCGCGCAGCGGCCTGCCCCTGGCGCTCGGCGACGACCCAATGCTCGACGCGGATATTGTCGCCGGAATGCCGATCGGGCCAGCGCGCGATGTCGCCCGCCGCGAAGATGCCGGGGCCGGTGGTTTCGAGATAGGCATCGACAACGACACCGCGATCGATCGAAAGGCCGGCCTGCTCCGCAAGCGTCAGCCGGGGACGGACGCCGACGCCCACCACCACGACATCCGCATCCAGCACACCGCCGCTCTTGAGCGTTGCCCGTTTGCCCTCGATGGCGACGACGGTGTCGCCGAGATGGAAAATCACACCATGCTCTTCGTGAAGGCCGCGCACGAAGTCGCCCATATCGGGCCCCAGGATGCGCTCCATCGGTCGCTGCTCAGGCGCCACGACATGGACCTCGATCTCGCGCGTCCGAAGCGCGGCGGCGACTTCGAGCCCGATGAAGCTCGCGCCGATGACGACCGCGCGCTTCGCACCCTTCGCCGCGTCGATGATCGCGCGGCAGTCCGCGAGCGTGCGCAGCGTGCACACATGAGGCTGATCGGCACCCGGGATCGGCAGCCGCACCGGTTCGGCGCCGGTTGCGAGCAGCAGGCGGTCATAAGGCAGCATCTTGCCGTCGGCGAGCGCGACCTGCCGTGTCTTCGCATCGATGGACACGACATCTGCTGCAAGGCGGAGGTCGATCCTGGACTCTGCATAGAAACCATTCGGCCGCAGCGGCAGCCAGTCTTCCGGCGCACTGCCGGCGAGATAGTCCTTCGACAGATTGGGACGATCGACCGGCGGCGCTGCGTCGTTGCTCAGCATGGTGATTTCACCGTCGAACTGCTCCCGTCTCAGCATCTCGGCTGCAGCGAAGCCAGCCGCACCGCCGCCGACGATCACGATCCGCTTCGGCGCACCGGCTGCCGGCTTTCGCGACGGCCTTGGCTGCTCCTGCTTCTCGCGCACGACGATGCGGCCGCCGGTTTGGTCGACACGCCAGACCGACAAGGCCGACAAGGCCGGCGCACGCACAGCCTTTCCGGTGCGCAGATCGAAACAGGCATGATGCCAGGGGCAGCGGATGCCCTCGGCGACCACGAGCCCCTCGGCTAGCGGGCCGTGATAATGGCTGCAATGCGCGTCGATCGCGAAGATCTCGGATCCGGAGCGCACCAGCAGCACCTCCTGGTCGCCGACATGCCCGAGCAGCATGTTGTCCTTGAAGTCGCTCGGTTCGACGCCTGCCGTGAGATCGGGGCCGGAGGGTTTGCTCTGCTCGTCCGCCATTTTGATGTCCTCGCTTGTAGGTGTCCTCCTTGGCTCGGCAGCCGGGCTGCCTCGCATGCGACACGCGCCGCATTTTCAAAGCGCGGCGTTGCGATCGGTTCCTTTGGGATCGGCCTCGGAGCGCCATCATCGGCGCGCAACGCGCCGTTGTCCATCCCGCGATCGGGCGCCGGCGACATCAGCTGCGCGGATATGACGATCTATGCTCGCCGAGGGATGGCGAGCCGGTGCGTAGGGTGGGCAAAGGCGCATCGCGCCGTGCCCACCGTCGATCCCCACTATTTGCGCGACATGGTGGGCACGCTGTCGCTTTGCCCACCCTACGCATTGCCCGGACTCGCGGGCTACGGCACGTCAGGCCGCGCGGATGTTGCCGAGGAACTTTCCGGTCTCGCTCTTGAGCTGCTCGGATTGGGCGGTGAGCTGTCCGGCCGCGCTCAGCACGCGCGTGGCGGCGCTGTCGACCTGACCCGACGCTTCGCGGACGCCGACGATGGTCTGCATGACATCGTGCGTTCCCTGCGACGCCTGCTGCACGCTGCGGGCGATTTCCTGAGTCGCCGTGCCTTGCTGCTCGACGGCGGTGGCGATCGAGCCCGCGATCTCGTTCATCTGTCCGATGGTGGTGCCGATGTCGCGGATCGCATCGACGGTCGAGCCGGTCGCATCGCGAATGGCCTGAATCTGGCTTGCGATCTCGTCGGTGGCTTTCGCGGTCTGCGAGGACAGCGCCTTGACCTCGTTGGCAACGACGGCAAATCCCTTGCCCGCTTCGCCCGCTCGGGCCGCCTCGATCGTGGCGTTGAGCGCCAGCAGGTTGGTCTGTCCGGCGATCGTCTGGATCAAGGCCATGACCTCGCCGATCTTCTGGGTCGCGTGCACCAGCTTTTCGACCATGGTTTCCGTGCGCGTCGCCTGCTCGACCGCGTTCTGCGCGATCGACGTCGACTGCGTGACCTGCCGCGCGATCTCCTTGATCGAGGACGACAGCTCCTCGGCGGAAGCCGCGACCGCCTGAACGTTCGATGCGGTCTGCTCGGCAGCGGCGGCGACCTTGGCGCTCTGGCCCGTCGTGCCAACCGCGATCTCGGACATCGACGACGCCGAATTCTGCAGCTCGTCGGCGGCAGCCGCAGTACCCCGGATCACGCCACCGATGCTGTGCTCGAACTCGTCCGCGATACGCGCCATGACGGCCTTGCGGTCCTCGGCGGCGCGAAGCTTCATCTGCTCCTGCTCGATGCGGAGCCGCGTGGTTTCGACCAGATGATCCTTGAACACCTGAAGGCTTCTCGCGATCCGGCCGATCTCGTTCTTGCGATCGACGAACGGCACGTCGAACGCCAGGTTGCCCTTGGTCATCTGATCCATCACGTCGCAGGTCTTTGCCAGCGGAACGACAATGCCGCGGCCGAGCCAGAACGCGGTCAATCCCGCGACGACAAGCCCGCAGAATGCAGCGATCGCGGCCCAAACCGACCGGCTCACGACGACAGCGTCGATGTCATCGACATAAACGCCCGCCTGGAGCGCGAGACGCTGCTCGCCCTCGCCAAACGAGCCGACATAAGAGAGCTTGCGCAGTTCGGCACCGCCGGCCGAACGCGGCGCGAAATATTCGACATAGCCGCCGCCCGAGCGGGCCGTGCGGACGATGTCCTGAATCAGGAGCTTGCCGTGACTATCCTTGAAGTCCCAACGATTGACGTTGATGTATTTTGGATTGGAATGGACATAGGTGACGCCCGCGTCGGCGCTTCCGGTGCCGTAGACGCCGACATAATCGGCATATTCGCCCCAGCGCATTGCGCCGATCGCAGAGAACGCCATCTGCCGCGCGCGCTCAGGCTCCATCCTGCCGGCCTTTGCTTCGCTATCGTAAAAGGAGAGAATTTTGACCGCTGCATCGACCATGCCGTGGATCATGGTTCGCCGCTCGTCCAGCACCGCGTCGCGCAACACCGTGATCTGCATGGCGGAAACTGCAAAAAAGGCGATCGAAAGCACCGCGATGATCATCGCAAGGCGCTGATAGACTGACAGGTGACGCATCCGTAAATCCTCTACCGGTTGAATACGGGTAGCAACACAACATTAATCGAACCTTAGCGGATGCTGTGATCGAGCCCGGCTCACCGGGCATCGTGATCGCTACGCAGCGGTAGCCGGCCGAGCTTGGAGGCTTCGTCGAGGACGGATGACATTCACGCGCAGCAACGCGTGCCCTTAACCGCGCGCGTTGCCTAACAGGAGGTTAAGACGTGTTGGAAGTTACACCGTGACCTGCAGTAACGCGGCGAATAGCCGCGACGACTGCGGCGAGCGAAATCTAGTCCGTCTTCGTCGTTTGCGATTCGGACATGTGCGTCAGATACTCATAGACGGCGGTCAATTCGACATCGTCCATCTTGCCGATCGGCCGCCAAGGCATCTCCTTGCCGATCTCGTGTCCGCTCGGGTCCTTGCCGGTTCGCATCGTGGCGATGAAATCCTCGCGGCTCCAGTTCGCAACCAGGCTCAGGCCCGGCCCGATCGGAGGAAGTTGCCCGGCGACGCCACCGCTCAGATCCTTGCCATGGCATTCCCGGCAATCCTGGAACGACAGGATGTATTCGCCGTACTGGACGGTCGGAGCCTTGAGAGGCGCGGTGACCACGCCGGTGTCGACCGGCTTGCCGCCTGGAAACTGGCCGAGGCCAAGCATGACGAGACCGAGAAAATTGAAGTGATCCGGCGGCTCCGGCGTCACTGTCCCCGGCTGCCGGCAGTTTGCGGATGTAGGCGATCAGCGCCTGAATGTCTTCATCGCTCAGCTTGCCGGCATTGGTGATCGACATGATCACGAGCCACCGGTCGTCGGCATCGACAGCGTTACGGACGGCGCGGAAGATTTGTGCATCCGACCAATGGTTCAATGCACCGGCGGGAGTGAGGTTCGACGAGATGAACGAGCCGAGATCGATCGGAAGATGCTTGCCGATCTCTTCGCCGCCCGTGAGCGTTCCGTTCGGCGAGTGGCACGCCGCGCAGAAGCTATCCGCAATCGCCTGCCCGCGCTGGACCTGCTCGTCGGTGCCATCGACGCGCAATTCGGGCAACGGCGCCGCTCGCGCATGCTCCTTGTAAAGTCCCGGCGCCGGCTGCGCCGCAGACCAGCAGCAGGACCAACGTCACAAGGCCCGTCAATCCCCTCCCCAGCCATCGGGCCGGTGTGTTCCTGACGCGCCGCAGACGGCGGTTGAAGTAGACAAACGCGAAGGCGACGGCGAAAAAAGCCGCAAGCACGAGAATATTGATCATCTGGCTCTATCGGGCTGTGAACGGTTCGGAAACGAACGGCTCGGAATGACTGGCCCGACGAAACTCGGCTCCCGGCGTTACTCCGTGATTTCAGCGCCCGATCGTTCAAGTTACAAACGTAACTCGGGCGCGGAGCATTCAATTACCTTCACCCTCATGGCGCGGAATCCGACGTCGCGATCGCATGGATCAAGAGCAGCGCTGCGAACACGATGAAGAGCGCGAACTCCTGGAATTCACGCAACGACATCTCGACGAGGTCGAGCAGCCATCCCATCGGAAGGCCGGCGATGCCGAGCATCAGCACGAGAGTGACGCCGATGAAAATTCCGTCGAGGATTCTGAGAGCGACCATCTTCGACGTCATCGGCCCCTCCAGCCTGCTTCCCGTTTCGCCAGAAAGCGCGGCGCGTTGTCGAGAGGTCCATCTCGTTCAGGCCGAACGAGACCGAGGCGATCGCGGTACAGCCCGATGTCCCTGAGATCGCGATCGCTGAGGTCGTCCAGCTTGAAAAACGCGGCTTGGCGCTCGCAGCGTGCAATGGCCGCCGCGACTGAGAGATCAACGAGCTCGCGCAATCCGCCAAATGCCGATCGCAGCCGGATGCGCACACCGGCTGTCCTCGGTCCTGATGTTTTGGCCCAAAGCAGGTTGGACGCAAGCGACGTGGTGACGACAATCGCGGCCGCCGCCGTCAGATAAAATTGCTTCATCAAAAGCTCCACTCCTGATGCAATTCATTCCGATCAAATATGAGGAGCAGCTAACGCAGGCAGCGCGCCGCGTCTTGGTCGGTTGCGACAACCGATCGGACCAAAGAGACGAAATTTCGGAAATGTCAGATGTCTCTTTCGCCGCGCACTTCACGCGGCGTGAGCCCATATTGGCGGCGGAAGCGCCGGTTGAAATAAGAGAGATCGCCGAAACCGACGTCATAGGCGATGGTGCTGATCGCGGTCTGGCCGGCGTTCGGATCGCCGAGCACCCGGTGCGCTCGCGCCAGACGCTGCTCGATCAGAAATTCCGAGAAGGTCGTACCTTCTGCTTCGAACAGGCGCTGCACGTAGCGCGGCGTCACGTTGAGGCTGGCTGCGACCGCCGAGATCGAAATATCGCGCCGATGGCTGTGGGCGACGACGAAGGACTTCGCGAGATTGAGGCGAGCCGCCTTCAGTCCGCGCATCTTGGCGGGGTCGATGAAATCGGAGACCGGCCCGATCGTGAGCGCCAGCAGGTCCTGGACGTGCTGGACCGACAGATTGAGCAGCTTCTGATCGAGCGAGGGCGCCGCGGTCAGCAGCCAGGTCGCGTAATTCTCCAGCAGCCCGAGCGCTCCGCGGTCGCCAGGAATCGGCCGCAGCAGCGCATCGTCGATCCTCACGACGGTCTTTGCCAGCGTTGCGCGCGGCACCCGCAACGTGAAGGAATTTCCGAAGCTTGTGCGATCGAACACCGCCGCCTCGCCGCAACTCAGGACCACCGCTTCGTGGTCCTTCAGCAGATGCTGCCGCCCTCCGGACTCGACGAGCGCCGAACCGGTGCGGTTGATCGCGAAGACGATGTCATCGTTGCCGTCGTCGAGATATTGACCGGCGCGCGCAATCTTCGCCGGCGAACACGAGCCTTCCATCAACTGCAGTCCGGGCAACGCCAGGGTGCGGTTGTGAGCCGTAAAAAGCTGGCCCGCCGCCGGCTCGATATCGACGCGCAGCATCACATGGCCGTAATGCTCCCGCCAATAAGCGATCCGATCTTGTTCGGGAATATCGTCAGTCGAGAATTCAAAAACACGAGCACCTAAATCCGTCATGTGCGTGATGCCAATAAAATGAAGCCATTCCGCTTACCCCCGAGAGTGCATCCCTCCGCCCAGTAGCGTGTTAGCGGATCGGCGTCCCTCCAGCGTCCTCCGATCGGAGGACAATGTGATCTGGCGCACACAACGAGCAATATTATTGTGTCGCACCGCACTTAAGGTTGGTCGTGGCAGTCCAAGATTTTCCGCCGCGCAAATGATTGCTGTCACTTCATTTCAAGAGAGAAAGAGGACCAAATGAAATTGACCGGAAAATGCTTTTGCGGAGCCGTTCGAATCGAGGCCACGGGTTCTCCGGAAGCCATGGGCTATTGCCATTGCGGTTCGTGCCGCGCGTGGTCCGGCGGACCTGTGAACGCATTCAGCCTTTGGAAGCCGGAGACGGTGCGCGTGACCGCCGGCGCCGAGAACGTCGCGATGTTTCAGAAATCCAAGCTCAGCCAGCGCCAATACTGTTCGAAGTGCGGCGGTCATCTGATGACCACGCATCCGCCACTCGGCTTGATCGACGTTTTCGCTCGCCACGCTCCCAGAGCTGGATTTCAAGCCGGGCGTGCACGTCAATTATGCCGAGACCGTTCTGCCGATGCGCGACGGTCTGCCAAAACTGAGGGATTTTCCAAGCGAATTCGGCGGGTCGGGAGAACTGGTCACGGAGTGACAGTGAGCCGGTCAGGCGACCGCAGGTCCGGCTCGCGGCGGGTCTTTCCGCCGCGAGCCGGTTGCGGGAGGGTGATCAAGCCATCAAGCCTCTTGTCGAAGCGGATTGCGCGCCAGTCCGACGAACGCGAGACTTCGAAACCCGCCTTGCGCGCCATGTCCTTCATCGCGACGTTGGATTTCAAGGTCTCGCCGAACAGCCCGACATAACCGAGACTGATCGCGCGATACTGCAGCGCACAGAGCAACGCAGAACCGAGGCCCTGGCGTTGCCAGCGATCGGCGACCGAGACCGCGAACTCGCCAGATCGCCTGTCGCGATCGAACGCGTAGCTCGCCTCGCCAATGATGATGCCGCGTCCGCGCCGCTGCCACTCGGCGACGAGCGTGAAACGTTCCCGGCGGCAGCCTCGCACAAGACAGTCGATGGCGATCTTTGCGAAATTCTCCACCGGACCCATGAAACGAGCATTGCGTGCCGGTGGCGAGAGCGCCCCGAAATGATCGGTGAGGCGATCGAGATCGCCGATACCGGCGGTTCGAATTGAAATCCGCCCCGGCGCGCCGGCGATGATAGCGCCGCAGGACGTTGGCCCCTTCATCGCCGCACCGTCACGCCTGACGCAATCAAATGTTGTATTGTTCGCCACATTGACGGCGATAGCTCTCGATCATCCTGTGCGCAGCTCGCCTGCGTGACTCCTGCAGCGCTTCCAGCAGGTTCCGGATCATCCGCGATAGCAGTGGAGTTACACTGCCACGAGCAGCCGCGGGCATTTCCATCGAATTGACCTTTGACAAGGCGGCCCTCGTTGATCGTTGCAGGGACTCTGGTCATCGAGAATGAGACGGAAAACAGCCGCGCTTAGTGCGCTGGCGCACAGTTGTTTAAGAACGAAACGGGCTAGTCTGCTTGGACAAATGCGCCAATCGTTCGGCTTAAAACGCAACGCGGCTGTGCTCAATAACGCGACGGTGCCTTGAACCTAAGCAGCGGTTGGCGCGACCCAATCCTGGGGAACTTTGTCTCTGGGCGCGGGATAAGAAGCAATAGGCACGCGGCATTCGACTAGCCCCGCGATGATCTGGAGAGACAATGGCGAGCAGCGGGTCCTATGCGGAGGCCATCGCGGCGATCGACGATCGCGAAAGCCTGCTTGAGAATGCGTTCGATCTGCTGACTGACGGCATCGCGCTGCTCAGCCGCGACGGCAGAATCGTTTATCTCAACGAGACGCTGCGCCGGCTGGCCGAATGCGGAAACGATTTCCGAATTGGCCGCAACACAATCGAGTTCTCCGAGCCCGATCTGCGCGGTCGATTCGCGAGCGCGGTGGATCGCGTACACGCGCCCGCGGCCAGCGCCCTCGCACGGACTTCGCCGTGCCGAGGGAGAGCGGCCTGCCACCCTACACAGTGTCGGTCCGGCCCCTCCCGCGCGCCGGAACCGGAGGCAGTCATCCCGACGCGGTCGCGATGCTGCTGATCCACGATCCACTGCAGCGCAATTCGGCGACGACCGGGATGCTGCAGGACCTCTATGGCCTGACCAATGCGGAAGCAAACCTCGTCGAGGCGCTGAGCGGCGGCATGACCGCGGTCGCCTATGCCCGCAGCCGCCGGGTCAGCGTCACCACCGTATATACCCATCTGCGGCGCACCCGCGAGAAGACAGGATGGAAGAGCGTCGCCGAGCTGACGCGACGCTTTCATGAGCTGAACGTCACGCTGCGGGCGAATTAGCTTATCGCGAAAGCTTTCGCTCGAACGCCGCGATCAGTCCTTGCAATTCCGCGCGCACGCGCGTCAGCACGCCGGCATAATCACGGTCTTCGCCCTGCCGGAACAGCCGAACCGTCGGATACCAGGGGCTATCGTCTCGACCGAGCAGCCAGCGATAGTCCGGCGTATAGGGAAGCAGAACCCAGGTCGGGCGGCCGAGCGCGCCCGCAAGATGCGCGACGCTGGTATCGACGGTGATGACGAGATCCAGGCCGGCCATCAGCGCCGCAGTGTCGACGAAATCGGACAGGTCTTCAGTGAGATCGACGATCTCCTGCCGCTCGGACAGCGCTGCCTTGTCACCTGATCGCACGTCCTTCTGCAGACTGACGAAGCAGGCACGCGGATCGAGGATCGTCGATAGCGCGGCCAACGGCATTGAGCGGTTGCGATCGTTGCCATGCGCCGGATTCCCCGACCAGACCAGGCCGACGCGCAACTTGTCATGAGGTCCGAGCCGCGCGGCCCAGGCCTGCAGACGCGCCTCGGGCGGCGCCTGCAGATATGAGACCGCTGCCGGGATCGTCTCGAGCCGCGTTCCGAACGCGAGCGGCAGGCTCGACAAGGGACAGTGCAGATCAAACTCGGGCAGCACCGTCCCGGTCTTGGGCAGGCATAGCGTCACGCCTTCGATTCCCGACAACAGCGGGTGGACGGCGTCCTGGACTTCGAGAATGACCCGCGCGCCGAGCTTTGCGACCATCGTTGCGTAGCGAGAGAACTGAATGGTGTCGCCGAGCCCCTCGTCGCTGTGCAGAAGAATGGTCTTGCCCGCGATCGGCTCTTCGCCGCGCCAGAGCGGCTTGGTGAACCCCCGGTCGACGAAGCCGACAGCCTGCGATTTTCTTCCCCATTCCCGGGCCGGCCAGCCCGAGGCAAAATCACCGAGCAGAAGCTGCAACAACGCGCGGTTCCAGTGCGCGTCCGCGTAACCCGGGTCAATCGCAATCGCGCGGCTGAAGCTCGCCAGCGCGTCATCGAAGCGGCGCAGTTCGGCCAGCGATGTACCCCGGTGATTGAATGCCAGCGCGAAGCGCGGATTGAGCTCGATCGCCCGATCGAAATAGACGAGCGCCTCCGTGTTCCTGGCAAGCCGCTGCAGCGCCAGGCCGACATTGTTGGTGATGTCGGAATAGCCGGGCGCGAGTTCGAGCGCCTTCATGCAGTCAGCCAGCGCGCCTTCGAACCTCTGCAGACGAAGCTGGCAGAGACCCTTCCAATGAAAGGCGCCGGCCTGCATCGGATCGATCGCAAGCGACCGCTCCAGGCACGGGATCGCTTCCTCATAACGTCCGGTCTCGAAATGCGACAGCGCGTTGGCATTGTGCGCTTCGCGGTAATTCGGGTCGAGCTTGAGCGCCTGGTTGAAACTCAGGATCGCTTCGTCATGGCGTTTCTGCAATCTGAGTAGCTCGCCGAGCTGATACCAGCCCTCGGACCGATCCGGCTTCAGCACCAGCGCACGATCGAAACACTTGACTGCCTCGTCATAGCGGCCCTGCTGCTGCAACGCGGTTCCGAGACTGGAGAAATAGCCGGCGACATCAGGGTTCTGGCGGATTGCCCGCGCGAACCATTCGATGGCCAGTTCGTAGCGCTTCGCGGTCGAGCAAAGCAGTCCCATCAAATGCAGGGAATCGGCGTGGCCGGCATCGAGCGTGAGCGCCTGCCTGCCGCATTCCTCGGCCTCGGCGAGTTCTCCCGCTTTCAGGAGCCGAAGCCCGGCCTCGAAGAACGCCGCCGGCGTGTCGGCACGCGCGAGGCCTGACGATTTTCCGGATTGTCTGGCGGGGGCTCGGCGCTGGTGACGGTCCATCTACGCATGTCGGCGTGGCGATGCATCCTTGGTAGATGATTCCCGCCCGACCGGAAAGCTGGCCGCGGAGGGCCCGGCGATCAGACCGTCAGGCTGGCGCAGGCGCGAGCGGCGACGGCTGAAGACCGCCGAAGCGGCGTTCGCGGCGATGGAACGCACCGAGCGCCTGGGCGAGATCGTCCGCGTCGAACTCGGGCCACATCCGCTCGGTGAAATGCAATTCGGCGTAGGCGCCCTCCCAGAGCAGGAAATCGGACAACCGCTTCTCGCCGCTGGTGCGGATGATGAGATCGACCTCGCGCAAGCCTGCCTCGCCGGTGACGAGTTCGGAGAACGCCTCTCGGGTCGGCGCAACGGAGCCCGCGAGCTTGACCGCGGCATTCAGGATCGCATCGCGCGCCGAATAGTCGACCGCAATGCGCAGATGCAGGACGTCGCCCTTGGCAGTCGCGGCTTCGGCACGCGTGATCGCAGTGGCGATGCCGTCGGGCAGGCGGTCGCGGCGGCCGATGACATTGAGGCGCACGCCGTTCCTGACCAGGCTCTCGACCTCGTTGGCGAGATAAAATCGAAGCAGCGTCATCAGCGCTGTGACTTCGGCTTTCGGCCGGCGCCAATTGTCACTGGAAAACGCGTAGAGTGTCAGCGTGCCAATCCCCTGATTGGGAGCGGCCTCGACAATGCGGCGGATCGCTTCGACACCGGCCTCATGGCCGCGCAGCCGCGACATGCCGCGCCGCGTCGCCCAGCGGCCGTTGCCGTCCATGATGACGCCGACATGAAGCTTGGACGCGAGTTTCGACTGGAGACGACTTTGCATTGCAAAGCTCCGATGCAAAAATAAAGACGATCAGGTTGAAAGGAGACCGAGCTGGGCCAGGGCGCCCTGCTCGCGACCCGCCGCCTTCGCGGCGTCGCGCACGAGCCGTTCCAGCACGGCGAGATAATCGAGGAAGCGGCGGCGGCCGGCTTTGGTCAGGCGGCAGGAGGTATGCGGCCGATTGCCTTCATAACCTTTGGTAACTTCGACCAGCCCTGCCTCCTGCAGCACCTGCAGATGACGGCTGAGATTGCCGTCGGTCAGGCCGCAAAGCTGCTTGAGATCCGCGAATGCCAGCCCCTTCGGATGCGCCATGAGCGAAGTCAGAAGGCCGAGCCGCGCCTTTTCGTGGATCACGCGGTCAAGCCCGTCATAGGCGAACGGCGCGCTACTCATGGTACTCTTCGACATCGGTTTCTCCGGAAGCGAAATAGAAAATCGTCGCCATCAGCGATTGGCCGATCGCGAATGGCAGCCCCATCGTCCAGGGGGATAGGGCGTGGCTCTGGCTCGACAGAATCAGCACGGTGAAGCCGGCCAGGAAATACCAGGCCCCGGCGAATGCGACCGAGCGCGGCAGCGAACGAACGGAGGCGAACACGCCGAGCGCAACCAGGATCTGCCAGAGGCCGGGCAGCATCCACAGCGTTTCGGGCGCGAACTTCCAGAGCATCACCGCCAGCAGCAGGCCCGCAATGCCTGCCGGGAGCGACTGCTCGACGGCCTGGTGGATCATGGCGTCCGCGAGACCGGAATGATGCCGGCGTGAGCGGGCCAGCATTTCGATCCAGATCAGGATCGAGGACAAGACGGCGGCCGCCCCCCAGCCGAGAAAGAACGTCAGCGGAACGCCAGTAGGATCGCCAAGCAGGACGGCCTGCAGAACCGAGGTCGCAAGCGCCACAATACCGGTCGCGGCCATCGCGGCCGGACCGTAGCCGCGAAACGCCGTGCCGGCCGCGATCTGACTGCGGATCGCGATGATGTCGGCCAGCGCCTTGTCGAGGTCGGTCATACCTGCCCCTTCACTTTGCAATGCAAAGTATCGGGGTCGCTGAGTCGGTGCAAGCCCATTGGAGCCCAAGGAACCACTATCGCCGGCTACCGTTCGGCACATCCTAAAGACAGGGTGGACGCGGCCAATCGATTTCCCGTTTAAGTAGACGGTACTATAAAACTATCGCAATTTGGGGAAAAATCAAAGGGCGCAGCGGATCGATGTGGGCTTGAATCGTAGCGGTTCAAACCTTAACCAGACCCTCGAACCCGCCATAGATCATGCGCTTGGCGTCGAACGGCAGCGACTTCGGGTCCATCATGGACTTGAGCCGCTCATCGGCCATGACTTTGGCGTTGATCCGATCGCGCTGCTTGCGAGACCTGTAGGTGATCCAGGAGAACACGACGGTTTCGTCGCTCTTGAGCTTGACGCTGCGCGGAAACGAGGTGAGTTTGCCCACCTTCACATCCTCAGCAACCCATTCCCGATAGTCCAGCGCGCCATGCTCGCGCCAGATCTTGCCCGCTTGCTTCGACATCTTCGCATAGGCCGCGAGTTTCTTTTTCGGCACCGCGACCACGAAGCCATCGACATACGACATGGGATTTCCTCTCCGTTCTCCGCCGTTGCGAGGCAAGGAACGGAGAAGCCCGCAGCGACGTCTATGAATGGCAGCAGGATGCCTGATCCGACGTCGGTTCATACTGGTCATGTAGCCGCACCCAGGCCATCGGGTAAGGCAAGCCGTCCTCGTGGCGGCCGAGCGGCGTCAGGTCGAGGTAATGATAGGCGGCGTTCATCATGTCGAGGCCGCGCGCGAAGCAGGAATAGGTGTGGAAGATTTCGCCGGCCTCGTTGCGATAAAACACGCTGATGCCGGGCGCCTCCTCGATATGAAAACCCGAGGTGCCGAAATTGTAGATCTTCGCGCCGGACTCGACCTCGTCGGGGGTGAAGGAGACGCCGTAATCGTAATTGAAGTCATTATTTGCGGAAGACACCCAGTCGAAGGTCCAACCCATCCGCTGCTTGAACGGCAGCAGCTTTGACAGCGGCGCGCGCGAGACGGCGGCGAGCGTGGTGTCGCGTGCCGCGAGATGCGGAAGCATGCCCTCGAACCCGTCGGCCCAGAACGAGCAGCTCTTGCAGGCTTCCTCCCATTCCGGCGGATACATGAGATGCTGAACGACGAGTTGGCTCCTTCCCTTGAACAGATCGGCCAGCGAGGTCTCGCCGTCCGCGCTGTCGAACATGTAGGGCTTGTCCACCTTGACCCAGGGTAGCGCGCGGCGCTCCTCGCTGAGACGGTCGCGGGCGCGCGTGAACTCCTTCTCATGGGCCAGATGCGCCCTGCGCGCTTCGATCCATTCCTGGCGTGAGACGACCTTGTGCTGTTCCATGTTGTCCTCCTTTACTGTTTCCTAACGGGTCGTCATTGCGAGGCAGCGTCAGCGTCGAACTATGGTGCGCAATTGCGCACCAGTTCTTTTCGCGGAGGCATTCCTGCGATTGCCTACGCTTGGCGCTCGCAATGACGAGAACCCGCGGTTTCAAACCAGAACCTTCTCGATATTATCAAGCATTCCCGACCAGCCCCGCGCGTGCGCATCGCAGGCGGCCTGATCTGCGAATTGCGCGTGATGCAGCGTCAGCAAGGTGCGTTCGCCTTCGGCCTTGATCGAAATCGTCACCAGCGATTCCCGCTCGGGCGTGGAATGCCACGCCCAGGTGAAGACCAGACGCGCATTCGGCACGACCTCGCGATAGACGCCCGCGGCCTCGAAATATTCGCCGTCCTCCTTCTCGAAGCTGAAGCGATATCTTCCGCCGACGCGCAGGTCGATCTCCGCCTTGACGGAGCCCGGGACGAACGACGGCGGCATGAACCACCGGATCAGGTTTTGCGGGTCGGTCCACGCCGCGTAGACTTTTTCGGGCGATGCGTTGAGACGTCGCGTGAGGGTGAGGCTTGGTCGCGCGTCGAGATCGGCGGCAGCGACTGAGCTTGAAGATTGGGCCATGGTCTATCCTCCACAAAAGCAGCGAGGCGGTCGAGCTTGTCGGACCAGAAGCGCTGGTAGCGCGTCAGCCATTCCATGGCCTGCTCCATGGGCTCCGCCGTTAGCCGGCACGCAACGACGCGGCCGGTCTTCTCGCGCGTGATCAGGCCTGCATCCGACAGCACATCGAGATGTTTCATGACCGCGGGCAACGACATCGCAAACGGCTGCGCGAGTTCGCTGACCGACAGCGTCTCGCGGCTGCCGAGCCGCGCCAGCAACGCCCGCCGGGTCGGATCGGCCAGCGCCGCGAAAGTAAGGTCGAGCGCTTCATCGTTATACTTAACCATATGGTTTAGTATACGCGCACAAAAACGGGAGTCAAGCCGCAAGGCCTGACCCCCGTCTGCTAGCGCCAATCAATAGTAGTTCGGATAGGGCTGACGCCCCTGCCGCACGCGGCCGAAGGCGACGCGTGGATTGATGTTGCAGTAGAGGTTCGCGTCCCGACGCGCTGGCCATGCACTGGCCATAGGTCTGATACGAGCAGTCTCCGGGCACGCCGACGCCCTTGCCCTGGGCGCACCAGGGGTAGTCATAAGCCGCGGCCGGTCCCGACGTGACCGTCGTCATGATCGCCGCCGCTGAGAGGGCCGCCATCGTCAAAATCGTCTTGCGCATGATCGCTTCTCCTTACAGGTAAAAACTTTGTCGCTCATTCGCAGAACAAGGTTCGCACAATGACGGTTCCATCACTCAACCTTGAGACCGGCAAATTCCACCACCTTCTTCCACTTGGCGGTCTCCGCCTTGATCATGTCGCCGAACGCCGCGGGCGACTGGATCAGCGGCTCGCCGCCAAGCTCGACCAGGCGTTTGCGCATCTCGGGCTCGGCCATCAGGCCATTAATCTCGGAATTCAGCTTTTCGATGATGTCCTTGGGCGTGTCCTTCGGCGCGCCCATGCCGAACAGCGCGCTCGCTTCGTAGCCCGGCACCGTTTCAGAAATGGCCTGCACGTCAGGCAGTTGCTCTGACCGTTCAGCGGTCGTCACGCCCAGGGCGCGCAGCGAGCCGGAGCGAATGTGTTGAATGATCGACGGCATGTTGTCGAAGATCACCTGCACCTGACCGCCAAGCATGTCGGTGATTGCCGGCGCTGCACCGCGATAGGGCACGTGCTGCATCTTCACGCCGGTCATCGCCATGAACATCTCGCCGGACAGATGCACCGAGGTGCCGTTGCCCGATGACGCCATGTTGATCTTGCCCGGATTGGCTTTCACATAGTCGATGAACTCGGCGACGGTCTTCGCCGGCACATCCTTGCTCACCGTCATCACGTTCGGCACCCGATTGAACGAGGCAATCGGCGCGACGTCGCGGACGAAGTCGAACTTGAGATTGGCGTAGAGCGTGGTGTTGATGAAGTTCGCCGGATTGACCAGGAGAACGGTATAGCCGTCGGGCGCTGAATTGATCGCCGCCTCGGTGCCGATGTTGTTGCCGGCGCCCGGCTTGTTCTCGATCACGAATTGCTGGCCGAGCTTCTCCGACAGCCGCTGACCGATCAGCCGCGCCAGAATGTCGGTCGCGCCGCCCGGCGGATAGCCGACCAGGAAACGCACCGGCCGCGTCGGATAATCCAGCGCGGAGGCTTTGCGCGCCGACGCCAGGAGGGACGGAACCCCGGCGGCAACCAGACCGATCGCGGCGCGACGTGACAACATGAAGAATCTCCCGATTTTTGATCACTCTTGAGTTGACTAAGGCCCGCGTTGTAACAAGCAAAATGGGGCCCTGCCAGTGCGGCACACCCGCGCGCAAGGCGCTGCGACGAAAGGATGACGACGAATGCCGGTCAAGATTCATGCGCTCGATCACCTCGTGATCAATGTCGCCGACGTCGCGCGCACCGCCGAATGGTACCGGAAGATCCTCGGCATGGAGGTGAAGGTGTTCGAGCCCGGCCAAGGCAAGACGCCACGGACCTCGCTCATCTTCGGCAACCAGAAGATCAACGTGCGACCGAAGGACGCCGACAAGGTCGAGTGGTTCACCGCCGACCATGAAGCCGCCGGCAGCGACGATCTCTGTTTCCTCACCTCGAGCACGCCGGACGAGGTGGTCGGACATCTGAAGGCGAACGGCGTCGCGATCGAGGAAGGCCCGGTGGCGAAACAGGGCGCCCGCGGCATTCTGCGCTCGGTCTATTGCCGCGATCCCGATGGAAGCCTGATCGAGATTTCGTCGTACGAAAGCTGACCTGCATGTTTGCCCGTCATTCCGGGATGGTCCGAAGGACCAGACCCGGAATCTCGAGATTCCGGGTTCGATGCTGGCGCATCGCCCCGGAAAGACGGAGACACAGACTGGGACATAGTATGCATCGCCTCGATTTTTTTGCGATCTTTGCAAGCCTGCTGCTTGCTTCTGGAGTTGCCTCCGCCGAGACGGCGGACACCATCCTCTACAACGGGAAGATCGTTACGGTGGATCGCGACTTCTCAGTGCGCGAGGCAATCGCCATCGCGCATGGCAGGGTTCTGGCGACGGGAACGTCCGCCGACATCAAAAAGCTCGGAGATGACAAGACCGGACTGATCGATCTCGGCGGCCGCACCGTCATTCCAGGGCTGACCGACGGCCATATCCACGGCATCCGCGCCGCACTGACCTTCGGCACCGAGGTGAACTGGATCGGCCTGCCCTCTCTGAAAGACGCGCTGGACAAGATCCGGCAGGCCGCGAAGACGCAAGCTGCAGGATCCTGGATCGTGGTCGCCGGCGGCTGGACCGAGGAGCAGTTCGCCGAGAAGCGCAGGCCCACGCCGCAGGAAGTGGCGGAGGCTGCGGCCGACCATCCCGTCTACATCCAGCATCTCTACGACTGGCTGCTGCTCTCGCCCAACGCGACGGATATCCTGAACATCCATGGCGATGCCGACGTCGCGCCCGGCGGCAAGCTCGAGCTGGGCAGCGACGGCAAGCCAACCGGCGTGATCGTGGCGGGCGGCAACGCGCTGGGCAGGATTTTCGACCGGCTGCCGAAGCCGACGCCAGCGCAGCAGATCCAGGGATCCAAGGCGTTCTTCCGCGAGATGAACAGCCTCGGCATCACCGGCATCGTCGATGGCGGCGGCGTCAGCATGTATCCGGCGAACTACCAGGCCGTGTTCAAGCTATGGCACGACAGGCAGTTGACGGTCCGCGTCGCCTATCATCTCTGCGCGCCGAAGCCGGGCAGCGAGCTCGCCGATCTACAGAACCTGACGCAACTCCTGCCGCAAGGATTTGGCGACGACATGCTGCATTTCAACGGCCCCGGCGAAATCCTGATCTGGGCCGACTGGACCGATGGCGACATCGCGCCGGACGGCAAAGCGAAGCTCGCTGAACTGCTGCGCTGGGCCGCATCCAAGGGTTACACGATCCAGCTGCACTGGAATCCAGACCGCACGGTGCATGATCTGCTCGACATCGTCGAAGACATCAACAAGGATTTCCCTATCCGGAATCTGCGCTGGACCGTGCTGCATCTTTACAATGCGTCCGAGGACAGTCTGAGACGAATGCAGGCGCTGGGGCTGATCTGGGGCGTGCAGGACGGGCTGTATTTCGGTGGCGAGCGGCTGCAGAAGGAGGTCGGCGTCGAAGCCGCCAGGGACATGCCGCGGATCGTGACCGCAATGAAGCTCGGACTGACGGTCGCAGGCGGAACCGATGCGCACCGCGTGTCTTCCTATAATCCCTTCGTGTCGCTGCAATGGTATCTCGACGGCACGACCATCGGCGGCACGCCGACGCGGGGCGACGCAGAGGCGCCCAGCCGCCGTCAGGCGCTGGAGATGTACACCCGAAATTCCGCGTTCATGGCAAATGATGATGGCGAGCGCGGCACGCTGGAGCCTGGGAAATTCGCGGATCTCGCGGTGCTTTCGGCCGATTACCTGACGGCACCGGTCAAGGACATCGGCAAGATCCGGTCGCTGTTGACGATGGTCGGCGGAAAGGCGGTTTATGCGAGTGAGCCGTTTGCGGGGCCGAAGGAGCCAAGATAGCCCGTCGTTGCGAGCGACAGCGAAGCAATCCAGGATGTGTCCGCAGTGGCAGTCTGGATTGCTTCGTCGCTTGCGCTCCTCGCAATGACGAAGCGCTCAATACGAGCCGAACGCGACCGGGCGGAACGCCTGCAGCAGTTGCTGGTCGAGCTTGTCGCCCATCTTTTCCATGATCGAAAATGCGCGGGCATGCGTATAGGGCAGCCGGTAGGCGCGCTCCTCGATCAGCGCCGAATAGATGTCGACGATGGTCGTCAGCCTGACGATGTCGCTGATCTGGTTTCCTGAGAGATTGTGCGGATAGCCGGTGCCGTCGAGCAGTTCATGATGATGCAGGATCACGTCCAGCATCTCCGGCGGGAAGCCGCCCTGGGCTGCGAGCGCCTCATAACCGCGGCGCGGATGCTCGCGCATCACGGCCATCTCCTCGTCCGTCAGCTTGCCGGGCTTGTCGAGGATCGCGACCGGAATAAAGGCCTTGCCGACGTCATGCAGCAGCGCCGCACGGGTCAGGCGCCGCTGATCCTCCTCGCGCATGCCGAGATGTTGCGCGAACGACACCGCGAAGCCGGTGACGAACAGACAGTGACGATAAGTATCGGTGTGGTGGCAACCCACGGCGGTCAGCCACTCCCGCAGAGTTGAATGCTTGATCGCTTTCAGAATCTTGTTTTCGGCCTGAACGACATCGTCGAAGTTCAACGGCATGCCTGCCGGAAGATGCTCGAACATCCTGACGATGACCGCATGCGCCGCAGCCACGCCGCGGTTCAGGACCTTGCCGCTCTCGCTGGCGTCATAGCCGGCGCTGTCGGGAAATGCGGCGTGAATACGTTGCAGGAGCGCCTTGGCATCGAACGGTCGCGAGATCGTATCGGTGGCACCCAGCGCCCAGGCCTGCATCGAGGCATGGTGAAGCGCGTCCGCAAGCACAAAAAGCCGCGGCACGGCGCTGTAGGCGTCGGCGCGCAGCCTGTTGCGGACGATCTGCACGCTCTCCGGCGAGCGCAGATTGATGTCCACCACGACGCCGGCGAAATCCTTGCCCGGGGCCAGCGGAATTTCCGCGGTCGTGACGGTGTCGACATCGCTTACCGAGCTGAGGATGCTGGCAAGTTCGCCGCTCCGGTCGATACGATCCGATGCAAGCAGCAGACGGCGCTTGGATGAAGCCTGTTTGGTCGAGGTGGCCATGAGACCCTTTGCCGGTACCGAGTAGCGATACACACAAGGCTACCGACAACGCGTTCCATGCAGCTTAAGAGGGATGGTCAACATCGGCCTGCCGCGAACCGTAAATTTTGAGCGAATGGCGGCGCGGAACTGAATTTCCGCCGGCAATTCCCGCCCAAGAAAAATCCGCCGGAGTTGCGCTCCGGCGGATTCTGTTGTCATTCCGATAGAGGACGGAATCAGGCCTTCATCGCCGCCTTGACCGCCTCCGCCGTGATCGGAAGCGCCCGGACACGGGCACCGCAGGCGTTGAAGATCGCATTCCCAAGCGCGGGTGCGATCACGGTCACCGCAGGCTCACCGACACCGGTTGCCGGCTCGCCATTGGCGATCACAGAGATCGCGACCTCCGGCACCTGGCTCATCCTGAGCGGCGTGTAGCTGTCGAAGTTGGTCTGCTCGATGCCGCCATCCTTCAACGTCGCCTTCTCATACATGGCCAGCGACAGGCCCCACATCGCCGCGCCCTCGACCTGAGCACGGATGTTGTCGGGATGCACTTGCGTGCCGACATCGGTCGCGACCGTCAGCTTCTTCACCTTGACCTCACCCGACGGCGCCACCGCGACATGGGCGACGCAAGCCGTCCAGCTCGCGGTCTTCCTCTCCTGTGAGGACACGCAGGCGACACCCATGCCTTCGCCTTTCGGCAACTGCCTGGTGCCGTAGCCGGCGAGCCCCATCGCCGCGAGCAGCGTGTTGCGCAGCCGCTGCGCGCCGCCGGCATTGTCGCCCTTGCCGTCGAGCAGATCGACGCGGAACTGTGCCGGGTCCTTGCCGGCCGCATGCGCGAGTTCGTCGATCATGCTTTCGACCGCCCAGAACGTCCAGCCGGGTGCCACCGAGCGCAACTGGCCCGATGGCGTGGCGTTGTGCGCGAGCTCGTTCTTGATCGCGCGCACGTAATGATTGGGCACGGTGTAGAAGAAGTCGGCACCGTTCACCGTGAAGGAATCGAGCGGCCCCTTCTTGTCGACCGAAGGCGTCAGGAAATCGGGGATTCCCCAGCGTGCGGTCGGCCAGGCCGACACGACATCGTGGCTCATCGCGACCACCTTGCCGTCGCCGTCGAGGCCCGCCTTGACCTTCTGGTAGGTCAGAGGACGCGAGAAATCCATGGTCATGTCATTCTCGCGCGAATAGATCACCTTGACGGGCTTGCCGACCGCTTTCGCGGCCTGCACCGCAGGCACCATCATGTCGGCATCGAGCCGCCGGCCGAAGCCGCCGCCGAGCCACGTCTGATGCATCACGACATATTTTGGATCGATCCCGGCGGCGCCGGCCGCGATCCCGCCGGAGCGGGTCGCAAACTGGTTGCCGGAATAGATGTGCAGGATGTCGCCTTTGAACTCGGCCGTGGCGTTCATCGGCTCCATCGGCGCATGGATGTTGATGTTGGTGGTGTATTCCGCCTCCATCACTTTCGCGGCCGTGCCGAAGGCGGCCGCCGGATCTCCATTCTTGACGAAGAACTGGCCGGAGTCGTCGAGACCCTGCAGACGCTTCGCTTCGGCGAGCAGCGACTTGCTCGACGCGTTTGCGTTCGGACCGTTGTCGTAGGTGATCTTCAACGCGTCCGCCGCCTTGCGCGCATTGCCATAGGTGTTGGCGACCGCGACCACCCAGCCGGTCGTGGTGCCGGTCTTGTCGTCGAGCGTGACGGCCTTGATGAAGCCCGGCACCTTCTTCGCCGCACTGTCGTCGACCGATTTCACCGTCGCACCATAGCGCACCGGCGGCGTGACGATCTTGCCGTAGACCATGCCCGGCAGCATCACGTCGATGCCGTATTTCGCCGTGCCGTTGGTCTTGGAGGGGATGTCGAGCTGCGGCACCGAGACGCCGATCAGCGTATATTGATCGGGCGTCTTCAGCTTGATCGCCTTGAGGTCGTCGGGCGTGAAGCTCTTGGTGGCCTTGCCGCTCTTGACGATCTCGGCAAACGTCATCGACTTCTTCGACTTCGGATGCGAGATCACGGAGTCGCGCACGATGAGTTCGCCGGCCGGCACACCCATCGAGGCGGCCGCCGCCTCCGTCAGCGCGATCCGCCCCGCTGCACCCGCGCGGCTCATCGCGTCGAAGTTCATCATCGTGCTCCACGAGCCGCCGGTGATCTGCGCGCCGAGCACGGGATCGTTGAACTTCGGATCGTTGGAGGCGAGTTGGACCCGCATGTTTCGCCAGTCGGCGCCAAGCTCTTCGCAGATGATCTGCGCCATGGTGGAGGCGATGTGCTGGCCCATGTCGGCCTTGCCGCAGGTGACCGTGACGAGGCCGTCCGGCGCAATCGAATACCAGACGCTCGGCTCGAAATTGGCGCTCGTCGCGGCGAATGCGCGATCGGCCCCCAGCATGTCGGGAAGAGCGGAATACCCGAACGCGAGGCCAACGGCCGCGGTGCCGACCAGGAACGAACGGCGGCTCAGATCGGGCGTCTCGACGTGATTGATCTTGACGTGCGTATTCATGTGGCTCTCCGATCGCTCGAGGTGTTGGAGGCCGTGCGCATTTCGGACGCGGCGCGCATGATCGCCTTCTGGATACGCGAATAGGTCATGCAGCGGCAGAGATTGCCGTCCATGTGCTCGACGACTTCCTCCTTGGTCGGATTGTTGTTCTTGGCGAGCAACGATGCGGCCTGCATGATCTGGCCGGACTGGCAGTAGCCGCATTGCGGTACCTGCTCGGCAATCCAGGCCTTCTGCAGCGGGTGATCGCCCTTGGCGCTCAGCCCTTCGATGGTGGTGATCTTCTTGCCGGCAACATCGCCGACCATGGTCTGGCAAGACCTGACAGCCTCGCCATTCACGTGAACGGTGCAAGCGCCGCACAAGCCTGCGCCGCAGCCGAACTTGGTGCCGGTCATCTGCAATTGCTCGCGGATGGCCCAAAGTAGCGGCGTATCGCTCGCCGCATCGACGGACATACTCCGTCCGTTGATAGTCAGAGTAGCCATATTGCTTCTTCCCCTGCCGGTGCATGATGCCGCTTACGGCGGACAACTCACTTTATGGGTGGCTGCCACCCACCGGGTCGATGACAGCCTTGGTTGCGAGAATGATCGGGTTCCGGTGCCGGTGCAAATCCAATTTGAAAGTACGCTGAGGAATTTTTCGACACGCGCCTTGTGCGCTGCGGCAGTGTTGGCATCGCGGACCATGGCGATGCATGACGGCATGGGAGCCAAGCGGAGCATGATCCGGCTTGCTTGGCAGTTCACAGGCGCGAAGCCTTCGCGGTAGAGTAAGACCAGCAAACGAACGTGTGGGACAACCGGACATGCCGACAGTCGATCGAAGCGGGGTCAAGATACACTACGAGGTCCATGGCGATGGTCCTGCACTGATTTTGACTCACGGTTATTCGTCGACCTCGGCGATGTGGCAGGGCCAGATCGCGGCGCTGTCGAAGCATCACAAGCTGGTGCTGTGGGACATGCGCGGCCACGGCCAATCCGACTATCCGGAAGATCCCGCGGCCTATAGCGAGGCTTTGACGGTCGGCGACATCGCGGCCCTGCTCGACGCGGTCGGCGCGAAGACCGCGATCGTCGGGGGACTGTCGCTCGGCGGCTACATGTCGCTGGCCTTCTATCGCGCCCACCCGGAGCGCGTATCGGCGCTGCTGATCATCGATACCGGGCCGGGCTTCAAGAAGGACGACGCGCGCGAAGCCTGGAACAGGCGCGCGCTCGACACGGCCGAGCGGCTCGATCGTGAAGGCCTTGCCGTTCTGAAGTCGGCGACCCCTGAGCGCGCTGTCGCCAACCATCGCGACGCCACGGGCCTGGCGCGTGCCGCGCGAGGTATGCTGACCCAGCGGGACGCCCGCGTCATCGAAGTGCTGCCGGAGATCAAGATACCGTCGCTGGTCGTGGTCGGCGCCGACGATACGCCCTTCCTCGCCGCATCCGACTACATGGCGGCAAAGATCCCCGGCGCGAAGAAGGTCGTGATCCCCTCGGCCGGCCATGCCGTGAATATCGACCAACCGCAGGCTTTCATCGACGCAGTGCTGCCGTTCCTCGACAGCCTTCCGCGCGGCGCGACCGCGAAAGGCTGAGGCGATGACGACGCGCTTTATCCATCTGGTCCTCTTCGCCGCAACCCTGTTCGCAGGATGCGGTTACGCCCGGGCTCAACAGGTCGCGCCTTTCGCCGGTCCGCGGCAGCCGTTTACGGCTACGCTCTCGAACAACACGCCACTGGCATTCGGAATGGATGTCGAGCAGACGTCGCGGGCGCTCGGCCAGCCCCTGCAATATGTCAGCGGGCCGTCCCGGCGAGGAAATCTTCCTGGCGCTGCGCAATCTCGGCGGCAGCGGATTGATCAATCATCACGATCGATTGTTTCTGCAATTTCGCCACGGCAGGCTGGCAGGCTGGAAAGAAGACTACGGCCGCAACTGGATGTGGCAGTGAGGTCCCAAGACTTTACCGAGACGTCTCTGCTCAGAAGACGCCGGCGGCGATAGCCTCGTCAATCAAGATCAACCCCTCGAACCGAATGGATGACCCGTGGGACAAGACATCAAGCTGACGGCTTCGGACAATTTTCAACTGGGCGCGTATCGCGCCGATCCCGCGGGCGCAGCGAAGGGCGCGATCGTGGTGATCCAGGAGATCTTCGGCGTCAATCACCACATCCGCATGTCTGCGACCGGCTCGCCGGCGAAGGCTATGTCGCAATCGCGCCGTCGATCTTCGATCGTATCGAGCCCAACTTCACCTCCGGCTATTCGCCCGATGAAATCGCCGTGGCGCGCAAATTCGTCGCCAACCCCGACTGGGCCGCGATGCTGCGCGACACCCAGGCAGCGATCGACGCCGTGAAGAATGTCGGCCCGGTCGGCATCATCGGCTTCTGTCTCGGCGGCAGCATCGCCTATGCAGCAGCGACCAAGCTGTCCGGGCTCAAGGCCGCGGTCGGCTATTACGGCGGCGCCATCGTGCGCTTCGCCGACGACAAGCCGACGGTGCCGACGCAGTTGCATTTCGGCGAGAAGGACACCGGCATCCCCTTGACCGATGTCGAGACCATCAAGGCCAAGCGGCCGGAGGTCGAGATTTTCATCTATCCCGGCGCGCAGCACGGCTTCCACTGCGACGAGCGGGCGAGCTACGACAAGGCCAGCGCCGACATCGCATGGCCCCGCAGCATGGAATTTTTCGCCAAGCATTTGAGGAAATAGGGTGCCGTCCCTTTCGTCATTCCGGGATGCGCCGTCAGGCGCAGACCCGGAATCTCGAGATTCCGGGTTCGATGCTGGCGCATCGCCCCGGAATGACGTGCCAAGAACTCAAAACCAGCGCTCTCCGACGAGCACCGTATCGCCCGGTCCGAGCGATGTGCCGAGCGGCACTTCATAGCGTGCAGCGCCACCGGCAGCAGCGTGCGTCAGCGTCACCATGTCCCGCTTGGCGCGCGGCGAAAATCCGCCGGCGATCGCGACCGCGCTTTCGACCGTCATGTTGGGGACGTACGGATACTGGCCAGGCGCCGCCACCTCGCCGAGAATGAAGAACGGCCGATAGCTTTCAATCTCGACCGCGACCGAGGGTTCACGGATGTAGCCATGACGGAGTTCTGGCGGCGACGTCGGCGGCAAGCGTAGCCGTCGTCCGCCCACGCGCCGGCACCTGACCGATCAGCGGCATGGTAATGGCACCGCCGGCATCGATGGCGTAAGTGTTGGTCAGCCCTTCCTGGCCATAGACGACGACCCTCAGCTTGTCGCCGGCATCGAGCCGATAGCCGCCGCCGTCATGGCGCACAGGCATTGGCGCGGCGGCGTAGACAACGGGCGTTGGCGGCGGGCTATCGCTTTGCGGTGCCGCCGCAAAGGAGTTGCGCAAAGCGCTGATCGCGCGGCCGCCGCTTGCATCCGAAACACGCGGTTGCGGCGCTGCATGGATGGTCCCATACGCAAGCGAGTTGAGATCACCGCCCGATTGCGCGATCGCGGCCGGGCCATCCGCGTGCATGCACCCTGACAGAACGAGCGCGAGCGCGGCAGCAATGATGGGCAATTGAAACGCGCACGCGGGCCGCACAGGAAAGCCATCCCTTCAAGCGAGATCGCCTCTTTATGAACCCGTTAAGGTTAACATATCGTTCGCGAGTACCACGTCGAACGGCTTAGGCCGTACGTACTCCGCTGAACGCATCATGTCCCGACGCCAACCCCGATCGGGCACGCGACGCCGGTGCCGCCAAGTCCGCAATAGCCGGCCGGATTCTTGGCCAGATATTGCTGATGGTAGTCCTCGGCGAAATAGAACGCGCCGGCCGGTGCGATCTCGGTCGTGATGGCGGAGAGCCCCTTTGCCGATAGCGCCTTCTGATACGCCCTCTTCGATACGTCCGCGGCGTTACGCTGCGCATCGTCGAAGGTGTAGATCGCGCTACGATATTGCGTGCCGACATCGTTGCCCTGCCGCATGCCCTGCGTCGGGTTGTGGCTTTCCCAGAACGTCTTCAGCAGCCGCGCGTAGGAGATCTTCTTCGGATCGAACACGACCAGCACCGCTTCGGTATGACCGGTGCGGCCGGAACAGACTTCCTCGTAAGTTGGATTTGGCGTGTGACCGCCGGCATAACCGACCGCCGTGACGAAGACGCCTTCGCCCAACTCCCAGAACTTGCGCTCCGCGCCCCAGAAACAGCCGAGCCCGAACACGGCTTTCGCGAGACCTTCGGGATGAGGCGGCAGCAACTTTCGTCCGTTGACGAAGTGGACCGAGGCGGTCGGGATCGGTGTCGTGCGGCCCGGCAACGCCTCGGCGGCGCTGGGCAGAGCGGTGGTCTTGCGCATGAACAGCATGGATGTCCTCCAGATGAGGCGGCACACGACGCATTTAGCATTGGCTGAGACCGGCAGAGCCGACGTCGGAGCAAGACTTCAATATAGTGCGTTACGTGTGCCATCGCACGCACGTTACGCGCCGCGACCGGGACGCGCGCGTCAGTCGCGCGAATAGCCGATCAGAGGCTTTCGCGGCCGGAACAACAGCATCAGGAGAATGCCGAGCAGACCGAGCACGGCGAACACCGGCTGGTCCAGGATCAACCTGGCAATGTTGGCCCAGAGCCACGGGGCGACGCTCTCGACCCAGGTCCGAAACGCCGCCTGGCTTGATTGATTGATGTCGTTCCAGAACTGGCCGAACCGCGTAAATCTCAGGCTCTGGTCGGCGACCCAGCGGGCCCCGTCATAGACCATGAAAATGAATCCGCAGGCCAGCAGCAGCAGCCCTATAAGTCGGAAAAAACCGCGGATCATGCCTCACCCCTATCTCTGCCGCGCCCCCGCAACACCGTCAGCCAATACCGGGCCGACGGGGGAAATTCAACCTCATCAGTACCTTATGGGGGCTCTGGGGCGCTCCGAAGGCCCCCGGCGGCGGCATAAAGCGTTGACGCTGCGAAACCCTCCCTCTATAAGGGCGCAACTGGCGGCGGGCGCAATCCCGCCGCCGCTGTTCTTTGGGCAGCGCTGGACTTGTACGTGGAGCCTTTGCGCGTGGACTTGGCTCCCGTCAGCGATAATCTCAGAGACGTTTTCGAGACAACCAGCAGCGTCGATCACGTGCTTGAAGCGGCCGACGCGCTTATCTGTAAGCTACGAGCGAGCGGTCAACGCGAAGGATATTTGAGACCATGGCCAACACGACTTCCGCCAAGAAGGCGACGCGCAAGATTGCCCGCCGCACCATCATCAACAAGTCACGTCGCACGCAGATGCGCGGCGCGGTGCGCAGCGTCGAGGATGCGATCGAACGCGGCGATCGCGACGCTGCGATGAAAGCGATGGCACGTGCGGAGCCCGAACTGATGCGAGCCGCACAACGCAACATCGTTCACAAGAACAATGCGAGCCGCAAAGTGTCGCGTCTTGCGCATCAGATCGCGAAGCTCGCGAAGTAACCATTCTATAAAATATATGCGACGATCAGCCCGGCGTTCCGCCGGGCTTTTTCTTTGTGCGCATACGCTGCTTTTCCTCGGCGCATTCTTGCGTTGCGTGCAGCACGTGCAATTTCTGCGCGCCCGTAGTAGTACCTTGATGTAATTTTATCGCACCTGAAACATCTCGCGCATCGCTCGAAAGCGCGCATCGCGCACTGCGGATCGAGCAATCCTGGTTTTGCTGCTGAGCAACACGATCGGGAGCTACCCTGAAAAACAATCGCGAAAAACACCGTCTCGATAATTACTTATCCCCATAGTGACGGCGAGCGCTTGGAAAAGCGGCTCTCGCGGATGCAAACATAAATATTTTATGAAAATTTTTTGCGAGTGCGATGAGATTTGTGACATCCGCGATTCTTCGCTTTGATTCAAAAACTTGCTTTCGTGACACCCAGTCACCCTGCCGCGAACGTGGCGAGGACTCGCCCGACTACCCGCATCGGAGGATTGCGGGAAATTTCCCATCGTGTATTTCTAAAACCCGCTCGCGGCGCCCACGATCTTGAGACCAGCGCGGTTTTAGAAACGGGGGTGGACGTGCAAATCGGCGGCGGTGTGCGCGTTGGCGACGCTTTCAAAGCGAATGTCGAATCGCGACCCATAGCGATATGGGTAACGATAGAGCTGTGTCGGAATTTCTCAAGCGGGACTTTGCGGTCTTGCGAACTTTAAACAAGAGAAATCCATCGCAGTTGATCGGCAGGCGTTCCGGGGGCGAAGGACGGGGCAGTTAAGTTTGTAGGGGCTGAAATCGAGTTTAGCGGCTGAGCTTCGGTTCGGACGCGGCTGATTTTGGGATGCAGGTACGACAACTTGCCGTGAGCGATCGCGGTGAGATGGGGAGGTTGTTGCATGTTTTACGGAACCATCACGGTATTTGATCGACTATCATTTTCGGGCCATGCCGCTTGGGAAGCGGCCGATACCCAAAACGACATCCGGCCTCAGACGCGCGCTCTGGCGAGTCCGTCGAGTATCCGCTGACCTCGCGGAACCTTCCGCTCCCATCATCGCTGATCTGACTGCGGCATCTTGGCCGAGCGGATGAGCTTTGCCCGGAGCAGACAGACCGCTCGAGGTCACGCCGTGGCAGGAAACCTGCAACGGCGTCTTCTGGAGCCAACATCAATCGTTTTGGAAAAGTTTTCAGGCAATGACAAATTCGGAACAGGATCGCTGGTCGCGCGTCAAAGGTCGGCTACGTTCGAGCGTTGGCGAGGACGTGTACACAAGCTGGTTCGCGCGCATGGACCTCGAGGACATGCAGGACGCGAGCGTGCGTCTCTCGGTGCCGACGCGCTTTCTCAAGAGCTGGATCCAGGCCCACTACGCCGAGCGCGTGCTGTCATGCTGGCAGGCCGAGATGCCGGAAGTCCACCGTGTCGACCTCACTGTGCGGTCGGCGATGCGCTGCGCCGTTCCCGCCAAGGAGGCCGCGCCTGCGGTCGAGCCGCGCCGGGCCGAACGTGCCGAAGGCCGCCCCGCGGTCGAGCTGCGCGCCATCGCCACCATGCCGGTGTCCACCAGTCATGACGCGCTCGGCGGTTCGCCGCTGGATCCGCGCCTGACATTTGCGAGCTTCGTCGTCGGCCGGTCAAACACGCTGGCGCATGCGGCGGCGCGCCAGGTGGCGGAAGGACGGCGCGGCGATCCCGTGATGTTCAATCCGCTTTACATTCACGCCGGCGTTGGCCTGGGCAAGACCCACCTGCTGCAAGCCGTCACCTGGGCCGGCAACGCCGCGGGTGAACGCAAGGTGCTGTACCTGACGGCCGAGAAATTCATGTACGGCTTCGTTGCGGCCCTGAAGACGCAGACCGCACTGGCATTCAAGGAGGCGCTGCGCGGCATCGACGTGCTCGTGATCGACGATCTGCAGTTCCTGCAGGGCAAATCGACGCAGGCCGAATTCTGCCACACGCTGAACGCGCTGATCGACGCCGGCCGCCAGGTGGTGATCGCGGCCGATCGTCCGCCGTCCGATCTCGAAAGCCTCGACGATCGCGTCCGCTCGCGGCTCGCCGGCGGCCTGGTGGTCGAGATGGGGTCGCTCGGCGAGGAGCTGCGGCTCGGCATTCTCAAGTCGCGCGTCGCAGCGGCGCGGATGCACCACGCCACTTTCGAGGTGCCCGAGCCGGTGCTGGACTATCTTGCCCGCAGCATCACCCATAACGGCCGCGACCTCGAAGGCGCCATCAACCGCCTGCTCGCCCACTCCAAGCTCAATGCCCAGCCGGTGACGCTGGACATGGCCGAACGCGAGGTGCGCGACCTGATCCGGCCGCAGGAACCGAAGCGGATCAAGATCGAGGACATCCAGCGCGTGGTGGCGCGTCAATATAATGTCAGCCGCTCCGACCTGCTGTCGTCGCGCCGAACCGCGAACGTCGTCCGACCGCGCCAGGTTGCAATGTATCTGGCCAAGACCCTGACCCTGCGTTCCCTCCCCGAAATCGGACGCAGGTTCGGCGGACGCGACCACACCACGGTCTTGCACGCGGTGCGCAAGATCGAGGCGCTGGTGAGCAAGGACACGGCGTTGTCCGAGGAAGTGGAATCACTGAAACGACAGCTGCAGGAGTGACGCGAGAGCGCAGGCCCCCTAACCTCTCTCGAGGGGGCATGCGTGCGCCGGCAAGGCCGATAACCGCCCCGAACCGCCGATTGGGCGCCGGGCCGGCCGGACTTCTTTCGACCTTCTGAAGCAGCCGTCGGGCCGCCCGCTCCCCCTTTGCGAGATTCTCGCCAAGGGGGGAGCGGGTGCTATTGCCAAAAGCTGGGAAACGGGCCCCCGGTCCCTTGAACTTGGGCCTCATCCGCGCCACTTTACGGCCCCCGAAGGCCCTCAAGCATCAGGCTACCGGGTGTCATCAGCCGTGGCGCTCGTTACCGCCGCCCGGCGTTCCCACGACATGCTCTGTTGAATCGGGCGGATATTGCATATGAAGGTCACCGTCGAACGCGCGCAACTCCTGAAGTCGCTGGGCCACGTCCATCGCGTGGTCGAGCGCCGCAACACCATACCGATCCTGGGCAACGTGCTGCTGCGCGCCGAAAATGCGCAATTGTCATTGAAGGCGACCGACCTCGATCTCGAGGTCACGGAAACGCTCGCCGCGGAAACCGGAACCGGCGGCTCGACCACGGTGCCGGCCCACATGTTCTATGACATCGTCCGCAAGCTGCCCGATGGCTCCCAGATCGTGCTGGAGGCCGATGGCGACCGTTCGGTGCTGGCGATCCGCGCCGGCCGCTCGCGCTTCACGCTGCAGACGTTGCCAGAAAGCGACTTTCCCGATCTCGCCGCGAGCGACATGACGCATCGCTTTTCGTTGCCGGCATCCGACGTCAAGCGCCTGATCGATCGTACGCAATTCGCGATCTCGACCGAGGAAACGCGCTACTATCTGAACGGCATCTACCTGCACTCCGCCGGCACTGCCAAGGCCGCCACCTTGCGCGCGGTCGCAACCGACGGACATCGGCTGGCGCAGGTCGACATGGTCCTGCCGAAAGGCGCCGACGGCATGCCGGGCGTCATCGTGCCGCGCAAGACCGTCGGCGAAGTGCTGCGCCTGATCGACGACAACGAGGCGGAGATTTCGATCGAACTGTCGCAGGGCAAGATCCGCTTCACCATCGGCAATGTGGTGCTGACGTCGAAGCTGATCGACGGCACCTTCCCCGATTATGGCCGAGTCATCCCGCAGAACAACGACAAGGAACTGATCGTCGACAAGGGAGATTTCGCCGCCGCGGTCGACCGCGTCTCGACGATTTCAAGCGAGCGAGGACGCGCGGTGAAACTGGCGCTGTCGGCGGGCAAGCTCGTGCTGTCGGTGACCAATCCGGATTCCGGCAGCGCGACCGAAGAACTCGAGGTCGACTACGCCGCCGACGCGCTCGATATCGGCTTCAACTCGCGCTATCTGCTCGACATCGCCGCCCAGATCGAGGGCGAAGTCGCCGTCCTCAAGCTCGCCGATCCCGGCTCTCCGACGCTGGTGCAGGACAAGGACAACAAGAACGCGCTCTACGTGCTGATGCCGATGCGGGTGTAGTCCCGTCTCGTCGTTGCCGGGCTTGCCCCGGCAACCCATCAACGTGAAAGATGGGCGCGAGGGTTGATGCCACTAATTCGTCATGGCCGGGCTTGACCCGGCCATCCGCCATCTCGAAGAACTTACCCTCTCCCCTTGTGGGAGAGGGTGGCGCCGAAGGCGCCGGGTGAGGGGTTCGTGCCGCAGACGCCGCACCATCGACCGAGCAACAAGCGCATCCGCGATTTCGCAAAAGGCATGCGTCGCGAGCCCACAGATGCCGAAGCTACGATGTGGCGATTGTTGCGGGATCGGCGACTCGCGAGATTTAAATTCCGACGGCAAGTTCCATTCCAAAACTACATTCTTGATTTTGTATGCTTCGAGCGGCGCATCGTTATCGAAATCGACGGCAGCCAGCACGCGAGTTCGGAACGCGACGTGGCAAGGGATATCGCGCTATCCGTTGAAGGCTTTCGGACTGTGCGCTACTGGAATAATGACGTATTGCAACGAGCCCAGGGCGCGATCTTGGAAGACATTCTCGCAAAGCTCGCCGAGCCGTGACGAGACCCCTCACCCGCCGCCTCACTTCGTGAGGCGCCACCCTCTCCCACAAGGAGAGAGGGTAAGTACCGTTCGTCTCACCATGACCCCTTCCCGCATTCACCGGCTGACGCTGACGCATTTCCGCAATTATCGGGTGGCGGGGCTCGAGACGGGTGCCGACATGGTTGCCCTTGTCGGCCCCAACGGCGCGGGAAAGACCAATTGCCTGGAAGCGATCTCGTTCCTGTCGCCCGGCCGCGGGCTGCGCCGCGCCACGCTGGAAGATGTCGCCGACAATCAGGGCGACGGCTCCTGGGCGGTTTCAGCCGAGGTCGAGGGTGCGCTGGGGCTTGCGACGCTTGGCACCGGCATCGACGCGCCGCGCGGTGACGCAGCCGGCGTCGGCCGACGCTGCCGCATCGATCGCGAGAGCGTCAATTCGGCCGCGGCCTTCGGCGATCATCTGCGCATGGTCTGGCTGACGCCCGCCATGGACGGCCTGTTCATGGGAGCCGCGTCGGAGCGGCGGCGCTTCTTCGACCGCCTGGTGCTGGCCGTCGACAGCGAGCATTCGAGCCGGGTCTCGGCGCTGGACCGTTCGCTTCGCTCGCGCAACCGGCTGCTCGAAGTCCGCAATTTCGACGACCATTGGTGCGACGCGATCGAGCGCGAAACCGCGGAGCTTGCGGTCGCCGTCGCGGCGATGCGCGGCCAGACCGCGCTGAAACTGGCGGCGATGCTGCGCGACCGCGGGCAGACATCCGCGTTCCCCTCGGCTTCGATTGCGCTCGACGGCTGGATGGAGAACGCGCTGCTGTCGGAGCCCGCCACCGCGGTCGAGGATCGTTATCGGCAGGTTCTGCGCGGAAACCGCGTACGCGATGCCGCGGCGGGCCGCACCCTCGACGGTCCGCATCTGACCGATCTGCAGGTGATCTACGCACCCAAGAACATGCCCGCGCGCGATGCCTCGACCGGCGAACAGAAGGCGCTGCTGATCGGGCTGATCCTGGCGCACGCAGCGCTTGTCGCCGAGACGACGGGGATCATCCCTCTCCTGCTGCTTGACGAAGTCGTCGCCCATCTCGACCCCGGCCGGCGCAGCGCGTTGTTCGGCGAACTGGCGAAACTCGGCGCGCAGGTCTGGCTGACCGGTGCCGACCCCGCCGCGTTTGCCGAGATCGGCGCCTCCGGCGATGTCTTCAATGTCGACAGCGGCCGGATTGCGCGACGGCCCTAATTCGCGCCACCCGCGCCCGCAAATTCCGGGGTTTTCCGGGGCTTCGAAACGCCCCGAATTCACGCTTTTTTCGCGCGGCCCAAAAAGCCCGTTCCAGGACTTGCAAAACCATCGAAAAACCCCATTTATTCAATATCTTATCAAGCGATAGTTTGCGCTAGGCGCGCACCTGCTTTCATGGCAGAAATAAGCCGATCAGCGCCTCCCATTGCGCAGCTGATTCGCGACATCCTCGAAGGCCTCACATGACCGAACCTGCCCGGCAAGCGATCGCCGACACTGAGCATTCCATCGCGAGCGAATACGGCGCTGAATCGATCCGGGTCCTGAAGGGGCTCGACGCCGTGCGCAAGCGGCCGGGCATGTATATCGGCGACACCGACGACGGTTCCGGCCTGCACCACATGGTCTACGAGGTTGTCGACAACGCGATCGACGAGGCGCTTGCCGGCTATGCCAGCGCCGTCGAGGTCGTCCTCAATCCCGACAACTCCGTCACCGTGCGCGACGACGGCCGCGGCATTCCCGTCGACATTCACAAGGGCGAAGGCGTCTCCGCGGCCGAGGTCATCATGACCCAGCTGCACGCCGGCGGAAAATTCGACCAGAATTCCTACAAGGTGTCCGGCGGCTTGCATGGCGTCGGCGTCTCCGTCGTCAACGCATTGTCGAGCAAGCTGCAGCTTCGGATCTGGCGCGAGGACAAAGAGCATGTCATCGAGTTCGCCCATGGCGATGCGGTCGCACCGCTGAAAGTCGTCGGCGAGGCCAAGGGCAAGCGCGGCACCGAGGTGACCTTCCTGGCCTCCACCGAGACCTTCAGGCTCGTCGAATATGATTTCGCGACGCTGGAACACCGGCTGCGCGAGCTCGCCTTTCTCAATTCCGGCGTCAACATCGTGCTCTCCGACATGCGCCATGCGGTCGAGAAGCGCGAGGAGATGCACTATTCGCGGCGGCGTCGAGGAGTTCGTCAAATATCTCGATCGCAACAAGAAGGCGATCGTGCCGATGCCGATCATAGTGCGTTCGGAAGCGAATGGCATCACCGTCGAGGCGGCGTTGTGGTGGAATGACAGCTACCACGAGAACGTGCTGTGCTTCACCAACAACATCCCGCAGCGCGACGGTGGCACGCATCTCGCCGGCTTCCGTGGCGCGCTGACGCGCCAGGTCAACGGCTATGCCGAGGCGAACGCGAAGAAGGAAAAGATCGCGCTCACAGGCGACGACTGCCGCGAGGGCTTGACCGCGGTGCTATCGGTGAAGGTGCCCGATCCGAAGTTCTCGTCGCAGACCAAGGACAAGCTGGTGTCCTCGGAAGTGCGCCCGGTGGTCGAGAACGTTCTGAACGAGGCCCTTGCGGCCTGGTTCGAGGAGCATCCGACCGAGGCCAAGGTGATCGTCGGCAAGGTGATCCAGGCCGCGGCGGCACGCGAAGCCGCCCGCAAGGCGCGCGAGCTCACGCGCAAGAATCCGCTCAGCGTCTCCTCGCTGCCCGGCAAGCTCGCCGATTGCCAGGAGAGGGATCCCGCGAAATCCGAGCTGTTCATCGTCGAGGGCGACTCGGCCGGCGGCAGCGCCAAGCAGGGCCGCAACCGCGCATTTCAGGCGGTGCTGCCACTGCGCGGCAAGATCCTCAATGTCGAGCGCGTGCGCCCCGACAAGATGCTGTCGAGCGAACAGATCGGCACGCTGATTACCGCGCTCGGCACCGGCATCAGCGACGACTTCTCCGCCGACAAGCTGCGCTATCACAAGATCATCGTGATGACGGACGCCGACGTCGACGGCGCCCACATTCGCACCCTTCTGCTCACCTTCTTCTACCGGCAGATGCGGGAACTGATCGATCGCGGCCATCTCTATATCGCTCAGCCGCCGCTCTATAAGGTCACGCGCGGCAAGTCCGAGCAATATCTGAAGGACGAGCGCGCGCTGGAAGACTATCTGATCGAGACCGGGCTCGACGACTGCGTGTTCAAGACGGCCTCGGGCGAGGACCGCGGGGGCCGCGACCTGCTGTCGCTGGTCGAAGACGCCCGCATCGTCCGCAACGTGCTGCGCAATCTGCACAGCCGTTACAATCGCAAGGTGGTCGAACAGGCCGCAATCGCGGGCGTGTTGCGGCAGGAAATCACCCGTGATCCGGAAACAGCCGCAGCCGCCGCCGACTACATCGCCAAGCGGCTCGATGCGCTGGCGGACGAAGTCGAGCGTGGCTGGGTCGGACGCTTCAGCGAAGGCGAAGGCTTTCTATTCGAGCGCACGGTGCGCGGGGTCAAGGATTTCGCCCTCATCGATGACGCTCTGCTTGGATCGGCCGACGCTCGCAAGCTCGACGATTACGCAGCGCAATTGCAGCAGGCCTATGCGCGGCCTGGCGTGCTGCGCCGCAAGGATTCCGAGAGTTTCATCTACGGCCCGGTCGATCTGTTCGAGGCCGTGACCGATGCAGGTCGCAAGGGCGTTGCATTGCAACGCTACAAAGGCCTCGGCGAGATGAACCCGGGCCAGCTCTGGGAGACCACGCTGGACGCCGACGCGCGTTCGCTGCTGCAGGTGAAGGTCAAGGAGGTCGACGAGGCCGACGACATCTTCACCAAGCTGATGGGCGACGTGGTCGAGCCGCGCCGCGAGTTCATTCAGGACAACTCGCTCAGCGCCAATGTCGACGTGTAGCGGCTTTGATGTCGCAGTCGGATATTTCAACGCCGCCTGCCGCAAGTTGGGACTAGGACTTCCTCGCGAAAAGCGGTACTAGCAAAGTCAGCAATCACCCCTCTGTTGTCGAGCCTTCGTGGCGGAGGGGTTGCGATGGATCACGAACTTCAAGAGACGGGGCATCGCTCAACTTGCCGCCCATTCAATACATCGTTGAGGGCGGCCATCGGCTGAAGGGCGCCATTGAGCCGTCCGGCAACAAGAACGCCGCGCTGCCGATCATCGCCGCCGCGCTGCTCACCGAACACCCGGTCACGCTCGACAATGTTCCGCGCATCCGCGACACCGAGACGCTGGTCGAGTTGATCCGCTCGGTCGGCGCCTCGGCCGAATGGCGCGGCCGCAACCGGCTGGCGATCCATGCCAAGGAGATCCGCGCCGCCGATCTCGACCCGGTGCTGTGCGCCCGGATCCGGGCCTCGATCCTGCTGGCCGGGCCGCTGCTGGCCCGCTGCGGCGAAGTGGCGCTGCCGCCGCCCGGCGGCGACGTGATCGGACGCCGGCGGCTGGATACGCATTTTCTGGCTTTCGAACAGCTCGGCGCGACCGTCGCCTCGACCGACCGGCTGGAGTTCCGCGCGTCGCAGCTCAAGGGCGCCGACGTGTTCCTTGATGAGCCGAGCGTCACCGCGACGGAAAACGCGCTGGTCGCGGCCGTCGCCGCGCACGGCACGACCTACCTGCGCAACGCGGCATCCGAGCCGCATGTGCAGGATCTTGCGCATTTCCTGGTCGCGCTCGGCGCGAATATCGAGGGCATCGGCACCAACACGATGGTGGTCCATGGCGCCTCCACGCTTGGCCAGGCCAGCTATTCAATCCAGCCGGACCACATCGAGGTCGGCTCGCTGATCGGCCTTGCCGCGGTGACGCGCTCATCGCTGCGCATCGTGCGCGCCGGCGTGGAGCATCTGCGTTCGATCCGCATGGGTTTCGAACGCCTCGGCATCGTTTGCGAGGTCGCGGGCGACGATCTGATCGTGCCGTCCGAACAGACGCTGAAAATCAAGGACGATTTCGGCGGCCATGTGCCGAAGCTGGAAGACCAGCCGTGGCCGGCGTTCCCCGCCGACCTGATGTCGATCGCGATCGTCACTGCATGCCAGTGCGACGGCGTGATCCTGATGTTCGAGAAGATGTTCGAATCGCGGATGTTCTTCGTCGACAAGCTGATCTCGATGGGCGCGCGCATCGTGCTGTGCGACCCGCACCGGGCGATCGTCGCCGGTCCGAGCCGGCTGCGCGGCGCATCCATGATCTCGCCCGACATCCGCGCCGGCATGGCGATGCTGCTGGCCGCTGTCTGCGCCGAAGGCACCTCGACGATCAACAACGCCGACCAGATCGAGCGCGGCTATGAGCGCATCGAGGAGCGGCTCAACGCGCTGGGTGCGAAGATCACGCGCGTGCCCGAACGGGGACGCTGAGCCCCGGCGCGCAACTCGCGCAGCCTCGCCCCTCGCGCATTCCGACGGTAGCGATGCTATGCTCGCGCCATGATGTCCATAAAAAAAGCCGAGCGAGCCGAGGTTGCCGAGCGGCCGGCCAAGACCACGTCCAGCGCTGATCTCGTCCATGAACTGACCGAGACGCTCAAGCTCGCAGCGCCGATGGCGCTGACGCAGCTCGGCCAGATCGCGATGACCACGACTGACCTCGCCTTCCTGGGCCGAATCAGCGACGAGGCGGTCGCCGCGGCAGGCCTCGCGGGCACGATCTATTTCGTGAGCTTCACGCTCGGCATGGGATTGATGGCGGCGGTCGCGCCGCTCGCCGCGCAAGCCTATGGCGCAGGCGATGTACCGCTCGTGCGGCGCGCGCTCCGTACCGGCCTGTGGCTCGCGCTTTTCATCGCGCTGCCGATCATGGCATTTCCGCTGCGCGGCGAACGGATTCTGCAGGCGCTGGGACAGGCGGATACGACGTCGCATCTCGCGCAGCAATATCTCCTCGGACTTGCCTGGGGCGTGATCCCGGCGCTCTGGTTCATGGCGATCCGCAGCTTCATGGGCGCGGTCAATCGGCCGCAGCCGATCCTCTGGATCACGCTTGTCGCGATTCCGGCCAATGCGCTGTTGGCTTACCTCCTGATCTTCGGCGAATTGGGACTGCCGCGCCTTGGGCTGTTCGGCGCCGGTCTCGCCACCACGATGGTGAATTTCGGCACATTCCTCATCGGCCTTTGGTTCGTCACGCAGCGCAAACCATTCAGCGACTATCGCGTCATGACCCGCCTCTGGCGCATCGACTGGGCATTGATGTGGCAGATCGTCGTGATCGGTGCGCCGATCTCGATGGCATTCCTGCTGGAATATGGACTGTTCTCATCCGCCGGGCTGCTGATGGGGCTGATCGGCACCACACCGCTCGCGGCGCATCAGGTCGCGCTGCAGATAACCGCCATCCTGTTCATGGTGCCGTACGGCATCGGCATGGCGGCCACGGTGCGTGTCGGACATGCCGCCGGCCGCGGCGATCCGGCAGCGATCAGGCGCGCGGGTTTCATCGCGATGGCGCTCGGCATCGCGCTGAGCGCTCTCCTGACCCTCTCGGTCGTCATCGCCCGGATTGCCGTCGTTCGGATTTTCCTGGGGAGCGACGCTCCCGATGCAGGCGCGACGATCGCACTTGCCGCCACCCTGATTCTGGTCGGAGCAACATTGTTCATCCCTGACGGACTGCAGGCCACGGCGAGCGGCGCGCTACGCGGCTTGAAGGACACGCGCGTGCCGCTGCTGTTCGCGGCGATCAGTTACTGGCTGATCGGGTTTTCGGCTGCGTACGCCTTCGCCTTCCTGACTCCTCTCGGCGCGATCGGCGTGTGGGTCGGATTGTCGTTGGGAACCGCGGTCTATGCAACGCTTCTGGTCTTGCGTTTCCTTCGGCTCGCCGGCAGATTTTCCGCCGCATGAACGTGCTTGAAATCACACCCGATGTCCCGGCCGGCCCATGGCTCGCCGGCGCGCAATTCATCGACGCCTACCGCATCGAGATCGGCGGCAATCGGCTCGACGCGCGCGAAGCTGCGAAGCGGATGTTTGCACGCGCGCCGCGCTGGATCGACGCGCTGGTGAAGCTGCGCAACCTGATCGTCACGCCGTTCGGCCTGAAGACATCGGGCGCCGGCGAGGCTGCGGCCTCCGGCATGATCGGGATATTCCCGATCGTGAGCGAGACGCCGGAGCGCCTCGTCGCCGGCTTCAACGACAGCCATCTGGACTTCCGTGTCGTCGTCGACGTGGCGCCCGCCGGCGCTGGCCAACAGGTCACCGCGACGACGCTGGTGCGGACCCACAATCGGCTCGGCCGCGTCTATCTCGCGACCATCATGCCGTTTCACCGGCTGGTCGTTCGCGCCATGCTGCGTCAGGTTGCGTCCTGAATTGAAACCGAAAATGCCCTACCCGCCGGCTCTCGTCGGCGGCTTTTTCCGCGAGCGGCGCATCCGCGGACGCGTCCGACCATTCGGCCGCGCAGCGCTCGAGGTCGATGAGGTTCTGGCGCATCTGCTCCAGCGAAAACCCGAGCGCGAAGAAACGCTCGGCGGCATCGCCCGGCATGCCGCGTGTCAAACCCTCGCTACGCAGCGCGGCCACCTCGGTTGCATAGGCCTTCATGGCCGCATGAACCGGCCAGATCGCAGGCGAACTCGCTCCGTCCCGCAGTGCCGCGGCGCAGCCGCGCAAATACGCGGTGATGGCATCACTGACCCTCGCGACCGGACCGGTCAGACGCGCCTGCAATCGCGACGGCAGCGGGACCACGCTGGCGCGACCGATGATCACGACATCGTGGCGCAGCCGCAGAATGGTCCGCAGCAAGGGCCCGGTATCCGCGCCCGACGACAGCCGCGCGGCGCGCTCGCGCTCGGCCTCCGCGCCCGTCGCATTGAGCTCGACCAGCGCCGTGCCGATGCCGTCCTGGATCCGATGCAGCGCCTCATTGTCGCGGCCGCGCGAGAGTCCGGCCAGCAACTCCGACAGCGCCGCCGCGATCAGCTCCAGCAAGCGTCCCGCAGCACCCCTGATCTGAACATGAGCGCGCGACGGCAGCACGAGGAATGCCACCGCAAGCCCCGTGAGTGCGCCGACCGTGACCTCCGACACGCGATCGATCGCGGAGCCAAGTGGATCGATATGGCTCATCACGGGAACGAGCAGCACGATCACTCCGGTCACGGTCGCGGCGTTCAGGCTCGGATTGAGAGCGGCGACGAACGACAGGGGCGCCACCGCCAACACCAGAAGCGCCAACAACTGGACTTCGCCGGAATGCGGGATCAGCACGGCGATGGCGCCGCCGTAGATGGCTCCGCCGATCGTCCCGAACATGTAATCGCGCGTGGCCTTGAGCGACCGTCCGACGCTCATCTGCGTCACGATGATCGAGGTCAGCACCGCCCAGAGCGGCAGCCTCAAGTTGACCGCCGTGGCGATCGCAAAGGCAACGGACGCCGCGACGGTCGTCCTGACGGCGAGCGCCAATTGCGACTTCCTGGCGCGCAGCCTGCCGAACAGTTGCTTGGGGAAGACCATCATGCATCCCATTTCGGACCGCCCGGGTCCGGCGTCTCACGACGATTAGGCATACCAGCTCCCCGCCGCACGGTCGCGACTTGAAACCACAAATCAGCCCGCCTACGGTTAGACGATAGATCGAGGAAACACGATGGCCCAGGAAACCGCAACGCTCGCCGGCTACGTTGCCGAACTTGCATATGAGGATATCCCTCCGGAGGTGCTGGATCGCGCGAAGGTCCTGACGCTGGATTTCCTTGGCAGCGCCATTCGCGCGCGGCGCGACGCCGAATCCACGCCATCGCTGCTGAAAATGCTGGAAGCATTGGCGCTCGACGGCAAGGGCGAATCGACCGTGTTCGGCGACGACAAGACCTGGACACCGGCGGTCGCCGCGCTGCTCAATGGCGCGCTCGGCCATTCCCTCGATTTCGACGATACGCATGCGGACTCCTCGCTGCATCCGAGTGCGCCGGTGGTGCCGGCGGCGTTCGCAGTCGGCGAACTGGTCGGCGCGTCGGGCCGCGACGTGCTGACCGCGATCGTCGCGGGCTACGAGGTGTGCTGCCGGCTCGGCAATGCGCTCGACCCGACATCGCATTATGCGCGCGGCTTCCATCCGACCGCGACCGCAGGCACCTACGGCGCTGCCGCGGCTGCGGCGAAGCTGTTCGGACTTTCGCAGGAGCAGATCATCTCGGCCTTTGGCGTCTCCGGCAGCCAGGCCGCCGGCTCGCTGCAATTCCTGGTCAATGGCGCCTGGAACAAGCGCTATCAGGTCGGCGCTGCCGCGATGAACGGCGTGATCGCCGCGACGCTCGCGCGCAACGATTTCGTCGGCTCGAGCGAATCCGTCGAGGGCAAGCACGGGCTGTCTGGTCGGCTATAGCGACAACGCCCATCCGGACAAGGCGGTCTCGAGCCTGGGCACGACCTATGAGACGATGAAGATCGGCGTCAAACCCTATCCGAGCTGCCGCTATACCCATGCGGCGATCGACGCGATCATCGCCATGCGGCGCGAGCACAATCTGACGCCGGACCAGATCAAGCGTGTCGAGGTCGGCCTGCATCGCAACGGCATCACCCTGACCGGCGATGCCGCGACCAAGCGGCATCCGCGCTCGGTCGTCGGCGGCCAGTTCTCGATGTTCTTCACCGGAGCTGTTGCACTTGACCAGGGCCGGTTCGGCTGGGACGACTATCAACGGCTCGGCGATACCGCGATCGACGCGCTCGCCGACAAGTTCGACGTCGTGCAGGACGATCGCCTCGAAACCGGCCGCAGTCATCCGTTCGGCGCCCGCGTCGCCATCACCACCGATGACGGCGTGCATGAGCGGCTGTTCGCCGATCCCTCCGGCGAGCCCGGTTCGTTTCCGGACGCGGCAACGATGCAGCAGAAATTCCTGACACTCGCGCGCCCGGTGCTGAACGGCCGCGCCGACCAGCTCGCCGATGCAATCCTGTCGCTGGAACGGTTCGACCGCATCGAGACCGCGACGCAGCTCGGACGGCAGTGACGCCTTTTCGAGGGAGCCGTTACGATTGCCTTTCGGCATGTCTCTCTCTTCTGCTGTCAAGACCTGGAATTTCGTCTGAGACGCTCACTCACGCTTCGACCGCAAGTCGATGGCTGCTCGAACCGCTGCCTGGATGCCGAGTTCGCGTGATTCCGATATCGTCTGCCGCCATCCTGGCGGCTTCCTGATGCAGCGCATCAGCTTGTGACATTCCCGCGCGCGACGGGGCGAGCGATTACTGCTATGCTCCTCGAAAACGTCAATGGAGTATCCTCATGAGCTGGCTCCCATACAACGATCCCATCCTTG
>CAWAXO010000056.1:0-373240 GCA_963786015.1 uncultured Alphaproteobacteria bacterium | reverse complement strand
GCGATCCCACCTCCTGCGATGCGCTGGAACTCGACATCGTGCCGCGCACCCGCGACCTCGGCGACGGCTTCGAGGTGCGCCGCGCGCTGCCGCACGGCAAGCGCCAGATGGTTGGGCCTTTCATCTTCTTCGACCATTTCGGCCCGGTGCAGTTCGTGTCCGGCAAGGGCATGGACGTGCGGCCGCATCCGCATATCGGGCTTGCCACCGTCACCTATCTGTTCGACGGCAGCATCATGCACCGCGACAGCGAGGGCAATATTCAGGAGATCCAGCCCGGCGCGATGAACCTGATGACCGCGGGCCGCGGCATCGCTCATTCCGAGCGCACGCCGGACCTGCAGCGCCAGAACGGCCAGAAGATGCTCGGCCTGCAGAGCTGGATCGCGCTGCCGAAGGCATCCGAAGAGATCGCGCCGTCGTTCCAGCATTACGCAGCCGGCGACCTGCCGATGATCAGCGAGCGCGGCTTTACCGCGCGCGTGATCGCGGGCAATGCGTTCGGCATCACCTCGCCGGTCGCGATGGTGTCGCCCTGGTTCTACACCGAGGTCACGACGGAGGCCGGCACCGGCGTGCCGCTCGACCCCGATCACGAGGAGCGCGCGATCTACCTGATCGACGGCGAGATCGAGATCGCCAACGAGCGCTATCGAGGCCCGCGCCTTCTGATCTTCCGACCCGGCGACCGCATCACGGTGAAAACCCTTCAGCCGACACGGATGATGTTCCTGGGCGGCGACGCGCTGGAAGGGCCGCGCCACATCTGGTGGAATTTCGTCTCCTCCAGCAAGGAGCGGATCGAGCAGGCCAAACAGGACTGGAAAACCGGCCGCTTCGACCCCGTTCCACAGGAACACGAGTTCATTCCCCTGCCGGAGTGAGCTAGACCCTGTGCTGCTCGCGCGCGGTGCGCGGACGGAGTCTGCTTTGAAGGTCTGCCCATGACAACGATGCTCGACAGCGATCTGCCCTTGCCAAGAATTGGCCGGGGCAAGGTGCGGGATATCTATGCCGTGGGCGGCGACCGCGTCCTGCTCGTCACCACCGACCGCATCTCGGCGTTCGACGTCGTGATGGCCGAAACGATTCCGATGAAAGGCGCGGTGCTGACGCAGATCTCGGCCTTCTGGTTCAACGAACTGGAAGGCGTCGTGCCGCATCACATGATCAGCGCCGATGCTGGCGAAATCATCCGCGAGGTGCCGGAGTTGAAAGACCATCGCGGCGACATCATCGGCCGCGCGATGCTGTGCCGGCGCACCACGGTGTTTCCGATCGAATGCGTGATCCGCGGCTATCTCTCGGGCTCCGCATGGAAGGAATATGCCGCACAGGGAACGCTGGCGGGCGAGAAACTGCAATCCGGGCTCGTCGAGAGCGCGAAGCTGGAGCCTGCGATCTTCAGCCCCGCGACCAAGGCCGAAACCGGGCATGACGAAAACATCACGATCGCGCGGATGCGCGAGGTCGTCGGCGACGACATCGCCTACACGCTGGAGAGCATGACGCGCGCGATCTATACGCTCGGCGAGAAGCTCGCGCGCGATCAGGGCATCATCATCGCCGACACCAAGTTCGAGTTCGGCCGCGACCAGGATGGACGGATCATCCTGATCGACGAGGTGATGACGCCGGACAGTTCGCGCTTCTGGGCAGTCGATGCCTACAAGCCCGGTGAGCCGCAGCCGAGTTTCGACAAGCAGCCCTTGCGCGACCATCTCGACGCCGAGCGCCGCGCCGGCCGCTGGAACGGTGACGCCCCGCCGCCTCCCCTGCCGGCCAGTGTCGTCGACGCGACCAGCAAGCGCTATCTGGAGGCGTTTCGGCGCGTGACAGGAGGAGAGCTCAAGGTTTGAGTTCGTCGTCATTCCGGGATGGTCGCAACGGGTCCGCGCAAAGCGCGGCCCGATGACAGGCTCCGGACCAGACCCGGAATCTCGAGATTCCGGGCTCGATGCTGTCGCATCGCCCCGGAATGACGGAGGGCTCGCACGCATACTCGCATAAGGCCGCGCGCAAAACCGTCGTGCGACTCTGTAGGGTGGGCGAAGCAGAGCTTTCACGTAACGGCTCGTTGGGTTGGTGGGCACGGCGCTGACGCGCCTTTGCCCACCCTGCAAAGCCGCTGCCGTGACTTCACGTTCTCGCGGCGCATGGCGCCCGAGTTTTTCCAATCGAGTGTCCCTCCGCGAAACAGAGGGCGCAGGGAAGGCCGGGTGTCGGCTGACACCCATGGTCCGCGTGCAACAAAAAAAGCACGCGGCAGAACCACAGGTTCAGCCGGGACAACCGGCCTTCCCTGCGCAATGGTCTTACGGCTTATACGTACTCTCCCCGGTGACCAGGCTTTGTTGTCACCGTTGCTTCGCGTCATCTCGCAAAGTGTAACGCCAGCCTTGGGGCGCCAGGACCATACGACTTCGCCGTCCGCGATATCTCATTCGTCAGTTGCGATATCGCGTCCATCGCATCCCGCTCCCAACGTCCGTGACGATCGCGAAGCGCCCCTCATGTGGGTGCGGGACGCGCAGATCATCGTTCTGATTTGCCCGACATGGCAATGCCCGTCGGGATGCGGCACATTGGCGCGACGGGCAAATGTCGCATGACGCGCATGCGGATTCTGCTTGTCGGGCAACCGGCGCCCGATCACGAACTGGATTGCTTCGCCTCGCTCGCAATGACGCGCTGGAAAGGGAACGAGCACGAGTGGTTGCCTCGCTCGGGCCTCCGGCGCTCGCTGCTATCTCAAGCCGAGCTTCAATGGCCCGAACGCCAGCGAATTCTCCGGCGGCAGCTGGACCGTCTGGCGTCCGCCATTCATCGCCTTGAGGCTGTTGACGTACTCCTCGGGGCGCTGCCAGCGATGAGGAACTTTCAATCCCATGTATTCGGCGATGTCGCCGATAAACGACGTGCAATTGGTGGTTTCGGCGTTCCATACAGGCGAACTCGCCTGTAGTTTCTTGATGTGCGCGAACACCTTCATCGCGTCCGGCTCGCTCAAATAGACCCGGTAGTTCGCGGTCAGGTATTGCGGATCGAGATCGCCGTAGCTTGCCCCGGTATCGGACGGCACCCACGTGAAATAACCGATCATATAAGAGGTGGTGTCTCCCGCAGGTGTAAGGCCCGCGACCTCGACTTTTCGCTCGCTTGTCTTTCCATACCAGACAAAGGCGTGGCCCCAGCTTGCGGCCGTTCGGGCTCTGAAATCGACGTAGTACGGCCCCTTTGCCGATGATGAACCCGTCCTTCGGATCGACTGTGACGCCGCTCGCGCGGCCGGCTCATTGGCTCCGAGCGCACTCGCGTCAGCGGTGCGCTTGATGTCCTGTGCAGACGCCGTTCGAACTGCGCAATCGAGCGTAACGCCGAATCCGCAGATCGAACCGAGAAGGCATAGCGCCAGTCTATTCAATCCGTTCGCCATGCCTTCTCCCGTCTGCAGTCCGAAACAGTCGACGAAAATTGCTCAGATTCGATAACCAACCGAGATCCGAGCCAATACTTCGTGCGCCAGCGTCCGTGCGATGCGGCTACCGATTCGCATGAAGAAAACGCGTCAGGACATCCAACGCGTTGGTAGACCTTGTTGGTAGACCTTAAAGGCTGGAGCCTCCGTTCCGATGCAATCGGAACGGACAAGACTTCTAGTAGTTCCGGCTTACGACCGGGCCCTTGCCGACGGGACCCTTGCCGATCGGGGCCTTGCCGACCGGTGACTTGCCAATCGGCATCTTGCCGACTTGAGCAGTCTGATAAACGGGCTGCGGGTGCGGGAGGTCCGCAGCTGCAGCGGCAGTCACGAAAGCAACCGTTGCAGCTGCTGCGATCAGAATCTTCACCACGGTATTTTCTCCTCAAGGCTGGAAGAACGATAGAGTAACCGGCCGGGCGCTCCCGTCCAATGCTCGGCCAGATGAACCCCTGGAATTCGTTGACAATGCGGCAGATTTGACACAGTGCGGGAACTTCTGGCGATCGCACCGAAAAGCCGGTCGCGGGGCAAGATTTCAGCTTGCGCCTCCGACAGCTACGAGCGGAACGATTCGACTACGGATGGGTCGGCCAAGAGCGTCGTCATGACCAACCAGACCGTCACTACAACGTGATCGAGTCGTTATTTGGGCACGAGGCCGACGGCCTCAGACGCCCGCCATCATCACGTATTTGATCTCGACATATTCCTCCATGCCGTGACGCGAACCTTCGCGCCCGAGACCGCTTTCCTTCACCCCGCCAAACGGCGCGACTTCGGTGGTGATGAGGCCGGTGTTGACGCCGACCATGCCGGACTCCAGCGCCTCCGCGACGCGCCAAACCCGGCCGAGATCGCGCGAATAAAAATAAGAGGCGAGGCCGAACGGCGAGTTGTTGCACATCGCGATGACTTCCGCCTCGTCCTTGAAGCGAAACACCGGCGCCAACGGTCCGAAGGTTTCTTCATGCGCGACCAGCGCGTCCGGCCTGACATTGGCCAGAACGGTCGGCTCGAAAAAGGTGCCGCCGAGCGCATGGCGCTTGCCGCCAGTGACGATCTTGGCGCCGCCCTTGACCGCGTCGGCAATGTGCTTCTCGACCTTGTCGACCGCCTCCATGTTGATGAGCGGGCCCTGCGTCACGCCCTGCTCGATGCCGTCGCCGATCTTCATCGCCGCGACCTTCTTCGAGAGCTTTTGCACGAACTCATCGTAGATCTTGTCCTGGGCGTAGATGCGGTTGGCGCAAACACAGGTCTGGCCCATGTTGCGATACTTCGAGACCATCGCGCCCTCGACGGCGGCGTCGATATCGGCGTCGTCGAAGACGACGAAGGGCGCATTTCCACCAAGCTCGAGCCCGAGCTTCTTCACCCCGACGGAAGCCTGCTGATAAAGAATCTTGCCGACCTCGGTCGAGCCGGTGAAGCCGACGAAGCGCACCGCCGGATGCTCGCACAAGACCTTGCCGATCGCCGACGAATTGCCGGTGAGCACATTGAACACGCCCTTGGGGATTCCGGCCTTTTCCGCCAGCGCCACCAGCGCAAGCGCCGTCAGCGGCGTTTCGTTTGCGGGCTTGAGCACCACGGTGCAGCCGGCCGCGAGCGCCGGCGAGACCTTGCGGGTGATCATCGAGCAGGGAAAATTCCAGGGCGTGATCGCGCCGCAAACACCGATCGGCTGCTTGATCGCGAGCAGCCGCGCATCCGCGCGCTGGGTCGGAATGGTTTCGCCATAGACGCGCCTTGCCTCTTCGGCGAAGAACTCGACATAGGCGCCGCCGATATCGACCTCGCCCAGCGCCTCGCTGAGCGGTTTGCCTTGTTCAGAGGTCAGGATCAGCGCGAGGTCTTCGCGGTTGGACGCGATCAACTCGAACCATTTGCGCAACATGTTGGAGCGTTGCTTGGCGGTGAGCTTGGCCCAGGCCGGGAACGCGCGTTCGGCGGCTTCCACCGCCTGTGTTGCTTCCGCCGTGCTCATGACCGGCACTTTGGCAAGCTCCGCGGCGTTGACCGGGTTGGTCACCGGCCGCGACGGCGTACCGACCCACGCGCCATCGATATAGCTCTGCTCGCGCAGCAGCGATGGATCCTTCAAACGGCCACGCAATGAGTGCGCAGTGGCTTGCGAAGCGCGTGCGGCGGCGGTCGGGGTCATGGCGTTGCTCCTCGGACATCGTGGGAAGTCGTATCCGAGTATAGGCAGGAACCGGCCGTGATGCACCGACGGCGATCGCACCTCTGCTTCAAGCAATCGTCAGGGCTGGAGGTTTGGCGGCCGTTCAGGCCGCGCCGCTCATGTAGGTCTCGCGCCGGCCGATCATGCGCTCCGCCGCCGCCTTTGCGTCCGCCTTGGTGGAGGTTGCGCAAGTCCGGTATTCCAGCTCCGGAAACGCGCTGGCGTCACGGCGACCGAACCATGACTTGGAACCGACCGCCAAAAGCGCCAAAGCCTGCGCCACATTGTCGACCGCGCCGAACGAATGCAGCGCGCCGGTGCCGGCGAAGCGGACTTCATAAATGCCTGGCGAGATCGGCGCCTCGATGTTCTCACCGCGTGACGCACGCGGATACCGCTTCCATTCACTCCATGTCGAAATCATGATGATCGCCCCACGCGGCTCAATGCGGCCGCAATTCCTGTTAACCAAATCTGTTGTTGAACAACGCAACGCTAGTAAGCGTTTTCCGCTGAATATTGAATGCTTTACTACAAAAGATCCGGCAATCGGCAAGCGCAAATCAGCATACCGCCCATGTGGAGACGGGTCACTGCCTCCGACACAATTTCACGGGGAATTGTGGCGAGTGTTGCAGTTCCGTCGATTGTTCACGAGCACTTTCTCGCATCGCAAGATCGATCAACAGAATGCAAAAGAGCGGCACCTGGAGCGGCTGTACTTGCAGGCTCTCGCAAGCGGGAGGAAGATTGCACCACTCACGAAACAGCCGGAGACAGGCCCAATGAGCAAAGCTCAGATCGATCAGATTTTGCGTCAGAAAAGTGAAGCCAAGGAAATTCCCGGCGTGGTCGCGATGGCCGCGAACGGAAACGAGGTGATCTATCAGGGCGCGTTCGGCAAGCGTGACTTGTCCAAGAACGATGACATGACGACCGACAGCGTATTCTGGATTGCGTCGATGACCAAGGCGGTCACGACCGCCGGCGCGATGCAGCTCGTCGAGCAAGGCAAGCTTCAGCTCGATGCACCGATCGGAAAACTGCTGCCCGATCTGGCTTCGCCGCAGGTGCTTGAAGGATTCGATGCGAAGGGCGAGCCGAAGCTGCGTCCCGCGAAGGGCGCGATCACGCTGCGCCAGCTCATGACCCACACCGCCGGCTTCTGCTACAACATGTGGAACGGCGACATGGGCACCTATCTCGACAAAGCGGGCCTCCCACCGGTCACCACCTGCAAGAACGACGCTTTGAAGACACCGATCGCGACCGATCCCGGCACGCGCTGGGAATACGGCACCAACATCGACTTCGTCGGCAAGGCGGTCGAGGCTGTCTCGGGCAAGCGGCTCGATGCCTATCTGCGCGATCATCTGTTCGCGCCGCTCGGCATGTCCGACACGGGCTTCAAGCTGACCGACTCACAGCGCAAGCGTCTCGTGGGCATGCACGCCCGCGGTGAGGATGGGACGCTTGCATCGATCCCGTTCGAGATGGAGCAGGATCCGGAATTCCACATGGGCGGGGGCGGCCTCTACGGCACCGCGGCCGATTACATCAAGTTCTGCCAGATGATCCTCAACAAGGGCAAAGGCAACGGCAACCAGGTGCTGAAGCCCGAGACCGTCGCGACGATGGCAGCAGAACCACATCGGCGATCTCAACGTGACCAAGCTGACGACGGCGGCGCCGATGTACAGCAACGACGTCGATCTCTATCCGGACATGGTGAAGAAATGGGGCCTGAGCTTCCTGATCAACACCGCAAAGACGCCTGAGGGCCGCAGCGCCGGCAGTCTCGCCTGGGCAGGATTGGCGAACACTTATTTCTGGATCGATCCGTCGCGCAATGTCGCAGGCGTGATCCTGATGCAGTTGCTGCCCTTTGCCGATGCGAAGTGCCTGGAAGCCTTCGCGGGCTTCGAGCGCGGCATCTATAACGGTCTCGATGCCGGCAGCGGCCAGAAAGCGGCGTAGGCTTAAGTGCGGCCCCGTCTCTCAGTCTTCGTCATGCCCGGGCTTGTCCCGGGCATCCACGTTCTAGAGGTGAGAAAAGCAGGGCGTGGATGGCCGGGACAAGCCCGGCCATGACGGAGAGAGCGGCATGACGACGCCGCTCCTGCGCCGTCGTTCCGGGGCGCCTGAAAGCGAACCCGGAACCTCGAGGTTTGGGGCACCACTTTCTTCCAACAATCTCCAGATTCCGGGCTCGACGCTGACGCGTCGCCCCGGAATGACGGAGAGGCAGATAGAGCTAAACCGGCAAGCCGTTCTGCTTGGCCAGATCCTTCAGCAACACCTGCGGGCGCGCACCGATGTGCTGGATCACTTCGGCGGCTGCGAGTGCGCCCAGCCGGCCGGCGTTCTCATGACCGGCGTCGCGAACCAGGCCGAACAGGAATCCCGCGGCGAAGAGATCGCCCGCGCCGGTCGTGTCGACGATCTGGCCGACCGGATAGGCCGGAACGGCGATCACACTCTGCGATGACGCCACCACGCAGCCCTTCTCGCTGCGGGTCACCACACCGAGCTTGATATCCGCGCGCAATTGCTTCAGCGCTCCCTCGAAATCCGAGGTCTGATACAACGAATGCAACTCGGCCTCGTTGGCGAACACGAGATCGACGGTGCCTTTGCGCATCAGATCGAGAAACTCGTCGCGATAGCGATCGACACAGAACGAATCCGACAGCGTCAGCGCGACCTGGCGGCCGGCGCCATGCGCAATGCCCGCGGCTTTCACGAAGGCCTGCTTCGCGCTGGCGGGATCCCAGAGATAGCCTTCGAGATAGGTGATGCTGGCCGCGGCAATCTTGCCTTCGTCGATATCCGCGGGCGTCAGGTCCTGCGCCGCGCCGAGATAGGTGTTCATCGTCCGCTCACCGTCGCCGGTAACCAGGATATAAGAGCAGCCGGTGGCCGGCCCCTCGGTGGCCGGCGCCGTCTCGAACGCGACGCCCGCCGCGCGGATATCGTGCGCATACATGCGTCCGATCTGGTCATCCCTGACCTTGCCGACATAGGCCGCTCGGGCACCGAAGCTCGCCAAGCCTACGATGGTATTGGCGGCCGAACCGCCGGACATCTCCGTCGCCGGGCCCATGTCGCTGTAGATCGCCGCCGCCCGCGGCTCGTCGATCAGCGCCATGCCGCCCTTGGTCATGCCGTGGCGGCTCAGAAAGCTTTCGTCCGTCTTAACCAGCACGTCGAAAATCGCGTTACCGATCGCGAGAACGTCGTATTTTGCGTTGGCCATGTGACCCAGATCCGTAGCGGTCATTGCGAAAGGCTGCGGCCTATCACACGCGATGCGGTAATAGAAGCCTTAATGATCCGCTCCTTCCTCACGGTCTCTTCGGGAACGCTGGCCTCGCGGCTGCTTGGATTCGCGCGCGACTCCATGATCGCCGCACTGCTTGGCACCGGTGCGGTCGCCGACGCTTTTCTGGTCGCCTTCCAGCTCGTCAATGTCGTGCGCAGGCTGCTGAGCGAGGGCGCGCTGAACGCGGCGTTGGTGCCGGCCTGGCTGCGGCTGCGCGACGCCGAGGGCGAGGAGGCCGCGGCGAGGTTTGCCGGCCGCGTGCTCGGCACCGTCAGCGCGGCGCTGATCGTGGTCACGGTGCTGATCGGGCTCTTGATGCCGTTCGTCATCGCCGTGCTGGCGCCGGGATTTGCCGGCCGCGATACATTGCGGTTCGCGGTCGACGATGCGCGGCTGATGTTGCCTTATCTCGCCTTTGCCGGCCCGGTGACCGTGATGCTGGCGCTTGCCAGCGCTCAGTCGCGCTTCGTGCTGACCGCGTTCTCGCCGGTCCTGTTCAACATCGCGCTGATCGCCGTGATGATCGTGCTGGTCATTTTGGGACGGGATGCGGCTTTCGCTGCGCTGGCATTGGCCGCAACCGTCGGCGCCGCCGGCCTGCTGCAGCTCCTGATCCTGGTCCTGCGTCGCGGCGACAACACCGCAACGCCGCTTCGCGTTTCCTTCGATGCGGACATGCGCGGCTTTCTCGCGCGTGCGCTTCCGGGCATGATCGCGAGCGCCACCCCGCAACTGCTGATCGTCGCCGGCGCCATCATCGCATCCGCCTCGCCGTCGGCGGTATCATGGCTTTACTTTGCCAACCGCCTGATCGAGCTGCCGCTCGGCATCGTCGGCGTCGCGATGGGAACGGTGCTGATCCCCGAGTTGACACGCGCCCTGCAGGGCGGTGACCGCGGCGTCATTGCGCATGCGGAATCGCGCGCGCTCGAGCTTGCGGTCGGGCTGGCGTTGCCGGCGACGCTCGGCCTCATCGTCTTGAGCGAGCCGATCGTCAGGCTGTTGTTCGAGCATGGCGCCTTCACGCCGGCCGACACCGCCGCAACCGCGCAAGCCCTGATCTGGCTCGCGCTCGGCCTGCCCGCGCAGGTGCTGGCAAAAGCCATCTCACCGGCGTTCTTCGCCCGACGGGATACGCTGGTCCCCCTGCGCGCGACGCTGAAAGCGGTGTTCGTCGCAGCCATTTCCGCCGTGCTGCTCGGCCATTTTTTTGGCGCGGCGGGCATCGCCGCCGCGGTCGCGCTCGGAGCCTGGAGCAACGCGCTCTCGCTGGCCCGCAATGGCGCCGCCATGTTCGGCTTTTCCATCGATCAGGCCGCCCGCCGGCGGCTGCCCCGCATCGTCGCGGCAGCGCTGATGATGGGCGGACTGCTGTGGCTGGCGACGACCGCAGCCGGGCTCCAGACCCACGGCCTTTGGCAGAGCGCCGCACTGCTGTGCCTGATTGCCGGCGGGATCGCCGTCTACGCGATGTTCCTCACCCTGTTCGCGGTCACAAACTGGCGCGAGGCGGCCAACGCCTTCCAGCCCGCCGCCGTCCCGCGACTTGCGCATGTAGGGCTCGCGTGGCAAACGACGGCGCCAAACAGACATTTCGGGACAAGGACCATGGTTGAGCGGGTTTTTTCGGGCGTCCAGCCGACGGGCAATCTGCATCTCGGCAACTATCTCGGCGCGATCGTCAACTTCGTGAAGATGCAGGAGACGCACAACTGCATCTATTGCGTCGTCGACATGCATGCGATCACGCAAGGGGTCGATGTCTGGGGCGGCCCCGCCGAACTCGCCCGCAACACCCGCGAGGTCACCGCGGCCTTCATTGCCGCCGGCATCGACCCGAAGAAGCACATCGTGTTCAACCAGAGCCAGGTGTCCGGACATGCGGAACTGGCCTGGATCTTCAATTGCGTCGCGCGGGTCGGCTGGCTCAACCGGATGACGCAGTTCAAGGAAAAGGCCGGCAAGGATCGCGAGAATGCCTCGGTCGGTCTTTACGACTATCCGGTGCTGATGGCGGCCGACATTCTGCTGTATCGCGCCACCCACGTACCGGTCGGCGAGGACCAGAAGCAGCATCTGGAGCTTTCGCGCGACATCGCGCAAAAGTTCAACAATGATTTCGGCGACTCGATCCGAAGCCATGGCTTTGCCGACGGCCTGTTCTTCCCGCTGCCGGAGCCGTTGATCACCGGCCCCGCGACACGGGTGATGTCGCTGCGCGACGGCACCAAGAAGATGTCGAAGTCGGATGCATCGGACAATTCGCGGATCAACCTGACCGACGACGCCGACACCATCGCGCAGAAGATCCGCAAGGCGAAGACCGATCCCGAGCCGCTGCCGACCGAAGAAAAAGGCCTGGAGACGCGACCCGAAGCCGACAATCTCGTCGGCATCTACGCCGCGCTGTCGGGACGGGTCCAAGGCGGACGTGCTGCGCGATTTCGGCGGCGGGCAGTTCTCGAACTTCAAGAACGCGCTCGTCGACCTCTGCGTCGCCAAGCTCGCGCCGGTTGCCTCCGAGATGAAGCGGCTCACCGCCGACCCGGGCTATGTCGACGGCGTCCTGATCGACGGCGGCGACCGCGCGCGCGCCATCGCCGCCGAGACGATGCAGGTCACCAAGGATATCGTCGGCTTCATTCGCAAGCGTTAATCAGAACCGAGGTTCTGTTTGCAGTTGCGAAGCGCGGGCCGATGCGCCCGCGCGATCGTGAATTCCGTACGCCCGGTCATGAACTCCCGCCCCGCCCTCTCCCAAAGCGCGAGCGGGTGTGGCACGATGCGCATGCCAGCGCCGCCGTTCCTGCGCCGCTCGCGGCAGGCGCAGCACCGGGACATGCATGAGCACGCAGCGACGAAGCTACGAGACGGGCCACAAGCCGAAATGCCTGGTCATCGTCGATGACACCGCCGAGTGGGATCGCGCGGTCTATTACGCCAGCCGCTGGGCGATCCGCTACGATGGCGGCGTGGTGATGCTGCGCATCATCGAGACCGAGGACCAGAATCAGCAATGGCTCGGCGTGGCCGACATCATGCGCGCCGAGGCCCATGAAGACGCCAATGCCGCGCTCGACCGCGCCGCCGGGCGCGCCAACGGCATCGCCGCAATTACGCCGGAACGGGTGATTCGCGAGGGTGAGGTGATCGAGCAGCTTCTCGACGTGATCGATCAGGATGCCGATATCGCCATGCTGGTGCTGGCCGCCAATCCCGGCGCGGAAGGCCCGGGGCCGTTGACGACCACCATCGCCAATACCGTCGGCTCGTTCCCGATTCCCGTCATCATCGTGCCTGGCGACCTCAGCGACGCCGAGATCGACGCCCTGTCGTAGAGCTTCGGTTCTGATTGCACCAGAACCGAAACTCTAGATTGTTGTTCTGACGCGTTTTCTTCACGCGAACCGGTGTCCACTTCGCTCGAAAACGCTCTAATCCATATGCGGGCGTGGAAACGCTGTCTTGCGCCCCTTGATCGTGCTTTTGCGGTCGCCATCTGCTAAAGATGCAACCCACGCGCCGGCCTTGAACCGGCGACGCCGGAGAGAACCATGTTCATTCAGACCGAAGCTACCCCCAATCCCGCGACGCTCAAATTCATTCCCGGCCGCGTCGTCCTCGACGGCGGCACGATGGAATTTGCCAGCCGCGAATCCGCCGCGCGCTCACCGCTTGCCGAACGGCTGTTCGGCGTGACCGGCGTGACCGGCGTGTTCTACGGCTCCGACTTCATCACCGTGACCAAGGACGGCGGCGACTGGCAGCATCTGAAGCCCGCGATCCTCGGCGCCATCATGGAGCACTACATGTCCGGCGTGCCGCTGCTTGCCGACGGCAGCGCGGCCAACGACGAGCTGCAGCGATGAAGACGACGAGTTCTTCGACGAGCAGGACGCCGAGACGGTCGAGATGATCAAGGACCTGATCGAGACCCGGGTGCGCCCGGCCGTCGCCAACGACGGCGGCGACATCACCTTCCGCGGCTTCAAGGACGGGATCGTCTATCTCAACATGAAGGGCGCCTGCTCGGGCTGCCCGTCATCGACCGCGACCCTGCAGCACGGCATCCAGAACCTGCTGCGCCATTTCGTGCCTGACGTGGTCGAAGTCCGGCCGATGTGAGTGAGCGAATAGCGAATGAGGCCCGTCATTCCGGGGCGCACGCGAAGCGAGCGAACCCGGAATCTCGACATTCCGGGTCTGGTGCTAACGCACCATCCCGGAATGACGGCTCCGTTTAAGCCGCCTTCCCGATGCCGGCGGCCTCGGCCGCCGCGCGGCGCATGTTGGATGACATCTCATTCGTCACCGCGCTCTGCTCGTCAACGGCTGCCGCGGTCGACGAGACGTATTCGCTGACATTCCGAATCGCGTTCTTGATCGCTCCGAGCGCGTCGACCACGTCGGACGAAATGCCGTTCAGATTGCCGATTTCGTTGCCGATCTTGTCGGTTGCCTGCTTGGCCTGATTGGCGAGGTTCTTGACCTCGGATGCGACCACCGCGAAGCCGCGGCCAGCCTCGCCGGCGCGCGCCGATTCGATGGTGGCGTTCAGCGCCAGCAGGTTGATCTGGCCGGTGATGTCGCCGATCAGTTCGACGATGCTGCTCATCGAGCCCGCCGCGCTGGACAGGCGCTGCGCCTGCTGGTCGGCGACCTCGACGCGATCGACGGCGGTCGATGCGGTCTCCCTCGACCTCGCCATCGCTTCCGAGATTTCCTGGACCGACGAATTGAGCTGTTCGGCTCCCGCCGCAACCTGCTCCATCATGCCGCGCACCGTTTCGCTCTTCTTGCGCGCGATCACCTGCGCGGTGGTGTCGGACGCATATTTCACCACCTTGCAGGGCTGGCCGTTCAGATCGCGGATCGGATTGTAGGAGGCCTGGATCCAGATCTCCTTGGCGCCCTTGCCGAGCCGCCTGTATTCGCCCGACTGAAACTCGCCCCGATTGAGCGCCGCCCAGAACTCGCGATAGGCCGCACTGTCGCGGTCCTCGGGCGGCATGAACATGCTGTGATGCTTGCCCTGGATTTCCGGCAGCGCATAGCCGAGCGTGCTCAGGAAGTTTTCGTTGGCGTTCAGCACGGTACCATCCATCTTGAACTCGATGACGGCCTGCGACTTGCCGATCGCCTCGATCTGGCCGGCGAAATCGGCCGCCTTCAGCTTCTCCGCCGTCACGTCGGACGCGAATTTCACCACCTTGAAGGGCTTGCCGGTGTCGTCGAGAATCGGATTGTAGGACGCAAGGATCCAGATCTCCTTGCCGCCCTTGCCGAAGCGCTTGAACTCGCCGCTGCGGAATTCCCCGCGATTGAGGCCTGCCCAGAATTCGCGGTAGGCCGCGCTGTCGCGCTCGGAAGGCGCCACGAACATGCTGTGGTGCTTGCCCTGGATTTCAGCGAGCCCGTAACCGAGCGCTTTCAGGAAACCATCATTGGCGGAGATGATGGTGCCGTCGAGATTGAACTCGATCACCGCCTGCGCGCGGGCGATGGCCGCGATCTTGCCTGCATCCTCCATGCTGCGCATCTTCTGCGCGGTTATGTCGCTGGCGAACTTGACGACCTTGATCGGCTTACCGCCGGCACCGAGGACCGGATTGTAGGAGGCCTGAATCCAGATCTCGCGACCGCCCTTGCCGACCCGCTTGAACTCGCCCGCCTTGTATTGCCCGCGATTGAGATCGGCCCAGAAAGCGCGGTATTCCGCGCTGTCGCGAACACCGGGTTCGACGAACATCGCGTGATGCTTGCCGGCTATCTCGGCAAGCTGATACCCCATCGCGTCGAGAAAGTTCCGGTTGGCGGTGATGATGGTCCCGTCCATGTTGAACTCGATCACCGCCTGCGATTTGCTGATCGCGTCCGCCTGCGCCAGCGCATCACGCGCCCTCGAAGCACTCTGCCAGAACGACATGAAATCCTCGTTTGTCCTGAAGAAACCTGCGCGGCATGATTTGCCGAAGTCGCGTGGCGCGGATCGAAACCGGACACGCTTGCATCCTGTGGAAAGGTTTCATTAAACGGCTAATTTTTCATTAATTCCCTATCCTTTCAAATACTTAGTGTCGTAGAGGTTGTGCGTAGGCGACACGTGCCGAAAATGGGGCGCGAAATTCCTGGAGACGAATCGCTTTGCTGGAGCTTCAGTTTCGATGCAGCGCGCCGAACAATGCTAGGCTTGCGCCATGCTGATCCTCGCCATCGACACCGCATTGGATGCGTGCGCAGCCGCGGTGCTCGACACTGAGACAGGAACGGATCGTCGCGCATGAATCGCAACCGATGAAGCGCGGACATGCCGAAGCGCTGATGCCGCTGATCCGCACGCGTGATGACCCAATCCGGAGTGTCGTTCGCGGCGCTCGATCGGATCGCGGTCACGACCGGTCCCGGCAGCTTCACCGGATTGCGCGTCGGGCTTTCGGCGGCGCGTGGCATTGCGCTCGCTGCGAAAAAACCTGCCGTCGGATTGACCACGCTGTCGGCCTACGCCGCTCCGCTGATCAGCGAGGTGAGCGAGCATCCCATCATCTCCGCGATCGACGCACGGCACGACCATGTGTACTTCCAGGTCGTCAGCGGCGTCGGCGACGCGCTGGTGTCTCCGTGTGTCGTACCGATCGACGAGGCGATCCATGCATCGCGGTTCGGCGCGCCGTATCTTGTCGGCAACGCCGCGCTGCTTCTTGCCGAACGTTGGCCAACGACGGCAACGCCGCCGCTTAGCGTGGACGCGCAGCCCGCCCCCGACATCGCCTGGGTGGCGTGGCTGGGCGCCGCGGCCGATCCCGACGCCGCGCCGCCCCGGCCCTATTATCTTCGTCCGCCCGATGCGAAACCCAGTCAGGACCAGCCGCCTCAGTCCGCGCGCTCCGCCGCGTCCTCATGCTGAACTGGTTTTCCGATTTCTGGAGCGGCGGCAGGGTCGCCGTCGAACCGGCAGCGCTGCGCGACGCGGCCCGGCTCGCCGAGTTGCACGGCGCATCGTTCCATCGCGGTTGGGGCGAAGGCGAATTCGAGAGCATGCTTGCCGAGCACAACACGCTGATCCATCGGCTGCGGCGCGGACGGAAGACGATCGGCTTTGCCGCATCCAGAGTTGGCGCCGACGAGGCCGAAATCCTCTCCATCGCCATCGATTCCCGCCATCGCGGCAAGGGCCTCTCACGCGACCTGCTGCTGACACATCTCGGCCATCTGGCCGGGCGAGGCGTGCGCACCATATTTCTCGAGGTCGAAGAAAATAACCAGCCGGCCCGGCGGCTCTACGAGCGCGCAGGATTTACCGTCGTCGGACGCCGCGAACGCTACTATCGACAGCCCGGCGGCGAACAATTGAATGCACTTCTGATGCGACGCGACTTGTCGTAGGATGCGCAGGGTGACAGAAGGCGTTCCCTCAGGGCAAGAATCCATGACCGCATTGAAATCTCCATCCGCGCCGCAGCCGACCGGCATCGAGGCGCGCTGTTCCGCCACCGGCATGCGCATGACGGAGCAACGCCGCGTCATTGCGCGCGTGCTGGCAGAGGCTGCGGATCACCCCGACGTCGAGGAACTCTATCGGCGCTGCGTCGCCGTGGACGACAAGATTTCGATCTCCACCGTCTACCGCACGGTGAAGCTGTTCGAGGACGCAGGCATCATCGAGCGGCACGATTTTCGCGAGGGCCGCGCCCGCTATGAGCAGATGCGCGACAGCCATCACGACCACCTGATCAATCTGCGCGATGGCAAGGTGATCGAGTTCACCAGCGAGGAGATCGAGAAGCTGCAGGCGGAGATTGCCCGCAAGCTTGGCTACAAGTTGGTCGACCATCGGCTGGAGCTGTATTGCGTGCCGCTTGACGACAACGAGTAACCGTCGCAATGGGGCCCGGCCTGATCATTTTTGATTGCGATGGCGTGCTGGTTGACAGCGAGGTCATCTCCTGTCGCGCCCATGCGTCGACCTTGACGCAGTACGGCTACCCGATCACGGAAGACCAGGTGCTTCAGCGCTTTCTCGGCGTCTCGGACAGGGAAGCCCGCCTCATGGTCGAACATGAACTCGGCAGACGCCTTCCGGAGGATTTTGAGGCGCAGGTGAAAGCGGCAACGCTGCAATTCTACGCCGACGATCTCAAGGCGATCGCCGACGTCGAGGAAGCGATCGCTGCGATCGCCTTGCCCAAATGCGTGGCGTCGAGCGGCACGCCGGAGAAAATTCGCCACGGCCTGACCTGCACCGGACTCTATGATCGATTTGCGCCGTACATTTTCTCGGCCAGCGAGGTCAAGCGCGGCAAGCCGGCCCCGGACCTCTTCCTGTTCGCCGCCGCGGCCATGAAGGTACCGCCCGAACACTGCATCGTCGTCGAGGACAGCAAGCCAGGCGTCACCGGCGCGCTCGCTGCCGGAATGACCGTGCTGGGCTTCCACGGCGGGAGCCATTGCAAGGCAGGTCATGCGGAGATGCTCCGCGCTGCGGGGGCCGTCGAAACGTTCGACGACATGCGGCAATTGCCCGCCCTGATAGCGCAACGCCATGCAAAGGCGATGGCATAACACGCCACCCGAGACACGCCACCCGAGCGGAACCGCCCGGTACAGGGCAAATGACAGGATTGACACACCGGCGCCAACCGGAATCGCAGCGTTGTCCCGCTGGATTCTCAGCCGCTTAATCTATATTTGAACCCCGTGCGCTGCCTCGGGCGCCGCCCACGATCGACAAGCAAGGTTCATGACGCCGCCGCGCAAGCTGCACATCAAGTCTTATGGCTGCCAGATGAACGTCTACGATGCCCAGCGCATGGTGGACACGCTGGCCGGCGAAGGCTTCGTGGAAACCGCCAGCGCCGATGACGCCGATCTGGTGATCCTCAACACCTGCCACATCCGCGAAAAGGCGTCCGAGAAGGTCTATTCGGAACTCGGGCGGCTGCGCGCCGCCAAGGAAGACGCCGCGCGCGGTGGCCGCGAGATGAAGATCGCGGTGGCAGGCTGCGTGGCGCAAGCCGAGGGCGAAGAGATCATCCGCCGCGCGCCCGTGGTCGACGTCGTGGTCGGACCGCAGAGCTATCACCACCTGCCACAGCTTCTGCGGCGTGCGACGATTGACGGGCGCGCGATCGAGACCGAATTTCCGGCCGAAGACAAATTCGGCTTCCTGCCGCAGCCCAAGCCTGCCGCAATCCGCGCGCGCGGCGTTTCCGCGTTCGTGACGGTGCAGGAAGGCTGCGACAAGTTCTGCACATTCTGCGTGGTGCCCTATACGCGCGGCGCGGAGGTCTCGCGGCCCGTCGCGAAGATCGTCGATGACGCAACGCGGCTTGCCGACAATGGCGTCCGCGAGATCACCCTGATCGGGCAGAACGTCAACGCCTATCACGGCGAAGGCCCGGACGGGCGAAGCTGGCCGCTCGGCAAGCTGCTGCACCGTCTCGCCGACATTCCCGGCGTCGCTCGGTTGCGCTATTCGACCAGCCATCCGAACGATGTCGAGGACTCGCTGATATCGGCGCATCGCGACTTGCCGGCGCTGATGCCCTTCGTGCATCTGCCGGTGCAGTCCGGATCGGACCGGATCCTCGCCGCGATGAACCGCAAACACACCGTTCGTGATTACCGGGAGGTGATCGACCGGTTCCGTGCGGTTCGCCAAGATATTGCATTTTCATCAGATTTTATCGTCGGCTTCCCCGGCGAGAGCGAGGAAGATTTTTCCGCCACCCTCGCGCTTGTCACGCAAATCGGCTACGCTGGCGCTTATTCGTTCAAATATTCGCCGCGGCCGGGCACGCCTGCGGCGGACATGCGGGAGACGGTTTCAGCGGCTGACATGGACGAGCGATTGGAGCGCCTCCAGAGATTGATCGACAGCCAGCAATCGGCCTTCAACAAGGCTATGATTGGCACGACGGTCGACGTGCTGTTCGAGCGCGCTGCCCGCAATGCCGGCCAGATCGTCGGCCGCACCGCTTACCTGCAGCCGGCGCATGTGATGGCATCACCCGACATCATCGGACAAACGCTGCCAGTCAAGATCGAAAGCCTCGAGCGTTACAGCCTGCTCGGTCAACTCGTGCCACACGCGCACGCGACCCGGCCCGAACCATCTCCCATCACCATTGGAGCCTGAAGCCCTTGCCAAAAAGCGCATCGGATTCGCCTTCGCTCGCTCCCCGCAAATTTGACCGCGACATGCAAATCCCGCCTGAGACGCAAGTCGTCATCGATTTCGACGACAATCGCGCGGCCTCGGCGCTGGTCGGCCCGTACGGACAAAACCTGGCCCAGATCGAGCGCCGGCTCGGCATCGTCGTCGACTCCCGTGGCAACCACATCACCATCGCAGGCTCGCGCGACGGCTGCGACGCCGCCCGCCGGGTGCTGGAGGCGCTCTATGCGCAGGCGGTCCAGGGGCACGAGGTCGCGCAGGGCGACGTCGAGGGCGCGATCCGCGCGGTGATCTCGCAGGGCTCGCTGTTCGAATACGACGCCAAGGCGGCGAAGTCCGCATTTGAACTCATCAATCTGCGCAAGCGCCCGGTGCGCGCGCGCACCGCCGCGCAGGACTCCTATATCCGCGCGCTGAAGCGCAGCGAGCTGGTGTTCGGTGTCGGCCCCGCCGGCACCGGCAAGACCTGGCTCGCCGTCGCGCATGCCGCGCAGTTGTTCGAGCGCAAGGAAGTCGATCGCATCATCCTGTCGCGACCGGCGGTCGAAGCCGGTGAGCGGCTCGGCTTCCTGCCGGGCGATCTGCGCGAGAAGGTCGACCCCTATCTGCGGCCGATCTACGACGCGCTGTACGATCTGATGGATGCGCGAATTGTCGAGCGCGCACTGCAGAGCGGGGAGATCGAGATCGCACCGCTCGCCTTCATGCGCGGCCGCACCCTCACCAATGCCGTCATCATCCTGGACGAGGCGCAGAACACCACCGCCATGCAGATGAAGATGTTCCTGACCCGGCTTGGTGAAAACAGCCGCATGATCGTGACCGGCGACCCCTCGCAGGTCGACCTGCCGAACGGACAAACGTCCGGGCTGGCGGAGGCCACGCGGCTGCTCGACGGCGTCGATGGGATCGCGCAGGTCAAGTTTACGGCCGAGGACGTGATCCGCCATGAGCTGGTCGCGAGGATCGTCGCAGCCTACGAGACCGCGGCGCAACGCTGATGCAGAACCCCTTGCGCGCCGCGGGCGCGCCTGAGACGCGATTTCGGATCGCACGATACATTTTGCAATGATGTCCCATTCAATTCTTCCAATGACCGAGGTTCTCGTCGTTGCCGATTGCTGGCAGAACGAACCGGATGCTGAAGCCGTGATCCAGCGCGCGATCGCCGCGGCCGCCGAGACCGTCGACGCCGATGTCGGCGACGCCGAGCTTGCGGTCATGCTGACCGACGATTCCGGCATCCGCACGCTGAACAGCAATTGGCGCGGCATCGACAAGCCGACCAACGTGCTGTCGTTCCCCGCACTGCAGCCCACCGGGCCGCGCAGCGACGACGATGTCCCGCGCATGCTCGGCGACATTGCCATCGCCTATGAGACGATGCGCAAGGAGGCCGACGAGGAACAAAAACCCTTCGATCATCATCTGAGCCATCTCGCCGTGCACGGCTTCCTGCATCTCCTCGGCTATGATCATGAACAGGATGACGACGCCGAAGCGATGGAGGCGCTGGAGCAGGAAATCCTGGCGCAGCTTGGGATTCCCGATCCCTATGCCGACCGCGATCGGGTGAACTGACATGGCGGACTCCGAACCTACCCACGACAATCCGCGCAATACGCGCAACCTTCCGGTCGTGGTGCCGGCCGGCGAGGTCGCCCGCCCCGCGGCCGACCACTGGCTGCTGCGCGCGATCCGCACGCTGTTCGGCTGGAAGGCAGGCTCGGTGCGCGACGACCTTCAGGTCGTGCTCGATGCGTCGACGCCCGACGACGTCGGCTTCTCGGCGGTCGAGCGCACCATGCTGCGCAACATTCTCGGCCTGCATGAGCGGCGGCTTGCCGACGTCATGGTCCACCGCGCCGACATTGTCGCCGTCAAGCGCGATATCCAGTTGGGCGAGCTGCTGGACTTGTACGAGAGCGCGGCGCATTCGCGCCTTGTGGTCTACAACGAGACGCTCGACGATCCCGAGGGCATGGTTCACATCCGCGACCTCCTGGCCTTCATGACCGCGAAGGCGCGCGTGTCCGAGGTCGCGAAGGCGAAACGGAAGAAACCGTTTCCGGCGGGGCTCGACCTGCGCGCCGTCGATCTCTCGCTGCCGCTTGCGGAGGCCAACATCATCCGCAAGCTGCTCTACGTGCCGCCTTCGATGCGCACGATCGATCTGCTGGTGCAGATGCAGGCGTCGCGCATCCATCTCGCGCTGGTCGTGGATGAATATGGCGGGACCGACGGCCTCGTTTCGATCGAGGATCTGGTCGAGCAGATCGTGGGCGACATCGATGACGAGCATGACAGCGACGAGCCGCCGGCGATCGTACGGCAGCCCGACAACTCCTTCATCGCCGACGCGCGCGCCAGCCTCGAAGACGTCCGCACGGTGATCGGCGAGGATTTCGTCACCGGCGAGGCCGGCGAGGAAGTCCAGACGCTGGGCGGCTATCTCGTCAGTCACGTCGGCCGCCTGCCCGTGCGTGGCGAGGTCATTTCCGGTCCGGGCAATTTCGAGGTGGAAGTGCTCGACGCCGACCCGCGGCGGGTCAAGCGGCTTCGGATCGCCACCCGCAAGGAGCGCCCGGCGCCTCGTATCCAGCGAGAGAGCCGGCGCCGCGAAACACCCGCCGAGCCCGGTCAACAGGGCCAGCCACAAGCCAACGACAACGCGCCGCCGTCGCCGTCGGGCGAGGGAGCCGGCCCACAGTGACCATCGCCGATCGACTGCGCGCGGCCTGCCTCGCAATCATCCTGGCCTGGGGCTGGAAACGCGCCTGCATTGCCTTCGCGGCCGGCGCATTGTCCGTGCTGGCGATGGCGCCGTTCGATGCATGGCCGGTGCTGTTCCTGACCTTTCCCGTCGTCGTGTTCCTGATCGACGGCGCGGGCGCCGGGCGACTCCGCGGCGTGCCGGCCGCGGCGATGGCCGGCTTCTGGTTCGGCCTCGGCTATTTCGTGCTGGGGCTCTACTGGATCGGTTACGCGTTCCTGGTCGACGCGGCCACATTCGCCTGGCTGTTGCCGTTCGCCATTCTCGGCCTGCCCGCCTACCTTTCGCTGTTCACCGCCTTCGGTTTTGCCCTGGCTCGCCTGCTGTGGACACGCGACGCCTCACGAGTGATTGCACTCGCCATCAGTCTCACGATCAGCGAATGGCTTCGCGGCCATCTGCTCACCGGCTTTCCCTGGAACGCGTTCGGCTACGCGCTGTCGGAGCCGCTGGCGCTAGCACAGTTTGCTTCCGTGGTCGGCATTTGGGGAATGACTTTTCTGAGCGTCGCAATCTTCGCAAGTCCCGCAGCGCTGATCGCCGGCCGGTCCCGCGGGCGAAGACCCTGGATCGCGCCGGTCGCAGCGCTTGCAGTGTTGATCGCGATGGGAGTCTTCGGTGCGATTCGGCTCTCGCAGGAACCGACCCGGACGGTCGCCAACGTCAAGCTACGCATCATGCAGCCGAACCTGCAGCAGGACGTCAAATTCAACTACGCCGCCAAGGCGGAGGTGATGTCCAAGTATTTGACACTGTCAGATCGGGCATCCGGACCGGAATCGACCGGCGTGCGTGACGCCAACATCCTGATCTGGCCGGAGTCCGCGTTTCCATTCTTTCTGACGCGCGAAGCCGATGCGATGGCGCAGATCGCCGATTTCCTGCCGAAGGGCACGGTGCTGGTCACAGGCGCAGTCCGCGCACCCGACGTTCCTGCCGGCACCCGCATAACACGCGCTTATAACTCGATTTATGTCATCGACCATGACGGCAGTATACTGTCCGTCTACGACAAGCTTCACCTCGTACCGTTCGGTGAATACTTGCCGTTCCAGGACTCGCTGGAAGCGCTCGGCCTCGAGCAACTCACCAGAATACAAGGCGGATTCATCGCAGGCACGGCGCGCCGCACAATGCAGATTCCAGGCGCCCCGCCCGCTCTGCCGCTGATCTGCTACGAGGCCATTTTTCCCAGCAACGTCGCAATGCGCGGCGAGAGGCCCGGCTGGATCGTTAACCTGACCAACGATGGCTGGTTTGGAATTTCGACGGGTCCGTATCAGCATCTGCAACAGGCGCGACTACGCGCGATTGAACAAGGCCTGCCGATCGTGCGCGCTGCAAATACGGGGGTTTCCGCGGTGATCGACCCACTGGGACGAATCGTCGCGCAGCTCGGTCTCGGCGTCGAAGGCGTGCTTGATTCGCGCCTGCCGTCACCCATCTGGTTGACTGTTTATGCTCGCATTGGCGACATTCCGGTGGCCATCATCGTTGCAGCCGCCTTGATATTCGTCATCCGTCGCCGCATCGCGAAGCCAAATATGTGACGTCTGCAATATTGCGGCTGCAAATTCATGTTCGATTTTCGAAGTTCACTGGAAATTCTCTACTGGTGAAAATCCAGTAGTTGACAGACTGACGTTGCAATTCGATTGTGTCGCCCGCCAGTCCGGCCCGGTCAGTTCGTTGCTCAGTCGTCCGTAAACTTCACTAATCTCCGAGCAAGATTTGACGGTGTAGGCGTCGAGAGCTTAATCAACTTCGTTCGCCTCTTTCCCCGCCTGGTCGCAAGGAGAGTTGGAGATGTCGACTAAAGCACCGAACCCTGTTGACAAATATGTCGGCAGTCGGGTGCGGATGCGCCGCATTATGCTTGGAATGAGCCAAGAAAAGCTCGGCGAAGCACTTGGACTTACGTTTCAGCAGATCCAAAAATACGAGAAGGGCACCAACCGGGTCGGCGCCAGCCGAATCCAGCAGATTTCCGAAATTCTGCAGGTCCCGGTGTCCTTCTTGTTCGAGGGCGGGCCAACCGGCTCGCCAAACGCCGAGGGGTTCAGCGAAGGCACTTCGCCGGCCTACGTTTCTGACTTTCTCGCGACGGCAGAAGGCTTAGCGCTCACACGCGCGTTTACCCGCATCACCGATGCCAAGCTTCGGCGCAGCATCGTTGATCTGGTCGAACAGATTGCGGCCCGCGAGGCGCAAGACAAAGCCTGAGATCATGGCTTTCGCGCATGATCTGCGCGCGAAAGCGATCTCCATCTGATAGTCTGGGCTCTCATTCGCCCCTAGCAGGGTGCAACCGGGGATGTAACGTTACATCCTCTGGGTGAGAACTGATGACTGCCGAATTTCCTTACCAGGTAACAACCACGCCGATGACCGCAAGCAATCCGTTCGATTCGAAAACCATCCTTGAGGGCATCCGCCAGTGGGTTGAAATCGAGACGCCGACGGAGGCGCCCGAACAGGTCAACAGGCTGGCGGCGCTGGTGGCCGACGGCTATCGCGATCTGCCTGCCACCGTCGAACGCATCGCGGGCCGGGACGGCTGCGGCGATCATCTGATCGCGCGGTCGTCATGGGGGCAGGATGTACCGGGGATTCTTGTACTGAGCCATCTCGACACGGTTCATCCGTTGGGATTCATCCAGCGCCTGCCGTTTCAAATCGAGGGCGACAGCGTTTTCGGCCCCGGCATCTACGACATGAAGGGTGGCGCCTATCTCGCCTACCACGCCTTCCGGCAACTCTGCGCGAGCCCCGAGCGTTCGCCGCTTGGAATCACCCAGCTCTACGTTTCCGATGAAGAGATCGGCAGCCCGACCTCGCGTGCGCTGATCGAGGCCGAGGGGCAGCGGGCCAAATATGTGCTGGTCACCGAGCCGGCCCGCGACGGCGGCAAGATCGTCACCGGGCGGAAAGGCGTCGGACGCTTCGAGGTCTTCGTCAAGGGCGTTCCTGCTCACTCCGGCAGCAGGCCGGAGGACGGCCGCAGCGCCATTCGCGAGCTCGCCAATATCATCGCGACGCTCGATGCGATGAATGATCCGGCGCGCGGCGTCACCGTCAATGTCGGCGTCGTCAGGGGCGGCACGCGCCCGAACGTGATCGCGGAAGATGCTTACGCGGAGGTCGACCTCCGCGTTCCCAGCTTCGCAGATGCCGAGGACTTCGTGACACGAATCCTGAATTTGAAGTCGCAGAGCGACGGCGTCACCGTCACGGTGACCGGAGGCCTCAACCGGCCGCCTTACGAAAAGGGCAATGCCGGCGCCGCGCTGTTTGAACATGCCAGGACGCTCGCAACCGAAATCGGCTTCGAACTGGTGGACACCTTCACGGGCGGCGGCTCCGACGGCAATTTCACAGCGGCACATACCGCGACGCTCGATGGCCTGGGTGTCGATGGTAAGGGCGCACATACCCACTACGAGCAAGCCTATATTTCATCGATCGAGCCGCGGGCACGGCTTCTGCATCGACTGTATCAGACGCTGAGATGAGCGCGGCGCCCGGCGACTCCTCCGAACGCGACGCGGACGGTCCGCATCCGCACCGTTCGTCGGGTTCGTTCTTCGGCCGCCGCAAGGGCCACAAGCTCCGTGCGCATCAGGCCGACCTGATCGAACACCTGCTGCCAAGGCTGACCCTGGACATCGCAGACGCCGCGCCTGCCGATCCGGGCGACCTGTTCGATCCTGCCGCAAGCGAGGTCAGGCTCGAGATCGGTTTCGGCGGCGGCGAGCATCTGGTCGCGGAAGCGCAGGCGCATGCCGACCATGGCTTCATCGGCTGCGAGCCGTATGTCAACGGCATGGCGAAGATCCTGGCCCAGATCGAAGCCGGCAACGTCACCAATATCCGGCTGTTCGCCGGCGACGCCGCCGACTTGCTGGCCTGGCTGCCGCAGCGTTCGCTCACGCGCATCGATCTGATCCATCCGGATCCGTGGCCGAAGCGACGGCATTGGAAACGGCGCTTCGTGCAGGACGCAACGGTGACCGCAATGGCGCGCGTGCTGAAGCCGCTGGCAGAGTTCAGGTTCGTCAGCGACATCGATGATTATTGCGCATGGACGCTGTCGCATCTGCTGCGCTCGCGCGATTTCGCCTGGACGGCGGAACGCTCCGCCGACTGGCTGAAGCCCTGGGACGGCTACACGATGACGCGCTACGGCGCTAAGGCCGAGCGCGAGGGACGCAAGGCGACATATCTCCGCTTTCAGCGTCTTGACTGACAAAAGACTTGGCGGAAGAGGTTGCTGCAAAAAATTGACGACCGCACCGGCGCGCACGATCACACGGCCGCCTGGCGAGCCATCCAGAAGCTCACCACACGCTCCGCGGCCGCCGGCATCAGCCGCGCGAAGTTTACCCGCGCGGCTTCGATGTCTTCGGCTGCGACAATCCGGTTTCGACCGAGCCGCATCAGGATCAGCGCGCGCACTGTCGCCCATTCAAAGCTGAGCGTTTTGGCGACGATCAGGATCGGATCGTGACGATCGCCTGAGATCAGCCGATCGAGGGTCGCGATCCTGACCCCCGACATCGCGGCCAGCGCGGCCATGGCTTCTTCATATTGATGGCTCTTGGCAAAAGCGAACACCGCGGCTTCGTTGAGCTGGCCCGCGGCATGAAGTGCGAGGATCGTCCGTTGCGCCTGCGCAAAATCGCGTTTGCTCTCGACAGGTTCGTGAAGACCCGCGAGTTCGATCATCGCCTGCGTGATCGCCGCGTGCCGTTCCGGCTTGACGATGTCGAGCAGGCGCCGGCGCACCACGTCGAGCGAGCCCGCCAGCAGATCCTTCAATCGCGCGTCGGAGAGGTCGGCGCGCTGTCCTACGGCAAGCGTCAACAGGCCGTCCCGGCCCGAACGTTTGATCAGCTCCGAATAGCCCTTGTCGGAGAACACCGCCCCGGCATTGCCGGCCGCGCGACGAACCACGTCGCGGTCGCCGCGGCGAACGATGACGTCGGTCAGATCGGATGACAGCGCTGGTCGCTCCGACATCGCCAACAGATGGCCTTGCCCCTTGAGCTGCGCGATCTCGAGCAGCACCTCGTCTGCGAGCACAGGCGAGCGGCGCAGGATCGGCGCGGCCACCAGGATCTCGTTCTCGCGCGCGAGCTGGCCGACGAGCGACCGCGGCGCGTTGGAGAGCCGTGACAGCCGTTCGGCCAATTCGGCTCTCGCGATGATCTCCGTGAACGGGACGAGCTCGATCAGAAGCCCGTCGAACAGCTCGACATGGCTGGGCCGCAGCCCTGCGGCACCCTCGAAAAACAACTCAGCGATACGTTGAGCAGCCTCGGCGCGGCGGGACGGGTCGCCATGCCTGACGATATCATCGAGGCCGGGGATCAGCGACGTGGTGACTGTCATCCAACTTACTCAAAACGCAACACGGCTTCACGTAACGGCCGCCTCTCGACCCCCCGAGGTCGGGCGAACGTTCTGCAATCTAAACGGGTTTGGTGAACGAAGAGTTAGACCCGAAAAATACCGGTACCGCGGTGTCGCAAATCCGTTGCCGTCCGGGCATGGCGGGCCTTGCTGGAATGCAGTAAAAGCGCTATATGGAGCCCAACTTACTGTCTCATACGATCGCGTATTGAGAGTGGGCCCCCCGGGACCCGCTCTTTTTTATTATCTGGACCTGCCCAAAGCCGATCGCGGCCGAGGTCGAGCCAGATAGCACGCAGCCGGGCGGATGTGACGTCCGGCCGGCCAATGCCGATACCGGCAATACGAAACGAGCAATACGAAACGAGCAATACCTGGACACGAGCACGTTAAGAGCGACTTTGACGCTGGACATGACCGACCCAACATCCGGTTCCGTTGACGCCGACCTGCTGGCCGAGCCCCGCCTGGTCGTCGAGCCGGGCGTTGCCGCGCGTGTTTCTGCGATCGCCGGGCCCGTGCTCCAGCAGTTGGGCTACCGGTTGGTCCGGATCAAGATCTCCGGCGAGGCCGGCTGCACGGTCCAGATCATGGCGGAGCGGCCGGACGGCTCGATGCAGATCGACGATTGCGAGGCGATCTCGCGGGCGCTGTCCCCGGTGCTCGACATCGCCGATCCGATCGAGCGCGCCTACCGGCTGGAGATCTCCTCGCCCGGCATCGATCGGCCGCTGGTGCGCCGCTCGGATTTCGAGCGCCATGCCGGCCATCTCGTCAAGATCGAGATGGCCGTTGCAAGCCAGGGCCGAAAGCGATTCCGCGGGATACTCAATGGCGTCGAAGGCGGTGCTGTCAGGCTGCATCGCGACGATGCGCCGGCGGACGATGCCGATGTCCTTCTGACCATGGAAGATATCGCCGACGCGAGGCTGGTGCTGACAGATGAGCTGATCGCCGAATCGATGCGGCGCGGCAAGACCGCCGAACGCGAATTGAAGCGGGATCTCGGGCTTGTGCCGCCACAGGCGCCGCACGCCAGCCATTCCCCGAAGGCCAATTCTGCGAAAGCCAATTCTGCGAAAGTCAAGCCTGCAAAGCCTGCAAGAAAGCCGGCCCCGAAGAACACCAAGCAACATCGTCTCGCCGCCGACAGGGCGCGCAGAGGCGAGACCGATTCTACCGAAGGAGACTAGCCATGGCAGTCAGCGCCAATCGACTTGAACTGCTGCAAATCGCCGACGCCGTCGCGCGCGAAAAATCGATCGACCGCGGGATCGTCATCTCCGCGATGGAAGACGCGATCGCCAAGGCGGCGCGGGCGCGTTACGGCAGCGAGACCGACGTCCATGCCGAGATCGACCCCAAAAAAGGCGAGCTGCGGCTGTCGCGTCACATGCTGGTCGTCGACAAGGTCGAGAACGCGTCGAACCAGATTTCGCTGGACGACGCCCGCCGCGCCAATCCCGGCGCGCAGATCGGCGACACCATCGCTGATACGTTGCCGCCGCTGGAATATGGCCGCATCGCAGCCCAATCCGCCAAGCAGGTGATCGTGCAGAAGGTGCGCGAGGCCGAGCGTGACCGGCAATATCAGGAGTTCAAGGACCGCATCGGCGACATCGTGAACGGCGTCGTCAAGCGTGTCGAATATGGCAGCGTCATCGTCGATCTCGGCCGTGGCGAGGCCATCATCCGCCGCGACGAGATGCTGCCGCGCGAGGTGTTCCGCAACGGCGACCGTGTACGCGCCTATATTTTCGACGTCCGCCGCGAGACGCGCGGCCCGCAAATCTTCCTGTCCCGCACCCATCCGCAGTTCATGGCGAAGCTGTTCGCTCAGGAAGTGCCGGAAATCTACGACGGCATCGTCGAGATCAAGGCGGTCGCCCGCGATCCCGGCTCGCGCGCCAAGATCGGCGTGATCTCGCGCGATTCCTCGGTCGATCCCGTCGGCGCCTGCGTCGGCATGCGCGGCTCGCGCGTGCAGGCCGTGGTCAACGAGCTGCAGGGCGAGAAGATCGACATCATTCCGTGGTCACCCGACATCGCGACCTTCGTCGTCAATGCGCTGGCACCGGCCGAGGTCGCCAAGGTCGTGATCGACGAAGACCGCGAGCGGATCGAGGTCGTGGTTCCCGACACCAACAACCAGCTTTCGCTGGCGATCGGCCGGCGCGGACAGAACGTGCGCCTGGCTTCGCAATTGACCGGCTGGGACATCGACATCCTCACCGAGCAGGAGGAATCGGAGCGCCGTCAGGCCGATTTCGAGAACTCGACCCGGGTGTTCATGGAAGCGCTCAATGTCGACGAAGTGGTGGGCCAGCTTCTGGCGTCGGAGGGCTTTACCTCGGTCGAGGAGCTGGCGCTGGTTGACGTCAAGGAACTGGCGGGCATCGAAGGTTTCGACGAGGAAACCGCCACCGAATTGCAGAACCGCGCCAAGGAATACCTCGATCAGCTCGACGCCGAGCTCGAAAACAAGCGCAAGGAACTTGGGGTCGAGGACGACTTGAAAACGGTGCCGGGCGTGACGCCGAAGATGCTGGTGAAGTTCGGCGAGAACGACGTCAAGACGGTCGACGATCTGGCCGGCTGCGCCACCGACGACCTCGTCGGCTGGACCGAGCGCAAGGACGGCGGCGAGCAGACCAAGTATGCCGGCATTCTCGATGGAATCGAGATTTCCCGCGACGACGCCGAGGCGATGATCATGCAGGCGCGCGTCAAGGCCGGCTGGATCACCGAGGCGGAGATCGCCAAGCCGGAGGCGGAAGCCGAGCCCGCCGAAGAGCACACGGCATAGCGCAGCGCATCTGGCAGGAATGGAGCCCGGCTTTGCGTAAGACCACGCACTCATGAGCAAGGAGACGCCCAACGCATGCTCGCTACGGCCGACCCCGAACTCGACGACGGACCGCGGACAGGAAAGTCCGCGACCGTGCGCATGTGCGCGGTCAGCCGCGAGGTGCGGCCGATCGATGAGCTGATCCGGTTCGTCGTCGCGCCGTCAGGCGAAGTCATTGCCGACCTGAAGCGCAAGCTCCCGGGGCGGGGATTGTGGGTCTCGTCGTCGCGGAAGGCGGTTGAAGAAGCCGTCCGACGTCACCATTTCGACAGAGGGTTCAAGCGCGCCGTTCGGGTGCCGCCGAGCCTTGCTGCCGATACCGAAAAATTGCTGGTTCGCGGTGCGGTCGAGGCGCTCGCCATGGCCGCCAAGGCGGGACAGGTATTGTCCGGTTTCGCCAAGGTCGAGGCCGCCCTCGAGGCGCGCCAGACCCTGATCGGGGCGGTGCTCCACGCCTTCGACGGCGCGGCGGACGGAATCCGGAAATTAGACGCATCGGCGCGGCAAAATCGAGGGAACACGGCCAAATCACAGGAAATTCCGATCGTAACGGCGCTCACATCTGCAGAATTGGATTTGGCACTGGGGCGGTCAAATGTGGTACATGCTGCCGTGCTCGCGGGCCCGGCGAGCAGGACATTCCTGTCGCGCAGCCAGACCCTGGTCCGATACCGGTCGGCCGATGCTGACAAGATTGCCGGAACCGCAGCCGGGAACATGAAATAGCATTCGAAATAACGAACTTGCATCAAACGACAGTGCGCACGCGCACCACAAGATTAGGACTGCTGAATGGCCGATCAGAATACCCCTGGCGACAAGAAACTGAGTGTCCCGAGTAAGACCTTGACGCTCAAACCGCGCGTCGAGACGGGCACCGTACGCCAGAGCTTCCCCCACGGTCGCACCAAGCAGGTCGTCGTGGAGAAGCGCGGCAAGCGCCGGGTCGGCGGCGATTCCCCGGAGGCGCCCCATGCCGCTCCGGAGCCGGTCGCTGCCAAGCCGGCGCCCAGCAGCGGAAGGTCTGCACCCTCGCGTCCTGCGGGCGGCCAGCCGTCAGGATCGCCGCGCAATACCTCCGGCGTGGTGCTGCGGACTCTGACCGAGGACGAGCATGCCGCGCGCGTCAGCGCGCTCGCCGACGCAAGGGTCCGCGAACAGGAAGAACGCCGCCTGGCTGAAGAAGACGCCAAGCGGCGCGCGACCCGCGAGGCCGCCGAAAAGGTGGAACGCGAAGCGGCAGAGGCGCGCCGCAAGGCGGAAGACGAACGTCATCGCCTGGAGGAAGACGCCAAGCGCAAGGCTGAGCTTGAGGCCAAGAAGCGTTTCGGCGAGGCTGAAGCACCCCGTGCGGCGGCCGCAGCACCGGCCGCGGCTGTTGCCCGCGCTCCGGCCCAGCCGGGCCGCGCTCCTGCTCAGACGACGGCCCGCACGCCGGCTCAGACACCCCGCGCGCCTGTGCCGGTCGCTCGGGCCCCGGGCGTCGCCGCGGGTCCGGACGAGGACGAGGGTCCGCGCCAGATCCGCCGTGGTCCGGGGGGCGCCTTGCGTCCTGCCGCCCCGCCGAAGACCACGCACAAGCCGGCGCCGCAGAAGCAGCGCGGTCGCCTGACCCTGGTCACCGCGCTCAATGCCGACGATGTGCGCGAGCGCTCGATCGCCTCGTTCCGCCGCCGCACCCAGCGCCTGAAGGGCCACGCCGCCAACGAGCAGAAAGAGAAACTCATTCGTGAGGTGACGATCCCGGAGGCCATCACCATCCAGGAACTGGCCAACCGCATGTCGGAGCGCGCGGTCGACGTCATCCGCCTGCTGATGAGGCAGGGCGCGATGCACAAGATCACCGACGTGATCGACGCCGACACCGCGCAACTGATCGCCGAAGAACTCGGCCATACGGTCAAGCGCGTGGCCGCGTCCGACGTCGAGGAAGGCCTGTTCGATACGGTCGACACCTCGAGCGACACCGAGCCGCGCTCGCCTGTCGTGACCGTGATGGGTCACGTCGACCACGGCAAGACCTCGCTGCTCGACGCGCTTCGCCACGCCAACGTGGTGTCGGGCGAAGCCGGCGGCATCACCCAGCACATCGGCGCCTATCAGGTGACCGCGCCTGACAGCGGCAAGAAGATCACTTTCATCGATACGCCCGGCCACGCGGCCTTCACCGCGATGCGCGCCCGCGGCGCCAAGGTGACGGATATCGTCGTGCTGGTGGTTGCCGCCGACGACGGCGTCATGCCGCAGACGGTCGAGGCGATCAACCACGCCAAGGCGGCCAAGGTCCCGATGATCGTCGCGATCAACAAGATCGACAAGCCGGACGCCAGGCCCGAGCGCGTGCGTACCGAATTGCTGCAGTATGAGGTGCAGGTCGAATCCCTCGGCGGCGACGTCGTCGATGTCGAGGTCTCCGCCAAGAACAAGACCAATCTCGACCGGCTGCTCGAGATGATCGCGCTGCAGGCCGAACTGCTCGACCTCAAGACCAATTCGGATCGCCCGGCCGAGGGCACCGTGATCGAAGCGAAGCTCGACCGCGGCCGTGGTCCGGTCGCGACCGTGCTGGTGCAGCGCGGCACGCTGCGCGTCGGCGACATCATCGTGGCCGGCGCCGAGATGGGCCGCGTCCGCGCGCTGATCTCCGATCAGGGCGACACTGTCGACGAAGCCGGTCCTGCGGTGCCGGTCGAGGTGCTCGGCTTCAACGGTCCGCCCGAGGCCGGCGACCGCCTCGCCGTGGTCGAGAACGAAGCCCGCGCCCGCCAGGTCACGAGCTATCGCGCGCACCAGAAGCGCGAGAATGCGGCCGCGAGCATTTCCGGCATGCGCGGCTCGCTCGAGCAGATGATGTCGCAGCTCAAGACGGCGGGCCGCAAGGAATTCCCGCTGATCGTCAAGGCCGACGTGCAGGGCTCGCTGGAAGCGATCCTGGGCTCGCTGGAGAAGCTCGGCACCGACGAGGTCGCCGCACGCATCCTGCATGCAGGCGTCGGCGGCATTTCCGAATCCGACGTGACGCTGGCTGAAGGCTTCAATGCCGCGATCATCGGCTTCTCCGTGCGCGCCAACAAGGAAGCGGCGGCCGCGGCGAAACGTAACGGCATCGAAATCCGCTACTACAACATCATCTACGACCTCGTGGATGACGTGAAGAAGGCGATGAGCGGCCTGCTCGCGCCGACCTTGCGTGAAACGATGCTCGGCAATGCGCAGATCCTGGAGATCTTCAACATCTCCAAGGTCGGCAAGGTCGCGGGCTGCCGCGTCACGGACGGCACTGTCGAACGCGGCGCGAATGTGCGGTTGATCCGCGACAACGTCGTCGTGCACGAAGGCAAGCTTTCGACCCTGAAGCGCTTCAAGGACGAAGTGAAGGACGTGCAGGCCGGCCAGGAATGCGGCATGGCCTTCGAAAGCTACGGCGACATGCGCGTCGGCGACGTCATCGAGTGTTATCGCGTGGAGACCATCCAGCGCTCCCTGTAAGTCCAAATCTTACGAAGCGCGCGGATATTTCGCGATGCGGCCGGACTTTTTCCGGCCGCCCGCGACTTATTTGAACAGAAAAGACCAAGGATGCCCGCCAAGGATACTCGCCAAGGCGCGGGCATCACGGCTTTGAAGGACCAGTATGCCTCGCCATCATCAAAAGAAATCGGCCACCGGCGGCGGTTCGCAGCGGCAACTCCGCGTCGGCGAGCAGGTACGCCACGCTGTTGCCGATATTCTTACGCACGGTAGCGTACACGACGCCGACCTCGAAGGGCACATCATTACGGTGCCGGAGGTTCGGATGTCGCCGGACCTGAAGCTCGCAACGATCTATGTGATGCCGCTTGGCGGGCGCGACACCGAACTGGTGATCGCGGCGCTTGAGCGCAACAAGAAATTCCTGCGCGGTGAAGTCGCGCAGCGCGTTAACTTAAAATTTGCTCCCGACCTCCGTTTCCGAGTCGACGACCGATTCGAGGAAGCAGAACGAATAGAGAAATTACTGCGAACGCCTGCGGTGCAAAAAGACCTCGCACCAGATTCGGACGAAAGCCGATGAATTCGAGACCCGCCAAGAGCGAGATTGCCTCGCCTGAACTTCAATCTTCCGCTGTTGAGAAAAATAATTTTTCGGATGCACAACGCGACGGTTCGGTGCCGCGGCAGAACCAGGGCGCACGCCGCGACGAGACGCGAGGCAACAACGACCCGCGCAACAACAGGCAACCGCGGCCGAACAATCAGCCGCGCCGCGACAAGCGCGACATTCACGGCTGGATCGTGCTGGACAAGCCGATCGGGATGACGTCGACACAGGCGGTCGCGGTGGTGAAGCGGCTGTTCCAGGCCAAACGCGCCGGTCATGCCGGCACGCTCGATCCGCTGGCCTCCGGGGGCTTGCCGATCGCGCTCGGCGAAGCCACCAAGACCGTTCCGTTCGTGATGGACGGTCGCAAGCGCTACCGCTTCACGGTGCGCTGGGGCGAGGAGCGCGACACCGACGACACCGAAGGTCAGGTCGTCAAGGCCAGCGAGATCCGCCCCGATGCCGAGGCGATCCGCGCCCTGCTGCCGCAATTTACCGGCCTGATCGAGCAGACCCCTCCCCGCTACTCCGCCATCAAGGTGCAGGGCGAGCGCGCCTATGACCTGGCGCGGGACGGCGAAGTCGTCGAGCTGGCTCCGCGGCCGGTCGAGATTCATAAATTATCCCTTGTAGAACAACAAGATAAAGACAATTCGGTGTTCGAGGCCGAATGCGGCAAGGGAACCTATGTCCGTGCGCTTGCCCGCGACATGGGTCGAATTCTGGGCTGTTACGGCCATATCTGCGCGTTGCGGCGGACCCTGGTCGGTCCATTCGGCGAAAACGACATGATTCCGCTGGAACAGTTGGAGGCTTTATGCAATAGAGCCGCGTCTGGCGAGGGCAGCCTCGCCGACGCGCTTTTGCCCGTTGAGACCGCGCTGGACGACATCCCGGCACTGGCCGTCACACGGGCTGACGCGGCAAGGCTTCATAGGGGCCAAGCCGTTTTGTTGCGCGGACGGGATGCGCCCAATTGTAGCGGCACAGTCTATGTCACGGTGGCAGGCCGTCTTTTGGCGCTTGCCGAAATTGGCAATGGCGAACTCATCCCCAAGCGCGTGTTCAACCTGACCGGACTGACTGCCAGCCCCGGTCGCAACGAAAGAGTCTGACGATGTCGATTACCGCCGAACGCAAAGCGGAAGTCATCAAGTCAAGTGCTGTCAAGGCGGGCGACACCGGCTCGCCCGAGGTTCAGGTCGCGATCCTGTCGGAGCGTATCAACAACCTGACCGGACACTTCAAGACCCACGTGAAAGACAATCACTCGCGCCGCGGTCTCTTGAAGCTCGTGTCGACGCGCCGTTCGCTTCTGGATTACCTGAAGAAGACGGACGAGGCGCGCTACAAGGCGCTGCTCGAAAAGCACAACATTCGTCGTTGAGCTTGTCTGTAAGTACACGCGCGCTCGTTGCGCGCGTTTTTTGCACGGTCGTTCGAAGGAGACGATGGTGCGGAAGAGCATGATTCTTAAGGAATTGGATACAGTCTTTTTCAAAGAGGTCATGCTCAAACGTAGGCGTCCAGCAGCAATCCGGCCGCTGGGCGTGACGGGCAAGGAGCCCGTGATACCCGAGGGGATGGACGCCATCCAAAAATCAAAAACCATGGCAGGATCGCCGGACGCTGAGCTTTCGATCAGCGTCCGGCAATCTTGCGCATGGTTTTTGTTTTTGGGGCGCACGTTCCTTCGTGAACCATGAAAGAAATCCGAAATGTTCAATATTCATGTCAGTGGAAATCGACTGGGGTGGACGTCCCCTCAGGCTTGAAACCGGAAAGATAGCTCGCCAGGCCGGCGGCGCTGTCATGGCGACCTATGGCGAGACCGTGGTGCTCGCCACTGTCGTCGCTGCCAAGACTCCGCGCGAGGGCGTCGACTTCCTGCCGCTCACCGTCGACTATCAGGAAAAGACCTATGCCGCAGGCCGCATTCCCGGCGGCTATTTCAAGCGTGAAGGCCGCCCCACCGAAAAGGAAACGCTGGTCTCCCGTCTGATCGACCGTCCGATCCGTCCGCTGTTCGTCGACGGCTGGCGCAACGAGACCCAGGTGATCGTGACGACGCTGTCGCACGACATGGAAAACGACCCCGACATTCTGGCCTTGGTTGCGTCCTCCGCGGCGCTGACCCTGTCGGGCGTGCCGTTCAAGGGACCGATCGGCGCCGCCCGCGTCGGCTTCAGCAACGACGAATATGTGCTCAATCCGACGCTCGACGAGATGACCGACACCAAGCTCGACCTCGTGGTCGCCGGTACTGCCGACGCCGTGCTGATGGTGGAATCGGAGGCCAAGGAGCTCAACGAGGAGATCATGCTGGGCGCCGTGATGTTCGGCCACCGGCACTTCCAGCCCGTCATCAAAGCGATCATCGAGCTGGCCGAGAAGGCCGCCAAGGAGCCGCTCGACGTCCAGATCGTGGACCAGAGCGCGCTGGAAAAGGAAATGCTCGGCGTCGCCGAGCAGGATCTGCGCAAGGCCTACGCGATCCCGGTCAAGCAGGACCGCTATGCCGCGGTCGGCGCCGCCAAGGACAAGGTGATGGCGCACTTCTTCCCGGAAGGGCAGGAGCCGAAATACGAAAAGCTGCGCGTCGCCGACGTCTTCAAGGAGCTGGAGGCCAAGATCGTCCGCTGGAACATCCTGGACACCGGCAAGCGCATCGACGGCCGCGACGTCAAGACCGTTCGCAACATCGTCTGCGAGGTCGGCGTGCTGCCCCGCGCACACGGCTCGGCGCTGTTCACCCGCGGCGAAACCCAGGCGCTGGTCGTGACCACGCTCGGCACCGGCGAGGACGAGCAATATATCGACGCGCTGTCGGGGACGTACAAAGAGACGTTCCTGCTGCACTATAATTTCCCGCCCTACTCGGTCGGCGAGACCGGCCGGCTTGGCGGCACCAAGCGTCGCGAGATCGGCCACGGCAAGCTCGCCTGGCGCGCGATCCATCCGGTGCTGCCGCCGCACCACGAATTCCCCTACACGACGCGCGTGGTCTCCGAGGTCACGGAGTCGAACGGCTCCTCGTCGATGGCGACCGTCTGCGGTTCGTCACTGGCGCTGATGGATGCCGGCGTGCCGCTGAAGCGGCCGACCGCAGGCATCGCGATGGGCCTGATCCTCGAAGACAAGCGCTATGCGGTGCTCTCCGACATTCTCGGCGACGAGGATCATCTCGGCGACATGGACTTCAAGGTCGCCGGCACCGATCAGGGCATCACCTCGCTGCAGATGGACATCAAGATCGAGGGCATCACCGAGGAGATCATGAAGGTGGCGCTTGCCCAGGCCAGGGACGGGCGCATCCACATCCTCGGCGAGATGTCGAAGGCGCTGACCGCGGCCCGCGCCGAGCTCGGCGAATACGCGCCGCGCATCGAGACCTTCAAGATCCCCACCGACAAGATCCGCGAAGTGATCGGCACCGGCGGCAAGGTGATCCGCGAGATCGTCGAGAAGACCGGCGCCAAGGTCAATATCGAGGACGACGGCACCGTGAAGGTCGCCTCCAACGACGGCGAGGCGATGAAGGCTGCCATCAAGTGGATCAAGTCGATCGCTTCCGATCCGGAAGTCGGCCAGATCTATGACGGCACCGTCGTCAAGGTGATGGAGTTCGGTGCCTTCGTGAACTTCTTCGGCACCAGGGACGGCCTCGTCCACATCAGCCAGCTCGCCGCCAACCGCGTGCAGAAGACCTCCGACGTCGTCAAGGAAGGCGACAAGGTCAAGGTCAAGCTGCTCGGCTTCGACGACCGCGGCAAGACCCGGCTGTCGATGCGGGCGGTCGACCAGGCGACCGGCGAGGACCTCGAAGCCAAGCAGAAGACCGAGGCGCCGCCGCCGCGCGAAGCCGCCGGCGAATAGGCAGCGAAGCCAATAACAAAAGGGCGGCGTTTCAGCCGCCCTTTTTCTTTGCCTTGACGCTCACTGCTTTGAAGCTGAGCTGCGCCTATTCCGTCCGGCACGCGCCGCTTCATTGCGTGTCTCCGAGAGGTTTCCCGATGACAATGCCGATCATCCGCCCTGCTCGCGTCGACGAATATGACGAGATCGCCCGCGTCTGGATGGAGAGCTGGTGCTCGACCGGCCTCGCGGAGGCCAGCGGCTTTCTGCTGGCGCAGTTGCGCGCCCGCGTGCCGCGAGAGGTCGAGAACGGCTGGAGCCTGTTCGTCGCCGACGATGGCGGATCGCTTGTCGCGATGCTCGCGCTGCACCGGCCGAAAAATTATCTCGACCAGTTGTTCGTCGCGCCTGCCTATCAGGGCCGTTCGCTCGGCCGGCACCTGCTCGCCTTCACGCGGACGCATCTGCCCGATGAAATTCATCTCCGCTGCGTGCGTGAGAACGAGAAGGCCTGGCGCTGGTACGAGCGGGAAGGCTTCGTGTTCGAGCAGGAACAGATCGAGCCGATGACCGGCTACGTCATGAAGCATTATCGATGGACGAGGGCTGAATTCGAGAACTGAGTTTCCAGCGAGCGCGGACGGCATTTGCACGCCTGGACGGGCCGCCTCAGGTCCTGTACTCGCGGCCCGCTCTCCGGGTAAGCTCGCGATATAAACGGAGGAAATCCCGCCATGATGCAGCTCTACTGGTCGCCGCGCTCGCGCTCGTTTTCCGCGCTCTGGCTCATGGAAGAGACCGGCCAGCCCTATGAGCGCGTGCTGACCGACATCACGACCGGCGCGCAGAAGAAGCCCGAATATCTCGCCATCAATCCGATGGGCAAGGTGCCGGCGCTGAAAGACGGCGAAGCGACGCTCGCCGAAGCCGCCGCGATCTGCGCCTATGTCGCCGAGCGCTGTCCAGAGGCCAAACTTGCGCCGCCGGTCGGCGATCCCTTGCGCGCAAGATACCTGTACTGGCTGTTCTTTTGCTCCGGGCTGCATCGAGCCCGCGATGGTGCAGATCGCGACCAAGGTCGAGATGAACCCGGTTGCCGCCGGCTGGGGCGAGGCGACCCGCGTATTTGACGTGCTCGACCAGGCGCTGTCCAAGGGACCGTGGATTCTCGGCGAGACGTTCTCCGCCGCCGATATCGCGATCGGCGCCGGGCTGAACTTCGCGGTCCGGCTGTTCAAGATGGTGCCGTCGCGGCCTTCGTTCGATGCCTATGTCGCGCGCTGCATGGCGCGCCCCGCGTTTCAGCGCGCGGAGAAGATCGCATCAGGAAATTAGAGCCTTTTTTGACGCGTTTTCTTCACGCGAACCGGCGTCCGCCCCGCTATCCGAGTGCGAGGCAGGCTTTCGCTTGAAAACGCTACGAACCTATTCCGGTCCCATGTTTTCCGGCCGCGGCTGCAGCACGATGTTGTAGCCGGAATCGACATAGTGGATCTCGCCGGTCACGCCGCCTGCGAGGTCCGACAGCAGATACAATGCCGAGCCGCCGAGTTCATCGAGCGTCACGCCGCGCCCGAGCGGCGAGTGCTTCTGCTGGAACGCGAACATCGCGCGCGCATCGCCGATCGCGGCGCCGGCCAAGGTGCGCACAGGTCCTGCCGAGATCGCGTTGACGCGAACGCCCTGCGGGCCGAAATCGGCGGCGAGGTAGCGGACGGACGCCTCCAGCGCCGCCTTCGCCACGCCCATCACGTTGTAGTTCGGCATGGCCCGCATCGAGGCGCCGAAGGTCAGCGTGATCATGGAGCCGCCGGTCTCGGGCATCAATGCAACCGCGCGCTTGGCGATCTCGGTGAAAGAGAAGCATGAGATCAGCATCGTGCGCGAGAAGTTCGCGCGCGTGGTGTCGGCATAGCGGCCGCGGAGCTCATTCTTGTCGGTAAAGCCGATCGCGTGCACGAGGAAATCGAGACGATCCCAGCTCTCGCGCAAGGCAGCGAACATCTGATCGACGCTTGCGATGTCCTCGACGTCGCAAGGCAGAACGATATCGAAACCGAGCGGCTGCGCCAGCGGCTTGAGGCGCTTGGCCTGCGCCTCGCCCTGATAGGTGAAGGCTAGCTCCGCGCCTTGCGCAGCGAGCGCCTTGGCGATGCCCCAGGCAATCGAATGATCATTGGCGACGCCCATGATCAGGCCACGCTTGCCCCTCATCAGCTCCTGCATCGTCGGCACGCTCCGCTTGATCTTCCGGTCATCATCGCCCAGTTCGACCGGCTGATCCAGTCAGGTGACGCGCATATACGTGCGATGCCCCGCTTTCGCGGAGCGTCGCAACATGAGGATTCACGCATCCAGCCGCTTGAAGACCAATGTCGCGTTGGTGCCGCCAAAGCCGAAGGAATTGGACAGAACGGTCCCGAGCTTGGCGTTGTCGATCCGCTTGCGCACGATCGGCATGTCGGCGAAGACCGGATCGAGTTCGCTGATGTGCGCGCTCTCGCAGATGAAGCCGTTGTTCATCATCAACAGCGAATAGATCGCTTCCTGCACACCGGTCGCGCCGAGCGAATGGCCGGTCAGTGCCTTGGTCGCGGAAATCGGCGGGCATTTCTCGCCGGTGCCGAACACCTTGCGGATCGCCTCGATCTCCGGCGGATCGCCGGCCGGCGTGGAGGTCGCATGCGGATTGATGTAATCGATCCTGGTCTTCACGGTGGACAGCGCCATTTTCATGCAGCGCTCGGCACCCTCGCCTGATGGCGCAACCATGTCGTAACCGTCGGACGTGGCACCGTAGCCGACGATCTCGCCGTAGATCCGCGCGCCGCGCGCTTTCGCGTGCTCCAGCTCTTCCAGCACGACGACACCGGCACCGCCGGCGATGACGAAGCCGTCGCGGTTGACGTCGTAGGGACGCGAAGCGGTCGCGGGCGTCTCGTTGTATTTCGACGACATCGCACCCATCGCGTCGAACAGCACCGACAGCGTCCAATCGAGCTCTTCGCAGCCGCCGGCAAAGATCACGTCCTGCTTGCCGATCTGGATCGTCTCGTAGGCATTCCCGATGCAGTGGTTCGAGGTCGCACAGGCCGACGAGATCGAATAGTTGACGCCCTTGATCTTGAACCAGGTGGCGAGCGTCGCGGATGCCGTCGATGACATCGCCTTCGGCACTGCAAACGGGCCGACCTTCTTCGGACCCTTTGCGCGGGTGATGTCGGCGGCCTCGACGATCGCGCGCGCGGACGGCCCGCCCGAGCCCATGATGATACCAGTGCGCTCGTTGGAGACTTCGGATTGATCGAGGCCGGAATCCTGGATCGCCTGTTCCATCGCGACGTGATTCCACGCCGCGCCCTCGCCGAGAAAGCGCATCGCGCGGCGATCGATCACGCTCGCCGGATCGAGCGTCGGCGCACCTTGCACCTGCGAACGGAAACCAAGCTCGGCATATTTGTCGGCCCGCTTGATCCCGGATTTCGCCTCATGAAGGCTCGCAAGCACTTCCTGGGTGTTGTTTCCGATGGACGAGACAATGCCCATCCCCGTGATGACGACCCGCCTCATGTCCGTCTCGTCCTGCAGTTATGCTGTAAGAATAATTTGGCCGGCGTCCAGGTTCAAGCCGGCGCAGTGCTTAGCTTGAATAAACCGACCTTCAAGTCCTTGGCGCGATAAATAATCTCGTCGTCCATGGAAAGCCACCCGTCGGCAATACCGAGGACAAGCCTGGAACGCATGACCCGTTTGATGTCGATGTTGTACACGACCTTGCGGACATTGGGCATCACCTGACCGGCAAGCTTGAGTTCACCCAGACCCAATGCGCGTCCCCGCCCCTCGCCGCCGATCCAGCCGAGGTAAAAGCCAACCATCTGCCAGAGAGCGTCCAGACCGAGACAACCGGGCATGACGGGATCGTTCTTGAAGTGACAGCCGAAGAACCACAGGTCGGGTTTGACATCGAGCTCAGCGCGCACCAGTCCTTTGCCGTACTCACCACCGGTTTCTGTGATCTGACTGATGCGATCGAACATCAACATCGGAGGCAGCGGAAGTTGTGCATTGCCCGGACCAAACATCTCGCCGCGACCACAGGCCAGCAGATCCTCGTATTCGTAACCGCCGCGCCGATCCAGCATGCCAACTATCCTCCTCGACAATCTCCGATTGAACGATCTTAGCGGAACGGACCCGTCTTCGCATGAGAGCGCGCCACATCACTCCGGAAGGGTGCAAACTCTCGCGGCCGGAACACCCCCGCGGTCAAAGGCGATCGCCATTGCCGAAATCGGTCAATCGGGACCGGGCGCTCTCTATCATAGCCCCTGCGGGGGGCAAAGCGCCGGCCGGTGGTAAATCGCCGCATCAGCGCTAAATTCGGCGGTATTATTTTAGGGTGATCCTAGGCTTTAGGGTGATTCTAAGCTTAGGGGCATTCTAGTTGCGACAAACTTGCAGCTGGGGAATATACTATTCTATATTCCGATAGGATAGGTGTGAGATCGAGATAGCGAGTACGGTGCCAGACGTGGACATTAACGACAACGGTTCATCCCTGAACGATGACACCGCCAATTCTGCTCCCCATCAGGGAGGCCGGCATCCGGATCTGACTGGTTGCCCGTGGCATGATGTCAACGAGATGCTTCAGGCTGCGGGGCTGCGTCCGACGCGGCAACGCATGGCGTTGGGCTGGCTCCTGTTCGGCAAGGGCGCTCGTCACCTGACTGCGGAAATGCTTTACGAGGAAGCGACGCTCGCCAAGGTGCCGGTGTCGCTGGCCACCGTCTACAACACGCTCAACCAGCTCACCGATGCAGGGCTCCTGCGTCAGGTCAGCGTCGACGGCACCAAAACCTATTTCGATACCAACGTCACCTCGCACCACCACTTTTATCTCGAGAACAACCACGAGCTGGTCGACATCCCGGATCCGCATCTGGCGGTCTCCAAGCTGCCCGAAGTGCCCGAGGGTTACGAGATCGCACGTATCGACATGGTCGTGCGCCTGCGCAAGAAGCGCTGAGCCGGATCGCGCCGTCATACGCGGGCTTGATCCGCGTATTCATTGACCTTCACCGGAATGTGTTTTTGGCGGCGGATAGATTGCCGGGCCTCCGCGCGCCGAAGGGGCTCCGGCCCCGCAGGCGGGTCGAGCCCGGCAATGGCCGTCGTGACTCAATCCACCTTCACTCAATCCACCTTCTCGTCGGCGTAGACACCCCAAAGGCGCGGCTGCTGGATCCATCCATCAAAGCCATTGCCCGTGACGTGGCACCAGTTCGACGTGCACTTCTTGACCTGGGCCATGACGCCGACCTGCAAGCGCGCGATCACCGTGCTGGTTGAATCCGCGCTCTCGTAAACCGGGGCGAGTTCGTCCTTGCTCTTCATCGTCACGACCGCTGTGCGCCGGCCGGACAACAATGAGTGATAGACCCAGCCTTCCGCGCCTTCGGAATCCCGCACACGCCGCCAGTTCTCATATTCGGCGGTGATTTCAACCGGCAGACCCGAGCGGGTGTAGACCCACGCAACATCATTGTCCTTGGTCGGACCGGCCCTGACGTTCACATGATCTGATTTGAGGCTGACGTAACGCGGGACCGGCAAGCCGCTTGACGCGAGCGCGGCGTCTCTTGCCAGCGCGGCCGTGGACATCGAGGTGCCGAGCAACCCGCTCACAATGATCACCATCGAACCAAAACGCCCCAACCCCATTCAACCCGTCTCCTGCCAGGACCGTTCAACCCAACCCGTCGAGTTGATCAGGACCCACGCCGATTCCCTTTTATCCCGTCTCCGATCGCCCCGGGCTTAAGGTGCCGCGAGGGGTATTGCCGGAGTTCTTGTCTTGTCCCGGCCTTCTGCTAGACAGGACGGAACATCATGAACCAGGATGCCTCGGCCCTTTTGACGCAACCCAGGGAACAACGGGGAACCCGAGGAAACGCCCGGACCAAGCGGCGACGGCAGTTTCGAACAACCGGGTTAATGAGGCCTCAACGGCCTCATGAGAGCAGGACATGTCGGTAAAGAAAAAGCCCCTCGTTGTCGTGACGCGCAAGCTGCCGGACTCGATCGAGACCCGCATGCGCGAACTGTTCGACGCAAGGCTCAATCTCGACGACACGCCGATGAACCCGGAGCAGATTGCCGAAGCCGCGTGCTCCGCGGAAATCCTGGTGCCGACGGTGACGGACCACATCACCGAGGACCTGATCAAGCATCCCGACTGCAAGCTTCGGATGATCGCCAATTTCGGCAACGGCGTCGACAACATCGATGTGGTGGCAGCGCATGCGCGCGGCATCACGGTCACCAATACGCCGAAGGTTCTGACCGAGGACACTGCCGACATGACGATGGCGCTGATCCTGGCCGGGCCGCGGCGCCTGATCGAGGGCGCCGCCGTGCTCACGGAAGGCAAGGCGTCCTGGGCCGGCTGGTCGCCAACCTGGATGCTCGGCCACCGGATCGGCGGTAAACGTCTCGGCATCATCGGCATGGGCCGCATCGGCCAGGCTGTCGCACGGCGCGCACGCGCGTTCGGCCTGCAGATCCATTATCACAACCGCCGGCCCGTGGCGCCGGTCATCGCCGAGGAGCTCGGCGCGACCTATTGGGAAAGCCTCGATCAGATGCTGGCGCGAATGGACATCATATCGGTGAACTGTCCGCACACGCCCGCGACGTTTCATCTGTTGTCGGCGCGACGGCTGAAGCTGATCCGCAAGGACGCCTATATCGTCAACACCGCGCGTGGCGAGGTCATCGACGAAGAAACCATGACCAAGCTGATCGAGGCCGGCGAGATCGGCGGCGCCGCGCTCGACGTGTACGAGCACGAGCCGGCGGTCAGCCCGAAACTTGTCCGCCTTGCAAGGGCCGGCAAGGCAACGTTGCTGCCGCACATGGGCTCGGCGACGATCGAGGGCCGCGTCGAGATGGGCGAGAAGGTGATCATCAATATCCGCACCTTTCTCGACAATCACAAGCCGCCGGACCGCGTGCTGCCGAGCATGCTGTGAAGGGCTGAGAGCGTTTTCGAGCGAAAGCGCTTTAGCGATGCCCGCTGAGATCGGTGATGACCGGACCATCGCCGTTCAGTGGATTGGCGTGATCGCGGCCGTAGCGCAGCGTCTCGAAGCGCATGGTGCGGGTGTCCATCATCAACAGCCGCCCCACCAGGCCTTCGCCGAAGCCCACGATCTCGCGGATCGCTTCCAGCGCCATCATCGACCCCATGACGCCCGCAAGCGCGCCCATCACGCCGGCCTCGGCGCAGGCCGGCACCGTGCCCGGCGGCGGCGGCTCGGGGAACAGGCAGCGATAGGTCGGATTGAACTCACCCTTCTCGTTGGTCTCATGCGCGCGGATCGTGGTCAGCGATCCGTCGAAGGTGCCTAGCGCCGCGGTGATCAATGGCCTCGCCGCGAGGAAGCAGGCGTCGGACACCAGATAGCGTGTCTCGAAATTGTCGGAACCATCGAGCACGAGGTCATAGCCGCCGATCAGCTCCATCGCGTTGCCGGCATTGAGCCAGGTCGCATGCGCGGCGAACTCGACATGCGGATTGAGATCGTGGATCCGTTCGGCGGCGGTATCGACCTTGCGCCGGCCGATATCGGGCGTGGTGTGGATGATCTGGCGCTGCAGGTTGGACAGCGACACGACGTCGTCATCGACCACGCCCAGCCTGCCGACGCCGGCGGCAGCGAGATACATCAAGGCCGGCGCGCCGAGACCACCCGCGCCGATCACCAGCACGGACGCCTCCTTCAAGGCCGCCTGTCCGGGACCGCCGACATCGCGCAGCACGATGTGGCGGGCGTAGCGTTCGAGTTCGTCGGCGCTCAGCATCGTTTCGTTCTCTCGCCTCCTGAACCTGCGCGCGGTTTTGCCGACCAAACAGATGTGCTTAATTGCGGGTCCTTCAATGACCTCGGCGGGATTTGTCATGAGATCGATGCTGGCGGCAACATTGATTTTTGTTGCCCACGGTGCGTCCGCGCAGGCGCAGATGACGGCGCCAGCCACGGCCGGCGCCAAGCCGAAGGCGGTGGCAACCATTCCCGTCCGCCCTGCCCTGCAGACCCCCGCAGATACCGCGAACGCGATGGCCCAGCGCGAGCGGCTGGCGCTGCAGTCCGATCTTGCCTGGGTCGGCCAATATAACGGCGCGATCACCGGCGACGTCAGTGATCGCATGGTCGCCGCCATCAAGGAATATCAGAAAGCCAAGGGCGGCAAGCCAACCGGCGTGTTCAATCCGCAAGAGCGCAGCGTGCTCGCGGAGACTGCGCGACGAAAGCAGGACAGCGTTGGCTGGAAGATCGTCACTGATCCCGTCACGGGCGCGCGCCTCGGCATCCCGACCAAGCTCGCGCCGCAGCAGACCAGCGACGCCAATGGCGCGAAATGGAGTTCGCCGAACGGCACCATCCAGATCGTGCTGACGCGGCGCAAGGAAGCCAATGCCGCCACCGCAAAGCTCGCCGATCAGGAAAAGAAGGAGCCGCCGGGACGCAATGTCGACTACACGGTCGTCAAGCCGGATTTCTTCGTGCTGTCCGGAGTGCAGGGGCTGAAGAAATTCTACCTGCGCGGCACGTTCAAGGGCGACGAGGTCCGCATCCTCACCATCCTCTACGATCAGGCGACCGAGAACACCGTGGAGCCGGTCGTGATCGCGATGTCGAGCGCGTTCAATCCGTTCCCGACCGGCGCGCAGGCTGGTCCACCCCCGCGCAGGACGGTCGACTATGGCACCGGCGTCATCGTCGGCGAGGACGGCACGATCGTCGCCGATCGCGAGGTGACCGAAGGGTGCCTTGCCATCACGATCGGCGGCTTTGGGCCGGCCGACCGCGTAGCAGAGGACAAGGAGCACGGTCTTGCGCTGTTGCGCATCTATGGCGCGCGCGGATTGAAACCGCTTGCCCTGAGTGACGGCGCGGCGAAATCCGGCGTCGACGTCATGGGCATCGCCGATCCCCAAAGCCAGGGCGGCGGCTCCGCCGTCACGAGCGCCAAGGGATCGGTAACGCAGGTTGCCGGCAGCGGCGACCTCACGCTCGCGCCGGCACCGGCGCTCGGATTTTCCGGAGCGGCGGCGCTCGATGGCGAAGGCAAGTTCGCAGGCCTCGCGCTGTTGAAGCCGGTGCTGGTCGCGGGTACGTCCAATGCACCGGCCGCCGCGCAGGCCGTTCTGGTCCCGTCCAACACCGTGATCGATTTCCTCAAGGCGAATGGCGTCAGCGCCTCGGGCGGATCGGGCGATGCCAAAGCCGCCGCGGTACGGGTGATCTGCGTCAGAAAATGACTGCGCGCCGCCCGGCGGGCTCACGTCATCCCGGAAATGTCGGATTGCCGTAGGGATAGAACTGCCTCAGGTCGACATTCCGGTATGGCAGCGCGTCGAGACGCCGCGTGCCGAGGAATGGTTCGGTCGGCTCGACCAGCAAGATCGTTTTTGCAAAGCCGCTGTCGTGGAAGCCGCGCCTGAAATGCGCCCGCGATTTGATCGCGATGACGTCGAAGGCGTCGACGTCAAGGCCGAGCGGCTTCAGCGCGTACGGCTCCATGATCTGCACCAGATAGGTCGAGAGGACCAGCACATTGCCGCGGCCGAAGGCGATGCAAACCCAGAACTGGCCGTGACCTTCACCCGCCCTCAGGATCTTGCCCTGGATGCGCAAGGGCTGGCCGGCGGATTCGTCGACCAGCCCGCCGATCGCCATGTCGAAGGGATCGCCCGCCTTGGCCCCTTGCAACTTCAATTTCGCCGTCGTAGCCGCGTCGGCGATGGTCGCGATCAATGTGTTGGAGAGATCCTGCGTGATGATCTCTTGCAGAAGAAAAGTGGCCGAGCCCGAACGGTCGCTGTGATCGGCGAGCACGACAGGCGTCTCGCCTTTGGCCACCGCTAGCTTCGTCAGCGCCACGCCCTCCCGGATCGGGTAGATCTTCGTCGAATTCAGCAGTGCCTCGCGCTGACGCCACGCGAATGCGGCGATGTCCCTGGCGACGTGATCTGCGAGTTTCGGATTGTCGTTGGTCAAAACCTGCACGGTCATCCCGACATCGGGCACGTCGGCAAAGGGAAAGCCGAAGAAGACGTTGACATAGACATCCAGCTCGCGCGCCTCCCAGACGAGCGCGCGCTGCGCGAGGTCCATCCATGGCGACGCGCCGGTCCATTGCACCACCGTCGCCGAGATGATCGGGACCTTGATGGTCGCATGAGCAGGCTTGTAGTTGCCCTTGATCGCGCGGATCAGCATCCGCGCCGCGCGCTCCCCCTGCAGATGCTCGTCATAGTGCGGAAAATATTTGACCGCGAAGCCCATGTCGGCATGACGGAGAAATTCCTCGTCCTCATTGCCGTGAAGATCGAAGGTCGCGGCGATCAAAACCTTTGCTCCCACGGCCTCGCGCACCCGGCGCGCCAGCTCAGCTTCGGGACGCGGCACGCCCCGCACCGCCATGGCCCCATGCAGGCAAAGATAGACGCCATCGAACGGTCCCCGCGCCTTGATCTCGGCAATCATCTTGCCGGTCAGCGTTTCGAAAGCGTCCTGTGTAACCCAGCCCGAGCCCATGTAGGTTTTCGGCCAGAGCGGCGATTCGATGCCGACCAACTCGACGCCGTCGAACTCCCGCGCCATTTTCACAAAGCCGCCCATATACGACATGGGATACGCCGCGAGCAGCGCCTCGCCTTTGGCCGGCGAGCCCGGATAGATGAAGTCGTCGAGCGTCGTATCGTTCTTTAGGAACGTCACGGTCTCATGGGCGAAATGCAGCACCGCAATTCGGATCGACTCGCCCATGGATCACCTCAGTCCCGAAACAGATGGCCGCGTCGATCAGCCAATACCTGCGTGATGTTCAGGGTGTTTCGGTGCCGGGTCAAGCAATCGGCAGGAGAGCCTCGGCGGGCAGTCGTCCGGGCTCTCCTCGCCTCGTTGAGTGTCGGCTATTCGGGCAGCAATTCGCCGGAGCCACCCATCTCTGCCGGAAAGTCCTTCATCTTGGGAAGCCCGTCCTTGATGTGCAGCACGGTCTCACCGTAGTTCACATGAATGGCGGGTTGGAATTTGAGGGTCGGGATCGTCGCCGCATAGACGTCGATCAGACCGGCGGGCGCGTGGCCGCTCATGACATGTCCGCCGCAGACCTTGCAAAATTTCCGCTGGCTGAAAGATGTCTTCTCGAAAGTTGCGAGATGCTCGGCTCCGGTCTTGATCTTGACCGCGTCCTCTTTCCAGAGGGTGAAGGCGTTGACCGGACCGGCCGACCAGGAGCGGCACGAGCTGCAATGGCAATAACCCATCGCCTCAGGTTCGCCGGTCACTTCAACCTCGACTGCGCCGCAGAAACAGCGTCCAACATGGCTCATTGATTTCCTCCTTATTGATTGTCAAACGACACCGTTATTCGGCGTTCGCGGATATTGGTCCAGTTCACCAACTGTACCAAGCCGGCCTTTGCGGCAGGCTTGCGACATTGCCACGCAGTTCAGCTCGCGAGCTTCCGCTCTTTCGCGAATGGGCTGAGACCGAGCCAGATCTGCATCGAGGCCGACAGCTCGCGACTGCCCGTCAATACCATTCGCTGGCTCGCGATGGCGGCGCGCACCGTATCAAGCCCGAGCCAGATTGCCGTCATGGTCCGCAGATCGACCGAGACATAGAGATCGACCTCAAAGCCCGGATCGATCTTGCAGAGATCGACACCGGTCTCGGGATCGACGACGAGCCAGAAGTGCCGCTGCGCAGCAGGCAAGGCCGGATAGATGAACTCGACGACGCTCCGACGCTTCGGCATCGGCGTCGTATTGAGGCTTCGCCGCATGTCCCACATCAGGAGATCGACATCGAGATGCTGCAGCGTGAGGTGCGATTCGATGCGTCGCTGGCCCCAGATTCCGAACGCTTCCACCAGCGGCCCGAGCTCACGCCCGGATTCCGTCAACTGATATTCGAACACGGCCGGCTCTGATGACGACGCCGTGCGCGCGACGATGCCAGCCGATTCCAGTTCCTTCAGCCGGCGCGAGAGCAGCGCGGGCGACATCCGCGGCACGCCGCGACGCAGTTCGTTGAACCGCGTCGAGCCGGCGAACATCTCGCGAAGCACGACGATGGTCCAACGGGTGCACAGGATTTCCGCGGCCATCGCGACCGGGCAGAACTGCCAGTAGCTCGCTGTCGTCATGATTTCCTCCAGCGGTATCGCGAGGAAAGCTACGTCCCGGGTTCCCGCTTTTCCAGTTCAGATTGTGTACCGGGCGGATTCACTCCGTGAACTGGCAGCTCAGGCCCGGAGCCCTTATTCCGCGATCGCCGGGATCGAGCGCCGTGCAGGCATGCAAGGCGGCGACCGGCTTATTTCAATGATTTGAAGGACGACGGATTATGAGGGAGTGTGACCATATTGTCCCATTGCTGATCTGCATCGCGCTTCTCGGCGCGATCACCGAGGCAGGTTTCGGGTTTGCGCCCGGCTTTATCGCGACACTTTCACGCAGCGCGGATGTTGACGCGACCCTCACAGCAATGTGGTCGATTGGTGAAGCGATCGCCTCCTTGAGAAATCCGCGAATACCTTTATGTCAGCGCCGTTCGGCCGATCGAGGGATCTTGCCGCGTTGATTCCCGGGGATCCGTCATGACTCTCTTGAACTACGTTTCGTCTTCGGCCGGACGTCACCCGGCGGCCATCGGCGTCATCATGGGTATCGCCGGTTTCGTGGTGGGCTTCCTGCTGTCGCTCGCCATTGCCGCACAGAGCCTCTACGTCTGCACCGAGATTTTCTGACGGCGTCAGGATCAGCTCAGCCACCGCCGGTTCCTGCCGAGGAAGGCGCTGATTTCCCGGGAACCCGGGTTCCAATTCATCGATTTTCAGCTCCGGTAGTCGTACGGGTAGCATCCCGTTAACGATCATTAACCATGTTACGCGATGGTCGATGAGAGTGATTCGTACCGCCGCGGTCTGCTCCCTTGGATCGGGCCGGAACGTCCTGAGCAAGAATTGCTCGGCATCGCCGGACACGATGCACCTTGAGTATGGCGTATCCACTGAGCCCGTAACTATTCCAAGGAACGTCTTCAATGCACACGATCGTCATGGCCACTCAAAAAGGCGGCAGCGGCAAGAGCACGCTATCCATCGGCCTTGCGGTGGCGGCGCAACAGGCCGGGCACGTCGTCCGCCTGATCGAGACCGACAAGCAGGGCACGCTGTCAAACTGGCAGCACCGGCGCGGCCTGGCCGAACCGATCGTCGAAGCCGTTTACGACGCCCGCGACATCGAAACCCGGCTGCAGGCGCTGGAGCGCGGCGGCGTGACCCTGACCATCATCGACACCGCGGCCGGTATCAACGCCGCAACCACCGCAGCCATCCGCCACTGCGACCTTTGTCTGATTCCAAGCCGGCCGAGCGTCGCCGACGTCGAGGCCACGGCCGCGACCTTGAGCGTCGCGCGTGCCTGGCGGAAGCCGTTTGCTTTCATTCTCAACCAGACCCCGATCCGGGGCGGCAATCGCGTCACCGAGGCCACAACTGCGCTCGACGAGGAAGCCCCGCGCGACATCGCCGACGTGCTGGCGCAGCCCTTCATCGTCATGCGCAACGATCACCAGGACGCGCTGGCCGCCGGCCGCGCCGTCACCGAGCACGCCCCGTCGAGCAAATCGGCCGAAGAAATCCGCAAGCCTCTGGAAGTGGACACAGATCAAGCTGAATGGCGCCATGCTCGAGGAGGAGCAGTCGAGCGAATTTGCGGAAATCGACTTTCCGATCATCCTCACGCCGGCCGCCGCAAAATCCTCGGTCGAACAGCCCAACGAACGACGGCTCCCGACCTGGGCCGACGGCGGCATCTCGTGGGACGCCGGGCTCTGAGGCGAGACGTTATCTGAATGCGCTATTTCATCGCGCTGGTTGGGCGTCGGCCCAGCCAGCTTTCGCGCGTCACTCGCCATTTTTCCGATTTCGTTTGACCGTCGTGATGCGCAAGCTCGATGGTGCCGACGAATTCAGCTCCGGTCTTCTGCTTGACGCGGCGTGACGCTTCGTTCGAAGCGGCGTTGCAGACATGGAAGCTGTCTAGCCCCAGCGTCTCGAACACGAAATCGTTCACTGCGGCGACCGCCTCAGTCATCAACCCCTGATTCCAATACGGCTCCGCGAGCCAGAAGCCGCGATTGCCCTTCGCCCCTGCCGGCTGCGAACGGAAGCTGATGCTGCCGATCGCCTCGCCGTCGCCCTGCCGCGGCACCAGGACCCAATGATAGATCTCCTCGCCCGCGGCGGCTTTCTGCAACTGCTGCCGGACGAAGGTTTCCGCCCCGTCATCCGGATAGGGCCAGGGCACGACCGAGGCGAGAATTCCTGATGATGTTCCAGTTGTTGAAATGACGCTGGATCGCCGGCGCGTCTGCAGGCGCGAGCGGACGCAGAATGAGCCGTCTGGTTTCAAGAACCGGCGTGTCCATCGGAGTCTCGTCGATGCGCGCAAATCATTTCTGGCACTTCGGGCACCAGAAGGTCGAGCGGCCATTCTGGGTGAAACGCCGGACGATGCCGTCGCCCTTGGTTCCGCAGGGCTCGCCCTCGCGATCGTAGACCTGGAAGGAATGCTGGAAATAGCCCAGCTCGCCCGAGGTCTGGCGGTGATCGCGCAGTGACGAGCCGCCGGCCTCGATCGCCTGATTGAGCACCGCATGGATCGCCTCGACCAAACGCACGGCATGTTCGGTCGGCTCGCCCTTTTTCGTTGCCAGCGTCGCCGCAAGCCGCCGCGGCGACAGGCGCGCACGATAGAGCGCCTCGCAGACATAGATGTTGCCGAGGCCCGCGACCACGCGCTGATCGAGCAGTGCGGCCTTCAGGCTGGTCTTCTTGCCGGCACAGGACCGCGCCAGCATCGACGCATCGAATTCGTTGCCGAGCGGCTCGGGACCGAGCCCGCGCAGCAGCGGCTCCTCATCGATGGCATTGCGGGCGATGATCTTCATGTAGCCGAAGCGGCGCGGATCGTTGAACACCACGTCCGCCCCCGACGACATGTGAAACACCACATGATCGTGCGCGGCATCCTTGCCGCGGGGATGGTGGAACTCGCCCGGGGTCTGGGCGTCATCAGGCTTCTGCACGCGAAAGGAGCCGGACATGCCGAGATGCATCAGCAGCACATCGCCCGAAGCGAGGTCGGCCATCAGGTATTTGGCGCGGCGGCCGAGCCCGGTGATGGTCTGCCCCTGCAGTCGCGCGACGAAATCCTTCTGGAAGGGAAAGCGCAGGTCCTTCCGGCGGGCCTCGGCTCTCAGGATTCGCGCTCCTTCCATGACCGGCTGCAAGCCGCGGCGGACGGTTTCGACTTCGGGCAGTTCGGGCATTCCGGGGCGCTCTATTCCAGCTCACTCAAGTCATTCACCTTACGGAACTGACGTGATAGCCCCATTGCGCCGGGCGCGCTATGGTCCCGGTAACGGAGTGATGTTGATGGATCGGCCGGGCGAGACCACCCATTTCGGCTTTCGGGACGTGCCGCTGGACGACAAGCAGACGCTGGTCAATGGGGTCTTTCACAGTGTCGCGTCGCGTTACGACCTGATGAACGACCTGATGTCGGGAGGCCTGCACCGGGCCTGGAAAAACATCATGGTCAATACCCTCGATCCGCCGCGAGGCGACGCGCCGTTCGCGTTGCTCGACGTTGCCGGCGGCACCGGCGACATCGCGTTTCGGGCGGCAAAGGCCGCCGGGAGCGGCTTCCGCGCCACCGTCTGCGACATCAACCTGGACATGCTCAATGTCGGGCGCGAGCGGGCCGCCAAGCGGCATCTCGATGACCGCGTCTCGTTCGTCGAGGGCAACGCCGAGGCACTGGCCTTTCCGGACCGGGCATTCGACGGCTACACCATCGCCTTCGGCATCCGCAATGTCCCGCGGATCGATGCGGCCCTCGCCGAGGCCTACCGCGTGCTGCGGCCCGGCGGGCGGTTTCTCTGCCTGGAATTTTCGACCGTCGATGTGCCCGGTCTCGATCGTCTCTACGATCTGTTTTCCTTCAAGGTCATCCCCGGGCTCGGCCGCGCCGTGACCGGCGATACCGAGTCCTACCAATATCTGGTGGAATCCATCCGCAAGTTCCCCAAGCCGAACGCGTTCGCCGAGATGATCCGCGCCGCCGGCTTCTCGCGCGTGAACTGGCAGGTGCTCTCCGGCGGTATCGTGGCGTTGCATTCGGGCTGGCGTTTGTGATCTCTGCGTTGACTCACATTACGCGGCTCGCCCGCGCCGGTTTCGTGTTCGCGCGTGAGGGCGTCTTCGGCGTCGTCGATCCCTTGCTGGTCCCGCCGCCGGGACAGATTGCGCTGAAGATTGCGCGGCTGATCGAGCGGCGCGGCGCCAAATCCGGTCCACGGCTGTCGCCTGCGCTGGAGCGGATGGGCCCGGCCTATCTGAAACTGGGCCAATTCCTTGCCACCCGGCCCGACGTGGTCGGCGTCGTGATGGCGCGCGACCTGGAAAGCCTGCAAGACCGGCTGCCGCCATTTCCGCAAAGCGAGGCCGAGGCCGTGATCGCGACCTCGCTGGAGCGCCCGTTGAATCAGGCGTTCGTGAGCCTGGGGCCGGCCGTCGCTGCAGCTTCCATCGCGCAGGTGCATCGCGGCGAGATCAATCGCGACGGCGTTCGCAGCCCGGTCGCGGTCAAGGTGCTGAGGCCCAATGTCGCCGCCCGTTTCCGCCGCGACCTGTCCGATTTCTTCTTTGTCGCTCACAAGGCCGAGGCCCACTCGCCCGAAGCGCGGCGGCTGAGGCTGGTCGAAGTCATCAACACGATGTCGCGCTCGGTCGCGATGGAAATGGACCTCCGGCTCGAAGCCGCCGCGATGTCCGAGATGGCGGAGAACACGCGCGGCGATCCGGACTTCCGTGTGCCCGCGGTCGACTGGGACCGCACCACGCACAATGTCCTGACCATGGAGTGGATCGACGGTATCGCGCTGAACGACCATGACCGGCTGCAGCAGGCGCAGGTCGACCTGCCCGGCCTCGGCCGCAAGGTGATCCAGAGCTTCCTGCGCCACGCGTTGCGCGACGGCTTCTTTCACGCCGACATGCATCCCGGAAATCTCTTTCTGGACGATGAGGGGCGGCTCGTTGCGGTCGATTTCGGCATCATGGGCCGGCTCGGCCTCAAGGAGCGCCGCTTCCTCGCCGAGATCCTGCTCGGCTTCATCACGCGCAACTATCGCCGCGTTGCCGAGGTGCATTTCGAGGCCGGCTATGTGCCGGCCCATCATTCGGTCGAGAACTTTGCCCAGGCGCTGCGCGCGATCGGCGAGCCGATCCACAATCGCACCGCCGAGGAAATATCGATGGCGCGGCTGCTGACGCTGCTGCTCGAGGTCACCGCGCTGTTCGACATGCGCACGCGCCCCGAACTGATCCTGCTGCAGAAGACCATGGTGGTGGTTGAAGGCGTGGCGCGCGGCTTCGATCCGAAGCTCGACATCTGGAAGGTCGCCGATCCCGTCGTGCGTGAGTGGATCGAGCGCAATCTCGGCCCGATCGGCCGGATCCAGGGCGCGATGTCCGGAGCGGGCGACCTGGCGCGCCACCTGACCGGCCTGCCCATGATCGCCGGCCGCGCCATTACGGTGCTGGAGCAGCTCGAGACGATGACGCGGGAGGGCATTACGCTTTCGCCCGAAACCATCGCCGCGATGGGCCGGACCGAAGGCAGGAAGAACCGCTGGCGCACCGTAGCGCTCTGGGTCATCGCGGTCATTTTCATCGGGATTCTATTCGCGATCAGGCAACTATGATTGCAATGCAATCGACCTAATGATATCATTGATATCATCAGTTGTTTGGAGGCTGCCATGGCCAGCCTGACCGTCCGAAAACTCGACGAGGCGATCAAGGCCTATCTCCGGCTCCGCTCGGCCAAGAACGGCCGCTCGGTCGAGGAGGAGGTCCGGGTGATCCTGCGCGAGTATCTGGAGGGGCGCCAAGAGTACAGCCAAGAGCCCGCACCCTCGTCGCTGGCGCTGCCGGTTGAACCTCGATCTCCCCTGCCGCGCGGTGACGGCGCTCCGGCAGCGGCACGTGTCACCCTGATCATCGGCGGCGGGATCGCGGCCTACAAGGCGCTGGACCTGATCCGTAGACTGAACGAGCGCCACATCCGCGTCCGCTGCGTGCTGACCAAGGCTGCGCAGCAGTTTCGTCACACCGCTTTCGGCGAGCGCGCTGTCGGGCGGCCGCGTCTACACCGATCTATTCGATCCCGAGAGCGAGTTCGATGCCGGTCATATCCGGCTGGCGCGTGACTGCGACCTGATCGTGGTGGCGCCGGCAACTGCCGACCTGATGGCCAAGATGGCGCAGGGGCATGCCGACGACCTCGCCAGCGCCATCCTGCTCGCGGCCGGCCGCCCCATTCTGTTGGCGCCGGCCATGAACCCCATGATGTGGAGCAATGCGGCGACCCGGCGCAATGTCGCGCAGCTCGAGCGCGACGGTGTCGCGATGATCGGCCCCAATGCCGGCGAGATGGCGGAAGCAGGCGAAGCCGGGATCGGACGGATGGCCGAGCCGCTCGAGATCGTTGCCGCCGCCGAACGCTTCCTGCGACCGGCCGTGCCACGTCCGCTTGCCGGTCAACGCGTGCTGATTACCGCCGGCCCCACGCATGAGCCGATCGACCCCGTGCGCTACATCGCCAACCGCTCGTCCGGCAAGCAGGGCTATGCGATTGCCGCAGCAGCGCAGGCCGCGGGCGCCGACGTCACGCTGGTCTCGGGCCCGGTCGAACTCGGCGCGCCCAAGGGCGTCACCGTCGTGCGGGTGGAGTCGGCACGCGACATGCTGGCGCGCGTGGAAGCCGCACTTCCCGTCGACATCGCGATCTTCGCCGCCGCCGTCGCCGACTGGCGCGTCGCCAACGAGGGCGAGCAGAAACTGAAGAAGACAGGGAACGCGATGCCGCCGCTGCAGCTGGTGGAAAACCCTGACATTCTCGCGACCATTTCGAAGCTGAGGGACAAACGTCCGTCACTCGTGATCGGCTTCGCCGCCGAAACGGAAAACCTGATCGACAACGCCAAGGCCAAGCTGAAGCGCAAGGGCTGCGACTGGATCGTCGCCAATGACGTCTCGCCCGCGACCGGCGTGATGGGCGGCGACAGCAACACCGTGCATCTCCTGACGCGGGACGGCGACGATATCGCCGTCGACTCCTGGCCGGCCATGACCAAGGAACAGGTCGCGGTCGAGCTGGTCGCGCACATCGCTAACAGCGAGCGTACGAGCTTGCAGACGAACACCACGGAGAAAACCGCTTGAGCGCATCAGTCAGGATCGACGTCCGCCAGCTGCCGCACGCCGAAGGTCTGGCGTTACCGGCCTATCAGAGCGCCCATGCAGCGGGCCTCGATCTGCTCGCCGCGGTGCCTGAGGACACTCCGCTCGTTCTCTTGCCCGGCAAACACGCGATGGTGCCGACCGGGCTCACCATCGCGCTGCCTGAGGGTTATGAGGCGCAGGTCCGCCCGCGGTCCGGTCTTGCCGCCAAGCACGGCGTCACCGTGCTGAACGCGCCGGGAACAGTCGACGCCGACTATCGCGGAGAGATCAACGTGCTGCTGATCAACCACGGCGCAGAGCCGTTCGCGATCCGCCGTGGCGAGCGCATCGCGCAGATGGTCATCGCATCGGTCACGCGCGCCGAGTTCGTTGCCGCCGATCAGCTATCCTCGACGGAACGTGGCAGCGGCGGTTTCGGTTCGACAGGGCGCTGATCTCTTCGCGCCCGTGCAAGGGCAACCTCTCGGTACCGGTGCCTCGACATCGTCGCCGCAACCACGCGGGCAGATTCGCTGCCGCGACTGTCTCATTCGTTCGATCGAGTCACGGATTCAATTTTGCGAGCGTCGCGCGGACGCGACTTAGTTCTGCTTTTTTCCCCAGCGAGATTCTCGTTCACGATCTGGACCCTACCTTGTAGAGTCCCATTGAAGGATATTGTGACTCAATTCGTGAACCGGAGCGGTCGGCAGCGGCACTCCAAAGATCAATGAACGCAAGAATTTATCGCTAGCCCGTTCGTCGCCTTGGGGAATTATGCGGCAGGGTGTGTGGATAGATCGTGCGGCTTGGGGCAAAGCATGTCAGGCGTGATCATCGCGATGCGTCGGACCTTGCTGTCGTGCACATCTCTGGTGCGCAGCAGCCTGATCGGACTCGCCACAGCCGCGCTGCCGACATCAGAACCGGCCTGGGCCGGCGATCCCTCGCTTCTGAGCGCGATCTCAACGCTGTTCGATTTCAATCGGCCGGAGATCGCCGTGCTGGCCACAGCGCTGGCGCCTCTCGGTTTCTCTGTGGTGGCTGCGATCCTGCTGATGCGCAGCCGCGTTCGCGCCACACGATCCGAGGCGCGGCTGCGCGCCGACATTGCCGACCTACAGATCAGGGCGGATCGATACCGCGCGCTGTTGTTCGCCGAGCCGCAGGTTTTGATCTCATGGGACGCCGGAGACAATCGTCCGCGAATCTCCGGCGACATCGCGCTTCTGGTCCCGTCCGATTCGCCGCATCGCGTCCTCGCCTTCGGAGCATGGCTGCATCCGGAGCCGGCGCTGCAGATGGAGCATGCGGTCAACGCGTTGCGCGAGGCCGGCGAGGGCTTCCTGCTCAATCTCACGACCTCGAACGGCCACGCCATCGAAGCGATGGGCCGCGCCATCGGCGGCCAGGCGATCGTGCGTGTCCGCGAGCTTTCCGGCTTGCGGCGCGAACTGGCCGAAACCAATTTGCGGCTGAGGGCGCTGTTCGAGGAAACCGAGATGCTGCGCGGATTCGCCGCGACCGCGCCATGGCCGATCTGGGCCAAGGACGCCAAGGGCGGCTTGAACTATGCCAACGCAGCCTATGCCCAGGCCGCCGAAGCCAGCAGCGCGGCCGAGGCGATCGACCGCAATCTCGAACTGCTCGACAGCGCCGACCGCGTTGAGCTGGAGCGCAGCTTGAATGCAATCAGCACCTTCAACGCGCGACTGCCGATCGTGACGGGCGGCGAGCGGCGGATTTACGACGTGCGCGCGGTCGCCGTCGGAGGCGGCGGCAGCATCGGCGTTGCCATCGACGCGAGCGAAGCCGACGCGCTCAGTTCGGCGCTGGTGCGAATGGCGGAAGCCCACCGGCGCACGCTCGATCAGCTGTCATCGGGCGTCGCCGTGTTCGACCGTCAGCGGCGGCTCGCCTTCTACAACGATTCATACCGCCGGCTGTGGGAATTCGACTCGGCCTTCCTCGATGCGAACCCGGATGATTCCAACGTGCTCGACCGGCTGCGCGCCGCGCGCAAGCTGCCGGAGCAGGCCGACTTCCGCGGCTGGAAAGCAAAGCTGCACGAGGCCTACCGCGCCATCGAGCCGGCCAAGGATACCTGGTATCTGCCCGACGGCCGCGCCTTGAGCGTCGTCACCACGCCCAACCCGGAAGGTGGCGTCACCTACCTGTTCGACGACGTCACCGAGAGCCTTGACCTCGCGCGGCGCTTCGACGGCCTCATCCGCGTGCAGCGCGAGACCCTCGACAGTCTCGCCGAGGGCGTCGCGGTGTTCGGCAGCAATGGCCGCGCGCAACTGTTCAATCCGACCTTCGCCAAGATGTGGAAGCTGTCGCCGGACCAGCTGAACGACGCGCCGCATATCGACACGGTCGCGGCCTGGTGCAGGCCGCTGTTCGACGACGCCAACGCATGGCGGACGATTCGCGAGGCGATTACCGCCATCGAAAACCGGATCGACGTTCCCCTGAAGCTGGAACGCAAGGACGGCAGCGTGCTGGATTGCATGAGCCGGCCGTTGCCTGACGGCGCCACCATGCTAACCTTCCAGGACATTACCGACACCGAGAATGTCGAGCGGGCGCTGCGAGAGAGCAACGAGGCGCTCGAAGCCGCGGGCCAGATGAAGATCGATTTCGTCCACCATGTGTCTTACGAACTGCGCGCGCCGCTGACCACGATCATCGGCTTCGCGCATTTCCTGAGCGATCCGTCGACCGGCCCGCTGACACCGAAGCAGGCCGAATATCTCGACTACGTCACCAAATCGACCAACGCCCTGCTCGCGCTCACCAACAACATTCTCGACCTCGCAACCATCGATGCCGGCGCCATGCGGCTGGAGCTCGGACCTGTCGATGTCGGCAAGACCATCGAAGCCGCGGCCGAGGGCATCCAGGACCGCCTGGCCACGGACCGTATTCGCCTCAAGGTCGATATCGACCCGAATATCGGCAGCTTCATCGGCGATGAACGCCGCATCGTGCAGGTGCTCTACAATCTCCTCGCCAATGCGGTCGGCTTCTCGCCGCAGGACGCGATGGTGCTCGTCAGCGCTCGCCGTAGCGAGCGCAGCGTGATCTTCACCGTGACCGATTCCGGTCCGGGCATTCCGCCTGACGTCAAGGACAAGGTGTTCGACTGGTTCGAGAGCCGCTCGCACGGCTCACGCCATCGCGGCGCCGGCCTCGGCCTCTCGCTGGTCCGTTCCTTTGTCGAGCTGCATGGCGGCAAGGTGCGTGTCAATTCGATCGTCGGCAGGGGCACGACCGTGACCTGCGATTTCCCGACCGATCAGGCAGCCCATCGTAGTGCGGCGGAATGACGGGACGCGCGACATACTCCGTGGATCTGGCGGACGAGACGGCGACGGCGCAATTGATGGCCGACCTCGCTTTGCTGATCGGTCCGGGCGATGTCATCGCCTTGTCCGGAGACCTCGGCGCAGGCAAGACCGCCGCCGCTCGCGCGCTGATCCGCTATCTCGCCGACGACGATTCATTGGAGGTCCCGAGCCCCACCTTCACGCTGGCCCAGACCTACGACCTACCGCCCTTCCCGGTTCTGCACGCCGACCTCTATCGCATCAACGATGCATCCGAACTTGACGAGATTGGCCTGTCGCCTCTGCCTGCGGGCACGGTGGCGCTGATCGAATGGCCGGAACGCGCCGGCGGCGTCTTGCCGTCGGACCGGATCGATATCGCGCTCGGTCATCGCGCGGACCTTGATGCGACAGCGCGGTCGGCTGACATCACCGGCCACGGCAAGGGCGCAGCCGTCGTCGAGAGGCTGAGGATGCTGCGGCAATTCCTGACCGAGGCCGGCTATGCGGATGCCACACGGCGGCGGATGGCCGGCGACGCGTCGACGCGGTCCTATGCCCGCCTGATCCGGAACGGTGACATCGTCATTCTGATGAACTCGCCGCGACGTCCGGACGGCCCGGCGATCTATGAGGGCAGGCCCTATAGCGCCGCGGTGCATCTCGCCGAAGACGTCAAGCCATTCGTTGCGATCGACACCGGCCTGCGCACACACGGCTTCTCGGCGCCGGCCATCCATCACGCCGATCTCGACGCAGGCTTCCTGATCACCGAGGACTTCGGCAACGCAGCCTTTGTCGAAGGCGATCCGCCGCAGCCGATCCGCGAACGTTACGAGGCCGCCACCGATCTGCTGGCCGCGCTGCATCGGAGCAAATTGCCCGACACCATCTTGCTCGCCCCGCATATCGAGTATCGGATTCCCGCATTCGACACCGACGCACTGCTGGTCGAGCTCGGACTGATGCTCGAATGGTATCTTCCGGATCGCGGCGTCATGCCGAACGATGGTCTGCGTGCCGAATTCACCGCGATGTGGCGCGATCTGTTGCAGAAGCCGGAAGCCGCCGCGCGCACCTGGGTGCTGCGGGATTTTCATTCCCCGAACCTGATCTGGCTCGGTGAGCGGAGCGGGATTGCGCGGGTCGGCATCATCGACTTCCAGGACGCCGTGCGCGGCCCGGCCGCCTATGACGTGGTGTCACTGTTGCAGGACGCGCGGATCGACGTTCCCGAGACGATCGAGCTCTCGCTGCTGACGCGCTACATCAAGGCGCGGCGCGAAGCCGACGCCAGCTTCGAATCCGCCGACTTCGCCGCGCTGTATGCCTTGATGTCGGCACAGCGCAACACACGGCTGCTCGGCACCTTCGCACGACTGAACAGGCGCGACGGCAAGCCGCAATATCTGCGCCATCAGCCTCGGATCTGGACCTATCTCAGCCGCTCGCTGGCCCACCCCACGCTGGCCTCGGTCCAGGCCTGGTATGCCGCCAACGTCCCTCCGCCAACTCCGTAGATTTACCGCTTGTTAGGCACCTGGCCGTAGTCTGCCGTGGCCGAGTTGCTGTGAGCACGCGCCGGCTGTTGGAGCAAGGCCATGGTTAACGAGCGCCTCAAGGGCGAGCGTGTCGTCTTCGAGCGGGGCATTCCCGCTCATATGATGGGCATCGACGGCACCTGGCGGCGTGATTGCAGCATGGAAGACGTCTCCGAGACCGGCGCGAAGCTGACCGTCTCGGGCTCGGTCGAAGGATTGCACCTGAAGGAATTCTTCCTGCTGCTGTCGTCCACGGGACTTGCCTATCGGCGCTGCGAACTGGCCTGGGTCAATGGCGACCAGATCGGCGTCAACTTCCTCAAGCCGGGCGACAAGAAGAAGAGGGCGGCGGGCAAGCGGGCAGCCGCGGAAACCTGAAATTGAAGCTGTCGCACGATCGTCATCTGAGGCGAATATGGCGTCATGGAACTGACGCCGGCAGAATCGCCGTGCTATGATTTGCGGCGGTACAATTATCGGCTCGAAAAGTCCTCAGAGAATGTCGGTCAAGCCCAGCAAAGCCATGGTCCTCTCGGCCGGTTTCGGCCTCCGGATGCGTCCGCTGACGGATCACATGCCGAAGCCGCTGGTCAAAGTCGCGGGCCAGCCGCTGCTGGACCATGTGCTGGACAAGCTTGCGGCGGCCGGCATCACCGAGGCCGTCGTCAATGTGCATTACCTGCCCGACCAGATCATCGATCACGTCGCCTCGCGAACGCGTCCTCGCGTGATCATCTCGGACGAGCGCAACCAGGTGCTCGGCACGGGCGGCGGCGTGGTCAAGGCGCTGCCGCTGCTCGGAGATCAGCCATTCTTCCTCATGAACTCGGACACGATGTGGATCGACGGCGTGCAGTCCAATCTCGTGCGGCTCGCGCAGGCCTTCGATCCTGCCCGCATGGACATGCTGCTTCTGATGGCGCCGACCGCGAGCAGCATCGGCTATGGCGGCCGCGGCGACTACGCCATGCTGCCGGACGGCGCGCTGCGCAAGCGGCGCGAGCATCAGGTGGTCCCGTTCGTCTATGCGGGCGCGGCGATCATGTCGCCGTCGATCTTCGCGGGCGCGCCGAAAGGCGAGTTCTCGCTGACGAGGACGTTCGACGAAGCCAACGAGAAAGAGCGCCTGTTCGGCTTGAGGCTCGACGGCGTCTGGATGCATGTCGGAACGCCCGACGCGGTGCAGGCCGCAGAAGACGCGTTTCTCGAAAGCGTGGCGTGAATCGTCGCGCGTGATCCGCAGATCGGCGCTTCCTGTCGTTTGACCCCGCAATCCACCGCTTTTGCACGCAATTTTGCAAGGGATCCGCGCGTCAAGCCCGCGCGTAATCGCGCGCGACTCCCTATATTCGCTGCCGATCTCGAATCAGGCAGCCCATGCGCGTTTTCAGTGTTCCCGTCTCCGTGCCGTTCCTGCGCAGCGTCATCGCCGCGCTGATCGACGGCCGGCTGGTCGAAGGATTTGAAGCCCGCAGCAATCCGGCGCGTCTCGCCGACGCCACGTTCTATCTGCCGACGCGGCGCGCGATGCGGCTGGCGCGCGAGCTGTTCCTTGACGAGTTGAAGACGGATGCGGTGATCCTGCCGCGCATCGTCGCGCTCGGCGACATCGACGAGGACGAGCTGATATTCGCCGACGAAGCCGACGTTTTCGGCGCAGCGGAGCCGCTCGATATTCCGCCAAGACTCGGGGAGCTTGATCGCCGCCTCACGCTTGCCCGGCTTGTCGCGGCCTGGGCCAAGGGACCGGTGCTGGCGCCGCTCGTGGTCGGCGGTCCTGCCTCCACTCTGGCACTGGCCGGCGACCTCGCGCGGCTGATGGACGACATGGTGACCCGCGGCGTTGCGTGGGACGCGCTCGACGGGCTCGTGCCCGACCAGCTCGATCCCTATTGGCAGCATTCGCTGGAGTTCCTGCGGATTGCGCGCACGGCCTGGCCTGCGTATCTCGCGGAGGTCGGCAGGATCGAGCCCGCGGCGCGGCGCGATCTCCTGATCGCCGCCGAGGCCGCGCGGCTGACGACACATCACAAGGGACCGGTGATCGCAGCAGGCTCGACCGGCTCGATGCCCGCGACCGCGAAATTCCTCCATGCGGTCGCGCGCCTGCGCGCAAGGCGCGGTCGTACTGCCCGGGCTCGATACCGATCTCGACGAGGAGTCGTGGCAGGTGATCGGCGGCGCCCGCGATGCGCAAGGCAGGTTCACCACGCATCCCGCGTCGAACCATCCTCAATACGCCATGCATGCGCTGCTCGAGCGCTTCGGCATCACGCGCCGCGATGTCGAGAGCCTTCAACCACCCGCGCCGCACGGCCGCGACGTGCTGCTCTCCGAGGCGATGCGGCCGTCAAGCGCGACCGCGCAATGGCATGACCGGCTGGGACGCCCGGACATCGCGGCGCACATCTCCGAGGCGATGAAACATCTTGCCGTGATCGCCGCGCCCAATCCCGAGATGGAAGCGCTTGCGGTCGCGATCGCGCTGCGCGAGGCATGGCATCTCGGAAAGTCCGCCGCGCTGGTGACGCCGGACCGCGCGCTGGCGCGCCGGGTGATGGCGGCGCTTGCCCGCTGGAACCTCGACTTCAACGATTCCGGCGGCGACGCGCTGATCGAAACATCCGTCGGCATCTTCGCGCGCCTTGCCGCGGAAGCCGTCGCGCGAGGCCTCGAACCGCCGACGCTGCTGGCGCTGCTCAAGCATCCGCAAGTGCCGGCTCGGCCGCGCGCCCGGCGCTTTCAAGACGGCCTGCGAGGCGCTGGAGTTGGCGCTTCTGCGCGGCACCCGTCCGCAAGGCGGAACAGCCGGCCTTGCACGGGAGTTCGCCCGCTTCCGTGACGAGCTCGACAAGCTCGATCGCGGCGAGATGTCGTCGTTGCATCGCGCCGAGCCGCGCGCGCGACTGAAGCGCGAGGATCTCGATCGCATTCAACGGCTGATCGCCGCCCTGCAGAGGGCGTTCGCGCCGCTGGAAAGCCTTGCCGCGGCCAAGCCATATGATTTCGCCGAGCTTGCACAGCGGCACCGCGACATTCTGATCGCGCTCTCATGCGACGAGAGCGGGATCGCCACCGCCTTCGAGGGCCCCGAAGGATCGGCGCTCGCGGCAGCCTTTGACGATCTGCTCCGCGAACAGAGAACGAGCGGCCTGATGGTCGCGCTCAGCGATTACCCGGAGGTTTTCCAGACCGCCTTTGCCGACCGCGCCGTGCGCCGGCCCGAGAAGCCGGGCGCGCGCCTGCATATCTACGGCCCGCTGGAATCGCGCCTGATGCAGGCCGACCGTGTCATCGTCGGCGGATTGATCGAGGGCGTGTGGCCGCCGGCACCACGGATCGATCCATGGCTGAGCCGTCCGATGCGACATGAACTCGGCCTCGACCTGCCGGAGCGGCGCATCGGCCTGTCCGCGCACGACTTCGCACAACTGCTCGGCAGCGGCGATGTGATCCTGAGCCATTCCGCGAAGGCTGGCGGCGCGCCCGCGGTGGCCTCGCGCTTTCTGCATCGGCTGGAGGCCGTTGCGGGCAGCGCGCGCTGGGACGCGGCGACGCTTGCCGGCGATCAGTACGTGCGCTTCGCCGAGGCTCTCGACCGGCCCGAGAAGGTCGAGCCGATCGCCCAGCCCGCGCCGAAGCCGCCGCGCGCCACGCGGCCGCTCAAGCTCTCGGTGACGGCGATCGAGGACTGGCTGCGCGATCCCTACACCATCTATGCGAGATACATCCTCAAGCTCGATGCGCTCGACCCCGTCGACATGCCGCTCTCGGCGGCCGATCGGGGCTCGGCGATTCATGAATCCATCGGCAAGTTCACGAAAGACTTCGCCACCGAGCTTCCGCGCGATCCCGCGCTCGCGCTCAAGCAGATCGGCGAGACATATTTTGCACCCCTGATGGAGCGGCCCGAGGCCAAGGCCCTGTGGTGGCCGCGCTTTCAGCGGATCGCGGCATGGTTCGCCAATTGGGAAGTCGCAAGGCGCGACGGCATCGACGCGATCGAAGCCGAGATCAAGGGTGACATCTCCATTCCGCTCGGCAACGAGCGCACCTTCATGCTTTCGGCGCGCGCCGACCGCATCGAGCGCCGCGGCGACGGCAGCTTCGCGATCCTCGACTACAAGACCGGCCAGCCGCCGACCGGCAAGCAGGTGCGCATGGGACTGTCGCCGCAGCTCACGCTCGAAGCGGCGATCCTGCGCGAAGGCGGCTTTTCCGGCATCCCGGCGGGCTCATCGGTGGGCGAGCTCGCTTATGTCAGATTGAGCGGCAACAATCCGCCGGGCGAGCAGCGCACGCTGGAACTGAAGGTCAACAAGAGCGACAAGCCGATGGAGCCGGACGCGGCCGCCGACGACGCGCGCCGAAAGCTCGAAGCGCTGATCCGGAGTTTCGAGGACGAGAACCAGGCCTACACCTCGCTCAATCTGTCGATGTGGGCGAACCGTTACGGCGCCTATGACGATCTCGCCCGCATCAAGGAATGGTCCGCGGCCGGCGGCCTGGGGCTGGAAGAATGGTGAAGGCGCCTCGTCCAATTCCCGGCGCGGTGAGCGACGCGCAAAAGCGCGCGTCGAACCCCGCAGCTTCGGCCTTCGTGTCGGCCAATGCCGGCTCCGGCAAGACCCATGTGCTGGTGCAGCGCGTGATCCGCCTGCTGCTTGCCGGCGTGCCGCCGGAGAAAATCCTCTGCATCACCTTCACCAAGGCCGCCGCCGCCAACATGGCGGAGCGGGTGTTCACGACGCTCGGCCACTGGGTCACGCTGGACGATGCAAGCCTCGATGCCGCGATCCGGGACGTCGGCATCGCGCATCCGACCACACGCCTGCGCAAGACCGCGCGCGAATTGTTTGCAAGCGCGCTGGAAACGCCGGGCGGCCTGAAGGTGCAGACCATTCACGCGCTCTGCACGCGGCTGCTGCAGCAGTTTCCGTTCGAGGCCAACGTGCCGGCGCGTTTTGCGGTTCTCGACGACCGTGACCAGACCGAGATGATGGAGCGCGCCAATCTCAAGGTGCTGCTCGAAGCGTCGCGCGATCCCGGGAGCGCGACCGGACAGGCGCTCCAGATCGCGATGGCGAGCGCCGCCGACGTCACCTTCAAGGACGTGGTGCGCGAGGCCTGCCTCAGCCGCGACCACTTCATGGCCTGGACCGACATCGCCGGCAATGCCGACGTTGCGGCGGCGCAGATGTCGGCGGCGCTCGGCGTTGCCGATCACGACCGGATCGAGGCCATCGAACGCGAGATCGTCGATGGACCGAACCTGCCGCGCGCGCGCTGGCTCGAGGTCGCAGCCGCACTCGACGGCGGCAGCAGCAGGACCGAGGAAGATCAGGCCGGACGACTCCGCGAGGCATCGCGGTTGGCCGGAAGCGAGCAATTGGACGTATACCTGAGCGTTTTCCTGACAGACGAGAAGACGCCTCGCAAATCCATCCTGACCAGGAAATTTTGCGACCGCAATCCTTCGATCGGCGCGCTGTTCGATGCCGAAGCGCGGCGTCTCGACCCGCTGATCGAAAAGCGCCGCGCGGTCGTGACCCGCGATCGCTCGCGGGCGCTGCTCCACATCGCGACCGCGGCGGCGGCAAACTACCGGCGCGAGAAGGCGGAACGCGGCCTGCTCGACTATGACGATCTGATCGACAAGACGCTGGCGATGTTGTCGCGCGTCTCCGCCGGCTGGGTGCACTACAAGCTCGATCGCGGCGTCGATCACGTGCTGATCGACGAGGCGCAGGATACCAGCCCCCGGCAATGGGACATCGTCTTCCATCTCATTTCCGAATTCACCGCGGGCGCCGGCGCACGCGACGGCGTGATTCGCACCATCTTCGCGGTCGGCGACGAGAAGCAGTCGATCTTTTCGTTCCAAGGCGCCGCGCCGCGCGCATTCGATCAGCGCCGGCGGGACCTGCAGAAAGCGCTTCACCGATGCCGGGCTGACATTCGATCCGGTGTCGTTCACCTATTCGTTCCGTTCGGGACCGGCGATCCTGCAATCGGTCGACCATGTGTTTCGCGAGCAGGCGATCTATCGCAGCATCCATTCGCCCGACATCGGCTACCCGATCCACCATGCGCTGTCCGATGCCGGGCCGGGCCTGATCGAGCTCTGGGATCTCGCCGAGGCCGACGATCGCAAGGATATCGAGGGCTGGCGCGCGCCGTTCGACGGCGTCTCGGTCAGGAGTCCCGAAGTCAAGCTTGCGAAACGCATCCAGGGCGAGATCAAGCGGCTGATCGACGACGGCACGATGACCGGACATGACGGCGGCCGTCGACGCCTGACCTATGGTGACGTGCTGGTGCTGGTGCGGCGGCGCGGCAATATCTTTGACGCGGTGATCCAGGCGCTCAAGCACGCCAACGTTCCGGTTGCCGGCGCCGACCGGCTGAAGCTGACCGAGCACATCGCCATCATCGACCTGATGAATCTTGCCGACGCGCTGCTGCTGCCGCAGGACGACCTGGCGCTCGCGGTCGCGCTGAAAAGCCCGCTGTTTGGATTGGATGACGACGATCTCTTCACGCTGGCCTGGGAACGCCGGGGTTCGCTACGCGAGGCTCTGGCGCAACATGCCGCGACCAACGACAGGCTCCGGCGCGCCGAAGAGCGGCTGCAACGATGCGAACGGCGCGTTGCGTTCGAAACCCCGTTTGCGTTTTATGCCTGGCTGCTCGGCGGCGACGGCGGCCGGCAACGAATCCTCAGGCGCCTCGGACACGAGGCCAATGACGCGCTCGATGAATTCCTCGAACTCGCACTGAACTACGAGCGCAAGGCCCCGGCGTCGTTACAGGGCTTCATGGCCTGGCTGCGCGCTGCCGACACCGAGGTGAAGCGCGACATGGAAATCTCGCGCGACGAGGTTCGCGTCATGACCGTGCACGGCGCCAAGGGGCTGGAGGCGAGCGTCGTGTTCCTGGTCGACACGACGTCATCACCCTCGGATACGCAACGCTTACGGCTGATCCACTTGCCCGGCGGCAACGGCGGAGAGGTCGTGGTGTGGGCGGGCAGGAAGGCCGACGACCCGGCCGCGGTCGCGTCGGCGCGTGACCGCGATGCTCGAAGAGACCGAGGATGAGTATCGCCGCCTGCTCTACGTGGCGATGACGCGTGCCGCAGACCGGCTGATCGTCAGCGGCTGCATGCCGGGCAACATGAACAACGTCCGCAAGCTGTGCTGGTACGATCTGGTCGGAAGAGGTCTCGCCGGATCCGGGATTGCAGGAGCAGACCATCGAGACGCCGGACGGGTCGGTCAAACGATATTCGCGGCCCGAAGACGTGGCGCCTCCCGCGAGCGCGCCTGCGGCCACGACAGCGAGCACACGGATCGAACTGCCGGCGTGGCTGCGCACGACCATCTCGCACGATGCGCCCACGGCAGCGCCGCTTCGTCCGTCCGACAGCGGTGGCGCGGGTCACCGGGTCAGATCGGACGAGGCAATCACGACACGGACACGCGCGATCCAGCGCGGCACGCTGGTCCACCGGCTCCTGCAATCGCTGCCGGATCTTGCCACCGAGCGGCGGCGCAGTGCGGCACTCACCTATCTCGCCCGCAACGCGGCGGATTGGAGCGAAGGCTGAGCGCACCGCGCTGGCGGATAGCGTGCTCGGCTTGATTGGAGACCGGCGTTTCGCGGCGGTTTTCGGTCACGCCAGCCGTGCCGAGGTTCCGATTGTCGGCCGCGTCGCAATCGCGAACAGGGCGCCGGCATTCGTATCCGGGCAGATCGACCGGCTCGTGGTGACGCCGGACGAGATCCTGATCGTCGATTTCAAGACCAATCAGGCGCCGCCACGGACCGCGGCCGAGGCGCCGCAGACTTATGTCCGCCAGCTCGCGCTGTATCGGGCGCTGCTCGGCAAGCTTTATCCCCAGCGCCGCCTCCGGGCAGCACTTCTGTGGACTGAAACCACTGAATTGATGGAGATTTCTGCTCCCGCGCTGGACGCGGAACTGGCATCCCTTGGCGCCGGCATGGCCGAACTTGACCCGGCAACCGGCCGTTCATACTTTTGATCTCATGCTCCCGGTGCGATTCCTGTCCCTCGCGCCCTTATCCTTCAACCGAACGAGGTATTCCCATGGCCGTTGGCAAGGTTTCTGACGCCGATTTCGAAGCCGAAGTGCTCAAAGCGGAAGGTCCTGTCGTGGTCGACTTCTGGGCCGAATGGTGCGGCCCGTGCCGCATGATCGCGCCAGCGCTGGATGAAATTTCCGGCGCAATGGGCGACAAGGTCAAGATCGTCAAGCTGAACGTCGACGAGAGCCCGAAGACGGCGTCGAAGTACGGCGTGATGTCGATCCCGACCTTGATGATCTTCAAGGGCGGCGAGATGGCCTCCCGGCAAGTCGGCGCAGCGCCGAAGGCGAAGCTGCAGCAGTGGATTTCCACCGCGGTCTGATCCCGCGCAAACCGCGATTATTTCGAGGAACGGCCGGCGATTCGCCGGCCGTTTTGCGTTGGACTGGCAGTGTATGTCGTCTCAGGATACGGTTCCGATGCCATCTCCTCCTCGAAAAACAGCAGCGAGACCATCGCAGATGGCCGCGATGGAGGCGCGGTCGGTGGATGCCATCCCGCGCGGCAAGGAGTGGCAATACGAACCGAAATGGGACGGCTTCCGCTGCCTGCTAGCGAGGCGCGGCAACGAGGTCGACCTCCGCTCCAAGTCGGGTGAAGCCCTTGGGCGCTATTTTCCGGAACTGATCGAAGCTGCGCTCAGGCTGAAAGCGACCAGCTTTCTGCTCGATGGCGAAATCGTCGTTCCGCATCGCAAGTCGTTTTCCTTCGACGCGCTCCTGCAGCGCATCCACCCCGCCGCCAGCCGTGTGCAAAAGCTGTCGCGGGAAACGCCCGCTCTGTTCATCGCTTTCGATCTCCTCGCAGAAAAGCAAGGCAGCAAGCTCGCTGCGCAGACATTGGAGCGAAGGCGGCCCGCGCTGGAAGCTTTCGCCAAAGCCAACTTCAAGCCTGGCGGCACCTTTCGGCTGTCGCCCGCGACGGCCAGCTACGCGCTTGCGCAAAGATGGCTCAAGCAGGCCGGCGGCGGCTCGGATGGCGTGATCGCCAAGCGGCTCGACCTGTCCTATCAGGCCGGCAATCGCGACGGCATGCAGAAGATCAAGAAATTCCGCAGCGCCGATTGCGTGATCGGCGGCTTCCGCTATGCGACCAACCGCGTCGGCGGCAAGACGGTGGTGGGCTCGCTGCTGCTCGGACTCTACGATCATGACGGCTTGCTGCATCACGTCGGATTCACGTCCGCGATCAAGCAAAAGGATAAGCCTGACCTGACAGCGAAGCTCGAGCCGCTGATCTCCGCCCCCGGTTTTACCGGCAATGCCCCGGGCGGTCCGAGCCGCTGGTCGACCGAGCGCTCCGCGCAATGGTGCCCGCTCAGGCCGAAGCTCGTGATCGAGGTTTGCTATGATCATTTCAGCAGCGAGCGGTTTCGCCACGGCACATCCATTCTGCGCTGGCGACCGGACAAGTCACCGCGGCAATGCACCTTCGATCAATTGAAGCAGAAAGCAGCCGATCCGATGAAGCTGCTCGCGTGAGTTCATTCAGGCGACACGCCGTCGAGCATCAGCCGACGCAACGCCGGCTGTTCATTTGATCCAGCCGGTTGCCAGCGCAGCGGCAAGTTCGAGTTGACCGTTGCGACGGGCCAGCGCGGCCATGACGTCATGATCATACGGCACATGGCGGAAGGCGACCTGCCAGCCGCCAACCGCCTCCGTGAGGATCGCATAGCGAGCGTCGGGCGTTCCTGCTTCGATGACATGCGGAAACGGATGGGTGTCCCGATAACCCGGGACAGCCGACGCTGCCGGGATTGACGATGAGCCGCCCGTCGCGAAGCCGCACGGCGCGTGCGATATGGCTATGCGCGCAAAGGATCAGCGACTGCTCGATCCCTTCGGCCGCGCGTTCGATCTCCTCCCGCGGCGACAGGCAGACGGAGCCGTCCGGTTTCACGGTTTCCAGCCAATAGGTCTCGTCATTGTCGGGCATCGCGTGACACAGAAAGGCGCGACCCTGGTACACGCATGTGGCCGGAACAGAGCGCAACCAATCGAGATGAGCGGCATCGAGCTGCGCATGAGCGGGACGATCCCACGAACCCATCTTCTCCGGCGGCCGGTCGATCAGATAGCGATCGTGATTGCCGAGCACATGGACGGCATCGAGCGCCATCAAGGCGTCCATCGTGCGCCGCGCGTCGAGCGCTCCGCTGGCCATATCGCCGAGGTTGACGATCTCGTGCGATGTCCTGCGCGCGGATGTCGGCGAGCACGGCCTCAAGTGCCAGATAATTTCCGTGCACGTCGGCGATCGCCGCAAACCGCATCGCTCATTCCCTATGCCGGCGGCGTGCCGTTGAGTGCCAGCACATGACCGGCGAGATAGAGCGAGCCGGTAATCAGGATACGCGGCGGCACTTCATAGGCGAGGCCCGCCAGCGTGCGCAGCGCCGGCTCGATTCCATCAGCGATCTCCACCCGCATGCCGAGCGAACGCGCGGCATCGGTGAGCCGCTCCGGCGGCATCGCGCCGGACTGATCCGGGATCGCAACCGCCATGATATGGCGGGTCAGGCCGGCGAAGTTGGCGAGGAAGCCGCCGCATCCTTGTTGGCCATCATGCCCGCGATGATGACGAGCGGGCGCGACACCCGTTCCTCGAGATCGCCCAGTGCTGCGGCAACGACACGGCCGCCTTCGGCATTGTGTCCGCCATCGAGCCAGATCTCGCACCCCGGCGGCGCCCAACTAAGCAGTGAGCCCGATGAGATGCGCTGCATTCGCGCCGGCCATTCCGCATTGATGATGCCGACCTCATAGACGGCGTTGGGGATTTTGAACGTGCCGATCGCGCGCAGCGTTGCGATCGCAAGGCCCGCATTGTCGAACTGATGCCGGCCGAACAATCGCGGCGCGGCCAGATCCATCAGGCCCCGTTCGTCCTGATAGACCAGCCGTCCGCGTTCGACACTGACATGCCAGCCCTCACCCGCCGCAAACAACGGCGCGCGCATGCATTTCGCCTGCCCTTCGATCACGGCCATTGCTTCCGGCTGCTGTTCCGCCGAGATCACCGGCACGCCGCGCCTGATGATGGCGGCCTTCTCGCCTGCGATGGCGACCAGAGAATCGCCGAGAAAGTCCATGTGATCCATGCTGATCGGCGCCATCACCGATGCAAGTGGCGTAGCGACCACATTGGTCGAATCGAGCCGTCCGCCAAGCCCGACTTCGAGCAGCAGGACATCGGCCGGATGGTTTGCGAACAGCCAGAACGCGGCCGCGGTCTTGGCTTCGAAGAATGTCAGGGGCTCGCCGGCATTGGTCCGCTCGCAAAGCGCGAGCGCGTCCTCGAGTTCCTCGTCCCCGACCAGCACACCGCCTCCAACCCGGCCGAGCCGAAAGGACTCGTTGATCCGCACCAGATAGGGCGAGGTGTAAACGTGGACGCGGAGCCCGGCCGCTTCCAGCATCGCCCGCAGATAGGCGATCGTCGAGCCCTTGCCGTTGGTGCCGGCGACATGAATCACGGGCGGCAGCTTCCGCTCGGGGTGATCCAGGCCCTCGAGCAGCCGGTGCATTCGTTCCAGGCCGAGCTCAATGCAGTTCGGATGCAGTGCGGACAATCGCGCGATCAGGTCGTCGAGCGAGGTTTTCGGGCTGGCGGCGGGCGCGATCACGCGGAGGGTGCGGCCGGCACGACGTCCGGGGCCGGCAGGATCTGAGCCGGCGCCGAGAGCAACCCCGCCGGTTTCGGCGTTTCCTCGAGCGCGGGCGATTTTGTGAACAGGCGGCAGAGCCGCGCGAGTGTGGGCCGAAGATCATGGCGATGCACCACCATGTCCACCATGCCATGGTCGCGCAGATATTCGGCGCGCTGGAAACCCTCGGGCAATTTTTCGCGGATGGTCTGTTCGATCACGCGTGCGCCGGCAAAGCCGATCAACGCACCCGGTTCGGCGATATGGACGTCGCCGAGCATCGCGTAGGACGCGGTGACGCCGCCCGTGGTCGGGTTGGTCAGCACCACGATGTAGGGAAGTTTCGCCTCGCGCAACATCTGCACGGCGACCGTGGTGCGCGGCATCTGCATCAGCGACAGGATGCCTTCCTGCATGCGCGCGCCGCCGGATGCGGCGAACAGGATGAAGGGCGATTTCTTTTCCAGCGCAAGCTCGAGCCCGCGCACGATCGCTTCGCCGGCGGCCATGCCGAGCGAGCCGCCCATGAAGTCGAAATCCTGCACCGCGACGACGGCGGCGGCGCCTTCGAGCTTGCCGTATCCCACCTTGACGGCATCGTTCATTCCGGTGCGGGCGCGCGCATCCCGGATGCGGTCGGCATAGCGGCGCTCATCGCGGAATCGCAGAGGATCAGGCGTGACCTCGGGCAGCGCGATGTCGTACCAGGTCTCGTTGTCGAAGATCGACTTCAGCCGCGCCGCAGCGCCCATGCGCAAATGGTAATTCGAGCCGGGAATGACGAACTGATTGGCCTCGACATCCTTGTAGAACACGAGCTGCCCTGAATCGGGCATTTGATCCACAGATTCTCGGGCGTCTCGCGCCGCAGGATATTGCGGATCTTCGGTCGGACGACGTTCGTCAGCCAGTTCATGATTCGCTCCGGGTGCCGATCATTCCAGATATATGGCGGCCGGGCGGAGCCCGGCAAGCCGATGATCTGGCTTAACCTGGCGTAAAAATCCGCCTATTCCGCGGCCTGTTTCGCGCCGCGGACGCCCTTGGCCAGGGACGCCGCAAGATCGGCCACCGCGCCCACGGTCTTTGCGGTCGCGCGGCCCTCGCCGTCAAGGCTGCCGCGCAGGGCGTCGACAAGCGCGGTGCCGACCACCGCGCCATTGGCGCGCTCGGCGATCGCCTGGGCGGCTTCGGGCGTGCGGATGCCGAAACCGACACAGACCGGCAAATCGGTATGCCTTTTGATGCGCGCGACGGCCTCGCCGACCGCTTTGGAATCGGCCGACGCAGCACCGGTGATGCCGGTGATCGAGACGTAGTAGACGAAGCCTGAGGTATTCGCGAGCACGGCCGGCAGCCGCTTGTCGTCGGTGGTCGGCGTCGCGAGCCGGATGAAATTGAGCCCGGCCTTCAGCGCCGGCAGGCACAGCTCGGTGTCTTCCTCCGGCGGCAGGTCGACGATGATCAGTCCGTCGACACCGGCCGACTTTGCGTCGGCCAGGAACTTGTCGACGCCATAGATGTAAATCGGATTGTAGTATCCCATCAGCACCAGCGGCGTCGCGTTGTCGCCTTCGCGGAAGGCGCGAACTAACGCCAGCGTCTTCTTCAGCGTCGTTCCGGCCTTCAGTGCGCGAAGACCCGCCGCCTGGATCGACGGGCCATCCGCCATCGGGTCGGTGAAGGGCATGCCGATCTCGATGATGTCGGCGCCGGCCTTCGGCATCGCCTTGATGATCTGGAGCGAGGTGTCGGGATCGGGATCGCCGGCCATCAGGAAGGTGACAAAGGCCGAGCGGCCTTCGCGCTTCAGCTCGGCGAAACGTGCATCGATACGGGTGGTCACTTCTTCTTCCCCCGCAGAATGTCGCCGACCTGGGGCACGTCCTTGTCGCCCCGGCCGGAGAGATTGACCACCATCAGATGATCCTTCGGCCGCTTCGGCGCGAGCTCCATCACCTTGGCGATGGCATGCGCCGGCTCCAGTGCCGGAATGATGCCTTCGAGCCGCGACAGCAATTGAAACGCCGCAAGCGCCTCGTCGTCGGTCGCGGACAGATATTTGACCCGGCCGATCTCGTGCAGCCAGGAATGTTCCGGCCCGATGCCGGGATAGTCGAGCCCTGCCGAAATCGAATGCGCGTCCTGGATCTGGCCGTCGTCGTTCATCAGAAGATAGGTCCGGTTGCCGTGCAGCACGCCGGGACGGCCGCCCGCGATCGAGGCGGCGTGCAACTGCGTCAATCCGTGGCCGGCCGCTTCGACGCCGAAGATCTCGACGGACGGGTCATCGAGGAAGGGATGAAACAGCCCCATCGCGTTGGAGCCGCCGCCGATGCAGGCGACCAGCGAATCCGGCAAGCGTCCTTCGACGTCCTGCAGCTGCTTGCGCGTCTCGTCGCCGATCACCGACTGGAAGTCGCGCACCATCGCCGGATAGGGATGCGGGCCCGCGACCGTGCCGATGCAATAGAACGTGTTGTGCACATTGGTGACCCAGTCGCGCAGCGCTTCGTTCATCGCGTCCTTCAGCGTGCGCGTCCCCGATTGCACGGGAAACACTTTTGCGCCGAGCATCTCCATCCGGATGACGTTGGGCTGCTGCCGCTCGACGTCGACGGCGCCCATATAGACCACGCATTCGAGCCCGAACCGCGCGCACAGGGTCGCGGTCGCCACACCGTGCTGGCCGGCGCCGGTCTCGGCGATGATGCGCTTCTTGCCCATGCGCCGCGCGACCATGATCTGGCCGAGCACGTTGTTGACCTTGTGCGAGCCGGTGTGGTTGAGCTCCTCGCGCTTGAAATAGATTTTCGCGCCGCCGAGATGCTCGGTCAGCCGCTCGGCGAAATAGAGCGGCGATGGCCGGCCGACATAGTCGCGGAGATAGCCGTTCATCTCGGCCTGGAACGCCGGGTCGGCCTTGGCCTCCGCATAGGCCTTTTCCAGATCGAGGATCAGCGGCATCAGGGTTTCGGCGACGAACCGGCCGCCGAACATGCCGAAATGTCCGCGCTCGTCGGGCCCGCTGCGGTAGGAATTGGGAAGCGCTGGAGTCATCGGACGGTCAATTCCTCGCTGGCGCGCGCGGCGCGGATGAAGGCGCGGATCATATCGACGTCCTTGATGCCGGGCGAGCTTTCCACGCCCGACGAGACATCGACGCCGCCGGCGCGGGTGACGCGCACGGCTTCCGCGACGTTGTCGGAGGTCAAGCCGCCGGACACCATGAACGGCAGGACGAGATCGACATTCTCGAGGAGCCGCCAGTCGAACACGGCGCCAAGGCCACCGGGACGGGTCGCGCCCTTGGGAGCACGCGCATCGAACAGGATCCGGTCGCAAGCCGCGGCATAGTCGGGCAGCACGGCGAGATCGGCAGCGCGCTCGACCGGGATCGCCTTCATCGTCTCAAGTCCGAACGTCCGCTTGATCTCGCGCAGCCGCGCCGGCTTTTCGTGGCCGTGCAGTTGCAGGATGTCGGGCTTCAGCGCCTCGACAATGGCTTCGAGCGTGGCGTCGTCGGCGTCGACGGTCAGCGCCACTTTTGTCGCGCGGCCCTTGGCTCGCAAGCCCAACTCGCGCGCCGCATCGAGGCTAAGATGCCGCGGCGAGGGCGGAAAGAACACGAACCCCACCATATCCGCGCCAGCGTCCAGCGCCGCGTCGAGCGTCTCGCGCGTGGACAGGCCGCAAATTTTGACGAGCAGGGACATGGTCTCTTTGCTTGACGGCGACTGAGGTTCGACGGGGCGGGTTCTACAACGTCACGCCCTGCTTGTCTCGCCCGGCGCCGCCGTAAAACCCGGCCTGCGCGGGCGCGGGCAGACGTCCGGCATCGCCGCGCGACGAGGCCAGCGTGGCGGCGCGAAGCTCGGTCAGCTGCGCGTTCGCGGTGCGCGCATCGGCCTCATGTCGACGCGCCGCACGGCGCCAGCGGCGCTGCCCAAACCAGGTGGCGCAACCGCCCACCACGACCACCGACGATAGCGGCCGCGATGATCAGCACGAATAGCGGCAGCGAGACCGAAAGCGCGGGATCGGTCGTCGTGAAGGGATCGAAGGACACCGTAACGAAGTGCCGATTGGCCACGGCGAACACGACAAAGATCAAGCCCAATGGAACAATGATCAGAGCCGAGAGAAACTTTCGCATGACGATTGCTCGTATTGATCAGAATCGGCCGCATCGTGAGCAATCACGGCGGCAGCGTATCGGCCACCAATGCGGGACCCGTCAGGCGTCCGCTCCGGCTTCGGGATCATCGCGATTGAGCCGCTCGCGCATTTCCTTGCCCGTCTTGAAGAACGGGACACTCTTTTGATCGACCGGCACGTGAGCGCCGGTTCGCGGATTGCGTCCGGCGCGGGCCGGGCGATGCTTCACCGAGAAGGCACCGAAACCGCGCAGCTCGACCCGGTCGCCGCGCGCGAGCGCTGCAACGATTTCATCGAGGATCGCGTTCACGATATTCTCAACATCCCGCTGGTAGAGGTGCGGGTTGTGCTCGGCGATACGCTGAACGAGTTCGGATTTGATCATCGAGAGGTAAAACCAGGAGGCGTCAACTATCCATTTCTGTGAAAATGCCTAGGACTGTCAAGACGCTAAATCACTTTTGCGCTGCGTGAAAACAGGTGACAAGCCGCCCAAAGGCCGCTTTTCAGGGCACCCGCAAAGCGGGAAATTGCTAAAAATTGCATTCCCTGGGGGTTCAATTGGTTCCCGCCGGATGCCAAAGGGCCAGCATTCCGTCGAGACTGAGACGATCGACCGCCTGCGCAACACCGATCTGCTCGACATGTCGCGCGACCGCGCCCAACCCCAGGGAATCAAGCACCACTGACGCTGCGGTCCTCAGGAATGTCAGGTCGCCGAAGCGCGGCCCAAGCTTGTAGTCGCGCACCGGCAGGTCTTTCTTGACGTTCTTCTGATCCACCAGCCACGTCACGGCTGTCTTCTCGTCGCCGAGTTCGTCGATCAGCTTGAGGCCCACCGCCTGCCGGCCGGTAAAGACTCGTCCGTCCGAAACTTTCTCGAGCTGCGCTTCGTCCATGCCGCGCCGCGTCTTCACGAGGTCCTTGAACCAGGCGTAGGAATCCTTGACCAGCGCATCCAGCGCGTCGCGGGCTTCCTGGCTGGTCGGCTCGAACCCGTTGGGCGCAGCCTTCAGCGGCGAAGACTTCACCTCCTCCACCTTGACGCCGACGGTTTTCAGAAGGTCGCTGAAATTCGGGAATTGGAACAGCACGCCGATCGAGCCCACGAGCGAGCTTTGCTGCGCCACGATGTGGTCGGCGGCGATCGCGGTGATGTAGCCGCCTGACGCCGCCAATCCCTCGACGACCACAACGAGCGGCTTCTTTGCCTTCAGCCGGACGAGCGAATCATAGAGCTGCTCCGAACCCGCCGTGGTGCCGCCCGGCGAATTGATGTGGAGGACGACCGCCGCCGCCTGGGAGTTTTCCAGCCGCTCCAGCGCCTCGACGCGATCCTGATCACTGCGGATCAAACCTTCGATATTGACCCGCGCGATCGACCCCGATGTGGAGAACGTGCCCCGCCCGCCCGGCGACACGGCGAGCCCGATGACGGCGATGGCGGCGATCGCGAACAACGCCGCGAGCACGCGCCAGAACGTCAGCTTGCGGCGGATCCTGCGGCGATCGACGATCAGATCGGAATCAAGCGACATCGAAATTCCCCTGAAAATATGCCCGGCGCGTTTGGCATTGGGAGCATAACCAATTGCGAGCATAAGCAACGGCTTAACTGAATACATCAATCGCGGCGCAATATGAAGAAAACAAGGCTCCGCCGTCCACCGGCCAAGCAGGGCCGCGCCCAGCGGAAGAGGGCGTCGCCCAAGAAAAAGGCCCCGGTCGAAACCGGGGCCTGATGTCGTAGAGCTCGAGAGAGCGCTTACTTGTCGGTGCCGGCGCGGTTCTTCAGCGCGGTGCCGAGAATGTCGCCCAAGGTCGCCCCCGAATCGGAGGAGCCGTATTGGGCGATGGCTTCCTTCTCCTCGGCGACTTCCAGGGCCTTGATCGAGACCTGCACCTTGCGGGCCTTCTTGTCGAACTGGATCACCCTTGCATCGACCTTTTCACCGACCGCGAAACGCTCGGTACGCTGGTCGTTGCGATCGCGGGCCAGTTCGGAACGCTTGATGAAGGTGCTGAAGTCGGTGCCGGCAATCTTCACCTCGATGCCGGCGTCCTTGACCTCCAGCACCTCGCAGGTGACGACCGCGCCCTTCTTGACGTCGCCGGGCTCGGCGAATGGATCGCCTTCGATCTGCTTGACGCCGAGCGAGATGCGCTCCTTCTCGACATCCACATCGAGCACCACGGCCTTCACCACGTCGCCCTTCTTGTAGTTGTCGATCACCTGCTCGCCTGGAGCCTTCCAATCCAGATCGGACAGATGGACCATGCCGTCCACGTCGCCCTCAAGGCCGAGGAACAGACCGAACTCGGTCTTGTTCTTGACCTCGCCCTCGACCACCGAACCGACCGGATGCTTCTCGACGAAGACTTCCCAGGGGTTGCGCATGGTCTGCTTGAGACCGAGCGAGATACGGCGCTTGACGGAATCGACCTCCAGCACCTGCACTTCGACTTCCTGCGAGGTCGAAACGATCTTGCCGGGGTGCATGTTCTTCTTGGTCCACGACATTTCCGAGACGTGGATCAGGCCTTCGATGCCCGGCTCCAATTCGACGAACGCGCCGTAGTCGGTGATGTTGGTGACGCGGCCATGGAAGCGAGCATTCAGCGGATACTTCGCCTCGATGCCCTGCCAGGGATCATCCAGCAGTTGCTTCATGCCGAGCGAGATGCGGTGGGTCTCGTGGTTGATCTTGATGATCTTGACCTTCACCGTCTGGCCGATGGTCAGAACCTCGGTCGGATGATTGACACGCCGCCAGGCGATATCGGTGACGTGCAGCAGGCCGTCGATGCCGCCGAGATCAACGAACGCACCGTAATCGGTGATGTTCTTGACCACGCCGTCGATCACCTGACCCTCTTCGAGGTTCTGCACCAGCTCCTGGCGCTGCTCGGCGCGGGTCTCTTCCAGAACCGTACGACGCGACACGACGATGTTGCCGCGGCGGCGATCCATCTTGAGGATCTGGAACGGCTGCGAATTGTTCATCAGCGGCGCCACGTCGCGGATCGGCCGGATGTCGACCTGCGACCGCGGCAGGAAGGCCACCGCGCCGTCGAGATCGACGGTGAAGCCACCCTTGACCTGGTTGAAGATGACGCCCATGACCTTTTCGTTGCCCTGGAACGCCTTTTCCAGCTTGCCCCAGCTCTCCTCGCGGCGCGCCTTGTCGCGCGACAGGACGGCTTCGCCGAGCGCATTCTCGATCCGGTCGAGGAACACTTCGACGGTGTCGCCGACCTTCAGATCGCTCTCACGGCCCGGGCCGGAAAATTCGCGCAACGCGACGCGGCCCTCGGTCTTCAGGCCGACATCGATGACGGCCATGTCCTTTTCAATCGCAACCACCTTGCCCTTGATGACGGAGCTTTCCTGCAGGTTGCCGCCGGCAAAGGACTCGTCCAGCATCGCAGCGAAATCGTCGCGGGAAGGGTTGTAGGAATCAGCAGAGATACTCGAAGCCATTTGTTCTCCAGATGCGGAAGCTTGCCGGCCGTTCGGGTTCAAGGGCGTATCGTGCGTGCAGTGTCGAGGTCCGCAAACCCTAACGACCGCTCTCTGCCTGAGGATTGCAGGAGCGGGCCGGCAGATGCCTGCACGATCGATACGTTGATTGGCGCGCATTCCGGGAGAAGCGGAAATGGCTCTGCGAAGGAATGCGCGTAACTTTTGATGCTGTCCGGAACTAGCGATCCCGAAACGACGGGGTATCGACCATCAAGGGCGGGAGCAGGCTCTCCTCCAAATGACGGCAGGGGCTCAAACCCGTTGCCGGCCTGCTCGAACGGCCTCGACAATGTCGATGGCGGCCCGGACGCCGCCTTCTATATCCAGATTGGAATTATCAAGCAAGTAAGCATCTTCGGCCGGTTTTAAAGGCGCAACCGCACGGTTCTGGTCGCGTTCGTCGCGCTGGAGGATGTCCGCCAGCACCGCCGCCTCGTCGGCCTCCTCGCCGCGCGCGAGCGCTTCCAGCGTCCGGCGGTGCGCCCGGACCTTCGGGTCGGCCACCACGAAAATCTTGACGTCCGCATGGGGGCAGATCACGGTTCCGATGTCCCGGCCGTCGAGCACCGCGCCGGGCTGACCGGCCGCGAACTGGCGCTGGAAATCGACCAGCACCTCCCGCACCCGTGGAATTGCGGAGACCACGGAGGCGGCCTCCCCGACCTTTTGGGCCTTCAGGACCGGATTTTCGAATTTGCCGGGATCGAGCGCGAGCGCGGCCTGGACCGCCCGCGCCTCATCGCGGAGATCGACGCCCGCGCTGATCAGCGCATGGGCGACCGCGCGGTAGATCACACCGGTATCAAGGTGGCGATAACCATAATGGGCAGCAAGCCGCTTGCCGAGAGTGCCCTTGCCGGAGGCCGCCGGTCCGTCGATGGCGATGATCATGAGAACTCTGCGCCCAGCGAACGCATCATCGGCACGAAATCCGGAAAGCTCGTGGCGATGAAGGCGGTGTCGTCGACCTTGACCGGCTTGTCGGCGGCAAGGCCCATCACCAGCGCCGACATCGCGATGCGATGATCCATATGGGTGGCGACGAGGCCGCCACCGGGGACATGGCCCCTGCCCTGCGACGATCAGGTCGTCGCCGGAGATTTCGACCTTGATGCCATTGACGCGCAGCATGGCGGCCGTTGCTTCGAGCCGATCCAACTCCTTGACACGCAGCTCCTGCAGCCCGCGCATGATCGTCGTGCCTTCGGCGAAGGAGGCGGCCACCGCAAGCACCAGATATTCATCGATCATCGAGGGCGCGCGCTCCGGCGGCACCTCGACCCCGCGCAGCTTCGAGCCGCGCACGCGGAGCTGCGCCATCGGCTCGCCCGCATCGCCGCGCTTGTCGGTCTCCTCGATGGATGCGCCCATTTCGCGCAAGGTGGTGAGAAGCCCGGTGCGGAGCGGATTGGTCATGACGTCGGGCAAGACGATATCGGACCCTTCGACGATCAGGGCCGCCACGATCGGAAACGCCGCCGAGGAAGGATCGGCCGGCACCACGACGGCGGCGCCATGCAGCTCCGGCTCGCCCTGTGAGCGAAATCCTGCGGCCATGACGGCCTTCTGGCTCGGAGATGATCTCGGCGCCGAAATGTCTCAGCATCAGCTCGGTATGATCGCGGCTCGCCTCCTGCTCGATGACCGTCGTCACGCCCGGCGCGGCAAGCCCGGCGAGCAGCACCGCCGACTTGATCTGCGCCGAGGCCACCGGCGTCTTGTAGACGATCGGGACGGGGTTTCGCGCCCCCGCGAGCGTCAATGGCAGGCGACCACCTTCGCCGCCTGTCGTGACGTGTGCGCCCATCAGTGCGAGGGGATCGAGCACCCGGCGCATCGGCCGGCTGCGCAGCGAGGCGTCGCCGTCGAACACCGCCGTGATCGGACAGCCCGCCACCGCGCCCATCACCAGCCGGCAGCCGGTGCCGGAGTTGCCGAAATCGAGCGGCGCGGCCGGCTGGGCGAATCCGGCGACGCCTACGCCATGCACGGTCCAGGCGAACTCGCCCGTCCGCTCCACCTTCGCACCGAGCGCCTGCATCGATTTGGCGGTGTTGATGACGTCCTCGCCTTCCAGAAGACCGGAAACGCGGGTCTCCCCCACCGAGAGCGCGCCAAGGATCAGGGCGCGGTGCGAGATCGACTTGTCACCGGGAACCCGGGCTGTGCCGGTCAAGGGTCCGCTGGCACGGGCCTCAAGTGGGGTCAGTTGGTCCGATTTGGTCAATATCTCGTCCCCTTGGAGGTTTTGAGCGGCAGGTATCACAGGGGCCGGCCGTCGTCACCGTCCTGTCTTTCTTGCCCAAACTGCTATTGACAGCAGCGCGGCAACTAGCCAAGTGAAGCACCGCTTTTCAGACATTCCCAGGATGCCGCACGTGGCCAAATCCGATCTCGGAACCAAACGCATTTGCCCGACCACGGGCAAGAAGTTTTATGATCTGAACAAGAGTCCTGTGATCTCGCCCTATACCGGCGAAGTCGTGCCGATCGCGCCCATCGTGGCGACGCGGGCGTCGCGCGGCGAAGCCGCGCGTGCCAGCGCTGCCGCGGCTGAGGCGACGCCGGAGCCGGCCGAGTCCGAAGAGTTGGTGCCGCTCGAGGAGGCCGATGCCGAGGAGAACACCGGCAAGGTCAAGGCGGTCGTTCCCGAATCGGAGGACGATATCGAGGTCGACGAGACGATCGAAGACGACGATGACGATGATTCGACCTTTATCGCCGATGAAGAAGAGGGCGATGAGGACGTGACGGATATCATTGGCGACGTCGGCAACGACGAGGAGACTTGAGATCGGCCCTGAACTATGTGATCAGGGTCGTCCAACGGCGCGCCGCTCAGGACGCGCCACCCAGGGTTAAGGGGCCATAGCTCAGCTGGGAGAGCGCTTGCATGGCATGCAAGAGGTCGGCGGTTCGATCCCGCCTGGCTCCACCAGCCTTCGCTGGCTTCGCCAGCTACGGCTCGGCAAGCCCTCCCGTAGCGAAGGCTGCCGCGGCGTAGCCCGAAGGGCGTAGCCGGGCTCCTCTTAAATCCCCGCCAGTTTCGGCAACCGCTCTCGTATATCCCCACATCATTGCTGGGGACCCATCGTGAAATACGTCTACATTCTCGAAAGCCTGGATTCCGTCCATTTCTACGTTGGGATCACCGACGACCTGCGTGCACGTCTCGCAAAGCATAACGCTGGTGAAGTCCCGCATACGTCCAAATACGGACCGTGGCGGATCAAAACCTACATCGCATTCAGCGATGAGAAGCAGGCCTTCGCATTCGAAAGATATTTGAAGTCGGCTTCCGGCCGGGCCTTCGCCAAGAAGCGCCTCTGACTCTCGCCCGCCTCTACTCCCCCGCCGCCTCATTCAGCCGATCGCGCAGCGCGACGAGTTCGTTCTTGATCGTCGAAAGCTCGGCGACCGAACAAGCGGTCGCCGCGAGGATCGATTGGGGCACGGCTTTGGCCTTGTCCTGCAGCGCCTGTCCCTGCGGCGTCAGCGCGATCAGCACCTGTCTTTCATCTTCCCTGCTGCGCGTGCGCTTGATGAGCTGGGCCTTTTCCAGCCGTTTCAGCAGCGGCGTGAGCGTGCCCGAATCCAGGAACAGGCGCTCGCCGATGTCCTTGACCGGCACATCGTCGCGCTCCCATAGCACCAGCATCACCAGATATTGCGGATAGGTCAGGCCGAGCCGGTCGAGCAGCGGCTTGTAGACGCGGTTGAACGCATGCGCGGTCGAATAGACCGCAAAGCAGATCTGGCTATCGAGCCGCAACGCGAGATCCGCGTGCTTCTTCGTCATTTTCGTCCTCGTCGAGTCGATCGAACTCTTCTCTCATCTTGGAGCGTGCCCACCACATTCAATTGCGGACAATTAAATGTGAGGCCACGGATTTTATATTGCACACAATTCAATTATTCGCAATACAACTGCCATTGAAATCGAACCCGAGGGAGATGATCATGTCCGTGAACGTGCTCTACAAGACCAGCGCCAAGGCAACCGGCGGCCGCGATGGCCATGCCGCCACCCTCGATGGAGCTTTTGACGTCAAGCTCGCAACTCCCAAGGAGCTTGGCGGCGGTGGCGGCGCGGGCAACAACCCCGAGCAACTGTTCGCGGCCGGCTACGCCGCCTGTTTCATCGGTGCCATGAAATTCGTGGCCTCGCAGGGCGGCCCAAAGGTCCCCGCCGATGCCTCGGTGACCTCAACGGTTGGCATCGGCCCACGCGCGGCCGGCGGCTTCGGCCTCACCGTCGAGCTCGCAGTCTCGCTGCCGGGCGTACCGAAGGCGGACGCAGAAGCGCTGGTGGAAAAGGCGCATCAGGTGTGCCCCTACTCCAACGCCACCCGCGGCAATATCGATGTCCGCCTGAGCGTCGCGTAAATTGATACCGTTGGGTGGCCCGCGGCAACGACCCGCGGGCCATCCATTTTGCCTGCGACCGCCGATCGCGCCGCGACGATTGTCCCGATCGGGACCTGCGCGCAGGAAGGCATTGCCGCTGCGTCCCAAGACCGCTAGCTCTGGAGCCCCGCCTGATCGGCGATCTCTTTATTTGAGCATGATCTTTTCGGAAAACCGGTTTCCACCCATCGGGTCGTAGCCCGAGGGCATGCTTTTCCGGATCATGCTCCAGAGCGAAGGTTATTTTCGATGAACTCCTCGGCACCGGGCGCCATAGCCGGACTGCGCGTGATCGATCTGACGCGCGTGCTCGGTGGCCCCTACTGCACGCAGATTCTCGCCGATCACGGCGCCGACGTGATCAAGGTCGAGCCCCCGGCCGGTGACGAGACGCGCGATTGGGGTCCTCCCTTCCATGAAGAGGACGCGGCCTATTTCGTCGGCGTCAACCGCAACAAGCGGTCGATCGGCCTCGATCTCGCGTCCGAGGGCGGACGCATGGTGCTGATGAAGATGCTGGAAGGCGCCGACGTCCTGATCGAGAATTTCAAGCCGGGCACGCTCGACAAATGGGGTATCGGCAACGACGTGCTGCGCGCGAAATTTCCCAGGCTCGTGCACTGCCGGATCTCCGGCTTTGGCGCGGATGGTCCGCGCGGCGGCAATCCCGGCTATGACGCGATCATCCAGGCCATGACCGGCATGATCGCGGCGACCGGCTCACCGCAGAGCGGGCCGATGCGGATCGGCGTCCCCGTGGTCGACATCACCACCGGGCTCTATGCCGCGATCGGCATCCTGATGGCGCTCGCCGAGCGGCAGAAATCAGGCCTCGGCCAGTTTCTGGAAACCACGCTGTACGAGACCGGCCTGGCGGTCATGCATCCGCACGCCGCGAATTATTTCATGCACGGCAGGCCGCCAGGGCTGACCGGCAACGAGCATCCCAATCTCGTGCCATATGCGATCTTTCCGACCAGGACCGACGACATCTTCATCGGTGTCGGCAATGACGGCACGTTCCGCAAGCTGGCGAAGGAAATCGGCAAGCCTGAGCTTGGCACCGACCCGCGCTTTGCCCGCAACAAAGATCGCATCGCCAACCGCGAGGCGCTTCGCGAGGAGCTGGCTGCTGTGTTCTCCCTGCACGAGGCGGAGCCGCTCTGCAATCGGCTGCTGGCCGCGGGATTGCCCGCGGGCCCGGTGCGGAAGATCGATCAGGCGCTGACCAACGAGCACACGATCCACCGTGGCGACGTGATCGAAAAGGACTGGTACAAGGGCGTCGCCTCCCCGATCCGCATGGACCGCAGCAAGCCGAGCCTGCGCAGCACACCGCCGAAATTCGGTCAGCACACGCAGGAGGTGCTCTCCGAGTTCGGCTACTCCAAAGGCGAGATTGACGCACTCCTGGCCAAGGGCGTGGTTTGCGGCTCCGAGCGAAAACGCTAGGAAAAGCTTGCGGTGCAGCGCCTCGCCGGTGGACCGCGGCGGGGCCGCCATGGCAGCCCGGGATTGCACACGCACCGCGCGAAACCTCGAAGGCCGACCGGGCGTCTCAGCCTTTTTCCTATCTTCACGCTTCCCGCAGGCTGCGCTTCCCTCCTGACATTCCGCTGTCTATACAGTCATTTGCACGTCATCCGGCACTGTTACGCGACTTTCGAAGATGACGGTTCCATATGGGAGGTTCTTTCTGATGGCTTTTCGGCAATTCGGTGCTGCTGCGGCAGTGGCAACTATGTTGGCCTTCGGCGCCTCGCCTGCGCATGCGGTGGTCGAAATCCAGTGGTGGCACGCCATGACCGGCGCCAATAACGACGTCATCGTCAAGCTGGCCAACGACTTCAATGCGTCACAGGGTGATTACAAGGTCGTTCCGACCTACAAGGGCAACTATGCCGACACCATGAACGCCGGTATTGCGGCGTTCCGCGCCGGAAACTCGCCCCACATCATGCAGGTCTTCGAGGTCGGCACCGCGACGATGATGGCCGCAACCGGCGCCATCAAGCCGGTGTACAAGCTGATGCAGGAGACCGGCGAGAAATTCGATCCCAAGAACTATCTGCCGGCCATCACCGGCTATTATTCCACCTCGAAGGGCGAGATGCTGTCCTTCCCATTCAACTCGTCGTCCACCGTCATGTGGATCAATCTCGACGCGTTCAAGAAGGCCAACATCGCGGATATTCCGAAGACCTGGCCGGAAGTCTTCGAAGACGCCAAGAAGCTGAAGGCCGCGGGCTATGCCACCTGCGGCTTCTCCAATTCCTGGGTGACCTGGGTCAATCTCGAACAGCTCTCCGCCTGGCAGAACGTGCCGCTCGCCAGCAAGGCCAACGGCCTCGATGGTTTTGACACGGTGCTGCAGTTCAACGGACCGCTGCAGGTCAAGCACCTCGAAAACCTGGTCGAGCTGCAGAAGGACAAGACCTACGACTATGCCGGCCGCACCAATACGGGCGAGGGCCGCTTCACCTCGGGCGAATGCCCGATCTACCTGACATCGTCCGCCTTCTTCGGCAACGTCAAGGCGCAGGCCAAGTTCGACTTCACCAATGCGCCGATGCCCTATTATCCCGACGTCAAGGACGCGCCGCAGAACTCGATCATCGGCGGCGCCTCGCTCTGGGTGATGGGCGGCAAGACGCCTGACGAATACAAGGGCGTGGCCAAGTTCCTGACGTTCCTCTCCGACACCGACCGCCAGGTCTGGATCCACAAGGCGTCGGGCTATCTGCCGATCACCAAGGCTGCCTACGCGAAGGCGAAGGAAGAAGGCTTCTACAAGGACCAGCCCTATCTCGAAACGCCGCTGAAGGAATTGACCAACAAGGAGCCGACCGAGAATTCGCGGGGCCTGAGGCTCGGCAACATGGTGCAGCTTCGTGAAGTGTGGGCGGAAGAGATCGAGCAGGCGCTTGCCGGCAAGAAGACCGCCAAGCAGGCGCTCGACGCCGCCGTCGAACGCGGCAACCAGATGCTTCGGCAGTTTGAAAAAACCGCAGTGCATTGAGATGATCTAGGGCAATGGCCGGGCAGGCCGCGTGGGGCGGCCTGCGGTTTTTTTCAAAGTCATGCAGAAACAAAGTTTTTTCCAATCGAAGCTGCTGCCCTATCTGCTGGTCGCGCCGCAGCTTGCGATCGTGCTGATCTTTTTCTACTGGCCGGCCGCCCAGGCCGTCCTGCAGTCGTTTCTGCTCCAGGACGCCTTCGGTCTTTCAACGAGCTTTGTGTGGTTCGACAATTATCGCGAGCTGTTGAGCCAGCCCGACTATTTCGCAGCCGTCGTCAGGACATTTGTCTTTTCGTTTGCGATCGCTTTCTCGTCGCTTTCCTTCGCGCTGCTGCTGGCAGTGATGGCGGACAGGCCACTGCGCGGCGGAATGATCTATCGCACCCTGCTGATCTGGCCTTATGCGGTGGCCCCGCCGGTCGTCGGCGTGTTGTGGATATTCATGCTCAATCCCTCGCTCGGCATTCTGGCGCGCGGGCTGCGTGACATGGGGATCGACTGGAATCCGCTGCTCGACGGAAATCAGGCGGCATTGCTCGTCATTCTCGCCGCCGCCTGGAAGCAGATTTCCTACAACTTCCTGTTCTTCCTGGCCGGTCTGCAGAGCATCCCCAGAAGCGTGATCGAGGCGGCTGCGATCGACGGCGCGCGGCCGATGCGGCGCTTCTGGACCGTGATCTTCCCGCTGCTCTCGCCGACCATCTTCTTCCTGCTGGTCGTCAATATCGTCTACGCCTTCTTCGATACGTTCGGCATCATCGACACCATGACCCGCGGTGGACCGGGGACTGCGACGCAGACGCTGGTCTACAAGGTCTACGTCGAGGGCCTGCTCGGCGGCAATCTCGGCGGCTCCGCGGCTCAATCGGTCATCCTGATGATCATCGTGATCCTGCTGACCGGGATTCAATTCCGTTTCGTCGAGCGCAAGGTGACCTACTGATGGTCGAGCAAGAAGGTTTCCAGCGCTATCTGGCCCACATCGTCCTGTGGATCGGGATCGCCATCGTCGCCTTCCCCGTCTACCTCGCCTTCATTGCCTCGACGCAGGACAATTCCGTGATCGCCAACGGCCAGATGTCGCTGCTGCCCGGCGGTCATTTTCTTGAAACCTATTACCAGACGATTTTCGTCGGTACGAGCGGCTCGACGCGCGAGCCGGTCGGCACGATGATGCTCAACTCGCTGATCATGGCGAGTGCTGATCGCAGTCGGAAAGATCGCCATCTCGATCATCTCCGCCTATGCGATCGTCTATTTCCGCTTTCCATTCCGGATGGCGATCTTCTGGCTGATCTTCATCACGCTGATGTTGCCCGTGGAGGTCCGGATCTATCCGACCTACAAGATCGTCGCCGACCTGCATCTGCTCGACAGTTACGCGGGACTTTCATTGCCGCTGATCGCATCGGCGACGGCGACGCTGCTGTTCCGGCAGTTCTTCATGACCGTTCCCGACGAACTGCTGGAGGCGTCCCGCATCGATGGCGCGGGCCCCTTTCGGTTCTTCTGGGATACGCTGTTGCCGTTGTCGCGCACCAACATGGCGGCCTTGTTCGTGATCCTGTTCATCCTGGGCTGGAATCAGTATCTCTGGCCGCTCCTGATCACCACGCGCGACGACATGCAAACCATCCAGATCGGCATCCGCAAGATGATCACCACGACGGATGCGCTGACCGAATGGCCGATCGTGATGGCAACGGCCGTGCTCGCGATGCTGCCGCCCGTTTTCGTGGTGGTCGTCATGCAGCGGCTGTTCGTGCGCGGGCTGGTCGAGACGGAAAAGTAACCTCATGGCAAATGTCACGCTGCGCAACGTCCGCAAGGCCTACCCGAACGGGTTCGAAGCCATCAAAGGCGTCGATGTCGATGTCGCCGACGGACAGTTCTGCGTCCTTGTCGGTCCCTCCGGCTGCGGCAAATCAACGCTGCTGCGGATGGTCGCGGGACTGGAGACGATCACGTCCGGCGAGATCGACATTGGCGGCCGCACCGTCAACCAGATCGAACCGGCCGATCGCGACATCGCGATGGTGTTTCAGAATTACGCGCTCTATCCGCACATGAGCGTCTACAACAACATGGCCTACGGTCTGCGCAATCGCGGCATGGCCAAGCCGGAGATCGATACGCGCGTCCAGGAAGCAGCGCGCGTCCTCGAACTCACGCCGATGCTCGAGCGCAAGCCGCGGCAGCTGTCCGGCGGCCAGCGCCAGCGCGTCGCGATGGGCCGCGCCATCGTCCGGCAGCCGAAAGTGTTCCTGTTCGACGAACCCCTCTCCAATCTCGACGCCAAGCTGCGCATCGCCATGCGGGTCGAGATCCGCAAATTGCAGCGGCGGCTCAGCACGACGTCGATCTATGTCACCCACGATCAGCTCGAAGCCATGACTCTTGCCGATATTCTCGTGGTGATGAATGCAGGTCAGGTCGAGCAGGTCGGCAATCCCCTCGAGATCTACCAGAAGCCCGCCACCACTTTTGTCGCGGCCTTCATTGGCGCGCCGCCGATGAATCTTATTCCTTTGCCCGATGCCGGCATTGCGCTCGATGGCGTGAACGGCACGGGCGGCATCCTCGGTATTCGGCCGGAAGATTTCCAGTTATCGAATGAAGCGGCGCCGGCCGGCGGTGTCGCACTTGGACTCACGGTCGAAGCCATCGAGAAGGTGGGCGCAGAAACCTATGTTTACGGAGTGCGAGCACCACAATCTGGCGAACCTGCCGTAAGCGCAAGGCCTGGCGAGCTGCCGCCTGGCGAAATCCTGGTTCGTATTCCCGGGCAGAGCGGGCCGGCGATCGGAGAACGGATCAAGGCGGTAGCGCCGCGCGAAAAGCTGCACTTCTTCAGCCCCGACGGCCGGCAGCGAGTCGCGGTCTGAGCAAGCGCCCGGCCGGCCGGATCTACCGTCGTCTCCAACCCCCACTGCCGGCTTCGGAAATCCCCCTGGGGAGAGCGGCGCCGGAGCGCTTGAACGCCCCATCCGTCGTGCCCATATTGTTCGCCAAGGGGTGCCAAAAGGGCCCTGAAACATCAAAGTCGCTTCGAGAGGACTTTGTTAACTATGTCTCGTGTTCCTTCGTTATCCAGCCCGTTTCTTCTGGGATTTGACGAAATCGAGCGCGTGCTCGATCGAGTCGTCAAAGGCGCCGACGGCTATCCGCCCTACAATATCGAGCGGTGCGACCGTAACAACGGCCAACCCGAACGGCTGCGCATCACGCTGGCGGTGGCGGGATTTACCCGTGACCAACTCGATGTAACGATTGAGGAAAACCAGCTCGTGATCCGAGGCCGCCAGCAGGACGACAAGGCCCGGCAATACATCCATCGCGGCATTGCGGCGCGCCACTTCCAGCGCACCTTCGTGCTTGCGGAGGGAATGCATGTGCTGGGCGCGGATCTGAAGAACGGGCTTTTGTCGATCGATCTTGCCCGGCCGGAGCCGGAGAGGATCGTTAAGACAATCGCTATCAATGAACACGAATAATGGAACGAGTAGCGGACTCGACCGCTTAGTCTCACAGAGGAGTCGAGACCATGACTGAAGGTAATGTTGCGTTTGAATCCGACGTCTCAGCGGAGGCGCTGGCTACGCTTGGCGAAGGTCATATCGCCTATGTCAAACAGATCCGCTCCGAGGATGTGCCCGGGCTTTTCCCGCAGGCGCCGAAGATCGCGCCGGGACTGAAGCTTTTCGCGCTCCACGCTGCCGACGGCACGCCGATCATGTTGACTGATTCGCGCGAAGCCGCGATCGCCAACGCCTGGAGCAACGAACTGCAGGCCGTCAGCGTCCACTGACGAGGCGCCGCGATAGCCATTTGGAAATTTGAAATCGGCGGGCGTGTCCTTGGACAATCAGGGGCACGCCCGTTTTCATTTCGAGACGATGCAGCCGTGGGATTTGCGGAAGCCGGCGGCGCGAGCATTCACAACGACAGCGATACGGTGAGCTATCTGCTGCGCGCGCTCTGACGATCAGGCTGCGCTGGCGGGCGGCAGGGCGAGGACCGAATAGATCGCCTGCGCGTCGCGCGAGGCGCGCAGCTTCTTGGCGACATCCTGGTCGCGGAGCAAGCGGGCGATTCGCGCCAGCGCCTTGAGGTGATCGGCGCCCGCACCCTCGGGTGCCAGCAGCAGGAATACCAGATCGACGGGCTGGCCATCCATGGCCTCGAAATCGATCGGACGCTCGAGCCGCGCGAACAAGCCGAACAGCTTCTCGAGCTTCGGCAGCTTGCCATGGGGTATGGCGACCCCGTAACCCACCGCAGTGGTGCCGAGCTTCTCGCGCTGCAGCAACACCTCGAATACCGCGCGCTCGTTCTGCCCGCTCAACTCCGACGCCTTGGCGGCGAGTTCCTGGAGGGCCTGCTTCTTGCTGTTGACTTTCAAAGCCGGGAGGATCGCCTCGGGTGCGACCAGATCGGTAATCGTCATGGGGCGTTCCGAGGTGGATTGAACCGTCAGGTTGCGAAATAGGCCTTCAGCGGCCGGCGTCAAGATAGTGAGGCGGCGCTTCTGTCCGGGTTCTGATTTGGGGGCTTCTACTCCAACCCAACGGCGGTGCCAACACCTGCGAGAGCATTCCGGATACCTATCCTAAAAAACCGCAAGGGCTCAAAAAAGCCGCAGGTCGGGAGTTAACGCCGCTCAGGAATTGACGATGGGCGGATCGACCCAGCCGATATTGCCATCGGAACGCCTGTAGATGATGTTCACCCGGCCGCTCGAACCGTGCTGGAACACCAGACAGGCCGCACCCGACAGGTCGAGCTCCAGGACGGCTTCGCTGACCGAAAGTCGTTTCAGCGAGGTGGTGGCTTCTGCGATGATGACCGGATTGTAGCCGGTTACTTCTTCGTCGCCTTCCGCCGGCGCCTCGATGACGTAGCTCGGCGCATCCAGCGGCGGGCCCGATAGTTCGGCCAGCGCGGCAGACGCCGCATGGGCCTTGCGGGCAGACCGGTCCTTCAGACGGCTCTTGTAACGGCGCAGCCGCCTTTCGATCATCAACAGCGCCTGGTCCGCGCTCGCATAGGCATCGGTGGCGTTGGAGTTGGCTTCCAGCGTGATGCCGGAATCAAGATGCAGCGCACAATCGGTCCGGAAGCCGAGGCCGTCCTTGCTCACCGTGATGTGCCCGGAATAGTTGCCGTCGAAATATTTCCGCAAGACCTCTTCGGTCCGCCCCATGACTCGCTCGCGCAGCGCCTCACCGACGTTGATGCTTTTGCCGGAAATCCTGAGAGTCATGGGATCCCTCGATTGGATGGATCTGGACGGGAAACGACACTAATCCCGATTTGGCCGGAGAACCACTAACCCGGACTTAAGCCGGCAGCACCAGCACGCTCTGCTTGTCGCGGCGGCGCTGCACCGAGGATGGAATACGCATCGCTTCACGGTACTTTGCGACCGTGCGGCGGGCGATATCAATGCCTGACGCGCGCAACCGTTCCACGATCGTATCATCGGAGAGGATCGCGTTCGGATCCTCCGCATCGATCAGTTGCTTGATGTGATGACGGACAGCTTCCGCCGAATGCGCTTCGCCGCCATCCGCGGATGCGATCGACGCCGTGAAGAAATATTTCAGCTCGAACGTGCCGCGATTGGTCGCCATGTACTTGTTGGCCGTGACGCGCGACACGGTCGATTCATGCATCTGGATCGCATCGGCGACGGCCTTCAGGTTGAGCGGGCGCAGATGCGCCACACCATGCGTGAAGAAGCCATCCTGCTGGCGCACGATCTCGGTCGCGACCTTCAGGATGGTGCGCGCCCGCTGATCGAGCGCGCGCACCAGCCAGGTCGCGTTCTGCAGACAGTCGGTAAAATAGGATTTGTCGCCGTCCTTGCGGATCGTCTTCGACAGCTCCGAGTAATAGGTCTGATTCACCAGCACCCGCGGCAAGGTGTCGCTGTTGAGCTCGACATGCCAGCCGCCGTCGGGTCCGGGACGTACGTAGACGTCCGGCACCATCGTCTGCGTGCGTGCCGTGCCGAACTTCAATCCCGGCTTCGGATCCAGACGGCGGATCTCGCCGATCATGTCGACGATATCCTCGTCGTCGACCCCGCAGACCTTGCGGAGCGCCGTGAGATCGCGTCTCGCCAAGAGATCGAGATGTTCGACCAGCGCCCGCATCGCAGGATCGTAGCGATCGAGCTCGCGCAACTGGATGGCAAGGCATTCGCTCAAGTTGCGGGCACACACGCCGGGCGGATCGAAGGTCTGCAGCACCGCGAGCACCGCGCCGACATCGGCTTGCGACGCGCCAAGCCGTTCGGCCGCCTGGCCGAGATCGAGCGGCAGGTAGCCCGCTTCATCCACCAGATCGATCAGATATTGGCCGATCATGCGCTGCGCGGGTGCCGTGAAGGCCACCGAAAGCTGCTCAGCCAGATGATCGCCGAGCGTCACCTCGGCAGCGACGAACGCCTCGAGATTATATTCCTCGTCATTCGAGGCACCGCCGCCCCACTCGGTGTAGGTCGTCGGGGCCGCGTCCTGCGCGTTGCGGGCTGCCGCCTCGGCCGGCTCCTCGGAAAATACGTTGTCGAGACCCGTATCGAGGGTCTGCTCGATCTCGGTGCGGCTTCCAAGATCCCGGCTTAGCCATTCCTCCTGGGCCGGCTCGAAGCCGTCGCCGCCCGACATCTCGGACGAGGCTCCGGCCAAATCGTCGCCATGGCTGCTGCCGGCTTCATCGCGGTCGGCAAATTCGGAGCGCTCAAATTCGGAACGTTCCTGGGCCGGTTCCCCCGCCACCGGCGGTTCCGGGCCATCGTTTGCCCGCTCCAGCAGCGGATTACGCTCCAGCTCCTCCTCCACAAAGGCCGACAGATCGAGATTCGACAGTTGCAGCAGCTTGATCGCCTGCATCAACTGCGGCGTCATCACGAGCGACTGGGACTGGCGGAACTCTAGTCTCTGCGTCAGCGCCATGGAGGCAAGAACGATCCCTTTAAATTGGTCCGATTCTTGCTTAGCGTAGTCCAGGGAAGTTGTACACGGCTTGACGGATGCAAAAAATACGCTAGAGGCGGAATTCCTCGCCAAGGTAAAGGCGCCGCACATCCGGATTGGCAACTATTTCTTCCGGGCTTCCCTCCGTCAAGATCTGCCCCGCATAGACGATATAGGCGCGATCGGTCAGTCCGAGCGTTTCCCGGACATTGTGGTCGGTAATCAACACCCCGATACCGCGATTGGTGAGGTGGCGGACCAGATCCTGGATGTCGCCGACGGCGATCGGGTCGATACCGGCAAAAGGTTCGTCAAGCAGCATGTAGTTCGGGCGGGTCGCAAGCGCCCGCGCGATCTCGACGCGCCGCCGCTCACCGCCCGACAGCGCGATGGAGGGTGATTTCCTGAGCCGCGTGATGCTGAACTCTTCGAGCAGCGAGTTCGAGTTCCGCCTCGCGCTTTCTCCGGTCGGGCTCGACGACTTCAAGCACGGCGCGGATATTCTGCTCCACGGTCAGGCCGCGAAAGATCGAGGCCTCCTGCGGGAGATAGCCGATCCCAAGCCGGGCACGCTGATACATCGGCAGCTTCGTGACATCATGGCCGTCAAGCTCGATGGCGCCGCGATCCGCCTTGATCAGGCCGGTGATCATGTAGAACACCGTGGTCTTGCCGGCCCCGTTGGGACCAAGCAGGCCGACGGCTTCGCCGCGGCGCACATAAATGCTGACACCGCGCACGACCTGGCGGGAGCCGAAGCTCTTTTCCACGCTATGCACAGCCAGAAGTCCCGACCGCCGCAGCAGTTGCGGACCGCCCGTACCGTTGGCCTTGCCCGGCTGCGCAGGCGCCTTGCCCGGCTGGGCTGGGCTGGACGGTTTCGGCCGCGGACGAGTCCTTTCCGCGCGGGGACGCTCGGCACTTGGCGAAGGCTGACTTGATGGAGGCTGACTTTGCGAAGGCTGCCGCATCTCGGCAGCCACAACGGCTGCTTCACGCGCGATCGGCGGCGCATCACGGACCGCGCTCGCCAGCATGCTGAGAGGATCATCATCGACCGCGGTGATGTCGTCGCGCGGACGAGCAAAACCTCCTTGGCCGCGTTTCGCGGGGCGTCGACGGAACATGCCGAATAGATCCACCATTCCCGCTTCGCCCAGCCTCTCGAAGGTTGTTTCGCAACCCGCCGCGGCAATTCGACCCGCACGCTCGGCGTGAAGGAATGGATGCCCCAGCAGAATACCCCGTACCAGCCCGCCGGGGTAGATACAGGTTGGCGCGGCGCGCTTCAACCGGTCGAGCCCGGCCTAGCGAACAAGTGACTGATATTATTTCTGTTTAGCCGGACCCGGCGCCGGCAGTGGTGAACCGGCGCCGGACCCGCCCGAACCGCATCCCGGCCCGGAGGACTGGGCAAACAGGCCCTGCACCTTCCCACTATTCGATTCCACCCGCGAGACGCCCGTCGTCATGTCGACATAGAGTTTATCGCCGCGCAGCACATTCTTGCATTGCGTCAAAACTACGCCACCAAGCATCGTGATCAGGTTGGTCTTGGTGTCGAACACCGCGGTCTCGCCGGTCACGACCTGATCCTTCTGGGTCACGACAACATTGCCGATCGCCTCCAGCCGCTTGATCGACGACGCGCCGCCCGGCCCCGGCGTCGCGGACTGCATCGTCGTCGACTTCGCCGCTGGCTTCGCATTGGCCGCGGGTGTCGTGGTCTGTCCCGAGCTTGAATTCGTAAAACACCACCAGCGATTTCGACGTCATGGTGGTGTCGCCCTGCACCACTTTGACGTTGCCGGAAAACGTCGCCTCTTTCTTCTTGTCGCGCATCTCGAGCGAAGCTGCTTCGATCTGGATCGGCTGATCGCGGTTCTGCGAAAAGCCCTGCATCGCATTGGGGACGCCCGACATCGTGCTCTGCGCATGCGCAAGCGCTGCTGCACCAAGCACGATCGCAATGACTGCCGCGAGCTTTTGGGCCGCGCCGCTGCTGGCGAAAAAACCAAACCGGAAAAACTTTGTCATACTGATCATTTCGGATTGGCGGATTTGTTGGCCGGCGGCCGCGTCTTAGGCGGCTGCGCATTGGCGGGCTGATTGGAATCGGCCGGCGCAGCATTTGCGGATTGACTGGGGTCGTTGCCGTCGTCGAGATGCTCGAGGTTCATCACGACGTTGCCTTCAAACCTGATAACGGCTCCGCCTTCGGTGATTCGAAGTCTGTCGGCCGACAGCGTTCCGTTGGTCAGTTTGACATTCACACGTGAATCCGAACTCACCGTGCCCTTGTTCATGTCGACGAAGGCCTGGTCGAGGTGCGCCTCGTACCCGGTCGAGGTTTGCAGGAAAACGTCTTTGCGCAGATCGACCGTCTGCTGCTTGTTATCGAATATGCCGGTGCGGGCATCCAGGGTCACGATGGTGGACTGGTCTTCCATCAGGACCTTCGAATGCAGCGTCTTGAGCTCGATATGATCGGGATCGGTCAGATCCTGTGTCGCGGCCTTTGCCCAGAGATCGTAGGGCCGTCGATCCGGTGTCGTGTAGCCGGACAGATGCGGCGATTCCATGGTGATCTTAGACCCGGACACCACAAGGTTATCCATGTTCACCGGGAGCTGCGGCATCAGCATCCGGAACGGATTGAAGATCGACACCAGGATGATCGAGGCCAGCGAGAGCGCAACCGCCGCCGGCACCGCGATCCGCAGGATCCGCACCATGCGGCTATGGCGCGCCGCCACGGCGAAGCGCGCCTCGAGTACCCTGTCATAGGTTGGGTTATGAACCGAATCACCGCTGCTCCGACGCGCGAGATCCCGCCCAGACGAGTTGGCCTCTGCTGGCTCCGCCGCCCTAATCTATCCGGTCTTGTGCTGCGATGCAGCCGGGAACTGACGCTGCGACTGTGACCGAAACGAGGCCAAACGCCGCGTTACGAATGCGCGAAAATGTCCTCGGCCTCCCAGCCCTGCAGATCGAGCTTCGCCCGCGTCGGCAGGAAATCGAAACAGGCCTGGGCCAGGGGAACGCGGCCTTCGCGCGCCAGCATGGCATCGAGCCGCTCGCGCAGCGCATGAAGATGAAGGACGTCGGACGCCGCATAGGCGAGCTGCGCCTCGCTGAGCGAGTCCGAGCCCCAGTCGCTCGATTGCTGCTGCTTCGACAGGTCGATGTTGAGCACCTCGCGCACCAGGTCTTTCAGGCCGTGGCGATCGGTGTAGGTCCGCGTCAGCCGCGACGCGATCTTGGTGCAGTACACCGGCTGCGGCATCACGCCGAATGCATGATAGAGGACTGCGATGTCGAAGCGCGCGAAGTGAAAGATCTTGGTGATCTTCGGATCGCCCAGCAGCTTCTTCAGGTTCGGCGCGTCGGTGTGACCCTGCGGAATCTGCACCACGTCGGCGCTGCCGTCGCCGTTCGACAACTGCACCACACAAAGCCGGTCGCGATGCGGATGAAGACCCATGGTCTCCGTATCGATCGCCACCGAAGCGGTGTAGCGGGACAGATCAGGCAGATCGCCGCGATGCAGGCGTACGGTCATGGCGTAAAATCCTCGTCGAATCGAAACGCAATCACGCTGGCGCTCAAGCTCGGACGAGGCGAGCGCGGGGAAGCCTCGAACGTATCGGGGCCATAGATAAAGCGGTGCCCAGGAAAGGACCAGGTCGCCACAGGACCAAATACGCTGGTTTTGCGGGGCTTTTAGCCGTCCGACCCAGGGTCCTATCTACCGATTCTGTGTACCGGACACAAGCCGACAGGCTCAGCGGAGTTGCGGCTCCAGGTTGAGACCTTTCAAGCCGCTCAGCACATGCAGACGGTGATCGAGGGTGGCGCTGCGATGCCGTTTGGATAACGGAGGCTCTGCCGCTTACTCCGTGATCTCGCGGATCGCGCGGCATGGATTGCCGGCTGCAAACACGCCCTCTGGAACGTCCCGCGTCACCACGCTTCCGGCCCCGATCACCGCCCGTGATCCGATACGCACGCCCGGCAGAATGATCGCCCCGCCGCCCACCCAAACATCCGATCCGATCTCCACCGGCTTGCCGAACTCCTCTCGCCGGCGCAGTTCAGCGTTGAACGGGTGCATGGGTGTGTAGATCTGCACCGCAGGGCCAAACAGGGTAAAGCTGCCGATGGTCACCGGACAGACGTCCAGCACGACGCAGTTAAAGTTGAAGAACACGCGCTCGCCCAGCCTGATGTTCGAACCGTAATCGCAGAAGAAAGGCGGCTGCATCCAGACCGAGTCGCCGCCCGCGCCGAACAGTTGCAGCAGGATTTGCCGGCGCTCCGCCTCCTCCGCTTCCGACGTGGCGTTCAGCGCCTGGCAAAGATCCCGCGCATGCACGCGTGCTGCAACCAGCTCAGGATCGAGCGGATCGTATCGACGCCCGGCCAGCATTTTCTCGCGCTCGGTCATTGCGCACTCCTCGTATCGCCAGCCCTTGCCCCTTCCTAACTGCATCGTTGTCGGCGCTCGCCATAATGCTAGATGAGCCGCACAAGAATTCAGAGCACAACGTATTCGACGGCGGTTATCTCGGGACGCCATCTCCATCACCGCACAAGTCTGGGCGAGCCGCAAAGAACGGCCAATCCTACTGCCTGCAACTACCTCCACGCTGCGAGCACGACGCCCGAGACGGCAGCGAGCCCCAGCACGATCACGCTTGCCCGCCACACAAACTGCTGCCGCACGGCGCGCCGGTCGTGGAAGGCCAACCAGTCGCGGACAAATCCCGGCGGTATGTCGAAGATGACGGACGGCTCGTCGCCGTGATGGGTTTCGTGCGCGCAGAACATCGTCCTGACGTTCGGCACGCCCAACCGTTCGAGCTCGCAGTGCCACTGCCACGCGTGCTCGCCATTGGTCCAGCGATTTTCGAAGGGAACGGTGTGTGATCTCATGACGAGCCTCCTTCGGCTCACCTCGAACCCACGCATCCAGCATACTCTGTCGAGCAGGCTGGCGCATTGGTTTTCACGTCGATGCGATCGGCCAAGCTCAAGCCTCCTGCGCTTCTGCATGGCGGCCATCCGCAAACTGCCCGTCGTGCACATTTCCTCTTGCGTTGTCGGGCAAATCACAACGATCATTTGCGCGTCTCGCTGCCACAAGAGGGGCGCTTCGCGATCGTCACGGACGTTGGAAGCGGGATGCGATGGACGCGATGTCTCACGAGACGAATGAGACTATCGCGGACGGCGAAGTCGTGTGGTCCTGGCGCCCCGAAGTGCTCCCGCGCATGCGTTACGCATTGTCGCGGACGTGACGACGCTTCCAGCGCGCCGACGGTGACAACAAAGCCCGGTCTCACCGGGGAGAGCACGAAGTAAGCCGTTAAAACCATCGCGCAGGGAAGGCCGGTTGTTCGGCTCGTACCTGTGGTTCTGCCGCGTGCTTTTTTGCTGCACGCGGACCATGGGTGCGAAGGGCACCCGGCCTTCCCTGCGCCCTCTGTTTTCGATGGGGGTAAATTGATGGAGAACTCGGACGTCATGCGCCGCGAGAATGCGAACTCACATCCTCTCACTCGTCATGCCCGCGCGTGCGGGCATCCAGTACGCCGCGGCCTCTCGGCTCAAGCACGGCGGTCTCTGGAATACTGGGTCGTCCGATCAGCTTCGCGGACGATGACGACCGGAGATGACGACCCAGGGCTGTTTGACAATTGAATAGGAATTCGAGGCGCCCGGCCTCACGCTGGAAGTTTCCTCATCGCCAGCTCGCCGCAGCGGCGCTTGGCCGCGCCACGCGTAGCCGCCAAGCGGCGAAGCGTGGTGCCCAGGAAAGGACTCGAACCTTCACGGCCGTTAAGCCACTGGCACCTGAAGCCAGCGCGTCTACCAATTCCGCCACCTGGGCATGTGGAGGCGGTTACTACGGGATCAGCCGCGCGCTTGTCAAATTGGTGATGGGTTGCCGAAATGGCTATACAGAAAATGCCCGATGCCGTATCCGCACGGCTCAGGACTGCCCTCGACTGCCCAAGCTGCGCCTCAAGGAAACCGACGCCATGGCATCAAATCAGGACACATTGGTCACGATTTTCGGCGGATCGGGCTTTTTGGGCCGGGCCGTGGTCCGGGCGCTTGCCAAGCGCGACTACCGGCTTCGCGTGGCGGTGCGCCGGCCGGAACTGGCCGGCCATCTGCAACCGCTCGGCAGGGTCGGCCAGATCCATGCCGTGCAGGCCAATTTGCGCTATCCCGCCTCCGTAGAGGCGGCCATGCGCGACGCTCAGGTCGCGATCAACCTGGTCGGCATCCTGACTGAGAGCGGCGGCCAGACGTTCGACGCCGTCCAGGCCAAGGGGGCCGAGGCGGTCGCCAAGGCCGCGGCGGCGGTCGGCGCCCGGGTGGTGCATGTCTCGGCGCTCGGCGCCGACGAACATTCGCCGTCGCGCTATGCCCGCGCCAAGGCGGCGGGCGAGCAGGCCGTGCTGGCGGCGCAACCGTCGGCCACCATCATGCGCCCGTCGGTCGTGTTCGGGCCGGAGGATCAGTTCACCAACCGCTTCGCCGCGTTGGCGAGGATCTCGCCGGCGCTGCCCCTGATCGGCGGCGGGATGACCCGGATGCAGCCGGTCTATGTCGGCGATGTCGCAACCGCAATCGCGGACACCGTGGACGGCAAGGCCAAGGCCGGCGCGATCTACGAGCTCGGCGGCCCGGAAGTGCTGACCATGCGCGAGATCATGGAGACCATTCTCGAGATCACCGACCGGCAGCGCATGCTGGTGTCGCTGCCGTTCGGGCTCGCGTCGGTTCCAGGCGCTGTTGCTGCAATTCGCGCCGGGCGCATTCAAGCTGACGCGCGATCAGGTCGAGCTGCTGCGCGCCGACAATGTCGTGTCGGATGCGGCCAAGGCGGCCGGCCTCACATTGGAAGGTCTCGGCGTCACGCCGGATTCGCTGGAAGCGATCGGCCCGCAATATCTCTGGCGCTTCCGCCCGGCCGGACAGTTTCAGCGCAAGAACGCATAACCGTCGGCAATCCGCTTCGGCGAATTGCGCGACCTAATGCCCCATCGCCAAAGCGATCAGGCCGAGCGTGCCGACGATCACGCGCCACCATGCGAACAGCGCGAAGCCGTGCCGGGTCACGTAGCCCAGGAACGTCTTCACCACGATCATCGCGGTGATGAACGACACCACGAAGCCGATCGCGATGATCCCGATATGATCGGTCGTCATCTCGGCGCGGCTCTTGTAGAAGTCGTAGGCGAAGGCGCCGACCATGGTCGGGATGGCGAGGAAGAACGAAAACTCCGCGGCGGCGCGCTTGTCGGCGCCGAGCAGCATCGCCGCCACGATGCTGGCGCCTGAGCGGGAGACGCCGGGGATCATCGCGAAACACTGCGCGACACCGATCAAGAGATAGGTGAGAAGCGGAAACTTCATCGCGTCGTGCTCGTGCGGCTTGTGATCGATCTGATCGACCCACAGCAGGATCGCACCGCCGACGATCAGCGAGAAGCAAACCACCCAGGGATCGAACAGATGTTCCTTGATGAACTTGCCTGCGATCAGGCCGATGATGACCGCGGGCAGAAAGGCGATCAGCAGGCCGATGACGAAGCGCCGGTCATCCGCATTGGTGAACATGCCGCGCGCGACGCGCCACAATCTGCCGAAATAGAGCACGACGATGGCGAGGATGGCGCCGAGCTGAATCAGGATCGCGAAGCTCTTCCAGAAATTGTCTTCGCCAAGATTAAAAAACCGTTCCGCCAGCAAAAGGTGTCCGGTCGAGGACACCGGCAAGAACTCCGTGACACCCTCGACAATGCCGAGAATCACCGCCCGCAGGGCATCTGACATCATGACTTCGTCCGTTATGGTCGATCTGGGCCGAAAAAGGCCGGTTCTTCTCGCCTATTCGCCTCGTTGCGGCAATCGATAAAATAGCGAAAACTCCGGTTGCCTCTCGAATCAACCCAGGTAATTTCAGCGCCTTTCTTGTGCCTGCTTTCCGACGTTCTTGATCCCGTGCCGCCTGCCTGCAGGAACCCGGCGGTCGAGGGAGGCACGCGTATCGATGATTCCAGTTCCGCCTTCAATTTGACGTCCCAATTGTGTTCCCGATCGGCACCGCGGTGACATGCAAATCCGCGGCATCGCTGGTTGATGGTTTCTTAAGCAGTCGCGAAATAATCAAGGCTACATGCTCACCCTGTTTCATCATCCCTTCTGCCCGCATTCGCGCTTCATTCGCCTGGTGCTGGGCGAATACGGCCTCGATGTCCAGTTGGTGGAGGAACGTCCCTGGGAGCGGCGCGAGGAGTTTCTCGGGATGAACCCCGCCGGGGCCACGCCGGTGCTGCTGGTCGAAGGGGAGCCGCCGATTCCGGGAGCCGCCATCATCGCCGAATATATCGACGAGGTCTGCGGCGCCGAAATGAAGCAAAAGCGGCTGCTGCCCACCACGATGGCCGAGCGCATCGAGGTGCGCCGGCTGATGGCCTGGTTCAACGAAAAGTTCTACGAGGAAGTCAGCCACCCGCTGGTCACCGAGCGTATCTACAAGCGCTTCATGAGCGAGGGAGACGGCGGCGGCGCACCGGCGACGGACGTGATTCGCGCGGCCAAGACAAATGTGCGCTATCATCTGGCCTATATCGGCTGGCTGGCGCAGCGACGCAATTTTCTCGCCGGCGAACGGCTGACCTATGCGGATCTCGCCGCCGCGGCGCATCTTTCGGCGATCGACTATCTGGGCGACGTGCCATGGATCGAGGACGAGGCGGCAAAGGTGTGGTACGCGCGGATCAAATCCCGCCCGTCGTTCCGCCCGCTGCTCAGCGAGTGGCTGGCGGGCGTGCCGGCATCGCGGACCTACGTCGATCTCGATTTCTGACTCCGTTCGAGTTGAAAGCCGCACTCGACCGGGAGGCGCGCGCGCTCGGATTCGATTGCGTCGGCGTCACGGCGCCCGATGCCATCGCGGAGATATCCAGACATTTTCATGAATTTCTCGCCGCCGGCGCCCATGGCGACATGGACTGGCTCGCGCGGGAGCCGGAACGCCGCATGGACCCCCGCACGTTATGGGCCGATGTGCGGTCGGTGATCATGCTCGGAGTCAATTACGGCCCCGATGACGACCCGCTCGCGATCCTCGCCCAGCGCACGCGCGGCGCGATTTCGGTGTACGCGCAGGGCGACGACTATCATGACCTGATCAAGAAGCGGCTCAAAACTCTCGCGCGGTGGCTGGTCACCGCCACCGGATGCGAGGTCAAGGTATTCGTCGATACCGCCGCGGTGATGGAAAAGCCGCTGGCGCAGGCCGCCGGCCTCGGCTGGCAGGGCAAGCACACCAACCTCGTCTCGCGCCCCTTCGGCTCATGGCTGTTTCTCGGCGCGATCTACACCACGCTCGATCTGCCGCGCGATCCCGCGGAGACCGACCATTGCGGCACCTGCCAGGCTTGCCTGGATATCTGTCCGACCGCGGCATTTCCTGCGCCCTACAAGCTCGATGCGCGTCGCTGCATCTCCTATCTCACGATCGAGAGCAAAGGGCCGATCCCGCACGAATTCCGCAAGGCGATCGGCAACCGCATCTATGGCTGCGACGACTGTCTTTCGATCTGCCCCTGGAACAAATTCGCGCAAACGGGACGCGAAGCCAGGCTCGCCGCGCGCGACGAACTGCGCGCGCCTGCCCTCGCCGACCTCGCCAGACTGGATGATGCTGCATTCCGCGCGCATTTTTCGAAATCGCCGGTCAAGCGCATCGGCCGCGACCGCTTCGTGCGCAATGTGCTGATCGCGATCGGCAATTCGGGCGACGTGACGCTGGCGCAAGCGGCCGAAGGACTGCTTTGCGACGACAGCCCGCTGGTACGCGGCGCCGCGGTCTGGGCACTCTCGCAACTGGTCGGGCAAGGGAATTTCACGACGCTGGCAGCGAGGATGGTGCCGTCGGAGACGGACGAGAGCGTCCGCGCCGAATGGAGCACGGCATCGGCGCTATGCGCCGCGCACTCTTGATTTCAGTGCGCAGAATCCGTCATGCTTGGCTGCTTCATGACGAAATCCATGACAAATCAGCCCTTTTTCACGCGCGACCAAGATACCTTCATGCCCACCGGGGCCGCCAACGGGCCGTGGGATCCGACGTCGCTGCACGGCCGCGTCGTCATTGGGCTGCTCGCCTTCGTGATCGAGGAGCGGCACGGCAATCAGGATTTCCTGCCGGCCCGGCTGACGGTCGACATGTTCCGCCTGCCGAACATCATCGACGCCGATCGAGGTCAAGACGCGCACGGTCCGCGAAGGCTTGCGCATCCGGGTGGTGGAAGCGGAGTTCGTCTCGGGAGGCGTGGCCATGGCAAGGGCCTCCTGCCAGTTGTTGCGCCGGACGGAAAATCCGCTGGGAAACGTGTGGTCGCCTCCGAACTGGGAGTCGCCCTCACCTGCCGATATTCCGCCGCCCACCGACCGCAGGCTTGGCATGAACGGCAAATGGACGACCCGCCCCATCGTCGGCGCGATGGGCACCGTCGGCCCGCGCCGGCTCTGGATGAGCGAGGTGCGCGAGCTCGTTCAGGGAGCGCCGCTGACGCCCTTCGTGCGCGTCGCCGTCGCGGCGGATTTCGCAAGCCCGTTCGCCAATGCCGGCGACCAAGGTCTCGGCTTCATCAACAGCGACGTCACGCTCTACCTGCACCGGCTGCCGGTGAAGGAATGGATCGGGTTCGAGGTGGTCAACCATCACGCGACGGATGGGATCGCGATCGGCGAATGCTGGCTGTACGACGAGGAAGGGCCGATCGGCACGTCCACCGTCGCCGCGCTGGCGCAGCGCAAGCCGATGGCGAACCCGCCGCCGCCGTAACGCACTGCCGCCATCAATCCTTTAAATGCCGCTGCATGTCCGGCCGTGCCTTCAGCTCCGCGCCCTGCCTCGCGGCGATCTTGGCGATGCGCTCGGGCGCGAAGTTCATGTCGACAAAGGCCGGCGCGGTATTGGCGACCTCGCGATAGTCGGCGATACGCCCGTCGCGCAGCGTCATGATCGCGACGCCCTCGAACATGGCGCGTGCGCCGTTCGCTTCCGGCAGCCGCGAGCGATAGCTGAACGTGTAGCGCGCGTAGAGCGTCTCGCCGTCACAGACCGGCGAATGCATGTCCCAGCGAAAATCGGTCGCCGTGCGATAGAAGTGGTCATCGATCATGCCGGCGATCGCCGCGCGGCCTTCGAACGCGCCATAGAAGACGTCGTGATAGACTCCATCCTCGGTGAACAGCTCGGCGAAGGCCCGGCCGTCACGCCGTTCGACGGCGTCGCAGAAGCTGCGGAGCATGGTCGACACGTTCATTGATGGCCTCCCTCGTTACGTCATGCGGGCCCGAGCATTCGAATGCAAGACCTCACCCCATCTCCGCGACCGCCGAGATGATTCGCGCGATATCCTGCGGACGCGAGAGCCTGTGGTCGCCGTCCTGGATCATGGTCAGCACGACATCGTCGGCCGGCAGCCGGTGGGCCAGCGCGAAGGCGTGCTGCCAGGGCACATCCGGGTCCTGGCCGCCCTGCAGGATGTGGACGGGACAGCCGACATCGATGGAACCGCCAAGCAGCAGATGGTTGCGGCCCTCCTCGATCAGCATCCGCGTGATCGGATAGGGCGATCCGTCATCGTAGGGTGACGGCCTCAGCCAGACGCCGGTGGTCTCGATCTCCTTGCGGATCTCCGGCGAGAAGTCCTTCCACATCAATTCCTCAGTGAAATCAGGCGCCGGGGCGATCAGCACCAGCCCGGCGAGCGAGGCGCTGCGTGGTCGTTTTGCCAGCTCCCGCGCCAGCAACAGCGCCATCCAGCCGCCCATCGACGAGCCGACCACGACCTGTGGGCCGGCGCAAAAGCGCTCGAACACCGCCAGGCTGTCCTCCAGCCACCGTCCGATCGTGCCATCGACGAATTTTCCGCTGAATTCGCCGTGACCGGAATAGTCGAACCGCACGAAGGCGCGGCCATGTTCGGCTGCCCACTCATCGAGCGCGACCGCCTTGGTGCCTTTCATGTCCGAGTTGAAGCCGCCCAGCCAGAACACCCCCGGCGCGGCACCGGCCCGCGCGCGGACGGCAATCCGGCGTGCCTGATCTCCAGTACCGACATCAATGAAGGCTGGCTCAGGCCCGGAATCGAGAGAATCAGCCATTCGCGCGTCACTCCAGTTCGCTGCCCACACGGTGGGCGCGCACCGCCCATTAAGGGAAAGCGGGTATCGAGTAAGTCATTCCCCACGCTTGCGGAACAGAAGATTGGTGTCTATCTCGCTCGCGTGACCGAAATTGCCTCGCATTTGTCGGTTTTCTTGCACAGGTTGCGACATCGCTTGCTCGTCGCGTTGTATTGTTTCAAGATATCGCCCTTCGTTTTCACAGCTTTGGAGAACTACCCATTCGCCGTCCTAACAGAGCCCCGCCCGCTGCCACCAAAGACGGGCCGCGCACCAATGATGAGATTCGCAATGCGCAGATCCAACTGATCGACCAGAACGGTACGAATCACGGCACCGTCGAGACCATGCTCGCGATCAAGATGGCCCTCGAAGCCGGCATGGATCTGGTGGAAATCTCGCCGAACAACATTCCTCCCGTCTGCAAGATCATGGACTACGGGAAGTTCAAATATTCGGCGCAGAAAAAGGCCGCGGAAGCCCGCAAGAAACAGAAGGTCGTGGAGATCAAGGAGATCAAGCTGCGGCCGATGATCGACGATCACGATTACGACGTCAAAATGCGTGCGATGCAGCGCTTCTTCGAAGAAGGCGACAAGGTCAAGATCACTCTGCGCTATCGCGGACGTGAAATGGCGCACCAGGAGATCGGCACCAAGCTCTTGGACAAGGTCAAGGCCGACGTCGCCGACTTCGCGAAGGTCGAACAGGACGCCAGGTTCGAGGGCCGTCAGGTCGTCATGGTGCTGGCGCCCCGCTAGGCGCACCCTCCCCGAATCAACAGGTATCTTGCGGCCCGTCAGATGACCTGGCGGGCCGTCTCCGTTGCGGGGGATCATCCTTCACGGATCTTCTCCTCCGCGCGCAGTATTGTCTTCAATCGCAAGGTATCATGGTAACCGCTTGATGCTTGACTGCGCCCAGCATTGCGGAGGGCGCTGGCATCATGATCGCGCGTGTCGTTTGGCCGTTGCTCGTGCTGTTGACGTGCGCGGCGGGCGTGCCGCCTGCCGGCGCTGCGGAACGCGACAGCCCGCTATCCTGGGTCGATCCCGGATGGCGACGAACGGTGGTTCGCTATGCCGTCACTTTCGACGAGCGCGGCGTGAGCACCACCGTGTTCGATTTCGAAATCCTCGCGCTCGACCCGAAGGGCGCCGAGGCGATCGCCCAGAAGGGGCTCTCCTACAACAGCTACTATGGCGAGCTGACCGTCAGCGACCTCGCAACCGTGAAAGCAGATGGAAAAATCATCGCGGTCGATTCCCTCGCGGTCCGGGATCAGCCGGCATCGGCCGATACGTCATCGCCCTATTTTGGTGAAGAGCGAAACCGGCTGATCGCCTACTCCGATGTCGGTCCAGGCGATAAGATCAAGGGGCGCGCCGTCTATCGCGACAAGCGCCCGCGGTTCGGAGGCGAGTTCGAGCAATCCTGGATCCAGCCGGCAGACCAGCCGCCGGAGGTGATCGAACTGACGCTCGATGGCCCGGCCTCGAAGCCATTGAGCGTCGATGTCCTGTGAGGTGAGCAAGGCCTTGAGAAGGGTCGCGTGCGCCTGGCAACAGCCCCACGGCGATTGCCGCCCAAGTCTTCGCCATGCTCCTGAAGGTCCTGTTTCAGCTCCGGGTAGCGCGCCAGACGCCGCTGCAGGGATCGCCGGAAATGATCCCGCGCCACGAACCGGCGCCGCTATTGCCGACCAGCCGGCCGCCGCCGCTTGCTCGGGAGGCGCCAACGGAGACGTTGACCGCAACGGCGCCGCTCCGGCTGACCGCGCCGGATACCCGGCCACCGCCCGCGGACGACACCCGGCTGCCGATCACGGTGAAGGGAACGCTATAGCCCGAGCTGCAATTGCCGCGCGTGGTAGCGAAGACGACATTCCAGATGCCGTCATAGGCCCCGCCCCTGACAATCCTTGCCTCGGCCGTAACGGGCGCCGCCACGGCCGCGACCGCAACGGCGGCCAAGAGCCAGCGCAAACCGCCCAAGCGCCGACCGGGCGCAGGTGTGTCACTCTTCTGGATTGATTTTGTCATTTTCGTCGTACCTTTCCTAAAGGTAGAAACGACGATCCATACGTCAAGTCAGCCACTTCCGTGGTTCATCGTTGCCAACCGGCCCACGCTCTGTCATAAGCGCAGGCCTTAATCGCCCGGCTGATCAAAGGGCTGCCGTGGCGGTGCCCGTGCTGGTCACTTCCGTTTCGGAAAACACCTGCACTTTCAACGCTCTAACGAGCATTTAGCCGAACGGCCGCCCCTTCCGGGCGGTTTCGTGTTGCGGCTTTGAGGAGAGCCAAATGCCCAAGCTGAAGACCAAGTCGGGCGCCAAAAAGCGCTTCAAGGTGACTGCTACCGGCAAAGTGATGCACGCCCAGCGCGGCAAGCGCCATGGCATGATCAAGCGGACGAAGAAGCAGATTCGCCAGCTCCGCGGCACGCGCGTGCTGTTCAAGACCGACGGCGACAACATCAAGAAATACTTCCTGCCGAACGCCTGATCGCGTTCGCGGCCGTCCGAGAGCTGAGCCGCGTTCGCGCGGCGATCTTATCACCCATTCGCCTGCACCTCATTTTGTCTGAAGGATAAACGTCATGTCTCGCGTCAAACGCGGTGTGACCGCCCACGCCAAGCACAAGAAAGTCTACAAGGCCGCCAAAGGCTTCTACGGCCGCCGCAAGAACACCATCCGCGCCGCCAAGGCCGCCGTCGAAAAGGCCGGCCAATATGCGTTCCGCGACCGCAAGCGCAAGAAGCGGACCTTCCGCGCGCTCTGGATTCAGCGCCTCAACGCGGCGGTGCGCCCGTTCGGCCTGACCTATAGCCGCTTCATCGACGGCCTCTCGAAGTCGGGCATCACGGTCGACCGCAAAGTGCTTTCGGATCTCGCGATCCACGAGCCGGCGGCGTTCCAGGCGATCGCCGAGAAGGCCAAGGCCGCGCTGGCGGCCTAAGCCACGCGGCTAGCGGGCCTTCAGGCCCGCTGCCTTCTGCGCCTGTCGCGAATAGCGCTGTGAGACCTCGGCTCGGCAGAACGCCGTGAACGAACGATACATGGTGCCGTCCTTGTTCCTGTACTTGGCGTCACAACGGCTGAGTTCGCTTGCATAGGACTTCTTCTGCGGCGCCTTTAGCCCGGACAAGAAGTTCGCCTCGCACTTCCTCTCGACGGCGGCGCCAAGTTGGACATCTCCGCTGGCGCCGTATTCGCAGTCCTCGAAGACCTTCATCGCACGGTCGCATCCGGGCGAGGCGTTGATGGCGTCGACGATCTCTTCGAACGTCATGGATTTGTCGAGACAAACCGCGGCGAACGCCGGATTCCCGGCAATCGACGGAAGGATGGCCAGAACGGCCATGGTGCGGCCAAAACGCATCGTGTCGTTCTCCTCGCTTCCCTTGGTGCGCGGAGGAGCCCGAGGGTTCAAAGCCGGCCGCAGGGGCGGGATTGCAGGCTTTTGGCTTGACGTTTCCGGCCCGAGATGGCCACAACCAGCGGCCTTTTGCGGAGAAATCTAGCCGTGTCCGACCTCGCAACGCTTGAACAAACCATCCTTGGCGACATCGCCGCAGCCGGCGACGAGGCCGCGCTGGAAGCCGTCCGCGTCGCCGCCCTCGGCAAGAAGGGTTCGATTTCGGCGCTGCTCGCTACGCTTGGCAAGATGTCTCCCGACGAACGCAAGACGCAGGGCGCGGCGATCAATCTCGCCAAGGACAAGGTGACCGGGGCGCTCGCGGAACGGCGTGACGTGTTGAGATCGGCCGCACTCGATGCGCGCCTGACCTCCGAGACGATCGACGTCACGCTGCCGCTGCGCGAGCCGCCGGCGGAAGCGGGCCGGATCCATCCGCTGAGCCAGGTGATGGACGAGCTGACGACGATCTTCGCCGACATGGGATTTTCGGTCGCCGAAGGTCCGGACATCGAGACCGACGACTACAACTTCACCAAGTTGAACTTCCCGATCGGCCATCCCGCGCGCGAGATGCACGACACGTTCTTCTTCAATCCGAAGGACGACGGCTCGCGCATGCTGTTGCGCACCCACACCTCGCCGGTGCAGGTGCGGACCATGCTGAGCCAGAAGCCGCCGATCCGCGTGATCTGCCCGGGCCGTACCTATCGCATCGACTCGGACGCGACGCACACGCCGCAGTTTCACCAGGTCGAGGGGCTCGTCATCGACAAGGGCTCGCATCTCGGCCACCTCAAATGGATCCTGCACGAATTCTGCAAGGCGTTCTTCGAGGTCGACCACATCAACATGCGGTTCCGGCCGTCGTTCTTCCCGTTCACCGAGCCGTCGCTGGAAGTCGATATTCAGTGCCGCCGCGACAAGGGCGAGATCCGTTTCGGCGAGGGCGAGGACTGGCTGGAGATTCTCGGCTGCGGCATGGTGCACCCGAATGTGCTGCGCGCCTGCGGCATCGATCCGGATGAGTACCAGGGCTTCGCCTGGGGCATGGGCATCGACCGTATCGCGATGCTGAAATACGGCATGTCCGACCTGCGGCAACTGTTCGACAGCGACGTGCGCTGGCTCGCCCATTACGGCTTCAAGCCGCTCGACGTCCCGACGCTCGCGGGAGGATTGAGCTCGTGAAGCTGGAGACGATCCCCGACGCCTATCGCGGTCTGAGGACGTTCGCATTCGGCGACGGCCCCGAACTCGCCGACGAATTGCTCGACCTCGTGATCAAAGGCGTCAAAACCGCAACCTGCAGCACCGAGGACGAGCCCAACACCTCGACACCGGGCGAACGTTGGATCGTTCTCGATGGGCGCGGCGATCCGCGCTGTGTGATCGAGACGACGGAAGTCAGCTATCGCCGTTACAACGACGTCGACGCAGCCTTCGCCTTCGACGAGGGCGAAGGCGACCGGAGCCTGAGCTACTGGCGCGAAGCGCACCGGAAGTATTTCACCCGACAAGGCAGGTTCAGCGACACCATGATGCTGATGTGTGAGCGCTTTCGTCTCGTCGAGGTCTTCAGGGATAGCAGGGTTGCATCATGAAATTCACGCTCTCCTGGCTGAGGGAACATCTCGATACGGATGAGCCTGTCGAGAAGCTTGCCGACAAGCTCACCATGATCGGGCTCGAGGTCGAGCACCTCGAGGACAAGTCGAAAGCGCTCGCGCCCTTCACGATCGCGCGCGTCATCTCCGCCGAGCAGCATCCGAATGCCGACCGTCTGCGGGTGTGCATGGTCGATCCCGGCAATGGCGCAGCGCCCGTGCAGGTGGTTTGCGGCGCGCCGAATGCGCGCGCCGGCCTCGTCAGCGTGTTCTCGCCGCCTGGCACATTCATTCCCGGCAAGAACATCACGCTCGGCATCGGCACTATTCGCGGCGTCGAGAGCCGCGGCATGCTGTGCTCCGCAGCCGAGCTGCAGATCTCCGAGGATCACGACGGCATCATGGAATTGCCCGCCGATGCGCCGATCGGCAAGGGCTACGCCGAGTGGGCGAGCCTCGGCGATCCCATGTTCGAGATCAACCTGACGCCGAACCGGCAGGACTGCACCGGCGTGCACGGCATTGCGCGCGACCTCGCCGCCGCCGACATGGGCAAGTTCAAAGACCCCGGCATCAGGCCGGTGAAGGGCGAATTCCCATGCCCTGTGAAGGTGACTGTCGAAGATGAAAGCCTCTGTCCCGGTTTTGCGCTGCGGCTGGTGCGCGGCGTCAAGAACGGCCCGTCGCCGCAATGGCTGCAGCAGCGTCTGACGTCGATCGGCTTGCGGCCGATCAATGCGCTGGTCGACATCACGAATTTCATGACCTTCGACCGCGCGCGCCCTCTGCATGTGTTCGATGCCAAGAAGGTCAGGGGCAATCTCACCGTTCGCCGCGCCCGTGACGGCGAGACTCTGCTCGCGCTCGACGGCCGCACTTACACGTTGGACAGCGGCATCTGCGTGATCGCAGACGAGCATGGCGTCGAATCGCTCGCCGGCATCATGGGTGGCGAAGCCTCGGGCTGCGACGAGAACACGACCGACGTGCTGATCGAATCCGCGCTGTGGAACGAGATCAACATCGCGCAGAGCGGCCGCAAGCTCGGCATCAATTCGGACGCGCGCTATCGCTTCGAGCGCGGCGTCGATGCGGCGTTCATGGTGCCGGGGCTGGAGCTTGCGACCAAGCTCGTCATGGAGTTGTGCGGCGGCACGCCATCGGAGAACGTCGTGGTGGGCAAGGCATTTGCCGACGAACGCGTGATCGATTTTCCGCTCTCGGAGGTCAAGCGGCTCGCCGGCATCGAGGTGCCGATGACCCAGGTGCGGCGCATTCTCACCCATCTCGGCTTCGTGGTGGCGGGCAATGGCCCGGTGGTGAAGGTGGCCGTCCCCTCCTGGCGAACCGACGTGCACGGCAAGGCCGACCTCGTCGAGGAGATCGTGCGCATCGTCGGCGTCGATCAGGTACCGATGACGCCGTTCGAGCGCGGCGAGGAACCGCGTAAGCCCGTGCTGACGCCGATGCAGCTTCGGACCCGCCGCGCCAAGCGCGCGCTGGCCGCGCGCGGCATGGTGGAAGCGGTGACGTGGTCGTTCATCTCCAAGCAAGCGGCTGAATTGTTCGGCGGCGGCAGACAAGAACTCGTGCTCGCCAACCCGATCGCCTCGGACCTGTCCGACATGCGGCCAAGCCTGTTGGCCGGGCTGATCGCGGCCGCACAGGCCAATGGTGACCGCGGTTTTGCTGACGTGGCGTTGTTCGAAGTCGGCCAGATCTTCAAAGGCGACCGGCCGGAAGATCAGTTCGTTGCTGCCGCAGGCGTCCGGCATGGCTTCGCCTCCTCGAAGGGGCTGGGACGCCATTGGTCCGGCTCGGCTCCTACGGATGCTTTCGACGCCAAGGCCGATGCGCTGGCCGTGCTGGCCGCCGCCGGTGCGCCGATGCAGGCGTTGCAGATCGTGCCCGGAGGGCCGAGCTGGCTGCATCCGGGCCGCTCGGGAACGATCCAGATGGGTCCGCAGAACGTGCTCGGTCATTTCGGCGAAGTTCATCCGCGGGCTCTGGAAGCGTTGCGCGCCGACGGTCCCTTGATGGCATTCGAGGTGATCCTCGACCGCATCCCCGCGGCCAAGCAGAGGCCGACCCGCGCCAAGCCCGTGCTGGAGCTGTCCGCGTTCCAGCCGGTGTCGCGCGATTTCGCCTTCATCGTCGATCGCACGGTAAAGGCCGGCGACATCGTGCGCGCGGCGCAGGGGATCGACAAGAAGCTGATCACCGATGTCACCGTGTTCGACGTCTACGAAGGCAAGGGCATCGATCCTGCGAAGAAATCGATCGCCATCGCCGTGACGATGCAGCCACGCGAAAAGACCATGACGGACGAGGAAATCGACGCGGTCGGTGCGAAGATCGTCGCCGAGGTGACCAGGAAGACGGGCGGCGTCTTGCGCGGATGACGCTCTGGGGCTTGATCCCGGCGGATGTCGGCGTCCGCGCCGCGCTCGCGCTCTGCGCGATTGCGTTCGTCGCTGGCACCGCACGCGGATTTTCCGGCTTCGGCGCCGCGTTGATCTTCATGCCGCTCGCCAGCAGCGTGGCGGCGCCGCGCCTGGTTGCGGCGCTGCTTCTGATCATCGATTTCGTCGCCACGGCACCGCTGGTGCCGAATGCCTGGCGGCAGGCCGACCGCAAGGCGACCGCGGTGATGGTAGTCGGCGCGCTGGTCGGCGTGCCGATCGGCACATGGCTGTTGAGCCGGCTCGATCCGGTGACGACGCGCTGGATCATATCCGGCTTCGTGATCGCACTGCTGGCGCTATTGCTGTCGGGCTGGCGCTATCACGGCAAGGATCATGCCGCGATTTCGGTCGGCATTGGTGCGCTGTCCGGATTCGGCAGCGGACTGGCGCAAACCGGCGGCCCGCCGATCGTCGGCTATTGGCTCGGCCGGCCGATCGATCCGAAAATCGCGCGCGCCAACATCTTGCTGTTCTTTGCTGCGTCCGCCTCTATTCGCCGCGGTCAGCTACGGCGTGGGCGGCTTGATCACCCCGGACGCGATCGGCCTCGCGCTGATCGTCGGGCCGATCTATGCCGCCGGTGTCGGATTGGGCGCGATGCTGTTCGGACGCGCCAGCGAACAGATCTTCCGCGCGATCTGCTATGCGCTGATTGCGCTGGCGGTCGTCTTCGGTTTGCCGCTGCTCGACGGCGTGCTGCGTTAACTGGCGAAGCCTAACGGGACGAGCCGCGTCGCCGCGCCTTCGATCTTTGCGCGGGGGCTTCAGCGGGCTCTGCATCTTTCAGCGCACCGATCTTGCGAAGCACTGCTTCAGCCGCCCGCTCGCCGCTGTCCCAGGCGCCGTCGACGGTGCCCCACATCGTCTCGTGCGTCGCTTCGCCGGCGAAAAATACGGCGCCGACCGGATCGGTCAGGACCTTTCGCGACGGTTGCCCGCCTGGCGCTGCCGCCGACATCGCGCCGAGCACATAGGGCGAGGCATTCCACTGCGTCGCACTCGATTTCTTCACCGCTGCGCCGATGTCGCTGCCGAACAGCTTCACCAGCCATTCCTGCGCGAACGCCACCATCGCCCGCTCGCCCTGTGCCGACAGGTCGCGGCCAAACGAGCCAGCGACATCGATCGTGCACAATGTCGAGCCGCCGATATTGGCCGACAGCAGCGCCGTCCGCGTCGAATTGCTCTGCTCGATCAGTACGTCGTCGCGCGACAGTCCCAGCGGATTTCCGGGCATCTGCAAGGCGATGCGATCGTAGCTGCCGAGCGTCAGTCTTGATGCGGCATCGAGATAGCGTTTCGGGATGTCGGGGTCGAACTTGATCATGCCGGCGGCCAGCACATTGCTGGACACGGTGATGATGGCTGCGCGCGCGGCGATCTTGCCCGCCGGGGTCGCGACGGAGACGTCGCGCCTGCTCCAGTCGACGCGGCTGACGGGCGTGGAAAGCGACACCGGAACCTGCTCGCCGAGCTTGGCGATCAAGGTACCCAATCCCTGACGGCAGCTGATTGCCGAGCCGCGGTCCTGCGCACGCGCCTTGTCGACCACCGAAAGATCCTGCAAGTCCTTGCCGGTCGCGTTGGCGCCGAGCACGAAATCCACCGCACCCGCCCAGTCGCCGAGATCTTTCGGCAATGCCGAGACGCATGCGACATCAGCCTTGCCGCGCGACGCCTCGTCGATCCCACGATTGGCCCGCACCAGCGCTGCAAGAAATTCTTCGGTTTCGCCGGCCCGCGCATAACGACGGCCGATGCGGATCTTACGGCCCGGTGACGCCGGCACCGGCTCGAGCCCGACGCTGCGCGCCAGCTTGACCATCGGGCTGATCTCCGGATTGTGCATCCACCGCGCGCCGCGATCGAACGGCGCGTCGAAGCTGGAGCCGTCGGTGAGACAGCGGCCGCCGATCTGGCCGGATGCCTCGACCACGATCACCTTGCGGTTGGCCGCCATGATGCGCCGCGCCGCAGCGATGCCGGCCGCGCCCGCACCGATCACGACGACATCGGCCTCGCGCGACAGTGGCGCGGACCAGCCGTTTCGACCCGCGACAGCTGCGAGTGCGAACGCCGCGGACGCCGACAGAAAGCCACGGCGCGTGATCTTCATGTCATGGTTTCCGGAGTTTTGCGGAACAGGTGAAAAATGGGAACAGGCGATGAACCTTGCCGCATCCGAGTGTGACGGGCAACACTCATGGTGAATCAATCATGATTGATCCCTCGTCATGCATGAACCAAATGGCAACGGCTTTCGACCATGATAAGAGAAGGGAAAAAAGCGGCAGGAAACGCCGTCGGGGGCAATCCATCATGGGCTTCATGCTCGATACGATCGGCAAGCTGATTGCCGGCTACCTTGAGAAGGAGGTGCCGGGCTATGAGCCGTTCACGCCGAGCGATCCGGAATATCTGCGCAGCATCATCGAGCCCGGCGATGTTCTCCTCGTCGAGGGCAACAGCCGCATCTCCGGCATCATCAAATATCTGACGCAGTCGACCTGGTCTCACGCGGCGCTCTATGTCGGCCCGGTCGACGGCGCGTCCGAAGAAGATGGCGAACCGCATGTGCTGATCGAGGCCAATGTCGGTGAGGGCGTCAACTCGGCGCCGCTGTCGAAATATTTCCCGTATCACACCCGCCTGTGCCGGCCGGTCGGCCTGTCCTATGAAGATCGCAACACGGTTTGCCGTTACGCGATCAACCGGATCGGCTTTGGCTACGACACCAAGAACATCATCGATCTGATGCGCTATCTGTTTCCGCTGCCGGTCCCGCAACGGTGGCGGCGGCGGCTGATCGCATTCGGTTCGGGCGATCCGACCAAGATGATCTGTTCGGCCCTGATCGCTCAGGCGTTCGATGCCGTTCGCTATCCCATTCTGCCGAAGATCACGCGTGCCGGCAGTAGGCAGGCGCGTCGCGAGATCCTGCACATCCGCGACTCCTCGCTCTACATGCCGCGCGACTTCGACATCTCGCCCTATTTTGAAATCGTCAAACCGACCATCGTGCGCGGCTTCGACTACACCGCGCTGCATTGGGCCGACAAGCAGAAGCCGCTCGCGGAGGTAGCGGGCGAATTCGGTGTGTTTCCAGAAACGATCGGTTCGCCGCCGCTTGTTCCTGAAGCGATTGACCAGGAAGCGCCGCTTCCGGTTGCAGAAGTGAAGTCAGCCGAGACGAGCGCGCTGATCGAGCGGTTCACGGTGGAAGAGCACTTCCTGCGCGTTGAATATGTTTCGGCGAGGCTGCCGGAGCGCCGTGCAAAGCGGCGCGAGAATGAGGTCGCGGTTTAGGTCCGCATCGGGTCGGAAGCATTGCATTCCGTCATTCCGGGATGGTGCGACAGCACCAGGCCCGGAATCTCGAGATTCCGGGTTCGATGCTTTCGCATCGCCCCGGAATGACGGCGATAAACTCACCGGTCCGACCGGCCAATCACTGCCATCAATTCCGCGATCTTTTCACGCTGGTCGGCCTTGTCGCCGCTGGAGATGGCGTGTTCGACGCAGTGCGCGACGTGGTCGCGCAACACCTCTTCCTCGACCCGGCGCAATGCCGCGCGCACCGCAGAGATCTGGGTGACGATATCGATGCAATAGCGGTCCTCGTCGACCATCTTAGACAGGCCGCGCACCTGCCCCTCGATCCGGCTCAGCCGCTTCTGCAGGGATGTCTTGATGTCTGTTCGCATGCGGCCTATATACCCCTCCAGGGTATATGTTTCAAGGCCGGAGCTTTCGATGAACGAAACCGCACATGGCGATGCCGGCGGGAAAAACACCTGCTGCGGTGGACACCACGACCATGCCGGCCACGATCATCACCACGCTGACGCTAAAACGCTCGCGCGCGACCCCGTCTGCGGCATGAGCGTCGATCCCGCGACGTCGAAGCATCGCTTCGATTATCGCGGCGAAACCTTCCACTTCTGTTCGGCCGGCTGCCGCACCAAATTTGCGGCCGATCCCGCCAAATATCTCGACAAGACCACGCCGCAGCCGCACCGCGAAAACGTGCCTGACGACGCGGTCTACACCTGCCCCATGCATCCGGAAATCCGTCAGATCGGCCCGGGAAGCTGCCCGATCTGCGGCATGGCGCTCGAGCCCGAGGTTGCGAGCCTTGAGACCGGTCCCAATCCCGAACTCGCCGACATGACGCGGCGCTTCTGGATCGGCGCAATACTGGCGCTGCCGGCGGTCGTGCTTGAAATGGGCGGCCACATTGCCGGCGGCCATGGCCTGATCGATCCGACGCTCTCGAGCTGGATCCAGCTTGCGTTCGCCACACCGGTCGTGCTGTGGGCAGGCTGGCCGTTCCTGGTCCGTGGCTGGCAGTCGCTCGTGACGCGCAATCTCAACATGTTCACGCTGATCGCGATGGGCACCGGCGTCGCCTATGTCTACAGCCTCGTCGGCACGATCGCGCCGGGAAGCTTTCCTGCTGCGTTTCGCGGGCATGGCGGTACGGTGGCGGTGTATTTCGAGGCGGCGAGCGTCATCACCGTATTGGTACTGCTCGGCCAGGTGCTGGAATTGCGCGCGCGCGACGCGACGTCTGGCGCCATCAAGGCGCTGCTGCAACTCGCGCCAAAGACCGCCCGCCGTGTCGACGAAGACGGCACCGACCACGAAGTCGAAATCGACATGCTGCAGCCCGGCGACAGGCTGCGGGTACGACCGGGCGAAAAAGTGCCGGTCGACGGCGTCATCCTGGAGGGCCGTTCCGCACTCGATGAATCGCTGGTGACAGGCGAATCGATGCCGGTCGCCAAGGAGGCAGGCGCGCGCGTGATCGCGGGCACGCTCAACCAGTCTGGCAGCTTCGTGATGCGCGCCGACAAGGTCGGACGCGACACGCTGCTTGCGCAGATCGTGCAGATGGTCGCCGAAGCGCAGCGCTCGCGCGCGCCGATCCAGCGGCTGGCCGATCGGGTCGCAAGCTGGTTCGTTCCGGCGGTGATCGCTGCCGCCGCTATCGCATTCGGTGTGTGGGCGACATTCGGGCCGGAGCCGCGCGTGCCGTTCGGCCTCGTCGCCGCCGTCAGCGTCCTGATCATCGCCTGTCCTTGTGCGCTCGGGCTTGCGACTCCGATGTCGATCATGGTGGGCATCGGCCGTGGCGCACATGCCGGCGTCCTGATCAAGAACGCCGAGGCGCTGGAGCGGATGGAGAAGATCGACACGCTGGTGGTCGACAAGACGGGAACGCTGACCGAGGGCAAACCGAAACTGGTGACCATCGTTACCACCGCGGGCTTTGAAGAGAACGACATCCTGCGGCTTGCAGCTAGCGTCGAACGCGCGAGCGAGCATCCGTTGGCCGACGCCATCGTGCGCGCGGCCAGGGAGCGCGGCTTGAACCTCACGCCAGGTGGACGGATTCGATTCGCCGACCGGCAAAGGCGCAACCGGCAAGGTGGACGGCAAAACCGTTGCATTGGGGAACGCGGCTTATCTCGCATCGATCGGCATCCAGACGGTCCAGCTCGATGGCGAGGCTGAGCGGCAGCGCGCCGACGGCGCGACCGTCATCAACGTCGCCATCGACGGCCGGCTCGCCGCGCTGTTCGCCATTGCCGATCCCGTCAAGCCGACAACGCCGGAGGCGCTCAAGATGCTCGCTGCCGAAGGCGTCAAGGTGATCATGCTGACCGGCGACAACCGGACGACGGCTGGCGCAGTTGCCCGCAAGCTCGGGATCGCCGATATCGAAGCGGAAGTGCTGCCGGATCAGAAAAGCGCCGTCGTCGCGAGGCTGCGCAAGGAAGGCAGGATCGTCGCCATGGCGGGTGACGGCGTCAATGACGCGCCGGCGCTTGCCGCAGCCGACGTCGGCATCGCCATGGGCACCGGCACGGATGTCGCGATGGAAAGTGCCGGCGTGACGCTGCTCAAGGGTGACCTCACCGGCATCGTCCGCGCGCGAAAACTGTCGCAGGCGACGATGCGCAATATCCGCCAGAACCTGTTCTTCGCCTTCATCTACAACGCGGCAGGCATTCCCATTGCCGCGGGCATTCTCTATCCAGCGTTCGGCATCCTGCTGTCGCCGATCATCGCGGCCGCCGCGATGGCGCTGTCGTCGGTCAGTGTCGTCGGCAACGCACTGCGGCTGCGCGCAACGCGGTTATAGTTACGCCGCCTGCGCCGCGGCCGCGCGCGGCAGGCCGGCCCGGGCGAGGCCGCCATAGAGCGACTCGTTCGGCATCTGCTCGCGCAGGATCTGCCGCACGGCGACCAGCTTCTCGATATCGATGCCGGTCGCAAAACCCTTGCCCTCGCACAGGAACACCAGATCCTCGAACACGACATTGCCGGTCGCGCCCGGCGCGAACGGGCAACCGCCGAGACCGCCGAGCGAGCCATCGAGGATGCGCGCGCCTGCATCGAGCGCGGCGGATGCGTTCGCAATACCCATGCCGCGCGTATCGTGCAGATGGACGCAGATCGGCTTGGAACCGGCGAGCCGGACGGCGGCCCAGGTCAGATCGCCGACCTGCTTCGGCCCGGCATAGCCGACCGTATCGGCGATGCCGACCACGTCGACGCCGGCCTCGAAGCATTTCTCGACCAGCCGAAGCACTTCGTTCGGATCGACGTCGCCCGTGATCGAGCAGCCGAGCGCCATCGAGATCGCAGCATGCACGATCGGCTTGTGCGCGCTGGCGTCGCGCAATTCGCAGAGCCGTCTGACATTGGCAATCGCAGCATCACGCGACCGGTTGGCATTGGCCTGGCTGTGCGCCTCCGTCGCCGAGACGACGGTGGCGATTTCCGCGAACCCGTGACTCCAGCGCGTCGTTGACGCCGCGTTCATTCAGCACCAGCGCGACACCATGCGCCCCCGGCAGCGACGCCACGGTCTCGATCATGTCGCGCACATCGACGAATTGCGGGAAGGTCTTTGCAGGCAGAAAAGAGCCAACCTCGAAATGCCGCACACCGGCGGCGTATTCATCGCGGATCCAACGTCGCTTCGCTTCGGTCGAGGGGAACGTCTTGACGAGTTGCAGCCCGTCGCGCAGGCCCACTTCGCGTAAAATGACGCGACCGGCGGGATAGGTCTCCTGGAGTCTTCATACGCGCCTCCCTGCGGCTTTTAGGTGTTTGCAGTGATTTGTTGATTTTCTTCGAGCTCTGCGCGGATCGCCGCAGTGTCGCCGCCGAGCGGAGGCACCCGCACGCCTTCACCAAGATTGGCGCCATCCCACTGGATCGGCAACGCCGGCACGCGGAACGGCGCGCCATCGGCATTGACATTGTTGACGAGGCCGCCGGGCCTCAGCACGTGAGGATCGGCGAATAGATCTTCCGGGCGATTGATCGGCGAGAAACAGATGTTGAGCCGGTCGAGCTTTGCCGACAGCTGCGCCACCTCCCAGCGCTTGATCTCTTCAGTCACGCGCGGAATGATCCGGCTCCGAGCCATGATGCGGGCGGTCGTGGAGTCCAGCGACGCATCGGCGAGGAATTCCGCCAGACCGAACTCCCGGCAGAAGCTCTGCCAGTGGCCCTCGGTGACGACGCCGATGAAGATCCGCTCGCCGCCTTTGGTTTCGAAAATATCGTAGATCGGCCAGGCGTGCTCGCGCTCGGGCATCGAGCGCGGCTTGTTGCCGGTCATCTCATATTCGACCATATGCTGCGCGACCAGGAACAGGCAGTTCTCGAACAGGCCGATACGGATGTCCGCGCCCTCGGCGCGGCCACTTCGCTTTTGGTAAAGCGCGGCAAGGATCGAGATCACGCCGAACATTCCGCCCATGATGTCGTTGGCGGAGGAACCGACGCGCTGCGGCTTTTCGCGCGTGCCGGTCATCGCGGCCAAGCCCGACATCATCTGCACGACCTCGTCGAGCGCCGGACGATGTTCGTAGGGTCCGGAGAGAAACCCTTTATGGCCCGCGATGATCAGATGTGGATATGTCTTGCGCAGCTCCTCTGCGCCGAGCCCCTGCTTCTCGAGCTGGCCATCGCGGAAATTTTCCAGGAACACGTCGGCGGTCGCAAGCAGCCGTTGCATCGTCTCGCGATCCTCGGCCTTGGTGAAATCCAGCACCACGCTGCGCTTGCCGCGGTTGAACAGTGGGAAGAACGATGTCCCCATGCCGCCAAGGCTGCGGGTCTTATCGCCGACGGGCGGCTCGACCTTGATGACCTCCGCGCCAAGCTGCGCCAGGATCATACCGCAGGACGGGCCCATCACCATGTGGGTCATCTCGACGACCCTCACCCCCTCGAGCGGCAATCCAGTTCCGGTCATCGCTGTCTCTCCTGGTCTTCTCAGACGATCACATTAGGCTCTCCCGAGCCATCGGAGAAATATAATCTCGCGAAGGCAGCATTCGTCTCTTCAGAATGCAATCCACCAATGCAAGGCCGGCTTCGATCGCTACACCGACCTCATTCAAGCGCGGCCCTCTCAAACGCCATTTACAAGCGCCGGTGAATGCGCCTCAAATGCGCTCAACCGGCGCGCGCGAAGGCGTGATGGCCGGAAAAGCTACGGTCGCGGGACAGCCGCGTGCCCCCGGGAGGATGAGCGAAAATGAGTGCCGTCGGTATCGATACCAGTTTTGACCTTGCCGGAGCGGCCGGCGGACCGAACGAGATCTCGCACCGGCTCGAAGCTCTGCCTGCCTCCGCCTATCTGTGGCGGCTCGTGCTCCTGTTGTCGCTCGGTGGTTGCTTCGAGATCTACGACTTGTTTCTGACGGCCTATATCGCGCCGGGCCTCAATCGCAGCGGACTGCTGACGACGACCACGCAGGCTTTCTTCGGCTTCTCGGGGATCGGCGCCTTCGTAGCGGCGACTTTCGCCGGCTTGTTCGCGGGCACCTTCTTCCTCGGCTTCCTGGCCGACCGGTTCGGACGGCGGTCGATCTTCACTTTCGCGCTGCTCGGCTACACCGCGGCATCCGTCATCATGGCGTGCCAGACCACGTCCGGCGGCGTGCTGCTATGGCGCTTCATCGCCGGGATCGGCGTCGGCGTCGAGGTCATCACCATCGACGCGTACATCACGGAGCTCGTTCCGAGCTGGATGCGTGGCCGGGCCTTTGCCGTCAATCAGTCCGTGATGTTCATCGCCGTGCCCGTCGTGGCACTGCTCGCGTGGTGGCTGGTGCCGCTGTCGCCTTACAGCGTCGACGGCTGGCGCTGGGTGGTCCTGATCGGCGCCGCTGCCAGCATGGTGATCTGGGTCCTGCGGCTGTATCTGCCGGAAAGCCCGCTCTGGCTCGCGCGCCAAGGCCGCACCAAGGAAGCGGTCGAGATCGTCCGCAGGCTTGAAGCCGCGGCCGGTGGTGATGTCCGGCCCGTGCAGGCAACCGAGGTGCGGCCCATAACGCCGAGCGGACAGGTGGGCTTCGCCGAGCTGTTCAGAGCGCCGTATCTCTCGCTCGTCGTGCTGTTCATGGCGTTCAATTTCTGCCAGGCCTTCGGTTTCTACGGTTTCGCCAATTGGGTCCCGACGCTGCTGGTCGAGAAAGGCATCAACGTCACCAAGAGCCTGCAATATTCCTTCATCATCGCATTCGCCTATCCGATCGCACCGCTGCTCGCGGCGAGCTTTGCCGACCGCTTCGAGCGCAAGTGGATCATCAACGGCGCCTGCGCCGCGATCATCGCGCTTGGGCTCGCGTTCTCGCAACTCACCGAGCCTGCGCTGCTGATCAGTTGCGGCGTACTGCTGACGGCGGCAAACACGACGATGTCCTACGCGTACCATGCGTATCAGACGGAGGTATTTCCGACCGCGATCCGCGCACGCGCCGCGGGACTGGTCTATTCGATGAGCCGGCTGAGTGCGACGTTCTCCGGCTTCATCGTCGCCTACGTCCTTCGCGAGGTCGGCGTCGGCGGTGTATTCGGCCTGATCACCGCGGCCATGGGCATCGTGATCGTAACGCTCACGGCTTTCGGTCCGAATGTGCGCGGCAAGCCGCTCGATGCCTGACGATGCGGAACACATATCGATACACCTTGCCGAAACTGCCTTGTGTGTCTACCTCTCGGTAGCCAAACACTGAAAGGGTAAGGCCGCCATGTTGGACGCCGCCGTCAAGGCGCTTTCGCAGATCCTGTCGCCGCCGATGCGTTCGATCCTGTGGCGATCGATCGGGCTTGCGCTTGTCCTGATCACCGTGCTGGCGATTGCCTTGCAGCGCCTCTTGAGCTGGTTTGCGACCTCCGGCGAAGGCTGGGCGGAGACGATGCTCGGATCGAGCTTCCACACCCCGCTCAACGTGCTGGCCTGGATCGTCTCGATCGCCGCCGGGCTGGGCGTCGTGCTTGGTGCAATTTTTCTGATGCCGGCGATCACGTCGCTGGTCGCGAGCCTGTTCGTCGACGAGGTCGCCGACCATGTCGAGCGCGAGCATTATCCCGCGGAACGTCCCGGTGCCGCGCTGCCGTTCGGCGTGGCCGTAACCGAGGGCACCAAGACGGCGCTGCTGACGATCCTGGTCTACCTGATCGCTCTGCCCTTCGTGTTCGTGGCCGGCGCAGGATTTCTCGTGTTCTTCTTCGCGACCGCATGGCTGCTCGGCCGCGAATATTTCGAGCTTGCGGCGATGCGTTTCCGTTCGCCCGCGGAAGCCAAGGCGATGCGGCGGGACAACGCCGCGACCATCTTTACCGCGGGACTTGTCATCGCGGCTTTCGTCTCGATTCCGGTCGTCAATCTGGCGACACCGCTGTTCGGCATGGCCTTCATGGTTCACATGCACAAGCGCCTCTCGGGCCCGCGGCCGGAGCTGATCGAGCCGGCACAACGGCGAAGCGGCGTGCCGACGGTTTAGGTGCCGGCGCGATCGCGCGCAAATGGCACGAGCAGCAGACCAACCACGGCGACGAAAGCCAACATCGCCCAGGCCTCATTGACACAGAGTGCGAGCGATGCGTTCTCGACCATAGGGCGGACAAATGCAATCGTCGCCTCGTCCGGAGGACCGGGCGGTCTGTTCAGGAACATTTTCGTGCTGAGGCCAATTGCCTCGGCCGCACTGACGTCTCCCGCCAGCAGGCGATCGCGGAAATTCTCGGCGTAGCCGACCACACGGCCGTAGAGGATGGTATCGATCAAGGCGATCCCGATGGCGCCACCGAGATTGCGCATCAGGTTGAACAACCCGCTGGCATCCGCGACCTCCGACTCCGGCAAATCGCCGAGCGCGATCCGTGTCGGCGGCAACAGGCAGAACATGATGGCGACGCCGCGCACGACCTGAGGCCATAACATCTCGTCGAAGTCCGCGATCCGCGACTGGAACGCACTCAGGCCCAGCCCGAATGCGAACAGCGCGAAGCCGGCGGCCGTCAACCATCGCGCGCCGAACCGGCTTTCGAGAAGCGCTGCGAATGGCGCGGCGATCAGTTGCGCGATACCGGTCACCAGCATGATGGTGCCGATCTCGTACGCACTATGATTTCGCACGAATGCCAGAAACACCGGCATCAGGTAGACGGAGCCGAACAACCCGACCCCGAGGCAGAAGCTCAGGGCGCACCCGACCGCGAAGGAACGCCGCCGCAACGCCGACAGCCGCACCACCGGATGCGACGCACCCAACGTTCGGCGAATCGCAAGGCCGATGCCGACAGCGCTCAGAAGCAACAGCCCGGCACTCATCGGCGAAAGCCAGCCATATTGCGGCGCCTGCTTCAGCCCGATCTCCAGGCACGCAAGCGAGACGGCCATCAGTGCAAGCGCCCGCATGTCAAGCTTTGCAAGCTCGGCGAGGTCGGCGTCATCGTGCGGCAGCAGAAACGGCGTCAGCGAGGCCGCGATGATCCCCGGGATGACATTGATCAGGAACAGCCACGGCCATGACCAGGTCTCCGTGATGTAGCCGCCGACGATCGGCCCTATTGTCGGCGCCAGCACCGCGACAACGCCACCGATGGTGGTCGCGACGGCATGAAGCCGCGGCGGGAACAGCAGGAAGACCGCCGAGAACACCGCCGGGATCAGCACGCCGCCGGAAAATCCCTGGATGACGCGGAACACCAGCAGCACGGCGAAGCTGCCGCTCAGCGCGCAGCCGATCGACGCCAGCGTAAAGACGCTCACCGCGCCGGCGAACAGCCATCGCAAGGTGAGGACGCGCGTCAGCAGACCCGTCAAGGGGATCGCGATGACTTCCGCGATCAGGTAGGCCGTCTGTATCCAGCTCATCGCGTCCTGGGAAATGCCGAGCGCTTGCTGGATCGTCGGCAGTGACGTCGCCACGACCTGGATGTCCAGGATCGCCATGAACATTCCGAGGCACATCAGCAGGAAGGCGACCCAGATCGAAGGCGAAGTCCCAAGCCAGGTGGCCATCCAAGGCCCCGCGATGGGAATGTCCGTCGGAAGGACCTGGTGCTCGCTCATGATTGCGCACGCGCGAGCGCTGTGCCCGCCGCCAGCGCGCGCGTCTCCGCGCGTATGCGGATGACAAGCACCGCCGCGTTCAACAGCGTGAATATGACGGCCACGACGGGCAAGTGCAGCGCAAGCGGAAGCACGGCGATCTCCGCGACCACGACGGCATAGTTGGGATGGGAAAAATAGCGGTAAGGGCCCGCGTCGATCAAGGGTTCGCCGGGCAGTATGATGATGCGGGTGGTCCAGCGCGGCCCGAGGGTCGCGAGAATCCACAGACGAAGGCCCTGGAGCAAGACGAAAGCCGCCAACAGCCAAAGATTGACGTCCGCATCGCGCCCAAGGATCCACAAGGTCAGGAGCCACGCCGCATGGACCAGCACGATCAGCGGATAGTGCTCCGCGTCGAATTCGATTGCGCCACGCGCCCGCAGTCTTTTGGTGTTGCGATTGGCGAGAACGAGTTCGCCGAGCCGCTGCAGCGTAACCAGCGTCAGGATGATCGCGGCGAGAGTCACGCGGCGTGTCGCAGCGCGACGCAGCTTGCGGTGAAGCCGGGCCCGAGCGCGGTCAACAACGAACGTGGCGGCAGGCCTTGCGCGCGGGCGCGTTCGAGCACAAAGAGAACCGTCGGTCCGGACATGTTGCCATAGTCGGCGATGACGTCGCGCTCATGGTCGAGCGTACCCTGATCGAGCGATAGCGCACGCTCCAGCGCCGCGATGACCTTGGCCCCGCCGGGATGGCAGATGAAGCGATCGATCTTGTCGATCGAGAGCCGCATGCGCGACACGATCTCGGCGATCGCCGCCCCCATGTGATCCCTGACGAAATCGGGAATGGTGCGCTGGAAGATCACGCCGAAGCCCTGCGGATCGACACTCCATCCCATGATGTCGAGCGTATCGGGCCAGAGCTTTTCGCCGGTCGCCTCGATCCGCGTCGCGCCGCCATCGCCCGCGCGCAGCACGGCGGCGGCGGCCCCATCGCCGAACAGGCTGGCCGCGACGATGTTCGCCTTGGTCAGTTCGTCATGACGGACGGCGAGCGTGCAGAGTTCGAGCGCGACCAGGAGCACGTTGGTGCCGGGCCGCGACTGTGCGAGCCTTGACGCGATCGAGAGACCGGAGACACCGCCGGCGCAGCCAAGCCCGAACACCGGCACACGCGACACGTCGGCGCGGAAGCCCATCTTGCCGGCGACGCGCGCCTCCAGGGTCGGCGTCGCGATGCCGGTGGAGCATACGGTGACGACAGTGTCGATATCGCTGGCATCGAGATCGGCGGCCGCGATCGCCTTGCGTGCGACGTCGAGAAACAAGGCCTCGGCACCCTCCAGAAAAGCCTCCGTTCGCTCCGGCCAGCCGCGCGGCGCGAGATACCATTCGATCGGCTTGACGCCGTAACGATGCTGAATGCCGGTGTTCGCGAACAGGCTCAGAAGATTCTCGAACTGCTCATTCCGCTCGGCAAATATGCCGGTCGCGGCTTGCAGGATTTCCTTCTGTTGCAATTGGTAGGGCGGAACCGAGGTCGCCAGTGAAACAAGCGCGGCCGTGTGGTTCATGTGATGTCCCCGCCTTTGATACCCCATTTACCTATAAACCGCGCGGAGCGGCGAATATTTCAACCGGGGCGTTCACGGGCAGCGGGGTAGGTTCACTATGCGGTGAATGCGGCTTTCCTTTGCTTCAACAATGACCGCCGGCGGATCAATGCACGGCCAGCGGACAGCCCCCTTCCCGCGAGCGGACGAAAGGCCTGATCGCCGGGAATCACGCCGAGAATCTTGTAGTAATCCCAGGGCCTGTCGGCTTCTGCCGGCGTCTTCACTTGCGCGAAATACATGTCGTGAACCAGACGGCCGTCCTCGCGCAAATGGCCGTTTCTGACATAGAAGTCATTTACCGGCATCTCGCGCATCTTCGCCATCACGGCTTTCGCTTCGTCCGTGCCAGCAGCGGCGATCGCCGCGAGATAGTGATGGACCGCCGAATAGACGCTCGCCTGCGCCATGGTCGGCATCCGGCCATGGCGCGCGAAGAAGCGCTTCGACCAGGCGCGGCTTTCATCATCGCGGTCCCAATAGAACGCGGTGACGAATTTCAGGCCCTGAGCGGCCTGGAGCTCCATGCTGTGCACGTCGGAAATGAAGACCAGCAAAGAGACCATGCTCTGCTTTTTCGTCAGGCCGAATTCATTGGCCTGCTTGACCGCGTTGACCATGTCGCCGCCGCCATTCGCGAACGCCACCACCTTCGCGCCGGAGGCCTGCGCCTGCAGCAGATAAGAGCTGAAGTCGGACGTGTTGAGGGGATGACGGACGCTGCCGAGCACCTTGCCGCCGGCCGCCTGAACCGCGGCGGTCGCATCCGCTTCCAGCGAGTGGCCGAAGGCATAGTCGACCGTGATGAAGAACCAGGTGTCGCGGCCTTCCGCCACGGTTGATTTCGCAAGGCTCGTGGTCAGCGCGTAGCTATCATAGATCCACGACGCCTCGTTCGCAGTGCAGTTTTTACCGGTGAAGGCCGTGCTGCCGACCGCGCCCGCGACGGCAATGCGATTGTGTTCGGCGGCGAGCTGTTCGACGGCAAGCGCCACGGACGAGTTGTCGAAGCCGATGGCCATGTCGACATTCTCGTTTTCGAACCAGCGACGTGCGACGGCGACGCCGATATCGGCCTTGTTCTGGTGATCCGCAAATACGATCTCGATCGGCTTGCCGAGCACCGAGCCGCCAGCATCCTCAGCGGCCATTCGCGCGGCCACCGACCGAGCCCGGACCGCCGAGATCGGCATAGAGACCGGACTGATCGTTGAGCACACCGATCTTGACGACGTTATCGGAGATCTGCGCTCGTGCGCCGGACATTCCGAGAACCAGAAAGGCGGAAGACAGGACAAGCGCGAACTGCGGTCGCACGGCGAACCCTCCCAATTATTTTGTACGATCCTTGATCTGGACCTTGCCGGACAGCGTAAGCCGGCCATCGTCCTTCGACAAGCCGGCGCTGCTTCAGCGCAGACATGTTCGGGCCTTTGACGCGCCCAAGCCCTGAGCGCGTCAATACGAAGCGGCGGAGAGATGTCGCCTTATCGCACGGCCACTCCGCACTTGCGCAGCACGGCCTTGGCCGCGCCGAACGGCTCCGGGGTGAACGGCCCGGGAGGCGCTCGGGTAACCAGGCTGACAAGGATCAGCGCAACGATTGCCAACCAGAAGCAGAGCCAGAAGCCGTCGATATAGGCCAGCACGTTCGCCTCACGCGCCACCTCGCTGGACAGCGTGGCGAGCGCCCGCGCCGAAGCGGTCCCCGCACCGTGGCCCGTGAAACCCTCTGCGAGCTGCTTGAGCACGCGTACCACATCGACGCCGCCATTTTCGATGTGCAGCCCGATATAGTTGGAATGCACCTGCTCGCGCACGCGCAGCCATGTCCCCATCAAGGCAATGCCGATCTCGGCACCGCCGAGCCGCATGATCTGGATATAGGCGGCGAACGCCGTTGCCCGCGTCGGATCGGAGTTCGACAGCGCCAGGATGATGATCGGCAGCAGCGTGAACGCCTGGCCGACGGACTGCAGCAGCACGATGGTCACAAAATCCCCTCGTGCCCAGTCGTGCGTGAGCTGCGTGCCGAGCAGGTTCGCGGTCGCGAAGGCCGACAAGCCGACGACCAGGACCGTGCGCGCATCGAAATGCCTGAGCAGGAAAATCGATATCGGCACCAGCACGAGCATCGGCAGCGCGCCGAAGACGAGGAGCAGCGTGCCCGACTGCTCCGGCCGCATCAGGCCGACGACGCTGAGAAAGTTCGGCACCAGCGACGAATTGGACAGGCTCGTCAGCGTGTAGAGCAGGATGATGACCAGCGAGAGCCCGACATTGCGCGAGAACAGCACGTTGACATGGGCCCAGGGATTGCTGACGCAGGCCTCGTTGACGAGAAAACCGATGAACAGCGCGCCGCCGCCGAGCAACAAGGCCATCACCGTCCCTGACTCGAGCCAGTCCAGTCGATTGCCCTGATCGAGACCGGCATAGATCATCGCGACGGATGCGCCGAGCAGCAGCATGCCGCCCCAGTCGGCGTGCCGCACAAGGTCGCGATTGACGTCCTCGTGGGGCGTTCCGAGATAGACCATCAGCCCCATCAGCGGCGCGATCAGCGCGCCCTGCCAATAAATCCACTGCCAGCCCCAGTGCTCGACATAGAATCCGACCGCGGACGAGCTGGTATCCAGCGCAAAGCCGACCCTGATCGAATAAATCGCGATCGCGGGCACCCACCACCGGATCGGCAGGTTGCGGAGAACGATCATCAGGGTCGCGGGCACGAAGGTGCCGAGCAGCATGCCGTGGATGATGCTGAGCGCGATCAGCAGCGGATAGTCGCGCACGAAGGGGATCACCAGCGCGATCAGCGCGAACACGAGGCTTGGAATGCCGAGCACCCTGCGCAGCCCGAAGGCGGTCGCAAGCCACGCAACCGCAGGCGCGATGAAGATCTGCGAGCCGATCCCGGCCGTGCTGAGCCAGGCGCCTTCGTCGAAAGTGAGCGAGAACGCGCCGCGCAGATCGGGCAGCCCGACCGAGGTCAGCCGGCTGTCGAAATTCGCCAGGAACGAGCCGAGCAGGACGGCTCCGACCGCGAACAGCGGCTGCGCCGCGACGCCGCCGCGCGACAGCGGTCCCCTGTCGGTGTCATTGACCGCCATCTTGCTTGCCGTCGGTGTGGATGCGGGTCACGACCGACATGCCCGGCAATAGACGTTCCAGCAGCGGTTGGTTCTTATCGAGCGCGATACGCACCGGGACGCGCTGGACCACTTTGGTGAAATTGCCGGTCGCATTGTCCGGCGGCAACAGCGCGAATTGCGATCCGCTGGCCGGCGAGATGCGCTCGACCGTGCCGCGCAGTTTCTCGTTCGGAAAGCTGTCGACCGTGAGATCGACCGGCTGGCCAGGCCTGACGCGCGTGAGTTGCGTCTCCTTGTAGTTGGCGATGACGTAGACATTGGGCAGCGGCACGACGTTGACGAGATTGGTGCCGATATTGACATAGTCACCCTGCTGCACCTGACGCTCGCCGGTGACGCCATCGAATGGCGCGACGATCTTGGTGTAGCCGAGCTTGAGCTTTGCCGCGGCGAGACTTGCCTTCGCGCCCTCGAGATCGGCGGCGCGCTGCTTCTTGGTTCCGGACAACACTTCGAGCTGGTGCTTCTGGGCCGCAATGACGGCGCGGCTCGCGCGAACGTCGGCGTCCGCCTTGGCAAAAGCTGCGGTGGCCTGCTCGAGTCGTTGTCGCGTTCCGGCTTCGGTCTGCGACAACGATTGCTGACGCTCCTGCTCCTGACGCGCCTCCAGCTGCTGCGCGGTCGCGGAAAGCTGCTGCGCCTCGGCCTGCGCGATCGTTGCGTACTGAAGCTCGACCTGATTGGCGAGATTGTCGAGTGCCGCCTGCGCCGCGGCGACGCTGGCCTCGGCTTGCGCGACCAGGGCCTCATAATCGGCCGGATCGATCTGAACGAGGAGATCGCCGGCTTTGACGCGCTGGAAATCGCTCACCGCGACGGTCAACACCTCGCCGGCGACGCGGCTGCTCAAGCGCGTCAGATCGGCGCGGACGTAGGCGTCATTCGTGGTCTGAACCACCGCATTGCCGGTCCATTCGTTCCAGTTCGACGTTGCGATTGCTACAAAGACGAGTGCAGCAATCACCGCGAACAAGGGAATCACCAGCCGCGTCCAGGAGCTCGACGATTTCGGCGCGGCCGCAGGCGCGGCGGTTGGAGCGGAGACTGATGCTGTCGCCGGGGCGGCCTGGTCCTGTTGACTCACGACATTTCCCAAGATTGGTCTGCCCGATATGCGCGCCCTCGGCGCGCAACGCCGAACGGCGCGTCAGAGGCGCACACCCATCATGCCTCAGACCGTCTTTTCAGGCCAGCGGCAGAGATCGTTGATCAGGCATACCTCGCAGCGCGGCTTGCGGGCGAGACAGGTATAGCGCCCATGCAGGATCAGCCAGTGATGCGCATGCAACATGAACTCGGGCGGGATGATCTTCTCCAGTCCGAGTTCGACTTCGAGCGGCGTCTTGCCCGGCGCGAGCCCGGTGCGGTTGCCGACACGGAACACATGGGTATCGACCGCGAGCGTGTGCTCGCCATAGGCCATGTTGAGCACGACATTGGCGGTCTTGCGTCCCGCGCCGGGCAGCGACTCGATCTCGGCGCGGGTACGCGGCACCTCGCCGCCGAAATCCCTGATCAGTTTTTCCGACAGCGCGATGACGTTTCTCGCCTTGGTGCGATAGAGCCCGATGGTCTTGATATAGTCGCGCAGCTTGTCCTCGCCGAGCGCAAGCATCTTCTCCGGCGTGTCGGCGATGGCGAACAGCGCGCGTGTCGCGCGATTTACGCCAGCGTCGGTCGCCTGCGCCGACAGCACGACCGCGACGAGGAGTGTGAAGGGATTGAGGTGTTCGAGCTCGCCCTTCGGCTCGGGATTGGCTTTCTGAAAGCGGGTGAAAGCTTCGCGGACCTCGTCGGAGGTCCAGGGTTTGAACGCTTTGGGCTTCGCCGATTTGGGCTTTGACGCTTTCGCGGCTTTCCTGGTCGGCCGCACAGGACTTGCCTTGGTCTTCGCTGCCGATTTTTTCGGCAGCGGTCGAACACCTGCTTTTGCTTGACGTTGAGCGCGGATGATTTTCGCCATGAAGGGGATATACTGAGACACGATGACGACAGGCAATCAAATTGATCCGAACACGCCTGAGCCCGAGCTGTTTTCGGCGCTGCTGACGCCGCATCGCTCGCTCAACCGCACCGGCTTCATCGTGCTGATGGGGTTTCTGAGCGTCGTCAGCTTCGTTGCCGGCGTCGCGTTTCTTTTGATGGGGGCCTGGCCGGTGCTCGGCTTCTTCGGGCTGGACGTGCTCGTGATCTACTGGGCGTTCAAGGTCAATTTCCGCACCGCACGGGCACACGAGGAAATTTCGTTGACGCCGTCCGAATTGCGCGTGCGCCGGGTCAGCCACCGCGGCCAGGTCGCCGAATGGGTGCTCAACCCGCTCTGGGTGCGGCTCGACCAGCAGGTTCATGAGGAATATGGCGTCGAAAGGCTCTATCTGGTGTACAGGGGACATCACGTATCGATCGGGAGATTCCTGGGGCCTGACGAAAAGGCAAGCTTTGCCAAGGCCTTGAATGCGGCGCTGGCAGCCGCCCGGCGCGGGGTGACTTACAACCCCATAGGCTGACGGTCGTCGGAAATCGGGTGGTTTCACATGCCGGTACGTCCTACATCCACCTCCATGATGACACTCGCCATAGAAGACCCGCGCCTTGCCAAGCCAGGCCCGCAGAATGCCGCGTTGCGCGACTATGATTCCGTTCGTCGGGCGATCGCGTTCATCTCCGAGCACTGGCGGAGCCAGCCGACCATCGAGGCGATGGCGGACGCGGCCGGCGTCACGCCGGACGAACTGCACCATCTTTTCCGTCGCTGGGCCGGACTGACGCCGAAGGCCTTCATGCAGGCGCTGACGCTGGATCACGCCAAGGGCCTGCTGCGGGATTCCGCGAGCGTGCTTGATGCCGCGCTCGACTCCGGTCTCTCGGGTCCGGGGCGGCTGCACGACCTGTTCGTGACTCACGAAGCCATGTCCCCCGGCGAATGGAAGAACGGCGGCGCCGGCCTGACGCTGCGCTACGGGTTCCACCCCTCTCCGTTCGGCACCGCGATCGTGATCGGAACTGACCGTGGCCTGGCTGGTCTTGCGTTCGCCGATCCCGGCGAGGAGCAGGTCGCGTTCGCCGACATGACGCGGCGCTGGCCGAACGCGACCTATGTCGAGGATCGCGACGGCACGGTGGCGCTGGCGCAGCGCGTCTTCGACACGAAACTGTGGCGGCCGGATCAGCCGCTGCGCGTCGTCCTGATCGGCACCGATTTCGAGGTACGGGTCTGGGAGACGCTGTTGAAGATCCCGATGGGCCGAGCGGTCTGCTATTCGGATATCGCCTGCAGCATCAAGTCGCCGAAGGCCTCGCGCGCGGTCGGCGCGGCAATTGGCAGGAATCCGGTGTCGTTCGTCGTGCCCTGCCATCGCGCACTCGGCAAGGATGGCAAGCTCACCGGCTATCACTGGGGCATCACCCGCAAGCAGGCGATGCTGGGCTGGGAAGCGGGGCAGCTCGCTGCTCCGCAGGTCGCGGCTTGAATCGGTGAGCGCAAGCTCACGTCGCCAGATCGAGCTTCGACGCCACCGTGGCATCTGCATTCAGGCGATAGATGATCGGCACGCCGGTGGCGAGCTCGCGCTTGAGAATGCCTTCCGGCGAGAGCTTTTCCAGCACCATGATCAGCGCCCGCAGCGAATTGCCGTGGGCCGCGACCAGCGTGCGCTCGCCACGCAGCACGCACGGCAGGATCTCCTTGACGTAGTAAGGCAGCGTGCGCGCCAGCGTATCCTTCAGGCTCTCGCCGCCAGGCGGCGGCACGTCATAGGAGCGCCGCCAGATCAGGACCTGATCCTCGCCCCATTTCTTGCGGGCGTCGTCCTTGTTCAGTCCGGAGAGATCGCCATAGTCGCGCTCGTTCAGCGCCAGATCCCGTTTGGTCGGCAAATCGGTCTGGCCGATCTCGGAGAGAATGAGGTCGAGCGTGTGTTGCGCGCGCAAGAGGTCCGAGGTGAAGGCAACATCGAACGACAGGCCCTGCGCCTTCAGCTTGCGGCCGGCGTCCTTGGCCTCGGCGATGCCCTGCTCGGTGAGGTCAGGATCTTTCCAGCCGGTGAACAGATTTTTCAGATTCCATTCGCTCTGACCGTGGCGCACCAGCACAAGAAGTCGCTCGCTCATCCGTCCGCTTCCATTTCAATTGATCAGATATCGCCCAAGTCCAGCACGTCGGCCATCGTGTAGAAGCCGGGCGGCTTGCCATGCGCCCACAGCGCCGCCTTGAGCGCACCGTGCGCAAAGAGTATGCGGTCCTCTGCATGGTGGGAGAGCGTCAGCCGCTCAAAGGGACCGGCGAACACGACGCTATGATCACCGGCGGCGGTGCCGCCGCGCAAGGAGGCGAAACCGATATCGCCCGGCCGGCGCGCACCGGTGACACCGTCACGGCCACGGGCCGATCGCTCATCCAGCACGATACCTCTGCCGGCCGCCGCAGCTTCGCCCAGCATCAAGGCCGTGCCGGAGGGCGCGTCGATCTTGGCCTTGTGGTGCATTTCCAGAATTTCGATGTCGAAGCCCTGGTCGAGCGTCTTGGCGACGCGCTTGACCAGTGCCGCCAGCAGATTGACGCCGAGGCTCATATTGCCGGATTTGACCACGATCGCGCGTGAGGTGACGCTCTGGATCACGGCGTCGTCGGAGTGGGACAGACCGGTGGTGCCGATGACATGAACCAGACCGCGTTGCGCGGCGATCGCAACATTGGCGATGGTCGCGCCGGGCACGGTGAAATCGAGAATGCCGTCCGCATTCGCAGACATCGTCCATAGATCAGCCGAGAGCAGCACGCCGTTCGCTGGCAGCCCCGCCAGCACACCGGCATCCTTGCCGAGGAGCTCGGAACCCGGCGCCTCCAGCGCGCCGGCCAGAACCGCGCCTGGGGTCTCGGAAATGACGCGAGTCAACGCGCGGCCCATCCGGCCGCCGGCTCCTGCAACGATCAACCGCATATCGGTCATGGCTCAACCCTCTTCCGGCTCTTGTAGCGGGGGCGGGCTGTTCCAGCAACCGATCACGCCCTTAAACGTCAGGGTTGCGGACCCTCGTAACCTTCCACGATGATGAGATCGGCAATCGCATGCGGCTGCCGCACCTTGATGTTCGCCTGGTATTCCGGCGACTGATAGCAGGACAGCGCGGTATCGTAGTCGGCGAACTCGATCACCACGTTCCGTGACCGGCTGTTGCCCTCGACGCCGGTGAACCGGCCGCCGCGCACGACATAGCGCCCGCCGAATTTCTTGAAGATCGCGGGGTTCGCCGCAGCATAAGCCTTGTAGCCGTCCTCGTTGTGAACGTCGACGCGCCCAATCCAGTATCCTTTTGCCATCTCAGTACGTCCTTCCTTACGCGACAAGTGCCGGAGCGATCTCGGCCTGAATGGCCTCGGCAGCAGCCTTGGGATCGGCGGCCTCCAGAACCGGGCGGCCGACCACGAGATAGTCCGCGCCGGCTGCAATCGCACGGGCCGGCGTCATGATCCGCTTCTGATCACCGCTCGATGATCCGGCCGGCCGAATGCCTGGAGTCACCAGGCTCATCCGACGGCCGACCACCTTGCGCAGCGCGGCAGCTTCCTCCGCGGAGCAGACGAGGCCATCGATGCCAAGCAGCTCGGCCTGTTGCGCACGGGCCTGGACCAGATCGGACACGCCGAACCGATAGCCGGCGGCCTGGAGATCGTCGTCGTCATAGGATGTGAGCACGGTGACCGCGAGAATTTTCAAGTTCGTGCCGGCCCGCGCTTCCGCCGCTGCCTTCATCGTCTGCGGATAAGCATGCACGGTGAGGAAGGTCGCTCCGAGCCTGGCGATGCTCTCGACGCCGCGCGCAACCGTATTGCCGATATCGTGCAGCTTGAGATCGATGAAGACCTTCTTGCCGTTGTCGGCGAGCTTGCGCACCAGCGGCAGCCCGCCGGCGTAAGCGAGCTGATAACCGATCTTGTAGAACGTCACGCTGTCGCCTAGCCGCGCCACCATCGCTTCAGCGGCCTCGACGCTTGCCAGATCGAGCGCGACAATCAACCGGTCTTTCGGAGCCAAGTCGGACGGCGGCATGGGGCATCACCTCACGTCATGTGCTGGGAGAAATTGATCAACTGCCGCACCAGCGCTTTCAGCGCCTCGATATCGGCCGGATTCTTCAATCTGTCCATATCGTCATAGGCCTGATCCGCAAAGGATAGCGCAAGCTGGTTCGGGATCACGGTCGCGTGGCAGGCGGACAGGATCAAGCGTAGCGCCGCGAGAGCGCGGGTTCCACCGAGCCGGCCTTCGGACGCAGCGGCGATCGCAAACGGCCGTGCGCGAAGCACCTGGCCGCGAGTCTCGTTCGCATCCTGGACGCGCGTCAGCCAGTCGATGGTGTTTTTGACAAGTGGAGGCACGGAGGAATTATATTCCGGCGTCACGAGCAGCACGCCGTGATGGGCGCCGATCATGCGCTTGAGATTGACCGCGTGCTTTGGCACGCCCGATTTTGCCTGCAGGTCGCCGTCATAGATCGGCAGCGGAAAATCACCGAGCGACAGGCGGGTCACTTCCACGCCGGCCTGCGCGAACTCGTAAGCCGCCGCCGCGGCAAGCCTCACATTGTGCGAGCCGGTGCGCAGCGAGCCGGGGATGACCAGGATTTTCGGAGTGGACACGTTTTCAATCGCATTCGGGGCAAATCTGATGCCGCCGAGCGAAAGGGCCAGGCGGCGTTAGAGCGTTTTCGAGCGAAGTGGATACCGGTTCGCGTGAAGAAAACGCGTCAAAACAAGAATCTAGGGCTTCGGTTCTGAATCCATCAGAACCGAAAAAGCTCTAATCCTTGCGATACACCCACACGCGGGCCGGCGGAAGGTTCATCCAGATCCGCTCGGAGGCTTCCGTCGAAACGCCCGGCAGCGATTTCGGGATCGGCGGCACCACCGAATAGGTGAACTGGATGAAAGGCGCATGGGGCGCCAGCGCCGCAAAGGAATCGCGAATGAGCCTTACGCGCGTCAGCATCGGTTTTGTCACCAGCGGCAGACCCGACACCACCGCACTGGCGGGCATGCTCAAAACGTTCCAGAGCGTGTCCCGCAGCCTATAAGCGTCACCCTGCACGATCCTGGCCTGAGGATAGCGGTCGCGCAGAAGCGCACAGAAACCGGGATTATATTCGACCAGCACGAGGCGTTTCTGCTCGATGCCACGGTCGATCAGCGCGCTGGTGATCGCGCCGGTGCCTGGCCCGAGCTCGACCACGGGTCCCCTGTCATCGACATCGACGTACTGCGCCATGGTGCGGGCGAGCGGTCGGCCCGACGGCATCACGGCCCCCATATGAAGGGGCTTCTCGATCCAGGAACGGAGAAAACGCACCTCGTCGTCAAGACGAGGAGTCTTCTTCAACGCACGCACGGACGTTTGGGGCATGTCAGTACCAGACGGGACCGCGTTTCCGCGGCGATGTCAGAAAACGGTCATGAAGACGTATAGGTCCGGAGCGGGACGGTCAAGCCGATCCGTACCGTGCGGAACCCCGGAGATAACACCTTCTGCCGTCTAGGTTTCTCGCTGCCGCGCACAACGGTGACGTACTTGTTAACTGGCGCGATTGCCGAAGAAGTCCTTCACCTTGGTGAAGAAGCCCGACGCTTCTGGCTGCGTGACCCCGGAGGACAGCTTTTCGAACTCGGCCAGCAATTCCTGCTGCTTCTTGGTCAGGTTCTGCGGCGTTTCGACGACGACCTGGACATACATGTCGCCGCTCTGGCGCGAGCGGAGCACCGGCATGCCTTTCGAGGCGATCCGGAAACGACGTCCCGATTGGGTTCCCGAAGGGATTTTGACCTTGGTCTTGCCCTTGTCGATGGTCGGCACCTCGAACTCGCCGCCGAGCGCCGCCGCCACCATCGAGATCGGCACGCGGCAGTGCAGGTCGGCGCCATCGCGCTGAAAAAACTCATGCGCCGTGAGCGACAGGAAAATGTAGAGATCTCCGGCCGGCCCGCCGCGGAAGCCGGCCTCGCCCTCGCCTGCCAGCCTGATTCGCGTACCGTCTTCCACGCCCTGCGGAATGTTCACCGACAAAGTCCGCTCGCGTGTCACTCGGCCCGAGCCGGTGCATGACGGGCAGGCATCCTCGATCATCTGGCCGCGACCCTGACAGCTCGGGCAGGTGCGCTCCAGCGTGAAAAAGCCCTGTGCCTGGCGCACCCGGCCCATGCCTGCGCATGTCGAGCAGGTCTTCGGCTTGGTGCCGGCCTTGGCACCCGTGCCTGAGCAGGCCTCGCAGGTGACCGAGACCGGGATCTCGATCTGCGCGGTCTTGCCCTGAAACGCTTCCTCGAGGGTGATTTCCATATTGTAGCGAAGATCGGCGCCACGCTCGCGTCCCCCGCCGCCGCCGCGGCCGCGTTGTCCGGCCATGCCGAACAGATCTTCAAAGATGTCGGAAAACGAAGTGGCGAAGCCTGCGCCGAATCCGGGACCGCCTCCGCCCATGCCGCCCTGCTCGAACGCCGCATGGCCGTAGCGGTCATAGGCCGCGCGCTTGTCGCCGTCCTTCAGGACCTCGTAGGCTTCGTTGATTTCCTTGAAACGTATCTCGCTTGCGGCGTCGCCCGGATTGCGGTCGGGGTGCCACTTCATCGCGAGCTTTCGGAACGCCGCCTTGAGCTTGGAGTCGTCTGCGTTGCGCTCGACTTCGAGAGTTTCGTAATAGCAGCGTTTGGTAGACATCCGTCAGACCCGCCCGAACTTCGTCTTCATTCCGAAGCGATGCAAGAAAGATGCGATCCTCGGCAAGATGAAAAATGACCCCCATCCATCGAGACGCGCTGCGCGCTCTTTGGCATGGGGGTCATTGTCCGTGCCCGCCTTTAAGCAGACTTCTTCTTGTCGTCGTCGACTTCGGTAAATTCCGCGTCGACCACGTCGTCCTTCGCAGCATCCCGCGCCGCATCGCTTTCGGCCTGCTGCTTATACATGGCCTCGCCCAGCTTCATCGAAGCCTGCGCCAGCGTGTTGGTCTTGGTCTTGATCGCCTCGGCGTCGTCACCCTTCAGCGCTTCCTTCAAGTCGCTGACGGCGTCCTCGATGGCGCGGCGCTCGCCTTCGGCGATCTTGGAGCCGTGCTCGGCGAGGGCCTTCTCCGTCGAATGCACCAACCCATCCGCATGGTTCTTGGCATCGACCGCCTCGCGGCGTTTCTTGTCCGCAGCCGCATTGGCCTCGGCGTCCTTGACCATCTTCTCGATGTCGACATCCGACAAACCGCCGGAGGCCTGGATGCGGATCTGTTGCTCCTTGCCGGTCGCCTTGTCCTTGGCCGAGACGTTGACGATGCCGTTGGCGTCGATGTCGAAGGTCACTTCGATCTGCGGCATGCCGCGCGGGGCCGGCGGAATGCCCATCAGGTCGAACTGGCCGAGCATCTTGTTGTCGGCCGCCATTTCGCGCTCGCCCTGGAAGACCCGGATGGTCACCGCGTTCTGGTTATCCTCGGCGGTCGAGAACACCTGGCTCTTCTTGGTCGGGATCGTCGTGTTGCGGTCGATGATGCGGGTGAACACGCCACCCAGCGTCTCGATACCCAGCGACAGCGGCGTCACGTCGAGCAGCAGCACGTCCTTGACGTCGCCCTGCAGCACGCCGGCCTGGATCGCAGCACCAATGGCAACGACTTCGTCCGGGTTGACGCCCTTGTGCGGCTCCTTGCCGAAGAACTGCTTCACCATCTCCTGGATCTTCGGCATGCGGGTCATGCCGCCGACCAGCACCACTTCGCCGATCTCGCCGGCGGTGAGGCCAGCATCCTTCAGCGCCTTGCGGCACGGCTCGATGGTCTTCTCGACGAGGTCGTTGACCAGCGCCTCGAACTTGGCGCGCGTCAGCTTCATCGTCAGATGCTTCGGCCCGGACTGGTCCGCCGTGATGAACGGCAGGTTGATCTCGGTCTGCGTCGTCGAGGACAGCTCGATCTTGGCCTTCTCGGCGGCCTCTTTCAGGCGCTGCAAGGCGAGCTTGTCGTTACGCAGGTTGATGCCCTGCTCCTTCTGGAACTCGTCGGCCAGATAGTTGACGAGCCGCATGTCGAAGTCTTCGCCACCCAGGAAGGTGTCGCCATTGGTCGACTTCACCTCGAAGACGCCGTCGCCGATCTCCAGGATCGACACGTCGAAGGTGCCGCCGCCGAGGTCATAAACCGCGATCGTGCCGGTCTTCGTCTTGTCGAGGCCGTAGGCAAGCGCCGCCGCGGTCGGCTCGTTGATGATGCGCAGCACTTCGAGGCCGGCGATCTTGCCGGCATCCTTGGTGGCCTGGCGCTGGGCGTCGTTGAAATAGGCGGGAACGGTGATGACGGCCTGATCGACCTTCTGGCCCAGATGGGCCTCGGCGGTCTCCTTCATCTTCTGCAGGATGAAGGCGGACACCTGCGAAGGCGAATAGGTCTTGCCGTCGGCCTCGACCCAGGCGTCGCCGTTGGACGCCTTGACGATCTTGTAGGGGACAAGCTTCTTGTCCTTCTCGACCATCGGGTCGTCGTAGCGGCGGCCGATCAGGCGCTTGACCGCAAAGAAGGTCCGCTCGGGATTGGTTACCGCCTGGCGCTTGGCCGGCTGGCCGACGAGGCGCTCACCATCATCGCTGAAGGCGACGATGGACGGTGTCGTCCGCATGCCCTCAGCGTTCTCGATAACTTTGGATGTCTTGCCATCCATGACGGCGACGCACGAATTCGTGGTGCCGAGATCGATCCCAATGACCTTTCCCATGGTCCTCATATCCCTCGTTTTGTGGCAGGTCGGAAGGGCCCTGACGGCACCCCAATCCTTACCCCCTCAGATCAAATACTCGCGATATCGCGGCGTTGTGCCTCATATAGGAGAGGGGCATTGGCCCGCAAGGAGGTCGCTGCAACCTTGGCCCATGAAAACCCCTTGCAGCCGAAAGATAATGTCCGATCCGCGCTCGCACGCCCGGAGCGGATCAATCGGCAATATCCCGTTAACGTATGCGAAGAACGTACCGGAGCCCTGGAGCGCGTGGGGAACGGAACGGCGCCGCACCCTGTTGCCGGGCTGGCAAAAGGGCTAAAAGCGGTCGCCCCAAACCGGGCTACTCCGGCTGACCATTTATCGGCCGCAATACCAACCAAATAGGCCCCTCATGATGCGCTTTCGAGTACTGACCGTGGCTGCGCTGCTGATCGCCACCCTTCGGCCCGGATCAGCCGCGGACGCCACCTTTCCGCCGGGACTCCGGTTCGGATTGGCCCCGCTGGTCGGTCTCGCGCGCGCCAAATCGTTTTCCGGGTTCGAGTCCGACGACCAGCGCGTCAAGGTCCTGATGACCGAGCTTCCTGCCGACGCCTATAACGAGGTCTCGAACGCGTTCAAGAACAATCCGGCCGGCGCGGGCGGCGTCAAGCCGGAGAAGATCGAGACACCGGCGGGCACCGCCTACTACACCGCCGAAACCGCGAAGGACGGCGCCGATACGGTTCGGCGCTATTCGATGATCGTGTCGGGCGGAACGTTCTCGGGCTATGTCGCCGTTCAGATCCCGGAAAATGTGATCAAGATCTACACCGACGACGCCGTGCGCCAGATGTTTGCGTCCGTCGCGGTTCGCAAGGACGTCCCGCTCGACGAGCAGCTCGGGCTGATGCCGTTCAACCTGACCAATCTGTCGAGTTTCAAAAACGTTCGCACGCTGGCGCCCGGCGCCGCACTCGTGCTCGCCGACTCCGACGAAGGCAAAGGCTTCGAGGCCGCCCCCTTCATGGTGATTGGCCTGCTTCCCGTTACTCCGCCGCAGCCGGATGATCGCGCGCGTTTCGCCCAGCAGGCCGCAACGACGATTCCAGGCGTTCGCGACGCGCGAATCACGATGTCGGAACCGATCCGCATCGATGGCCAGGCGGCCTATGAGACGCGGATCGACGCGACAAGCGGCAAGGACAATACGCCCGTGACCGTGGTGCAATGGCTGCGGTTCGGCGGCCCGAACATGCTCCGCATCATCGGCAGCGCTCCGCGCGACCAATGGTCGAGCGCGTTCCCGCGCTTCCGTGCCGTGCGCGACGGAATCCAGCCGCGGAGCTGAGCGGCTGGATCGGCAGAGCACGGATCCCACAACGGCTGGAGAAGCCGCGTCAGGCTTCCGTATCGGGCTCGTTGCCGTTGGCAGGCGCGGCCGGAGATGCTTTCGCGCCACCCTTGGAGACGCCGACCAATGCTGGACGCAGCACTCGCTCGCCGATCATGTAGCCGGCCTGCATGACCTGCACCACGGTGCCCGACGGAACGGACGGGTCGGGAACCTCGAACATCGCCTGTTGAAAATTCGGATCGAACTTTCCACCCGCCGGATCGAACTTCTTCACACCATTCTTTTCCAGCGTATTGAGCAGCGACCGCTCGGTCAGCTCGACACCCTCGATCAGCGCCTTGAGGCCGGGATCGGCGGTCTCGCGCGCTTCTGCCGGCACCGCGTCGAGCGCACGCTGCAGATTATCGGCGATATCGAGCACGTCGCGCGCAAAGCCGGTGATGCCATAGGTCCTGGCATCGGAAACTTCGCGGCTGGTCCGCTTGCGCAGGTTCTCCATCTCCGCCAACGTGCGCAGCATCCTGTCGCGCGCGTCCGCGGCTTCCCTGGCCAAGGCTTCGGTGGATCCCGTTTCCGGATCGTCAGGCATCACGTAGGGTTTCGAAACCACGGGCTCGCTGGCCTGCGCCGGGTCCGCCGGATCGTTTTTCTGCAGGTCGGGGTCAGTCATGGCTTGCCTTCTCGAAAAATCGGCTGGAATGAGTTGGGAGGGGGTGCTGCCCGGGGATATCGTGCTTTAGGCGTAGAAAATCAAGCCAAACCCACCTTTCGCTTTGGTCGGCGTCAGCCGCCCAATATGCGGCTAACGATACGCGCGGCGTAGTCTACCGTCGGAATCACCCTCGCATAATTGAGGCGCGTCGGCCCGATCACGCCGAGAACGCCGACAATATGGCCGGCTCCGTCGCTATAGGGCGCGACGATGGTGGACGAGCCCGACAGCGAAAACAGCTTATTCTCCGATCCGATGAAAATCCGCACGCCTTCAGCGCGCTCGGCACGCCCGAGAAGATCGATCACGCCGCGCTTGGTTTCGAGATCATCGAACAGCGATTTCACCCGCTCCAGATCTTCCAGCGCGTGCAGATCTTCCAGAAGATTGGCGTGACCGCGCACGATGAGCTGCCGGTTCTCGCTTTCGCCGCCGGACCAACCCGCAATTCCCGCTGCGATCACTTTCTGTGTCAGTTGATCAAGTTCGGTGCGATCCTGCGTCAGCGCCGTTTCCAACTCCAGCCGCGCTTCCGCCAGCGTCCGACCCCGGATGCGCGCATTGAGGTAATTGCTCGCTTCGGTGAGCGCCGATGAGGGGACGCCGGGCGGCAGCGCCAGGACGCGATTTTCGACCTGGCCATCCTCGCCGACCAGCACGACAAGCGCCCGCTCCGGCTCCAGACGCACGAACTCGATATGCTTCAGCCGCGCGTTGGACTTTGCGGTCAGAACAACGGCGGCGGCCCGGGTCAGGCCCGAGAGCCGCGTCAAGGCTTCGTCGAGCGCGGCCTCGACCGATTGCGCACGACCGACGGAGGCGAGCTGGCCCTGGATCGACTGGCGCTCGTCCTCGGTGAGGTCGCCGAGCTGCATCAGCGCGTCGACGAAAAAGCGCAAGCCCAGTTCAGTGGGCAGCCGGCCGGCGGAGGTGTGCGGCGCGTAGATCAGCCCGAGTTGCTCGAGGTCCGCCATCACGTTGCGCACCGAGGCGGGCGACAGCGGCACCGCAATCAAGCGCGAGATGTTGCGCGAGCCGACGGGGTCGCCGGTCGCCAGATAGCTTTCGACGATCTGGCGGAATATGTCGCGCGACCGCTCGTTGAGCTGGGCGAGCCCGGCATATGGCGTGATCAGGCCGATCGGATCGTGGTGGGCCACAGAGAACTCCTCAGGCTACTCAATAGTTTGGCTATTGGGCGGCCCCGTGACAAGCGGCAGAGATTCCCTTGAACGGTGATTCCCTTGATAAGGCCACCTTAGGGCCTTGCCGCCTTCCCTTCCCCCTCCTACAAGCACCCCGAAGCGATTTTGCTTGATTTCCGGAGGGTTCCCATGCGGCCGAGCCGCCGTGCACCGGACGAACTGCGCGCCGTATCGCTGGAGCGCGGGGTCGTCAAATATGCCGAGGGGTCCTGCCTGGTGAAATTCGGCGATACCCACGTGCTGGTCACCGCCACGCTGGAAGACCGGCTGCCGCCATGGCTGAAGGGCCAGGGCCGCGGCTGGGTGACGGCGGAATATGGCATGCTGCCGCGCGCCACGCTGGAGCGCACGCGGCGCGAAGCGTCCGCGGGCAAGCAGAACGGCCGCACCGTCGAGATCCAGCGCCTGATCGGCCGCTCGCTGCGCGCGACGATCGATCTGGAAGCCCTTGGCGAACGGCAGATCACGGTCGACTGCGATGTGCTGCAGGCCGATGGCGGCACGCGCACGGCCTCGATCACCGGCGCCTGGGTCGCGCTGGCCGACTGCATCGGATGGATGAAAGCGCGCAACATGCTGAAGACCGATGTGCTGCGCGACAATGTCGCCGCGATCTCCTGCGGCATCTACAACGGCACACCGGTGCTCGATCTCGATTATGCCGAGGACTCCGAAGCGGAAACCGACGCCAATTTCGTCATGACCGGCGACGGCCGCATCATCGAGGTGCAGGGCACCGCTGAAAAGACGCCCTTCTCGCAGGAGGAATTCCTCAGCCTGATGGCCCTGGCGCGCAAGGGCGTGGCGCGGCTCGTCGACCTGCAGAAGATGGCCGTGGCGTAGCCCGCATGCATCGGCATCTCTCGGGCCAGCTCGTGATCGCAACACATAATCCCGGCAAGCTCGCCGAGATGCGGGAGCTGCTGGCGCCGTATGGCATCGAAGCCGTTTCGGCGGGCGAGGCCGGGCTCGCGTGAGCCCGAGGAGACCGGTGATAGCTTCCGCGCCAACGCAGCGATCAAGGCGATCGCGGCGGCGCAGTCTGCCGGACTACCGGCCTTTGCCGATGATTCCGGCCTGGCCGTCGATGCGCTCGACGGCGCGCCGGGAATCTTCTCCGCACGCTGGGCCGGCCCGACCAAGGATTTCAACGCCGCGATGGCGCAGATCGAACGCCTTTTGCAGGAGCGCGGCGCGACCACTCCGGAGCAGCGTCGCGCGCATTTCGTCTCCGCGCTTTGCGTCGCCTGGCCGGATGATCATATCGAGGAGGTCGAGGCGCGCGTCGATGGGACGCTGGTGTGGCCGCCGCGCGGCGCGGCCGGTTTCGGCTACGACCCGATGTTCAAGCCGGATGGCTTCGATCGGACCTTCGGCGAGATGACCAGCATCGAGAAACACGGCCTGCCGCCGCTGGGATTGGGTCTCTCGCATCGCGCCCGCGCCTTCGTCAAACTCGCGGAGCTTTGCCTTGACCGCCGCTGAGCGACAGGCCTTTGGCGTCTATGTGCACTGGCCGTTCTGCCTGTCGAAGTGCCCCTATTGCGACTTCAACAGCCATGTCCGTCATGCCGCGATCGACCAGGAGCGGTTTGCGCGCGGCTTCGCCCGCGAGATCGAGGCCACGGCCGCCCGAGTGCCCGGACGCGAAGTCACGTCGATCTTTCTCGGCGGCGGAACTCCGTCGCTGATGGCGCCGGAGACGGTCGGCGCCATCCTCGATGCAATCGGCAAGCATTGGCGTGTCGCGACTGATGTCGAAGTCACGCTGGAAGCCAATCCGACCAGTGTCGAGGCGACGCGATTTGCCGGCTATCGCAGCAGCCGGCGTCAACCGCGTTTCGCTCGGCGTGCAGGCGCTCGACGATGCCTCGCTGAAAATGCTGGGACGCCTGCACTCCGCGCGCGAGGCGCTGGACGCGGTCGCGATCGCGCGCCGCAGCTTCGAGCGCTATTCATTCGATCTGATCTATGCCCGGCCCGACCAGACGCCGGCGATGTGGACGGACGAACTCAAGCTCGCGATCGCGGAAGCCGCCGAGCATCTGTCGCTCTATCAACTCACCATCGAGGAAGGCACGCCGTTCTTCGGCCTTCATGCCGCGGGGAAGCTGAAGACACCGGACGACGCTGTCGCACGCGTGCTCTATGATGTGACGCAGGAGGTCTGTGCACAGCACGGACTGCCGGCCTACGAGATTTCCAACCACGCAAGGCCCGGCGCCGAATGCCAGCACAATCTGGTCTACTGGCGCGGCCAGGAATATGCCGGGATCGGCCCAGGCGCACACGGCCGCCTCGACATCAACGGCGTGCGGTACGCGACCGCGACAGACAAGCGGCCCGAGACCTGGCTGATGCGTGTCGAGGCCAATGGCCATGGCGTCATCACCGACGAGCGGCTCAACAGTGTCGAACGTGCGGATGAGTTTCTGCTGATGGGATTGCGGCTCGCCGAAGGGATTGACCCCGAGCGCTATGCGGCGCTGGCCGGCCGCCCGCTTGACCCGGATCGCATCGCCATCCTCCGAGAGGAAGGCGCGATCGCGGTCGAAGCCGATGGACGGCTGCGTGTCACGCAGGCTGGTTTTCCTGTGCTCGATGCGGTCGTGGCCGACCTCGCCGCGTAACTTCCCTTAAGCGCCGAAGCTCTTTGGAGAGCCCGCAACCGGCACGCCGCCGCCGGATGCAACCCGCATCACCGCAAGGCCACGCTCATTGGTGCCGTCGGGCCGGAAGCGAAACAGTCCATCAATGCCGGCAAATCCGGACGGGTTGGTCAGCACATCGGCCGAATAATGCTGTCCGCCCTGCTTGGCGAGCGCCGCAACGAGCGCAACCGCGTCATAGGTCAGCGTCGCGGTTCGCACCGGGTCCGATCCGTATCGGGTGCGATAGCGGCCGGCAAAAGCGCGGAAGCCGGAAGGGTCCGGGGCCGCGTAGAGGCCGCCCTGCAGCGAAGCGCTGGAAAAGATGCGCGGATTGTCCCACAGCCCGGTGCCGAGCAACTGGATATTGCGCAGGTTGGCGCCCGCCGCGGTCAGTGCATCGGCCATCGCCACCACCGATTTGCCGTCATCGGCGATCAGGAGCGCGTCCGCCTGGCCGAGCGCCTGCGCGATATTGCGCGCCGGCGTCGCGCGATCCGAGCCATATTTCTCGAACGCGACGATCCGTCCCCCCTTGCGGGCAACCGCCTGCTTGAACGCGACCTCGACGACGTTGCCGTAGGCATTGTCGGGCAGAAGCGCGGCGAACGACTTTTTCCCGACGCCCGCCGAATAGTCGACGATGCGATTGACGTCCGATTCCGGCAGGAAGCTGAGTAGAAAGACACCGCGCCCGGCAACGCTCGAATCAGTCGAGAAGGCGATACATGATACGCCCTTCCCGCGCGCGACCTGCGCGCTCTGGGGCACGGACGCCGCGAACAGCGGTCCCAGGATGATCTCGGCACCTTCGTCGAGCGCCTGTTGGGCGCCTTGCTGCGCCCCCTGGGGGGTGCCGCCGTCATCCTTGATCAGGATCTGGATATTCGGATTTTGGAATTCGGCGAGCGCCATCTCGCTGGCGTTCTTCATGGATTGTGCTGCAACGCCCGCATTGCCCGACGCGGACATCGGCAGGATTAGGCCCACCTTGACATGTCCAGTGCCCGCCGTTGCCGGCTGCTGGGGCGGTCCTGCCGGGGCGGCCTCGGAATTACCGAACGAATTGGAGAATTGCCCGACCGTGCAGGCCGACAGCAGGGGCGCACCCAGCATAAGGCCGATCGCCGTCCGCCGGGTTGCGCCCGAGGTCTGGCGCGCGGTGGTATCAGATCCGGATTTGAGCGGGCCCACTTTCATGTCTCTTGGGCTGACCGACGGTTCGGCCAGAGCCCCCTCCCTTCGGAACGACCAGAAGGGGATTCAGGCATACTAGTCGGCGAATAGTTAACTGAAACAAAAGGACTATGGCACGAACCGCGCGGGCGGAAGTCGCAAATAAGATAGCCTCTTCACCGTTGAACGCCGCATGAACGGTAATCCACGGATGGCAGCAATTGTGGCGCCGGAGCTATCTCCCCTTTAAGCTGGCACTATGCGCGCAAAAGCGACCTCGATAAATAGCGAAGGCTCGGTGGAACCCTCGGCGAAGACGACCACCAACAGTTTCGTGATCGACGGGCAACTCGTGGCCGCCGCGAAGGCGGTTCCAGGGCTGCACCTGGTCGCGACGCCGATCGGCAATCTCGGCGACATCACGCTGCGCGCGCTTCAGACGCTTGCCGGCGTCGACACCATCGCCTGCGAGGACACGAGGATCACGCGACGACTGACCGAACGCTATGGCATCGCGGCCGAGCTCACGCCTTACCATGAACACAACGCGCCGGCCGCGCGGCCGAGAATCCTGCAGCGGCTGGCGGAGGGCGCGTCGATCGCCCTGGTGTCGGATGCCGGCACGCCGCTGATTTCCGATCCCGGCTTCAAGCTGGTGCGCGAGGCCTGCGCCAACGGTCATGCCGTCTTCGCCCTTCCCGGGCCCTCGTCGGTGCTGGCCGCGCTGTCCGTCGCCGCCCTTCCGACCGACCGGTTCTTCTTTGAGGGGTTTCTGCCGTCGAAGGAGGCCGCGCGACGCACGAGGCTGGCCGAGCTTGTCCGAATCGATTCGACGCTGGTGATGTTCGAGTCCGGTAACAGGGTGACCGATACGCTTCGCGACCTCGCGGGCGTGATGGGGATGCGGGAGGCCGCGATCTGCCGCGAGTTGACCAAGCTGCATGAGGAAGTGACGCGCGGCACGCTCGATGAGTTGGTGCAAAGCGTCGATCAGTTGGAGACCCGCGGCGAATTCGTCCTGGTGGTCGGCCCGCCGGCAGCGGACGCACGGACCATGACGGCGGAAGCGCTGGACGATCTGCTGCGCGGCGAGCTGCAGCATCACAGCCTCAAGGATGCGGTGGCGCACGCCGTCGAATTGTCCGGCCGGCCGCGTCGCGAGGTTTATGCGCGCGCGCTGGATCTCACCAGGGACACGCGGGATCGTCATGGCGAAGACTGAGCAGACGCCTCCGGACAAGGAGATCAAGGCCGCGTCTCCCGCGCGGGTGGCGGCGTTCCGCACCGGCCTTTCCGCCGAAAGCCGCGCCGCCGCCTATCTGATCGCAAAGGGATATCGCATTCTCGCCCGGCGCTTTCGCACGCCGCATGGCGAAATCGACATCGTCGCCAGGCGACGCAACCTCGTTGCCTTTGTCGAGGTCAAGGCTCGCGCCAGCCTGGACGAGGCCGCGTTCGCGGTGACGCCGCGGCAGCAGGCGCGAATTGTCAATGCCGCGCAGGCTTGGTTGGCATCGCATCCCGAACATGCCGAATTTGAGCTGCGTTTCGACGTTGTCCTGATTGCGCCGCGACACCTGCCGCGCCATCTGTTGGCGGCGTTCGATGCGAGCCCCTGAAGTTCATTCCTCCAGACCTGCGGATACCGATATGAAATTGAACGTCGCCGTCCAGATGGACCCCATCGCGCGCATCAACATCCGCGGCGATTCGACCTTCGCGTTGCTTCTGGAAGCACAGAAGCGCGGCCACGGGCTGTCCTATTACACTCCGGACAAGCTGTCGCTGAATGGCGAGGAACTGGTCGCGCCGGTTCAGGTGCTGACGGTCCGCGACGAGCCCGGCGACCACTTCACCCTCGGCGAACCGCGCCGCGAACCGCTGAATGCATTCGACGTGGTGCTGTTGCGACAGGACCCGCCGTTCGATCTCGCCTATATCACCTCGACGCATTTCCTGGAGCGAATCCATCCCAAGACGCTGGTCGTGAATGATCCGGCAAGCGTGCGCAACGCACCGGAAAAGCTGTTCGTGATGAACTTCCCGCAACTCATGCCGCCGACGCTGATCTCGCGCGACCTTGATGAGATCAATGCGTTCCGCGACACGCATGGCGCCGTGGTGATGAAGCCGCTGCACGGGCATGGCGGCGCCGCTGTCTTCCGGGTCATGCCGCAGGACATGAATTTCGGCTCGCTGTTCGACATGTTCTCCGTGACCTTCAAGGAGCCCTGGGTGATCCAGCGCTTCATCCCCGAGGTCAAGCATGGCGACAAGCGCATCATCCTGGTCGACGGCGAGTTCGCCGGCGCCGTCAATCGCGTGCCGGCGGCGGACGATCTGCGCTCGAACATGGTGCGCGGTGGCGCCGCGCAGGCGACCGACCTCAGCCCGCGGGAGCGTGAGATCTGCGCCACGCTTGGCCCGGCGCTGCGCGAGCGCGGGCTGTTGTTCGTCGGCATCGACGTGATCGACGGCAATCTCACCGAGATCAATGTCACCTCGCCGACCGGCATCCGCGCGGTCGCGCGGCTCGGCGGTCCGGACGTTGCCGCCAAGATCTGGGACACGATCGAGGCGAAACGGACGAAGGCTTGATGGGCGCCAACTCCGCTGCATCGTTCGACAAACGGTTCGTCGGCACCGATGTTCATGATTGTCGCGAGACTGCCTCTTCAGTTACCTTCGCCCCGCTGAAAGAGGGCGGCATGGTCCAGCGCGTTTCGACTGTAGCATTTGAGGGAATAGAGGCCCGCGCGGTCGACGTGCAGGTGCAGGTCGCGCCGGGCCTGCCGGCTTTCGCCATCGTTGGGCTGCCCGACAAGGCGGTGTCGGAGGCGCGCGAGCGGGTAAGGTCGGCGCTGATTGCTTCGGGCCTCGCCCTCCCTGCGCGACGAATCACAGTCAACCTCGCCCCGGCGGACCTGCCCAAGGAAGGCAGCCATTATGATCTGCCGATCGCGCTCGGCCTGATGGCTGCCATCGGCGCGATTCCACCCGACGCACTGTCGGGATTTACCGTGCTCGGCGAACTCGGCCTCGACGGATCGATCGCACCGGTGGCCGGCGCCTTGCCCGCCGCAATCGGTGCCAATTCACGTGACGAGGGATTGATCTGTCCGGCGGCCTGCGGCGCGGAGGCAGCCTGGGCGAGCCCGGATATTCAGATCATCGCCGCCAACTCGCTGATTCAGATCGCCAACCATTTCAAAGGCACGCAAGTGCTGTCGCGCCCGCAGCCAAAGGTGCACGAAGCGCGAGGCAATGAGCTCGACCTGCGCGACATCAAGGGCCAGGAGAGCGCCAAGCGCGCGCTCGAAATCGCTGCGGCCGGCGGCCATCACCTGTTGATGATCGGCTCGCCGGGCTCAGGTAAGTCGATGCTTGCGGCCAGACTGCCATCGATCCTGCCGCCGCTGTCGCCTTCGGAACTGCTGGAAGTTTCGATGATCGCGTCGGTCGCGGGCGAGATCCAGGGTGGCGCTCTGACCTCGCGGCGGCCATTCCGCAGCCCGCACCATTCCGCCAGCATGGCAGCGCTGACCGGTGGCGGGATCCGTGCCAGGCCCGGCGAGATTTCGCTCGCCCATCAGGGCGTCCTGTTCCTCGACGAGTTGCCGGAGTTCGACCCCCGCGTTCTCGACTCGCTCCGGCAGCCGCTCGAGAACGGCGAGGTCTCGGTGTCCCGCGCGAACCACCGCGTGACCTACCCGGCGCGCTTCATGCTGGTCGCCGCAATGAATCCCTGCCGTTGCGGCCACGCCTTCGAGCCGGGCTATTCGTGCAAGAGGGGCCGGATCGACCGCTGCACGGGCGATTACCAGATGCGGATTTCCGGCCCGCTGATGGACCGCATCGATCTTCGGATCGAGGTGCCGGCGGTGACCGCATCCGACCTGATCCTTCCACCCCCGTCGGAAGGCTCGGCCGAGGTGGCTGCCCGCGTCGCCGCGGCGCGCGATATCCAGCTCGCCCGTTATGCGGCGGCCGGGCTGCCGCGCATCCGCACCAATGCGGAAGCGCCGGCCTCGGTGCTGGACGAGATCGCCCGACCGGATGCACAGGGCCAGAAGCTGCTCCGCGAGGCCGCCGAGACCATGCGCCTCTCCGCACGGGGTTATCACCGCGTGCTGCGGGTGGCACGCACGCTGGCCGATCTCGATCGCGTGGACAAGATCGGCCGCCTGCATCTCGCCGAGGCTCTGTCCTACCGCGCCCTTGCCGAGGACGTCCGCCGCGCGGCGTGACCGAAATCTGCATCGCAGGTTAACGCGATCCGGGTCATGTCAACCATGCGGTAACGAGTCTTCTTTACGCTCCGCCAACCATAACCCCGGTGCGTCCCGGACCGGGCTCAAGTGAGTTCGTGCATGTTGCGTCTGAAGGTGTTGGTTTCGGCGGTTCCGTTGATCGCCGCGGCGGCGGTTGCCCGCTTCGAGTTCGTCCCCAGTCCCCTCCCTTGCATCGCGATCGGCGCGGACACGCTGCAGATCGCATCGCCCCCCTGGCACGCCGACCTTCACGTCAGCTTCACCGACGACCCGAAGCTTGCGACGGTGCGGGTCGCGGTCTCGGATCGCGCCGAGACCGCCGACTTCGCCGTCATTGACGACGTCGACGACACGGACGACTCCGATTGCCGGTCGACGCCCGCCACTCAGTTCATCGCAATCTCGGCAGAGAGATCGGGTTCCGCCCCCGTCATCTATCTGTCTCATGACGATGGGCCTTCGGACTATCGAATCTTCGTCCGCTCGAACCGGCTGAGCGAACAGGATGCCGCGGCTCTCGTGGTCGGCGCCCGCGGCGATCATCCACGTCTCGCCGCCGCGTCGCTCTGACGACAAACATCGACCCTCGCCTCCTCAGGGGCCGGGCTTCGGGTCGTTCGCTAACTTTCAGGTAACCATGTTCGCATCGCTCGGCGGATGGCAACGCGTTTTCAAACAGTTCGCAATGTCGTCACCGCATCGTCGTCGAACGAATTGATCACAAGACAAGAACAGCAAGAGTTGAGGGGTCGGCGATGGGACGGTTCTTCCGAATCAGACTGCAGTTGCGCCGCTTCACGCGCCGTCATCAGTGGCTTTTCGGCTCCATTCGCTTGCTGCTGATCTTCTCGGCGGCCTTCGGCGGCGCGTATGGTTTCATGGCGGGAAGCCTCTCGCAGAAATCCGGCTATGACCCCAACGCGTTTGCGATCGGCGCGAGCTTCATGTTCGCGGTCGCTTGCGTCGCCCTGGCGGCGCTGAGCATGAGGTTGCGCTTCCTGCGCAAGAAGCTGCGCAAGATCGCCTCGCACAACGAGGCGCTGGCCGACCGCAATTGGGAACTGCAGGAGGCCGAGCAACGCGCACGCAGCCTGTTCGAATCCCAGAGCGACCTGATCGTGATGCGCGACCCGGACGGACGCATCACATTCGTCAACGACACCTACTGCCAGATGGCGGATCGGCCGGCCGGGTCGCTGATCGGCAGCCGCTTCGCATTCGAGGTTCTCGAACAGGGCGACAGCGCGATCGATCCGAACGGCACCCGAATCCACGACCAGCAGATCGCAACCCGGCTTGGCCCGAAATGGATCGCCTGGCGCGAGGGCCTGCTTCGTCCGGACGCCGGCCAGCCCGCCGAGCTGCAATGCGTCGGTCGTGACGTCACGGACCGCACCGAGACCGAGCGCGCCTTGGCCGAAGCGCGCGACCAGGCTGATACCGCCAACCACGCCAAGTCGCGGTTTCTGGCCATGGCCAGCCACGAGATCCGTACACCCCTGAACGGCATCATCGGGATGAGCTCGCTGCTTCTCGACACGCCGCTCACGCCGGAACAGACCACCTACGTGAAGGCGGTGAAGACGTCGGGCGACGCGCTGCAGTCGCTGGTCGATGAACTGCTCGACTATTCCAAGATCGAGGCCGGCAAGATCGACCTCGCGCAACGCCCCTTCGCGCTGACCTCGCTGATCGAGGACATCACCGAGCTGCTGGCGCCCCGCGCCCAGGCCAAGAACCTCGAGATCGCCGCCTATGTCGACGACCGCCTGCCGGCCGAGCTGGTCGGCGACGCCGCGCGGCTGCGCCAGGTGCTGCTGAACCTCGCCGGCAACGCCATCAAGTTCACCTCGAGCGGCGGCGTCGCGCTGATCGTCGAGCCAGGCATCTGGCCGGACGAGATCAGCTTCATGGTGCGGGACACCGGCATCGGCATCGCGCCCGAGGCGCAGGAACGGATCTTCCGCGAGTTCGAACAGGCCGACGATCGCATAGCGCGGAGCTATGGCGGCACCGGTCTGGGGCTCGCGATCTCCGAGCGGATCGTCAAGCGCATGGGCGGCCGCATCACGCTGGAGAGCCAGCTCGGCGCCGGCTCGACCTTCGAAGTGTCGGTCCCGCTGCCTCCCCAATGTGGTGATGCGACGCCTTTCGATGCACCGAATCTCGCCGGCCAGTCGGTCATGCTGGTCGCGCCGCAGAACATCGAGACCTCCCTCATCGCCCGACGGCTGCAGCGTTGGGGCGGACAGACCTGCCTGGTTTCCGATGCCGAGGTCGCCCGCGTGCTCCTGCCGGAGCGCTCCTGGCATACCGTGCTGATCGATCGCGCGCTCGGCACCGAGGCGGTCGAGGAGCTCGGTCAACTCGCCCGGGCCCATGCAACCCAACGGATCGTGATGGTCACGCCGGCGACCCGGCACGAGCTTAGTCCCTCCTCCGCTTTCACTGGCTACCTGGTCAAGCCGCTGCGGGCCGCCTCGCTCGCCGCGCGCCTTGCTGCCGGTCCGGACGTGACCGCGCCTAGTCTGGCGGGTGAGGCTGCGATCGTCATGCCTGAATCCGAGGAGTCCGCGGCCAAGAAACCGGCGCCCGGCCTGTCGGTTTTGGTGGCGGAGGACAACGAGATCAACGCGCTGTTGATGCGGTCACTGCTGACCCGGCTCGGCCATCAACCCGTGATCGCGACCCATGGCCGGGCGGCGCTGGAGTCCTGGCTCGCGGCCAAGTCCGCCGGCACGCCCTACGACCTCGTCCTGATGGACGTTCAGATGCCGCAACTCGACGGCATCGAGGTCACCAAACGTATTCGTGCCGGCGAGGCTGGACAGCCCGGCCGTCGCACGCCGATCCTCGCGCTCACCGCCAACGCGCTGGTCGAGGATCGCTACGCCTGTTTCGAAGCGGGCATGGACGGCTTCCTGATCAAACCGCTCGATCGGGAGAAGTTGGAGCATGCATTGTCCGGACTGGCTGCCACGCCGCATCTGGCGGCGTGAGCCGAAGGTGGTGACGGGCCGGAATCAGAGCCGGCGAAGCGCCACGGTCTCGACCAGATGGTCGGCGCCTTTTCTCAAGATCAGGGTCGCGCGCGGCCGGGTCGGCAGGATGTTGTCCTCGAGATTGGCGAGGTTGGTACGCTCCCAGATCGCGATCGCAGTCGCGGTCGCCTCCTCGTCCGAGAGCGGCGCGTAGCGGTGGAAGTAGGACTTGGGATCGTGGAACGCGGTGTCGCGCAGCGCGAGGAACCGTCTCACATACCATTCGCGCAGCACCGGCTCATCCGCATCGATAAAAACCGAGAAGTCGAAGAAGTCCGATACGACGGGCACCGCCTTGCCGTCGCGCGGCAGCCGTCCGGTCTGCAGCACGTTGACACCTTCGACGATGAGGATGTCGGGCTGGTCGATCTCGGCCCACTGGTTCGGCACGATGTCGTAGGTCAAGTGCGAGTAGACCGGCGCCCGCACCCTTCGCCGGCCGGCCTTGATGTCGCTGAGGAACCCCAGCAGCGTCGGTAGGTCGTAGCTCTCGGGAAAGCCCTTCTTCTGCATCAGGCCCTGCCGCTCCAGCACGGCGTTGGGAAACAGGAAGCCGTCGGTGGTCACCAGGTCGACCTTCGGCCGCGGCGACCAGCGCGTCAGAAGCGCCTGCAGCACGCGCGCGGTGGTCGACTTCCCGACCGCCACGGAACCTGCGACGCCGATGATGTACGGCATCTTGCGGTCCCGAATGCCGAGGAACTGCCGCTGCGCGTAGTAGAGCCGCTGCATGGCGTCGACATAGATCGACAGCAACCGGGACAGCGGCAGGTAGATGTCCTCAACCTCCTTCGGGTCGAGACGATCGTGCATCGAGCGCAAGCGGGAGAATTCGCCGGGCTCCAGCGTCATCGGCGTGTCGTCGCGCAGGCGGGCCCACTGCTCGCGGGAGAAGAGCCGGTAAGGATTGTATTGCTGATCTGCGGCCCGGATATCCATGGCGCCTCTCACTCCATCCCGAAAACCAAGTCAGTCCTTCTTGCGCGACGCTTTCTCTTCCAACCCGGACATCGTGGTCCGTTTCGCGAGCGCGGCCTCGACATCCTCAAGCGTGACACCACGCGATTTCAAAACGACGAGCAGGTGAAACAGCAGGTCGGCGCTCTCGGCGATGAGGTGATCGCGGTTGTTCTCGACGGCGGCGATCACTGTCTCGACCGCCTCCTCGCCGAACTTCTTGGCGCAATGCTCGGCGCCCTTATCGAGCAGCTTTCTTGTATAGGACGCCTCCCCGCCCGACGCGGCGCGGGCATCGATGGTGGCGGCAAGATCATGGACCGTAAAACGTGGCATCAGGCCGGTACTCAACACAAAACGCCCATGAGGCGGGGCGCTACGCCTTCGTATCGGTGTAGCACTTTTGTCACTTGAAGTCGTCAGGGATCGAGCCGCATCGGCAGTCCCGCGCGGGTCATGTGATCTTTGGCTTGGCGAATGGTAAATTCGCCGAAATGGAAAATCGACGCCGCCAGCACCGCGGTCGCGTGGCCCTCACGGATGCCGTCCACCAGATGGTCCAGATTGCCGACGCCGCCGGAGGCGATGACCGGCACCGGAATACTGTCCGCGATTAACCGTGTGAGCTGGAGATCAAAGCCCTGCCGCGTGCCGTCGCGATCCATCGAGGTCAGCAGGATCTCGCCTGCCCCGAGCGAGACCACCTCCTGGGCATATTCGATCGCATCGATGCCGGTGGACTTCCGGCCGCCATGGGTGAAGATCTCCCAGCGCTCCGAGCCGCCGGGCCGCGTCACCCGCTTGGCGTCGATCGCGACCACGATGCATTGCTCGCCGAATTTCTCCGCGCCCTCCTTGACGAACTCGCGCCGGCTGACGGCGGCCGAGTTGATCGAGACCTTGTCGGCGCCGGAGCGAAGCAGAATGCGGATGTCGTCGATGGTACGCACCCCGCCGCCGACGGTCACCGGCATGAAGCAGGCCTCGGCGGTGCGCCGGACCACGTCCAGCATGGTGCCGCGGTTCTCATGGGTCGCAGTGATGTCGAGGAAGCAGAGCTCGTCCGCCCCGGCCGCGTCATAGGCAATCGCCGCTTCGACGGGATCGCCGGCGTCGCGCAGGTCGACGAAGTTGACGCCCTTCACCACACGTCCGTCCTTGACGTCGAGGCAGGGGATCACGCGGACCTTGAACATGGCAGCCTCCAAGGCGTTTTCGAGCGAAGTGATACCGGTTCGCGTGAAGAAAACGCGTCAAAACAAAAATCAGGAGCTTCGATTCTGATTCAATCAGATCCGAAGCTCTATGCGGCGGACCGGGCGGCGCGGATCAGCGCCAACGCCGCAGCGGGATCGAGCCGGCCGTCATAGAGCGCCCGGCCCGCAATGGCGCCGGCCAGCTTTTTCGCACGCGGCGCCAGCATCGCCTTGACGTCCTCGATCGAGGCGAGGCCGCCCGAGGCGATCACCGGGATCGAGATGCGGTCGGCAAGCGCCAGCGTCGCGTCGAGATTGAGCCCCTTGAGCAGGCCGTCGCGCGCGATATCGGTGAAGATGATGGCGGCGACGCCGGCGTCCTCGAAGCGTTGCGCGATCTCCAGCGCGGTCACCTGCGAAGTCTCCGCCCAACCCTGGACCGCGACCTTGCCGTCGCGCGCGTCGAGCCCGACCGCGACGCGGCCGGGGAATTTTTTCGCCGCACTCTTCACGAGTTCGGGGTCGCGCACCGCCGCCGTGCCGATGATGACCCGAGCCACGCCCTTGACGAGCCAGGCCTCGACCGTCGCGATGTCACGGATGCCGCCACCGAGCTGCACGGGCATGGCAACGGCCTTCAGCATCATCTCGACCGCAGCAGCGTTCATCGGCTGGCCGGCGAAGGCGCCGTCGAGATCGACGACGTGGAGATATTCGAATCCCTGCGCGGCAAAGCTCTCGGCCTGCGCCGCCGGATCGAGATTGAACACGGTCGCGCGCGCCATGTCGCCCTGCTCGAGCCGCACGCACTGGCCGTTCTTCAGATCGATTGCGGGGAAGAGGATCACGGCTTCCACTTCAAGAAGTTCGAGATCAGGGCCAGCCCGAAGCGCTGGCTCTTCTCGGGATGAAACTGTGTGCCGATCGCGGTGTCCTTGCCGACGATGGCCGTGACCGGGCCGCCGTAATCCGCGCGCGCGAGCACATCCGCCTCGTTCGCCGCCTTGAGGTGATAGGAGTGGACGAAATAGGCATGCCGGCCTCTCGGCCCGAGCGGTAGACGCTCCAGCACCGGATGCTCGCGAACCATGTCGAGCGTGTTCCATCCCATATGCGGGATCTTCAGGCTCTCGTCTCGCGGTGCGATTTTCTCGACATCGCCTTCGATCCAGTTGAAGCCGTCGGTCGTGACATGCTCCTTGCCGCGGGTCGCCATCAACTGCATGCCGACGCAGATCCCGAAAAACGGCCGCGCCTTGTTGCGCACCGCCTCGGTCAACGCGTCGAGCATGCCGTCGAGCGCGTCCAGTCCCCGGCGGCAATCGGCAAAGGCGCCGACGCCGGGCAGCACGATCCGGTCGGCGCGATACACCGCCTCAGGGTCGCGCGTGACCAAGATCTTTTCCGGATTCTCCATGCCCCGAGCCGCGCGCTCGAACGCCTTTGCAGCCGAGTGCAGGTTGCCGGAGCCGTAGTCGATGATGGCGACGCTCATCGCGGCGCTCCCGGTTCGGGGAACAGGCCGATGATGCCGCCTTGCGGCAGCGGCGGGGGCGGTCGTGAAAAAGGCTGCCCTGGAATGTTACGCGTCGGCGGCGGGCCGCCGCGATCGACCGTCAAGGGATCATAGCCGGAGCCGCGCGAGCCGTTGGTCCAGCGATCGAAGAAGCGGCGCTCGGCCGCTTCTTCGTCGTCAGCCACGACGATATCGAGCTGGCGCCATTTGCCTCGCGAGTATGTCCAGCGCTGCAGGCTCGCGGCTTCCAGTCCCATGAGCAGTGCGACGAGCAAGCCCGCGGGCCACGCGACCAGCCGTCCGGCGCCGAGAGCCGTCAAGCCAAGTTGAAGGGCCACGGTGACGATGATCCAGCCGATCGTCGCCAGCCAGAGCCGGTTCCAGATCAGCCAGAGCGGCCCGAAGACGAAGGCCCAGAAATGAAATCCGTCGCGAACGAAAACGAATTTATCGGTGAGGCGGAGATCCGCCCCGTTCGCGGTGGGACCATGAATCGTAAAGACCGGCATCGGATTCTCCGGCGTGAACTGAGGTGGTCAGCCGCCGAGCTGACCTTTGGTGGACGGCACTTCGCCGGCGGCGCGCGGATCGATCGCAATCGCCGCCCGCAACGCCCGCGCCAGACCCTTGAAACAGGATTCGGCGATATGATGGCTGTTCTCGCCATAGAGCGTTTCGACATGCAGCGTCACGCCGGCATTCATCGCGAAAGCGTTGAACCATTCGCGCACGAGCTCCGTGTCGAACTCGCCGATCTTGTCGCGCGGGAAGGTCACGTTGAACACCAGGACCGGCCGCCCGGAAATGTCGATGACCACACGCGACAAGGTCTCGTCCATCGGCATGTGGACCGACGCATAACGGGTGATGCCGGCCATGTTGCCGAGCGCCTGCCTCACCGCCTGTCCGAGCGCGATGCCGACATCCTCGGTCGTGTGATGGTGGTCGACGTGGAGATCGCCGACCGCCTTCGCCGTGATGTCGATGCGGGAATGGCGGGCCAGCAGATCAAGCATATGGTCGAAGAAGCCGATGCCGGTTGCGACATTGGCGACGCCCGACCCGTCGAGGTTCACAGCAACCTCGATGTCGGTCTCCTTGGTCTTGCGCTTAAGACTTGCCGTGCGCATCAGATAGGCCTTCGATCCCTGTGCCGAGCATGATCAATTCCGGAAAACCGTGATCGGCCGGCCATCGAAGCCGGGCGGCGATTTACCGCATCATGCGTTGAAAACGCGCTCCTTTTAACAGGCCATTGCAGCCTTCGCTACTGCGGTATGGTCCGGGCAGGGCTGAACTTCCGCTTATCGTGACCGGGCTCATTCGGCCGGACCGCCAATTGTAACCTTTAGCCGGAGCCCTTAAATCAGCGGGCGCGAGGTAATCCGATGCAAACGTCTCAACATGAACCGCCGGTCTGGCACGGCACCACCATCTTAACCGTAAGGAAAGGCGGCAAGGTCGTGATCGGCGGCGACGGCCAGGTCTCGATCGGCCAGACTGTGATCAAGTCGAACGCCAAGAAGGTCCGCAAGCTCGGCAAGGGCGACGTGATCGGCGGCTTCGCCGGCGCGACCGCCGACGCCTTCACCCTGTTCGAGCGGCTGGAAAGCAAGCTCGAGCAATATCCGGGACAATTGACCCGCGCCGCGGTCGAGCTGGCCAAGGACTGGCGCACCGACCGTTACCTGCGGCGGCTGGAGGCGATGATGATCGTCGCCGACAAGGAGGTCTCGCTGGTCCTGACCGGTACGGGCGATGTGCTCGAACCCGAAGCGGGTGTGATGGCGATCGGTTCCGGCGGCAACTACGCGCTGGCCGCCGCCCGCGCACTGATCGATACCGACAAGGATGCCGAAACCATCGTCCGCCGTTCGCTGGACATCGCCGCGGACATCTGCGTCTACACCAACCGCAACCTGACCATCGAGACCCTGCAGGCCGGTTGACCCATGGAGTGGAATTCATGGAGCGGAAGTGGAAGTAATGGCGCGGCATTTTGCGTTCCGCGCAATGTCGGCCGCTGACCTTCCATTGGTGCGCCGCTGGCTCGAAACACCTGAAGTGGCGCGCTGGTGGGGGCAACCGGACGAGCAATATGCGCTCGTGAGCGGCGATCTTGATCATCCGGACATGGACCAGTTCATCGTTTCGATCGACGGCCGGCCGTTTGCCTATATCCAGTGCTATGCGCTCTCGGCCTGGAATCAGGGTTTTGGTCCGCAACCGCTGGGCACGCGCGGCATCGATCAGTTCATCGGCGAGCCTGATATGATCGGGCGCGGCCATGGGTCGCATTTTATCTGCCAATTTGTCGACCAACTGCTGCGCTCAGACCTGCCGCGCGTCGTGACCGACCCCGATCCTTCCAATGGCCGCGCCGTGCGCGCCTATGAGAAAGCCGGATTTTTACGGGATCGCATGGTCGAGACCCCGGACGGTCGGGCGCTCCTGATGCTCCGCAATGGACGAGACTTGTCCTGATGCCGATCCCGTCTTAGCTAGGACGCCATGACAGACTTCTCCCCCCGCGAAATCGTATCCGAACTCGACCGGTTCATCGTCGGCCAGGCCGACGCCAAGCGTGCGGTGTCGATCGCGCTCCGCAACCGTTGGCGGCGGCTGCAGCTCAACGGTGGCCTGCGCGAGGAGGTGCTGCCGAAGAATATCCTGATGATCGGCCCGACCGGCGTCGGCAAGACCGAGATCGCGCGGCGGCTGGCGAAGCTCGCGGGCGCGCCCTTCATCAAGGTCGAGGCCACGAAGTTCACCGAGGTCGGCTATGTCGGCCGCGACGTCGAGCAGATCGTCCGTGATCTGGTCGAGGTCGCGATCATCCAGGTCCGGGAGCGCCGGCGCAAGGACGTGCAGGCCCGCGCGCAGCTCGCCGCCGAGGAACGCGTGCTCGACGCGCTGGTCGGTGCCAACTCCAGTGCCGCGACGCGCGAGTCGTTTCGAAAGAAGCTGCGCAATGGCGAACTCAACGACAAGGAAATCGAGATCGAGACGCAGTCGTCCGGCAGCGGTCTTCCGATGTTCGAAATCCCGGGCATGCCGGGTGCGCAGATGGGCGCCATCTCGATCGGTGACATCTTCGGCAAGCTCGGCAACCGAACCAAGACCCGGCGGCTCACGGTCGAGGGCTCGCACGAGCTTCTCGTCAACGAGGAATCCGACAAGCTGCTGGACAACGAACAGCTCGTTCAGGAAGCGATCAACGCGGTCGAGAACAATGGCATCGTGTTCCTCGACGAGATCGATAAGATCTGCGTGCGCGAAAACCGGCACGGCGGCGATGTCTCGCGCGAAGGCGTGCAACGCGATCTGCTGCCGCTGATCGAAGGCACCACCGTGTCGACCAAGCACGGCGCGGTGAAGACCGACCACATTCTGTTCATCGCCTCAGGCGCGTTCCACATCGCAAAGCCTTCCGACCTGTTGCCCGAGTTGCAAGGCCGGCTGCCGATCCGCGTCGAATTGCAGGCGCTGACCCGGGACGACATGCGCCGCATCCTGACCGAGCCCGAGGCGTCGCTGATCAAGCAATATGTTGCGTTGATGCGGACCGAGGGGGTGACGCTCGACATCACCGACGGCGCGATCGATGCGCTGGCCGATGTCGCGGTCGCCGTCAATTCGACCGTGGAGAACATCGGCGCGCGGCGTCTTCAGACCGTGATGGAGCGGGTGCTCGATGAAATCTCCTTCACTGCGCCCGATCGCAATGGCGAGACCGTGCAGGTCGACGCCGATTACGTGAAGAAGCATGTCGGCGATCTCGCCGAGAACGCCGACCTCAGCCGCTTCATCCTGTGACGGCGTCCCGACATGTGGACCGATCCCGCGTGCGGGATCATGTCGCCTTCCGATGAACTCACCTGCGCGTCCGCCTGATCCGTACATAGAGCGCGCCCTCACCGCCGTGGCCGATATTGGCTTCCTCGAAGCCGACCACGAGCGAACGAAATTCGGGCAGGCTGAGCCAGTGCGGCACTTGGCGTCGCAATACGCCGCGCTCCAGACTCTGGCCCCCCTACTTTTCCCTTGCCGGTGATGATCAGTACGAAGGTCAGACCGTCGCGATGGGCGCGCTGCAGGAACGCGAACAGCGCGTGGTGGGCGCGGACCTGGGTCATGCCGTGGAGATCGAGCCTGGCATCGATCTCGTTCCGACCCCGTGACAGACGGGATCGCTCGCGGCGGCCGATCGGTGCGAGCGGCGGCGCGGCCGGCTTGCTTGGCTTTGGAGCGTTCACCGAGGCAGCCGGCCGTTGAACCGGAATCGATTTCGCGGAAATTTTTGATTCCTGAAGTTGAGCTGCCGCTCCCGGCTTTGCGGGGCGCGGCTTCTTCCGCAGCGGCTTGACCTGCCTTGCGATGCTGTCCCAAAGCGCACGCTCTTCTTCGCTTAGGCTGCGTCGGCGTTGTGGCTGCAAAGGCAAGTCCGGCAGCGGGAATGAATCACGGCGCTTCATCGGTCGCGGCGGTGACGCCTGGTGTCACGTGCGCCGCGATCGTTGCCAAGCGGCGCGGCCGCGGGCCGCGGCTCGGGCAGAGGAACGGCCGACGCAACAGGATGAGGTCGCCGTTGCAGCCTGACCCGTCGTCGTGGCCGGCGCGGGTCGAAGCGCCGCGTTGCCGTTTGGCTGATCCTTGGCCGGATCGGTCTGCGGAAAAAGCTTTGCGATTTTTTCCGACGGCCGCGGATCGGGGACCGGAAGGTTGCGACCATGTTCGACCGGATCCAGGCTCTTCGGCACCAGCATGACGAAACGCATGCTGTGCTTCAGCCTCCCGGACACCTTGCCGGCATCCGCGCCGGCGCCGAAATAGAGGTCGGCGCGCGCGGGTCCGGTGATTGCCGAGCCCGTGTCCTGCGCGATCATCAATCGATGGAACGGTGTCTTCGACTGCTCCAATTCAATCGGCAGTTCGCCCTCGATGAAGAACGGCGTGCCATAGACATGCAGCGACTTGTCCACCGCGATCGACCGGCCCGGTGTCAGCGGAACGCCCTGGGCGCCGACGGCTTCGTCCTTGTCGGAGAGATTCACCTCGCGGAAGAAGACGTAGGACTTGTTCTGCCGCCGCAGTTCCTTGGCGCCGTCCGGGTTCTGCTCCATCCACTCTCTGATCCGGTGCATCGACATCTCCTCTTTCGGGATGATGCCACGCTCGATCAGGATGCGGCCGACCGCCGTGTAGGGATAGCCGTTATGAGCGTCGTAGTTGATGCGGGTGGTAGATCCGTCTTCCATGCGGATACGGGCTGAACCCTGTATCTGTGCGAACAGGAGATCGGTCTGGTCCTTGAGCCAGCAGATTTCCAGCCCACGGCCGGCGATCACGCCGTCTTCGATCTGACCACGGTCGTAATAGGGCACGAGCTTGCGTCGGCCGACCTTGCGGAACACCTGCCCCTTATTGGGCAGATCGGGCGAATCCTGCTTGTAGCCTCTGACAAACAGGTTCGACGGACGGCGATAGATCGGAACATTATAAACGTCCGTCTGCGTTTTCGATCCCTCGAGCACCGGCTCGTAGTAGCCGGTTACGAAACCGTCTCCCTCTCCAAGCCGCGAGATCCTCACGGGAACAAAATGCGCCTCGAAAAAGCTGCGCGCCCTGGCACCATCGGAAATCTCAACGGCCCGCGCCTCCCGGCAGGGATCGCGCAATGAACTGCCCAACGCCTTGGGGTCGAACGCGGCACCATGCTGCGCCGTGATTGGCCGGCAGCTCGCGCGGAAAGTCCGGAACGCCGCAAGCTGGTCGTCCTCACTCCAACCGGGAATCTCCGCCCAGGCGAGCGGGATATATTGGCTGCCATTGATCTGCAGCGGCAGATCGAGGCGGGGATAAGGGATATGTCGTGGCACCGGCGCACGGGTTGGCGCGGCATGATGCCTGTGTGCCGCAAGCGCCAGAAAAGGCACGAACGCCTGCATGGCCGCGGCGGCGTAGAGCGCCGCGAGACCTCGCTTCAGACGAGCAGAACTAGTGACCGCTTCCCGTGCCAACCAACTTCCAGTTCGGATCGCGTGAGGTGGTGTCTCTGGCAAAGGTCCAGACATCGGTGATGTCGGCGACCTTGTCCGGATTGCCATCGACAATCGTGCCAGCCTTGTCACGGGTGACGGAGATCATCTGCGACACGAACCGGACGGTGAGCTGGGCCGCGCGATCACGCAACTCGGCGCCGACCAGCTCGGCCTTGTCGATCGATACGAAACGGGTCTCGGTCTTCTGCTCGTGCTTTTCGCGGTCCTTGATGACCGCCTCGAAACTTTCATAGACCTCCGACGATAGAAGGTCGCGCAGCGCCCGGCGGTCGCCGTTGGCAAAGGCCAGTACGATCATCTCATAGGCGCTGCGGGCGCCGCTGAGGAAATGCCGGGGATCGAACGAGCTGTCGTGCGCCACGATGGCGTCGAGCCCCTGCTCGACCGGCGTGCCCGGTTCGGCAAGCCCCTTCCAGCGGTCGGACGGTGGCACGATTTCGGCACTGGGCGCCAGTGGCGCCTGATCCAGCACCTTGCCGGGCATCGACACGATATTGGTGTCGGGTGCCCCCTGCACTGCGTTGCGCGCGGCGCGGTCGAACGGCGGCCGCTCGCTGCCGGTCCGCTGCCCGAGCACGTTGCGCAGGCGCACGAAAATGAAGACCGCCAACGCCAGGAAGATGATGGTATAAATATCCACGTCGTTTCGCTTTCTAGTCTCAGCCGGCAACGGGTCCGGTGGTAGAACGTTCCCGCTTCGAGGGAACGGCAAACACTACATCATCGATTTAAGTCTGGAGGATGTATGCACGAAAGTTTGCCAAGCCAATGGCATCCGGCAGGAATGGAATTGTAGCGCGTTTTGCCCGCCAAAGGAAATCCGATCCTGGCTGGAAATAACGCATCTTCAATTGTTTAAGGTGTCCTTAATGGGTCCACCGGCCGGTATCCTTTTTGCGTTTTCGGCCGGACCGGAGCAGGCGACCGGACGTCGCAGTCGTCCTTGTGGAACGAGGCGGGGCTATGTTAGCCACTCGCCCGACAAACGCCTTTTTCGCGCCAGGAGAGTTCTTTCATGACCAACGGCAATGGCACCCCTCCCGAGGCGGGCGCCCCGCCCCAGTTGAACGTGTTGGCGCAGTACACCAAGGATTTGTCGTTCGAGAATCCGAATGCGCCGACCTCGCTGGCCCCGTCATCGCAACCGCCGCAGATCAACATCCAGATCAATGTCGGCGCCAACAGCGTTGCCGAGAACGAGTATGAAGTGGCGCTCTCGATCGAGGGCAAGGCCGAAAATGCCGGCAAGGTGCTGTTCAGCTTCGACCTGGTCTATGCCGGCGTGTTCCGCATCGTGAACGTGCCGCAGGAAAATCTGCATCCGCTGGTGATGATCGAATGCCCGCGGCTGTTGTTCCCGTTCGCCCGCGAGATTGTGGCGACAGCAGTGCGCGACGGCGGCTTCCCGCCCCTGATGCTGGACCCGGTCGACTTCGTCGGTCTGTACCGGCAGAACATGGAACGCCAGGCAGCCGCTCAGGGCAAGCCGAGCTGAGAGCTCGGCTCAGGCCGCTCCGAGAAATTCGTTCCAGATCGGCTTGTCGCCGAGGGTGGCGACAAAAGCCCGATGCGCGTCGCGATCGGCTTCCGTCACCCGTGGCGAAAGTGGAACAAGCCGCTGCCGCCGCGGCATGTCGCCTGCCGCGCCGACCCGGATTTCCTGGCTTTCGGAGGCCAGGATCAGTTGCGACTGCCGCGCACCGATCAGGTCGACATAGACCTCGGCGAGGAGTTCGGCGTCGAGCAGCGCGCCGTGCTTGGTGCGGCGGGAATTGTCGATCGCGTACCGCGAGCAGAGGTCGTCCAGCCTGTTCGACACGCCGGGATGCTTGCGCCGCGCCAGCAGCAGCGTATCGACTAGCTGCTCGCGCAGGATCGGCCGCCGCTTGATGCGGTCCAGCTCCGCATTGATGAAGCTGATGTCGAAGGATGCGTTGTGAATGACCAGCGGCGCATCGCCGATGAAGGCGAGGAACGCGTCGACCTCCTCAGCGAAGAACGGCTTGTCGGCCAGGAACTCGCTCGAGAGGCCATGCACCGCGAAGGCCTCCGCCGGCATGTCGCGCTCGGGATTGAAGTAGCGGTGGAAGGTCTGCCCCGTCGGCATGCGGTTGAAGATCTCGACGCAGCCGATCTCGACCAGCCGGTCGCCGCGAAGCGGATCGAGGCCGGTGGTTTCGGTGTCGAGCACGATTTCACGCATGAGATCAGGTTTCCGCAAGCAGCGAATCAGGGTCGCCGCCGAGGCATCTTAACGGCCTCAGCCAGGATGTCGCGGATGCGTTCGCGGACGGGATCAAGTCCGTGCGAGGTATCCACGATGAAATCGGCACGCTTGCGCTTTTCGGCGTCCGGCAACTGCCGCGCCAGGATCGTATCCAGCGCCTCACCGGTCATGGTCCCTCGCGCCAGAATCCGCGCCCGCTGATTTTCCGGAGACGTCGTGACAACCACCACCGCATCGACACGCTTCTCTCCACCGGTCTCGAACAACAACGGCACGTCGACGACAGCGACCGGCGCGCCGGAGCGCTCGGCCTCGTCGAGGAATTTCCGATGATAGGCGCCCAGCATCGGATGAACGATCTGCTCGAGCTGCCTCAGAGCCGCGGGGTCGTTCACGACCCTGGCGGAAAGCTTGGCGCGGTCGACCTTGCCGTTCTCGGTGCTGCCAGGAAAGGCCGCCTCGATCGCCGGCGCCGCTTCACTCTCATAGACTTTATGAACCGTCGCATCGGCGTCGTAGACGGGAACACCGGCCTCCGCGAACAACTTCGCGGTGGTCGACTTTCCCATTCCGATCGATCCGGTCAGTCCCAGCACTCTCATTGATCTGTCGCCATCTATCCGGAAAGACTATAGCGCGAGAAGCTGCCTGCTTCGCAAGAAGCCAAGCAGTTGCAACAGCGGTAGACCAAGAATGGTAAAGTGATCGCCCTCGATCCGTTCGAACAGGTGCACGCCCAGCCCTTCGAGCTGGTAGGCGCCGACGCTCGACGTCACGATCCCCTCCCCGGCTTCGTCGACATAGGTCTCGATCTCCGTCTCGCTCAGTGACCGCATCGTCATGCCGGCGACCGAGACATGTTCGAAAACGATCTGCTCATCCCGCGCGACCGCTACGGCGGAGTAAAGCTCATGCCGGCGGCCAGCAAGCGAGCGCAACTGCTCCACCGCCTGAGCGCGGTCGCGCGGCTTGTTGAACAGACGATCACTCAACGCCAGCGTCTGGTCCGCGCCGATGACATAATGCCCCACGCGTCGTGACGACACCCAACGCGCCTTCTCGCGTGCCAGCAACGACGCGACCTCACCTGGCGCCGAAAGCTTGGACGTCTGCTGAATGGCCCGTTCGTCGATATCGGCTGGAATTGCCTCGAAGCTCAGTCCGGCGCTGGCCAGCAGCGCCTGACGCGCCCGGCTCTGCGAGGCGAGGATCAGGGATGTCGGTTCGCGCCAGAGCGTCATCTCGACAGCATCATTCCGAAAGCCGCGTGCGTTGACGGTCCGCATAAAGCTTGAGGACCGCGGCAGCGGTCTCCTCGATCGACCGCCGCGTCACGTCGAGTTGCGCCCAATTGAATTTCGCACTGAGCTTCCGCGCGTAGGCGACTTCATCGGTCACGGCCTGGCGATCGATGTAGTCCTCGCCGCTGTTGGCAGGACCGGTGCCCATGCTCAACAGCCGGTTCTGTCGGACCTGGATCAACCGCTCGGGCGTGGCGTGCAGGCTGACCACGAGTGGATTTTTCAAGCTCTCCAACTGATGCGGATGTGGGATGCCCGGCACCAGCGGAACATTGGCCGTGCGGACGCCGCGATTGGCGAGATAGATCGAGGTCGGCGTCTTGGAGGTGCGAGACACACCGACCAGGACCACGTCGGCTTCTTCCAGCCCTTCGACGTGCTGACCGTCGTCATGCATCATCGTGTAGTTCAGCGCGTCGATGCGTTTGAAATATTCGGCGTTCAGCACGTGCTGGGCGCCGACGCGTCCCGTGGTGGCTGCCCCGAGATAAGCTTCGAACAATTGCATCACGGGACCGATGATCGACAGGCTCGGGATGTTGATCTCCTTGCACTTGCCTTCGAGCCGAAGGACGAGGTCTCTTTCAAGCAAGGTGAAGAGAACGATGCCGGGCGCCTCCTCGATCTCATCGAGGACTCGATCGAGCTGCTTCTGACTGCGCACCAGGGGATAGACATGCTCCACCGCGGTCACGTTGGCGTACTGCGCCGCCACCGCCCGCGCCACCGTGATCAAGGTTTCGCCGGTCGAATTGGAAACCAAATGAAGGTGAAAATAGTTACCTGAGGTGGGCACGTCGCTCCCTGTGTGTTCTGTGAATCCCTGTGGAGACAAACCCGAAAAATGGCCGTGGCCCGGCGGGTCCGGGATAACCCCTCTTTTTCTTCACACCCGTCACAAAAGGAAAAGTCTCGGCCACCTCCGTCATGATAGTGGGATTGTGTGGACTTGTCTCTGGATAAGCCGGCGCGCATTGGACGCAACCAACTGACTCCGATTGGCTATTCCGCGAACGCCGAGAGCCTCGTCGGAAATTCGGATCGTTGTGAACAATCGGCTTCGAACAGCGGAATGGTTTTGCATGAGTCCAATCCACCGCTACTTAAACTCAAACCAAGATTCTAAAATTTTTTGGTTTGGAAGAGACCCGTCCGCGAGTATGCCTGCACGTGAGATCGATCGCAGTGGGACCTGACGATCAGCGATCGAGCGGCGCGGCGACAGGCGGATGGGGCGTTTCGATGTACGAGTGGATCAAGGCGCTGCACGTGATCGCGGTGATCTCGTGGATGGCCGGCATGCTCTATCTGCCGCGGCTGTTCGTCTATCATTGCGATGCCGAGATCGGCTCGAAGCAGTCCGAGACCTTCAAGGTGATGGAGCGGCGGCTTCTCAAGGCGATCATCAATCCGGCGATGATCGTCACCTGGCTTGCCGGGCTTTACCTGGCCTGGTCGGGTCATTGGTTCGCGTCGCCCTGGTTGCATGGAAAGCTTCTGCTGGTCCTGATTCTTTCGGGGGTCCACGGCTTTTTTTCCCGCTGCGTGAAAGCCTTTGCGGCCGACCGCAATCCGTACGATCAGAAATTCTACCGTATTTTCAACGAGGTGCCGACCGTATTGATGATCGGGATCGTCATCCTCGTGATCGTGAAGCCGTTCTCATAAGTCCTGCTGTGAGCTCGCCATTGCTACAGCCCGGCTTGCGGAGCAGCGGCTGATTTTCTATATTGTCGTTATCCCACCCCACGCAGGCGGATGTCGTTGCGTTCCGGATCAAACCGGCCGCTGCATCAGGTTTGAAGCCTTACCGGCGCGGACCTTGCTTTGACCTGCGGACCTTCCTTTTCAAGTCCGCTTCTCCAAAAGCACCTCGCACTCCCTCTCCTTAAAGTTACTCCACAGGACCACCCCAATGCGGGAAATCAAACTCCAAGACCTCAAGTCAAAGACGCCGGCGGAACTCGTTTCGTTTGCCGAAGAGAACGGGGTCGAAAATGCCAGCACCATGCGCAAGCAGGAGCTGATGTTCGCCATTCTCAAGCAGCTCGCGATAGCGGAAACGGACATTATCGGCGAAGGCGTCGTCGAGGTTCTCTCCGACGGCTTCGGCTTCCTCAGATCGCCCGACGCCAATTACCTGCCGGGACCCGACGACATCTATGTCTCTCCCTCGCAGATCCGCCGCTTTGGTCTGCGCACCGGCGACACCATCGAGGGTCACATCCGTAGCCCGAAAGAGGGCGAGCGCTATTTCGCTCTTCTGAAGGTCAACACGCTCAACTTCGAGGATCCCGAGAAGTCCAAGCACAAGGTCAATTTCGACAACCTTACCCCGCTGTTTCCCGATCAGCGTTTTCGCCTCGAACTCGAAGACTCGACGAGGAAGGATCTGTCGGCGCGGGTCATCGACATCGTGGCTCCGATCGGCAAGGGCCAGCGCGCGCTGATCGTCGCGCCGCCGCGCACCGGCAAGACCGTGCTGATGCAGAACATCGCGCACTCGATCACGGCCAATCATCCCGAGTGCTATCTGATCGTGCTGCTGATCGACGAGCGGCCGGAGGAAGTCACCGACATGCAGCGCTCGGTGAAGGGCGAGGTCGTCTCCTCGACCTTCGACGAGCCGGCGGTTCGTCACGTCCAGGTCGCCGAGATGGTGATCGAGAAAGCCAAGCGGCTCGTCGAGCACGGCCGCGACGTTGTCATCCTGCTCGATTCGATCACGCGTCTGGGCCGCGCCTACAACACGGTCGTGCCGTCATCCGGCAAGGTGCTGACCGGCGGTGTCGACGCCAACGCGCTGCAGCGGCCGAAGCGCTTCTTCGGCGCCGCGCGCAATATCGAGGAAGGTGGATCGCTGACCATCATCGCGACCGCGCTGGTCGACACCGGCAGCCGCATGGACGAAGTGATCTTCGAAGAGTTCAAGGGCACCGGCAACTCCGAACTCATCCTCGATCGCAAGGTCTCCGACAAGCGCACCTTCCCGGCGATCGACATCTCGCGCTCGGGCACGCGTAAGGAAGAGCTGATCACCGATCCGCAGCTCCTGAAGAAGATGTACGTGCTGCGCCGGATCCTCAATCCAATGGGCACGATGGATGCCATCGACTTCCTGCTCGACAAGCTGCGCAACACGAAGAACAACTCCGAGTTCTTCGAATTGATGAACACCTGAACCTCGCCAGACGTGGTGATGATCGAGGGGCGTCCCGCACGGGCGCCCCTTTTTCATGGGTCTCGATTCGTGTGCGCGTTGTCGATGCCGGCCATTTATTGCGTTGCACAAATTCGCCACCACCACTCAATCGCGAAAGTCCCTCATCGACATTGCCGCGTGCGCATCGGCTGTCCTAATAGGACATGCACTCACGAGATCAGACTATCTTTGCATTATCGTCCGGCCGGCCGCCGAGTGCGATCGCCGTCATCAGGGTGTCCGGTCCGCAGGCCGGACCGGTTTTGACGCGGCTGGCAGGAAAGGCGGTCGAGCCCCGCAAGGCGACGCGGACGCTCTTGCGCGATGCAGACGCAAAGCCGATCGACGATGCAATCGTCCTATGGTTTCCCGGACCCGCCAGCGCCACTGGTGAGGACGTGGCAGAGCTTCATGTCCACGGCGGACGCGCGGTCGTCGCCTCGGTTTTCGCGGCGCTGTCGGCCCTGGAGACTCTGCGTCCGGCTGAGCCTGGCGAGTTTACACGGCGCGCCTTCGAGAACGGCAAGCTCGACCTGACCGAGGCCGAAGGTCTCGACGATCTCATCCACGCCGACACCGACCGGCAACGGCGGCAAGCGCTGCGACAGTTGAAAGGACTGCTCGGCGACAAGGCGCGCAACTGGCGTGCGCAGATCGTTGAGGCCTGCGCCTTGATCGAAGCCGGAATTGATTTCTCCGATGAAGGCGACGTGCCGGCCGAATTGATTGCGCCCGCGCTCGCGAAGATCAAAACGCTGCGCGATGAAATCCGTTCGGTGCTCAATGCCAGCGGTCGAAGCGAGCGGCTTCGCGATGGCCTGGTGGTTGCGATTGCAGGACCGCCGAACGTCGGCAAGTCGACGCTGATCAATCAGCTCGCGCGCCGCGAGATCGCGATCGTATCGCCGCACGCCGGCACGACGCGCGATGTCATCGAGGCGCAGCTCGATCTTGATGGTTATCCGGTGACGGTGATCGATACGGCCGGGATTCGTGAGACCAATGATCCGGTGGAGCAGGAAGGCGTCCGACGCGCTCGCGTACGGGCGGCCGAGGCCGATCTGGTGCTGTGGTTGGCGGACGCAGACGGCGAGGGGATTGCGCAAGCGGGCCAAGCGGCCCACGTGCCGATCTGGCTCGTGCGCAACAAGATCGATCTCGATCCCGGTCAGCTCAATGCACGAGAGTCTTCGCAATCGGTCACGCGCGAATTTCGGATCTCGGCGCGACGGGGAGATGGTGTCGCGGAATTGGTTTCCGCCATGATCGGCTTCGCGCAGGATTATTTTGGGGCGAACGAGAGCGGTCTGATCAGCCGCGAGCGACAGCGGCAGTCGCTTCAGGAGACCGCGAACTCATTGCAGCGGAGCATCGACATGATCGATCGCGGGGAGGAGTTCGCCGCAGAGGATTTACGGATGGCGGCTTATGCTTTGGGACGGCTGCTGGGTCGGGTCGATGTCGAGGATATTCTGGACGTGATCTTCCGCGAGTTCTGTATCGGGAAGTGAGAGCCCCTCCTCCGAGAGAAAGTCGTTTTAACGTTAATGGACGGTTTCATGGTTAATGGGTGTTTCACGTGAAACGCCGAGAGGCCGGAACACGTTGTTTCACGTGAAACGTCGCCGCACCCACAGGCCGCCTCGGACGCTGTTTCACGTGAAACGTCTTCCGGCCTTTGCGATCTCGCGGTAGAAGTCCCGCGCTATGAACACAAGTCAGGATTCATTCGACGTCATCGTCATCGGCGGTGGCCACGCCGGCTGTGAGGCCGCCGCGGCTTCGGCGCGTCTCGGCGCCAGGACGGCGTTGGTGACCCATCGCTTCGCGACCGTCGGCGCGATGTCCTGCAATCCCGCGATTGGCGGGCTCGGCAAGGGACATCTGGTCCGCGAGGTCGACGCGCTGGACGGCTTGATGGGACGCGTCGCGGATGCGGGCGGGATCCAGTTTCGCATGCTCAATCGTCGGAAGGGGCCTGCTGTTCGTGGCCCCCGGGCCCAGGCTGACCGAAAGCTCTATGCGGCAGCGATGCAGAACGCGATTACCGAGACCGCCAATCTGAGCGTGATCGAGGGCGAGGCGGATGAGCTGCTTGTCTCTAACGGGCACGTCACCGGCATTCGTCTGGCGGACGGCCGGGCGCTTCGCGCGGGGCGGTCGTCGTTACGACCGGAACGTTCCTGCGCGGTCTGATCCATCTCGGCGAAAAGAATTGGCCGGCTGGCCGGGTCGGCGAAGCGCCGGCGATGGGACTGTCGAAGTCTTTCGAGCGCGCCGGCTTTGTCCTGGGTCGCCTGAAGACCGGCACGCCGCCGCGGCTCGATGGCACTACAATCGACTGGGCCGCGGTCGAGATGCAGCCCGGCGACGATCCACCGGAGCCGTTCTCGGTCATGACCGATCGGATCACGACCCCGCAAATCCAGTGCGGCATCACCCGCACCACGGCGGTGACCCACGAAGTGATCCGCGCCAATGTGCATCGCTCGCCGATGTATTCCGGACAGATCAAGAGCAGCGGCCCGCGCTACTGTCCGTCGATCGAAGACAAGATCGTCCGCTTCGGCGATCGCGACGGACACCAGATCTTTCTGGAGCCGGAAGGCCTCGATGACACGACGGTCTATCCCAACGGCATCTCGACGTCGCTGCCGGAAGAGGTTCAGCTCGCGATCCTTCCGACCATTCCAGGCCTCGAGAATGTGCGGATGGTCCGGCCGGGCTATGCGATCGAATACGATCATGTCGATCCGCGTGAGCTCGACCCGACGCTTGAGACCAAGCGTCTGCCGAGGCTGTTCCTGGCCGGCCAGATCAATGGGACGACGGGCTATGAGGAGGCGGCGGCGCAGGGATTGGTGGCGGGTCTCAATGCGGCGCTCGCTGCCAGCGGTTCGGCGCCGATCGTATTCGATCGTGCCGATGGCTATCTCGGCGTGATGATCGACGACCTTGTCACGCGAGGGATCACTGAGCCCTATCGCATGTTCACTTCGCGCGCCGAGTACCGGCTGACCTTGCGGGCGGACAATGCCGATCAACGTCTGACCGACAAGGGCATGGCCCTGGGGTGCGTCGGAAGTGCGCGTGCGCTTCGGCATCAAACAAAGATGGCCAAGCTCGAAGCTGCGAAGTCGCTCGCGAAGTCACTGACTCTCACGCCCAACGAGGCCGCGAAGCATGGGCTTACGTTGAACAGGGATGGGCAGCGCCGCTCGGCGTTCGAGCTGTTGGCTTATCCAGAAGTTGGCTGGAGCGAGATCAAGACGATCTGGCCGGAGCTGTCGGCGATCGATCCCAGCATCGCCACCCATCTCGAAATCGATGCGAAGTACGATGTTTATGTGAAGCGCCAGACCGCCGATGTCGATGCCTTCCGGCGCGACGAAGCGCTCGTCCTCGGCGAAGTCGACTACGATCTGGTGCCCGGGCTTTCCAACGAGGTCCGCGGGAAGCTCAAGGCGGCGCGGCCCTGGACCATTGGGCAGGCGGGACGCCTTGACGGAATGACGCCGGCAGCGCTCGGCATCCTGGCCGCGTATCTTCGCCGGGAGGCTCGCCGCAAACCGTCGAAGGCCACGGCCTAGACGTTTCACGTGAAACGCTCCCATAGCGTGCGGGGCTGATCTGCCCCGGATGACGCTGCTTCGCAGACCGACGACATGACCCGAAAAGTTGAGACGCCTGCCAAATCGATATCGTCAGATAAAGCCAGCGCGCTCGCGCTGACTCCCGTTTCACGTGAAACGGAGATGCGGCTTGATCGCTACGTTGAGCTTCTCCAGGAGTGGCAAGCCAAGACCAATCTGGTCGCGCCGTCGACGCTTCCTCATCTTTGGACCAGGCACATCTCCGATTCGCTCCAGCTCCTGGCGCTGGCGCCGACGGCCAAAAGCTGGATCGACTTCGGCAGCGGCGGCGGATTTCCCGGCGTGGTTTTGGCCTGTGCGCTCGCCGACACGCCCGGCGCGACCGTTCATCTGGTCGAGCGTAACGCGAAAAAATCTGCGTTTCTGCGTGAAGCTTTGCGCGTTACGGGGTCACCAGGGATGGTGCATTTGTCGGACATCGAAGATATTGTGGACAGAGTCGCAGGTCCCATCGATTGCGTCACAGCGCGCGCCTTGGCTCCGCTAAATCAACTCATCGGCTTTGCGGAACCGCTAATCACAAAAGGTGCGAAAGCGCTGTTTCTCAAGGGTCAAGATGTTGAGTCAGAATTGACCGAAGCTACTAGATATTGGAAAATGAAGCCGAATCTTCATTCCAGCCGTACGGGCGGACAAGGCTGGATCGTCGAACTCGATCATATCGAGCGGCGCAACTAACTCCGCGTCAGCAAATGGCAGTCGCGCAATGACCGTAATTGATCAGATTTATCAAGGTGATAGGGCGCATCAACCAGATGGCCATCCGCGGATCCTGGCGCTCGCCAACCAGAAGGGTGGCGTCGGCAAGACCACGACGGCGATCAATCTCGGCACGGCGCTGGCTGCCATCGGCGAGCGCGTCCTGATCGTGGACCTCGACCCGCAGGGCAACGCCTCGACCGGGCTTGGCATCGACCGACGTAGCCGCAACTGTTCGACCTACGATGTGCTGATCGGCGAAGCGCCGTTGCGTGACTCGGTGGTCCCGACCGCCGTGCCACGATTGCACATCGCATCGTCGACCATGGATCTGTCCGGTCTTGAGCTCGAGCTGGGATCGACGCCGGGGCGTGCCTTTCGTCTGCGTGACGCGATCGCCGCGCTCAACACCAACGTGTCGCCCGACTCCGATTACACCTATGTGCTGATCGACTGTCCGCCGTCGCTCAACCTGCTCACCGTCAATGCGATGGCCGCGTCGGACGCGATCCTGGTGCCGCTGCAGTGTGAGTTCTTCGCCCTCGAAGGTCTGTCGCAATTGCTGCAGACGGTCGAGCAGGTGCGCACCACGCTCAATCCCAACCTGACCATCCACGGCATCGTGCTGACCATGTTCAACTCGCGCAACAACCTGTCGAACCAGGTCGTCGCCGACGTCCGGCAGTTCATGGGCAGCAAGGTCTACGATACGATGATCCCGCGCAACGTGCGCATCTCGGAGGCGCCGTCCTACGGCAAGCCGGTCCTGGTCTACGATCTCAAATGCGTCGGCAGCGAAGCCTACCTGAAGCTGGCGACCGAAGTGATCCAGCGCGAGCGCGAGCTGCGCACGCATTGATGCTCCTCCCGTCATTCCGGACGATCCGCATTCAGCGGCTCGCTCTGGATTCGTGAAGGCAGGAAGTGACGTCGGGTCTCCGGGTTGGCACGCCGCGTGCCCCGGAATGACGCCAGAAGCAGGAGCATGCGAGTGAGTCCAAGGGAGCAGGTGATGGCCGAGGAAATGCGTTCGCGACTGGGCCGGGGGCTTGCAAGCCTGATCGGTGACGTTGGCGGCGAGGCCGCCCATGTCGAGCGGCCGCGCAATCAGCGCAAAGTGCCGATCGAGTTCTTGAAACCCAATCCGCGCAACCCGCGCCGCACCTTCACGGAAACCGAGCTCGGCGAGCTTGCCGAACTCGATCAGGCAGCATGGTCTGATCCAACCGATCGTGGTCCGCCCAGTGAAAGGTACGCAGGATCGTTTCGAGATCATCGCCGGCGAGCGGCGATGGCGCGCCTCCCAGGCCGCCGGCCTGCATGAGGTGCCGATCGTTCCGCTCGATGTCAGTGACAGCGACGCGCTCGAGCTTGCGATCATCGAGAACGTCCAGCGCGAAGACCTCAATCCGATGGAAGAGGCGCAGGGCTATCACGCGCTTGCCAACGAGTTCAAACGCAACCAGGAAGATATCGCCAAGATCGTCGGCAAGAGCCGCAGCCATGTCGCCAACATGATGCGGCTGACCAAGCTGCCCGCCGAGGTGCAGACCTATATCTCCCAGGGCCGGCTATCCGCCGGCCATGCCCGCGCGCTGATCGGCGTTCCCGATCCTCTCGCCGCCGCCAAGCGCATCGTCGAAGAGGGGCTCAACGTCCGCCAGACCGAGGAGCTCGCGCATGTCGAAGGCGTGCCGGTGCGCAAGCCGCAGAAGGCGCGCGCCACGGCTGGCGGCAAGACCAAGGACGCGGACACAGTCGCACTGGAGAAGCGGGTCAGCGACGCGCTCGGACTTGCGGTCAGCGTCAACCACCGCAATCCCGGCGGTACGGTGCTGATCAACTACCGGAATCTCGAGCAGCTCGACGAGGTCATGCGACGGCTCGCCAAGGGCTGATCATACCTGAAGGTTGATCATGCTTGAAGGCGCTGATCGTACTTGACGCTCGCTGTCCCCTGCCCTCACCCTCGCCGCCTGGCGTTCACTGCGATCGAGAGCAGTGTGCGCTGCGCGATCGCGGCCGCGAGTGAGGGCTGCTTGCGCATGTCGAGCGCCGCGGTCGCGAGCTGATCGATGATGGCCATAAGCCGCGGCGGCGTGAAATTTCTGAGTGCCGCTTCGGCCATCGGCTTTCGCGAAAAGTGCAGACGTGGGAAACCGCCGTCGAGCAGCGACGCAATCGGCGTTCCCTCGGCGACCGCAAGCGCAGACTTGTGCAGCCATGCCGCCTGCCGCTGGGCCGCCGAGATGATGACCCCGGGATAGGTGCCCGCGACCATCGCCTTGGCGAATTCGCTTTCGACCAGGTCCGGCCGTCCGGCAAAAGCGCCATCGACGATCGGGTCGAGCTTCATTTCAGAGGCGTCCGCGACCACCGCCATCACGTGGTCGAGTGTCACCTCGCCCTCGCCATGTGCGAACAGCGTCAGCTTGCGCAGCTCGTTGCGGGAGGCCTGCCGGTCGCCGCCCAGCAGCGCCATCAGCGCCGCGCGCGCGTCGCCCGCCATTCGCAGATTTGCGAGTCGCAATTCGTCATCGATCAGTTTCGCGAGATCACGCTCGCCGTCCGGATAGCAGCCGATCGCGGCCGCGGTCTTGGCGCGTTCGCAGGCCTTGCGCAGCGGCAACTCCGCGCGCAGGTCGCCGGCTTCGATCACGATCCGGCAATCCTTCAGCGTGATCTCGGCCAGCGTTTCCACGCCGCTGGCAAAACTGCGCGACCCGGCCCGGACGCGGATGGCGCGGCGGCCGCCGAACAGCGGCACGGTCAGCGCCTCATCGACCAGCCGGGAGGGCTCGGCCGAGAGCTCGTCGCCATCGAGCTTCACCAGCGAGAAAGGATCGTTGGGGTCGTCGACCGCAGAGGCGAGCAAGGCGTCCGCGCGTTCGCGCACCAGGCCGGCGTCCGGTCCGTAGAGCAGTATGATGGGACGGCCGGGATCGGGGCGGGCGAGGAAAGTGTCGATGTCTCTTCCGCGGAGTGCGACCACGATCAGCCTTGTCGGACTTGCGATGTCATGTCGTGACCGGCGTCCTCACGTCAGTCGCCACGTACGATCTCTTAGTCTGGCGACCGCCGCGTGCCGCGAGCGACCCGTTGCGTCGGTCAGGTGCCCGCGACGAAGAACGAGGCCAGCCGGGTCTGGATGCGTTCGGCGATTTCCTGAGCCGCGCGATCCTCGGCGTCGCGGAAGGCACGAGCCCGGGAGAAACGCTGATAAGAGCCGGGCATGTCATAGGACACGCGGGAAAAGGTCGTTCCCGTCATCACGGACTTGTTGGTCGCGATCTCGATAAGATTGAACTGCGCGTCGATGCCGAAACTCTCGGTGGTCGGCAGCCCCGTGTTCTGGTCGACGAGCAATGACGAGCGCGTGCTGTTGAAACGCAGCACCAGCCGATGCGTCGGCGCCATGCCGGTCGCGGTGCCGTAGAGCTTGAACGCCAGGGCGTTGCGGATCTCCACGCCGATCCGGGCCTCGGGCGACCCGTTGGGCTTGTCCACGGGCGGGACTTCCACGCCCAGCAATTTGTCGCGCAGCCCGGGGGTGCCGTCGCTGTGCTCGGCGTACATCGGCTGGAAACAGCCGGCCGTCAGGGCCGCCATGGCGACCACGGCGATCAGCCGGGCGGCAATGCGGAACCTAGCCAACGACATTCACGATCCTCATCGGCACTACAATCACCTTGCGGACGGCCTTGCCGCCCAGTGCCTGCTTTACCGCATCGAGCGCCAAAACGGCAGCCTCTATTTCCCGATTTTGGGCCGCCCGTGGCACAGTAACATCACCCCGCTTCTTGCCGTTCACCTGTACGACCAGGGTGACGGTATCCTCAATCAGCAAATCGCGTTCGATTTGCGGCCAGGCGGCCTCCGAAACCAGCCCGTGCTGGCCGAGCAACTGCCAGCACTCTTCGGCGAGGTGAGGCATCATCGGCGCGAAAAGTTGAACGAGGATCAGCGCCGCTTCGTGAACAGCCCAGCACAGATCCGGAGCGGGATCGGCCGCTGGCTGACCCTCGCGCAACACCACCTCGGCCAATGCATTGGCGAACTCGCGGATGTGGGCGAGGCAGACGTTGAAATGCAATCGCCCGATGCCGCCGGACACTTTGTCGAGAGCGCCATGGGCAGCCTTGCGCAAGGCAGTCGCTTCCGGGCCGAAGGCCGCCGGCCGCGCCGAAGGCGCCGACTTCGCCATCTCGGCGGACTCGTTCACCAGCCGCCACAGTCGCTGCACGAAGCGCGAGGCGCCCTGCACCCGCTCGTCGCTCCAGATCACGTCGCGATCCGGCGGCGAGTCCGACAGCATGAACCAGCGCGCGACGTCGGCGCCATAGGTCGCGATGATGTCGTCGGGATCGACCGTGTTCTTCTTCGACTTCGACATCTTCTCGATCGCGCCGATCGTGATGTCTTCGCCCGTTGTCGTCAGCACGGCGCGGCGGCCGTTGCCGCCGGTCTCGACCCTGACCTCGGCCGGCGTCACATAGCTGCCGTCGGCCTTCTGGTAGGTCTCGTGCACCACCATGCCTTGGGTGAACATGCCGGCGAACGGTTCGTCCATCGCGATGTGGCCCGTGGCCTTCATCGCGCGGGTGAAGAACCGGCTGTACAGCAGGTGCAGGATCGCGTGCTCGACGCCGCCGATATACTGATCGACCGGCATCATCCGGTTGGCGACGGCGGGCGTGGTTGGCGCCTTTTCATTCCAGGGATCGGTGAAGCGCGCGAAGTACCAGGATGAGTCGACGAAGGTGTCCATGGTGTCGGTTTCACGCAAGGCCTTGCCGCCGCACTTCGGACACGTGACGTGCTTCCAGGTCGGATGGTGGTCGAGCGCGTTGCCCGGCTTGTCGAAGGTCGCATCCTCCGGCAGCGTCACCGGCAAGTCCTTGTCCGGCACCGGCACGACATCGCATGTCGGGCAATGGATCACCGGGATCGGACAGCCCCAATAGCGCTGGCGCGAGATGCCCCAGTCCCGCAGGCGAAAATTCACCTGCCGCTGGGCCACTGGCTCATTGCCGCGCAATTCTCCTTCGAGGCGTTTGGCGACCTCTTCCTTGGCCTGCTCGATGGTCATGCCGTCGAGGAAGCGTGAATTGATCATGCGGCCGTCGCCGTCATAGGCGGTGTCGGTGATGACGAACGTCTTCGGGTCCTGTCCCTCCGGGCAGACCACCGGCGTGTTGCCGAGATTATATTTGTTGACGAAGTCGAGGTCGCGCTGGTCATGCGCCGGGCAGCCGAAGATGGCGCCGGTGCCGTATTCCATCAGCACGAAATTGGCGACATAGACCGGCAGCTTCCAGGAGGGGTCAAACGGGTGGACCGCCCGGATGCCGGTGTCGAAGCCCTGCTTTTCCGCCGTGTCGATGACCTCCTGCGCGGTGCCCATCCGCTTGATCTCGGCGATGAACTCCGCAAGCTTCGGATTCCTGGCGGCTGCGGCCACGGCCAACGGGTGGTCGGCCGCGATCGCCATGAACTTGGCGCCGAACAGCGTATCGTGCCGGGTGGTGAAGATCTTCAGCTCGGTTTCGCCCGCCGGCGTCGTCGCGGGGTCCAAGGCGAAGCGCACCAGGAGACCCTCGGAGCGGCCGATCCAGTTGCGCTGCATCAGCCGCACCTTGTCCGGCCAGCGGTCCAGCGTATCGAGCGCGTCCAGCAGTTCCTGCGAGTATTTGGTGATCTTGAAGACCCACTGATTCATCTCGCGCTGCTCGACGACCGCCCCGGAACGCCAGCCGCGTCCGTCGATCACCTGCTCGTTCGCCAGCACGGTCATGTCGACCGGGTCCCAATTCACCTTGCGCTTCTCGCGCTCGACCAGCCCGGCCTTCAGGAAGTCCAGGAACATCTTCTGCTGATGCTTGTAGTAGGCCGGGTCGCAGGTGGCGAACTCGCGCGACCAGTCCAGCGACAGTCCGATCGAGCGGAGCTGCTTCTTCATTGCGGCGATGTTGTCGTAAGTCCAGGCCTTGGGCGCCACCTTGCGCTCGATGGCCGCGTTTTCAGCAGGCAGGCCGAAGGCGTCCCAGCCCATCGGATGCAGCACGTTGAAACCCTTGGCGCGCATGTAGCGCGCCAGCACGTCGCCAAGGGTGTAGTTCCGGACATGACCGATATGGATGCGCCCCGACGGATAGGGGAACATCTCAAGGACGTAGTATTTCGGCCGCGGATCCTCGTTTTTGGAGGCGAAGATCGCGTGTTCGTCCCATTGGCGTTGCCAGCGCGGCTCGGAGTCGCGGGCGTTATAGCGTTCGGAGGTCATGGAATTGCTTGGCTTCTGATGGATTCGCGCCGTCTCAAAGACGGCGCGGACTAGGCCACAAAAGCGGTTGTGGGGTCAACGGGTTGACCTCGCTCCAAAATGGCGACGGCGGGGTAGCGGCGCGCCGCGGCGAGCTGATCCGATGCGTCGCCGCGAAGGAAGCGGCCGACCGCTCCAGCGCCGCGTGGTTTGATCTATCAATGGTTGCGTGTAGGTCACGGGACGACCACGACGATGGAAATGCGCCGCCAAGGCATCAACGTCGGCCCACACGACAGCAAGCGATCGATCAATGTGGCTTGCGTGCCCGTTCGCCCGAACACCGTATTTGTACCCATCGGCATCCGGTTGAATCCCTCGTGCCGCGCCCCGCAGAACTACGGAACGCGTTCGACAATTCGCTTCAACATTTCACCGAGCTTGATGAGAAGGCCTTCTTTCCCGGATTTTTTCGGTGTGGCCGTACCGCGGAGACTGCAAGCAACGGCATTTTGCAACGCACGGTTTCCCTTTTGCGGGCGGTTTAGCGGTGTTCTGCTTCGGATTGAGGCGCGGTTAAGACTTCGATGGGACATTGTCGGGGAAACATACGCTCAGCCCGCCAGATCAGGATCATCCCCAGTCGTGACCGGTGCCACGTTCGACGAGATTGATTTTGAGTACGCGACCACCGTCGCGGAAAAGACCATGTCCGCCATGGTCAAGCATCGCGTGCCGGCGACGCCGAACAATTATCACCTCTGGTTCAAATACTCGCTTGGCGCCTCGTCCGATCTCAAGCGCACCATCGACATTCTGATCAGCAACAAGCGTAAGTTCGACAAGGCGACCAACCAGGACCTGTACGCGTCCTATATCGGAGCCCAGGCGACCGAAGCCGCCGTGGTCCACCAGGTCTCGCAGCAACTCCATGGCGTGATGGATTCCGCCAAGCACTACCTGACCGCCGCGATCGCCGACAACAACACCCATATCGAAGGGCTTGGCGAGGTCCGCGAACAGACGCATACCGGCGTCGATCCGAAAGTACTGATCGAGAACCTGGTGAGCGAGCTTGCGAAGGCGACCGCGCGCGCCGCCAAGCTCGAAGCCAATTTCGCGGAGAAATCGCGCGAGCTCGACACCATCCGCGACTCACTCAACAAGTCGGAGGAGCGCGCCCGCACCGATACGCTCACGGGTCTGCCAAACCGCCGCGCGCTCGAGGAGTTCTTCCGTCAGGCCCAGATCTCCGCGATGGAGAAGGATGAGGCGCTGAGCGTGCTTCTGATCGACATCGACTACTTCAAGAAGTTCAACGACAATTTCGGTCACGGCGTCGGCGACCAGGTGCTTCGGCTGGTGGCCAAGGCGCTGAAGGACCTGGTGCGTGAATATGATCTTCCGGCGCGCTACGGCGGCGAGGAATTGATCGCGGTGCTTCCCCGCACCGATCTCGCGACGTGCGGCGCCATTGCCGAGCGCATCCGCCGGTCGATCGCAGACTGTCAGTTCACCCGCCGGTCCACCGGCGAGGTCCTGCCTCAGATCACCGTGTCGATCGGTGTCGGGCAGTTCCAGTATGGTGAGTCAATGGCCGATCTGATCGATCGGTGCGACCGGGCGCTCTATCTTGCCAAGAAGGCCGGTCGCAACCGGGTCATCAGCGAGCTCGACCTGCAGCGCAAAGCGAGCTGACGAACTAAGCTTCTAACCCGCCATCGCAATGTCATCGCTGTCGCCGGCAGATCTCGGAAAGCCGTGTGCGACGACGGTGTTGCGACCGCTATGCTTTGCGGAATAGAGCGCCGCATCCGCGGCTTCAATCAGCTCGCCGGGATGTTGAGTCTCGTTTGGCGACGCGCAGGCAACACCGACACTGACCGTCACATGCTGATGACTGGAAGTTGCGTGCGGCAGCGCCATAGCGGCAACCGCCGATCTTACCATCTCCGCGATCTCCTGCGCGCGCGGGCCATCGACGTTGGGCAGCAACAGGCAGAACTCCTCGCCGCCATAACGTGCCGCAAAGCCCATGGTTTCGGCGGCGATCCCTGAGAGCGTTTCGCCGAGCCTGGACAGGCAGGTGTCGCCCATCGGATGTCCGTAGGTGTCGTTGTAGAGCTTGAAATGGTCGACATCGATCATCAGCAGCGATAGTTCGCACTGATATTGATGGGCCTTCATCCATTCGAAATCGAGCCGGCTCTGGAAGCCGCGCCTGTTGGCCAGGCCCGACAACATGTCGATCGAGGCCATCACGGTCAGGCGGTCGTTGGTCGCGACCAGCTCACGTTCGCGCTGGCCGAGCTGGGCCGCCATCGCGTTGAACGCACGTGCCAGCGGCACGAATTCCGCGGGCAGGTGACTGCGCGTAGGACGCGCCGACCAGTCGCCCTGTCCGAACCGCTTGGCCATCGCCTCGAGCATGTGGATCGGCTCGACGATGAGTTTCTCCGCCGCCACCAGCGCGCCGAGCAGAACGAACAGGCTGACGAAAAGCAGTTGCAGATAGGCCGTCCGGATGTCGCGGTTGATCGCCGAGGTGACCTTGTCCTCGTCGATGCTGGCGATCAGCCGCGCCCCGGTGTCCGCGATCCGCGCAAAGGTGACGGCGCGTCTCGTGCCGTCAGCGGCGACAAAGGACAGGGATCCTTCATCCTGATCAGAGTGGAGCGCGCTCTCAGCGATCGCCGACAGCAGCGGCACGCTGTCGAGCGAACGGCCGACCATGCTGGACTGGTCCGGCGGCGCCGCCAGGACCGTCCCGGCGCTGTCGACAAGGACAGCCGAGATCCCAGGCCGTCCGCCGAGCCCGCTCATCATCCTCGATAGCCAGTCGAGATCGACGCTTGCGAGGACGATGGCGCGGGAGTCGCTGCTGATCGCGGCGACGGGATAGGCCGCGATCACCGTCGGCCGGTTATCGGATTTGGCCAGCAGGAAATCGCTGAAAACGATATCGCGCGTGGTCGCAGCTTTCTTCAGGTAGGGCCGCTCGCTCAGATCGAAGCCGATCGACGTATTGTTTGTCGAGCACTGGACCTTGCCGTCGCCGCCGACCATCAGGAGATTATGAATCCAAGGCAGATTGCGTGGCAGGCTCGCGCGCAACAGATCGCAGCTTCGGCTCACGCCGCCCGCGGACGCACGGATATAGGCGGCCGATTTCAGTATCGTCTCAACGGAGGAGAGCACCTCGCGCTGTGTATCGGCGCTGTGTTTTGCAAGGTTGGAGAATTCCGCGGTTGCCTGCGTGACCTGCCTGGTGCGGGCATTCTCCAGCGATCTGGCGCGCTCGAGCATCAACGGAGCCACGAGAATCACCGCAAGCAGCGCGAGCCTGGCGCGGACGCCAAGAAGCTGCTTGAGTTTGACTCTCTTGCGGTTGAAACTAATGCTCATCGTGGTCCCCGCTACCCCCGCGCGGAGCGTAGAGGTAATGGTTCAAGAACCCTTTCCCGAACTCGGTAAAATTCGAGCTACTCGGTAGAAATACGACGGGCAGATGATATGGCGTTCGAAGATCCCGAAAGCGTAACTTCGCATTTACCAAACGCGCTGGCGGTGGTGGAGCAGGAGATCTTGCGCGCCTGCAGGGACGCGGGGCGGGACCGCGCTTCGGTCACGCTGATCGCGGTCTCCAAAACCTTTGATGCGGACGCGATTGCGCCCGTTATCGGGGCGGGTCAGCGGGTTTTCGGCGAGAACCGCGTGCAGGAGGCGAAAGCCAAATGGCCGGGGTTAATGTCCGTCCATCCGGGACTTGCCCTACACCTGATCGGTCCCTTGCAGTCCAATAAGGCAAAGGAAGCGGTCACGCTGTTCGATGCGATCCACTCCGTGGACCGTCCGAGCCTCTGCCAGGCTCTGGCCAAGGAAATCGAATTGCAGAAAAAGAAGCCGCTGCTGTTCGTGCAGCTCAATACAGGCGAGGAACCACAGAAGGCCGGGATCGCGCCGGGAGAAGCGAACGCCTTCATCGCGTGCTGTCGCGACAATTACGGCTTGAGTTCTTCAGGGCTGATGTGCATCCCGCCAGTCGATGAAGCGCCGGCGCCGCATTTTGCGCTGACTGCAAAAATCGCAGCGTGCAATGGATTGCAGAATCTCTCGATGGGCATGAGCGCGGACTTCGCCACCGCGATCCAGTTCGGCGCCACCCATATCCGTGTCGGCTCAGCGATCTTCGGGCATCGGTAGAGCGTTTTTCGAACAAAGCCTGCCCCGGACTTGGATCGCGGGGTGGATACCGCTTCGCGTGAAGAAAACGCGCCGCCGCTATTCGAATCCGACGGATACTTTCCCGATGCTGCCGAAGTCCGCGGCCAGCCGATCGCCGGATTGAATTGGCAGCGGAGGATGGCAAGTGCCGGTCGTCACCACCTCCCCTGCCCTCAGCGTCAGCCCAAGCTCCCGCAATTCGTTGGCAAGCCAGGCCAGCGCGATCCTCGGATCGCCCAGCACGTTCCTGCCGTGGCCGACATATTGCCGGCCGCTTAGCGTGATGGTTGGCTTCTCCTCGACGAGGTCGAGCGCGCGCCAATTCGATTCGGTCGGAGCACCGAGCACGAACAGATGTGCGCAGGCATTGTCGGCGATGATCTGTGCCTCGCCTGCTCTGACGAACTCGGTAAACCGCGAATCCGGAATTTCGATCGCAGGATGCAGGGTGGCGACGGCGCTCAGTACCTCGTCGACCGTATAGGGTACGGCTCGCGGCGGCAGGTCGGCGCGCATACGAAAGGCAAATTCAGGTTCGCCAACGCACATCCCGTTGCCGGCCATCGAGGCCATGCCACCATCGGCAATGACGGTCTCGGCCAGGATACGGCCAGCCATCGGGCCGGCGACATTGATATGCTTCTGTCCTGCCTCACTGGTCGCGGCGATCTTCCAGCCGAACAGCTTTGCCGCGGAATTGCGTTCGAGTTCGGCCTGGATGGCATAAGCCTCGCGGCGGCTGCTCGGCCGCTGCAAGGGATCGAGGCAATCGAGCTTGGTGCCGGCGTGCCAATGATCACGCAATGTCCGCGAGGCCGCAGCGATCTGATCCTTGTCGAGCATGTCGGCTAACGTCCGTCAATTTCACCCGATGACGATCTTGGTGCGCGGGCTCAGCCGTTGCAACAGGCGCAGCATCGCCGATTCGGTCATCGCGACGCAGCCGGCGGTCGGTCCGAAATTGTCGCGCGCCAAGTGCAGAAATACCGCGCTGCCGCGGCCCGGCACGCGCGGGCGCGTATTGTGGTCGATCTCGACGATGAAATCGTAGAGATGGTCGTCGCGCTTCAATCGGTCACCGGTGGTGTCGTGCGGCAGCCGAATTGCCCGATTGTAGTGCCGATGGTTTGGATCCTCGCACCAGGCGTCCGTGCCGCCGATGGCGCGAATTGGCAGGAAAGTGCGTGGCCGCGCCTGCCGGTCGGGGCGCCACCACAGTCGCCGCGGATAGAAGGTTCCCCTCGGCGTGCCCCCGTCGCCCTCGCGCTTGTTGGCCAACACTCCGCTGCGGCCAAGGGCCACAGGAATGATTACCTGACCTGCTTTGAGCCAACCGCGGCGAAAATCTCCCGCACTCCGGCGAATCCAAATCGCAGCGAGCGGTGCGTCGCGCGCGGATTTTCGATAAGGCTTTGAAACAGCAGTACTTTTCATCCTTTAGCCCGCTTGATGGGTCGCGTCCGGAAGGCCCGGTTTCATTACAGGACATTCATAAAACTGGTTGTGATTTCCGAAGTAAAGTTCTCGCCGTCTTGTGAATCTGGAATGGTTCCTTACCTCAATTAAAAACAAGACAAGGCGACTCTAAACTTTAGCAATGTCGGCTGACGATGCGCCGCATCAATTGCAGCCGCAAAAAGGATTGTGACCATGGCCAATGCCCGCAAGATCCTCATCGTGGATGACGATACCGATCTGCGTGACACGTTGGTCGAGCAACTGTCGTTGCACGACGAGTTCGAAGCTTCCGCCGTCGATACCGGCGCAAAAGGGGCCAGCGCCGCGAAGGCCAATTCGCCGGATCTGGTGCTGATGGATGTCGGACTGCCTGACACCGATGGCCGCGAAGTCGTCCGGAGCTTGCGCAAGGGCGGCTTTAAGGCGCCCATCATCATGCTGACCGGACACGACACCGACTCCGACACCATTCTTGGTCTGGAGTCCGGCGCGAATGATTATGTTTCCAAACCCTTCCGCTTCGCGGTGCTGCTAGCGCGCATTCGAGCGCAGCTTCGCCAGCACGACGCCAGCGAAGATGCGGTATTTTCGGTCGGCCCCTACAGTTTCCGTCCTGGCTCGAAGATGCTCACGGGCGCAAACGCGAAGAAGGTGCGGCTCACCGAGAAGGAAACCGCGATCCTCCGATTCCTGTATCGGGCAGGCCAGCTGCCGGTTTCGCGCGAGACGCTGCTGCAGGAAGTGTGGGGTTACAATTCGGGCGTCACCACGCACACGCTGGAGACGCACATTTACCGGCTGCGGCAGAAGATCGAGAAGGACGCCGCCAACCCCGAAATCCTGGTCACGGAAGCCGGTGGATACAAGCTGGTGCCGTGATATAGCTTCGGGACGGCGAATTCGCCCTCGATAAACCGTCCCGATCTCAGGCCTGCATGTCCATCGAAGATGACGTGTTGCTGTTGGAGCGCGTCCCGACATTGCGCTTGTTGGGAGGCGCGTCCCTGCGCATGCTGGCGATCGGCTCCGAACAAAAAGATATCCCGCGTGGTGACTATCTGTTCAAGCGCGGCGACGAAGCCGATGCCGGTTTCGTCGTCCAGCGGGGCGCGCTGCGGGTCGATGACGGTTCGGGCGCCGAGGTCACTGCGGGGCCGGGGGCATTGATCGGCGAACTTGCGCTCGTTGTGGCGATGCGGCGGCCGTCGAATGCGCTCGCCCTGGAATATTCGTCCCTCATCCGCATCTCGCGCAGCCTTTTCCAGCGCATCCTCGAAAGTGATCCCGCCGCCGCGGTGCGGCTGCGCGACGAGTTCGCCGTCCGCACGAGCCAGATCGCTAGCGATGTCTTGATCGCAGGCGCCAAGCTGAGTGGCTAGCAAAGTGTTCGGCCTCTCAAACGTCCAGCACCACCGTCACCGGGACATGGTCGGACGGCCGTTCCCAGCCGCGCGCGTCGCGCAGAATGCGAAAGTCGCTGACGGCATCTTTCAGCGCTCGCGAAACCCAGATGTGATCGAGCCGACGGCCACGGTCTCCCACCGTCCAGTCCGCGGCGCGATAGCTCCACCAAGTATAGACCTTTTCTGAAAAAGGAATGCGCATCCGCGCGACGTCGAACCACTCGCCATGCGTCTGCGCCGCGAGCAGCTTCTCGCATTCGATCGGGGTGTGCGACACGACCTTCAAAAGCTGTCGGTGCGACCAGACGTCGTTCTCATGCGGCGCCACATTGAGATCCCCGACCAGGATGTGGCGTTCGTCGCCTCGCGCGTGCAAGGCCTCGCACGATTTCATCTCGTCGAGAAATTGAAGCTTGTGTTCGAACTTCGGATTGAGCGCGGGGTCGGGAATGTCGCCGCCGGCGGGAACGTAGAGATTGTGCAGCACCAGCGGCGTTGCAAGCTGCGCCCTCTCACCGAACACTACGGAGACGTGGCGCGAATCGATCTTGTCGCAGAAGGTCCGGACGTCGGTGGTTTCAAACGGCAGCCGCGAGACGACGGCGACGCCGTGATAGCCCTTCTGTCCGTTCAGCGCGATATGTTCATAGCCCAGCCGGCGGAAGCGCTTCAGTGGAAACGCATCGTCGATGCATTTCGTTTCCTGCAGGCACAGCACATCGGGCCGCACCGACTTGATGAATTTGGCGACGAGATCGATGCGCAAACGCACCGAATTGATGTTCCAGGTTGTCAGGGAGAGCCGCATCAGGCGCTGGAGACTGTTTCCAAGAATGGAAACACGGCTTAGCCGATCCAGCGTCCTGCGGCGAGGTCTGTGGGCAATGGTCGGTGCGCGCGGATCACGCTATCCACCGTGAATTCTGCCGTCCGAGCGGAGATTTCAGCCCGGCGGCATCGACGGATAGTTGGTGAAGTCGATCTTGAACATGCTCGGATCGACCTTCTTCGAAGCATCCAGATTGTAGACCGCGACCGTCGTGTCATAGCCCTGCGGGTCGGTCACCGTCCATTGCTTGAGCTGACCGTCCTTGGCACCGACCATCAGCATCAACCGGCTGGTTCCGATCAACGCCTGCTTTTCCTCGATGGTGATGCTGATGAACATGTCGTCGGACGACACGCCGACCACGTTGGTGTCCTTCAACAGATCGATGCGGTCAGACAGCAGGTAACGCAATGGCGTCTGGGACAGCGGATAGACGTCCTGGGTCGACAGGTTGCGGTCACGCACGACGAGTGACGATCCATCGGCGATGATGTCGATCGGCGTCGGCGCTTCGTATTCGAACCGGACCTTGCCGGGCTTCTGGATGTAGAAATCGCCCTTGGTCTTGCTTCCGTCAGGTCCGACTTGAACGAAATTGCCGACCAGCGTCTGCAGCGACGAGAGATAGGTGCTGACCTTCGCGGCTTGCGCCTTTTGATTGGCGTCGAAGGTCGCGAAAATATTGGTGGGGACGTTGCGGCGCGGATCAGGGATCACCGGATTTGGAGGCGTCGTGGCCGTTGCCCCGGTCGTCATCTGGCCCCTCGCATCATTCGCCTGCGCGCCGAAGCGGGCCTTGGGCGCGGCCTTCGGGACCGGCACATTCTGCGCGACGGACGGCGTTGCTATGGCGGGTGACCAGGTGACAAGCACAAGCGCCGCAATGATGGGCCTGCAGCGGACTGAAAACGGCTCGGCGATTCGGAGTTTTCGTTCTGTTTTCAACGCACAGTCCTATCTTGCTCGGGGCCATTTTATCGTGGTTTGGGTGCCGGGCGGTATCGTTTTTCCGTGAAATATTATGTCCGCCGGATAGTCCGACCGTGCCGGCTCAGAAACCGCTTTCCTCTTCCGGCACCAGAATTTCCCGTTTGCCTGCGTGATTGGCCTGCCCGACGATACCTTCGAGTTCCATCCGCTCCATCAATGAAGCGGCGCGATTGTAGCCGATTTGCAGCCGCCGCTGAATGTAGCTGGTGGAGGCCTTGCGGTCGCGTTTGACGATGGCGACCGCCTGGCTGAACAGGTCGCCGCCGCCATCGCCGCCCATTCCGGTCGAATCAAACACCGCGCCGTCCTCCTCGGACGGCTCCTCCGCGGTGACCGCTTCGAGATATTCGGGAGCGCCCTGCGTCTTGAGATGCCGGACCACCTTCTCGACTTCTTCGTCCGAGCAGAATGGTCCGTGCACGCGGCTGATGCGCCCGCCGCCCGCCATGTAGAGCATGTCGCCCTGGCCGAGCAGTTGCTCGGCGCCCATTTCGCCGAGGATGGTGCGGCTGTCGATCTTGGAGGTGACCTGGAATGAGATGCGGGTCGGGAAGTTTGCCTTGATCGTGCCGGTGATCACGTCGACCGACGGACGCTGCGTAGCGAGGACCACGTGCAGACCGGCGGCGCGCGCCATTTGCGCAAGGCGCTGCACCGCGCCTTCGATGTCCTTGCCCGCGACCATCATCAGGTCGGCCATTTCGTCGACGATGATGACGATATAGGGCAAAGGATCGAGGGCGAGCTTTTCCTCCTCGTAGATCGCCGTGCCCGTTTCCTTGTCGAAACCGGTGTGAACGGTTCGCGTCAGGTCTTCGCCCTTGGAGCGCGCTTCCGTCAGACGCGCATTGTAGCCGTCGATGTTGCGGACACCGAGCTTGGCCATGCGCTTGTAGCGCTCTTCCATCTCGCGCACGGCCCACTTCAGCGCGACGACGGCCTTCTTCGGATCGGTCACGACCGGTGTCAGAAGATGTGGAATGCCGTCATAGACCGACAATTCGAGCATCTTGGGATCGACCATGATCAGCCGGCACTGGTCTGGACGCAGCCGGTACACCAGGCTCAGGATCATGGTGTTGATGGCGACCGATTTGCCGGAGCCGGTGGTGCCGGCGATCAAGAGATGCGGCATGCGCGCCAGATCGACGATGATGGATTCGCCGCCGATATTCTTGCCGAGGCAGAGCGGCAATTTGGCGACCGACTCGGTCGTCTCCTTGGCGATCAAGAGTTCGCGCAAGTAGACCTTCTCACGATGCGCGTTCGGCAATTCGATGCCGATCGCGTTGCGGCCGGGAACGACGGCGACACGCGCGGACAGCGCGCTCATCGAACGCGCGATGTCGTCGGCAAGGCCAATCACGCGCGAAGACTTGATGCCCGGCGCCGGCTCGAGTTCGTACAGGGTGACGACAGGACCAGGATGGGCTTTGACGATCTCGCCGCGCACGCCGAAATCCTGCAGCACGCCCTCCAGTGCCCGCGAGTTCGTCTCCAGCTCGGCCTTGCTGAGCGGCTGGCGATCCGCCGCGCGGGGCGCTGCGAGCATCGAGACCGACGGCAGTTCGAACTTGTCCGAGGACTTGCGTGCCGCAGCGCGCGAGGCCGCCGGCTTCTTGCGCGGCGGGGGAGCCTCCTCCTCTTCTTCGTCTTCCTCTTCTTCCTCGTCTTCGTCGTCGCCCCCTCTCGGCGCCAATGCGGCGCGGCTGCCGAGATTGGGCTCAAACCGATCGAGAGCGGACAGCCGGGGTTGGGAAGCACTCGAGACCAGCGAGCTGTAAGCCTTGCGCAGGAACCATATCAGCCGCGCCTTTGCGCTCATCAGCGCGTGAAAGACCCAGCCGATGGAAACCGAGTTGCGGTCTTCGTCTTCTTCACCAAACGGCGTGTCGTCATCCTCGATCTGCGTCAGGTCTTCTTCGGACGGACGCGATCCGACGCCGACCGTGACCAGAAAGGCTGCGATCATTGCCGCGCCCAGCACGACGCCGAAAACAACGCGATAGATGAGGTTGGGCGGGCCAAGCACGACCGCGGGCGCGCGCACCAGCGCGTCGCCGACGACTCCGCCAAGCCCGGTCGGCAGCGGCCATGCCCCGGTGCGCGGCCAGCAGCTTGCGAATCCCGCCGCGAGGATGGTGCAGAGCACCCAGCAACCGAACCGCAGCGCCTCACGATCGAAGTGGCGGTGGTTCATCATCCGCCAGCCCCACACGGCGAGCGGAAGGATCACCATGATCGCGCCGAGCCCCAGGATCTGCATCAACAGGTCAGCGCCGATCGCGCCGGGATAGCCGACGATATTGCGGATGGCGCGCGACGTGGCGTGGCTGAAACTCGGATCCTGCACGGACCATGTCGTCAGCGCCGCCACTGCAACGCCGGACAGGGCGATCAGGCCGAGTCCGGTCAATTCGCGGATCCGGCGCGTCAGGGCCTCGCGGATGGAGACCGGTAAGTGATGGACCAGTGGGATGACTCGCTCGATCGCCGCCATGCGCTTCAGCCTCGCGCCTAACCCAGAGTTTCGACCAGGCGGTGCAACGCCTCGGCCGTTGATTCACTGTCGGAGACCAGCGCCAGCCGGATGTAGCCTGCGCCAGGATTGAAACCGTCGTTCTGCCGCCGCGCGAGATAGCTGCCGGGTATCACGCGCACGCCGGCATCCCTGTAGAGCCTCACCGCCACGGCCTCGTCGCCACCATGCGACGACACGTCGAGCCAGACGCAGAAACCGCCGGCCGGGCGCTTGTAACCGTAGCGGTTGCCAAGGATCTGGTCGGCGAGGTCGAACTTGATCCGATAGAGCTTGCGATTGTCCTCGACATGCGCTTCGTCGCCATAGGCCGCGACCGCGACATGCTGCAGCGGCACCGGCACCTGTGGCGCAGCGACGTTGCGCAGTTCGTGAAACGCGCTGAGGAACTTGCGATCGCCGGCAGCGAAGCCGACGCGCATCCCCGGCAGATTCGATCGCTTCGACAGGGACTGGAATGCGACGACGTTGCTGAAATCGGGCCCGGCATGTTCGAGCGCGCTACCCGGCGCATCCTTTGTGTAGATCTCCGAATAGCATTCGTCGCTGAGAATGATGAAGCCGAAGCGGTCTGCAAGCCGCTTCAGCCTGCGGAAATAATCTGGCGAAGCGACCGAGCCTTGCGGGTTGGCCGGAGATGCGATGTAGAACGCGACGGTCCTGGCGAGCGTCGCCTCGTCGAGCGCATCGAGGTCGGGCAGGAAGCCGTTCGCGACGGTGGTCGGCAGATAGATCTGCTCACAGCCTGCGGCGCGGGCGCCGGCGCCATAGGCCGGATAAAACGGATTAGGCATCAGGATTGCGGGGCGACCGCGGCGTTCCCCGACATAGCGTACGGCGGTCAACGCTGCGAAGAACAGACCCTCGCGGCTGCCGTTCAGAACCAGGATTTCGTTCTCGGGGTCGACAGGCCGAGGCAGGTTGAAACGGCTCGACAGCCACGCCGCCACGGCCTGCCGGAACGGCTCGATGCCCTTGGCCGCAGGGTATCGTCCGAAGTCGGCAACATGCTTTGCCAGAACCGGCCCGACAAAGTCGGGCACCGGGTGCTGGGGCTCGCCGAGCGACAGCGTGATCAGGGGTTTTGCGGGCGTGTACGGCGCCAGCAACTCGGTCGTGCGCGCAAACGGCGAACGCTCATCGTCCGAGTGGCTAACGCCCTGCGGCGCGCGGGATGGAACGGTCATTGCCATAGGTTTAGACGCCAGCACTCTCGAGGCCTGCGATCGCCCTCCGACCGGGTTTGGGGACGGATCAAATCACCATAGATAAGGCGAGGTTAAGACGCGATTAACCATCAAGGCCAACCGTGACTTTGCTTGGTTTTTCCGGCCCTCCCGGCTGCCATCTTCCGCAGACCCGGTTCGTCCCAAAGGGACGATCGCCCGGGGCGCTCGGTACCCCATCTGCAATCGCTGGAAAAGACAGTTTCCCGCCAAGATCCGCCAGATCCGCCCAGACAAGCCATCATTCGGGGAACCGCGGCGTTCCGGCCACATAAAAAGAAAGGGGCTCCAACTTGCGCTGGAGCCCCTCAACGGTCAGGGCATTGCCGGGTATGTGCCCGAACCGGAGTTGCGGGGCACGGGCTCGTGAAGAACCCGCGTCCCGGGAGGAAGACTTACATGTTGTAGGCGCGTTCGGTGTGCTCGGTGATATCGAGACCTTCACGCTCGGTTTCGACATTGGCGCGTAGACCGACGATGACATCGACGACCTTGTAGAGGATCGCCGATCCGATGCCCGACCACACCAGCGTGGTGCAGACGCCCCAGGCTTGCGAGGTCATCTGGGCGGCGAAGTCGTAGTCGGCGATCTTGCCGGCGGTGTAGTCCATGATGCCGGTGCCGCCGAGGGCGGGGTTCACCAGGATGCCGGTGCCGAGTGCGCCGACGATGCCGCCGACGCAGTGGACGCCGAACACGTCGAGCGAGTTGTCGTAACCCAGCGCATTCTTCACCACGGTGCAGAAGAACAGGCAGACGATGCCGACGACGATGCCGAGCACGATCGCGCCCATCGGACCGGAGTAACCAGCCGCCGGCGTCACCGCGACGAGACCTGCCACGGCGCCCGAGAGCGCGCCGAGCAGCGAGGGATGACCCTTGATGATCCATTCGGCGAACATCCAGGCCAGCGCCGCGGCTGCGGTTGCGACGAAGGAGTTGGTCATCGCGAGCGCTGCACCACCCGAGGCTTCCAGGTTGGAGCCGGCGTTGAAGCCGAACCAGCCGACCCAGAGCAGCGAGGCGCCGATCATGGTCATGGTCAGCGAGTGCGGAGCCATCAACTCCTTGCCGTAACCGGTTCGCTTGCCGATCAGCAAGGCGCCGACGAGACCTGCGATGCCGGCGTTGATGTGCACCACGGTGCCGCCAGCGAAGTCGATCGCGCCCTTCTTGAAGATCCAGCCGGCGTCGGCGTTCACTTCGTCGAGCTTGGCCTGCGCCGCGGTCTTCGCTGCCGCGTCACCCGCAGCGGCGAGCGCCTTCACTGCATCCGAGATCGCATCCGGACCAGCCCAGTACCAGACCATGTGAGCGATCGGGAAATAGATCAGCGTGACCCAGAGCGGGATGAACAGTGCGATCGCCGAAAACTTCATGCGTTCGGCAAAGGCGCCGACGATGAGGGCCGGCGTGATCGCCGCGAAGGTCATCTGGAAGCAGACGTAGACGAGTTCCGAGATGTTCGCGTCGACGCTGAACGTCGCCGCCTTCGAGTCCGGGGTGACGCCCATCAGGAAGGCTTTGGAGAAGCCGCCGATGAAGTCAGAACCGCCGGTGAAGGCGAGGCTGTAGCCGTAGAGCGCCCAGATCACGGTGACGATGCAGACGGTATAGAAAACCTGTGCCAGCACGGACAGCATGTTCTTGGAGCGGACCAGGCCGCCATAGAACAGCGCGAGGCCGGGAATCGTCATCAACAGCACGAGCACTGTCGATGTCAGCATCCAGGCGTTGTCTCCCTTATTGATCGTGGGCTCCGCGCAGGCAGCGGTCGCGGCGAACAGGCCGACTGCGAGGGCCGCCAAACCCGCGCCATAGGGCCGCTTAAACGTCATTGCATTTTACTCCTAATTGGTAAGGTGTGAGCGCGAAATCAGAGTGCCGCAGCGTCGGCCTCGCCGGTGCGGATACGAACCGCGTGGTCGAGGTTGATGACGAAGATCTTGCCGTCGCCGATCTGTCCCGTTTTCGCGGCCGACGTAATCGCGTCGATGGTCTTGTCGACCTGGTCCGCAGCGATCGCGACTTCGATCTTGATCTTGGGCAGGAAACTCACGGCATATTCAGCACCGCGATAGATTTCCGTATGACCTTTCTGGCGGCCGTATCCCTTGACTTCGGTCACCGTGAGGCCGTGAACGCCGATGGCGGTCAGGGCGTCACGGACTTCTTCGAGCTTGAATGGCTTGATAATCGCCATAACAATTTTCATGGGTCCTATCCCCGCTTGGGCCCGGTCAAGGACCTGACCGGGCATTCCCGACTGAGGTTCACCACGCAGAGAGAGATCGAAAGTTTTCACGACGCGGGCACAGCCGGGACCCCTAGAATCAAATGCCGTGCCAGAAACCGTCGTGCTGCCTAACGGACTATGAACGCGCAGCTTTTCGCGTCCTGCGGGAGCGGGCACGAACTGCGCCATTCCGTCGCGCCTAAGATTTAATCACATATGATCGGAAAATAAGCAGGCCAGTTTCCCGACATAATACTGCTTATCCGAAGTGCAGGCTAACGGTATTATAGTAGTAAAGTTACTGAAGCGCTTCGCCGTGCTGCGAAAGATCGAGGCCTTCGAGTTCATGCTCGCGCGACACCCGCAGCGGCACGAAGACGGACACCAGCTTCAACAGCGCGTACGTTACGCCAGCCGACCAGATCAAGGTCACGGCTACCCCGTAGAGCTGGATCAGCAGAAGCTGCGGACGGCCTTCCAGCAGTCCGGCCGTGCCTCCGATCGACGCGGTCGCAAATATGCCAGTGAGCAAAACTCCGGTGAGGCCGCCGATTTCGTGAACGCCGAACACGTCGAGCGAGTTGTCGTAGTTGAAACGATGCTTCAGCCAGGTGCAGGCCCAGTAGCAGATCAGGCCTGCGGCCACGCCGATGATGACGCCATGCCACGGCGCGACGAATCCGGACGCCGGCGTGATGGTACCGAGGCCGGCGACAGCGCCGGAGATCATTCCGAGCACGGATGGCTTGCGCCGTTTCGTCCACTCGATCGCACCCCAGGTCAGCGCGCCGGCGCAGGCCGACAGATGCGTCGCGATGATCGCCATCACCGCGCGAGCATCCGCGGCGAGTGCAGAGCCGCCATTGAAGCCGAACCAACCCACCCACAACAGCCCCGTGCCGACGACTGCCAGCGACAGATCGAATGGCGAGAGGTTTTCGGTGCCGTAGCCGTGGCGGCTGCCCAGCACCTTGGCCGCGACGAGGCCGCCGACGCCGGCGGAGAGATGCACCACCAGGCCGCCGGCAAAATCCAGCACGCCCATGCTGCCGAGAAAGCCGCCGCCCCAGACCCAGTGCGCGAGCGGGATGTAGACGAACATGAACCAGCCGATGGCAAACAGAAGATAGGCTGAAAATCGCATGCGATCGGCGACTGAGCCCGCGACCAGCGCCACCGTGATGATCGCAAAGGTCATCTGGTAGAGCATGAACAGCGCTTCCGGAATCGTCTTGGCCGCGGGATTGACGCTGTCCATGGTCATGCCGATCAGAAACCAGCGATCGAGCGTTCCGATCCAGGGACCGTCGCCGACAAAGACAAGCGAATAGCCGAAAGCGACCCAGAGAATCGACACGATCATCACGGCAGCGAGACTCTGCGCCATCGTCGCCAGCACGTTCTTCTTGCGCACCATGCCGGAGTAGAACAATGCCAGGCCGGGGATCGTCATCATCAGCACCAGCGCGGTTGCCACGATCATCCACGCGGTATCAGCGGTGTTGATCCCGTTCGTCTGGGCGCTGGCCGGTGTTGCAAGCAGGATTGCGGCAAGCGAAATCGGCGCAACGAATTTCGCCGCGCGGCGCGATGATGCCCCCATGATGGTCCCCAGCATGTTGTGATCGCTCGCCGGGCGTCGTTGCCTTGCGCGAGACGTCCGAACGATTTCAGAGCGCGTCGCTGTCGGTTTCGCCGGTGCGAATTCGCCGCGCGTGATCGATCGGCGTCACGAAGATCTTGCCGTCGCCGATCTGGCCGGTGCGCGCATTCGCTGTGATGACTTCGACCGCCTTGTCGGCAAGCTCGGATGCCACCGCGATTTCGATCCGCAGCTTGGGCAGGAAGTTCACGACGTATTCAGCGCCGCGATAGATCTCTGTGTGGCCCTTCTGCCGCCCGTAACCCTTGACCTCGGTGACCGTCATGCCATGCACACCAATGGACGTCAGCGCCTGGCGGACTTCATCAAGCTTGAAAGGTTTGATGATCGCGACGACGAGTTTCATGGCAGTCCCTTCATTTTTTCGGGCTTCAGCGGGCGCGTGGCCCGCTCAAATCTGGTATCTTTCTAGGCAAATGGCACAAAAAACTTGCAGCGTTAAGCGGAAACATTCGGCCTAACGAGGCGGGGCCCTGTACAGACGACGTGATCGTCCGCCAAAATACGGTTTCCAGCGCGGATCGAGCGGCCGGCCCATGCATCGGCCTTTTTTATTTTTGGGGAGCGAAATGTCTAGTCGATCCTGGTTTTTTGCCGCCAACGGCCAGCAGCAGGGCCCATATCCGGAGGCACAGTTTCGCGATTTCCTGGCGCGGGGAACGGTCAGGGCGGAGACGCTGGTATGGACGGAGGGCATGGCGGGCTGGCAGAAGGCCGGAGAAATTCCCGGCCTGATGTCCGGCGGCGGCGCTTCCCCGGCAATGCCGCAAGGCGGTGCTGCGGCAGTCAACGCTAGCGCCGGCCGCGGCGGTCAATTGTCGTTCGAACCAGGGCTATGGCCACTTCTGGGCCGGGCCATCCTGTTCGTCATCGGCACGTTGCTGGTGATCCCCTCCCCCTGGGTGGCGGTGAGCAATTATCGCTGGGCGGCGGCTCGCCTGACGGTGCCGGGACGGCCCAACTTCGGCTTCATGGGCCAGGTCGGGGACATCTGGTACGTGTTCGTGCTCACGGCGCTCTGCAGCTACGTTGGATTAACCCACTCGACAGCGCTCAAGCTCTTGGTGATTCCCGTCGAGGCCGTTCTGTCCTGGATGATCCTGCGCTGGATCGTCGCCAACCTGAGCTCGAACGGCCGACAGCTTCCCGTCACCTTTGAAGGCAGCTGGCTCGGCTATCTCGGCTGGTTCGCGCTGATGTATGTTTCGATCATTACCATCATCGGCTGGGCCTGGGTGGTGACCGCCTGGATGCGCTGGAACTGCCGCAACATTGCCGGCACGCGACGCGAAGTCCAGTTCAAGGCGGCTGGATTGCAGGTGTTGTGGCGAACGCTCGTGTTCGCGATCGGTTGTGCGTTCCTGATCCCGATTCCCTGGGTGCTGCGCTGGTACGCGCAATGGTACGTTTCGCAGTTCGAGCTGGCGCCGCGAACGGACGTCGTGACCGCCTAGCTAAAGCTCATTTTCGCTCGCGCACCGAGCCTTCCTGGGCCACCGATGCGACGAGCGTGCCGTCCGGCTTGAAGATCAGGCCGCGGGTCAGTCCGCGTCCGTCCTGCGCGCTCGGTGAATCCTGCGCGTAAAGCAGCCATTCGTCGGCGCGGAACGGGCGATGAAACCACATCGCATGGTCGAGGCTCGCCGGCATCATCCGCTTGTCGAACAGCGTGCGGCCGTAACGCGCCATCACGGCATCGAGCAGCGAAAAGTCCGACGCATAGGCGAGTGCGCACATGTGCAGCGCCGGATCGTCAGGCAGTTTCGCCGCGGTGCGGATCCAGACGTGGATGCGCCCGTCCGCGATCTCCTGACCGAAATAGCGGCCGAGCTCGACCGGGCGCAACTCGATCGGGCGGTCGGATTCGTAATAGCGGCGGATGAAGTCCGGCATCTCGCGGAACATCGGCTGCTTGGACACTTCCTCGGCGGTCAGCTTCTCCGGCGGCGGCACATCAGGCATCTTGTCCTGATGGTCGAACGCGCCCTGCTCTTCCGCATGGAACGACACCATGATCGAGAAGATCGCGTTGCCGTGCTGGATCGCGGTGACCCGCCGTGTCGAATAGCTCTTGCCGTCGCGCAGGCGCTCGACCTGATAGATGATCGGGATCTGCGGATCGCCCGGCAGGATGAAATAGCAATGCAGCGAATGCGGCAGCCTGCCTTCGACGGTTCGGCAGGCCGCCACCATCGCCTGCCCGATCACCTGGCCGCCGAACACGCGCTGCCAGCTCGTCTTCGGGCTGCTGCCGCGGAACAGGTTGACCTCGAGCGGCTCAATATCGAGGATGGCGAGCAAATCGATCAGGCTTTTTGACATCGCTGGCGCTTCCGGTCGGTCGAGGAACAATGACGAATTAACAATAACCGTCCTTGTTTTGGAAACCTGTTTTGCCCAGCTATACTCTGCTAGACGAGTAAAGTCTCATGACCTGAGCAGGTACGGTCTCCATGACGGCACAGCGAAGCATAGTCATCTGTGGCGGCGCGTTCGCGGGGCTGGCGCTGGCGCTCGCCCTGCGCCAGGGCCTCGGCGCGGACATTTCGGTCATCGTCGCCGATCCGGCGCTCGCCACGCGCCCGAGCCGCGACCCCCGCGCCACCGCCATCGTCGCAGCCTGTCGGCGGCTGTTCGAGACCATCGGCGTCTGGGGCGAGGTCGCGGACCATGCGCAGCCGATCCTCGACATGGTGGTCACCGATTCGAAGCTGGAGGATGCGACCCGCCCGGTCTTCCTGACTTTCACCGGCGATGTCGCGCCGGGCGAGCCGTTCGCGCATATGGTCGAGAACCGCCATCTGATCGATGCGCTGGCAAAGCACGCGGAGGCCTGCGGGGTCGAGCTGCGGGCGACTGCGGTGTCCGGCTACGAGGTCAACGCCGATCGGATCGATGTGACACTTGCCGATGGCAGTCTCGTCGCTGCGAGTCTTCTGGTCGGCGCAGACGGCGCACGCTCCCGCCTCAGGGAACGCGCCGGAATCGCGACCCACGGCTGGGACTACGACCAGTCCGGCATCGTGGTCACGGTTGGCCATGAACGCGATCATGGCGGCCGGGCCGAAGAGCACTTCCTCCCCGCCGGGCCGTTCGCGATCCTGCCGCTGACCGGAAAACGGTCGTCGCTGGTCTGGACCGAGAGACCCAAGGAAGCCGCGCGAATCGTCGCGCTGAACGAAGACGAATTCCACACCGAGCTGGAGCGTCGTTTCGGCCTGCATCTCGGCGAGATCAAGACGCTCGACAAGCCGCGCGCGTTTCCGCTGTCCTATTTCGTCGCGCGTTCCTTCATCGCCGAACGGCTCGCTCTGATTGGGGACGCCGCACACGTGATCCATCCGATCGCGGGACAGGGGCTGAACATGGGCCTGCGCGACGTGGCCGCGCTCGCTGAAGTCATTGTCGATGCGGCGCGGCTGGGCACCGATTTCGGACAGGCCGATGTGCTCGAGCGCTATCAGCGCTGGCGGCGGTTCGACACCATGGCCATGGGTTTCGCGACCAATTCGTTGAACTTCCTGTTCTCCAACCGCTCGACGCTTCTGCGCACCGTGCGCGACATCGGCCTCGGAATGGTCGATCGCGTCCCGCCGCTGAAAGACCTATTCATCCGCCAGGCTGCGGGCCTGTCAGGCGAAGTGCCGCGGCTGCTGAAGGGCGAGGCGCTGTAACATCGGCGCTGTCATCCTTGCGTTCGCAGGGATGATGGCGAGACCGATGTCAGCGCGCGTCGTTCCCTCCGATGAATGTGGTGACTGCCTCGACAAGATCCGGATCGAGCGGCCGCTCCGGCTGATTGTAGCTGGCGAGGTCGTCGGCCTCGTCCGAGACATCGTTCAGCACATGGTTCATGTCAGGCAGCCAGAGTGTCTTTGCGGCGGAGTCCGCGACCGACAGGGCCACGAGATCGAGCCGCGCGAGCTGGCGGTCTCGGCCGCCGGCAATGATCAGCGTTGGCGTCAAGATCTTTTTCAAGGGGTCGATCGGATCCTCGGTAAAGGCCGATGCAATGCTGGGCTGCATCACGGGCGGGATCGCGAGCCCCGGCGGCGGCGGGTCGACGATCTGGCCGGCCATGATCGCATCGATCGCCTTGGCGATCGGCGCGAACGCGTCGGGCGACAGCTTCTTTTCCAGTTGCGCCTTGAGCAGGTCGCCCTGCCGTCGCGCTGCGGTGGCCAGCAAGATCAGCCGATCGACGGGAACACGTTGCGCGGTCAGGATTGCGACCAGCCCGCCTTCGCTGTGTCCGACCACTGCGACGCGCGAGAATTTCCCGCTGCCGCGCAGATAGGTCACCAGCGCAACGGCATCGTCGACATAGTCCTTGAAGCGAAAGTCCTCCGGTCGTCCGAATGCCGGCTTCCATCCGCCCGCGCCACGCTTGTCATAGCGCAGGGTCGCGATGCCGCTCGCGAGCAGTTGCTCGGACAGCTTCTTCAGCGTCGCGGGCTTTGCTTGCGGTCCGTTGCCGTCATGGTCGGTCGAGCCGGAGCCGGCAATCAATAGCGCAACCGGGGGCCGCTCCACGTTCGGGGGAATACTCAGCACCGCGTCGATCGCGCCGACGCTGATCCGGCTCTCCTCGGTGCGCGCGGCGGTCGCCGCGCCGAGCATAAGCGTCAGCAGGACGAGTGTCCGCAGTATCGTGCTTGTCCGCATGGTCACTCGATCTTGCGGGCCTCTTCCGGCAGCATGATCGGGATGCCGTCGCGAATGGGATAAGCGAGCTTGGCCGAGCGCGAGATCAACTCCTGCCTCGTTGCGTCATATTCCAGCTGTCCCTTGGTCAGGGGGCAGACCAGGATTTCCAGTAGTTTCGGGTCGACGGTGTTTTCCAGGCGTTCGGGGCTGGTGGTCATCGCTATTGTCTCCGGCATTGCCCGAACCCCTAGCACATCGGCAGCTTGTCTGTCGTCCCGCCGTCAGGACGGCGACGCGATCCGGATCAATTCGTCGAGTGCGGCCTGTTGCTGCGCCTTCGGCAGCGGCTTGTCCGACAGCGCAGAGCCGAGAAACGCCCAATAAAGGATTTGCGCCCGACCCGCCGCGATCTCGTGCGGGAAACCGGCCGCGCGGAGCAGGCCCTCCAGATAGCCGAGGCGCCGGCGGTCGATCGCCTGCACCGCGCTCCGTGCCGCAGCGTCGAACGTTGCCCAGTTCCGCACCGCGCGCTCCAGTGCGAGGTTGCCTGCGAAAGCCCGGCGCAGCAACAGATGCAGCGGATTCTCGTCGCCTGCCGTGTTTTCGAGATCGGCGATGATCTGTTCGGCGGCGACCTCGCGCCAATGTTTCAGGATCGCGCCATGAAACGCGCTGATATCGGCGAAGTGCCAATAGAAGCTGCCCCGCGAGACACCCATTGCCTTCGCCAGCGGCTCGGCCTTGAGCGCCGTGAAGCCGCGCGCGGCGAGGGTCTTGAGCCCCTGGTCCAGCCAGTCCTGTGCGGACAATTGATCGGTCATGATGCCGCACCATACAGGGCTGTATTGACAGGCGCCAGCGCCGGGAATAACACCATACATATCTGTATGGCGATATCCGGAGGCCAATCATGCGCGACATTCTGCTGCAATGCTCAGGAATCGTCGCGATCGCGGCGGCGGTGATTCACGGCACGCTCGGAGAGCTCAAGGTATTCCCGCGCATGACAATCGAGCCGCAGCGGCTGCGCACGCTGCTCCGGCTGGTCTGGCAGGCGTCGACCGTGGCGTGGATCGGTTGCGGCGTGCTGCTGCTGGCCGCGCCGTCGATGGCCTCGGACCCGGCGCGGCACTGGATCGTCGCGACACTGGCCTTCGTGTTTGCCTTCGCCGCCCTTGCCAACGCCTGGGCGACGCGCGGCCGGCATTTCGGCTGGATGGCGCTGAGTGCGGTCGTGGTGATGGCCGTCGCCGGCTATTAATTACTGCAGAGGCGGGTCGCCACTGGTACGTTTCTTGGCGAGATCCATTTCGGTGACGGCGATCAGGATCTCCGCCCGCGTCTTGAGGTCGGGCGCTTCCAGCATCGCCTGTTTTTCGGCCGGTCCATAAGGCGACATCATCGCGAGCGCATTGACCAGCGCCTCGTTGGGCGCACTTTCGACGCCCTCCCAATCGACTTTCAGATTGTTGGCTTTCAGGAAATCCGTCAGCACCGACAGCAAAGCCTCGCGGTCGACAGCTTCTTCGCCCTTGCGCGCGGTGAAATCGTCGATGAAGGGGAAATAGTCGACCCTGCACTGCCGGTAGGACGTGAGCACCCTCATTTCCTCGACCACCTTGAAGCGGGCGACGCCGGTCAGCTCGACGATGTAGCGGCCGTCGCCGGACTCGGCGAGCTGGGTGATGCGGCCGACACAGCCGACATTGAACAGTGCCGGTATCTCCTCGTTGCGCGAATGTGTGACATCGGGCTGGATCATGCCGATCAGCCGATGACCGTCGCGGAACGAATTGTCGACCATGGCAAGATAGCGCTGTTCGAAGATGTTCAGCGGCATCTGCCCGCGCGGCAACAGCAGCGCGCCGGGCAGCGGAAACACGGGGATCACCTCGGGAAGCTCGGCCGGCCCGCGATATTCGGCGTTGATCGGCATCCAGCGCCTCGTTTCCGAAATTTCGTGAACTTTCCGTACGCACCCTCGACGCCAACGTCTCCAACAAGGGTGCTCGATTTTAGCCCAGTGTTGCTACCGATTGAAGGTCCGCACGTGCAGGTCTGGGCAGCCGGTGCGTGCCGTCGTCACGAGAACAGGATCGTCGACAGCCGTTTGCGGCCATCCACGGTCGCCTCGTCGGCACCGCCCCAGGCTTCGAAGAGCTGCACCAACTGCTTGCGTGCGCCTTCATCATTCCATTTCCGGTCGCGCTTGACGATCTCGAGCAGATGATCAGTCGCCTCGCGGCGCTTGCCCATCGCGTTCAACGCGGTCGCCAGATCGAACCGCGCCTGATGGTCGAGCGGATTCGCGGCGACCTTCTGTTCCAGTTCCACGACCGGACCGACCGATTTGGCCTGGTCCGCGAGATCGATCGCAGCCTGCACGGCCGTCACCGCGGCGTCGCCGCGCTTGGCCTCCGGAACCATCTCGAGCGTTTGCTTGGCCTGGTCGATGGCGCCGGTGGCGACATAGCATTTCGCCAAGCCGGCCAGCGCGGCAATATTGGTCGCATCCACGGCCAGCGCCTCGGCATAGATCTGCGCGGCGGTGGCGGCGTCACCTTCCGCCAGCACCGTCTCGGCCTCGGTGATGATCTCTGCGATATTCGGCTCGCCCGCGGCGGGAACGCCCTTGGTGATCTTTTCGATGAAGGCGTTGACCTGGCTCTCCGGCAGCGCGCCCATGAAGCCGTCGGCCGGCTGACCATTGACGAACGCGATCACCGCGGGGATCGACTGGATTCCCATCTGACCAGGAATCGCGGGATGCTCGTCAATGTTCATCTTGACGAGCTTCACTCGGCCCTTGCCGGCGCGGACCGCCTTTTCAAGCACGGGGGTGAGTTGCCGACATGGGCCGCACCACGGCGCCCAGAAGTCAATCAGCACCGGCTGGCGCTTCGATTCCTCGATGACGTCCTTCACGAAGGTCTGGGTGGTGGTTTCCTTGATCAGATCGGATGCTGGCTGCGGCGCCGCTCCGCTGATGCCCTGTTCTACGATCGTCACGAGATTCCTCGTCCGTTGTCTGCAACGGGGCCGGTTCTAGCACGGCCCGAAATGTCCGGTCACAAAGTCTGTGCCCTTAAGTGGCGGTTTCGGCGGAAATTTCAATCGGTTCGAACGGGGTTCGGGGGCCGGGACCGGCCAAGCCGGTTCATGCGACGACCAGGGCCTAATACCGCACCGTGATTCAGCAGTCGGCACTGAATGTCGGGAAAATCACTTGTGATTTCAACAACTAATCCGTCTGGATCGACGGTCCCGGCGAATGCGGGATCGAGGATGGCAAGTCCGGCGACACGATCGGCGCGATCAGGAATGGGCTCTTTCGGGACCGGCATCCGGCAAAGGCTGCTGGCGCTTTCCGACGTCGAGAGCATGGTTCCGGGCCGGAAGGCCAATCTTTGACGAACTGCGGCAATATCGGAGCGTTTTCGTCCCGACATGACGCAATCTAGTGTGCATTTGACCGGTCACGCGGCTGTTGCATTCATCGGCCGCATTTGGCATAGGTCTGCCGTTGCTGGCGCATGGTCGCCGTCAATGCTTTCGGATGCGGGTGTAGCTCAGTGGTAGAGCACGACCTTGCCAAGGTCGGGGTCGAGGGTTCGAGCCCCTTCGCCCGCTCCAAAACCGTCGATCCGGTGACTCCCCGCCGCGTGATTGCTTCTTCGAAGCTGCTTCGCTCCATTGTCGGCTCGTGCATCGGGCTGGCCGCCGTGCTGCTCGCATGTCCGCGCGACGCATTTGCGGAATCTCGCGCGGCCGTTGCGACCACCGACTTTCTCAACAGCATCGGCGTCGTATCGACATTTCCCGATCGCGGCCAGCCGCTGGCCAGGACGATCGACATGATCCGCTATGCCGGCTTTCGGTGGGTGCGCGGGGGCATCGAAGGGCTGACCGATAGCGGTCCCACGACCATCCAGACGTTTCTCGATCTGCATCGCGAAACCGGCGTGCGGCTGAGCTGGGGGCTGATCAGCGGCGGGACCGACGTCAAGAAGCTGGTGGACACGGGCAAGATGCTTGCCGAGGCCGGGGCGTTGCTCGCGTTCGAGGGCAACAACGAGCCGAACAATTGGGGCGTCACGTATCAGGGCGAGAAGGGCGGCGGTCGCGAGCCTTCGTGGATGGCCGTCGCAAAGCTCCAGCGCGACATGTATCGGGCGGTGAAGAGCGATCCCGTGCTCGCGAAATATCCTGTCTGGTCGATCTCGGAGCCCGGCGCGGAGAAGGACAATGTCGGTCTTCAGTTTCTTGCGATCCCGCCCGGCGCTCAAACCCTGATGCCCGACGGCACAAAATACGCTGACTATGCCAACGTCCATAATTACGTCTACCATTCCCATTCGCCGTACCCGGCGGACAACAAGACATGGGATGCTGCCGATCCGACCGCCGCGTCCAGAGTTGACGGGCTGTTCGGCAATTTCGGCGTCACCTGGTCGAGACGATTTCGCGGCTATGCCCAGGAACAGCTCAATACGTTGCCACGTGTGACGACCGAGACCGGTGCGAATATCGAGGGGCCGGTGACCGAAGAGATGCAAGGCTTGCATCTGATGAATCTGTACCTCGCGCAGTTCAAGCGCGGCTACGCCTATACATCGGTCTATCTGTTGAGGGATCGAACCGACGAGGGCGGCAATCAATCCTTTGGCTTCTTCCGGCCCGACTATTCACCGCGTAAGGGTGCAACCTATCTCCATAACCTGACGACCATTCTGGCGGACAAGGGCACGCTTACCAAACCCGGACAGCTCGACTTCGAACTGATCAACCAGACCAAGACCGTTCATGATCTGCTGCTGCAGCACAGTAATGGGACATACCAGCTCATCGTATGGGATGAACGCTTGAGGGGCGAAGACCATGTGACGGTCAAGCTCGGCGCTACAAGCGCATCGGCAACGATTTACGATCCGACGATTGGCGTCGAGCCCGTCCAGACGCTGACCAATGTCACATTCGATCGAGCTGACGCTCAGCGACCATCCCGTCATCATCGCGATTCCATCCGGCACGCCGTAGTGCTGATATCATTGCTCGCGGCGATCGCGGTCGAGCCGCCTCGCCGAAAGCCTACGACATGATCTTCGGAATACCGGGATCGAAGGCGAGCGCCGTCTCGACCCATTTCGCAACACGGAGCACGTGAAGATCCTCGCGATAGCGGCCGACGAGCTGGATGCCGAGCGGCAGGCCGTTTGGCCCAAAGCCCGCCGGTAGGGTCACGGCCGGTGCGCCGAGCAATGTCCAGGGCGCGCAATAGGCGGCGTCGCCGGTCGACTGCAGGCCGTGCGGCGCCTCGCCGAACGCCGGCAGAGTCAGGACCGCGTCGTAGCCTTTCGTTTCAGCCGGGAAGGCCGAACGCCGCGCCTCCTGCGCCGTCTTCGCATCGAGATAGTCGATTGCCAATATGGCCCTGCCATTCGCGACATGCGTTTTCAGGATGTCGCTGCTGCGATCGGGGTAGCGGGCAACGAGATCGGAGAAAAACGCAGCCGCCTCGCCGAGCAGAATGGTGTTGATCGCGGTCCAGTTGACCTTGTCGAGTTCAGTGAGCGCAAGCTCTTCAACGATGGCGCCCGCTTCGCGCAACGCCGCGACTGCGGTGTCGAACACCTTCTTCTGCTCGGGTTCCGCGCGCGACCATTGCTCGAAACGCACGACGCCGAGCTTCGGCCGGTCGAGCGGCGACAGGCCCTGATCACGATCGACCTCAAAGGCCGGAAGCGGCCGGCCATGTCGGTCGCGATCACTCGTGCCGGTAAGCAGCGACAAGGCCAGCGCAACGTCGTCCACGCGCCGTGCGAAGAAACCGACATGATCGAGCGATGGGCTCAAATGGATGCACACCGACGCGCGGGATCGCGCCGTAGCTCGGCTTCAGCCCGACAATGCCGTTGAACGCCGCGGGACGGATCACCGAGCCGAGCGTCTGCGTGCCGAGCGCAAGCGGCACGAGGCCCGCAGCGACGGCCGCCGCCGAACCGGAAGAGGAGCCGCCCGGCGTATGTTCGCTGTTCCAGGGATTGACGGTCGGACCGGGATGCCGCCAGGCAAATTCGGTCGTGACCGTCTTGCCGAAGATGGTGGCGCCGAGATTGCGTAACCGCTCGACCACCCAGGCGTCGGTGGCCGGCACGTGATCCCGGTAGATCGCCGAACCGTTGGTGGTCGGCATGTCCGATGTCGCGATGATGTCCTTGATCGCGACCGGAATACCGGACAACAGGCCGGGCCGCCGTCTGGTATCGACCGGAAGATATTCGAAGGCCTTCAGCCGTGGTTCGACCGCCTTGGTCTTTTCAAGGCACGCCGCCGCGTAACCATCCGCCGCCGACGCATCCTCTCGGAACCGGCGAAGCAAATCGAGCACGCCGGCGCCGGCTTTGGGTGGGGGCAGCATCGTCTTGGTCATGTCAGGCATTTCTCAATCATATGACGGCCTGCGGAGTGTAGCGCCATGCGCCGCGGCACGTCTTCCGTTATTTGAGGACGAGCGCTGTCTTCGCTCCGCTCATCGATCAAGCGTCAGCCCGCTCATCGCGTGTCGACGCGCCGCTGCGCGTTGGGATTGGCGTCGTTGCGCGCAGCGACTGCGGTGAATGCATGCGGATTGCCATCGCTTTAGGCAGGTCCCGGAGAGCCGAGGCGCCAGTCGTTTTGACAGTGCAATGTACGCATCACTTATCGCGACGATCGTAATCGCCGGAACAAGACGGCTCGCGAGACCGTTCGCTTCAATCGGATACTGCGCTGCAACAGGGGTGCCGGCAAGAGGGACGTGCCCGACATACCGCTCGGTGACTTTATTGTTTTTGTACAAGACCCGTCAGCGTATTGCACGCTTCTCACCGCGCGCGGATGTGCTAACATTTTGTGGTCTGGTCTCGCAGACTTCAAAATTCGTCCCTCAAACGTCCAAAATGATAAGCGGCCGATGGCCGCCTTAGGGAGTGATGCGATGAAATCGCCTTTCCATCGATCCGTACTTGCGCTTGCGGCTGTCGGCCTTCTTGCCGGCGTAAGCCTGGCCAGCGCGCAGCAGAAAGCGGACCCGGGCCGCGCGCTGAAGAAATATGAATCCGGCACCAAGGATTTCTGGACCCATCCGCCGGATGACTGGTTCCTTGGTGACGAAACCGAAGCCCAGAAGGGCCTCGCGCCGCCGTCCGGGCCGCCGACCGGCGCATCGGACGCCGAACTTGCCGCGCTGATCAAGAAGATCAAGCTGCCGTCGGGCTTCAAGATTGAAGTCTGGGCCTCCGGCGTGCTGGCCGCACGGCAAATGGCGTGGGGCGACAAGGGCACGCTGTTCGTCGGCTCGTTCGGCCTCGGCAATGTGTATGCGATTACCGAGAAGGACGGCAAGAAGGACGTCAAGACGATCCTCAAGGGCCTCAACATGCCGACCGGCCTGGCCTTCCGCGATGGCGCGCTGTACGTGATCGCGGTCGACAAGCTGATCAAGTACGAGAACGCAGAAGCCAATCTCGATCATCTCGGTGATGGCAAGGTGGTCTATGACGACATGCCGTCCTATGCCGCGCATGGCTGGAAATACATCGCGGTCGACAAGGAGGGCTGGTTCTACATTCCGTTCGGACCTCCCTTCAATGTCGGCATCCCGCCGACCAGCGTCTCGCAGATCCGCCGCGTCGATCCCAAGACCGGCAACGCGGAAGTCTGGGCGCTCGGCGTTCGCAACAGCGTCGGCGGCGATGTCGATCCGCGCACCGGCAAATACTGGTTCACCGAGAACGCGCGCGACTGGATCAGCGACGACCTGCCCTCCGACAAGCTGAACGTCATCAACAAGATCGGCGAGCATTTCGGCTATCCCTATTGCCACCAGGGTGACCTGCCCGATCCGAAATTCGCGATGGGTCACAAATGCTCGGAGTTCGCCCCGCCGGCCTATAATCTCGGTGCCCACGTGGCTCCGCTCGGCATGAAGTTCTATACCGGCGATCAATTCCCCGCCGAGTACAAGAACTCCATCCTGATCGCCGAGCACGGCTCTTGGAACCGGCATAAGTACCAGGGTGGTCGCATCGTGCGCATCACCGCGAGCCCCGACGGCAAGAACGCCAAGCAAGAGGTGTTCGCGTCCGGCTGGATCGAGGGCGACCAGGGCTATCTCGGCCGTCCCGACGACATCATCCTCGCCAAGGATGGCTCGATCCTCGTCGCCGACGACTGGGCCGGTGCGATCTATCGCATCAGCTACAGCAAGAAGTAGGCGCTTGAGACGATGGGGCTGCGGTGGCCTTAAGGCTGCCGCAGCCTCAACTATTTTGTTCGTCGTGCGTTGAAGTCGGGATCGTCATGCCCGGATCCGAACCGGGCGTCCGTCGAACGAGCGTCCGGATGGATTGCGGCCGTGGCGCCGGAGGGAGGCAATATGCGTAATGCGTTGATCGGACTATCGGCTATTGCGGCGTTGGGCGCCCTGCCCGCTCAGGCGGCTGACGTTGCCGCCGGCAAGGCCAAGGCGACGGAAATCTGCGCCGGCTGCCATGGCGAGAACGGCATCTCCCAGATGGAGAACATCCCTTCCCTCGCCGGTCAGCTCGATCAGTACATCCAGTGGCAGCTGGTCTATTTCCGCGCCGGCTCGCGCAAGAACGAGCAGATGCAGCCGATCGTCGAGCCGCTCACCAACGAGGACGTTCGCAATCTCGGCGCCTATTTCGCCTCGCTGACGCCGCCGACGGCGCCAAAGGACGACGATCCGGATTTGTCAGAAAAGGGCAAGCAGGCCGCGGCCGGGCGGCGCTGCGCGTCATGTCATACGGACAGCTACGCGGGGACGAAAGCGGTGGCCCGCATCGCCGGCCAGCGCGAGGAATATCTCGTGAAGGCGCTGCAAGACTACAAATCCGGCGCGCGCTCCGGTGGCGGCCAGGCCGCGATGGCCGACGTCGCCTACCCGCTCAGCGGCGAGGAAATCACCGCGCTCGCGCACTATCTGGCGCATCTCTGATTCTTGCACGCTGTCGTCCCTCGCTTTGAGGGACAACAGCGAAGCAAGCGGCGTCGAAGCCCCCTACCCGCGCTGCTTCTCGTACGCCTTGAGATGCGTGTATGCGGTGCGCAGGCGCGGCACCGGCACCTTACCGGCATCGCCGCGCGCGATCAGGTCGCCGATGACATGATCGGCTTCGACCGGCAGGCCGGCCTTGATGTCGCGGAACATCGACGCCGTCATCGCCGAGCCTTCGGTCGTCAGCATGCCGCGGGTACGCTGGAAGAACGGGCCGTTCGGCGCATGGCCTTCGGCGGTCGCAACAGCACTGGATTCGTCGAGCATGCCGAGCAGGAAATCGTTGCCGCCCGGCGCCGACAGGATATCGCCGACCGACGCGCGCATCAGGCTGGTGGATGCGGCGAGCGACGCCAGAAATACCCATTTCTCCCACATGTCCTGGATGACGTGCCCGCTCGCGGCCGTGCCGCAATTGCCCTTGGCGAAAGCGTCGGCAATGGCGCGGACGCGGTCGCTCATCGTGTCGTCGCGCTCGCCGAAGCCGAGCGACTGCATCGGCTGAAGCTGCACCACCTCGCGCTTCTCGTTGAGTGTCGCTGCGATCGCGCAGAGGCCGCCGAGCACGCGCGCGCTGCCGAACTTGCCGTCGAGCACGTCGAGATGCTTCATGCCGTTCAGGAGCGGAATGATCGCGGTCTTGTCGCCCACCGCCGGTGCGAACGACTTGATCGCGTCGTCGAGGTCGAACGCCTTGCAGCTCAACAGCACGACGTCGAACTTCGTCCTTCAGCGCGTCGGCCTGCACCGTCGGCGGGTTCTTCAAGGTGACGTCGCCGTTCGGGCTCTTGATCACGAGACCGGCTGACGCAAGTTCGGAAGCGCGTCGCGGCCTTACCAAGAACGTAATGTCGCAACCGCCCTGCAGCATCCTGCCGCCGAAATATCCGCCGATGGCCCCGGCCCCGACCACGAGAATGCGCATGCTTTGAATTCCTTGTTATTGATTAGGTGAGTAGCGAATGACGAGTAGCGAATGGGGTCATTTTTCTTAATTTCCTATTCGCTACTCCCTATTCGCCATTCGCCTCTCTTACCACTTTTCCCCGAACGGGCGGATTTCCATCTCGAAGGTCCAGGCGCTTTTCGGCTGCTGGTAGAGTTGCCAGTAGGAGTCGGCAACCGACGCGGGCGGCATCAGCAGGTCCGGATTGTTCAGGGCGTCCTTGCCCCACATCTGCTCGCGACGCTCGCGCACCCAGGCGGTATCGACGCCGGCATCGATGATCAGATGCGCAACGTGGATATTTTTCGGTCCCAGCTCGCGCGCCATCGCCTGTGCCACCCCGCGCAGGCCGAATTTGGCGCTGGCGAACGCGGCAAAACCGCTGCCGCCGCGCAAGCGACGCGGTGGCGCCGGTGAAGAAGATGTTGCCCCCTCCCCGCGCCAGCATCAGCCGCGCCGATTCACGTCCCGCGACGAAGCCCGCCCAACAGGCCATTTCCCAGACCTTGCGGAACACGCGGTCGGTGGTCTCCAGAATCGGGAAATTGACGTTGGCGCCGACATTGAAGATGCAGACTTCCAGCGGCGCGTGGTTGTCGGCGTCGTTGAGGAACGCGGTGGTTTCCTCTTCCTTCCGCGCGTCGAGCGAACGGCCGAAGATCGTGCCGCCCGCGGTCTCCACGTCCTTTACCAGCGGTTCGAGCTTCTCGCCGTTGCGCCGTCCGGCGAAAACAATGAAGCCTTCGGCGGCGAATTTCTTGGCGATCTCGGCGCCGATATAGTCGCCGGCACCGATCACCGCGACGGTGGCGTTACGCTTCTGCATGTTGGTCTCCGCGCTGTTCTCGCCCTTCCCGCCCGCCGTCATTCCGGGCTCGATGCGTTCGCATCGCCCCGGAATGACGATCTACCCGGCCGCCACCATCTCCTCGACCTCGCGCAACTGCTCCTTGCCGAAGAACATCTCCTTGCCGACGAAGAAGGTCGGCGAGCCGAACGCGCCGCGCTCGACGGCCGATTGGGTGTTCTCGATCAGCTTTGCTTTCACATCCGGCTCCTGCGCGCGCGCCAGCAGCTTCGCGCCGTCGAGGCCGGATTCGCTGAGCGCTTTTGCGGCAACGTCCGGATCGTCCATCTTCTTCGGCTCGCGCCACATGTGATGGAATGCTGCTTCGACATACTTCTCGAAAACGCCTTCGAACTGCGCGGCCACCGCGGCGCGCATCAGGTTCAGCGTGTTGATCGGGAAAAACGGATTCCAGACATAGGGCTGGACCTTGAATCGCTTGATGAAGCGTTCAGTCTCGATCGCCTGAAACTCAGGCTTGTTCTTGATGCCCGCCAGTGTCTCGGCCGGCGACCTGTTGTTGGTAGCCTTGAAAATGCCGCCGAGCAGGATCGGCACATAGTCGAACTTCACGCCGGTGCGTTGCTCGATCGCCGGAATCGCCTCATGGCTCAGGAAGGCGTTCGGGCTGCCGAAATCGAACATGAATTGCGGATTTGAGCTCACGGCGCTCCCCCAACGGTATTGATATGATACGAATTCTTATATGATCCCTATCATTCAACCAGCCTTGCTCGCCCGGCTTCAAGGGATCAATTGTTCGACATGGTCGCTGTAGGCGAGGTTCACGGCATGGTCGCGAATGTCGGTGGGCCAAGCTCGCGATCTGTTCGATGAATCGGCGCCGATCGTCGGCGAACAAGGCCCGCGAGGCCTCCTCGAAATGCGGAAGGTTGCCGGCCATTGCCGACATGAAGTGATAGGCGGCATCGCGTGCCGCGCGCTGGCGATCCCGGTCGCCGCTGGTGCGGCGGGCGTCGTCGACGAGCTTGCGCAGTGCCACCGAGGCACCGCCGGGCTGGGCGTTGAGCCATTCCCAATGGCGCGGGAGCAGGGTGACCTCGCGCGCGACCACGCCGAGCCTCGGCCGTCCGCGACCGCGCGGTTCGCTTGATGCCGCGGGTTCCACCGCTGGGTTCGTCGTCGAGGGCAGGCGCGCCAATATGTCGGCGGTGCTGCCGCGGAGATCCAGGTCGATGATCCGGCCGGTGGTATCGCTGAAAACCGTGATGGGTTCCGATGCCGGCCGCTCGACATCTTGGATCGCGAGCGCGACCTCTGCGAGCGGAGCCCGAAGCCAGGCGGCGCTGGCCCTCAAATGCGGTGAAAGTCTCGGACATGGGATCGGCCTCCTGGCTGGAGGCTAATAATACCCGGAAGTAATTAACAAAGTCAATAATACCCGGGTGAAATTTACATGCCGAGATACACCCTTCGGTCCATCGCTAATCGCGCAACGGCCTGATAGGTGGAGCAAAAGACGAAGCGCCGCCGGGGACATCGCATGCTGACTGTTCATCACCTCAACAATTCACGTTCGCAGCGGGTGCTGTGGCTCCTCGAGGAGCTCGACGTGCCCTACGAGATCGTGCGCTATCAGCGCCTGCCGGACATGCGCGCGCCACCGGCGTTGCGTGCGATCCATCCGCTCGGCAAATCGCCTGTTATCACCGACAATGGCAACACCGTCGCCGAGTTCGGCGCCATCGTCGAATATCTGATCGATACCTACGGGCAGGGACGTCTGATCCCGGCGCCGAACACGCCCGCGCGCCTGCGCTACAGCTACTGGCTTCACTATGCCGAAGGCTCGGCGATGCCGCCGCTGCTTCTCAAACTCCTGTTCACGGTGATGCCGAAGCGTGCGCCGGCGCTGCTGCGGCCGATCGTGCGCAAGGTCTCGACTCAGGTGCTGACGGCGCTCGTCAATCCGCAGCTCAAGCAGCACATGGCATTCTGGGACGCGGAGCTGTCGAAGACGCAATGGTTCGCCGGCGACGAGTTCACCGCCGCCGACATCCAGATGAGCTTTCCGCTCGAAGCCGCCGCCGCTCGCGCCGGACTGGAGCAGGGTCATCCGAAAGCGATGGCGTTTCTCGACCGCATTCACGCGCGCCCGGCCTATCAGCGCGCGCTGGAAAAGGGCGGGCCGTACACGGTCGGGCGGTGAGGTGAGGCACCGTCGTTCCGGGGCGCGTTGAAACGCGAACCTCAGATGCGCAATTGCGCATCGGGGAACCTCGAGATTCCGGGTTCGACGCTTCGCATCACCCCGGAATGACGATGCCAGAGCGCTCACGCCTCCGCGTGCAGCACCCGTCCGCGCGTTTCCGGCAACGCAAACGCGGCAAGGAAGAACAGGCAGAACGCCGCGACCGCGAAGATCGCAATCGCATTGCCGAGCCCTGTCGAGTTCGACAGCGTGCCGACCAGGAACGGAAACAGCGCCCCGATGCCGCGGCCGAAATTGTAGCAGAAGCCTTGGCCCGAGCCGCGCAGTCGCGTCGGGTAGAGCTCGGTGAGGAAGGGGCCAAGGCCCGAGAAATGGCCTGAAGCGAAGAAGCCGAGCGGGAGGCCCAGCACCCAGAGCAGTTCGTTGGTGAGCGGCAACTGCGTGTAGAGAAGCACCACCGCGATCGCGCCGAGGGAGAACGTCAGAAACAGGTTACGCCGTCCGATACGATCGGCAAGCCAGGCGCCGACGAGGTAGCCGATGAACGAGCCGACGATCAGCGTCGCGAGATAGCCGGTCGAGCCGACGATCGACAGATGGCGCTCCTTGGTCAGGAACTGCGGCACCCAGAAGCTGATGGCGTAATAGCCGCCCTGACAGCCGGTCACCGCCAACGCCGCAATGATCGTGGTCTTCAGTGTCGCGCCGGAAAAGATCTCCCAGATCTGCGGCTGACGACCCTGTTCTTCCTGCTTGACCTGCGCCGTGGCAGCGATGTCGGGCTCGGTAACGTAGCTGCGCAAATAGAACACGAGCAGCGCGGGCAGGGCGCCGGCCGCGAACATCCAGCGCCAGGCGACTTCCGGCGCCATCACCGAGAACAGGATCGCCTGCATCAGCGCCGCGAGTCCCCAGCCGACGGCCCAGCCCGATTGCACCGAACCGACCGCGCGCCCGCGATATTGCGCCCGGATCGTTTCGCCCATCAGCACGGCGCCGGCCGCCCATTCGCCGCCGAAGCCGAGGCCGAGCAGGGCGCGCGCGATCAGGAGCTGATCGAAATTCTGCACCACCGCGCAGAGCAGCGAGAAGACCGAGAACCAGATGATCGTGTATTGCAGCGTCCGGACCCGGCCGATGCGGTCGGCGAGATAGCCGGCGGCCCAGCCGCCGACCGCGGAGGCCAGCAGCGTCACAGTGCCCGCGAGACCGGCAGTGCCCGGATCGACGCTCCACTGCTTGATGATGACGCCGATCACCAGCGGGTAGATCATGAAGTCCATGCCGTCGAGCGTCCAGCCCGTCGCGCAGGCCCAGAATGTCCGCCGCTCCGGCACGTTCATGTCGCGGTAAAAGGCCAGCAGGCTGGTGTCTTCGATCTCAGCCGTTTCGATGGCGCGTGATGGATCGACAGTTGTCATTTGCGTTGTTCTCCCCCGAAATTCCCTGGACGGCGCTCGTTATCCGGCGTCCGCTTGACCGGTCTGGCCACGCTCCGTCCTGGGGACGTTTCGTGACCGATCGCCGTGGTGAGTTATTGCCCGGCGGCTTCCGCTCCACGCGTACGCGGATCGGGCGCGCCAAGCAATCCGTTCGCGGTCACCAGAATCGAATTCGCCGAGGTCTGACCCAGCGGTTCCACGATCTGGTGGCCCTTGGCCTTCAGTGCCGCGAGCGTGTCGTCGGCGAAAGCCATGTTCGACCCGCACGACATCCGGCAGCCATTGATTGTGCAGCCGCGGTGCGGCGACCGCGGCCGCGACATCCATGTGGTAGTCCAGCACATCCACGATCACCTGCAGCACTGCGGAAATGATACGGCTGCCGCCCGGCGAGCCCGTCAGCAGCACCGGCTTGCCGTCCTTCAGCACGATGGTCGGCGACATCGAGGAGAGGGGGCGTTTGCCCGGACCTGGAAGATTGGGCTCGAATCCGACGAGGCCGAACGCATTGGAGGCGCCGGGCGCCGCGGTGAAGTCGTCCATCTCATTGTTGAGCAGCACGCCCGTTCCTTCCGCGACCAGCCCCACGCCGTAGGGAAAGTTCAGCGTGTAGGTGTTGCTCACGGCGTTGCCGTGACTGTCGACGACGGAATAATGCGTCGTGTTGCTGCCCTCGCGCGGTGGCAAGGCGGAGGTGACCTCGGCTGCCGGCGTCGCGCGATCGATATTGATGCCGGCGCGCAGCTTGGCCGCATAGTCCTTGGACAGCAGGATATTGGTCGGCGCGTTGACGAAGGCGGGGTCGCCGAGATAGCGCGCGCGATCGGCATAGGCGCGCTTCATCGCCTCGATCAACAGGTGCAGCGACGCGGGCGAGCCCTGCTTCATCTCGGACAGCGGATAGCCTTCGAGGATGTTCAGGCTCTCGAGCAGCACGATGCCGCCGGACGACGGCAGGGGCATCGAAACGATGTCATAGCCGCGATAGATGCCGCGCACCGGCGCGCGGATCACCGGTTGATATGACCTGAGATCCTCGAGCGTCATGATGCCGCCGGTCTCGCCAATGGCCTTGACCAGCTTCTCTGCGACCGGCCCCTCATAGAATCCGCGCGGTCCTTGCTCGGCGATCGCGGAGAGCGTCGCCGCCAGATCCGGCTGTACGAGTCGGTCGCCATCGCGCAGCGACGTGCCGTCCGGCCGCGAGAAGATTTTTGCAGATGCCGGCCAGCGCGCGAGCCGTTTCGCATATGCCTCCGGCAGCGTGTCCGCCATGTCGTCGGCGATTGCAAAACCGTCGCGCGCGAGATCGATGGCAGGCTTGATCAGTTGCGCCAGCGTAAACTGGCCTGAGCCATATTTCTCGCGCGCGAGCGCCAGTCCCGCCACCGTGCCGGGAACGCCAATGCCGAGCGCCGAATCCAGCGACTTCGTAGCTGTCGGGCTTGCCGTCGGCACCGAGGAAGATATCGCGTGTGGTCGCGAGCGGCGCGACCTCGCGATAGTCGATCGCGACGTCTTCGTTCCGGTCGGCGAGATGAATCACCATGAAGCCGCCGCCGCCGATATTGCCCGCGCGCGGATAGGTCACGGCCATCGCGAAGCCGGTGGCGACCGCCGCGTCGACGGCGTTGCCGCCCTGCCGCATGATCTCGGCGCCGATGCGCGCCGCAATCTTCTCCTGCGCCACGACCATGCCATGTTCGGCAAAGGTCGCATGCACCGTGTCGAGCGCCGGAGGCGTGTAGACGAGACGGCCGCGCTCCTGCGCTTGCGCAGGAATGATCAACGCTCCGACAAGCGCAATCACGGCGAATATTTGACGTCGGGTCATGACACAACACTCATCAAAAGATTCGCCGCGGCTTGTGACCGACCGGGTGTCATCGTGATGCTATAGGGGTTCGAATCGGAATGACACATGCGGAGATGCAGATCGTGACGGACATTTCGGCATCGATGACCGACACAGCGGCGGCCAACCCGGTCCTCGAACCGACCTATCCTCCGCGATCGGCCGTGGTGAGCTGGATCTTCTTCGATTGGGCGGCGCAACCCTATTTCACGCTGATCACGACTTTCGTGTTCGCGCCCTATTTCGCAACCCATGTCGCGCCCGATCCGGCCAGCGGTCAGGCGCTGTGGGGTTTCGCCACGGCTGCCGCCGGCATGGCGATCGCGCTGCTGTCGCCGGTGCTGGGCGCGATTGCGGACGCAACCGGCCGCCGCAAGCCCTGGATTGCCGCATTCGGTGCTCTGCTCGTCATTGGTTCGTCACTGATGTGGTTCGGCAGAGCCCGGTGATGTCAGCGTCATTCCACCTTTGCTGCTTGCCTATGCCATCGCCACGGTCGGCGTCGAGTTCGCGACCGTCTTCAACAACGCGATGATGCCGACGCTGGTGCCGCCGGAGCGCATCGGAAGGCTGTCCGGCACCGGCTGGGCGACCGGTTATGTCGGCGGCATTTTCAGTCTGATCCTCGTGCTCGGATTCCTCGCGGCCAATCCCGAAACCGGCCGCACACTGTTCGGTATCACGCCGCTGTTCGGGCTCGATCCCGTTGCGCACGAAGGCGACCGCATCTCCGGTCCGCTCACCGCGATCTGGTTCGTCGTCTTCGTGCTGCCGATGTTCCTGCTCACGCCGGACCATCCGGCGCGGCACCGGCTACGTGTCGCGGCGCGCGCGGGCCTCACCGAGTTGAAGGAGACGCTGATCGAACTGCCCCGGCACCGATCGCTGGCCGCGTTCCTGCTCGCCAACATGATCTACACCGATGGTCTGGTGTCGCTCTATGCTTTCGGCGGCATCTATGCCGCCGGCATGTTCGGCTGGAACACGATCCAGCTCGGCACCTTCGGCATCATCCTTGCGATCGCGGGCACCTTTGGCGGTTGGTTCGGCGGTAAGCTCGACGATTCCTTGGGGCCGAAATACGTCATCGCCGGCAGCATGACGGTCCTGCTCGCCGCGGTCGTCGCGATCCTGTTGGTCGAGAAGGAGTCCGTCCTGTTCATCAGCGTCACGCCGCCGATGCCCGGCGGTGCGCTGTTCGCCTCCGCCGCGGAGCGCGCCTATCTCGTGCTCGGCTGCCTGATCGGCGCGGCCGGCGCGCCACTGCAAGCGGCGTCGCGGTCGCTGCTGATCCGCATGGCACCGAAGGAGCGCATCGCGCAATATTTCGGGCTGTTCGCGCTGACCGGAAAAGTGACGTCCTTCATCGGTCCGCTCGTGATTGGCATCGTCACAGCGGTGACCGAAAGCCAGAAGGCCGGCATGGCGACGCTGGTGCTGTTCTTCGTGACGGGATTGGCGCTGCTGGCGCGGGTGAGGGATTAGCCTCAGTCGTCATGCCCGGACTTGATCCGGGCATCCATCGCGCTTCAAGTAATCTTCGATGATGGATTCGGGTCCACCGGTCAAGTCCGGCGCCCGGCAATGACGATGTTTAATGCCTGAAATGCCTCACGCCGGTGAACACCATGGCGATGCCGTGCTCGTCGGCGGCCTTGATCACCTCGTCGTCGCGCACCGAGCCGCCGGGCTGGATCACCGCCGTGGCGCCGGCTTCGATGCAGGCCAGCATGCCGTCCGCGAACGGGAAGAACGCGTCGGAGGCGACGACCGAACCCTTGGTCAGGGGCTCGGCGAGCTTCAACTCGTTCGCAGCGTCCTCCGCCTTGCGCGCGGCGATGCGGGCGGAATCCACCCGGCTCATCTGTCCGGCGCCGACGCCGACGGTTGCGCAGATCCTTGGCATAGACGATGGTGTTCGACTTGACGTGCTTGGCGACGCGGAAGGCGAATTTCAGATCGCGAAGCTCGGCGTCGGTCGGCGCGCGCTTGGTCACGACCTTCAGAGCCATGTGCTCGACCACGGCATTGTCGCGGCTCTGCACCAGCAGTCCGCCCGCGACCGTCTTCGCGGTCAAGCCAGTGGCGCGCGGATCGGGCAGGCCGCCTGCAAGCAGCAGCCGCAAATTCTTCCGCTTGGCGACGATGGCGATCGCTTCTTCCGTTGCGTCCGGTGCGATGATGACCTCGGTGAAGATCTCGGTGACGGCGCGCGCAGTCTCCGCGTCGAGCGTCCGGTTCAGCGCGATGATGCCGCCATAGGCGGAGGTCGAGTCGCAGGCCAGCGCCTTGCGATAAGCGCTGACGAGGTCCGCGCCTTCGGCGACGCCGCAGGGGTTGGCGTGCTTGATGATGGCGCAGGCCGCGGTTCGTGAGGGGTCGAACTCCGCGACGCACTCATAAGCCGCGTCGGTGTCGTTGATGTTGTTGTAGGACAGCTCCTTGCCTTGCAGTTGGCGCAGGGTGGAGACGCCGGGGCGCTTGCCGGGCAGGCGGTAGAAGGCCGCTGTCTGGTGCGGGTTCTCGCCATAACGCAGCGCCTGGATCAGTCGGCCGCCGAAGGCCCGGAAATCCGGTGCCTCGGTCTTCAGCTCAGCCGAGAACCAGTTCGAGATCGCGGCATCATAGGCCGCGGTGCGTGCATAGGCCTTGGCTGCGAGGCGGCGGCGCAGCCACAGCGTAGTGGCGCCGTCATTCGCCGCGAGGTCGTCGAGCACCGCCTGATAGTCCGCGGCTTCGACGACGACGGCGACATCGTTGTGGTTCTTCGCCGCGGCGCGGATCATCGCCGGTCCGCCGATGTCGATGTTCTCGACGCACTCCTCGAAGCCCGCGCCTTTGTCGACGGTCGCTTCGAAGGGATAGAGGTTGACCACGAGCAGATCGATCGGGGCGATGCCGTGCTTTTTCATGGCCTGCGCGTGCTCGCTGTTGCCGCGGATCGCGAGCAGCCCGCCATGCACCTTCGGATGCAGCGTCTTGACCCGCCCGTCCATCATCTCCGGAAATCCGGTCAGATCCGACACATCGCGGACCTTCAATCCGGATTCTGCGATGGCTTTGGCGGTGCCGCCGGTCGAGACCAGTTCGACCCCGCGGACGGCGAGCGCGCGGGCGAATTCGACGAGGCCGGTCTTGTCGGAAACGGACAGAAGAGCGCGGCTGACGCGGCGAAGGGTGTCTGTCATGGGCAGAATCCTCAATCAAAGGGGAAACTTGTGCCCAGGCGCGCGGCAGGTTTTCTCGCGCTTCCCGATGGTGCTCCATCCAAAGTCGCCAGTTGCGCAAGAGCCGGCTGGTTAGCAGTTTTCCCTACCGCAGACAATATTCGTGCCGCGCAGCGCGAACACCTACAGCGGCAATTCCGGCTCGCGGCGTGAACTGCGGCGGGCGTTGGTCGTGGAAGGCGAGGCGTTGGAGCGCACGAAACTCCAGCGGATCGACGACGCGTGGCGCGAGTCCTGACGGATCACGATCTGGGCGCTGCGGCGCGGGCCGTCATTGCCGGCCAGGAACACGCTGTCTTCGAGGTCGACCCGGTCGTCCTGCGCCTCGAAGGTCCAGACGTCGCGGTTCGGCAGCACCAGCATCACCCCTCGCGCGTCGCTCAACCGGCTTGCTTTCACGGAAGGGTGCAAATGAAACCTGAGTGCATAGTCGGTGTCGTTGCCTCGGAACCGGCCGCCCGGCGCAGGCGACACCGAGTCCTCGCCGTCGACCCGGGCGCCGTCCTGCGACAGCATCAGGATGCGGCGATGGATCACGCCGAAGCGAGCGAGATACCCGTCATGCGAGCTGGTGAGCAGAATGCCGTTGTTCACCGCCTCGCGAAAATTCTCGACCATCACCGGGCCCGAGACGATCGGCGCGCCGTGCAGGAAACGCTTCATCGCAGTCAGCTCGACGAACTGGCAGGACGAGGTGTCGTGATAGGTGAGGGTCGAATGCGCGGCGGTACTGCGCGCGAATGTGCGCCAGTTGTCGCGGCCGGTCGAGGGCATGCCGCAATTGATGACGATGCGGCTTGGCCCCGAGGACAGTTCGAAGGAGAGGCATCCTGCGTGGGCGTCATGACTGACCGCCGGCTGCGGCGGTGCGCCGGTGTCCATGATGATCGTCGTCGGGCCGGCATCGAGGCGTTGAAAGCCGGCATGCGGCATGCTCGCCATCGGCGTGCCGTGGGTGTCGTCATAAGCGAGCAGGGTCGCGAGCAGGTCGGACGGCGTGCCGCTCATGCCGTTGAACAGCGCGATCGAGCCGTCGCCGTGGCGGTAGAAGCGCAGCATCGGCATCATGCGGTCGATCGCATTGAGCAGGGCAGGGGGCGGCGCGATGTTGCGCGCGGCGAAGGTCTGTCGCAGCGGCAACAAGTCGATCAGCAGTTCGATCAGGGCGCCCGGATTGCGCGAGACATGGCCGCCATCGGGCAGGATCTGCTGCTGCAATTCGTCCGATAGTTTTCGGCTGATGCTGCGGATGTGCTTTGCCTGGTTGGCGAGGCAAAGCGCGACGTAGCACTGTGCGATCAGCACCTGCAGCCGCGGCACGCCGTCGGGCATGTCGAGCATCGCATAGCGCAGATAGCGGATTTCCCGCGTCAGGCCGCGCAGGTAGCGGCGGTAGAACTTGCTGTCGGTCTCGCCGAGCACCAGCGGCGCCTGGGACAACAGCGAGATCACCCGGCGCGCCAGCACGTCGGCGCGGCGGGCCACCGGCCGGTGATAGGAAGGGGTGGAGATCCAGTCTTCGATCAGGGCCCGTGCATTGGCGCGGGTCAGCGCGGTGTCGGCGGCGCGCAGATGGCGGAGCCAGCCGAAGCCAAGCAGCGCCACCTCCCAATCCTCCGAGGGCGGCTCGAGATCGAAGATCGAGCGGCCGTGGCAGGTCACGATCTTGCCGGCGAACACGAAGCGGCCGGCATAGATTTCGGCCGCGCGGGTCGCGTCAGCGGTACGCAGGTCGTGCGGCGCGATGATCAGCCGGTCGGTACGGCCGGGCCATAGCCGCGACAAGGCCACCGAGCCGCCGCTCGCGCGCGCCACCATGGTCCGCGCGAAGCGGCCCATGATCAGCGTCGAGATACGTCTGCGTTGGGCGACCGACACGTGTTGCCTTGTCAGGGGGGAGGATTCTCGGCCACCCTTGTAATCTGGAAACGCGAGTCTCGCACCCTCTTGAATGAGGTCGAAATCAGTGAGACCCGGTCGAAATCCGATGTAAAATCAGCGCTTAAATAGCCTAGCAATATAAAATCCGTCGAGTCCCCCGAGCCGCGGATCTGGTCTCGGCAGGTGGCAGGGCAGGGTACGCAGATCACCCGCGGCGGTGATGATCTCGGAAAGGCCCGCGACTTCAGCGGCCTCGATCGGTCGGCGCTGCAGGCTTGATTCGGCCGCGAGCAGCGCCGCGATCGCCTGGTCGCCTTCCTCCGGCTCCAGCGAGCAGGTGCAATAGACGAGCGTGCCGCCCGGCTTCAGAAGGGCCGCGGCTTTTTGCAGCAGGCGTTTCTGCAGACCGGCGAGCGTGGCGATGTCCGCCTCCTGCCGTAGCCAGGCGATGTCCGGATGGCGGCGAATCGTGCCGGTCGAGGTGCAGGGCGCATCGAGCAGGACGCCGTCGAAGCCGTCGCGATCCGTAGCCTGCCATTCGACGGCGTCGGCGACCACGGCGTCTGCGGAGAGGGCAAGCCGGGCGAGATTGTCGCGCAGCCGTGCCATCCGCGCCGGCGACCGGTCGAGCGCGACTACGCGGGCGCCGGCTTGCGCGAGCTGCGCTGTCTTGCCGCCCGGCGCGGCACAGAGATCGACGATGCTCTTGCCATCGATGTCGCCGAACAGCCGCGCGGGCAGCGCCGCGGCAGCGTCCTGCACCCACCATTGGCCTTCGGAAAATCCCGGCAGCATCGTCACCGAGCCATGAAGCAGCGTACGGACTGTCCCAGTCGGCAGCTCTTCGCCGTGCAGCCGGCTCGCCCATTGCGCCGCATCGGTTTTCACGGTGATGTCGAGCGAGGGCTCGTGGCCGAGCGCCAGCGCCATCTCTTTCGCGGCCGCCTCGCCATAGTGCGCAATCCAGCGCGCCAGCAGCCAGGGCGGAATGTCGAGCACTTGGGACTTGATGTCTTCGACGAGGCTGTGGCCCTCGCGCGCGCAGCGGCGCAGCACCGCGTTGACGAGGCCCGCATATTTCGCTGCGCGCCGGTCCGACTGCACGAGACGCACGGAGAGGTCCACCGCGGCATGATCGGGCACGTCCATCCAGAGGATTTGCGCAGCGCCGATCAGGAGCGCGCTCTGCGCGCGCGGTGCATCGGTCGGAACTCCGCGATCGAGCAGCCGCGACAGCACATGGCCAAGTGTGCCGAGGCGCCGCAGGATGGTCGCGACCAGTCGTCGCATCAAAGCGCGGTCGCGGTCGGCGAGCGATTTCAGTCCCGGATGGGCGCCGGCGCCGTCGAGCTGGTCATCAAGCGTGCGATGCTTGTGCAGCACGCCGTCGAGAATATCCGCCGCGATCCGTCGCGCCGCGAGACCGGGCACGTCGGGGGAGGAGGCGAATCGTTGAGGGGGCATGCTGGAACGTTACTCGGAAGGAAGGCAGTTCCGCGAGAGTTCGGCGCGTGCCATGTGATAGCTACGCTTCTGCCATGCGAATATGCCGAATGTAAGCGTCGCGCAGGCATTTTCGTTGGCGCGCACAATGTGTTGAAGGTCCGTGTTGGCGCGCGCCAATTCGCGTGAGATGATTTGAAAGCAGGAAACCGGCGATGAGCGATGATCCTTCCCAGCAACCGGCGCCGGAGCGCGAAGAAGCTGACGCCGGCGGCCGAGCGCGCGCTGGCCGAGGCCGAGGCGCGGCGGGAGGCGGCGGCTGCCCAGCGCCAAACAGATGCCCAAGGAGTTTCAGGGGCCGCAAGGTCCCGAGCCGACCCGCTATGGCGACTGGGAGAACAAGGGCATCGCCTCGGATTTCTGATCTTTCAACAAACTCCCTGCTTGCCGATGATCAGTGTGTCACGACCACGGTGGTCCCGACGGACACCCGGCCGTAGAGATCGGTGATGTCGTCGTTCAGCATGCGGATGCAGCCATAGGAGACGAAGCCGCCGACCGAGTGCGGCCTGTTGGTGCCGTGGATGGCGTATTGGCCGCCGCCGGCCAGCGTCATTGCCGCGACGCCCATCGGATTGCGCGGCGAGCCGCCGGGAATCAAGTCCGGAATGTCCGGCTTGTCGTGCTTGACGTCGGCGGGCGGCGCCCATGCCGGGTTGCGATATTTGCCTTCGATCGAGGTCGTGCCGGCCCACTGCTTGCCGGCTTTGCCGACGCCGACCGGATAGCGCATCGCGTGGTCCTGATCGAGGATCAAATACAAGTGCCGCTCGCCGGTCCTCACCACGATCGTTCCGGGCGAATACTCGGTTCCGTGCATGCCGACCATTTCCGGCCGCGCCTCGGCCGTCGCTGGTCATAAAGATCCCCGCCCCGATGGTGGCCACAAGCGCCACCGCGAACCTCATCGACATCTATCCACTCCGCCACGCCTCAAGCACCGATGCGGAAGCCGGCTGCACGGATGCAAAGCACCGGCCTGCCCATGCATGTTAGTCGCGCGCGTTAACCAGATGGTTTCCAAGCGCGGCGCTGGTCGCCCGTTCGGCTGAGGGACAAGAGAAAATGTCGCAAACAAAGTAAATGACCTGAAAACAACACCCGCCCGCAAACCGCCGCACCACCGCTGCGGTCGCTGGCATGTGGGCGCGGTGACCTCATCTTGCTACCGGCTGCACAACGATCGATCAGCGAAGCAATCCGCCGGCAACCACCGGATCGCTTCGCTCTTTTCCCTGCTCTCCTTATGCCGGCGTCTGCTTCTTGTTCTGCCGGTTCTTGACGAGATCGTCGACCACGGCCGGATCGGCCAGTGTCGAGGTGTCGCCGAGGCTGCCCGGCTCGTCCTCGGCGATCTTGCGCAGGATGCGCCGCATGATCTTGCCCGAGCGCGTCTTCGGCAGGCCCGGCGCGAACTGGATCTGGTCGGGCGAGGCGATCGGGCCGATGTCCTTGCGCACCCAGGCCACCAGCTCCTTGCGCAACGCCTCGCTCGGCTCGGTGCCGGCCATCAGCGTCACATAGGCATAGATGCCCTGGCCCTTGATGTCATGCGGATAGCCGACGACCGCGGCCTCCGACACCTTCGCATGCGCGACCAGCGAGCTTTCGACCTCGGCGGTGCCCATGCGATGACCGGAGACGTTGATCACGTCGTCGACGCGCCCGGTGATCCAGTAATAGCCGTCGGCGTCGCGCCGGCAGCCGTCGCCGGTGAAATACTTGCCCTTGTAGGTCGAGAAATAGGTCTGCTCGAAGCGCGCATGATCGCCATAGACCGTCCGCATCTGCCCGGGCCAGGAGCGGGTGAGGCACAGATTGCCGGTCGCCTCGCCGTCCAGCACCTTGCCGTCGGCATCGACGATCTCCGGCACCACGCCGAAGAACGGCCGCGTCGCCGAGCCCGGCTTCAGCCTGGTCGCGCCGGGCAGCGGCGTGATCAGGATGCCGCCGGTCTCGGTCTGCCACCAGGTATCGACGATCGGGCAGCGGCCGTCGCCGATCACGCGGTGATACCACTCCCAGGCTTCCGGATTGATCGGCTCGCCGACCGAGCCGAGCAGCCGCAGCGACGCCCGCGACGTCTTCTTCACCGGCTCGTCGCCGGCCTGCATCAGCGCGCGGATCGCGGTCGGCGCGGTGTAGAAGATGTTGACCTTGTGCTTGTCGATGACGTTCCAGAACCGCGAATTGTCCGGATAGTTCGGCACGCCTTCGAACATCAGCGTGGTCGCGCCGTTGGCGAGCGGCCCATAGAGAATGTAGCTGTGGCCCGTGACCCAGCCGACGTCGGCGGTGCACCAGTAGATATCGCCGTCGTGATAGTCGAACACATCCTGATGCGTCATCGACGCGAACACGAGATAGCCGCCGGTCGTGTGCAGCACGCCCTTGGGCTGGCCGGTCGAGCCGGACGTATAGAGGATGAACAGCGGATCTTCCGCGTGCATGTGCTCGCACGGGCAATCCGTCGTCACCATCTCCGCCGCGTCGTGATACCAGAGATCGCGCGACGGGTTCATGTCGACCTTGGCGCCGGTGCGCTTGACGACCACGACCCAGTCGACGTCGTCGACCTTGGAGAGCGCCGCGTCGACATTGGCCTTCAGCGGCACCTTCTTGCCGCCGCGCAGGCCTTCATCGGCGGTGATGACCACCTTGGACTGGCAGTCCTTGATGCGCTGGGCCAGGCTGTCCGGCGAGAAGCCGGCGAAAACCACCGAGTGGATCGCGCCGATCCGCGCGCAGGCCAGCATGGCGTAGGCCGCTTCCGGAATCATCGGCAGATAGATGGTGACGCGGTCGCCCTTCTTGACGTTCCGTGTGCGCAGGATGTTCGCCATCCTGCAGACTTCGTCGTGAAGCTCCCGGTAGGTGATGTGCTTGGACTGCGACGGATCGTCGCCCTCCCAGATGATCGCAGTCTGGTCGCCGCGGGTGTGGAGATGCCGGTCGATGCAATTGTAGGCGGCGTTCAGCACGCCGTCCTCGAACCATTTGATCGAGATGTTGCCCGGCGCAAAGGAGACGTTCTCGATTTTCGTGGGGGCTTTCATCCAGTCGACGCGCTTGGCCTGTTCCGCCCAGAAGCCGTTGGGATCGGAGACCGAGCGGGCGTACATTTCCTTGTACTTGGCGTCGTCGATCCAGGCCTTCTTCGCCCAATCGGCCGGCACGTCGTAAATCTTCTCGGACATTTCTCTCCCTCCACCAAAGCGGCCAGTGATTGCGCACACTGAAAGCCGTCTTCATCGTTCACTAATTATGCGTCTCGCTGCCGTATGGCGACAAGACGAACGAATAAGCCGCACGGGCATTTCTCCCGCCATGCGCGAGATCAAAGGCTTGTTCGCCTCTCTCCGCGGGTCGCCGGGCGGCCGGGACGGGCCTGATCCGGCCCTCTCCCGTCAGGCCGAAATCAACGATATCGGCCGAATGGCTCCTATGAAAGGTATCTATTAACCTCTGTGGCGCTTATTGTTACTGGTATTAGTCAGCATTACCCCCTAAATGCCCGCCTCGGTGCCTGGCGGGCTCAGGAACTGCGAAGCGACAAGGCGCATTAGGCCCAGTAGTCCAAGGACTTGAACCAGGCGAGACGCAAGAGAGATGATGGATCAGCAGAGTTTCGAGCCCGCGCGGCCCGCTTCCGCCGATCCCGCCGTTGCGCTCGCAAAGGCCCTCGGACAATGGCCGCCGAAGAAACCGAATGACACGTCCAGGCTCGCCGCCAAGGCCTCGGTCGAGGAGCTTGCCCGCGAACTCGGCCTCACGCTCGGCGACCAGAACGAATTGACCATCCGTCGCATCAAGCGCGGCAAGAACTACAGCTTCGTCCGCGCCAACGGCACCCGCATCCGCCACGCCGGCACGATCCGCCGCCTGCATGCGATGGCGGTGCCGCCGGCCTATGTCCAGGTGCGCTACGCGCCCGATCCCAAGTCGCATCTGCAGGCGGTCGGCCGCGATGCCGCTGGCCGGCTGCAATATCGCTATCACGCCGATTGGGAAAAGGTCCGCGAGCACCGCAAGGCGCACCGGCTGGCCAAGCTGGTCGGCGCGTTGCCGAAGATCCGCCGCAACGTCTGGAAGCAGCTCGCCGGCGACGAGCCGACGCGTGAGTTCGCGCTCGCCGCCGTGATCGAGCTGATCGCGCGCACCGCGATCCGTCCGGGGAACGAATCCTATGCGCGGCTCAACGGCACACGCGGCGCCACCACGCTGCTGAAGTCCAACGTCACGCTGGAAGACGATAGCGTGGTGCTGACCTTCAAGGCCAAGGGCGGCAAGGCCGTGCGCAAGGAATGCGCCGCCGAAAAGCTCGTTCGCGCCGTCGGCATCCTGCGCACCGTGCCGGGCAAGCGCATGTTCCAGTATCGCGACGCCCTTGGCATCGTGCGTGCGGTCTCGACCACGCAGGTGAACGCGTATCTGCGCGACATCGCCGGCATCAAGATCTCGCTGAAGGATTTCCGCACGCTGATGGCGTCTGCCGTCGTGGTGGAGTCGCTGTCGCGGATTTCGCCGGCAGCGAGCGAGCGTGGCCGCAAGCGGCAAGTGCTGGAAGCCGTGCGCGCGGCTGCGGACCATCTCTCCAACACGCCCGCGATCTGCCGCCGCAGCTACGTCCACGACACCATCGTCACCGCGTTCGAGGACGGCATCCTCGAACGCTTCGCCGCGACGATGAAAGGCCAGCGCTCGCAAGCCAAGCGCGAACGGCTCCTGGCGCAGGTCGTGCTGGCCGCCGCGGCATAGGGCTGATTTCGGCGCGTCTTCATCCGAACTCGCCATCTGCGCCGGCTTCATGTTCGAGTGCGTGGGTGGCAAGGCGCATCGCGCCGTGCCGACTGCCTATCCACGCTCGCGGCTCCATGACGGGCACGCGTCGCTTTGCCCACCCTACACGCTGACACGACTTTGCATCCTCGCGGCACGAATTGCCCGAGTTTTTCCATCAATCCACCCTCGTTTGCAGAAGAGGGCGCAGGGAAGGCCGGGTGCCCTTCGCACCCATGGTCCGCGTGCAACAAAAAAGCACGCGGCAGAACCACAGGTACGAGCCGGAACGCCCGGCCTTCCCTGCGCAATGGTTTTACGGCTTATACGTGATCTCCCCGGTGACCAGGCTTTGTTGTCACCGTCGCCTCGCGTCATCTCGCGAAACGTAGCGCCAGCCTTGGGGCGCCAGGACCACACGACTTCGCCGTCCGCGATCATGTCATTCGTCTCGACGACACACCGCGTCCATCGCATCCCGCTTCCAACGTCCGTGACGATCGCGAAGCGCCCCTCATGTGGAGAGCGGGACGCGCGAATGATCGTTCTGATTTGCCCGACAACGCAAGAGAAAATGTGCACGACGGGCAGTTTGCGCATGGCGGGAATGCATTCGCGCGACTCTCTCCACGTCATTGCGAGCGCAAGCGACCTGTCCGCCGAAGCCCAAAGGGCGTAGGCGGAAGCAATCCAGACTCTCTCCGCGTCGACATTCTGGATTGCTTCGTCGCGTTGCTCCTCGCAATGACGGCGGAGCGAGTGTCGTTATGAACAGCAAGGAACGGCGACTGATGTTTCGAGAGCGTTGCCGCGCTCCTCAAAGCCCGCCCATCTTGCAGACCAGCTTCCATTCCTCCGCCGTCACCGGCTGCACCGACAGGCGCGAATATTTCACCAGCGCCATGGCGGCGAGTTTCTTGTCGGCCTTGATCGCGGCCATCGTCACGGGCTTGGGCAGCGGCTTGTCGGCCTTGATGTCGACGCAGACGAATTTGCCGGTCTTGTCGGTCGGGTCGGGATAGGCCTCCTTGATCACTCTCGGCGATGCCGACGATCTCCTTGCCCTCGTTGGAGTGATAGAAGAAGGCGTTGATCGCCCTTCTTCATGTTCACGAGATTTTGCCGCGCCGTGAAGTTGCGCACGCCGGTCCAGGCCTCGCCCTTGGCGCCCTTCGCCACCTGCTGGTCCCACGACCAGGCCGAAGGTTCGGATTTCACCAGCCAGTAGTTCATGACGCACCATTCTCGTCCGCTCGTCATGGCCGGGCTTAGACCCGGCCATCCACGTCTTTGCAGGCTTAGCATAGTCAAGACGTGGATGCCCGGGTCAAGCCCGGGCATGACGAGCAGAGTGAGCGGCGACCGGTCTATTCCTTCAGATGCCTGTCGAAGAATTTCGCGATGTCGGTGAAGGCTTCCTTCGTCTCGGGCGCATTGACGTTGAACTGGTACTGCGCGTGAGACTGCCCCTCATAGACATTGAGGTCGGCAATCACGCCGGCGCGGCGCAGCTTGCGATGGGTGCGAACGGTGTTGCTGAGAAACAGGTCGCGTGTGCCGGATGTCAGGATGGTGGGCGGGAAGCCTTTGAAGTCGCCATAGATCGGCGAGATATAGGGGTTCTTCAGGCTCTCGCCGTTTGCATAGAGCTTGGCCGCGCGGCCGAGCCAGCCGTCCCAGGTGACCAGGACGTTGTCGACCCACTCGTTGCTCCCATAGCTGTCGCCGATCTTGTCGATATCCGACCAGGGCGTGCCCGGCGCGATCGCACCCGGCCGCGGCAGCTTCTCGTCCTTTGCGCGCAGCACCATCGCAAGCGTCATCGCGCCGCCGGTCGATGTGCCGAAGATCGCCAGCCTGCGGGGATCATGTGATTTCACGACCTCCTTCCAGACCGCCATCGCATCGTCCATCGCGGCGGGATAGGGAAAATCCGGCGGCATGCGATAGTCGACCGAGATCACCTTGAAGCCGCCGAAGCCCGCCATCATGATCGCTTCCGGCAACGCCGCCTCGCCGGGACCGAAGACGTAGCCGCCGCCATGGACGTGAACCAGCAGGCGCCGCCTGTTCTCGGGCGGCATCTTGCTCGGCGTGACGATGAAGCAATGGACGCCGGCGATTTTTGTCTCCTCGACCTTGACGCCGAGCTTCTCCTTCATCGCCGGAATGTTCGCGATCGACAGCTTGGCGCGGCGATCGATCAGCTCCTTCCATTCGGCCGGCGTCTTCGGGATCGGCATTGAAATGCGGCGGGTAGGGCGCGCCGATCATCGCCTGCATGTCGGAGCTGACGTCATTCGTGGGATCGCCAATTGATTTGACCGGAGCGACCCGCTTGCCTTTTTCGGCGTTGGCGGCGGCCTCGCTCTTGGCGAGTTCGTCGTAAGGCACCGCCGTCTGCGCGTGAGCCGTGGCCAGCATGGCGGCGGCCAAGGTGATGCTTATTGACAAGATGGCATGATGCGATCTGCGCATGCACTTCCCCCCTTTGAGGATATGATTTTTGCTTGACCGGATTCCGCCGGTTCGCGTCCACGCTATTACAGCGCGCAAACGCCGTGAAGTGCGGGCAGGCTGCACACAGCCATGCTCATTCCTCGGCCTTGAACGGACGCGTCAGCAGGCCTTCGATCGCGGCGTCGATGGTGAGCTGGCCCGAGAGCACGGCCGCGACCGCGCGCGAGACCGGCATCTCGACGTTCTCGTGAGGCCGCGAGCTCGATCAGCACCGGCGCGGTGAACTCGCCCTCGGCGAGCTTGCCGGCCGGGCGCGGCTCGCCGCGGCCGAGTGCAAGGCCGAGGGCGAAGTTGCGGGACTGGGCGGTCGAGCAGGTCAGGATCAGGTCGCCGAGGCCGGAGAGGCCCATCATCGTTTCGCTGCGCGCGCCGCAGGCGCGGCCGAGACGCGCCAGCTCGCTGAAGCCGCGCGTGATCAGCGCGGCCTGCGCCGAGGCGCCGAGCTGCTTGCCCGCGACGATGCCTGCGGCGATCGCCAGCACGTTCTTGGCCGCGCCGCCGATCTCGACGCCGCGGATATCGGTCGTGTGATAGGGGCGGAAGGTCGGCGAGCCCAGCGCCTGCACCAGCGCGGCAGCCAGTTGCTCCTCCTTCGCGGCGAGCGTGATCGCAGTGGGCAGGCCACGCGCGACGTCGTCGGCGAAGCTCGGGCCGGACAGGATCGCGGGCACCGCATCAGGCGCGGCCTCCGCGATCACGTCGGTCATGAATTTGTGCGTGCCGTGCTCGATGCCCTTGGCGCAGGCAATCACGGGTGTCGCTTTCCGCAGATGCGGCGCGAGCGCATTCACCGCGCCGCGCAGATGCTGCGCCGGCGTGGCGACCAGGACGATGTCGGCGCGTCCTGCCTGCGCGAGGTCGTTGGTCACGGCGATGGACGCGGGGAGTTGCGTGCCCGATAGCCGCGGGTTCTCGCGGCGGGACAGGATGTGCGCGGCATGACCGGCGTCGCGGGCGTAGAGCGTGACCGTGCGTCCGGCGCGCGCGGCGACGAGCGCCAGCGCCGTGCCCCAGGCACCGGCGCCGATGACTGAGACGGAGTTGAAGGAGGTCATCGCGCGAGCCCGCCGTCGCTCCCTCTCCCCGCTCTTGCGGGGAGAGGGTTGGGGTGAGGGGCCTCTATCCGCGACGAGTCCGATCGCGAGATGGAGATCTCGCGGACGGCTCCCCCTCACCCGGATTGCACGACTTCGTGCAATCCGACCTCTCCCCGCAGGCGGGGCGAGGTGGATTATTAGCGCTTCGCGCGTTCCAATCGAGAGGCTTCGGCGCCAGCATCTCAAAACCCCGCGCGCGTGTTCGCATATCCCGACGGTGCCTTTGCATTCGCATCGAGCAGCCAGCGGGCGCGGGGGGCTGCGTCCATGTCATCGGTCAGACCGAGCGCGAGGCGTTCGGCGCCGGCCCAGGCGATCATGGCGCCGTTGTCGGTGCAGAGCGCGGGCGGCGGGATGATCAGCGTCGTGCCGGCTTTCTCCGCGACCTCCTGCAGCGCGCCGCGGATCGCCTGATTGGCGGCGACGCCGCCGGCCGCGACCAGCGCGGTCGGTGCGCCGAAACGCTCGTCGAATAGCTTCAGGCCGACGCTCAGCCGGTCCGCGGTCGATTCCAGCGCCGCCGCCTGAAAGCTCGCACAGAGATCGTTGACGTCCTGCTGCTGCAGCGATCCGAGCTTGCCGATCTCGTTGCGCACGGCGGTCTTCAAGCCCGACAGCGAGAAGTTCGCGTCACTACGGCCGAGCATCGGGCGCGGCAATGCAAAGCGCGTGGCGTCGCCCTGGCTCGCGGCGCGCTCGACCTGCGGGCCGCCCGGATAGGGCAGGCCCAGCATCTTCGCCACCTTGTCGAAGGCCTCGCCCATCGCGTCGTCGACCGTGGTGCCGAGCCGCACATAATCGCCGACGCCTGCGACCGCGACGATCTGGGTGTGGCCGCCGGAGGCCAGGAACAGGCAATAGGGAAACGCGATGCCGTCCGTCAGCCGCGGCGTCAGCGCGTGCGCTTCGAGATGGTTCACCGCGACCAAGGGCGTGTCGTGCACCATCGCGATCGCTTTCGCCGTGGTCAGTCCGACGATGACGCCGCCGATCAGGCCCGGGCCGGCTGCGGCCGCGACCGCCGACAATTGGGAGAAGTCGATGCCGGCCTCGTCCATGGCGCGCGCGATGATGCCGTCGAGCAGCTCGACATGGGCGCGCGCCGCAATCTCCGGCACCACGCCGCCGAAGCGGGCGTGCTCGTCGGTTTGCGAATGCACGATGTTGGAGAGAATGGTTCCGCTGCCCTCGGGGCGGCGCTCGATCACGGCCGCTGCGGTCTCGTCGCAGGTGGTCTCGATCCCCAGCACCAGGACTGGCTTGCCGTTATCCAATGGGAGCCCTTGCGCTATGATGTGAAGCCGCGTCTGTTCGTCCCCCGCGTAGCATCCCGCACCGCGCGCGCGCAATCGGCAAGAGCGTGAAGCATGACCATCCTGGTGACCCGCCCACAGCCCGACAATGAGAGAACCGGCGCGAGCCTGCGCGCACGGGGATTTGATGTGCTGCTGGCGCCGATGCTGCGCTTCGAGCCTGTTCCGCTGCGGCAGCAGCAGTTGGGCGAGGACTATGCCGCTGTCATCGTCACCTCGGCCAATGCACTGCGCGCCGTCGAGGCGCAACTGGCCGGCAGCGGCCTGCTCGATCTGCCGCTGTTTGCGGTCGGCGACCGCACCGCCGCCGCCGCGCGCGAGGCAGGTTTCGGCACCGTGGTCTCCGCCGGGGGCGATGCGGCGATCTGCGCGACCTCGTGCAGAAGGCAAAACGGCTCAGGGCGCGTCCGTTGCTTTATCTTGCCGGCGCCGACCTGTCGCACGACCTGGCCAGCGAGTTGAGCGAGCACGGTTTCACCGTCGTGACACAAACGACCTACCGCATGGCCGCGTCCTCCGACCTGCCGAGCGACGTGCTGGACGCCATCGCCGACAACCGGGTCGAGGCCGTGCTGCACTATTCCGCCCGCAGTGCGAAGGCGTTCATCGGCGCGGTGCGTGCTGCCGGCGTCGAGATATCGGCGCTTGCGCTTCCCCAATGCTGCATTTCCGCCACGGTCGCCGCCACTCCTGCGCGATGCCGGCGCCACCAGGGTGACGGTGGCGTCAACGCCGGACGAAAATTCGCTCTTCCAGGCGGTGGATCGTGCATTGGCAGGCCGAATGGCTTAAGAGGGCGGGCCGATTCTGGTAGCCTCCTTCCGCTAGCCTCCGGCCCCGTGGTATCCGGGTGGTCCGCCCCCGGGCATAACTTTAGGGAACCGTCGCGATGGTCGATGACATGCTCGAGGATGCAGGATCGCGGCCTGACTCCGGCCGGTCGAAACGCCCGCCGCCGACGATCGATCTCAAGGCGACCGAGGTGTCGAGCGACACCAGGCCGGCTCCCGAGACGCAACCGGACCCCGAAGTCGTGCCGGAACCCGAGGTCGCGGCCCAATCAGAAACCGCACATGACCGATCCGATGACGCCGCTGCTGCCCAGCCGGAGACCGTGATGCCGCCGCCGGCCGCGCGGCCCGTGTCTCCCTGGGTGATCGCGCCGTTTTCCGGCGCGGTGGCGGCCGCGCTGGTGATCGGGATCGGCTGGATGCTGAGCTGGCCGCCGGTGCAGCCCGCGTCGACCGCGCTGTCGCCGTCCGCCGCTGCGGTCGACGATTTGACCGCCCGCGTTGCCGGGCTCGAGACGAAGTCGAAGCAAGCGGCGCTCGATCCCGCGCTCGCTGCGCGGCTCGGCGCGATGGAAAAGGCCGAGGCCGCCTCGCGCTCCGATCTCGCCAGCCTGCACGCGCAGACCGACAAGCTCGCCTCTGCCGTGAGCGCGGCGACGGCGACGCCGGGCGTTGCCGGCAGCACGGCCGATGTCGCCGCATTGAACGAACGGATCGACCAGCTCGAACGCGCCAGCCGCGCGCAGGGCGCGGACGCGGCCCAGCAGGCTGCGAAGGCTGCCGATGACCTGCCGCTGCGCCGCGTGGTCGCAGCCGCTCTGCTCGATGTCGCGGTGCGCCATGGCGATCCCTATCCGGCGGCGCTCGCCGCGGCGAAGTCGCTTTCGCCGAGCCCCGATGCGCTCAAGCCGCTCGATGAATTCGCGGCCGGCGGCGTGCCGAATCCGCCGGCGCTCAGCCGCGAACTGCTGACGCTGGTGCAGAAACTCTCGCCGACACCGCCGCAGGACAATGCGGCCACGACAGGCAGCGGCCTCGTCGACCGCCTGCAGGCCGGCGCCGCCAAGCTCGTGCGCATCGAGCGCACCGATGCGGTCGGCAATGATCGCGGCGCGGTGGTCTCGCGGGTGACCGCGGCGGCGCTGCGCAACGATTTCGCGGAAGCGCGGCGGGAATTGCTGACGCTGGCGCCCGCAGATCGCGCGCCGGCGCAAGGCTGGCTGGACAAGGTCGCGGCGCGCGAGGCAGCGCTCGCCGCGTCCCGGGAATTTGCCGCGGACTCCATGGCGGCGCTCGCCAGGCCGGCGCAATAGGCTGTTTATGATCCGTATTGTTTTCTTTCTGCTGTTGATTGCTCTCGCAGCGGCCGGCGCCGCATGGATCGCCGACCAGACCGGTGGCGTCGTCCTGACCTGGGGCGGCTGGCGCGCCGAAACCTCACTGCCGGTGTTCGTGCTTGCGCTCGGTATCATCATCGTGGCGGCGATGCTGGTCTGGAGCATCGTCAGCGCATTGCTGCGGACACCCGGGCGGATCAGCCGCGGCCGTCGCGAGCGCCGTCACGCGCGGGGCCGGCATGCCATCACCCACGGGCTGCTCGCGGTCGGCCACGGCGACCAGGCCGCGGCGCGCCAGCATGCCGAGGTCGCGCGCCGGCTCGCGGGCCATGATCCGCTGGCGCTGCTGCTGCACGCGCAGACCGCGCAGCTCGAGGGCGATCGCCACCGCGCCAACGCGGCGTTCCGCACCATGGCCGAACGCGAGGATACGCGCCTGCTCGGCCTGCGCGGCCTGTTCATCGAGGCGCAGCGCGCCGACGATCCCATCGCCGCGGTGATGGTCGCGGAAGAGGCGCTGAAGATTTCGCCGTCATCGACCTGGGCCTCGCATGCGGTGCTCGGCTTCCGCTGCGCGCAGGGCGACTGGGCCGGCGCGCTGAAGATCCTCGACCATGATCTGGAGTCCGGCCTGATCGACAAGGCCGCCTACCGCAGGCGGCGCGGCGTGCTGCTGACCGCGCGTGCGCTGGAGCTCGAGACCGTTGACCGCGATCTGTCGCGCGAGAACGCGATGGAGGCCGTGAAGCTCGCGCCGACGCTGGTGCCGGCGGCGGTGCTGGCGTCGAAGTTCGAGAGCGAGGCGCATCAGGTGCGCCGCGCGATGCGGATCGTCGAGGCGGCGTGGCTGGTGCAGCCGCATCCCGATCTCGCCGACGCCTATGCGCATGTGCGGCTCGGCGATTCCGCGCGGCAGCGGCTGACGCGGGTCGAGACGCTGGCTGCGAAGACGCCCGGCCATATCGAGGGCGCGCTCGCGATCGCGCGCGCCGCGATCGATGCTAGCGAATTTGCCCGCGCGCGCGAGGCGCTGAAGCCGTTCACGGCGCAGCCCACGCAGCGGGTGGCGATGCTGATGGCCGAGATCGAGCGGCATCGAGCATGGCGACAGCGGCAAGGCGCGGGCCTGGACCTTGCGCGCGGTGCGCGCACGGCACGATCCGGTATGGACCGCGGACGGCTATGTCAGCGACCGCTGGCGGCCGGTGTCGCCGGTCACCGGCCGGCTCGACGCATTCCAATGGCAGACGCCGGTGGCGAGCCTGCCGTCGGACAAGGGCGCGACCATCGAATCCTCGCCGTTCGAGGAAGCGATGCTGGCGGCGCCGAGCCCGCGCCGCGATCACGCGGCGGAGCGCGGCCTTGGTCGAGCCGCCGCGTCCTGCGTTGCCGGAGCCCCAATCGACGTCCCAGCCGACGCCGCAGGACAATACGCCGCCCGCGACCATCGTGATCGAGCAAGCCACCGCGCCATCGGCGCCTGCCGAGCCGGAATCGAAGGCCAAGGAGAACGACAAGGACAAGGCGAGGGCGCCAGTCAGGGAACCGGAGCCGATCGCGACGCCTGCGCCGGCCACCCGCCGCCGTCCCTCATGCTCAGGCTGCTCCAGCCGCGGCTTCGCCATCGCCGCCGTCCGAATCACCGCTTCCCGCCGCGCCGGCGCCGTTGTTCCGCAGCCGTGCGGATCTCGGCAGGGCGCCCGCGGCGTCGATCCCGGCCGTGATCCCGATCGTGCGGGCACCCGACGATCCCGGGGTCGATGACGACGCGCCGGTGGACGAATTCACCGAGCAGATCGGCACGCCCAAGGCCCAGGCCGGCGGCTGGCGCGGCTTCTGGTCCCGCTGGGGCGGCTAGAAACGCCACACCCCAGTTGTCCTTGCCATTTCGGGCCATGCCCGATATCAGGGGCGCGACGCGGTCCGAGGCGGTATGCCGCTCCGTTTGCCCTGTTGTCCTTGCCATTTCAGGCCATGCCCGATATCAGAGGCGCCACGCGGTCCGAGGCGTGTCGCGCCAACGCATTCAACGGTTGGCCGCAATAGCTCAGTTGGTAGAGCACGTCATTCGTAATGACGGGGTCGGGGGTTCGAGTCCCTCTTGCGGCACCAGTTAGATCAAGCAGTTAAACAAAATCGCGCGCCTGCGCCTTCCTCTTTCACCGTCTCAATCGCGCCGCCTAGCCCGCTAACCGCTGCCGGTTGCGCTTCGCCGTGGGGTCGACGATGGCGAGTGGCGAAAAATGAGGCAGACAAGCTGTTAGTTTATATTTTGTCATATTTTAAGTCTAAAATATTTGGCGTGGGTTTGGGGCGTGACCATAGGCGGGTGACGCCATGCGTGCTCGTGACCGAAGAGGCCGCAGAGCCGGGAGAGGACGATACTTTCTACGCGACCTGGCCGGCTTTGCCGCCGTTGAACGTTTGCTCGCCGCCGACCACGTTGGCGAGCGGCCGTACCCTGATGTTGTCGATCCAGATCCGCCTCCCGACGCCATCGCGCCCGGCGAAGGTGAAAGCGAGTGAGCGCGACCGTCTCGAAGAATAAACCGTCCGCCGGCTTCGGCATCGTCGCGCGGCACGGTCGCCATCTTTGAGCGCTCGCAGCATTTCGTTGGCGCAGCAGATCGCGCGCGCTCGCGAACGACGGCGTTGTCCGCTCTTGCCATCATCGTCTTCGACACGGTCGATGATTTGAGCAACGCGGTGTAGTAAGAGCATTGTCGCTCCGGCCCGTTCGAAGGCGGCGTCAATGGCAGTACGGTTTCCCTCGCCTGGCCACATCCGTTTCGCGATCGCAGTTCTTTCGGCGCTCGGCGGCCTTCATGCCGCGGCGGCCGAGCCCGACCACGTGTCGCTCAGCGAGTCGACCATCAACTGGAGCACCGTCAAATACGCGACCGATGCGGAGAACGGATTCGTCGTCGGGTCGCTCGACAAGACGATCATCGAAGGTCGCAGCTTCAAGACCCACGTGCTCGAGAACCGCTATCTGAAGGTCACGCTGGTGCCTGAATTCGGCGGGCGCATTCTCTCCATCATCTACAAGCCGACCGGTCATGAGCAGCTCTATCGCACGGATGTCGGCGTGCCCTACGGGATCGGGGCCGGCAATTTCTACTACGACTGGCTGATGGTGTATGGCGGCATCTTCCCCACCTTCCCTGGTCCCGAGCATGGCAAGACATGGTTGAAGCCGTGGGACTTCAAGGTGGTGAAGCAGGATGCCGGCGAGGTGACGGTATCGATGTCGTTCACCGACAATTTCGACTACTCCGCGGCACCCAGGAAATTCAGCGGCGCGACCGGCATCGAGGCGACCTACTATGTTACGCTGAAGGCCGATCGCGCTGCGCTCGATGCGCGCGTGGCGCTGAAAAATCCAAACGACAGGGCCATCAAATACGAGTACTGGACCTGCACGACGCTCGCACCGGGATCGGACCCGAACCATCCCAGGACGACCGGCGGCGCCGAAATCATCGCACCGATCCGGGCCTACACGACGCCCGACTGGTCGGCCAACCTGTCCAAGGGCGACGAGAGCGCGGGCATGGGCACGTGGCGCTTCGAGAAACTGCGCTATTTCAGGAACTGGCCGACCATGGGCATCGCCTACGCAGCGCCCGACATGCAGGGAGGACATTTCTGGGGCGTGATCAACCACGACAATGAAGAGGGCATCATCCGCATCGCAGACAACGGCATGACGCGCGGCTTGAAAATGTGGACGTGGGGATTTCCGTCGTTCACGGACGAAACCGACCCGCGCAAGGACCCGAACGAAGCGCGGCCTTACGTCGAATTGTGGGCAGGCGTGTCGGACCAGTTCTTCCACAGCGCCACGTTTCCGGCGCTGGGCGAAGTATCGATTGCGGAAACCTACAGTCCGACCGTCGGCATGACCAACGTGACGAATGCGAACGAGCGTATCCTGGTCAACCTCTCGGCCGAGGCGTCTGCGGTGAATCTTCAGTTCTTCAGCATCGAACCGGCCGCGCCGTTGCGCATCACCCTGAACCGCGGCGACGTGGTGTTCTTCGATGAGGTCGTGAAAGCCGACCCGAAAGGCGGAAACCGCATATCCGCGGCAATTCCCGCAGTCGCCGACGAACAGGTTCGGCTGACCATCAGAACCGCTGACGGCAAGGAGCTGATCGCGGCCGAGACGAAGATAAAATAATCAAAATCCGCAGGTGAGGCCCTCAGGTGAGAGGCATCGGCGCGTCAGCCGACGCGATCGACGACGGCAGCTCCCTCATCTGTCCGGATGGCCGCAGCGCATGGCGCCGGTGCTTCTCCTTGATGCCGGCGATCTCATTGGCCATCGTCTCAAACGCCGCGATCGCCTTGCGGTCGTCCGGTGTGAGCTTTGCGTGAGCGGGCAAATGCTCGAGCAGCACGGTGACGACGTCGATGAGCTGGCCGAGTTGTCGTCCATACGTCCCGACACGATCGAGAATATCGGCCTCGACCTCCGGTGCGCTGGATTCGCCAAGATAGACATTGGCGGTGACCTGGTTGCCGCTCATGAACCAGGTGACCGGGTTGATCCACTGAACGACGTTGCCTGAAAGCGGGAGTTTGAAAAGAGCCATGGCAATCTCCGGATTGCAGCGCAATTGTACTGGATACTTCGAGCCTCAGTTCGTGATCCATGACGTATGACGAAGATTTTTTGCGCTGTATGAAAGTCTTCACAGATCTGAAGAAGTGAAAGCGGCTCCGCGCAGTGTCCGGGCGTCCGCCGGTCCCTCAACGTCAAAGTGAACGCGATGATCGAGGTCTTCTCGCTGATGTGACCGGCATCGCAAAAACGCGGATATGCCGGTTCGAATTGGGTAACCAATTCGTGGTCAGTGCGAATTCATGAACGAGTATCATCGAAGCGCCACGCGCCACCGCATGCTGAAGGCCGGAAAGATCGAGTTCGGTTCGTCCGTGATCGACTGCGTTGTCAGGAACGTTTCGGAGACGGGAGCGGCGCTTGACGTGGAAAGTCCGGTCGGAATTCCAGAGCGGTTCGATCTCTTTGTCCATCAGGATCGGTCGCGCCGCCCAGCGTATGTGGTTTGGCGCAAAGAGCGGCGGATCGGCATCAGGTTCGATTGAACCCATCCCGTGATCTCTGTCACATATTGCCGCTCGGCTGCCGTCTAGTCTCCGCATCAGCTGAACGAGGGAGACGTCAGATGCGTAAATTGTTTGTCGTTGCGGCGATGATGGTTGTGGCGTCCGCTACGGTGCAGGCGGGACAATCGCGAAGCCTGTCTCTGGCGGGCAGCGACAAGGCGATTCAGGACACCAAGGTCGCCGAGCAGGCGAGTGCAGTCGAAACGCAACGAAGGCCGTTGCCGCCGAAGGCCGCTGACGCGAGCGGCGCCGCTGGCGCGACCCAGTCGTCCTCGGTGAACGAGAAGCCGAAATATATGGAGCGCCCGCCCGGCATCGACATGTCGAGGCAGGAGCGCATGAAGGCTGCCGCCCTGAACCAGCGTCGCGCGCCGCCGCATATGGCGGGCATGGAGATGCGCCGGCCACGGCCCAGGCACTGGTCCACCGCGCGCATCGTCGCGACGCTGCACCGGTATGGGATTTATTGGTGAGGGCGGACGATCGCCGACGCGTGGGCGCTCAAATTATCTTGGCACGTCATTCCGGGATGGTACGTAAGCACCAGACCCGGAATCTCGAGATTCCGGGTTCGATGCTATCGCATCGCCCCGGAATGACGGAGTAAGAAACTCGCATAGCGCAAGGAATCCGGCCAATTACTGCTGCGACACCGTCTGCACGACGCTGGAGATCGGGCGCGAGCCGACGGCCGGCACCTTCAATTCCTTCATCAGCGCTTCGTCATACTCCGGCAAGGTCTGCAACGTCGTCTTTGCCTTCATCAGCACGACCTTGTAGCCGCCGGCCTTCAGGCGGCGCAGCAGCGTCGGCAGCGCTTCGGCAGTGCGCTTCTGGAAATCGTGCATCAGGATGATGCCCTTGCCGAGCTTGTCGACCTTGGTCATCACCGTGTTGATGATCTTGTCGGGCGTGCTCTCACGCCGGAAATCGAAGGAGTTGAGATCGCAGGAGAACATCGCGATGTTGCGCGTGCCGAGATAGTCCACCGCGGACGGCCTCTGCTGCAACTCCGGGAAGCGGAAGAACGGCGAGGGCGCGGTGCCGAGCGCCATCTTCACGGCGCTGAATCCCTTCTCAAGCTCGTCCTTGGCGAGTTGATCCGTCATCTTCTTGCCGTTCAGATTGGCATGCGACCAGGTGTGCGCACCCACGGTGTGGCCCGCAGCCAGCACCTGCTTGAGGATTTCGGGATGATAGGTCGCGTGCTTGCCGATCGGGAAGAACACCGCCTTGGTGCATTCGTCGTCGAGCGCCTTCAGCACGGCCGGCGTGTTGCCCGGCCACGGGCCGTCATCGAACGTCAGCACGACCTCGTGGTCGGTCAGGAAATCGAACTGCTTGAATTGCTCGAAGCCAAAACCGGGGCCGCCCGTGGTATCGATCTCGACCACGCGGGAGAGGCCGAGCGCATCGGGATTGGCGCAAGTCGACTTCAGCGGAACGGGCAGCGGCAGCGGAGCCGGCAGCGTTGCGGGTTTGGTGGACAGCGCAGCGGTGAAGTCGACGTCATCCTTCGCCGCGAGCTGTGCCGACGAGGGTGGCAAGCGCGGGGGTTCTTTTGCTGCGACGGTCTGCATCGCGGCCTGGCTCGCCCGCAGCGAGGTTGCGAACAGCCAGCCTCCGCCGATCATAGCCGCTGCAAGAAAACAGCCCAGCATCAGGCCAAACGCGTTACGCATGTTACTTCCCCTACAAACACAACCACGGGATACGCGACCTCGGCGCGAAGGCATTAATGGGAAGGAAATCTTAACGGCTCACCAACAGGGCCACGCTTGGTGAACGAATTCCAAGGGATGTGACAAAGTGACCGGTGTCACATTCCGCGCAGGCTTCGTGACTGTCATCACGGTCATGAACGGTCGCTGAGCGCATTGTCGCATCCATCGGAAACGGGCCCGCCACGCGGCGCCAATGGGAGCAGAACATGAGCGCGTCTTTTGTCAGTCAGTTTCGCAAGGCCGGTCTGGTGCTGGCCTTTGCCGTCTCGGTTTCGGCGCTGTCGTCGAGCCAGAGCTTTGCGTTCAGCTCTGAAGCGCAGCAGATGTGCACCGGCGACGCGTTTCGCCTCTGCAGCGCCGAAATCCCGAACATCCCAGCGATCACCGCCTGCATGATCAGGCACCGCTCGCAACTGAGCACGGGCTGCAAGACCGTGATGGACCGCGAGCTCGCCAGCAAGGGCAAGAACGTGGCAGCGACCGAGTAGTGCGTTCGCGGGCCTGAGAGCGCGATGAGATCAGTTTGAGTTCTCGTCGCGCTCCATTTCTTGACGAAGCATGAAACGGCGATGGCTGCGTCCGTCATGCCGTTCTCCTGCATGGATTGCGCGGCGGCCTTGCGCTGACTACGTCTTACCTAGGACAGGCTGCAGAGGCGCGACAGAATGATCAGGTTTCTTTTCGCCGTTTCGTTGGTGCTGACGACAGGCAGCGCTTTCGCGCAAGGCGCGCGCGAGAACGATGCCTGCGCGCGCGACGTCTCGCGCTTCTGCCGCGCCCGCATGAACGACGGCGACTCCGTGGTGCTCGCATGCCTGAAGGAGCACCGCGCGCGGTTGTCGAAAGCGTGTGAGAAGGTGCTGACCGAGCACGGGCAGTGATGATTTGGTTCTCGTCATTCCGGGGCAGCCCGCCAGGGCTGAACCCGGAATTCTCGAGCGAGCTGGGTGAAATTCTTTTCCCTTATATCGAGGTTCCGGGTTCACGCGTTTCACGCGCGCCCCGGAACGACGGGGAGAGAACAACGGTGCTCCAGACTACGTGCTGCTTCCTGCGGCGCTGGCGACCACCGGCAGCACTTCGGCGGCTTGATGTTCGGCCGAATCTTCCTTCCAGCGCACCGAGCCGAACGGCCGCTCCAGCATGCGGCGGATCCGCACGGGGTCCGGCCCTAAGTGAAACGCTATCGCTTTTTGATGCAGTTCGCGCTCGGACTGGGTCGAGCGGTTGCGTTGACGCAGATAATCGAGCCAGGTCGGGCAGTGGTAGCGCTCGGTCCAGAGTTCGGGATCGGCGATATCACGCGCGATCGACCAGCCATAGGCGCCGTTGCGCTGGCGGCTGAGCTGCACGTCCTGCATCACGTTGTGGAAGGCCCGCGCACTGTCCTGCGCGACGCGATATTCGATCTCGACGACCAGCGGCCCGCTGCGTCCGGTCAGCACGAGCTGCACCTCGGGATCGGCGAGCAGCTCGGCTGGTTCGTTGCGCCCGCCGACCCGCGGCATCGGCAGCAAAAAACCAAGCAGCGGCAGCAGCAGCATCAACCCGCCCGAAACCAGCAGTGCGGTCTCGACACCGGACGCATCGGTCAGGCGGCCCCAGCCCCAGCTTCCGATTGCGATCCCGCCCGCGATCGAAGCCTGGAACGCGGCCAGCGAACGGCCCGCCACCCAGCGCGGCGCGGACAGTTGTACGCCGATATTGTAGAGCGCGACCGCGAGCATCCAGGCGGCGCCGGCGACCACCAGCGCCGCTGCCGTCAACACCGGCATGCGGCTCAAGGCGACCGCGATGATCGCGCCACCCATCGACAGCGCGCAGGCGCGGATCGCCGCCTCGCCGCTGAGCTGCTTGCGGATCATGCCGATATTGAGTGCGCCGACCACCGCGCCCATGCCGAAGGCGCCGAGCATGATGCCGTAAGTCTGCGCGCCACCGTGCAGCAGGTCGCGCGCCACCAGCGGCATCAGCGCCGACACCGAACCACCGATCAGGCCGGTGGCAAAGGTGCGGGCCAGCACGATCTTGATCGAAGGCGAGTTGGCGATGTAACGCACGCCGGAGACGATGGCGCGGTTCAGCCGCTCGCGCGGCAGATTCGATGGCTCGCTGACGCGGCGCCAGAGAAACAGCACCACGAGCAGCGGCAAATAGAGCAGGGCATTGGCGGCGAAGGCCGCGACCGCGCCGGCAGCGGCGACCACGATGCCGCCGATCGCAGGCCCGAAACTGCGCGCGATATTGTAGCTGATGCCGTTGAGCGCCACCGCCGACGGCAGCGTCTCCGTCGGCACCTGCTCGCTGACGGAGGATTGCCAGGCCGGTCCGAACAGCGCCATGCCGCTGCCGACCACGAAGCACAGCGTGAGCAGGATCTGCGGGTTGATCTGGCCGAGCCAGCTCAGCACGGTCAAGGCGGTCGCGCCCGCAAGCGCGATCGACAATGAGACCAGCGCGACGATGCGCCGGTCATACATGTCGGCGACAGCGCCGGCCGGCATCGAGATCAGCATCACCGGCAGCATCAGGGCGGTCTGCACCAGCGCGACCTTGTCGGCGGACGAGGTCATCTGCGTCATCGCCCAGGCCGCGCCGACCGCCTGGATCAGCAGGCCGAGATTGGACAACAGGCTCGCCAGCCAGATGCGCCGGAACACGCTGTGCCGCAGCGGGGCCGCGATGCCGTCGGCGGTGGATTTCGGCTGGTCGGTCATGTCCGGTTCCGTCGTGAGTCATCCAAACGTGCTATGTGATGCCCGCGAAGGTCCATCCCTGTCCAGTCCGCTCCGGCTTCCTCAACAGGGCTCGAAACGGGCCGGCAAGACACTGAAAAGAGGAAGCGATCACCGGATATCCGGGCTTTCACGACGGCTGCCGGCGCACGTAGACCCGCTTCGACGGCAGCCCAAGATCCAGCCCTGGGATGCCGGTATCCACGCCCTGTTGCGGCCGTCCTTTCCGGGGAACGCAGTATCGCCATCGCGGCTGCTTAAGTCCGCCCGATTTTGCGACTAGCATGAACGATCAGGAGGGAAATTGCCGCGGCGTCGCGGATTGAACGTCTTCTGAAGACAGGATTGCGCTTGCGCGATCGATCACCTAGCTGTCGCCTCGGGGACGGCGCCGTTGCAGAAGAGGCCGTCGCATGAGCGTCGCCGAAGTCTACGAATTGCCGGTCGCGCGACGTCCGCTGGTGCCGCCGAGCCCGCCGCGTGCCCCGGACAAGTCCGGGGCGTTCCGCTGGATGACGGCGGTGCGCAAGAGCGCGCTCGGCGCCTGGAGCCAGCGTGCCTACGAAGAGGACATCATCCTCGGCCGCTTCTTCACCCGTACCAGCTTCACGCTCAATGCGCCGGACGCGATCCGCCATGTGCTGGTCGACAATTACGAGAACTACAGCAGGACGCCGGCCGGCCTGCGCGTGCTGCGCCCGATCCTCGGCCAGGGCCTCCTGATCGCCGAGGGCCGCGCCTGGAAGCATCAGCGCCGCACGCTCGCGCCGGCCTTCACGCCGCGTGCGGTGACCAATCTCGTTCCGCACATGATTGCCGTCACCGACGAGACCATCGCAACGCTGAAGACACGCTGCAACGGGCCGGTCGACCTGCGCGAGGTCATGCAGCACATGACGCTCGAGATCGCCGGCCGCACGATGTTCTCGTTCGGGATGGAGCGTCATGGACCAAAGCTGCGCGACTTCGTGATGGAGTATGGCGAGCGGCTGGCGCGGCCCCAGATCCTCGACATCGCGCTGCCGCTGTCGTGGCCGACCCCGCAGGATTTCGCGCGGGCGCGTTTCCGCAAGCGCTGGACGGCCTTCGTCGCCATGCTGATGGCCGAGCGTCGCGCGGCCGGCAAGACCGACGGCGCGCCGCCACGCGATCTGTTCGACCTGATGGGGGACGCGCGCGATCCGGAGACCGGCAAGGCCTTCACCGACGAGCAGCTCGGTGACGAGGTCGCGACGATGATTCTCGCCGGCCACGAGACAACCGCGACCGCCCTGTTCTGGGCGCTGTATCTGCTCGCGCTCGATCCGGCGAACCAGGACAAGGTCGCCGCCGAGGTCAAAGGCCTGCCGGTGAACGCGGCCGCCGATCTTGACCGGCTGAAATTCACCCGCGCCGTACTCGACGAAACGATGCGGCTCTATCCGCCGGCCTTCCTGATCGCGCGCGCCGCCAAGGCGGCCGACACCATCGCCGGCCATCCCGTAAAACCAAATGACGTGATCCTGATCGCGCCCTGGCTGCTGCACCGGCACGAGAAGTTCTGGTTCAACCCCAACGCCTTCGTCCCGCAGCGTTTCATGCCGCCGGCGCCGCCGCCCGATCGCTTCGCCTATCTGCCGTTCGGCGTCGGCGCGCGCATCTGCATCGGCGCGCATTTCGCGCTGGTGGAGGCAACGCTTGCGCTTGCCAAGCTGATCGGCGCGTTTCGGATCGAATTGGCCGACACGACGCCGGTCATTCCGATCGCGGTGGTGACCACCCAGCCGGACCGGTCGCCAATATTTGTCATCAAGCCGCGCTAATCAGGGGATTGTTTCGAGGGTCGTGCGATCCCATGTAGGGGCTTGCCCATTTAGGTGCTGCGATGAGCGAGATCGACGCCCAGATTTCGGTTTTGAAGCAGACCGCCGACCCGGCGGTCGCAGACGCGATCGCGGAATTGATCAAGACCGGTGATGATGCCGCGCTCAACCGGATCAACGCCCTGGACTTCTCCGCACGCACCTCGCTTGACGAAGAAAAGGTGATTTCGGGCTTCCTGCATGCCTCGCGGCTCGGGCTTTTCGACCTGAGCTGGAACGTGCTGTGTCCTGGTTGCGGTGGCGTGCTCGGTGCCCACGACACGCTGAAATCGCTGCGTCCTGACGACTATCATTGCGGACTATGTGCCTGCGGCTATGAGCCTTCCGTCGATGAGCAGGTCGAGGTTGCCTTCACCGTCAGCCCCAGGGTCAGGCGGATCGCCGCCCATGATCCGAATACGCTGCCCCTGTGGGACTACTACAAGCAGATCTTCTGGAGCTCGGGGATCAATCTCAACAAGGCGAACTTTGCCTCCCTGACCGACGAGGTCGTGCTCGATTCGCTCGAATTGGCGGCGGGCGAAAAGGCCGTGCTCTCGCTGCAATTGCCGGCGCAATTCATCATCGTTTTCGAGCCGGTGACCCATTCGGCGCAATTCATCGATGTGCAGGGCGAACCGACCAAGGAGCGCCAGCACCTTTCGCTGGTCTACAACAAGGCGCATCCGCCGACCGGATCCCTGACCTTGCGTCCCGGACCCCTGCGGCTGTCGCTCGACAATCAGGCCGATGTGCGGGTGCTGCCCAGCGTATTCATCGCAGGCGACGCGCTGCATGAACTGCTGGGCAAGCGCAGGCCGTTCCTCACGGCCAAGCGGATGCTGTCCAACCAGACTTTCCGCGACGTCTTCAAGGCCGACAATCTCAACGTCGACCAGCGATTGAAGATCACTTCGCTGACCTTCCTGTTCACCGATCTGAAGGGGTCGACCGCGCTCTATGAGCGGGTCGGCGATCTCGCCGCGTTCGATCTGGTGCGCGCGCATTTCCGGGCGCTGCTGGAGATCATTGCCGCCGAGAAGGGCGCCGTGGTGAAGACCATCGGCGATGCCGTGATGGCGACCTTCATCCGCCCCGAGCACGCGGTGATGGCGGGCTTGCGCATGCGCGCGGCGATGGACGAACTCAACAAGCAGCGCGGCGGCAACGATCTCGTCGTCAAGATCGGCATTCACGAGGGGCCTTGCCTCGCCGTGATGCTCAACGAGCGGCAGGATTATTTCGGCCAGACCGTCAATGTCGCGGCCCGCGTCCAGAGCCTGTCGACCGCCCAGGAGATCCACGTCACGGCGCCGGTGATCGACGCGCCGGCGGTCGCCACGATCCTGGAGAGAGAGGCGATCAGGCCGATCCAAAAGCACGCGGCGCTGCGCGGCATCGCCGACAAGATGGTGGTGTACGAAATACCTTGATCGCTGCTTCCGTCGTCGTCCGTCATTCCGGGGCGATGCGTCAGCATCGACTATGGTCGCAATGCGCACAGATCTCGAGAGATTCCGAGCGCTCGGTCGCTTGCGCGACCTTGACCGTCCCGGAATGACGACGTAACAACTAACAACCGCATCATTTTGCAGCACAGATTGCCGAAGCTTAACCGATCCCCGGCGTGGCGCGGATTGCGTGAACCGCCTTTTCAACTCATATATGAAACAGAACTCCCGCCATTGGCGGGCACGAAGCTCTTTTTCGGCGGAACATCATGCTGGACGGATTGCGCCAATTCATTGCCGACGTTGTCTCACCGCATGCGCATGACGATCGTCAGTTCGACGACACCGGCTACCGGCTGGCGGCAACGGCGCTGCTGATCCACGTGATCTCGCTCGACGGCGAGCCGTCCGAGGTCGAGAAGCGCAAACTGCACGGCCTGATCGAATCGAGCTTCGGGCTCGATCCGGGCACGGCCGACCGGCTGATCGCGTCCGCCATGCTGGTCGAGGGCGAGGCGGTCGATCTCTATCATTTCACCAGCGTCATCATGCGTTCGGTCGACGAGGCCGGACGGCTACGCATCGTCGGGATGATGTGGGAGCTCGTCTACGCGGATGGCGATGTCACCGAGTTCGAGGACAATGTGGTCTGGCGCGCCGCCGACCTTCTGGGCATTTCATCGCGCGACCGCATCGAGTTGAAGCACCGCGTGGCGGCGGCGCAGTCGGCGCCCAATTCGGCCGGTTGAGGCCGCGCAATGCGCGGCGACCGCGCCATAGTCCCCGACAACTTGCTGACATGACGAAACTTTAATTTGTAGGTAGCGTGCTATTACCGGGTAAAGTGTGCGTGTAGGGCCGGTTTCGCGACACACATAGGTGTGTTCGATGGCTTGCCTCCCACCTCACTCCCGGTGCTCGTGTTTGCGACATCGGCAGTCTGATTGCCTCAAGAGCGTCATGTCGTGACCGAGCGTGTAACGCTAATTACCGGTGCCTCGGCGGGAATTGGCACCGAACTCGCGCGGACCTTCGCAGCGAACGGCCACCGTCTCGCGCTCGTGGCGCGGCGGGCGGATCGTCTGACCGCGTTGGCCTCCGAGATCACCGCGGCCGGTGGCGCCGAACCCATCGTGATTCCCAGCGATCTCACCCGGCCGGACGCCTGCGACGGCATCGCGGCCGCGCTCGCGCAGGCCGATGTGGAGGTCGAGTATGTCGTCAACGATGCCGGCTATGGTCTGTTCGGCAAGGCGGTCGAGCTCAATCGCGACGCCCAGCTCGGCATGGTCGCCGTCAATATTCGCGCGCTGACGGATTTGTCCTTGAGGTTCGCCGACAGCCTGATCCGCCACCGCGGCGGCATCCTCAATGTCGGCTCGGTCGCCGGCTTCCTGCCCGGGCCCGGCATGGCCGTCTACTATGCCTCGAAGGCCTATGTGGTGTCGTTCACCGAAGCGCTGCGGCACGAGCTCGCGCCGCACGGGGTGCGGGTGACCGTGCTGTGTCCGGGGCCGGTGCCGTCGGAATTTCAGGAACGGGCGGGCTATAAACCCGGCCTCGATTCGTCGGTTCTGAACGTTTCGCCCGCCGCCGTCGCGCAGCAGGCCTATCGCGGGCTGATGACCAACAGCCGCATGGTGCTGCCCGGCTTCGGCATCAAGCTCGTGCCGCGCATGCTGCGGTTCTTTCCGCGCGGCTTCATCCTCGCTGCGGTCGGCGGCTTCCAGCTTCGCAAGCGTTGAAAACACCGGCAATGCTGGCCCAGCCCTTGCTTGGCAGGGATGTGCGCCCGCTCACGCCAAATTAACCTTTGCTTAGGTAAAATTGCGGCTCGATGACGAGACAACATCCATCGATTGCGCCGCTGTCGGCCGGCAAGCCCGACGCCACGCTACGGCCTGTCCTGATCGTGCTGCATCAGGAAACATCGACGTCCGGCCGTGTCGGCAATGTGTTGCGCGCGCTCGGCCATCCCCTCGATATCCGCAGGCCGCGCTTCGGCGACCCGCTGCCGGAGACGCTCGAGGCGCATGCAGCTGCCGTTATTTTCGGCGGCCCGATGAGCGCGAACGACCCGGACGATTATGTCCGCCGCGAGATCGAGTGGATATCCGTTCCGCTCAGAGAGCAGCGGCCGTTCCTCGGCATCTGTCTCGGCGCGCAAATGCTCGCCATGCATCTCGGTGCGCGGGTGGCGCCGCATCCGCAAGGCCGCGCCCAGATGGGCTATTATCCGATCCGCCCGACCGCGGCCGGGCTCTCGCTCTGCCCGGATTGGCCGGATCACGTCTATCACTGGCATCGCGAGGGTTTTGAGCTTCCGGTCGGCGCCGATCTGCTTGCGGAGGGCAGCGATTTCCCGATCGAGGCCTTTCAATATGGCCACGCCTTCGGCTTCCAGTTTCATCCCGACGTGACCTACGCGATGATGCATTGCTGGACCACGCGCGGCCATGCGCGGCTGGACATGCCCGGCGCAAGGGCGCGGCATCACCATTTCGCCGACCGCGCGGTTCATGACGTCACGGAGCGCGCCTGGCTGAGGCATTTCATCCAGGATTGGCTGGCAAGGGAGCCGGTGCAGGTGCTGGCGCAAGCGGCGGAGTAGGGGGCTAAGCGCCTTGTAACGGCTGAAATTCGTGCTCGTTGTGAGAGCCCGGCTTCGCCCTTCAGGCTACGCCGCGGCAGCCTTCGCCACGAAGGGCCTGCCGAGCCGTAGCTGGCGGAGCCAGCGAAGGCTGGTGGAGCCAGGCGGGATCGAACCGCCGACCTCATCATTGCGAACGATGCGCTCTCCCAGCTGAGCTATGGCCCCGGGATGGCCGCGCCTTAAGGTTAAGAGGCAGCCAAGACCGGGCCATTTAAATCCGCGCCAAGATCAAGTCAAGAACGGCGAAAAGCCGCCGCATTAGCCTTGTCGGTTGCCGTCTCTTGTTTGGCGGGGGTGGAACCGATATCTAGCGGGCAGCAAAACCGCCGATCGAACCGCGAGTTAGTCCCGCCATGCGTGCCGTTCTCGACATCATTCTCATCGTTCTCGATCTCTACATCTGGCTTCTGATCGCCTCCGCGATCCTGTCCTGGCTGATCGCCTTCAATGTCGTGAACACCCGCAACCAATTCGTCGCGGCGGTCGCCGAGTTCCTGTATCGGATCACCGAGCCCTTGCTGGCGCCAATTCGCAATTTCATGCCGAATCTCGGCGGTCTCGACATCTCGCCGATCATCCTGATCCTGATCATCATGTTCATCGAGCGGGTGATCACCTATTACATCTATCCGGCCGTGTTCTGACCACGGGAAGCCGCGGTCCTTCGATGGAGTTGGCCGTTCGGAGCTCAACCGAAGCCGGCTTGAATCGAGGGGAACAGACATGACGGCCCGCATCATCGATGGAAAGGCCATTGCGGCCGACCTGCGCGCACGCGTCGCCGCCGAAGTCGCGCGGGTCAAGCGCGACAACGGCCTGACGCCGGGGCTCGCGGTGGTGCTGGTCGGCAACGATCCTGCGAGCGAGGTCTATGTCCGGAGCAAGCATACCCAGACGCAGGCCGCCGGCATGGCCTCGTTCGAGCACAGGCTGCCAAGCGACGTCTCACAGCACGATCTGCTGGCGCTGATCGCCAAGCTCAACCGCGATCCCGAAGTGCATGGCATCCTGGTGCAGCTCCCGCTGCCGAAAGGGCTCAACACCGAGACCATCATCAACGCCATCGATCCCGCGAAAGACGTCGACGGCCTGCATCCGAACAATGCCGGACGGCTCGCCGGCGGCTTCACGGCGCTGTCGCCCTGCACGCCGCTCGGCTGCATCATCCTGACCAAGAGCGTGCATGCCTCGCTCGAAGGCATGAATGCGATCGTGATCGGCCGTTCGAACCTGGTCGGCCGGCCGCTGGTGCAATTGCTGTTGAATGAAAATGCCACGGTGACCATCGCGCATTCGCGCTCGCGCGACCTGCCGCAGCTCACCGCGCGCGCCGATCTGGTCTATGCGGCGGTCGGCCGGCCGGAAATGGTGCGCGGCGACTGGATCAAGCCGGGCGCCACCGTGATCGATGTCGGCATCAACCGGTTGCCGGCCGCCGACGGCGGCAAGGCGCGGCTGGTCGGGGACGTCGCTTTCCAGGAGGCGCTCAACGTCGCAGGCGCAATCACGCCGGTGCCGGGCGGCGTCGGCCAGATGACGGTCGCGTGCCTGCTGGTGAATACGCTGCGCGCGGCTTGCTCGATCAAGGGTTTGCCGAAGCCTGCGGTGTAGCGGCTGTCGTTCCGGGGCGCGCGCGACAGTGGGCAAACCTCAGATGCGCAATTGCGCATCGGGGAACCTCGAGATTCCGGGTTCGATGCTGTCGCATCGCCCCGGAATGACGGGAGAAACGCTACTTCTTCTTCGCGGCGCGCTCGATGCCTTCGGCGATCAGCTTATGCGCCTCTTCCGCGGTGCCCCAGCGCAGCACCTTGACCCATTTGGTGGGTTCGAGATCCTTGTAGTGCTCGAAGAAGTGCTGGATCTGGTGCAGCGTGATGTCGGGCAGGTCGCTGTAGGTCTTCACCTTGTCGTAGCGCTGGGTCAGCTTCGACGACGGTACGGCGATGATCTTCTCGTCGCCGCCGGCCTCGTCTTCCATGAACAGCACGCCGACCGGCCGCACGCTCATCACGGCGCCCGGCACGATCGCGCGGGTGTTGGCGACCAAGACGTCGCAGGGATCGCCGTCGTCCGACAGCGTATGCGGGATGAAGCCGTAATTGCCGGGATAGCGCATCGCCGTATAGAGGAAGCGGTCGACCACCAGCGTGCCGGCGTCCTTGTCCATCTCGTATTTGATCGGCTCGCCGCCGACCGGAACCTCGATGACGACGTTGACCTCGCGCGGCGGATCGACCCCGATCGGGATGGCGTCAATGCGCATGGCTAGCTCCGTTGCGCGATGCAGTTAGGCCTGGATGAGGTCGCGGCGAGCCGGCGGCGCGGAAAGCGCTAGCTGGCCCAGGCGAAGGCGACCTTGTCGAGCGATTTCGGCCCGAACCGCTCCGAGGAGCGTGCTACCATGCGTCCGCCGAGGGCGCGATAAAATTCCGTCGCAGGATCGTTATCGGAGAGCGCCCAGACGACCATGCTCTTGAGGCCGCTCTGCCCGAGGTCGCGGCGAGCCGCGTTGAACAGCCGGCGGCCGAAGCCGAGACCCTGGAACTCAGGCCGCAGATAAAGCTCGTAGATTTCGCCTTCGAAATGCAGGCTGCGGGCGCGATTGCGGCCGTAATTGGCGTAGCCCGCCACCTTGTCACCGAACACCAGCACGCTGACGCGGCTGCCCTTGCGAATCGCGCTATCCCACCATTGCGGGCCACGACGGTTGATCAGCTTCTCCAGCTCGGCGCCGGGAATGATCCCCTGATAGGCCGCCCTCCAGGCCTCGTCATGCGTCGACGCTACCGCTGCAGCGTCTGCAGCCTTGGCCGGCCGAACCTCGATTAGCGTTGTGCTCATGGGCGTGATCAAAGCAAGTCGGCGCTGTCGCATCAAGGTCTGTCGTTAATTATCGGTTAACCTGTGGATTTTCTGCATCAGTTTACCGACTTCTTTGTGCCGAAAGAGGACAAATCACCTGCAGGTCCCGGATCAGGACGCCGCGTGGGACGGCAATATCGGGTCGAACACACACAGGCGACGCCAAGCATGTGGAAAATCCCGGATCGGAACACTGGATTTGATTCGCGCGCGCGTGTTTCTACGTGTGCCCGGCGCCATCGCCACGCCATTTGCCGCCTCTACCTACCAGCATGATCGATATGAGTGTCGGCGTGCTGATCGCGTTCCGCGGAACCTGTGCGACGGCCTCGTGCTGTCGCTCTGCTACATTGCCGGCTGCGCGACCCCGACGCCGAACCTCCGGATCGAGCCGCTCGGTGCGCTGGTCGAGACCGGGCCTGCGATCATGTTGATGCCGGTGGCACTGATGAGGCTGGATAGCCGATGATGCAATGGCCGGACGATGACGTGATCCTGTTCGACGGCATCTGCGTGTTCTGCTCGCGCTGGATCCGTTTCGTCGCCACGCGCGATGTCGAGAAGCGTTTTCGCTTCACCGCGATCCAGTCGTCCTACGGCGCGCGGCTGGCGCAGGCCTTCGGCATCGACCCCGCCGATCCCGACACCAATGCTGTCGTTCATGGCGGCATCGCCTGTTTCAAATCGGATGGCGCACTCACCGTGTTGTCGCATCTGCCGGGCTGGCGCTGGACGCGTGTGTTCTTCCTGGTGCCGAAAGCATTGCGCGATCCGATCTACAGTCTGGTCGCGAAGAACCGCTACCGTATTTTCGGAAAATTTGACGCGTGCTTTGTGCCGAATGCGGACATGCGCGCGCGTGTTGTTGAATGACGTCAGCGGATATTCAAATCATCCGTCGGGACGACGCGATGGCTCTTGATCGTTGAAACGAAGTAGTTACGGTAAGTAGACACTACCTTGGGACGACCGGGTGAATTGTTCATGGCGTCGAAATCGGATCTTCCGTCCTCCGTGCCGGACAGGACAAGCGGCGGCGGATCGACAGGCCCGGAAGAGACGGACGCGGAAGGCGCAAGGGAAAGTCCAAGGGAAATTCCAAGGGAACTTCCGAGTGAAATTCCAAATGGAAATCTGAGCGAAGGGCCGGGCGAGCAATCGCACTGGCAGCCGCCGTTTGATCTTGCGCCGGTCGAGATGGAAGTTTCGATCGTTCCGGTCCAGCCGGACGACCCCGACAGGCGACGGCGGAAACGAGAGATCCGCGAGAAACAGGAGCAAGCGGAGAAATATCTGCGCGCCATCGGGCACGTGAGACCGCCTCACGCCTCGGCGTTCGAGCTTCCGTGGCAGGATCTGTTGCTGGATTGCCTTCTCAAGATGAACCCCGGCGCGTTCGAGCGGCTGTGCCAGAAGATTTTGAGCGAGTCCGGCTTCATCAAGGTGGACGTCACCGGACGAAGCGGTGACGGCGGGATCGACGGCATCGGCGTGCTTCGGCTCAATCTTCTGTCGTTTCACGTTTTCTTCCAGTGCAAGCGATGGAAGGGATCGGTCGGCGCATCGGCGATCCGCGATTTTCGCGGCGCCATGGTCGGCCGCGCGGACAAGGGACTCGTGATGACCACCGGTACGTTCACCGCCGATGCACGCAAGGAAGCCACGCGCGACGGCGCGCCCGCGATCGATCTCGTTGATGGTGAGGATCTGTGCGATCTCTTGAAGAGATTGCGGATCGGCGTGTCGACGCAGAAGGTCGAGCACGTCTTCGTAGAGCAGGATGCCTTCCTGCAGTTTTGAGAAGGCTCAAACCTCACGCCGGGATCACGATGCCAATATCAAGGCTTGATCGGCAGCGGATGGACATGCCGCGAGCCATCAGGCATGTGATCAAATCAAGCTCGGTCCCCCACGGCAGCGTGCTCTGCGCTTGTCGCGAGGGAATGCTGCTTAGCTGTCGGATCGCGGGTCGCGAGCAGACTTTCGTTGTCATGCGATGGCAGATGCAGCTCTACGACGTTACTCCATCTCACTTTCCCGGAATAGCCAATGACCATGGTTCAATGGGGGTTCATTCTCGCCGGCGCTCTTCTTCTGCTCGGCGGCTTTCGCCTCATAGCCACAGGGTTTCTCGTCATCGGCTATGCGCTGGCCTTCATCAACGGCCAGATCGATGTCTACGCCCTGCCGTTCTTCGTGCTTCTGATCGGTGCAGCGGCTTGCATCTCACCGCGGCGTCGGCTGCCCGTTCAAATCGCCGGACATGTCGTCTTCGTCCTTCTCGCCGCCGCGTTGTTCGTCCATTGGGTTCCCGGCTTTCACAATCCGCGGGTCATCGATCCTACGAACTTCACGCCGGACGCCATCTCCTACAGCATGTACTTGAATCTCGATAAGCCGCTGATCGCCTATTGGCTCGTATTGGCGTCGCCCTACGTCGAATTGTCGACACCAAAATCCGGCTGGCCGAAAGTGGCGCTGGCGGCCATCGTAACGATCCTGGTGTGCATTGGCGTCGCATTTCTGATGCGCTTCATGACGTGGGAGCCAAAGTGGCCGGCGTCCGGATGGATATGGGTCGTCAACAATCTGCTGCTCGTCGCGTTTCCCGAGGAGGCGCTGTTTCGTGGATACATTCTGGCTGGCCTCAGTCGCCAGTTCAGCCGCTGGCCGTTCGGCCAATGGCTGGCGATCCTGATTGCGGCAGTGTTGTTCGGGCTGGCGCATTTCCAGAGCGGCGGTGCAATGATCGTGTTGGCCACCATCGCAGGCATTGGATATGGGGCCGCCTATCGCTGGGGCGGGTTGCAGGGCTCGGTGCTGACTCACCTTGCCCTGAACCTAACGCACTTCTCGCTGTTCACCTATCCGGCGCTGATGCGCTGACGGAACGCGTCTGGCCTGCAAGGCGCAAGGTCGACGTCGCGGCTATTTTGCCGCGGCCAACACTTCCTTTGCCGCTCGTTCTCCGCTGTCCCGCGCGCCGTGCGCGGTCGAGAAAAAATTCGGCGAGGTGGCTTCGCCCGCGAAGAACAGCCGGCCATCCACGGGTGCGGCGAGCACGGCGCGCTTGCCGGCGTGACCGGGCAATGCATGTGAATAGGAGCCGCGTGCGAAAGGGTCGTGCGACCAGCGCGACTCCTTCAGCGGGGTCAATTTGCGCCTGTAATCGTTGCCCAGCAACGAGGCAATCTCGTTGATGGCTTCGGCGGCGAGGGCGCCCTCTCCGGCGTCATCGAGCTGCCGGGCGAAGCTGCCGCCGAAAAAACCCTCGATGCAGCGCTGGCCGAACGGCAGCAGATGGAAGCCGCCCATCTCCGTGCGCATGGTGGCGCCGCGCAGATTGCCGTCCTTCGGCAGGTCGCCGGGGTCATCCAGCGCCAGCATCACCTTGTTCGCGAGGCCGAGCGGCAGGCCGGCTGCGGCGCCGACCTTGTCAGGCAGCGCGGGGTGAAAACGGATAGCCTCCTGCGCGATGAGATTGGTCGATACGGTCACGATGACCTTGTCGGCCGTGAGCGAACCCTGCGATGTCTCGATGCGCACGCGCTTGGCGGAATGATCGATCAGTCTGACCTCGCAATCGAGTGCCAGCGGCAGCGTCGCGCCATAGGCCGCCATCAGTGCGCCATAGCCGCGCCGGACCCGCCAATTGATGCTGGTGTCCTCATAGGCGTCCATGTCGAGGATTGAGACTTGGTCGAGCTCGCAGCCGTTCACATAGGTCGAGATCGCATCGATCATCGGATTCCAGCGATTGCCCGGCTCGAGATAAAGACTGGCCGGCTTGTCGTGGCCGTCCTGCGCGGCTTGTTCTGCGCGAACGTAAAAGTCGTGCAGCTGACGGAGAAAATCCTCGCGCTCCGGTTGGGGGAACGTCGTGGTGACGACGCGCTCGCTCCAGGGGGGCAGCGTCCTGTCGATCTCGAAACCGAGCCCCTCGGCGATGCCTACGAATGAGTTCCTGTCCGCCGAATGCAGCCAGCCGCAGCCGAGGTCGAAGGTGATGTCGGGCGCGGCCATGATGGTGTGCCCGCGTCCGCCGACGCGATCGCGCGCTTCCAGCACGATGAACGAGAGCGCGGAGCCCGTCAGCGCATGTGCAGCGCCGAGGCCCGCGGCGCCCGCGCCGATGATGGCGACATCGATGGAAGAGGGGAAGGACATCGTCTGCTTCCGTCGTCATGCCCGGCCTCGCCGCCTTCGCTATGGCTGCGGCGTGCCCTTTCTCTGTATCGCCCGTCGAAGCCTTGGCGAAGACGGGTGCCGGGCATCCACGTTCTTGCTCAGTATCGAAGACGTGGATGGCCGGGACAAGCCCGGCCATGACGACAAAACTGCGTGCAACGAACGCGCTGGTTTACGCCACCGCTTCCCTGGCCTTCTCGGCGCGCTTGCGCTCGTTCGGGTCGAGGAATTTCTTGCGCAGGCGGATCGACTTCGGCGTCACCTCGACGAGCTCGTCGTCCTCGATATAGGCGAGCGCCTTTTCCAGCGTCATCCGGATCGGCGGCGTCAATCGCACGGCTTCGTCCTTCGATGTCGTGCGGATGTTGGTGAGCTGCTTGCCCTTCAGCACGTTGATCTCGAGATCGTTGTCGCGGGTGTGCTCGCCCACGATCATGCCGCGATAGACCTTCCAGCCCGGCTCGATCATCATCGGGCCGCGGTCCTCCAGCTTGAACATCGCATAGGCGACAGCTTCACCCTGGTCGTTCGAGATCAGGACGCCGTTGCGGCGGCCCTGGATCTCGCCCTTGTAGGGCGCATAGCCATGGAACAGGCGGTTCATGATCGCGGTGCCGCGGGTGTCGGTGAGCAGTTCACCCTGGTAGCCGATCAGGCCGCGCGTCGGCGCGTAGAACACCAGCCGCAGGCGGTTGCCGCCGGAGGGCTTCATCTCGATCAGCTCGGCCTTGCGCTCGCTCATCTTCTGCACGACGACGCCGGAATGCTCCTCGTCGACGTCGATGACGACTTCCTCGATCGGCTCCTGCAACTGTCCGGTCGCCTCGTTCTTCTGGAACACGACGCGCGGACGCGACACCGAAAGCTCGAAGCCTTCGCGGCGCATGGTCTCGATCAGGATCGCGAGCTGCAATTCGCCGCGGCCCGCAACTTCCATGGAGTCCTTGTCGGATGCTTCGGTGACGCGCAGCGCGACATTGCCCTCGGCCTCGCGCAGCAGGCGGTCGCGGATCATGCGGCTCGTCACCTTGTCGCCCTCGGTGCCCGCGAGCGGCGAGTTGTTGACGATGAAGGACATCGACACGGTCGGCGGATCGATCGGCTGCGCCGGCAGCGGGGTCTCGACCGTGGGATCGCAGAAGGTGTCGGCAACGGTGCCCTTGGTGAGGCCCGCAATGGCGACGATGTCGCCGGCCTCGGCCTCTTCGAGCGGCGTGCGCTCGAGGCCGCGGAAGGCGAGGATCTTGGTGATGCGGCCCTTGTTCGACGAGCTTGCCGTCGGCGGACAGCACCTTCACCTGCTGGTTCGGCTTGATCGTGCCGGACGAGATGCGGCCGGTGATGATGCGGCCGAGATAGGGATTGGCTTCGAGAATGGTTCCGATCATCCGGAACGGCCCTTCCTCGACCTGGGGCGCCGCGACATGGCGGACGATCAGGTCGAACAGCGGCTGCATGCCCGCCTCTTTCGGGCCCTCCGGGCTATCGGCCATCCAGCCCTGCTTGGCCGAGCCGTAAAGGATCGGGAAGTCGAGCTGCTCCTCGCTGGCGTCGAGCGCGGCGAACAGGTCGAACACCTCGTTGATCACCTCGGTCGGACGTGCGTCAGGCCGGTCGACCTTGTTGATGACGACGATCGGCTTCAAGCCGACCTTGAGCGCCTTGGAGACCACGAATTTGGTTTGCGGCAGCGGTCCCTCGGCGGCATCGACCAGCACCAGCGCGCCGTCAACCATGTTGAGGATGCGCTCGACCTCGCCGCCGAAATCGGCATGGCCGGGGGTGTCGACGATGTTGACGCGGGTGTCCTTCCACTGCACCGAGGCTGCCTTCGCCAGAATGGTGATACCGCGCTCGCGCTCCAGATCGTTGGAGTCCATGGCGCGCTCCGTCACCTTCTGGTTTTCCCGGAAGGTGCCGGACTGTTGCAGCAGCCGGTCGACGAGGGTGGTCTTGCCATGGTCGACGTGGGCGATGATGGCGACGTTACGGATGTTCATGGGTACGTCTTCTGATCGAGCGAAAGGGGGCCTCAAACGCGTGCTTCGCGGGGCCCAAAAAGGAAGCCCGGCCAATACGACCGGGCACCGTTTGCGCGTTGCGGCGCAATATATTCAGAAAAGGTCAAAAAACAATGACTTGTTTACGAATTGAAGGGGCGAATTCGTCCTGATCGACCGGTTCTTCGGCGCCCTCTTCGCCACCCAGATTGGTTCTTTCCCGTACCGCAGCTCTGCCGCCGGCCCGGTTCAGCCGGTTTGGGCTTCTTCGGTCGGATAGACCCCGCGCAACACCTCCTCGAAGTGGTTTTTGACGGCCTCGTTGCAGAGACAGGCCCGTTTCTGTAGCGCATCGCGGTCGCGGACCAGGATCGATCCACGGCGGGTGTCCAGGACGCCTTCCGCCTTGAAAGTCTGGATCACCCGGCTGGTATAGCTGCGGCCGACCCCGAGCAGGGTCGCAAGTTGTTCATGGGTGAGCGGCACCATGTCGGCGTCCTCGGTGCGCTCCATCGCCGAGATGATCCACTTGGCGGTGCGCTGCTCGATCGAGTGGACGGCATTGCAGGCCGTGGACTGGAACATCTGCGCCAGCATGCAGTCGGCATAGCGGGCGAACACGTTGCGCAGTGTCTTGGACTGCATCTTGGCCGCGTCGAGCTTGCCGACATGCAGCCGCATGAAGGGGCCGGAGAACTTGACCATGATTCGGGTGTAGGCGGGCAGGTAGCCCTCGCTGACAATGCCGCCGACCGCGCCCTCGCGGCCGACCAGGATGGTCTCGACGTCGCGGCCGTCCTCGTTGGGGACCAGATAAGACGCCAAGCTCGGCCCGCAGGGAAAATGCACGATCTCGACATCGTCGCCCGGACTGTAGAGCAGGTCGTTGGCGCGGCCCTCCTCGGGGGCGAGGTGCGGCGCGACCAGGGCATAGTCGGCGGCGCTGAGCCGGCGCAGCAGGTTGTTGTAGGGCCGTTTTGCAGTCTCGGAAGCGGGTTCGCTAGGCGCCGCCATGGCAAGAAATCCCTGTGGTAAATCCCTGTGGTTTTTTGACAACATAGCCGATCGTAACCGCGGCGTTGTGTGCACAAGTGCACCGACAGGAGGAACTAAGATGTGGTGAGTTTCGTTCCGGGAACCCGCCGATGCGCTTCTCGCAAGGCTTCGGCAGCGGCCGTCCTGATCAGTGTATCGATCCCAGCAATGGCGTGATCATGGAACCGCTACGTCCCGACGGCCTGCCCAACGACGTCCTCATCGTCGAGGACGATCCCATCATCGCCCTCGATTTCGAGGACACGATTTCCGGCTTCGGCGTGCAGGCCGTACGCACGGCCGGCAATGTCGCGACGGCGCTTCAGATGATCGACGAGCGCGCGCCGGAATTCGCGCTGCTGGATGTCGGTCTGGTGCGCGAGCATTCTTTCGCCGTTGCCGAACGGCTCGCCGCGCTGAACATCCCGTTCGCCTTCGTGACCGGCTATGGCGCCGACCGTGTGCCGGCGGCGTTTGCCGATCGGCCGCGTCTGCCGAAACCCTGCACGATGGACGCGATGCGCGCCGCGCTCACGCGCCCGTCGACCTGACGATCAGCGGACACATATCTCCGCAAGGTCGGCCTCGACGCCCTGGAAGAAGGCGGCAGGTGCCGTCTTCCCGGCTTGATCCGCATTGACGGCCGCGGTCGTCGCGTCGGCGGCGTCCTCCGACAGTTTCAGATATCGTCGCAAGGCCGGCGACGGGTGCGTCGCGACGAAATCCTTCAACGCCTTCTCGCTGGCCTCGGTCGGATCGCTGTTCAGCAGCGCGTCATTTCCGGTCGCAAGCGGAGAGACCGGCGCGATCTTGATCCGGGCGTTCTCCGCGTAGCGATCGAACTGCTCGAACACGGTATCGAGCACCGCGGTCAGCCGGATCGGGCGCTCGAGCTCGCGATAGCGCTTGACGTCGGCATCGTTCGAGAGCTGCGACAGTTCGCTCGATGCGCCACGTCCGCCGGCCGCCGCAAACTTCTCGTCATAGGCTTTCGAATCGATCAGGGACGTCGACTGCTCCAGCATCCGCGTGCCCCGCTTGACCATCAGATCGAGGCCGCGCTGGCGAAGATCCGCAGCCGCGATTTTCTTAGCGCCGAGACAGGCGGGGTCCGCGGCATCGCCGAGCGCCTTGCCGAACTCATCGGCAAGCGCCTGACCATAGCTCGATGCGAAGGCATCCCGGATCAGAGGGGCCGCCTGCTCGCCCGACATCTGCAGAGGCCCCTGCGCACGCGCCGCCGACATGACGGCAAGAACGACGAGAAGAGCGAGAAAGGTAGAACCGGTTGATTTATCAAATGCCACGCAACAATCTCTTGGCTGTCTTCCGACCCCAGCAGCCGCTGCGAACCTATCACAGGGTGCTGGAATCGGGAAAACAGCCTGCTTGCCGCCCTGGCCGGAACCTAGCCCAGCTTCGGATCGAGCGTGGTCGACCATAGCGCGACATCGGCGCGGTCGCGCAGCGTCACGGTCATCTGCCCGGTCGCACCCTCGATCTTGACATGACCGAAGAACTGCATGCCGGCGGAGGGCGGCAGGTTCTGCTTGTCGGCGCCCGGTGCTTTGACGAAGCGCACTTCGGGGCCGAAGGTGTTGTCGAGCTCGTTCGGGCCGAACGTGCCGGCATGCAAGGGACCCGAGACGAACTCCCAGAACGGCTCGAACTCCTGGAACTGCGCCTTGTCGGGATTGTAGTAATGCGCGGCGGCATAATGCACGTCGGCCGTCAGCCAGACCGTGTTCTGGATCGGCGCGGTCTTGATGAAGCGCAGGATCTCGGCGATCTCGAGCTCGCGGCCGCGCGGCGCGCCGTCGCCCTGCGCGAACGCTTCCGAGCCCTTCTTGTTGGTCGCATCGTCATAGACGATCAGGCTGAGCGGCATGTCGGAGGCGATCACCTTCCAGGTGGCGCGCGAGTTGAGCAGTGCGCGCTTCAGCCATCGCATCTGATCGGGACCGAGGAAATAGGCATCGGGGCCGTACGCGGTCTGCTGGTTCGCCCCGTTGGGGCCGCGATAGCTGCGCTCGTCCAGCATGAAGACGTCGAGATGCGGACCGTAGCTCAGCGTGCGATAGACCCGGCCCGGCTCGACGATGCTCTCGCGCATCGGATACATTTCGTGGAAGGCGCGGGCCGCGCGCGCGGCGAGCAGCGAGATGTTGCGCTCCTTGTAGGCTGCGGGAAGATCCTTCGAGAGCGACCAGTTGTTGGTGACCTCGTGGTCGTCCCACTGCACGAAGATCGGCACCTCCGCATTGAAGGCGCGCAGGTTCTCGTCGAGGAAATTATATTTGTGCGCGGCGCGGTACTCGTCGAGCGTCTCGGCGACCTTGGCCTTCTCGGGGATCGTGACGTTTTTCCAGAGCTTGCCGTCGGCGAGCTTCACTTCGGAAGGGATGACGCCGTCGGCGTAGATGGTGTCGCCGGAATGCAGGAAGAAGTCCGGCCGGCTCTTGCGCATCGCGGAGAAGGTGAACATGCCGCCGTCATCGGGGTTGATGCCCCAGCCCTGGCCCGCGACGTCGCCGCCCCAGACGAAGCTGACGTCGCGCTTGTCCGACGGCGCGGTGCGGAAGCGGCCGACGACCGGCTCGCTCTCGACGTCGACATGCGCGAGGTCGCGGAAGCGGACGCGGTAGAAGATGTCCTGGCCGCCCGGCAGGTCCTCCACCAGCATCTTTGCGGTGAAGTCGCTCTCGGGCAGCGCGGCGATCGGCGGCAGCTTGCGGGCGTCCTTGAACAATTCGCTGGTCGCGACCTCGACCAGCATCTGCGACGGACGGTCGGCGCGCGCCCAGACCACGCCGCCGTCGCCGCTGACGTCGCCGGACTGCACGCCATGGGTGATTTGCGGCCGGTCGGCGGCGCGGCTCAGATAGGGCATCGCGATCGTGCCGACGGCGGCCGCCGCCGCGGTAGACAGAAACCGCCTGCGTGTCAGGCCGCGGAAATTCCTGCGCGGGAAAAGGATCGTCATGCAATGCCTCCTGGGCTGTCGGTCTGCGGGTTCCGACAGACCTAGAAAGGTTCTATGACGCAGCGATAACAAGATGATGGATTTGGGACGACCGGTAGGAGCGAGACGCCTACAGCGTGCCGGTGGCGCGGAGCTGCGTGCCGGCCCGCTGCAGATTCTGCGGCATGCTGAGCAGCAGCATCTTGCGGTCGGCGACCGCGTTGTGGAACTGCTCGAGCGCGATATTGAAGGCGGTCAATGCGCCGTCCTCGATCGCGCCGTCCTCGAAACAATGCAGCGTGCTGCGCAGGATGTCGTCGGCCTCGGCCTGCAACTGGTCGAGTTCTTCCGGCGAGTCGCTGCGCCGCGCCACTGCGATCATGTCGAGCAGCCGCTCGCGCAGCGTCGAGTTGTTGTGGCGCTCGTCCTTCTTGAGGTAGCCGGCGAACCAGGCGCCGACCGAGCCCATCGCCGACAGCGCCATCAGGCCCCACCAGATGTAATCGCTGTAGCGGTCGAGGAAGCTCTTCTCTTCGCCGTCGACGAACGCCGCCGCGCCGGGATGGACGGGGATCGCCGCGTCCTTGTCGGTGTCGGGCGTTTCGATCTTGGCCGCGAGCGGGAACTCCGTCAGCAATTGCTGGCGCACGGCGAACAATTGGTGCGTGAAGGCGGCGATCGTGGTTTCCGACAGGCCTTTGCGTGCCACGATGTGGTGGGAAAAGCTGATCGTCTTGACCTCTTCCTCCGGACGATCGGGCGAGCCGCCGAAGGCGCCGGCGGGAATCTCCGCCGACTCATAGGACGGATGGTTCTGCGCGATCGCCTCCGCCGAATCGATCGCCAGGAAAGTCGGCGTGCCGCCGTCTTTTGCGGAGGCCGCAATCGCTTCGGCCGTGATCTTGCTGTTGACAGGGCCCGCGGCGAGATACGCATCGGCCTTCTGGTTATGGATTGCGTCCGCGACCTCGCTGACCGGGAACTGCACGATCTCGACCTTGGCCGGATCGACGCCATACTGCTGCAGGATCACCTTGAGCAGATTGACATTGGCTGGGGTGCGGCCGACGACGCCGACCTTGCGTCCTGAAAGCTGGGCGATCTTGGTGATCTTCGGGCCTGCCTTCTTGCCTTTGCCGCGGGGCGTCGCCCACAACACCGCGACATTCTTGCGCAGCGTCGCCACGGCTTGCGCATTACGCGGCACCTCGACGTCGCCGCGGACGATCGCGAGATCGACCTTGCCGCTGGCGAGCGCTTCGGCGCTTTCGGCCGCGCCCTCGGTCTGCACCGGCCGGAGACGGACGTAGGAATGGTTCTGGGCGAAGGCCTGTGTCAGCGCCTGGACGACCCTGACGTCATCGCTGTTCGGCGGTCCGACGGCGATCTTCAGCGGCACTGGCCGCATCATGAAGTAATAGCCACCGGCCAGCGCGCCGACGATCGCCAGAATACCGGCAAGCGTGATCAGCGCCGCCTTGCCCATCCCTGAACGGGACGGCGGCGCCGGCGGACCAACAAAATCCGTACCCCCGGCCATCGATCTCGCAAACAGTCGTTTCAGGTTGACCGTCATTGTACCGGTTCGGTTTCGGTTTGTTCTACCAAATTCGTTCCCGATCGGAGGTTACATCTGCGTCATGGTTACTGACCGTAAGGTGAAGGGCGGCTGAATCCAAAGCGGCCACTGAAGCGTTACGTTCCAACGTTGCGTTCCAAGTGTTACGCTCCAGGTCCTGTTAAGGTTCCGCTGAACGATGGAGGCGATCATGGTGGAGCAGTTGTCTGCGAAGGCGCGTCAAACGGCTCTCGAGGGATTACCGGGCTGGTCGGAGGCCGCGGGCGGCAACGCGATCGCCCGTAAATTTACGTTCAAGGACTTCAACGAAGCCTTCGGCTTCATGTCTCGCGCGGCACTTGTCGCCGAAAAGAACGACCATCATCCGGAATGGCGCAATGTCTATCGCACCGTGGAGGTGCTGCTGTCGACGCATGAAGCGGGCGGCGTGACCGTGCGCGATATCGATCTCGCCAAGGCCATGAACGCGATCGCGGCACAGCTTGGCGCTCATTGACGCTGGCCTTGCGAGCGAACGCGAGCGTCACCAATTCGTTAACGAATGTCGCCGCGGCGATTGGCCGCGCGGGCTAACGGGCGAGGGAGCGTGGCCGATGGCATCCGAATACAGCGTTGGCTTCGAGCCGGCCGACCGGCTGGCCAAGGACCGCGAGAGCGTGCGCCGCCGCTTCTGGAGCAAGCTGAAGCGGGTGGCCGTCAGGCTGCCTTTCGCCGAGGACCTGCTTGCCGCCTATTACTGCGCCTTCGACAAGGAGACGCCGCGCCATGTCCAGGCGGCGCTGCTTGGCGCGGTCGCCTATTTCATCCTGCCGTTCGACTTCGTGCCCGACATGCTGCCGGTGCTCGGCTTTACCGATGACGCCGCGGTGCTGGCCACCGCGCTCCGGATGGTCGCGTCTCACATCACCGATGATCACCGCAAGGCCGCGCGCGCCGCGCTGAAGCGCGGCGTCGAGACGATGGATGCAGGCGAATAGCGTCTCATCTGTTGGTTTGAGCACGATCTCAGAGGCGCAAAAAAATCCGCCCCGTACGTGGTACGGGGCGGCGTCTCAATGATCTAACTGGATCTAATTTGTCCTGAGATAGTTCAGCGCCCGAGCTTCAGCGCCCGACTTGCGCCCGCGCACCCTTGTCTGCTTCCCAAGCCTGATACTGCTTGAAGAGCGCCTCCTTGTCGGCGTCCGAATTGACGTTCTTCGCCGCCGCCGGATTTTGCTTCAGGAAGTCGTCGAACCGGCTACGCGCGGTCGTAGAAGCGACGCCGTGCTCTTCCAGCCATGTCTTCGCGTAGGGCAGGCGCTGCCAGCCGGGCAACGGAGCCGCGAGCGAAACTTCCTTCCACTTCGGATGGAAGGGCGGATTCTGGAAGGTCGGGAATTTCGTGAAGAACGCATCCACGAACAGGGTCAGCTTGCGATAGCGGTCGGTGTTCGGGGCCCAGTTATAGGCCGCAAGCACAGCCGGCACCGCGATGGTGTCGACCTTGTCGCCTTCCGCGATCAGGTTCGGATAGTCCTTCGACGTCAGGGTGGCGGGTAGATAATCGTTCTGCAGCGGCCTGTCGTAATCGACGGTGACGAGATGGAAACGACCGCCGTCATTGACGAAGTTGCTGACGGACTTATAGGGCTTGCCGCCGACGACGATCACCGCGTCGAGTTCGCCCTTCTTCAGCTTCTCCATCGCGATGCGCTGCTCGATATAGGCGAAATTGTCCGCCCGCAGCCCGAGCCGCTCGAACGTCGCCAGCGCGGTCACGAAGGTGCTGCCATCCGGAAGGTCGACGCTGACCCGCTTGCCGTCGAGGTCGCGCAGATTGCGGACCGCCAGCGGAGCGATGACCTGCATTTCCTCGTTGTACAGCTTGGTCACGTAAGTGAGCTGCTTTCTGATGTCCCGCGCAAAGCCCTTGCGCTCGAGATAGTCGAGCGAATCGGCGCGCACGACGCCGAGATCGACGCCCTGCAGGAACAGGATGTCGGCGATGCTCTGCACGGAGCCGCGTCCGACAATGGGCAGAATGCGCAGCTTGTTGCCGTCGTCGAGCACCGAGGAGAGGTCGGCGCCGAACTGCACATAGGTGCCGCCGATCGTGCCGGTGATGATGGTCACCGTGTTGGCGTTCAAGGCCTGCTTGGTCTGGGCCGAGCCGAACTGGAAGATCGCCTTGAGGCTCTCAGAGATCTTGCCCGGGTCGTAATTCTGGGCGTGGGCGGCTGAGCCGCACGCCATCATGATGGCGACAAGCGCCAGTCCAACTAAACGTCGCATATATCCCCCTTGGATTTACTGCATTTGGGCGAGGCGCCGCTGTGCGTCTGCGGAGCCGAGCTGGGCGGCTTTCTGGTACCAAGCGCGCGCAGCGACCACGTCGGGCGTGATGGTGCGTGCGTCCCTCGCTCCCAGCACTTCAGGATCGTAGGTTTGAGCCAGCAGAAGCGCGGCCATGGCGTCCTGCGCGTCGGCCGCGCGTTCCAGCAGCAGGCGGGCCGGCGGAATGTCACCCGACTGGAGCAGGCCCTTGGCACGGTTCATCAGCGTGGCGAGCTCGTCCGAATCCATGTGCCGGACGATCGGCGACGGCATCACGACCGGCGACGGTCCGACAACCGGCGGCGTCACCACCGGGGCGGCGGCGACGACCGGTGCGGTGGCCTGCGGCGGGATCGCCGCGAGCTGCTGCGGTGCTGCGACCGGAGGCGCGGCTGCGACCGGCGGAGCTGCCGGGGGCAGCGCGGTCACCGGCTGCGGTCCACCAGCCGGCGGCGCGACGGCGGGCCGCTGCAACGCGGACTGATAGGCGTTTGTGATTTCCTCGCGCGACGGCGAGGCCATGGCGACCTGGGTCTGGGGCTGAGGCCCACCCGCACGGCCTGCCGCGCCGAGCCGCGTCGGATCCTTGAGCTGGATGTCCCGGGCGGTGAGTTGCGTCTGATCAGACTGCGCGGCCGCCGAGGGAACCGGCAAAACCGTGGCGAACGAGGCCTTGGCGCTGTCGATGGCATCGCGCATCGCGTCCGACGTGAACAACGCAAACAGCATCGCCACCGCCGAGGCCGCCAGAACGCCCATCAGGATCTTCAGCGAAACGGAACTCTTGTTCTTCCGCAGGAGACCGGGAGTTTCCCAGGGATCCGAACCGTCGTCCTGGTCCAGGGTGTACTCGTCCTCGGAATCGGAGAGGAAGAGCGGCGCCGACTCGTCTTCGCCGAAATCCTGGCGGGCGGTTCGCCCAAACGAATACGATCTGCCGCCGGATCTGGCTCCGCGGCCGGTGATGTCTTCGTTATAACCGTCGAAGTCGGGATCCTGAGATCGGAATCGTGACCTATGGTCCACCATGTTGATGTTCCCCACTCACTGTGACGCAACAACCGGACGTCTGCCAAACAGGCAAAGTTTTGGCATTTTCGGTCGCCCAGACTACCCCACTGATTACCAGTGACTCTGTAGTTGAATCAGACCAAAAGACGACGTCCAGTGGTCCGAATGGGGATATATTTTGATTTCATTGCGGCATTCCCGTGGCAGGCGTGCAAACGAACTGCAATTCTCGCCGAATTTCCCATTTTGAGACAGCTTTCTGCTCGTTTTAGTTGCACTCCGGGATGCTTCTTCCCATCGTGCCTATTTGATCACCACTTGTTCTCGATCCCGTTGCCAGGCCGAGATGCCGCCTCTGTCTGGTGGCGCGGGACGGTCGTCTCGACCGCCTTTCCCGGGGATGAAGGATCACCTTGCACGCCGCCTTGCGGGTCGCCGACAGGTTCATGAGTCGGCGGTTTGTGCGAGGCGGAATGTGTGGTCAACTTTATGACGAGAATTTGCTCTTGGGACCCGTACTAGTACTGGTAATCCCCGTTTTCCACTACAACGGGTCCCTCGGACGGCTCCTCAGGGATGAAGGATGACCTTTCCCATCGCCTTGCGGCCCGCCAGCACCTTCAGCGCGTCGGCTGTCTGCGCGAGAGGGAATGTCCGGTCGACATGCGACGAGATTTTACCCTCGGCGGTCCACTTCACGAGCTTTTCCAGATTGGCGCGATTTTTCTCCGGATTGAGGCGCGCCCAGGCGCCCCAGAACACGCCGCGGATGTCACAGCCTTTCAGCAGTGCGAGATTGAGCGGCATTTTCGGAATGTCGCCGGCGGCAAAGCCGATCACGAGGAAACGGCCCTGCCACGCGATCGAACGTAGCGATGCCTCGGCATAGGTGCCGCCGACGGGATCGAAGATGATATCGACGCCCTTGCCGCCGGTGAGACGCCGCAGTCCTTCCTTCAGATCTTCCTTGGCGTAGTTCAATCCGAGTTCGGCGCCGTGGGCGCGCGCGAATTCGAGCTTCTCGTCCGACGAGGCGCAGGCGATCACCTTCAGCCCCATCAGCTTGCCGAGCTCGCAGGCCGCAAGCCCGGTGCCGCCGGCCGCGCCCAGCACCGCGAGCGTTTCGCCGGGCTTGGGGCTTGCGCGATCCTCCAGCGCATGCAGCGCGGTGCCGTAGATGATGATGATGCCGGCGGCGCGATCGAAGTCGAGATTGTCCGGAATTTTCACGATCGAGTTCGCCGGCAGCGCGATCTTCTCGCGCGCGCCATTGTGGCCGCAGGACGCAACCACGCGATCGCCGACTTTCAGATCAGTGACGCCGGCTCCGACGCTTTCGATCACGCCGGCGACTTCGGCGGCCGGCGAAAACGGAAACGGCGGCTTGATCTGGTATTTGCCCTGGATCATCAGGATGTCGAAGAAATTCAGCGCCGCCGCCTTGATCGCGATCACGGCGTGGCCGGGTTCGGCGACGGGATCGGGCACGTCGGCCAGCACGAGATCGTCCGGCTGGCAATATTGCGAGCAGAGAATGGCTTTCATGGTGTACCTGATCCTCTTACCTAGTCCTTGGATCTCATCCTCGGATTTAGACCGCCTTGGACTCCGGTTGTCCATCGGTTCGGCTGTCGAATTAATCTTTTCCCGCTTCATGCCGGATTTGGCGCCGTGCGACAATCCGCTTTCGACACTCGGGCAGGCATGCGCTCGCACCATGCCGCGTCATGAGGCCAGTTCGGCCGGAACGCCGCGAGATCCATGACGCGAGAACCGCGCGGAAAGAGGAACCAGGATGTTCGAAAAAGATCTGCTTGCCGGAAAGCGCATTCTCGTCACCGGCGGCGGCTCCGGACTTGGCGCCGCGATGGGACGGCGATTTCTGGAGCTCGGCGCGGAGCTTCTGATCTGCGGCCGCAGGCTCGACGTGCTGGATGCGGCAGCCGACGCGATGCGGCGCGCGTGCGGCGGCAAGGTCACGACGTTCCGCTGCGACATCCGCGACGGCGCTGCCGTCGATGCGATGATGGACACGATCTGGCGCGATGCGCCGCTCCACGTATTGGTCAACAACGCTGCCGCGACTTTCATTGCGCAGACCGAGCAGTTGTCGTTCCGCGCGGCCGACGCGATTCTGGCGCCGACGCTGCACGGCGCGATGTATTGCACGCTTGCCGCGGGCCGTCGCTGGATCGAGGCCCAAGAGAATGGCAAGCGTGAAAACGACAAGGGCGAAAACAGCGAGAATAAAAACGACAAGCATAACGACAAGCGCAAAGCCGTTGTGCTGAGCATCCTGTCCACCTCGACCATCACCGGCCGTGCTTTCACGGTGCCGTCCGCGATGGCGAAGTCCGCCGTGCTGGCGATGACCAGGAGTCTTGCGGTGGAGTGGGGACCGAAAGGCATTCGCACCGTGGCCATCGCACCCGGCGCATTTCCCACCGCGGGCGCGACGGGCCAGCTTCGCCCTGAGGGACGGGAGCAGGGCTGGGCTTCGCGAAATCCGCTCGGACGTGCCGGCGAACATCACGAACTTGCGAATCTCGCAAGTTTTTTGATTTCCGACAGTGCCGGCTACATTAATGGCGAGATGGTCGTGCAGGATGGCGGTGCTCACTTGCGCAGTTCCGGTGCCGAGGATCTTCTGCACTGGACAGAGGAGCAATGGGAAATGCACCGGGCTTCGCGTGCGAAAGGATAGGCGCTTTGGTTCCTTGTTTCGTTCCTCGTCTGCTGCCCGGCGGTATTTTCGTATTAAGACTTTCCCGCTATCCAACCCGCGCGGTGCGCGAGGATGCCGGGCCATCTTCCAGTCACAATATTGGTGGAACCAAGGCTTCTGGGGAATCACTTCTCGACATGTTCATTTGGCGAATAATGACAGCGCTGGCCGCGAGTGCGCTGGTGTGCGGAGGCTCATCCTTCGCCGCCGCGCAAGTCGCGCCGCAAGTCGCGCCTTCGAAGGCTGCGAAGGTCGCACCGAAAGTGGAGGCTAAACCTCCTGTGCCGGCCGTGGCCGGTGCGGAGCCGACCTTGATCGGCCAGTTCGGAACATGGGGTGCCTACACGGCGGTGGCCAACGGCAAGAAGGTTTGCTTTGCGCTGGCGAAGCCTAGCTCGTCGAAGACCAATCCGCCGAATCGTCCGCGTGATCCAGCCTATGCTTTCGTGTCGACGCGCCCGGCCGAAAAGGTCATCAACGAAGTTTCGGTCATGATCGGCTACGCGCTCAAGCCCGGTTCGGAATCGACGCTCGAAGTCGGCGGCGCGGCGTATGCGATGTACACCCAGGGCGACGGGCTGTGGATCAAGAATGCCGCCGAGGAGGAGCGCATGGTCGATGCCATGCGCCGCTCGGCCGATGTCGTCGTCAAGGGCGTCTCGGCCAAGGGCACCGAGACCACCGACACCTTCTCGATGAAGGGCCTGTCCCAGGCGCTCGACAAGATCGGGCAGGATTGCCGGCGTTGACGCAGTCGTAATTTCGGTGCGACCTGCTATATAGCCGGCTTGAGCCTTCGGCCGTCGTGATCGGGCTTGTCCGGGCCGTCCAAGTCTTGGTTATCCGCACGACATGGTTAACCACAAGAGGCGTGGATGCCCGGCACGGAGCCGGCATGACGATCCCGTGGGCGCAGCTATTGGACCAGATCAAATGCAATCGACCGCCGGGCCGCGCGAGATGACGGCGCCCCTCGAAAAGACGCCGCTCGAAACCTATGTGCCGCCGGCCAAGCCGTCGCTGATCGGCCTGTCGCGCGCGGATCTGGCGGAGCGGCTCGGTGAGATCGGCGTCGCGCCGGCGCAGCGCAAGATGCGCGTGCAGCAGCTCTGGCACTGGATCTATTTCCGCGGCGCCAGATCCTTCGACGAGATGACCAGCGTCTCCAAGGAGACGCGTGCTCTGCTCGCGCGAGCACTTCACCGTCGATCGTCCGGAAGTCGTCGCCGAGCAGATCTCCAATGACGGCACCCGCAAATGGCTGTTGCGGCTGCCCAGCGGCGATGCGGTCGAGCGGCCGCACGAGGTGGAATGCGTCTATATCCCCGAGACTGATCGCGGCACGCTCTGCGTCTCTTCCCAGGTCGGTTGCACGCTGAACTGCTCGTTCTGTCATACCGGCACGCAGCGGCTGGTGCGCAATCTCACTGCGGGCGAGATCGTCGGACAGGTCATGGTGGCGCGGGATCGTCTGAACGACTGGGCCGACCGTGACACGCCGTCCGGCGGCCGGCTCGTCACCAATGTCGTGATGATGGGGATGGGCGAGCCGCTCTACAATTTCGACGCGGTGCGCGATGCGCTCCTGATCGTCGCGGACAATGAAGGTATCGGCATTTCCCGTCGCCGCATCACCCTGTCGACTTCGGGCGTGGTGCCCAACATCATCCGCACCGGCGAGGAGATCGGCGTGATGCTCGCGATCTCGCTGCACGCGGTGCGTGACGCATTGCGCGACGAACTGGTGCCGCTCAACCGCAAATATCCGATTGCCGAACTGCTGCAGGCGTGCCGCGACTATCCCGGCGCGTCGAACGCGCGGCGCATCACCTTCGAATATGTGATGCTGAAAGGCGTCAACGATTCGCTCGACGACGCCAAGCTGCTGGTCAAGCTGTTGAAGGGCATTCCGGCCAAGATCAATCTGATTCCGTTCAATCCATGGCCCGGCACGGCTTACGAGTGTTCGGACTGGGACCAGATCGAGAAATTCTCCGAATACATCTTCAACGCCGGCTATTCCTCGCCGGTGCGCACGCCGCGCGGCCGCGACATTCTCGCCGCCTGCGGCCAGTTGAAATCGGAGACGGAGAAATTGTCAGTGCGCGAGCGGCAGGCGCTGCGCGCGATGGCGATGACGGATTGATCTGTGCTTTCTCTTTCGTCATTGCGAGCGCCAGCGAAGCAATCCAGCGCCACGGCCACGATTTTGGATTGCTTCGTCGCTTGCGCTCCTCGCAATGACGGTGAGGACGGTTTATCCCCATGGCGCTGATCGGCCGTCTGTTCGTCATCTTCTTTGCTTTTCTGGCCGCCTGCCTTGCGGCTGGGATCATCGTGGTCGCCGCGGTGCTGTTTCCGGAATTTTCCGATCTTGGCAACGGTCCTGTCGATCAGCGCGCGTTCGACATCGTGATCGGCTTTAGCTTCATCTTCATTTCGGGCTTTGCGCTGCTGCCCGCGATGATCATCGCGCTGATCACCGAGGCCTTCTCTATCCGCGGGGTGCTCGCCTATGCGATCGGCGGCGGGCTTGTCGGGCTTGCCTGCTATCTCGGCCTCGTCCCGTTCGATACCGAAACGCTGCGCTTCGAAGGCATCGTACGGCGTCATCTCGAAATCATGACCGGCGCGGGCATCGTCGCCGGCCTGGTCTACTGGATGATCGCCGGCCGCAATGCAGGCGCGTGGCGGGCGCCGTCGCGAGCGCGCCCGCTTCCGCCACCAATGGCGTCGGGGTCTCCTCCGCCGTGATGCGCGCTCCGTCGTTCCGGGGCGGCCCGTCAGGGCTGAACCCGGAATCTCGAGGTTCCCCAATGCGCAATCGCGCATTTGAGGTTCGATGCTGCCGCATCGCCCCGGAACGACGCGAGAGTGGCCTTCCCCTGACCGCTTGCCTCCGCTAAACGCAGCCTCATGAACCGCACCGGACTCTTCATCGCGCTGGCGCTCTCGCTCGTCGTCGGCTTGCTTTTCGGCCTCTATCCCGAGCTCGATCTCAAGCTCGCCGCGCTGTTCTACGATCCGCGGACGCAAAACTTTACACTCAAGCTGAACTGGATCGCCGGTCTTGCGCGCGATGTGGCGATGTGGATCGCCTGGGGGCTGGCCGCGCCCGCGATCGTCGCGCTGATCGTCAAGCTGCTGCGGCCGGACCGGCCGCTGATGATGTCGGGGCGCGCAGTTGTCTTTCTTCTGCTGACCATGCTGCTGTCCGCGGGCGTTCTGACCAACCTCACCTTCAAGAGCTATTGGGGCCGTCCACGGCCCGTGCTGGTGACCGAATTCGCCGGCGACCTGCCGTTCGTGGCGTGGTGGGACCCGCGCGGCGGTTGCACCCGCAACTGCTCGTTCTTCTCCGGCGAGGGCGCGACCGCGTTCTGGACGCTCGCGCCGGCAGCACTTGCGCCGCCGGCCTGGCGGCCGCTCGCCTACACCGCCGCCGCGATCTTCGGCGCTACGACGAGCGGGCTTCGGATGGCGTTCGGCGGACACTTTTTCACCGATGTGGCGATCGCAGGGCTCGTGACGTTTCTGGTCATCTGGTTTGCCTTTGCCCTGATTTACCGCTGGTCGTCGACCCGGCTCACCGACGCGCAGGTCGATGCCGCGCTGACGCGGCTGGCGTGGCCGGGTTACCGCCTGATGCAGCGCTGGCGCGGGCGTGAGGTCGGGCCAACACCGGCGCTCTGACGGGCTCTGAGCCCGCGCGAAACTTGACGGCCAGGGGCGTCCTGCTCAGTCGCTCGGCTTCATCGCGCAACCCGCCATTAAACGCGTGCCGAAGGCTGCGAAATTTGATATTCGCGCACTCAATCCGCGAGACACATCAGCAATTACGACCGATTGGACGCTCCATGAGTACGATCTTGAAGAACCTGCCCAAGGGAGAAAAAGTCGGAATTGCTTTTTCGGGCGGTCTCGACACCAGCGCGGCGCTGCTATGGATGAAGCAGAAGGGCGCCCGCGTTTTTGCCTATACCGCGAACCTCGGCCAGCCTGACGAGGCCGACTACGACGAGATCCCCCGCAAGGCGCTGGGCTTCGGCGCCGAAAAAGCCCGGCTCGTGGATTGCCGCACGCAATTGGTCCACGAGGGTATCGCCGCCATCCAGTCCGGTGCTTTTCACATCTCGACCGGCGGCGCAACGTACTTCAACACCACCCCCCTCGGCCGCGCGGTGACAGGCACGATGCTGGTCGCGGCCATGAAGGAGGATGGCGTCAACATCTGGGGCGATGGCTCCACATACAAAGGCAACGACATCGAGCGGTTCTACCGCTACGGCCTGCTGACCAATCCAAGCCTCAAGATCTACAAGCCTTGGCTCGACCAGCAGTTCATCGACGAACTGGGCGGCCGCGCCGAAATGTCGGCGTTCCTGACCGCCAACGGCTTCGACTACAAGATGAGCGCGGAGAAGGCGTATTCGACCGACAGCAATATCCTCGGCGCGACCCACGAAGCCAAGGATCTCGAGAGCCTGGATAGCGGCATCAGGATCGTGAACCCCATCATGGGCGTGCCGTTCTGGCGCGACGACTGTGTCGTCAAGGCGGAACAGGTCACCGTACGTTTTGTCGAGGGCCAGCCCTTCGCACTGAACGGCCGGACGTTCGCCGATCCGGTCGCGCTGTTTCTCGAGGCCAACGCGATCGGCGGCCGGCATGGTCTCGGCATGAGCGACCAGATCGAGAACCGGATCATCGAGGCCAAAAGCCGCGGCATTTACGAAGCGCCCGGCATGGCGCTGCTGCACATCGCCTATGAGCGCCTGGTCACCGGCATCCACAACGAAGACACCATCGAGCAATACCGGATCAGCGGCATGCGCCTCGGCCGGTTGCTCTACCAGGGGCGGTGGTTCGATTCCCAGGCGCTCATGCTGCGTGAAACCGCCCAGCGTTGGGTCGCACGCGCCGTCAGCGGTGAGGTGACGTTCGAGCTGCGGCGTGGCAACGACTACTCGATCCTGAACACCGAGAGTCCCAACCTCACCTATCAGCCGGAGCGGCTGAGCATGGAGAAGGTGGAAGATGCGGCGTTCACGCCGGCGGACCGCATCGGCCAGCTCACGATGCGCAACCTCGACATCACCGATACCCGCGCCAAGCTCGATCTCTACGCGGACAAAGGCTTGCTGTCGATTCCAGACGGCTCCCACATCTTCAAGCTCGACAGCGACAAGGACTGAGGCCGGTGCGAGCCGCTGGCTATGCCACCGCACCGTCATTCCGGGATGGTCCGAAGGACCAGACCCGATGCTCGACCATTCCGGGTTCGATGCTGGCGCATCGCCCCGAATGACGGCAAAGCACCTCGACGAGGCCTGTTTGCCGCAACCCGCTCGCAAGGCCCGCGTAAAAAATGGCCGGGATCGCTCCCGGCCATTTTCATTTTCACATGAGCGCCCGCCTATCGCGGCGGCGCGATGCCGGGCGGCGGCGGTGGCAGCGAGGCGGTGCCGCCATTGAGCAGCGGCGTGATGCGGCGGACCGTGACGCGCCGGTTGATGCGGCTCGGTCCCGGGGTCTGCTCCTTCAGGTACTGCGCGCCATAGCCCTGAGAGGTCAGGTTTTCAGCGGGCACGCCGAATTGCTGCGTCAGCAATTCGGCCGCGGATTCGGCGCGGCGATCCGACAACGACAGATTGTCGGTGTCATTGCCGACCGCGTCCGTGTGTCCCTCGATCAGGAACACTTCGCGCGGATTGGCCTGGATCGCGCGATTGAGCCCGTCTGCGATCGCCTGCAGCCTCGCTGCCTGATCCGGCGGGATCTCCCATGATCCGGTGTCGAAGTTGATCGTGTTGACGTCGATGCTCGGCATCAGCATGCGGACGTTCGGGCTGTAGCGGATCTCGTCGAGCGAATAGCGCCGATCGATCCGGTCCACCGGTGGTGCGATCATGGTGTCGTAGAGCAGTTCAGGCGGCGCGCTCTCGGAATCGACGATGTAGCGATCGTAGGGAATGCGGACGACCGGCGGCGGCAGGTCGACATAGAAGCCGCCGACCGCGCGCGGATCGCGATAGCTGTTGTCGATGATGATGATCTCGCGGCCCGCCGGGTCGCGCCGGATTCGCCGCAGCAACTCGCCGTCCGCACCGACCACGGTGATGACCTGCGACGCCGTCGGGACGGATCACGACCGTGCGGTTTTCGCCGCGGATCGTCTCGGTGCGGATGTCGCGCGCGCCGAAGCGGAAGCGATCAACTTCGTTGTGGCGCACGAACTCCTGGCCGCCCGGATCGCGGATGATGATCCGGCCCGGCTCCGTGATGACCGTGCGGCCGCCTTGCTGAACTTCCTGCCGCTGGCCGCGGAAATCCTCGAGCCGGCGTGGACCGGGAGCTGCGGCGCCGGGTGCGATCGGCGTCAAAGCCTGCTGCGTCGGCGGCGGCGCGGCCGGCAATGGCGCGGTGACTTGCGGCGGCCGGCGCAGCGCCGGAGCGGGCGTCGGCGGCGCGGCGGTCTGATTGCCTGGAGCCGCGCCGGGTGCTGCGGGAGCTGCGCCGGCGCTCGGCGGCGTGCCCGGCTGCGTCAGGCCGGGTCGGGTTTGCGGCGTAGGTCCCCCTGCTGGCGGAGTGGCCGATGGCGCGGGCGGAATTGCGCCGGCAGGCGGAGGCGTGCGGCCCGGAGGCGTCGCGGGCGCCCCATTCGGCGCAGGCGGAGTTGCGTTCGGCGATCCCTGCGGCGGCAAGCCAGGTCGGGTTTCAGGTCGCGTTTGCGGCGCGGCTCCCGCTGGCGGAGCGGAGAGGTGTCGGCGGCGTCGTCTGTCCCGGACGCGTCTCGGGACGAGTTTCCGGACGCGTCTCTTGGCGAGTCTGAGGCGCACCCGCTGCCGGTGGAGTTGCGGAAGGCGGCGGCGTTTGCGTGGGATGTGCCTGGGGCGCGGCCGCAGGTGGCGGCGGTGGCGCGCAGGCGGAGTGGGACGAGCAGGCGCAGCCGGAGGCGCCTGGTGCTGCGGAGGTGCAGCAGCCGGCGGAGGCGGCGGCGTGGGACGCGCGGGCGGTGCCGCCGCGGGTGGCGGTGGCGGCGCGGCGTGCGGAGGTGGCGCAGGAGGCGGTGGCGCGGCCGGACGCTGTGGTGCCGCGGCTGGCGGTGGTGGAGCGGGCGGCGCCTGGTGCTGCGGTGGTGGCGCAGCGGGTGGCGGCGCGGCATGCGGAGGCGGCGCTGCGCCCGGCGGAGGAGCGCCCGGCCGAGCCGGCGGTTGTCCAGGCGGCGGACCCTTCGGTGGCTGCTTCGGCTTGCCGTCGGGGCCGACCTCGCCCTGCGCTTGCGCGACGACCAGCGGCGCGGTCTGTGCATGAGATGCGGCACTTGCAAACTGCATCGCGGAGAGAGCAGTCGTCGCAAGCAGCACAAGACGAAGTTTGGTCATGGGATCTCGTTTCCTGGAATCACTTTTGTAGCAAGTGTGATAAGGCGGGCGGATCAACAAATAAGCGTTAGGCCGTAATGTGGCGGCGTTCAAACGCGAATCTGGATTTATTTCTTGCGCGACCGCGCACAGATATACCGCTGTTCATGGCGTATTCAGGCATTCCCTTCAAAGCGTCTTTTTGTTTGTTCGTGTCGTGGTTCAGATTGTCGCACGCGCGTTGATCGTTGCAACGGCGGTGGCGGGATTCGGCGTGGTGGGGCTGTTCGGTCCGCGCGTCGGAAATTCGTCCGGCGTCTGTCCCGGCAGTTCATCGGGCGTTGGCGGCTCGGCGGGTTCGCGCACGGGGGGCGGCGCCTCGGGCTGGGGAGTCCCGGGCGGATCTTCCTGCGGCGGCTCGGTCGGAGTGCCCGGCGTCGCAGGAGGGATTTCGGGTGGCTCGATCGGCATCTACAGCGCGACCTTGCGATTGTCGCCGAGGTCAGGCCGGCGTCCGGTCACGGCGGCCGCAGCCATCTTCACATAGCTGATGACGGAGCCCGGCGAGTCCCAGAACTCTGCATCATCCGGCGTGATCTTCAACACGCGGATGTTCGGATCCTCGGCGCTGTCCCACCACGCCTTCGCAGGCGTCGAGAACAACTCGCTGATTTTGGCGCGATCATTGCTGACGGAGGCCGTGCCGCTGATCGACACGTATTTCTGGCTGCCGGCATCGGCGAACGAAAGATTAATGGAAGGATTGCGCGCGATCTCCTCGTCCTTGTGACGTCTGGCGTCGGTGAGGAAATAGATCGCGTTCTCGTCGCGCTCGACATAGGCGGCCATCGGCCGCGCACGCAGCTTGCCGCCGTCCTGCGTGACCAGCATCGCAAAGCCGATTTTCTTCATCAGGTCCCAGACGCGATCGAGATCGCGCGCATTGTCGTTGCTGATGGCTTGGCTCATGACTTGCTCCGTCGGCTGGTTCCCTGCTGCTCCGTAGCGATAACGAGACCGAGCCGCCGATGTTCCTGCGCAGCGGGCTGCAAACCGTTGCTTCGAAGCCGTGCTATTCCGGCGCGTGGCAGACGGCTTCGATGTTGTGGCCGTCGGGATCGAGCACGAAAGCGCCGTAATAATTCGGATGATAATGGGCGCGGATGCCGGGTGGTCCATTGTCGCGGCCGCCCGCGGCCATCGCGGCCTTGTAGAACGCATCGACGATGGCGCGCGCCCCCGCGACGATCGCGACATGCAGCGGCTTGCTCAGGCCGCCTTCGCCGCCGATCCAGAAATCCGGTTTGCCATTGGCGCCGAAGCCGGCCGCGGAATGATCGCCGGTCTGCTCCTGCGTCACCTCCATCACGAGGCTGTAGCCGAGCGGTTCGAGCGCCTTCAAATAGAAGGCCTTGGACTTTTCGTAATCAGAAACCGGAAAACCGATATGGTCGATCATCGACGGCACCTCCTGGGTTCGAGGATAGGAAGCGCGATGGTGAACTAGCTTCGCAGCAGGAATGTGTTGCTGCGGTTCTTGCCTGTCTCGCGATAGCCGCGCGCGATCATGTCCGCGATGCAGTCCTGCTGCCATTCGTCGCGCGACAGATGCTCGATCACCACCGCGCGCGGCCACAGCGCCTGCGGCGCGTCGGCGAAGAAGCCGATCAGCACGCGGTCCTCGAAGCCCTCGACGTCGATCTTGAGCGCATCGACCTTCGATACGCCTGCTTCGTGCAAGATCCGCTGCAGCCGCAGCGCCGGCACCTTGACGGCGTTCGCCGTGGCTGCGCTGGTCACGATGTGGCTGGCGCCGAGATTGTCGCCATCGGTCTCGATCAACAGTTCGCCATCGGAATCACTGGCAGCGGCCGCAATGAGCGCTGCCTGGTTCAAGCCCGAGGCGGTGCGGTTGAACGCAAGACGGGCGAAGGTGACGGGATGCGGCTCGATTGCGATCACCTTGCCGGCGGGTCCGACGTGGCGTGCCAACGGCATGGCATAGGTGCCGACATTGGCGCCGACATCGACGAACACGCCGCCGGCGGGCACGTGGCTGCGCAGGAAATCGAGCTCTTCGAGATTGTAGTCGGGATTGAACAGCGCGCCGCGCTCGGTGGCGCTGAACTGATGATAGAAGCGGAATGATGCGCCCTGATACGGCACATCCACCGGCCCGTCCCGCAGCAGATTGACCAGCCGCGACAGCATCGGGCGGAACGCGCCGCGCTTCAGCCGCGAGCCATGCGCGAGGCGGATGATCGCGGCCTGCGCCGCGTTGGGCGCAAACGCGCCAAAGGGCGCGGGCGAAGCATCGTTGTCGGGCGTCAAGCGGGGATCCTCGATCAGGACGGCGGAGTGGCGCATTGCATAACCGGTTTTGTCGGGAAGGCCAATCAGCAGGAACAAGGTTGATCAGGAATAAAAGAAGCGGCGGGAGACGATATCACGCGGCTTTTTTCTGTGGCGTCTTGCCCTGCGCGGTCTTGTTGTTCTTGCGCTGGCGCAGGAAGCGGCCCAGCAGCCGCCGCTTGCCCTTGCGTGGAATGAGGTCGATGTCGCTGACCAGCTTGGCGCCGCCCTTGCGGCGCTCCAGCACGATCTTGCGGCTGTGGAAGGCCTCGAGCTCGACGCGGTGCGCGACGCTGACGATGGTCGCCTTCGGCAATTCGCTCGTGACGATCTGCATCATCTTGTCCTGGCTCTTTTCATCGAGCGCGGAGGTCGCCTCGTCGAGCACAACGATGTCAGGGTTGTGCAACAGCAGGCGCGCGAAGGCGAGCCGCTGCTTCTCGCCGCCGGACAGGGTCTGGTCCCATGGCGCCTCCTCCTCGATCTTGTCCTTCAGATGATCGAGACCGACCTTGTGCAGGGCCTCGCCGATCTCCTCGACGGTCCAGTCCTCGGCCGCGCCGGGATAGGCGACCGCGCGGCGCAGCGTGCCTGACGGAACGTAAGGCCGCTGCGGCAGCATGAACAGCCGCCGGTCGGGATGGAAATTGACGCTGCCGCCGCCCCATGGCCACAAGCCCGCGATGGCGCGCACCAGCGTGCTCTTTGCCTGTGCCGGATTCGCCGGCGACCAGCAGCCGCTCGCCCGGCTCGATCACGACCTCCGTCTCGCCGACCACGGCTGTGCCATCGTCGAGCGTAACCGAAAGATCGTTGAGGCTGAGCATCGCCTCGCCTTCGGTCTCGCCATGCTTGATGCGGCCGAAACCGTCGCCGCGCTCGGCCCGCTCCAACCCGTCGAGCGACATCATCAGCGACGAGATGCGGCGCGCGCAGGCGTTCCAGTCGGCAAGCCGCGGATAATTGTCGACCAGCCAGCCGAACGCGCTCTGCACGATGGTGAAGGCGCTCGCCGCCTGCATCACCTGGCCGAGCGTCATGCTGCCGTCGAGAAATTTCGGCGCACAAAGCAACAGCGGCACGACAGGTGCGATGATGCTCGATCCCTGCGAGACCAGCGTGGTCCGCATATGCTGGCCGGCCAGCGTCGCCCATTGCCGCAGCACGTTGCCGAAGGTCCTGTCGATCCCGTCGCGCTCCTCCTCCTCGCCGCCGAGCAGCGCAATGCTTTCGCCATTCTCGCGCACACGGGTCAGCGTGTAGCGGAATTCAGCCTCGGCCTGGTTCTTGTCCTCGGAGATCTGCACGAAGCGGCGGCCGATCGTCAGGATCGAGCCGGAGGCGATCGCCGCATAAAGGATGGCTGCAATGACGAGGAAGCCCGGAATGGTCCAGGTCGAGCCGCCGATCGTGACCGTCAGCGCACCGCCGATGGTCCAGAGCACGACGATGAAGGTCGCAGCCGACAGAAGTGCCGACGAGACACCGGCGATGAAATCCACCGGCGAGTTGGTCGCGATGCGCAAATCCTCGGCGATGCGATATTCGGGATTCTTGTGGTCGCCGCCGACGAGATTGAGCTGGTAATAGCGTCCATTCGTCAGCCAGCGCGTGATCACCGAATGGGTCAGCCAGGCGCGCCAGCGGCGCTGGATGCCCATCCGCGCGAACACCTGCGCGACGCCAAAGGCCACACTGCCGATCGCAAGCGGGAAGAACAGCGCGGTGAGATGGAAGACGGTCGCGGCGTCGCGTTTTTCGATGGCGTCGAAGATCGCGCGATTCCAGACGTTGATGCCGTATTGGAAGGCGACCGTCCCGATGATCAAAAGCAACAGGCCGATCGAAAACGGCCACGCCAGCCGGTCGCCTTTGCTGCCCCAGTAGCCGCGCGCGCTGATCCAGAAGCGTGTCAGCAGATAACCCTTGCGCGCCTCCTCGGCCTCTTCCGGCGACATCTGCGGATCGGGCTCGACCACCTCGGGCGGCGGCGGCTCGACCTGGTCGCCATCCTCGGCGACGACCTCGATGATCGGCGCCTTCTCGTCATCGGATGACTTGTCGGACGAACGTTGCTTCTCAACCGGGGGATGCTTCGCGGCGGGTCTGGCCATGCCCCGACAACGCGAAGAAAATCAGAAGGTTCCGTTCGGGTTCCGGTGATCCGGCACAAGATCAGACAGCTGGAAACACCAGGAAACCCGCGCGCGGAAAATGCACGACGACCTCTCCGGCGCGCGGATCGTGCCGTCGGATCGCAATATGCTGTGCGGAGAGCGCGACGATTTCGCCGCTGACGCGGATCTTGCCGTAATCGTCCGGCATGACCTCGACCTTGTCGCCGGGCTTGCGGCCATTGGGATCGTCGGGATCGGACAGCTCTTCCGTCTGCGGCGTCGCATTCGCGGCGATGGCCAGCGCGTCGGCCGTCGACATCTCCGTGCGTTCGCCATGGCCGATCGCATGCAATCGCGCCGCCCAGGCCCGTACGTGATCATATTCCGCGAGCAGCTCGTCGGCATTGTCGAGACTCGCGCGCGCGTACCAGACGTTCATGTAGGCGTCGACGTCGCAGAGGCTTGGCGTGTCGCCGGCGATCCATGGGCGCTCGTCGCAAAGCTGCGTGTCGATCCATTGCAGGTGGGCGCGAAACTGATCGCGCATCTGCGGGATCGCCGCCTTCATCGCCGCGACGTCGAACTTGGCGCCGCGCAGCTTCTCGCGGTCGGCGATGAATTCGGCCGGCACCTTGTCGGCCAGCGTGCCGAACACGAGGTTCACGGTGTTCTGGAAGAACGGGCGATCGGTCCACATCGCGCTGGCCCAGGCGAGGCCTTGATAGCCTTTCGGCAGCAGGCTCGGTTCCGGAAGCCGCCGCTCCAGCTCGCGCATGATGCATTGCGTGTCGCAATAGATGTCGGCGCCGATCTGCATCACCGGCGTGCGCCGGTAGCCGCCGGTCAATGGCATCAGGTCGGGCCGCGGCATGATCCGCGAAATCCGCACCGAGGTCCACGCGATCTTCTTCAGGCCGAAGATCAGGCGGATTTTCTCGGAGAACGGCGACTGATCGAAATGATGCAGGATGATGGGCGGAGCGGACATCGCGCGATCCCTTCCATGGAGCAGCAGGGAAGGTAGACCGCGATCGTCCGGCCTGCAACGCAGGCCGAGATGCTCAGGGAAAACTGGAACCTAGATCTGCCGCTCGACCAGCTTCAGCTTCAGCTCGGCGATCGCTTCCGACGGGTTGAGGCCCTTCGGGCAGGCCTTGGCGCAATTCAGGATGGTGTGGCAGCGATAGAGCCGGAACGGGTCTTCGAGATTGTCGAGCCGCTCGCCGGTCGCCTCGTCGCGGGAGTCGGTGACCCAGCGGTTTGCCTGCAAAAGCGCGGCTGGCCCCAAGAAGCGGTCGCTGTTCCACCAGTAGCTCGGGCAGGAGGTCGAGCAGCAGGCGCACAGAATGCATTCGTAGAGGCCGTCGAGCTTCTCGCGGTCCTCGTGGCTCTGCTTCCATTCCTTCTGCGGCGTCGGCGAGGTCGTCTTCAGCCACGGCTCGATCGAGGCATATTGCGCGTAGAAATTGGTGAGGTCCGGTACCAGGTCCTTGACCACCGGCTGGTGCGGCAGCGGGTTGATCTTGACCGCGCCGTCCTTCACGTCATGCATCGACTTGGTGCAGGCCAGCGTGTTCTGGCCGTCGATGTTCATCGCGCAGGAGCCGCAGACGCCTTCGCGGCAGGAGCGGCGGAAGGTCAGCGTCGGATCGATGTTGTTCTTGATCCAGATCAGCCCGTCGAGCACCATCGGGCCGCAATCGTGAATGTCGATATGATAGGTGTCGACGCTCGGATTCTTCCCGTCGTCCGGATTCCAGCGATAGACCTTGAATTCGCGCGTCTCGGTGGCGCCCGGCGGTTTCGGCCAGGCCTTGCCGCCGACGATCCTGGAATTCTTGGGAAGCGCGAATTCAACCATTTATTCTGCCTCTGCGGTTCTCCTCGTCATTGCCGGGCCTGACCCGGCAATCCATCTTTTGAAGATGGATGCGCGGCTGTTTGCGTGAAAGACGCGCTTCGCGCTTGAGCCCGCGCATGACAGTTGCGCTAATACACCCGCGCTTTCGGCGGGATGTACTGCACATCGTTGGTCATCGTGTAGTCGTGCACCGGGCGGTAATCGATCGTGGTCTTGCCGTTCTCGTCGATCCACGCCAGCGTGTGCTTCATCCAGTTCTTGTCGTCGCGCGCGGCGAAATCCTCGCGGGCATGCGCGCCGCGGCTTTCGGTGCGGTTGGCGGCGGAGTCCATCGTGACCACCGCCTGCACGATCAGATTGTCGAATTCCAGCGTCTCGACCAGGTCGGAATTCCAGATCAGCGAGCGGTCCGACACCGCGATGTCGGAAATGCCGCCATGCACCTTGTGGATCAGGTTCTGGCCTTCATGCAGCACCTCGCCGGTGCGGAACACCGCGCAATTGTTCTGCATCACATGCTGCATGCTGGCGCGCAGCTTCGCGGTCGGCGTGCCGCCGGCGGCGTAACGATAATGATCGAGCCGGCCGAGCGCCTGGTCGGCGGAGCCCGCCGGCAATTCCGGCTGCTTGGCGTTCGCCGTCAGCTTTTCCGCGAGACGCAACGCCGCGGCGCGGCCGAACACCACGAGGTCGATCAGTGAATTGGAGCCGAGGCGGTTCGCGCCATGCACGGAGACGCAGGCGGCCTCGCCGATCGCCATCAGGCCCGGCACCACGGCATTGTCGTCTCCGTTTGCCTTGGTGAGGACTTCAGCATGATAGTTCGTGGGAATGCCGCCCATGTTGTAGTGCACCGTCGGCACGATCGGGATCGGCTCGCGGGTGACGTCGACATTGGCGAAGATCTTGGCCGATTCCGAAATGCCGGGCAGCCGCTCCTGCAGCACCTTCGGATCGAGATGGTCGAGATGCAGGAAGATGTGGTCCTTCTTCTTGCCGACGCCGCGGCCTTCGCGGATCTCGATGGTCATCGCGCGCGAGACCACGTCGCGTGACGCCAGATCCTTTGCCGACGGCGCATAACGCTCCATGAAGCGTTCGCCTTCCGAATTGACGAGATAGCCGCCTTCGCCGCGCGCGCCCTCGGTGACGAGGCAGCCGGAGCCGTAAATGCCGGTCGGATGGAACTGGACGAACTCCATGTCCTGCAGCGGCAGGCCGGCGCGCAGCGCCATGGCGCCGCCGTCGCCGGTGCAGGTATGCGCCGAGGTGCAGGAGGCATAGGCCCGGCCGTAGCCGCCGGTCGCGAGGATCGTTGTCTGGGCGCGGAAGCGATGCAGCGTGCCGTCGTCGAGCTTGAGCGCGATCACGCCACGGCAGGTGCCCTGGTCGTCCATGATCAGGTCGATGGCGAAGAATTCGATGAAGAATTCCGCGGCGTGCCGCAGCGACTGGCCGTACATCGTGTGCAGCATGGCGTGACCGGTGCGGTCGGCGGCGGCGCAGGTGCGCTGCGCCTGGCCCTTGCCGTAGTCCAGGGTCATGCCGCCGAACGGCCGCTGATAAATCTTGCCGTCCTCGGTGCGCGAGAAGGGAACGCCCCAATGCTCCAATTCGTAGACCGCGTCGGGCGCGTTGCGCACCATGTATTCGATCGCGTCCTGGTCGCCGAGCCAGTCCGACCCCTTCACGGTGTCGTACATGTGCCAGCGCCAGTCGTCCGGGTGCATGTTGCCGAGCGAGGCCGAGATGCCGCCTTGCGCGGCTACCGTATGCGAGCGGGTCGGAAACACCTTGGTGATGCAGGCGGTGCGCAGACCCGCCTCGCTGCAGCCGACCACCGCGCGCAGGCCCGCGCCGCCGGCGCCGACCACCACGACGTCGTAGGTGTGATCCTCGATCGGATAGGCTTTTCCGTTGCTCGCCGGACCCGCGCCGTTGGTGGCCTTGTTGGGCCTTGCCGTTGCCGTCACTGGCCATGGGTTCAGACTCCCGATGACAGTTTGAGGATGGCGTAGATCGAGGCGAGCGCGACCGCGAACGAGAAGAAATTGTTGGCCATCACAGAGGCAAGCTTCAGTTTCTCGTTGTGCACATAGTCCTCGATCACGACCTGCATGCCGATCTTCATGTGCCACGTGCTGGCGACGATGAAGAGCAACAGGATGACCGCGATCGGCAGCGAGCCCAGGATCTGCGCCGCGCCCGCCTGGTTGCGGCCGAGCAGCATCAAGACGATGACCAGCACCGGCACGATCAGAAGCGTCATCGCAACAGCAGTGAGGCGCTGGCGCCAGAAATCGGAGGTGCCGGAGTGGGAGGCGCCGAGATTGCGGACGCGTCCGAGCGGGGTTCGCATCGAAGAGGAGCCGGACGGGGGTTGCGTGCTCATCGGCCGCCTCCGAACGCGTAGGCTGCGACCCACACCAGAACCGTCAAGGAAATGCCGCCGAGCAGCGCGCCCCAGGTCAGGGCCTCGCGCTCATTGGCCTTGAAGCCGTAGCCGAGATCCCAGACGAAATGCCGGATGCCGCTGAGGAGGTGATGCAGCAGCGCCCAGGTGTAGCCGAACACGATCAGCCGGCCGATGAAGCTGCCGGTGAAGGCCTGGACGTTGGCATAGGCGCCGGGGCCCGAGGCCGCCGCGATCAGCCACCACGCCAGCAATAAGGTGCCGAAATAGAGCGCAATACCGGTCGCGCGATGGACGATGGAGAGGATCATCGTCAGCGTCCAGCGATAGGTCTGCATATGTGGCGAAAGCGGGCGTTCGATCCGAGCTGTCATTATCGACTTTGGCGGTTTGCGGCCCGTGCGGGCGCTGAGATCGCGATGCGAATTGCAAGCTTATTTACGGAGTTGAATCACCTAGCGCAATGACGAAATGCCGCAAAAACGAACCGAAGTTCAGACCTAGGCTCCAGCCGAGAAAGAACCAATGGCTCTCGTGGTATACCAGCACGCTGCCATCTTTCAAAAGATGAAGTTTGGTTCGTTTCTTTGGAATTTCAAGTTACGCCAAACCGCCTCCGTCATGTAGCGGATCGCCATCTTTCCATTGTTGAGCAAGGTAATCGGCGAACAGCCGGGTCTTGAATGAGCCGACCCGGGACGTTGGAAAGAGCAGGTGGATCGGGGTTGGCAGCGGCGCAAACGCAGTCAGTATCGATTGCAGCCGACCCGCCGCGACATCAGCTGCGACCTGCCAGGACGGCACCCGCACAATGCCCGCGCCGTCCTTCGCCGCCGTCACCAGCGCGTCGAGACTGTTGATCCAGAGCCTCCCCGAGAGCCGGATCTTGTCACCGCGTTTTCCGTCCCTCGTGAAGCGCCACTCGGCGCTTCCCGGCGTATCCGAAAACAGCAGGCAGTCGTGTCCGCTCAGCTCCGAAGGTGCCTGCGGAACGCCGCGGCGTTGCAGATAGTCCGGCGAAGCGCAGATGATCATGGTGATTTCGCCAAGCCGGCGGGCGATGAGCTGAAATCCGGCAAGCGCCCGACCCGGATCGCGAGGTGAATGTCCTCTTCGATCATATCGACCGCGCGGTCGACCAGCAGCAGGTCGACCGACAATGCCGGGTGACGGCGCAAAAACTCCGGAAGCGATGGCGCAACCAGCAGCCGTCCCATCAAGGTCGGCGCGCTGACCCGCAGCCGCCCTGACGGCTGGCGTTGGCTCGATGACAGCGACATTTCGATGTCTTTCAGCTCGCCGAGAACGGTCTTGGCTCGCTCGTAGAGCAGCCGTCCGTCGTCGGTCAGAGACAGCCGGCGCGTGGTGCGGACGATCAGCGGCGTTCCATACTGCTGTTCGAGTGCCGCGATCTGCCGGCTGACCGACGTCAGCGACGTCGGAATCGATCGCGCCGCGCCCGACAGGCTGCCGCTTTCCACGACCCGCACAAACGTCGCCATGGCCGCTAGCCGGTCCATGCCGTCGATCCTTCCGAAAAACGCAAGAAAGCGAACCGAGCATTGGCAGTACCCCTCCGCGGCGAAAGAGTCTACTCAAGCCCGCACCGCCGAGCACAGCGTGCATCGGCGATCGCAGGAGTTTTGGAACGCAGGAGTTTTGGAAGGAATGGCCATCGCCGGAATTGATGCCATGGAGCTGCTCGAACTGGCCGCGCTGTTGATCGCCACGGGTGCGCTCGCCGGCTTCCTGGCCGGGGTGTTCGGGATCGGCGGCGGCGCGGTCCTGGTCCCGGTGTTCTACGAGTGCTTTCGGCTGGCCGGCGTTCCCCTGGAGGTCCGGATGCCGCTCTGCATCGGCACCTCGCTGGCCGTGATCATCCCGACCTCGATCCGGTCGTTTCGCGCGCATTATCGTCGCGGCGCGGTAGACATGTCGATCCTCAGGCAGTGGTGGCTGCCGATCGTGCTCGGCGTCGTTGCCGGCACAGTGATCGCCCGCTTCGCGCCGGAGCGGCTGTTCAAGTTCGTCTTTGTCGGCGTTGCATGGTCGGCCGCGGCGCGGCTGCTGCTGGCGCGCGAGAGCTGGACGTTCGGCGACAAGTTCCCGAGCGGCCCGCTGATGAAGGCGTATGGCTTCGCGATCGGCCTGCTGTCGACCCTGATGGGGATCGGCGGCGGCCTGTTCTCCAACCTCCTGATGACGTTCTACGGCCGGCCGATCCACCAGGCGATCGCGACGTCTTCGGCGCTCGCCGTGCTGATCTCGATCCCCGGCGCGATCGGCTACGTTTATGCCGGCTGGCCGGCGGCGGCGCACTTCCCGGATGTCGCGGCGCTGCAATGGCCGTTCGCGCTTGGCTACGTCTCGTTGATTGGCGCGCTTCTGGTGATGCCGACCAGCCTCGTGACCGCCTCACTCGGCGTAATGGCCGCGCATGCGCTCTCCAAGCGAAAGCTCGAGATCGCGTTCGGCTGCTATTTGTTCATCGTCGGCGGCCGCTTTGTCATCAGCCTTTGGTCAGGCCGATAACATTGAAGGCCTGCCGTCCGCGCCGTCATTTCTTTGAATAGAGGTCCTTATACGTGTCGCGCAGAATGTTCTTCTGCACCTTGCCCATCGCGTTGCGTGGCAACTCGTCGACGACGAACACCCGCTTGGGCATCTTGAATTTTGCCAGCCGTCCGTCGAGGCCCTTCAGCACCAACTCCTCGCTGACGCCGGCCGAAGGATTGCAGACCACCACCGCCGTGACGCCCTCGCCGAAATCGGCATGCGGCACGCCGATCACGGCGGATTCCACCACGCCCGGCATGGCGTCGATCTCGCTCTCGATTTCCTTGGGGTAAACGTTGAAGCCGCCGGAGATCACGAGATCCTTGCCGCGGCCGAGGATGTGCACATAGCCCTTGTCGTCGATCTTGCCGAGGTCGCCGGTGATGAAGAAGCCGTCGTCGCGGAATTCGGACTTGGTCTTCTCCGGCATGCGCCAATAGCCCTTGAATACGTTCGGGCCTTTCACCTCGATCATGCCGATGGTCTCGGGCGCCAGCACCTTGCCGGTCTCGGGATCGGTGACGCGCACCGAGACGCCGGGCAGCGCATGGCCCACCGCGCCCGGGACGCGCTCGCCGTCATAGGGATTGGACGTGTTCATGTTGGTCTCGGTCATGCCGTAGCGTTCGAGCACGGCATGTCCGGTACGGGCAGCCCATTCGCGGTGGGTATCGGCGAGCAGCGGCGCGGAGCCCGACACGAACAGCCGCATGTGCCTGGTCGTCTCCTTGCTCAACGCCGGGTTCTGCAATAGCCGCGTGTAGAAGGTCGGCACGCCCATCATGACGGTGGCGCGCGCCATCAGCTTGATGATCAAATCCGGATCGAATTTCGGCAGGAAGATCATCGAGGCCCGCGCGAACAGCGTGACGTTGCTCGCCACGAACAGTCCGTGGGTATGATAGATCGGCAGCGCGTGGATCAGGACATCCTTGTCGGTGAAGCCCCAATAGTCGATCAAGGTCAGCGAGTTCGACGCGAGATTGTCGTGGGAGAGCATCGCGCCCTTGGAACGGCCGGTGGTGCCGGACGTGTAGAGGATCGCGGCGAGATCGTCGTTGCCGCGCGCGACCGTCGCGAAATCCTTGCTCGCCTTGGCGGCGGCCTCCGTCAGCGAGCCCTTGCCGTCGGCGCCGAGCGTCTCGACCTTGGCGCCAACCTTGGCCGCGATCTTGGCAATACCGTCCGCCTTCGACGGATCGCACACCACCAGTGACGGCTCCGCGTCGGTGATGAAGTAATCCAGCTCGTTCAGCGTGTAGGCGGTGTTGAGCGGCAGATAGACGCCGCCGGCCCGCACGGTTGCAAGATACAGCACGAGATTTTCGACCGATTTCTCGATCTGGACCGCGACGCGGTCACCCGGCTTGACGCCGCGCGCGACCAACACATTCGCGAACTGGCCGGCACGCGCGATCAAATCGCCGTAACTGATGCGCTGACCGTCAACGGTCTCGATCGCAAGGCGCTTCGGATCGTCGAGCTTGTCGAACAGGCGAGAAAACAGGTTGGCGTTGGCTGGCGCGTTCATGCAACATTCCCCAAGGGCGGTGCCGGGAGGCTGCAATAGCAAAAACGCCCTTTCAAAGGCAACGGAGAACAGTTGGCATGACAAATGGCGGAACGCGCGTGGCGTGGGTGACGGGCGGCGGCAGCGGCATCGGTGAAGCCGGCGCGGAGGCGCTGGCGGCGGACGGCTGGACGGTTGTGGTATCGGGGCGGCGCAAGGATGCGCTCGATACGGTGGTTGCCAAGATCTTGAAGAGCGGCGGCAAGGCGGAGGCGATCGGTGCTCGACGTCAGCGTCGCCGCCGATGTCGAGAAGGTGGCCGGTCAGATCGTCGCCAAGCATGGCCGCATCGATCTGCTGGTCAACAGCGCCGGCATCAACGTGCCGAAGCGCCGCTGGGCCGACCTCGAGCTCGACGGCTGGAACAAGCTCGTCGAGATCAATCTGAACGGCGTGCTCTATTGCATGCGGGCGGTGCTGCCGGCGATGCGCAAGCAGAAGGACGGCTCCATCATCAACGTCGCCTCCTGGGCTGGCCGTCATGTGTCGAAGATGCCGGGGCCGGCCTACACCACCACCAAGCATGCGGTGCTGGCGCTGACCCATTCCTTCAACATGGATGAATGCGTCAACGGGCTTCGCGCCTGCTGCCTGTCGCCCGGCGAGGTCGCGACGCCGATCCTGAAGCTGCGCCCGGTGGTGCCGAGCGACGAGGAGCAGGCCAAGATGCTGCAGCCGGAAGATCTCGGCCGCACCATCGCCTTCGTCGCCAGCCTGCCGCCGCGTGTCTGCGTCAATGAGATCCTGATCAGCCCGACCTGGAACAGGGGCTTCATTCAAACGCCGGCGAGCAGGGATTAAGCTCTCGCCGCCGCCCAGCAGAACAAGGACGCCTATAACGCCTGAAGAGTGACTGTCTCCCCATCTTCATTGCGAGCCAACGGGTCGCGCGATTGTTTCAGCCTGCGTAGGGTGGGCAAAGCGATAGCGTGCCCACCATCTATCGGCGCATCCTTGATGCATCGGTGGCCACGCTTCGCTTTGCCCACCCTACCGTCCTCGCGCGTCATCCTCAGCCGAAGCGGCGAGCTACGCAGCGCACGGCGCGAGGTTTCACAAATCACAAAGAATTATTTTCGAAACCGTCCGCAGAACCTCCCGTAATTCGAGGCAACGGCGGCGCAATGAACTCGATCACGAAAACCCGCGCCGTTGTTGCCCCTCTAGTTCCGGCGACATCCAGCCGGTCTGACCAATCATCGGGAGATACTCCATGTCCAAGCGCATTGCCCTTCTGTCCGCCGCTGCCTTCAGCGTGCTCGCGATCACCTCGACCATCGTTGCGCCCGCACGCGCCGAAGAGAAGACCGTCATGGTCGGCGGCGCGGCGATGTTCCCCTCGAAGAACATCGTCCAGAACGCCGTCAATTCGAAGGATCACACCACGCTGGTTGCCGCGGTGAAGGCCGCGGGCCTCGTCGAGACGCTGGAAGGCAAGGGACCGTTCACGGTGTTCGCGCCGACCAACGCCGCCTTCGGCAAGCTGCCGGCCGGCACGGTCGACAATCTGGTCAAGCCCGAGAACAAGGCGACGCTGACCAAGATCCTCACCTACCATGTGGTGCCGGGCAAGCTCGACGCCTCCGACCTCACCGACGGCAAGAAGCTCAAGACCGCGGAAGGCGAAGAGCTGACCGTGAAGCACGCCGACGGCAAGATCTGGATCATCGACGCCAAGGGCGACCGCTCGATGGTCTCGATCTCCAACGTGCACCAGTCGAACGGCGTCATCCATGTGGTCGACACCGTGCTGATGCCGGCGTCCTGACGGGTTACCGGCGTGTCCTGATCTCCTAAATCGTCCCCATCAGGATACGCGGGCGAGCCGGGGAAACCCGGCTCGCTTTTTTGTGAAGCCGATCCCGGCAAGGCATCCGTTCCATTGCCAAAAGCGATAGTAACGAATGGAATATTCCCGACGTATAATTGTCGTACGGGCATCAGCGACGGAGCAGTCATGTCCAGCCTTACCGTTACCCACAGTCCTGCCGCGCGCGAGCCGGCGAAACTGATCCAGCCGGCCTGGGTGCGGATCATGCACTGGACCAACGCGGTCGCGATGGTCCTGATGATCATGTCAGGCTGGCAGATCTATAATGCCTCGCCGCTGTTCGACTTCCGTTTCTCGCACAGCGTCACGCTCGGCGGCTGGCTTGGCGGTGCGCTGCTGTGGCATTTCGCCGCGATGTGGCTGTTGATGGTCAACGGCCTTGCCTATCTGGTCACGGGTCTCGCTACCGGCCGCTTCCGCAGGAAGCTGTTGCCGATCACGCCAGGTGGCGTGATCTCCGACGTCAAGGCGGCGCTGACCTTCAAGCTCGCCCATGACGATCTCTCGACCTACAATTACGTCCAGAAACTGCTCTATGCCGGCATCATCGTGGTCGGCATCGTGATCGTGCTGTCGGGCCTGTCGATCTGGAAGCCGGTGCAACTGCATTGGCTGGTGACGCTGTTCGGCGATTACGACAGGGCCCGCTATGTGCATTTCTTCTGCATGGCCGCGATCGTGGCTTTCCTCGTCATCCATGTCGCGCTTGCGATGCTGGTGCCGAAGAGCCTGCGCGCCATGATCATCGGCCGCTGAAGGAGACGATCATGGGCCGCGTACGCAAGCTTCTGATTCCTGGCGTCGACAAGAAGTCTGTTGGTCAAGGATGCGAGCAAGCTGATGCCCGACCTGACGCGGCGGCGTTTCATCTCGGGTGGTGCGAGCCTCGGCGCGCTGACGCTGCTCACCGGTTGCGATGTCGTCGACAGCGACTCCGCCGACAAGCTGCTCGCGCAGATCTCGAAGTTCAACGACGCCGTGCAGGCCTGGATCTTCAATCCGGATGCGCTGGCGCCGACCTTCCCTGAAAGCGCGATCACCAAGCCGTTCCCGTTCAACGCCTATTACGAGGTCGACGACGCGCCCGAGATCGACGGCAAGGAATGGAAGCTCGAAGTGCGTGGCCTCGTCGACAACAAGAAATCGTGGACGCTGGACGAGCTCTATGCGCTGCCGCAGGTCAAGCAGGTGACGCGTCATATCTGCGTCGAAGGCTGGAGCGCGATCGGAAGCTGGACCGGCACGCCCTTGCGTGACTTCCTCAAGCTGATCGGCGCCGACATGCGTGCGAAATATGTCTGGTTCCAGTGCGCCGACAAGGAAGGCTACAACTCGCCGCTCGACATGCGCACCGCGCTGCATCCGCAGACCCAGATGACGTTCAAGTTCGCCGACGAGATCCTGCCGCGCGCCTACGGCTTCCCGATGAAGATCCGTGTCCCGACCAAGCTCGGCTTCAAGAATCCGAAATACGTGATGTCGATGGAAGTCACCAACGACTACAAGGGCGGGTACTGGGAAGACCAGGGCTATAATTCATTCAGCGGGAGCTGAACGGATTTTGTTTAGGTGGCCCGCAATTTCCGCTGAAACGCCGCAAGGATTGCGCCGAGCGCCAGCAGTGCGGCGGAAACATTTAATGCATAGGACAGGCTGCCCAGCGCATCGGTGATCGCGCCGACCGCGATCGGGCCCAGCGTCTGGCCGATACCGAAGGCGATCGTCATCGCGGCGATTCCCGATGGCCATTCGGATGGCGGATAGTTGAAGCGCACGAAGGCCGTGGTCGAGCCGACGACGGCAAAGAACGCGACGCCGAACACCAGCGCCGAGATGGCCAGCAAAAGCGGCGAGTGGCCGAAGATCGGCAGGCTCGCGCCGAGCGCGTTGACGGCAAGAATGATCGTCGTCGAGAGGCCGCCGCGATCGAGCGCCAGCACGCGGCGCCACACCCACGGTGTCACGAAGGCGCTGAGGCCGATCAGGCTCCAGAACAGGGATTGCGCTTCGGCTCCGCCGCCGCCTTCGCGGACATAGGCGATCATGAAGGTCATGTAAGCGATGTAGCCCGCGCCAAACAGGAAATAGGCGAGGAGATAGATCGCAACGGGCTTGATGGAAAAGCGAATATGCGCCCTTGGTGCGGCGAGCGCGCTGGACGCAAACGGCGCCAGCAACAAAGGCACGATCATGATGGCTGTGAGAATCGTCATCGCCCACCACACGATCCACCACGAACCGGGTCCGAACGCCTGGAGCACGAAAGGCGCGATCAGTCCGGAGGACAGGATGCCGATGCCGGGTCCGGCATAGAACAAGCTCAGGAGAAAATCGGCGCGATCAGGCCGCGACTGCGCGATCATCGCCGCCAGCGCGCCGCCACCGACGAAGCCGGCGGCGGCGCCGAAGCCGGCGAGCAGCCGTGCGAAGCTCAGCACGACGAAATTCTGCGAGACCGCGCAGAGCGCGAGCGAAACGACACAGGCCAGCGTCCCCCAGCGCACGTTGGCCGCAAGCCCGAAGCGGCGGATCAGCCGCGACGCGACCAGCGCGCCGGCGAGATAGCCGACGGCGTTGATGGTGTTCATGAAGCCCGCCGCCGAATACGACCAGTGCAACGCCTCGCGCATGTCCGGCAGCACGAGCGCATAGGCGAAACGCCCGATGCCGAGCCCGATGGTCGGCGCCAGCGACAGGATCAGGATCAGCCACGCAAGCGTGGCATAGGATTTCGAGGTATCGGGGGCTCTCACAAAATGCTCCGGCGCGGCGCAGTTTGGCAGGCGAGATGGCGCTTGCACAGGCGCGAAGCCTGCAATGGTGTCTTGCCGATCGTGCAATGGGCGCAAGGCGGCTTTCGAACTTGTCACCCGTTCGAGGCGGCTTGCCAAGCCGCGTCCGTCGCATTAGCACTCCGCGCGGATTTCCTCTTCTCGTCATCGCCGGGCTCGGCCCGGCATCCATCCGTCCTGCAGGTGGATTTGCAAGATGGAGGGCCGGGCCAAGCCCGGTCACGACAATCGTCCGCGAGGTACCTGACTATGGCAACGCATAAGCTCCTGCTGCTTCCCGGCGACGGCATCGGCCCCGAAGTGATGACCGAGGTGAAGCGCCTGATCGACTGGCTCAATGCCAAGGGCATCGCGGCCTTCGAGACCGAGCAGGGACTGGTCGGCGGCGCGGCCTATGACGCTCACAAGGTCTCGATCAGTGAAGCCGACATGGCAAAGGCGATGGCGGCGGATGCGATCATCTTCGGTTCGGTCGGCGGCCCGAAATGGGACGGCGTTCCTTACGAGATGCGGCCCGAGGCCGGCCTGTTGCGGCTGCGCAAGGAGCTCGGCCTGTTCGGCAATCTCAGACCTGCGGTGTGCTATCCGGCGCTGGCGGAAGCCTCCAGCCTGAAGCGCGAGGTGGTCGAGGGGCTCGATATCATGATCGTGCGCGAGCTCACCGGCGGGGTCTATTTCGGCGAGCCGAAGACGATCACCGATCTCGGCAACGGCCAGAAGCGCGCGGTCGATACGCAGGTCTACGACACCTACGAGATCGAGCGCATTGCGCGCGTTGCCTTCGACCTTGCGCGCAAGCGCCGCAACAAGGTGACGTCGATGGAAAAGCGCAACGTGATGAAATCGGGCGTGCTCTGGAACGAGGTCGTCACGCAGGTGCATGCGCGCGAATACAAGGACGTGACGCTGGAGCACCAGCTCGCCAATTCCGGCGGCATGAATCTGGTGAAATCGCCGAAGCAGTTCGACGTCATCGTCACCGACAATCTGTTCGGCGACATGCTGTCGGACATCGCGGCGATGCTGACGGGCTCGCTCGGCATGCTGCCGTCGGCGTCGCTTGGCGAGGTCGACGCCAGGAGCAAGAAGCGCAAGGCGCTTTACGAGCCCGTGCACGGCTCCGCGCCTGACATTGCAGGCAAGGGACTCGCCAACCCGATCGCGATGATCGCCTCCTTCGGGATGGCGCTGCGCTATTCCTTCGATATGGGCGGGCTTGCCGACGAGCTCGACGCTGCGATCGCGGCCGTGCTCGCGAGCGGCCTGCGCACTGCCGATATCAAGTCCGAGGGAACGACGCCGGCCACGACGTCACAGATGGGCGAGGCGATATTGAGGGAGCTGGAGAAGCTGCACGCCTAGCCAACCACTATGCCCGTGCCGGTCGTGGGCAGCTAAGACAGTCTGTTTCCAAAAACGTAGATGGCCGGGTCAAGCCCGGCCATGACAACATTGTATGATGCGTTGAGTTGTAGCGCGTGCCTACCGTCGAGCGGCCTGTTGAGACAGGGGGCGATTTGTCGAGGCTCTAACCTGTCAGTACAGCGGGAATTGGGTCGGCTGGCCGCCGAGATCAGACGGCGGGTTGAGCGGCTGGCGGTCGATCGGACGGTTGTTGTTCTCGCGCGCGAACGTCGGGAACCCGTACGGCGAAGGAAATGCGTAGTCCTGGAATTTGCGATCGCCTGGCAGAACCTCGGTGCCGCCATCGGTGAAGTCCCGCTTGGAGACGTAAATACGGGTGTGCGGACCCTGCTGATAAACGACGTTGGGGCCGTTCGAGCTGGAAGGTTGCCGGGGACGCTGCGCATTCGCTGACGTGGCGAGGCCAATGGCGACCGCAACGCCTGCCAGCAGCAGCGCGGAATTTTGAACGGCAGGGAATTTCCAGGTCATCATGTCCTCATCCGGGGGCCGGACGGCCCACCACACCCGATTTGGTATGCATTTTATCCGCTGCGGATGTGGCATCACAAGGTCATTCAAGCCACACCGCAAGAGATAAATGTCAGGCGCTTCAAAAAAGTTGCATGAAAACCAGGCCCTTGGCACCGCACATGACGATTCGACCGGCCGCCATACGACCCATGGGGCGTAAAGCCGCACCAGCCGGCTAGGGCTGGATCAGAGTGTGCCGCGCAGCTTTGGGTTTTCGACCCCCGTCACCCAGTCCGAGCCGCCTGCTGCCGCGCAATTGCCGCGCTTGAGCTCGGCGCGCGCGAAAAGGTCGGCGAGCTTGGGCTCGTTTCCGGTGCTGAGCAGGGTCAGCCGGTCAAGCATGCAGCCGATGGCTGCACGCCGGGCGGGCGCATAGTCGCCCTGGCAGGACCAGCCGGAGATCTGCAAAGCTGGGTCATCGATCCGTTTGACGAAGCCGAGACAGGCGCCGGCGCCCTCCGGGGCGTCGGCGCGGCGAAGCAGCGCAACCGTGCCGAACTTGCTCTCGACGATGCCCGCCGCCTCCAGGTCGGTCGCGCCGGCGTTCGGCATCCGGCCGGCCAGGTCGGCGCCGGGCGACAAGCCGTCGCGTTCGCTGCCGGGGCGGTAAATTTCGAGTTCCGCAATCGGTCTGCCGCTCGCATCCTGCCAGCGCAGGACGTCTCTCCGGCCGCCCTCAGGATGGCGAAGGATGACGTAAGTCTCTGATCTGTCCCGCTGATCGGTCTGGCTGACGGAAAAGGCCGGGCGCGAGCGGTCTGCCACGCTCCAACCCACCCTGGCCGCGGGTTCGGCCCGCCGCATGTCGTGGGACTTGTTCCACACATGGACACAGAGGATGCCGAACAGGGCCAGCGTTCCCACATAGAGAAAGATGCGCGCGACCGTCGCGCAGACTTCGTCGGCAAGGCTCGTCTGCGACGGCTGGATGCCGGCCAGACCGGAGGAATTGGCCTGATGATTGATCCAAAATGACGACATCAGTGGTCTGCACACCGTGGTAACGTTGTGTTCACCGCGTTTCTCGCATAGAAGCGCTGCCGCTTCTCTATCCGCGTTAAGCGCGGGCTAAGCATTTTTCATCGGAGAGTGAACGATGGGTTACAAAGTCGCAGTGGTCGGCGCGACCGGCAATGTTGGGCGGGAAATGCTTAACATCCTGGACGAGCGCAAATTCCCCGCTGACGAGGTGGTGGCCCTGGCGTCGCGCCGCAGCATCGGCGTCGAGGTCTCCTATGGCGACCGGACCCTGAAGGTCAAAGCGCTGGAACACTACGATTTCTCCGATGTCGACATCTGCCTGATGTCGGCGGGCGGTTCTGTGTCGAAAGAATGGTCGCCGAAGATCGCAGCCGCAGGCGCGGTCGTGATCGATAATTCCTCGGCCTGGCGGATGGACCCCGATGTGCCGCTGATCGTGCCCGAGGTGAACGCGGACGCGGCGGCCGGCTTCACCAAGAAGAACATCATCGCCAACCCGAACTGCTCGACCGCGCAGCTCGTGGTCGCGCTGAAGCCGCTGCACGACAAGGCGACCATCAAGCGCGTGGTGGTTGCGACCTATCAATCGGTGTCCGGCGCCGGCAAGGATGCGATGGACGAATTGTTCACGCAGACCAAGGCCGTCTACACCAATGACGAGCTGATCAACAAGAAATTCCCGAAGCGTATCGCCTTCAACGTCATCCCGGAGATCGACGTGTTCATGGAGGACGGCTACACCAAGGAAGAGTGGAAGATGATGATGGAGACCAAGAAGATTCTTGATCCCAAGATCAAGCTGTCCGCGACCTGCGTGCGCGTGCCGGTCTTCGTCGGCCATTCCGAAGCCGTCAATATCGAGTTCGAGAATCCGATTACGGCAGACGAGGCCCGCAACATCCTGCGCAACGCGCCGGGATGCCTCGTGATCGACAAGCATGAGCCCGGCGGCTACGTCACGCCCTACGAGGCGGCTGGCGAGGACGCGACCTACATCAGCCGCATCCGCGAGGACGCGACGGTGGAGAACGGGCTCGCGCTGTGGTGCGTGTCGGACAACCTGCGCAAGGGCGCGGCGCTGAACGCGGTGCAGATCGCCGAGAGCCTGATCAACCGCAAGCTGCTCACGGCCAAAAAGAAAGCGGCGTAAGACAGGTCGGGGATCAGGAGCCGGAACAATGTCCGAAGCAACCGGCGCCTTACCGGCCTCATCCGGTGCTGAAGCCGATCGAGCGCGGGTTCGAAAGCGTGATCTTCAACAGCCGCTGGCTGATGGCGCCGTTCTATTTCGGCCTGGTCGTCAGCCTCGCGGTGCTGTTGCTGAAATTCTGCATGTTGCTGTGGGAGTTCATCCTGCATGCGCCGGGCTCGAAGGAGTCCGACATCATTCTCGGCGTGCTGTCGCTGATCGACGTCTCGCTGACCGGCAACCTGATCCTGATCGTAGTGTTCTCCGGCTACGAGAATTTCGTCTCCAAGATCGATCCGGGCGGCCACCCTGACTGGCCGGACTGGATGACCAAGATCCATTTCGGCGGCCTGAAACAGAAGCTGCTGGCCTCGATCGTCGCGATCTCGGCGATCCAGGTCCTGAAGGCGTTCATGAATATCGACACCGTGTTCGAACCGAGCCGGCTGGGCTGGCTGGTCGGCGTGCATCTGTTGTTCGTGGTGTCGGCCTTCATGCTCGCGATCTCCGACCGCTGGAGCGGCGGCGATCATGGAGGAGAATGAGCGACGAGGAGCGCATAGGGTGGGCAAAGCGACAGCGTGCCCACCGTTGGCGCCGCAAATGCCGATGGATGGTGGGCACGTCGCTTGCGCTCCTTTGCCCACCCTACGGCACTCCTCGCGAGCCTACGCCTCGCGCGCGCTTTTGAATTCCTTCGTCGCCTTGTCCAGCACGAACAGCGAGCCTTCGGCCACGCCGAAATAGGCGCCGTGCAGCAGCATCGCGCCGCTTTCGACGGCCGCGCGGACGAATGGAAACGTCATCAGGTTCTCGAGCGAGCGGAGCACGGCCGCCTTCTCGATCCGTGTGGCGAAGTCCTGCATGCTCTCGTGCTCGCGCTGCTCGACCACTTCGCCGGGCTTGATGAACATCGACATCCAGCGGCCGATGAAATCGCCTGGCGACAGCGGCGCGATCTTGTCGATGAAGGCGCGGATGCCGCCGCATTGCGCGTGCCCGAGCACCACGATGTGTTTCACGCGCAGGACCGAGACCGCATATTCCAGCGCGGCCGACACGCCGTGCGCGCCGCCATCGGGCTCATAGACCGGAACCAGATTGGCGATGTTGCGCATCACGAACAGCTCGCCGGGGCCGACATCGAAGATCACTTCCGGCGAGACGCGCGAGTTGCAGCAGCCGATCACCATCACTTCCGGCGACTGCCCACGCTCGGACAGTTCGCGGTAGCGATTCTGTTCGGTCGGCAGCCGCTGCGTCGTGAACGTGCGGTAGCCGTCGAGAAGCCGTTGCGGAAACGTGATCATGCCTATGGCTAACCATATGCGCCCCGTTGGAACAAGCCTTTCGAATAGGCAGGTGAAGTGCTATTCGCGGGGCATCGTCGATGTCGAAGGGAACCGATCATGATCCGCCCGCGCCGCAGCCTGTTGTTCATGCCGGGATCGAATGCGCGGGCACTGGAGAAGGCACGAAACCTCGCCGCCGACTGCCTGATCCTCGACCTCGAGGATTCCGTTGCGCCCGACGCCAAGGCCAAGGCGCGCGAGCAGATCGCGCAGGCGATCGCCGCGAAAGGTTTCGGCAAGCGCGAGATCTGGGTCAGGACCAACAGCCTGGATACGCCATGGTGGCGCGACGATGTGGCGATGGCCGGTCAGGCGAAACCCGACGGCATCCTGGTGCCGAAGATTTCGACCGTCGATGATCTCCATGCCATCGCGGCGCGCCTCGCCGAGGTCGGCGCCGATTCCGCGATCAAGGTCTGGGCCATGATCGAGACCGCGCGCGCGGTGCTCGATGCGGACAAGCTCGGTGCCGCCTCGCGCGATCCGAAGACGCGGCTCGCCGGCTTCGTGTTTGGACCGAACGATATTGCGCGCGAGACGCGCATCAGGATGATGCCGGGCCGCGCTGCGATGATCCCGATGATCACCCACTGCGTCCTGGCTGCGCACGCGCACGGCCTCGAGATGCTCGATGGTCCCTACAGCGATTTCTCCAATGCGGCGGGCTTTGCAGAGGAATGCGCGCAGGGCCGCGATCTTGGCTTCGATGGCAAGACGCTGATCCATCCGAGCCAAATCGAAGCCTGCAACGCGGTCTTCACGCCGCCGGCGGAAGAAGTCGCCGAGGCACGGAAGATCGTCGCAGCGTTCGAACTGCCGGAGAACGCCACCCGCGGCGCGATTCAGCTCGACGGCCGGATGGTGGAGCGGCTGCACGCCGACATGGCCAGGCGCACGATCGCGATTGCGGACGCGATCGCCGCGATGGGATGATTGTGGCGCGATCGTCATTGCGAGCAGCGCAAGCGACGAAGCAATCCAGTCTTTCTTTCGGCGGAGACATAAGCCCGTTCGTCAGGACGACCGAGCCGCAAATTTTTCCGTGGCCCACGCGTAAAGGCTGCCGGGGATCGGCGGCTGGTTGCCGCGGCCCTTGGGCGAAATATGCAGGCCGATGACTTCCGGATCGGCGATCAGCGCCGAGAAATCGGACGGATCGAAGAACAATTTCGGCTCGGCATGGACGGCGTAGAACGACTTCTTCGGCAGCGCGTAGCGCAGTTCTTGCGAGCGGCGGGCGAGCGCGGTCAGCGATGCCGGGCCAAAGATCGCGACGCGGACGTCGGAGAGCCGGTTGGAGCCGCCGCGCAGCCGCCGCACCGCGAAGGTCAGGCGATGACGTATCGCCAGCCAGTCCGGCGTCAATTGATCCTGCGCGATCAGCTTCTCGAAGCCGATCACGATCGGATCGTCCGGCCGCAGATACAGCACGGAATTGCCGAGCTGGCGTGGACGTTCCCAGGCGAAATAGGGTTTTGCCGGATCGATCTCGACGGGCTTCAGCAGCAGCACGTCGGCGTCGAGCCACAGCCCCGCGCGTTCCGCCATCAGCCGCATGCGGAAGAAGTCGCTGAACTGCAGCAGCGTCCAGTCGCGCCACGAGCCGTCGGGTTGAGACGGGCGAAGCCGTTCAGCGAAAGCATGTGGCAGGATCGCCTCCGCTTCCGCGTTGGCGACCCCGTCGGGCAATCCGGCGATCGTGTCAAAGCTATAGACGGTCACCCGGTGGCCCGCCGCAACCTGAGAGCGCAGGCAGGTCTGCCGGAGCCGGTCGAGCGGGCCGTGCCAGAAGGTGACGATCTCGGGAAGCAAGACTTGCGATCGGGTTCAGGTCACGCCCGGGTCATGCCCAGGCGCGCTCGGCCTTCACCTTCGCCTCATAGGCGTCGATCGACGACTTCTTCTCCATCGTCAGGCCGATGTCGTCGAGGCCGTTGAGCAGGCAATGCTTGCGGAATGGATCGATCTCGAACTTTGCCTTGCCGCCGTCGGGGCCGCGAATCTCCTGGTTCGGGAGATCGATGGTGAGCGTCGCATTGGCGCCCCGCTCGGCGTCGTCGAACAGCTTGTCGAGGTCTTCCTGGCTGACGCGGATCGGCAGGATGCCGTTCTTGAAGCAGTTGTTGTAGAAGATGTCGCCAAACGACGTCGAAATCACGCAGCGGATGCCGAAATCGAGCAAGGCCCAGGGCGCATGCTCGCGGCTCGACCCGCAGCCAAAATTATCGCCCGCAACCAGGATTTTCGCATTGCGATAGGACGGCTTGTTGAGGACGAAGTCCGGGTTCTCGCTGCCGTCATCCTTGTAGCGCTGCTCGGCAAAAAGCCCCTTGCCAAGGCCGGTGCGCTTGATGGTCTTCAGGTATTGCTTGGGGATGACCATGTCGGTGTCGACATTGATGATCTTCAAGGGCGCCGCGACGCCTTCCAGCGTGGTGAACTTATCCATCGTCGCACTTCCTACGGATTTGACCAAAAGATGACGGTAACGGTTTATAGCGAATATGCTCATCGATAAAGGCTTATTCGGGCTCGGCCTCAGCCTCGATGTCGGCCATGTCGTCGTCACTCAACCCAAAGTGATGGCCGATCTCGTGGATCAGGACGTGCCGCACCAGGTGGCCGAGCGTCTCCTCATGCTCGGCCCAGTAGTCGAGGATTGGGCGGCGGTAAAGCCAGACCATGTTGGGCAGCCGGCCGATATCGTCGTTGCTCCGAAACGGCACTCCAGTGCCCTGGAAGAGGCCGAGCAGGTCGAATTCGCTTTCAGCGTCCATCTCGTCCAGTACTTCCTCGGTCGGGAAATCGTCGACCCGGACGATCACGCCCTCGCAGAGCTCCCGGAAGCGCGCCGGCAGGCTCTGGAAAATGTCGTGCGCCATCATCTCCATCTCGACCAGGGAAGGGGCTTTCAGGGTCGTCCACATTGTGGCTTTCTATCTTAGGTTCCGGACGGAGGCGGCTCGGTCGTGTGACGGGACTAGCTGCGGAAGAACGCGGATGTTAGAACATTCACGGGTCTTGGTGGAGTGAATGAGCGTGATGATACGGATGGGGACTGTGGCAATTTTTGCGGCTGCCGTGGGTGTTTTCCTGCTGCCCGGTGCGGTTGCGAGCGCGCAATCCGCAACATCCGGGATCAGGCTTGCGCAAGCCGACGACGACACGGCTCCCGTCGTGCGCCGGGCACGCCGGTCGGCGCCACGGCTTCGTGTCTATCCGAACGATCAGCCGGACGACGTCCAACCGTACTACTTCCCTGGCTCCAATGCAGTGCGGGTGTGCAACGCCACCTATGTGCAGGAATTCCGGCCGAGCGGAACCGTGATCGTGCCACGCATGAGCTGCCATTGGCAGCAGCGCGGCTAGGTTCGCCGGCCTTTCATCACGCCTAACGCCGTCGCCTGATCGCGACGATGAGGCCTGCGCCGACGACGAGCGCAGCGCAGCCATACACAGCGACAGCCATCGCAAGCTGAGCGGCAGGACTTGCCGTTCCATGGCCTGCGCCGGGGCCTTGCGATGCCAAGGCGGCGCCGACCGAAAGACAAGGCGGCGCCGACCGACGATAAGGCGGCGATGCCGAATATCGCCGTGCCAACGAGTGGCTTTCTCCAATGCGATCTGCCGAAAGGCGTCATCGCGACCTCTGCCGAAGTTGAGCGAAGCTTGTACGGAAGATACGCAGCAAGCCTGCGCCCGTTTCGAAATGTCACACGCGTGAATAATTGCCCACGAGCGGGAACGGATTGCTGACTCATCGCATTCTTTTCCCCGGCGCGGCTATTCAGTCCACATTCACGTCGCTCATTCCAGAGTGGCCTGCGTCGCGGCGAGGCGGTCGGTCATCAGACACGAGCCGTGCGGCGCAGACGTGACATCCCGTCATCGAAGGAGGGTTTTTATGAACGCAACGAAGATTCTTGGGCTTGCGGCGGTCGGCGCATGTCTCGTGCTCGCGGCTCCGGCCCAACAGGCTCAGGCGTTGTCGTTGAGCAATCCCGGCGCTGCCGCAGCGGTTCAGACCGACACCAAGCAGGCGACGACCGAGGTGCACTGGCATCACCATCATTGGCATCGCTGGCACCGCCATCACGGTTGGCATCGTGGCTGGCGCCATCACCATCGCCATTGGTAAGCGCAGCCGATGCAGTTTAAGCGGGCCCGCATTGCGGGCTCGTTTCGCATGTGCATCACAAATGTTAGGATCTGCGGTGTGCCGATTCTGGCGAGAGTGCTGCGATGACGAAATGGCTTGGCGTGGCGATCCTGGCTCCTCTCCTGATGCTTGTGATGCTTGGCGCTGTTACGACAGTCCCAGTCGCCGCTGTCTCAGCGGAAGTGGAACGACACGCGGCGCCTGCGCTCGACAAGCGCACGTACCGTCCTCACTGGAATCGTCACCGTTACGTTGATCGACCCGAAGAACGGCCGCGTTACTACGGCCGTCCGGTTTACTACACACCCGCGCCGTTCGTTCCGCTGCCGCCCTTGTTCGGTTACGGCTGGGAACCGTGATGACCGCTTGCATCTTACGGCCGCGAATGAAACGTGCGGCGCGATGATACGCGGCGCGGCCGATCATCCTGAACTGCACGATCGCATCAACAGGCGTCACGAACATCTCCATCATGTTCGCGGCATCGTGTCGCCGCGTCATTCATTCCGCATTCACGACGCTCTCCCTGAGCACGTTGTTTTTTCCTAGAATCGGGATTCCCAAGAGGGGGAATTTCTGATTCAAACTGCGTGCTGGGGAGCGGTGGGGGCCAGCATGGATGACACGACCCTATTCGGAAGATATTCGCGAGCGCGCCCTGGCGCGTGCTGATGCCGGCGAGACGGTTCGTTCGATTGCAGCAGGCTTCAGATCAGTCCCTCCTGCGTCACGAAGTGGAAAACTCTGAGGCGAGAGACTGGAGGCGTTTCGCCCGGCAAGATCGGTGGCCACAAGAAGCCGGTTCTGTCGGGGGCCAACTCCGACTGGCTGCGCAGACGCATTCGCTCTGGGCCATTCACCTTGCGCAAGCTGACGTTGGAACTGGCTGAACGCGGCATTAAGACGGATGTGCGGGCGGTATGGACCTTCGTTCACGCCGAGGGGTTGAGCTTCAAAAAAAACCATCCTGCCAGCCGAACAGGATCGCCCCGACATCGCTCGTAAGCGGGTGCGCTGGAAGGCCTACCAGAGCAGGATCGATGCATCCCGCTTGGTCTTCATCGACGCTAGTTTAATCTGAGGGACGACTCGAAACGATCAGCGCCGGAAGGCGACCGCGTCAGCGGCCGCGTGTTTTCGGTCGCCTGCAATTCAGGGAGCACACACACATGAAAGGTGCAGATCCAATGCGTGGACTTGCGCGTTTCGTTAGCCTTGCGGCGGCAGCGGTGCTGTTGCTCGCGGCGGCGCCGGGCGAGCGCGCCGAAGCGATGTCACCGGTCAGTCCGGGTTTGGCACCGGCGGCGAAATCCGCGTCCGGCGGCCTCGTCGCGGACGTGCGTTTTGGTGGAGGTCATGGCGGCGGCGGAGGTCACGGCGGTGGCTTTCACGGCGGCGGAGGCCACGGCTTCCATGGCGGTGGTTTCCATGGTGGAGGTTTCCGCGGCGGCGGCATGCATGGGGGTCGCTTCCATGGTGGAGGCGGCTGGCATCGAGGCTGGCACGGCGGCGGTTGGCATCGTGGCTACCGCTTTCATCATCACCGCCGCGTCTACGGCGGGGGCTATTACTATCCCTCTTATCACCACCACCGTTGCCGCGTGATCTGGACCTATCATGGCCCGCGCCGCATCTGCCACTGGCACCGTTGGCATCACCGGCACTATTGGTGAGGAGTCAATTGTGACTGAAGCCGAAAACGAAGAGGGCGCCGATCCGGCGTCTTCTCGCGTTTGAAATTGAACTCAGCGCATGTTCGAGTGAAGTGGCTGCCGGTTCGCGTCGAGGAAACGCGTCAAAGCAAAAACCTGGAGCCCCGTTCCGAGTCAAATCGGAATGGAAACGCTCTTGCGTCAGTCCCAGTCCTTGAACGTCCAGGACTTCAGCGACAGCTTCCACGGCGTCAGGTTCTCCAGCCGCCATTGCGCGAAGCGGGCCGGCGGCCAGTTGCCGAGCAGCTTCCGCTTCCGGACCTTCTCGGTCGGCGGAGCCATCTTCGCCTCAGTGAGCACGCGCTGGTTGCGACGCCAGTTCTGACGCGTCGCGTCTGATATCAGGTCGACGAAGTCAGGTTTGTTGGCCAAGAGTGCCTCCCCGCGAAAACGCGCGGAGGCACTCTGCGCCCGGATCATTAAGGAGCCGTTGCTGAAACCCGTCGAGGTTGAGGGAATGGCGTTAGCGCCAGTCCCTCACATCGACGAAATGTCCGGCGATCGCAGCCGCAGCGGCCATCGCGGGCGAGACCAGATGCGTGCGGCCCTTGAAGCCCTGGCGACCCTCGAAGTTGCGGTTCGAGGTCGAGGCACAGCGTTCTTCCGGGCTCAGCTTGTCCGGGTTCATCGCAAGGCACATCGAGCAGCCCGGCTCGCGCCAGTCGAAGCCGGCCTTGATGAAGATCTTGTCGAGGCCTTCGGCCTCCGCCTGCTCCTTCACGATGCCGGAGCCTGGCACGATCATCGCGCCGACATTGGCGTTGACCGTCTTGCCTTCGGCGATCTTGGCGGCGGCGCGCAGGTCTTCGATGCGGCCGTTGGTGCACGAGCCGATGAACACACGGTCGAGCTTGATGTCGGTGATCTTCGTACCCGCCTTCAAGCCCATATAGCTCAGCGCGCGGTGCTTGGAGAGCCGCTTGGCTTCGTCCTCGATCTTGTCGGGATCGGGCACCATGCCGGTGATCGCGACGACGTCCTCGGGCGAGGTACCCCAGGTCACGATCGGCGGCAGCTTTGCCGCGTCCAGCCTGATCTCATGATCGAAATGCGCGCCATCGTCGGAGCGCAGCATCTCCCAATAACGCATCGCCGCATCCCAGGCCGCACCCTTGGGCGATTTCGGCCGGCCACGCAGGAAGTCGAAGGCCTTCTCGTCGGGCGCGACAAGACCGGCGCGCGCGCCGCCTTCGATCGACATGTTGCAGACGGTCATGCGGCCTTCCATCGACAGCGCGCGGATCGCCTCGCCGGCATATTCCAGCACATAACCTGTGCCGCCCGCGGTGCCGATCTCGCCGATGATGGCGAGGATGATGTCCTTGCCGGTCACGCCCTCGGGCAATTTGCCGTCGACGATCGCGCGCATGTTCTTGGCTTTTTTCTGGATCAGCGTCTGCGTCGCCAGCACATGCTCGACCTCCGAGGTGCCGATGCCATGCGCTAGCGCGCCGAACGCGCCATGGGTTGAGGTGTGGCTGTCGCCGCAGACGATGGTGGTGCCAGGCAGGGTGAAGCCCTGCTCGGGCCCGATCACGTGCACGATGCCCTGGCGCTTGTCGAACTCGTCGTAATACTCGATGCCGAATTCCTTGGCGTTCTCGGCCATCACCCGCATCTGCTCGATGCTCTCCGGATCGGGATTCGGCTTCGAACGGTCGGTGGTCGGGATGTTGTGATCGACGACAGCGAGCGTTTTTTCGGGAGCGCGCACCTTGCGGCCGGTCGCGCGCAGCCCTTCGAAGGCCTGCGGCGAGGTCACCTCGTGAACGAGATGGCGATCGATATAGATCAGGCAGGTGCCGTCATCGGCCTCGTGCACCAGGTGGTCTTTCCAGATTTTGTCGTACAACGTGGTCGGTTTGGACATGAGCGTCGGTCCTAGAGAGGAAATTTGCGTGAGCGGACAAGCGCAAGGGTGCGCAGGCAACCGAATTCCGGCGCGGCTTCAGCGCGCCTCCGTAAGCTCTGACGTTGCCGATTTCGCAAAACGCCCGAAGAAGCGGCCGGGCAAGCGGCAATGATCGTCGATCACGACGCGCCGACATGCGCTGCTGATGCGATCACAGGCCATCCAGAATTCTCTAACACATTGTCCGCAGGTCGGACAGTCAATGGGCCGCTGCTCACATATAATGCGAAGCAACAAAAAAGCGCGGTGTGATCCGCGCTCCTTCGTTTCGAAATCTCTGTTGTCCGGCGATCACTCGCCGACGGCGGTGGCACGGTCCTGCTTCTCGACGATGCGGGCCGATTTGCCGCGCAGGTTGCGCAGGTAATAGAGCTTGGCACGGCGCACCTTGCCGCGACGCACGACCTTGATCGAGTCGATCATCGGCGAAAGAACCGGGAACACGCGCTCCACGCCCTCGCCATACGAAATCTTGCGAACGGTGAAGCTTTCATTCAGCCCCCCGCCGGAGCGGCCGATGCAGACGCCCTCATAGGCCTGGACGCGGGTGCGGTCGCCTTCCACCACCTTGACGTTGACGATAACGGTATCGCCGGGGCCGAAATCCGGAATGTCCTTCTTGGCGGACAATTTGTCGAATTGCTCTTTTTCGAGCTGCTGAATGAGGTTCACAGGTAAATTCTCCATCGGCGGCGCGCCCAGCCAACGGGGACTCGCGCTTTATCCTGCCATGACACTTGCGGAATTGGCGGTCCTATACGGCAAAGAACGGGCTTTGTCACCCGTCTGTCGTGCTTTTTGTCGAGGGCCGGCCCGGCCGCGCGGACCACAGATCCGGGCGCCTGTCCCGGGTCAGAGCCTCGGCTTCGGCCTTTCGCCACGCGGCGACCTTGCCATGGTCGCCGGACAGCAGGACGTCGGGGATCGGCTGGCCCTCGAAGGTCTGAGGTCTGGTATATTGCGGGTATTCCAATAGTCCGTCCGAAAAACTCTCCTCTGCCCCGGATTCGGCCTTTCCCATCACGCCGGGGAGCAGGCGAACGCAGGCGTCGATCAGGGTGAGGGCCGCGATCTCGCCGCCGGACAGCACATAATCGCCGATCGAGACCTCCTCCAGGTTCCGCGCTTCGATCACCCGCTGGTCGACCCCCTCGAACCGGCCGCAGACGATCAGCGGGCCCCGCCCCGCGGCAAGTTCCTTGACTTGCAACTGGGTCAATGGCCGACCACGCGGGCTCATCAGGAGGCGCGGGCGGCCGCTCGCGACATCAGCCGCGTCGATCGCTGCCGCAAGGACGTCGGCGCGCAGCACCATGCCCGGCCCGCCGCCAGCCGGCGTGTCGTCGACGCTGCGATGTCGGTCAGTGGCCGAGTCCCTGATGTCGCGCGCCTCGAGCACCCACAGGCCGGAGGCCAGCGCCTTGCCCGCGAGGCTGACACCGAGCGGGCCCGGAAACATCTCGGGGAACAGGGTGAGGACGGTTGCGCGCCAAGGTGCGGCAGGGGGTGTGGCCGGGAAGGTCATGTGCCACGGAGTTTAGTCCGCGCGGCGGCGGCGTGGAAGGTCGGTCCGCGGGGTTCGTGCCGGCCAAAGACCTATTGCTTGCGGCCGTAGGCCACGAGTTCGATCCGCTGATTGACGCGCAGGAGATTGTCCGTGCGAGTTGTGACGGTCCGCCTGATCCAATGATCGACGGCGGGAGCGTACCAAGTCTGCATCACCGTCTCGGATTTCAGTCCAGGATTCCTGACCGGATGGAACGTGTAGCCGGTCTCGACCTTGAAGGTGTCGAACGTGCCGGCCTTGGTTGTGATCTGTTCCTGGGCGCTGACCTTCGATCGCCCAACCCACTTCCAGGTGAAGCCTTTCTCGATATTGGTCTGCTCGACTCTGAAATCCCACGATGCTCCCAGCTTCAGCGGCTGCGTGAATCCAAGGCCGTTGTGCGGCGAATACTTCATGGCGTTCGAGTTCTTCAGGTTCCATGCGCGGTCGAAGACGGAAAAGCCGGTCTTGCCCTTTTCATTCGCGTAACTCACGCCAATCCACTCCGCCGTCACCTCCGTAATAGTGTCGGTTCGGGTGTTGGCGACGGTTCCCGCGATCTCATCGCGGATTTCGTAGGTCCAATGATCGCCCGGCCGCGGTTCTTCCATGGAGTTCGCTTTCGCGGGTTCGGCTACCCTCGGTTCGGGGGATGATGGTGCCGCCTGCTGCGCGAAGGCAGTCGGGCTGGCGAGGCAAAGCAACGCGATCAGGATCGTACGCATATGGCTTCCGTTGATTCCTGGGAGAAATTCGTGGGAGAGCATGCCGTGGCGCAGCGGCGAGAACGCGCCAGCGCCGGCACGTCAGCGGCGGCCATACTCGATCAATTCCATTGAGCTCTTGTCATGGACGCGCCCGTCGATCCGGGTCTCGGATATGCGCTTCACCCAATGATCGACTTCCGGCGCGTACCAGGTTGTCTGCACCATCTGCACCTTGCGCGTTGGGTCCTTGGTGTTCAGCCCCTGGAAAGACATTTCAATCTTGTAGGAATTGAATGTCCCTGCCTTCGTTGTGACGCTTTCCTTGCCTGCGACCTTGCTCGTGCCGGATCGCTTGAAGCTCGTGCCGGCCGATGTGTTGGTGTCAGTCGATTTGACGGGCCAGGTCTTGCCGACCGAAAGCGGACCGCTGATGCCGGTGCCGTCGCTCGGCGAGTATCGCCAAGTCCCGTTATTTTTCAGGCTCCAGCCCCGATCGAAGGTGACAAAGCCATTGCCGGGATTGCCGAGCACGGTTACGCGAATGCCGATCTCCGTCGCCGAGACGTCGGTCACGGTCTGGATCAGCGTCGACTTGAGATCGCCGGTGATCTCGTCGCGGACTTCGTAGGTCCAATGATCTCCTGGTTGGGCGTCCTCCATCGCTTCCAATGCGCTTGCCGGCGGCGGCGTTGAAGGAGTTGTTTCCGCAGCTGTCTGAGCCGCAGCAAGGCCAACTGACGAGAGCAAGCCAAAAACAACAAGCAAAAGGGCGCGAAAAGGCATGAACGTCTCCGGTGTGTATCCGGCGCCGTCAGCTCTCGGAAATGCAACGGCTATCCGGTGCCTGGGTAGGTTGCTGTCCGTGCAGGCTGGTCGATCCAGGTACAAAAATACCTGATTGGAACCGTCGTGATAAGTCCTGTTTCGCGAATTTTTTCTGACGTTGTTCGCTGGGTTACGGGACGATTGCCGTCAGTCGAGCCCCTGCATCAGCGCTGCCGCCTCGACGGCGCGCTTGAAGTTGGCGAGCGCGAACGTCGTCGAAAGGATCCTGCCGAGATAGAGCGGGCCCTCCGCTGCGAGCGTCGCAAACTGGCCAGACGCCGTGCGGTCATGCATGAACCACCTCCCGTTTGTTCGCCGACAGCACGGCTGCCGCCCTCGGGCCCCGCAGCGTTATTCGCCAGTGTCGGGCAGATATCGCGCGAGGCCAAGCGCCAGCGGACATATCGCCATCGCGGTCGCCGCAGTTGCGGCGGTCGCCATTGCCGGGCCGAGGGCGTCCCCCAGCAGGCCGTAGAGCACCGGCGCAATCGCGCCCGATCCAATGGTCCCGGTATAGAACAGAGCGAAGGCACGTTCGGCGCGATCGGGTGGCGAAAGCTCAGGGACCGTTCCGTAGAGCACAGAGGACGTGCCGTTGAGCATCACGCCGAGCAGCGGCAGCAGCGCGATGGCAGGCGTGAGCGGCAATACCAGCACCGCAAGGATACAGGCCGCCGTTCCGCCTTCCGTGAGAAGCACGGTCCGCAGCGTGCCGACCCGTTCGCCAAGCCAGCCGCAGGTGAATTTGCCGGCGGCGCCTCCGACGAACACCATCGCCAACGCGAAGCCGCTCGTCGGCAATGACGCCCCCTTTTCGCGCAGCAGAAACGGCAGGAACGTCAGAAGACCCATCCTGACGGCGCTGTCGAGAATTCCGATCGAGAGCAACCAGCGCAAAGCCGCCGCGGCTGCCGCCTGCGCGGTGTGGCGAAGCAGTCGCCTTGCTCGCGTGCCCTTTGCCGATTGCGGGCATCCATAGCGCCACGCACGCCGCCACGAGCAAGCCTGCGGATGCCACCAGCAGCAACGCATGTCGCCAGGACATCATCACCAGCAGAATCGAGGTGAGCGCGGGGATCGAGGCCTTTCCGAGGTCGCCGGTGAAATTGTAGATGCCGAGCGGCCCGCGGGCCGCTTTGCCATAGGCGCGCGACACCGCGGCCGATGCGATCGGATGCTGCGTGCTCGACCCGGCGCCGGCCAGCATGAGCGCCAGAGCAAGTGCGAGCACACTGCCGGACAGCCCCGCGCAGACATAGCCGAGTGCCGATAGCGCGGTGCCGAGCATCAGGATGATCTTGCCGTCGATGCGTTCGGCAAGGCGGCCGGCCGGGATTTGCAGCCCGGCCATGGCGCCGGAATAGAGCCCGCGCAACAGCGCCAGCAGCCCGTAGCCCAGCGCGAACTCGGTCTGCCACACCGGCAGCAGCACGTAGATCAGGTCGCTGTAGCCGTCATGGAGGGCGTGGTTGAGGCCGGTCACCGTCAACGTACGGGCGGCCCGCGCGCGATTGTATGGAGACGCTGCATCCGCGACGGATTCGGGGGCGACCGCCGTCCGCTGCGAGCCATGCGACTGAGATTGTGGTAGAAAATCTGAACGAGAGGGTTGCACGACGTCAGTACCGTAGGTCAAGAAAGTGAAGTCGCATAAGTGCCTTGAGCGCTATTATGAGCTGCTTTGCAGCCATGTCACAAATCAGTAATAATCGCATCCAGCGCTAGAAAATCTGATCTATAGACCATGTTCGTCCGACGTCGCACGCTTCCGCCGATGAACGCGGTCCGGGCTTTCGAGGCGGCCGCCCGGCTCGGCAGCTTCAAGGAAGCGGCCGCCGAGCTCGGTGTGACGCACGGTGCGGTGAGCCAGCAGATCCGCCTGCTCGAGGACTGGCTGGGCCCGCCATCACTGTTCCGGCGATCGGTCCGGCGGGTGGTGCTGACGCCGGCCGGTGCTGCGATGTTGGCTGAGTTCGGTCCGGCTCTCGACCGCATCTCGGCCGCCGTGGAGCAGCATCGGGAGCGGCGCGGCGATCTGCCGGCCGTCATGCTGCGCGTCAATGCGCTGGCGACGTTCAGCCTGCGCTGGCTGTTGCCGCGTATGAGCCGGTTTCGCTCCGAGCACCCCGACATCGAGGTGCGGCTGACCACGTCCAACGATGCGGTGGACGCGTTGCCCGAGCCTTTCGATGTGGTGATCCGCGGCGGACCGGACACCTTCCACGGCTTCGCGTCGCGCTTCCTGCTGTCGGAACGACGGCTGCCGGTCTGCAGCCCGTCTCTGCTCGCGCAACTGCCTCTGGTCGACGTGGCGGATCTGTCAGCGCACACGCTGCTGCATGTCACATCGATGCCTCGGCTGTGGCGCGACTGGCTTACCGAAGCTGGGCAGTCCGCGCTGGACCCCGCAGCGTCGCTGACGTTCGATCATTTCTACCTGACCATTCAGGCCGCACTCGACGGACTTGGGGTTGCGATGGGGCCGACCGCCCTGATTGCCGACGATCTGGCGGCTGGCCGTCTGGTGACGCCGTTTCCGAAAATCAGCCTGCCGGCGCGAAGTTACTTCGCCTATTTTCCCGAAGCCCGCCGCAACGATCCGCACGGCGCGGTGTTCTGCGACTGGCTCGAACAGCAGGGCCGCCAGACCGGCTGAACACCGCAGTCAGGGAATGACGGCCGTGAGATCGAGGCCCTGCATGAGCGCGGCCGCTTCCACTGCGCGCTTGAAGTCGGCGAGCGTAAACGTCGTCACGATGATCTTGCCGAGGTCGAGCAGGCCTTCCGCGGCAAGTTTTGCAAGCTGGCCGGGCGCGGTGCGCTCATACATGAACTGGCCGACCACTTCCCAATCGTTGGCCAGCATCTCGCGGAACGACAATTCCAGCGGCACCTCGGCGCTGCCCATCAACACAAGCCGGCCGCCGCGCTTGAGCGCGCGCAGGGTCGAGAGCGTGGTCGAGGTGCTCTTGGCGGCGCCGAGCAGATCGAGCGCGACATCGGCGCCGCCGCCCGCGGCGTGACGGATGATCGCGAGATCCCCGGCGGCATCGCCGCTCACGACCGCCGGAATCACGCGCGGGCCGAAGGCGTCGACGAGACTTTCCAACGCCTCGCGCTTGCGCCCGACCGCCACCACGCGGCCCGCGCCCATCGCGACCGCGAGCATGACAGCGCCCGAGCCGAAATAGCCCGATGCGCCGTTGATGATGACGGTCTGGCCGCCGCGCAGGCCCGTTCGCTGCAGGCCGCCGAACGGCACGATCAGTTTGGCCAGGCCGATCAGCTCGGTGGCGGGCCGCTCATCGAGCCCGGCGAGCGGCGTCACGCAGGCGGCCGGCCAGTGCGCGATCTCGGCGAACACGCCGTCGCGCCAGCGTGCCTGCAGCGCCAGTGCGGCATCGGTGGTCACCGTCGCCGTCAACCCGATCAGAATTTGCGGCGGTTCAGGGTCGGGCACGTCGCCGCGTAGATGTGGACTCAAGAAAACCCGGTCACCTGCGCCGACATGGCCGACATGCTCGCCGACAGCGATCACCCGGCCGATCGCATTGGTGCCGGGCACGAAGGGCATCGGCGGCAGGCTGTAGGGGACCGTGCCGGACAGCACGCGGCCCATATAGGACAGCACCATGCCGGCCTCGATCTTCACCAGCACGCCGTCGGGCGCGGGTTTTGGCGTTTCGACGTCGTCGAAGCGCAGATCGTTATGTGCGTGCAGCCGCCAGGCCTTGTGGGTCGCCATTGCGAAATCTCCACTAGCTCTCGGCACAATATATTTGCTGCGTCGTCCCGGCCAAGCGAGCGAACGCGAGCGCGAGCCGGGACCCATAACCGCAGGCTTCTGTGTTGAGAAAAGCTGGGGCCACAGCTCGGCCCGACAACGCAGCCCTGTGGTTATGGGTCCCCGCTTTCGCGGGGACGACTCGGGGAGAGGTCTGGGGCCGTCGCATCAACCGGCTCGCTCGTCATCGCCCTCGATTTCCTCGGGCAATGCGATGATCACGCGGCCGCCAGCGATGTCGACCGTGGGCACCACGGCGTTGGAAAACGGCAGCATGATCGTGGTGCCGGCGGGTGGCGCGATCTCGATGATGTCGCCCGCGCCGAAATTGTGGATGGCGATCACCTTGCCGAGCGGTTCGCCCGTCGCCGTGATCGCGGCAAGGCCGATCAGGTCGGCGTGGTAATATTCATCCTGGTCGGTCGCGGGCAGCTTATCGCGCGCGACGTAGAGTTCGAGGCCGTTCAAGCGTTCGGCCTCGTTGCGGGTGGTGACGCCCTTGAAGGTCGCGACCAGATGGTCCCTTGGCCTCGCGCGCCTGCGCCAGCTCGAACTGGCGCGCGCCGTCCTTGGTCGTAAGCTGGCCGTAGCGCGTCACGGCGAAGGGATCTTCAGTGAAGGTCCACAGCTTCACCGCGCCGCGCACGCCATGTGCGGCGCCAATCCGCGCGACGCAGATCTGCGACGGCATCAGCGGGCCCCGTCGTGCAAAACGCCCGGAATCAGCCGTCCCTCATGCTGAGGAGCACGGCGTAGGCCGTGCGTCTCGAAGCATGAGGCCCAGCTCATCGATCGTGCTTACGCCGACTTGGCGGCGGCTTCGGCCTGCGCCTTGCGCTCCTTGCGCGGCACGGCCTTGACCGGGTTGCTGCGTGCCTCACGCTTCTTGACGCCGGCAGCGTCGAGGAAGCGCATCACGCGGTCGGACGGCTGTGCGCCCTTGGCGAGCCAGGACTTGACCTTGTCCATGTCGAGCTTCAGCCGGGCTTCATTGTCCTTCGGCAGCAGCGGATTGAAATGACCGAGACGCTCGATGAAACGGCCGTCGCGCGGGAAGCGCGAGTCGGCGGCGACGACGTGGTAGACGGGACGCTTCTTGGTGCCCGCGCGAGCGAGGCGGATGACGACTGGCATTTGGTTCTCCTGAGAATGTTTGATCTATGCGTCTAACGAACCGTCATTCCGGGCTCGCGCAAACGCGCGCCCCGGAATGACGAATGGAGAGAGGTAGCCCAGCTTCCTCATCATTTCTTCTTCCCTAGGCCCGGAGCCGCCAAGGCCCGGTAAAGTCGGCTTGCCGCTGAGGCCGGTCAGGCCGGGAAGATTCGGCAGGCCGGAACGCAGGCCAGGGGGAAGGTCTTTCGGCAGGTTCGGCAAACCGCCGGGCAGCCCGCCGCCTTGCATCTTTTCCGACATCGCCTTGAGCTGCTCTGGCGAAGGCGGCGACATGCCGCCGCCGAAGCCCATCGCCTGCGCGATGCCGGCGAGCGGGCCGCGCTTGCCGGAGCTCATGGCCTTCATCATGTCGGCCATGTTCCGGTGCATCTTGAGCAGCTTGTTGACCTGCTCGACGTTCTGGCCCGCGCCGGCGGCGATGCGCTTCTTGCGGCTGGCTTTCAAAAGATCGGGATGGCGGCGCTCGTCGCGCGTCATCGAATCGATGATCGCGACCTGACGCTTGATGATCCTGTCATCGATCCCTGCGGCGGCGATCTGGTTCTTCATCTTGGCGATGCCGGGCATCATGCCCATCAGGGAGCTGATGCCGCCCATGTTCGCCATCTGCAGCAACTGCTCGCGCATGTCGGCCAGGTCGAACTGGCCCTTGCGCATCTTCTCGGCCGTGCGTGCGGCCTTCTCGGCGTCGATATTGGCCGCGGCCTTCTCGACCAGCGAGACGATGTCGCCCATGCCGAGGATGCGGCCGGCGATGCGGCTCGGATGAAAATCCTCCAGCGCATCGGTCTTTTCGCCGGTGCCGATCAGCTTGATCGGCTTGCCGGTGACCGCGCGCATCGACAGCGCGGCGCCGCCGCGGCCGTCGCCATCCACCCGCGTCAGCACGATGCCGGTCAGGCCGACGCGCTGGTCGAAGGCGCGCGCCAGATTGACCGCGTCCTGGCCGGTCAGGGAATCCGCGACCAGCAGCACCTCGTGCGGGCTGGCAGTCGTTTTGATCTCGGCCGCTTCCGACATCATCTCTTCGTCGAGCGTGGTGCGGCCGGCGGTGTCGAGCAGCACGATGTCGTAGCCGCCGAGCTTGCCGGCTTCCAGCGCGCGGCGCGCGATCTGCGCAGGCTTCTGGCCTTCGACGATCGGCAGCGTCGGGACATCGAGATCGCGCCCGAGCACGGCGAGTTGTTCCATCGCGGCCGGACGATAGACGTCGAGCGAGGCCATCAGCACCTTGCGCTTGTCGCGCTGGGTAAGGCGGCGGGCGAGCTTTGCGGTGGTGGTGGTTTTGCCGGAGCCCTGCAGGCCGACCATCATGATCGCGACCGGCGGCACGGCGTTGAGGTCGATGGTCTGGCCCTCGGAACCGAGCGTGGCGACGAGCTCGTCATGGACGATCTTGACCACCATCTGGCCTGGCGTCACCGACTTGACCACAGTGGCGCCGATCGCCTGCTCGCGGACCTTCTCGGTGAAGCTGCGCACCACTTCAAGCGCGACGTCGGCCTCGAGCAGCGCGCGGCGCACCTCGCGCATCGCCGCATCGACATCGGCCTCCGACAGCGAGCCTCGCCCCGTCAGCCGATCGAGAATGCCACTAAGCCGTTCCGACAGATTGTCGAACAATGCCGTTGTCCTTTGCCTGTTGCAGGCGCTCTGCGTCACTCGTTCCTCGGTCATACCCCGCGAAAGCGGGGTATCCAGTACGCCGGAACCTCTCGATTCAATTCGAGCTGCTCTGGGATACTGGATCACCCGCTTTCGCGGGTGATGACGACTGCCGTTCTCATCAGATAGTGCCGGAAACGGATATTCCAAACACGTTCGCGCCCGAGGGCGCATCGCGCTGTCGGGCGTTGGCCTCCGGCCTCCTGGGCCGGGCGGCGGATCGAAAAGACAAGCCTTTCCGAAGAACGCGGCGGTTAAACCTCCGCAGGGACCAAAAGTCAAGGAAAGTTACTGGAATGGGCCGTCTCCCGGGTCGCGGATGACCTGTCAACCCCTTGCCGAATCCTGTCTTTTTAGACGCCAATCGGGCATGACAATCACCCGCCGCCGTGTGTTGGGCTCGCTCGCCGCCCTCGGCGCGGCCATTGGCGTGCCCGTCTTCTGGTTATCCCGCATGAAAACCTATTCCGGTCCCATATCCGATCATTTCGACGGGGAGCGTTTCTTCGATCCCGACGGGGTGCCGCCGAAGCCGCCGACGAGCATCCTGCGCTGGCAGTTCGGCTCGGATCGCAAGCGCGCGACCTGGCCGGACTGGGCGCCGAGCCCCTATGCCGACACGCCGCCCGCGCGTGTCGACGGCGGCAAGGTGCGTTTCTCCTTTGTCGGACATGCGAGCTGGCTGATCCAGGCCGCGGGGCTGAACATCCTGGTCGACCCGGTGTGGTCGGAGCGTGCCTCGCCGTTCTCCTTTGCCGGACCGAAACGTCACAACGATCCCGGCATCGCCTTCGAGGCGCTGCCCAAGATCGACATCGTGCTGGTCTCGCACGGCCATTACGACCATCTCGACACCACGACGCTGTCGCGTCTTGCCAAGACGTTCGCGCCGCGCGTGATCACGCCGCTCGGCAACGATGTCACGATGCGCGCGGCCGACGATGCGATCAAGGCGGATGCCTTCGACTGGCACGATCGCGTCGAACTCGGCAACGGCCTGGCGGTGACGCTGGTGCCGACGCGGCACTGGTCGGCGCGCGGGCTGTTCGACCGCAACAGGGCGCTGTGGGCGAGCTTCGTGCTGGAGACGCCCGCGGGCAAGATCTACATCGTCTGCGATTCCGGCTATGGCGAGGGCAAGCATTTCCGCCGCGTCGCCGAGGCGCATGCCCCGCTGCGGCTCGCGATCCTGCCGATCGGCGCCTATGAGCCGCGCTGGTTCATGCGCGACCAGCATATGAATCCGGAGGACGCGGTGAAGGCGCTCGCTGATTGCGGCGCGGCGCAGGCGCTCGCCCATCACCACGGCACGTTCCAGCTCACCGACGAGGCGATCGACGCGCCAGCGATCGCGCTCGGCGAAGCGCTGCAGGCGGCAAACGTGCCGCCCGAAAAGTTTGCTGTGTTGAAGCCGGGACAGGTGATGGAAATTTGACGTCAGCCTTATCCGCACGTCGTCCTGCGTTCGCAGGACGACATCGCAGAGACTACTGCGCTGCCTGCTTGATCGCCCAGGTGATGCCGACCGAGACCGACAGCGTCTCTTCGCCTTGCGCGATCGGCGTCGCGGCGGCGGCCATTGGCGCCATCCTGGCGCGGAACAGCGGGATCGCCGGCGCGCCTCCCTCTGAAATGCTCAGAGGTGCGCCGAGCGTAACGCCGGCGGCCCGGGCGTAGATCTCGGCCTTGCGGCGGGCGTCGGCGACGGCCTTCTCGCGGGCCTCGTCGAGCAGCTTGGAAGCCTGCGACACCGTGAAATTGATGCCGCCGATCTCGTTGGCTCCGGCGGCGACCAGCGTGTCGATGACGCCGGCGACCTTGGCGACGTCGCGCAGCTTGACGGTGACGTGGTTGCTGGCGCGATAGCCGGTAATCGTCGAGGGTCCCGGCCGGCTCGCCGACGGCTGCGCATATTGCGGTTGCAGCGACAGGCGTGAGGTCTGGATATCCTTGTCGTCGATATTGGCGCCCTTCAGCGCCTGAAGCACCTTGGTCATCGCCGCGTTGTTTGCATCCGAGGCCTCGCGCGCGGTCTTGGCGTCGGACGCCACCCCGGCATCGATTTGCGCGAGATCGGGCGGCGCTGAGATCGTCGCCTCGCCGGTGACCGAAATCGCCGGCGGAAAGTCCGAGTCTGCCAGCGCAGGCGCGGCGAACAACAGGCCCGCAACGCCGGCGAAAGCAACAAGGCGCACGGCGCGGCTCATTTCAGCGGCACGTAGACGTTGATCACGAGCTTGTCCTCCGCCGTCTTCAGCGGATCGGTCAGATACTCCTCGATGAACATGTCCTTGGCTTCGAGCTTTTTGTCGTCGAGGTGATTGGTGATCGCCTCATAGGTGTTGTCCATGTTGTCGTAGGACCCGCGATGGACGAATTTCAGCGCCTTGCCCTCCGGTGACTTGCCCACGCTCATGTCCTTGCCGAGGTTCTTCGGGTCCTGCTCGACCGGAACTTCCGCCAGATAGGTAAAGCCGGTGTCGTCGGTCGAGGTGTAGACGATCATCGCGTTACCGGCGGCCTTGATGCCCTGCTTGTCCAGTAGCGCAGTCAGCGCCTTGAAAGAGTTGACCAGCGTATCGAATGCCGAATCCCAGTTCGCCGTGCCCCGGTGGATGACGACCTTCTTCGGCTCCAGCGTGAGCGGCTCGCCGAAGGGATCGGCGGCCTGGACTGGCTCCGCGGGAGCCGGCGTCTGCTGCGCCGCGCTCGGAGACGGCGAGGGAGCCGGTGCCGGGCTTGCGGCCGGCGCCGGGGCTGCGCTTGGCGCCGGCGACGGGCTGGCGGAGACGGCTGGCGAGGGTGTCGCTGCCGGCGACTGCGCCCGTGCCGTGCCGGATGTCAGCGCGATCGCGGCGGGCAGAATCAGGGCGGCCAAGCCCACGCCGAACGAGGCCAAGCGGAAGTTGCGGAAATTCATGAGGTATTCTCCTGAGCCGGATCTGACGTCCCGATCAGCCGGCAAGGTGCCTTCAATCTACCATGCAGACCGAAGCCTCGTCCCATGACAGTTCGGTCATCTGCCCTGCGGTCTTGGCCGTTCTTGGCTGCTCTGGTCAAGCCGCCGGTCATTGCCATATAGATGCGGGCAGAAATTGGATATTTTCATGAGTGCGCTCGCCAATCATGCCTTCGCCAAGATGAACGGCATCGGCAACGAGATCGTCGTGGTCGATCTGCGCGACTCCGCAGGCAAGGTCACGGCGGAGGAAGCGCGCGCGGTGGCGTCCCATATCTCCTACGACCAGCTGATGGTGCTGCAGCCCCCGCGGCTGGACGGCACCGAGGCCTTCATCAGGATCTACAATAACGACGGTTCGGAAGCCGGCGCCTGCGGCAACGGCATGCGCTGCGTGGTACGCCGCCTGTTCGAAAAGACCGGGCAGAACGCCGCCACCTTCGAGACCGCGGCCGGGCTGTTGAACTGCTGGCAGGGTCCGGCGCCGGATCTCTACACGGTTGACATGGGCGCGCCGAAGTTCGGCTGGCAGGATATTCCGCTCGCGGAGGAATTCCGCGACACCCGCTACATCGAACTGCAGATCGGGCCGATCGATGCGCCAATCCTGCATTCGCCGTCGGTGGTCAGCATGGGCAATCCGCATGCGGTCTTCTGGGTCGACGACGTCAATGCCTATGATCTCGCGCGCTTCGGGCCGCTGTTGGAAAACCATCCGATCTTCCCGGAGCGGGCCAACATCACGCTCGCGCATATCGTCGACCGCGACCACATCACGATCCGCACCTGGGAGCGCGGCGCGGGACTGACCAAGGCCTGCGGCTCGGCGGCCTGCGCCACCGCGGTCGCCGCCGCCCGGTTGAAGCGCGCCAATCGCACGGTGCAGATCACGCTGCCCGGCGGCGATCTCTCGATCGAATGGCGCGAGCGCGACGAACACGTGTTGATGACGGGAACGGCGACCTTCGAATACGAGGACCGTTTCGATCCGGCGCTGTTCGCCAACGTCGCATGAGCGTCGATGTCATCACCTTCGGCTGCCGGCTCAACGCCTTCGAGTCCGAGGTGATCGGCCGCGAGGCGGAAGGCGCGGGACTTGGCGACACCATCGTCATCAATAGCTGCGCCGTCACCAACGAGGCGGTCGCGCAGGCGCGGCAATCGATCCGCAAGCTCAAGCGCGAGCGGCCTGCGGCGCGCATCGTCGTCACCGGCTGCGCTGCGCAGACGCAGAGCGCGATGTTCGCCGGCATGGCCGAGGTCGATCGCGTCGTCGGCAATGACGACAAGATGCGAGGCGACGCATGGCGCGCGACGCGCGCCGCGTTCGATCTCGATGCGGTCGAGAAGGTCGCGGTCAGCGACATAATGGCGGTCCGCGAGATGGCGCCGCATCTCGTGGATGGCTTTCAGAGCGGTCTGCCGCGCGCCTTCGTGCAGGTGCAGAACGGCTGCGATCATCGCTGCACTTTCTGCATCATTCCGTTCGGGCGCGGCAATTCGCGCTCGGTGCCGATGGGCGCGGTAGTCGATCAGGTCCGCGCGCTCGTCGAACACGGCCATGCCGAAATCGTGCTGACTGGCGTCGATCTCACAAGCTACGGCGCCGATCTGCCGGGTGCGCCGAAGCTCGGCATGCTGACCAAGCAGATCTTGCGGCATGTTCCTGAATTGCGGCGCTTACGGATTTCGTCGATCGATTCGATCGAGGCCGATTCCGATCTGCTCGACGTGATCGCGAGCGACGAACGGCTGATGCCGCATCTGCATCTGTCGCTGCAGTCCGGCGATGATCTGATCTTGAAGCGAATGAAGCGGCGGCATGCGCGCAAGGATGCGATCGAGTTCTGTGCTCAGGTGCGACGCTTGCGGCCAGAGATCGCGTTCGGCGCCGATATCATCGCGGGATTTCCGACCGAGACTGAGGATGCCTTCGCGCAATCCAAGGCGCTCATCGAGGAATGCGGGCTGACATTCCTGCACGTGTTTCCGTATTCGCCGCGCCCGGGCACGCCGGCCGCGCGGATGCCGCAGGTCGCGGGAGCCACGATCAAGGAGCGCGCGAGGCGATTGCGTGCGGCGGGCGAGGCGGCGTTGCGACAGCGGCTTGGCGCCGAGATCGGTACGACGCGAGAGGTCCTGATCGAAAGCGATCGACAAGGCCGCACCGAACATTTCCTGCCGGTGGCGATCTCCGGAGAGACGCCGGGCTCGGTGCGGAAATTAGCAGATCACCGGACACGATGGCGCGCGTTTGACGGTGTGACGCTATCCTCCCCCGGGCCGTCATCGCCCGGCTCGACCGGGCGACCCAGTACGCCGCGGCTTCTCCGTTACCAACGGACGTCTCTGGAATACTGGATCATCCGCTTTCGCGGATGATGACGAGACGAGTGCGTGGAGATGCTCCCAATCTCCACGCCACCCGCACGCCCTGAGCCGCTCCTGCATATGTTCCGGCGCAGGTGCCGTCACGCGCACCGGCTCCTTGTTCCTGGAAATCGGAATTCCGATATCGCGCGAATGCAGATGCAGAATCGGTTCGCCGAAGCGCGGGCCGTTTCCATAGATGTTGTCGCCGACGATCGGCCAGCCTTGGCTCGCCGCATGCACGCGCAATTGGTGCGTGCGGCCGGTCACGGGTTCCATGGCTAGCCAGCTAAGTCCGTCGCAGCGGCCGAGCACCTTCCAATTGGTGACGGCCGGTTGTCCGTCCGGGTCGGGCTTCTGCCACCAGCCGCGCTCGGCGTTGAGGCGGCCGAGCGCGAGTTCGATGGTGCCTTCGTCCTCTACCGGTCCGCCCTCGACCACGCTCCAGTAGGTTTTGGAAATCTTGCCATGCTTGAACAACAACCCGAGCGAGGCGGTGGCCTTGCGGTGTCGTCCGAGCACGAGGCAACCGGAGGTATCCTTGTCGAGCCGGTGGGCCAGCACCGGCGGCCGTGGCAGCCCGAACCGCAGCGCGTCGAAGGAGGCCTCGAGATTGGCGCCGCCTTTGGGGCCGCGATGCACGGGAATTCCGGCCGGCTTGTCGATGACCAGCATCAGCCCGTCGCGATGGAGCACGCGCGCCTGGATCTCGTCAGCGGTCAGATCGTGAACGTCCATCGCCCGGTCAAGTCTTTCGTTTGCAGGGCGAAACGGCTAACACAGCCCTCCCATGAGCGACAGTACGGAAGACAAGCCCAAATTGAGCTGGTGGCGGCGGCTGTCCAGCGGGCTGAAGCGGACGTCGAGTTCGCTCGGCTCCGCGGTCGCCGATCTCGTCACCAAGCGCAAGCTCGATCGCGCCATGCTCGATGATATCGAGGATGTGCTGCTGCGCGCCGATCTTGGAACACAAGTGGCAGCGCGCATTGCCGAGGCGGTCGGTGCCGGGCGCTATGACAAGGCGATCTCGGCGGACGAGGTGAAGGCCGTGGTCGCGGCCGAGGTCGAGAAAGTGCTGTCGCCGGTGGCGAAGCCGCTCGAGATCGATGCTGCGCGGGCGCCTTTCGTGATCCTCGTGGTCGGCGTCAATGGCTCCGGCAAGACCACGACCATCGGCAAGCTCGCGGCGAAATTTGCTGCCGAGGGCCGCAAGGTGATGCTGGCCGCCGGCGATACTTTCCGCGCCGCCGCCATCGAGCAGCTCAAGGTCTGGGGGGAGCGCACGAAGTCGCCGGTCATCGCCGGCGCGCAGGGCTCGGACTCCGCAAGCCTTGCCTTCAACGCGCTCACGGCAGCGAAGGAACGTGCGATCGACGTGCTGCTGATCGATACCGCCGGCCGGCTGCAGAACAAGGCCGAGCTGATGAAGGAACTGGAAAAGGTCGTACGCGTTCTCAAAAAACTCGATGCAACGGCGCCGCATGCGGTGCTGCTGGTGCTCGATGCGACGGTGGGACAAAATGCGTTGTCGCAAGTCGAAGCATTTCATCGTACGGCGGGTGTCACTGGCCTTGCGATGACCAAGCTCGACGGCACCGCGCGCGGCGGCATCCTGGTGGCGCTCGCGGAGAAGCACAAGCTTCCGGTGCACTTCATCGGCGTCGGCGAAAGCGTCGACGATCTCGCGCCGTTCACAGCGCGGGATTTTGCGCGGGCGATCGCGGGGATCGAGACATAACCTCGTTGAGGTGGGGTTTATCTTATCGAGGCATAGTTTTTGAGCCACAGATTTCCACGCCCGGATCCTTCTCCCGTGTTTTCTCTTGTCATGCCACGCGTGAGCGAGGCATCGAGTAGACCGCAACGGCGGCGAGATTCGACGCGCATCGAAACGCCAGATCTTCCGGATGATGGTGACAGTTAAAGGTTATCGCATGGACAAGACCCAGCCGCATCCGCTGTTCAAGCTGGCGACCGAGATCGGTCCCCTGCTGGTGTTCTTCGTCGTGAATGCCAAGTTCAATCTTTTTGCGGCGACGGCCGCGTTCATGGTGGCGATCGTGGCGGCAATGGTCGCATCCTATGTCGTGACGCGGCATGTGCCGATCATGGCGCTGGTCACGGGCGTCGTCGTGCTGGTGTTCGGTACGCTGACGCTCGTGCTGCATGACGAGACCTTCATCAAGGTCAAGCCGACCATCATTTACAGCCTGTTCGCGGCGGTGCTGCTCGGCGGACTCCTGTTCGGCCGCTCCTTCATTGCGATCATGTTCGATCAGGTTTTCAACCTGACGCCGCAGGGCTGGCGTATCCTCACCATGCGCTGGGCGTTGTTTTTTTTGGGACTGGCAGTCCTGAACGAAGTGATCTGGCGCACGCAGAGCACGGACTTCTGGGTCGCGTTCAAGGCGTTCGGCGTCATCCCGCTGACGATGATCTTCGCCATCTCCCAGATGCCGCTGACCAGGCGCTATCATCTGGAGCCGGTGTCGCTGGAGACGAGTGAAGCCGACGCGGGGGATTTGAGGAAGCGATGACTTCCGCGGTCATTCCGGGGCGCGAAGCGAGCCCGGAATCTCGAGATTCCGGATTCGATGCTGGCGCATCGCCCCGGAATGACGGGGCGCTCTCAACTCCCCGCGTTCAACGCCTTGTCGATCTGGGCCTTGAGCACGCTCTCGAAATTGTCCGGTGTCACAGGGCCGACCATCTTGTAGACGATGGTGCCCTCGCGGCCGACGATGAATGTCTCCGGTACGCCATAGACGCCCCATTCGATCGCGGCGCGGCCGTTGCCGTCGACGCCGACCACGCCAAACGGATTGCCGTAGCGGCCGAGGAAGCGCCGCGCATTGTCGGGCGCGTCCTTGTAATTGATGCCGACGAGCTGCAGGCGCTTGTCCTTGCCGAGCTCGGTCAATAGCGGCGCCTCGTCATGGCACGGCACGCACCAGGACGCCCAGACGTTGACGACGCTGACCTTGCCCTTGAACATCGCGGGATCGAGGCCGGGCACCTGCGTGCCGTCGACCGTGAGCCCCGGAAGCGGCGGCAGCGTGGTCTGCGGCGCCGGATGACCGAGCAGCGCCGACGGGATTTTTGACGGATCGCCGTCGCCGAGCCTGAGCCAGAACAGCATGGCGAGGCCTGCGAACACGATCAGCGGCAGCAGCATCAGGAAGCCGCGGCGCGCCGGCGGAGTTTCGGATGTGGCTTGTTCGCTCATCACAGCTCCGTCGTGCCGCGCCCGGAGCGCCGGACTACGCCGCTTTCCTCCAGCGCGCGCAGGCGCTGGGTCTGGCTGCGATAGTCGAGCGCGATCCAGCCGATCAGCATGGCGACGACCAGCGTTGCCGCCAGATAGGCCGTCACGATGAAAGTCGCGTAGGGGCCGAGCGACATGGCGGTCATGCTACCTGCCGGCTGGCTTGCATCATCTGCAGGCTGCGCACGCGGCGGCGCAGGATCTCGTTGCGCATCGCCGCCAGATGCAGCGTCAGGAACAACAGCATGAAGGCGACGCCCATCACGAGCAGCGGAATCAGGAAGGCGCGGTCGAGCGTCGGCCCGGCGGCGCGGAATACGGATGCCGGCTGGTGCAATGTGTTCCACCAGTCGACGGAGAACTTGATGATCGGAAGATTGATGGCGCCGACCAGCGTCAGCACGGCGGCGGCGCGGGCTGCGCGCGAGGGATCCTCGACCGACGCGCCACAGTGCGATCAGGCCGAGATACATCAGGAACAGGATCAGGACCGAGGTCAGCCGCGCGTCCCATTCCCAATACGTGCCCCACATCGGCCGGCCCCACAGCGAGCCGGTCACCAGCGCGAGAAAGGTGAAGGCGGCGCCGATCGGGGCGGCGGCCTTCGCCGCGACGTCGGCGAGCGGATGCCGCCACACCAGCGTGCCGAGCGACGCCGCGCTCATCACGGCCCAGACGAACATCGACAGCCAGGCGTTCGGCACATGGATGAACATGATCTTCACCGTCGCGCCCTGCTGATAGTCGTCGGGAGCGGTTACGGACTGGTACAGGCCGATCAAAAGGACGATTGCGGTCAGGCCCATGAGCCACGGCAAGATTCGCGCGGTCAGCGCCAGGAACCTGGTGGGATTGGCGAGGTCGATCAGCGTCATGGCACCCTGTTAATGGCCGCGGCGGTTGCAGGCAATCAGCATAAGCCGGCTCTATAAGAGTTGATTGGGGTCATTTCCGGTCATTGTCCTAGTCGAGGCCCTGCCGCAGGCTCGCAGCCGCGGCAAACGGCCCGATGACGAAGCTGGCCAGTGACAGCGCGCACAGAATTGAAAATGGCGCGCCAAAATTTGACGGCCCGGATATCGCCGCCTGCGATGCGGCGACGCCGAAGATCAGGACCGGAACCGACAGCGGCAGCACCAGGACGGCAAGCAGGAGCCCGCCGCGGTGCAGCGTCACGGCAAGCGATGCGCCGATCATGCCGGTAAACGTCAGTGCCGGCGTGCCGGCGAGCAGCGTCAGCGCCACGGCCGCGGTCGCCTCCATGTCGAGATTGAGCAAAAGCCCGAGAACCGGTGTCGCGACGATCAGCGGCAGGCTGGCCGCGAGCCAGTGCGCCAGTGCTTTCGCGGCACAGGCGAGTTCCAGCGGCGTCCGGCTCATCACGATGAGATCGAGCGAGCCGTCCTCCTGGTCGGCCGTGAACAGCCGGTCGAGGGTGAGCAAGCTCGCCAGCAGCGCGCCCAGCCAGAGGATCGCGGGGCCGAGTTTCGACAGCAACGCCAGATCCGGCCCGACCGCGAACGGCATCAGCACCACCACGGTGAGGAAGAACAAGACGCCGATCAACGCGCCGCCTCCGACGCGCAACGCTATCCGGATGTCGCGTCTGATGAGCGCGGCGAGCGCGGTCACGTCGCACCCCCGATCCGCAGCTCTCGCGCCTCGATCCCCAACGGGCCATGGGTGGCCGCGACAATGATCCCACCGGTTGCGAGATGGTCGCGCATCAGCGCGGAAAACACGCCCTGTCCCGCCGTATCGAGCGCAGTGGTCGGCTCATCCAGGAGCCACAGCGGGCGCCGAACCGCCAGCAGGCGTGCGATCGAGAGCCGCCGTCGCTGGCCGGCCGAGAGATAGGCCGCGGGCAGGTAGGTCGCGTGGTCGAGCCCGACTGCAACGAGACATCCATCCAGATGTTCTTTGGGCGGCTCGCTTGCGCCGGAAATTTCGCTGCCCAGAAAATTGCGCCAGAAGGCTAAGTTTTCGTTAACACTCAGGGCCGGCTTCAATGCATCGCGATGGCCGAGATAATGGGCCTGCTCGGTCAGCGTCATCTCGGCCTCGCCGCCCTCCAGCGCGACCGACCCGCCGGCCGGCAACAGCAAACCTGCGATCAGCCGCAACAGCGAGGTCTTGCCCGACCCGTTGCGGCCGACGACCGCCAGGGCCTGCCCGGCCGAGACCTCGAAATCGAGGCCGGCGAACACTTCCCGGCCGCCCCTCACACACCTGACGCCGCGTCCCAAGAGCCGCATTTTGCCTTTCACAGCCCTCTGAAATCGATGGGTAGCGCGCGAGAATTCATGGGTATCCGCACGCCGCGGCATGCTTCCCGGTGTGGCAGTGTCGTTAGAAAGCTTCTATAAGCCGGAACTTGATGCAGCACGACATCGCCGGCTGCAAGCCAATCGGCCATCCGCATTGACGGTGCAAAAATACCCCCATTGGGTATAACTGAGAACTGGGATTTCCTCACATGACTTCGCTCGACAGCTTCAAATGCCGCAAGACCCTGAAGGTCGGCGGCAAGTCCTACGTGTATTACAGCCTGCCGGCCGCCGAGAAGAACGGTTTGAAGGGAATTTCCAAGCTGCCCTATTCGATGAAGGTGCTGCTGGAGAACCTGCTGCGCAACGAGGACGGCCGTACAGTCAAGAAAGAGGACATCGTCGCGTTCGGCAAGTGGCTGAAGAAGCGCCAGCTCGAGCATGAAATCGCGTTCCGCCCGGCGCGCGTCCTGATGCAGGATTTCACCGGCGTGCCGGCGGTGGTCGATCTCGCGGCCATGCGCAACGCGATGCAGAAGCTCGGCGGCGACGCGGAAAAGATCAACCCGCTGGTGCCGGTCGATCTCGTCATCGACCATTCCGTCATCGTCAACTTCTTCGGTGACAACAAGGCTTTCGCCAAGAACGTGGTCGAGGAATACAAGCAGAACCAGGAGCGTTACGAGTTCCTGAAATGGGGCCAGAAGGCGTTCTCGAACTTCTCCGTCGTGCCGCCCGGCACCGGCATCTGCCATCAGGTCAATCTCGAATATCTGTCCCAGACGGTCTGGACCAAGAAGGAGAAGATGACGGTCGGCAAGAAGACCGGCACCTTCGAGGTCGCATACCCGGATTCGCTGGTCGGCACCGATTCGCACACCACCATGGTCAACGGCCTCGCCGTGCTCGGCTGGGGCGTCGGCGGCATCGAGGCGGAGGCCGCGATGCTTGGCCAGCCGTTGTCGATGCTGCTGCCGGAAGTGGTCGGTTTCAAGCTCAAGGGCCAGCTGAAGGAAGGCGTGACCTCGACCGACCTCGTGCTGACCGTGACGCAGATGCTGCGCAAGCTCGGCGTGGTCGGCAAATTCGTCGAGTTCTTCGGCCCGGGCCTCGATCATCTCTCGGTCGCCGACAAGGCGACCATCGGCAACATGGCGCCGGAATATGGCGCGACCTGCGGCTTCTTTCCGGTCGACGCCGCGACCATCGATTACCTGAAGACGTCGGGCCGCGCCGCGGCGCGCGTCAAGCTGGTGCAGTCCTATGCCAAGGCGCAAGGCCTGTTCCGCACCGCGAAGTCGACCGATCCGGTCTTCACCGAAGTCATCACGCTCGATCTCGGCGATGTCGTGCCGTCGATGGCCGGACCGAAGCGTCCCGAGGGCCGCGTCGCGCTGCCGTCGGTATCGGAAGGTTTCGCGACCGCGATGACCAGCGAATACAAGAAGGGCGACGACACCGCACATCGCTATCCCGTCGAAGACCGCGGCTTTGATATCGGTCATGGCGACGTCGTGATCGCGGCGATCACGTCGTGCACCAACACCTCCAATCCGAGCGTGTTGATCGGCGCAGGCTTGCTGGCGCGTAAGGCGGCCGCGAAAGGCCTGAAGGCGAAGCCGTGGGTCAAGACCTCGCTTGCGCCGGGAAGCCAGGTGGTCGCTGAATATCTCGCCAATTCCGGCCTGCAGGCCGATCTCGACAAGGTCGGTTTCAATCTGGTCGGCTTCGGCTGCACGACGTGCATCGGCAATTCCGGTCCGCTGCCGGAAGAGATTTCGAAGACCATCAACGACAACGGCATCGTCGCGGCCGCCGTGCTCTCCGGCAACCGCAATTTCGAAGGCCGCGTCAGCCCCGACGTGCAGGCGAATTATCTGGCTTCGCCGCCGCTGGTCGTTGCCCACGCGCTCGCAGGCTCGGTGACGAAGAATCTCGCGGTCGAGCCGATCGGCGAAGGCAAGGACGGCAAGCCGGTCTATCTGAAGGACATCTGGCCGACGGCGAAGGAGATCAACGCGATCATGAAGAAGTTCGTGACCGCATCGATCTTCAAGAAGCGCTATGCCGACGTGTTCAAGGGCGACACCAACTGGCGCAAGATCAAGACCGAAGGCGGCGAGACTTATCGCTGGAACATGTCCTCGACCTATGTGCAGAACCCGCCTTACTTCGAGGGCATGAAGAAGCAGCCGGATCCGATCACCGACGTGGTCGACGCGCGGATCCTTGCGATGTTCGGCGACAAGATCACCACCGACCACATCTCGCCGGCCGGTTCGATCAAGCTGACGTCGCCGGCCGGAAAATTCCTGAGCGAGCATCAGGTCCGGCCCGCCGATTTCAACCAGTACGGGACGCGGCGCGGCAACCATGAGATCATGATGCGCGGCACCTTCGCCAACATCCGCATCAAGAATTTCATGCTCAAGGGCGCGGACGGCAATATTCCGGAGGGCGGTCTCACCAAGCATTGGCCCGACGGCGAGCAGATGTCGATCTACGACGCCGCGATGAAGTATCAGCAGGAAAACGTGCCGCTGGTGGTATTCGCGGGTGCCGAATACGGCAACGGCTCCTCACGTGACTGGGCGGCGAAGGGAACGAGGCTGCTCGGCGTGCGCGCGGTGATCTGCCAGAGCTTCGAGCGCATCCATCGTTCCAATCTCGTCGGTATGGGCGTGCTGCCTCTGACGTTCGAGGACGGTGCGTCGTGGCAGTCGATCGGCCTGAAGGGCGACGAGACCGTAACAATACGGGGTTTGCAGGGTGATCTGAAGCCACGCCAGAAACTGACCGCGGAGATCGTTTCCGGCGATGGCGCGTTGCAGCGCGTTTCGTTGCTCTGCCGCATCGATACGCTGGACGAGCTCGAGTATTATCGCAATGGCGGCATCCTGCACTACGTGCTGCGCAAGCTGGCGGCATAGCCTGATGTGATGGCCCCTCACTGCGAAGTGAGTGGCAGCTAGTATAGAGGCGGCCTATGAGGGGGCCGCCTCTTCGATTTCAGAGGCGTTGTGGGGAAGAGTTCAGACGAAGTTAAGAAGCGTTAACACCAGCGGTATAGTTTACGGTTATGACAGTGATGATGGCTTATAATCGTGTCTCGCAATGGTCAGGTACCCTTGGCATTTGTGCGATTGTCGCCATGATCCGTCCGGCTCACGCCGACCCGCGCGCTGTGATTGAACTCTTCACGTCGCAGGGATGTTCGTCCTGTCCGCCTGCCGACAAGGTTCTGGGCGAGCTCGCAAAGGATCCGTCGGTCATCGCGCTGAGCCTTCCGATCGATTACTGGGACTATCTCGGCTGGAAAGACACGCTGGCGGATTCGCGCTTCTCGGCACGTCAGAAAGCTTATTCGCGCATGCGCGGCGATCGCGAAGTCTACACGCCGCAAGCGGTCGTCAACGGATCGGCGCATGTGATCGGCAGCGACCTCGCCGGCATCGAGAGCGCGATCGGCGCGACAACGCACACTCAAGGCGTGATGTCGGTCCCGGTGACGATGACGCAGGCCGGCAAGCAGCTGACTGTATCGGTCGCGGCGTCGGCGAAAAATACCGCCACGACGCATGGCGAGGTCTGGCTGTGTTCGATCTCGAAGGAAGTGCCGATCTTGATCGGCCGGGGAGAGAACAGCGGCCACGAGATCACCTACCACAATGTCGTGCGCAATCTCCTGAAGGTCGGCGACTGGAACGGCAACTCAGGAAGCTGGACGGTGCCGATCGACAGCGTGGCGCGAGACGGCGCCGATGGCGCGGTGGTCTATATCCAGGACGGCAGCCGCGATAAGCCCGGCCCGATGCTGGGTGCGGCCTACACGTCCCTGCACTGATTTCTCAATTTTCTGCCGCCTGTCGTGGGCTCGGGACGCCGCGCGATTCAGCGTGTGCGTGACTGTTGCCGCAACCATTGGGGTGGAATCGAACTAGAGAGGCGGGCGGCCGGCGCGGCGAATTTGTGCAAGTTTCTTGCACGGCGAGGTCCGCAAAGCAAAAAGGACCAACTTTCGTTGGCCCTCGTCTTGGGTTCTGCGCTAGGCCCGATCCCGACGATCCCGGGGGGCTGGGGGCTGAGGAATCCGAAACCGAAAGGACCGGGCCAACGCAGTATCTTCTTGTCGCAACCTAGGAGGGCGGGCGGTTGACCAAAGTGGGGCGGCATTATGATTCCGCTAACGATCCTGTGACGCGCGGTGCGTCAATTTGACTTGTCAATTCAGCACCTTCCTTAAAGATTGGTAACGTCTTATCGCTTTGGAAATGCCGCCTATTTTCAGGTCCCCCTTGCGGGGTCGCGCGGTTGGCGCGATCATGTCAGCGACATGACAGGAGGCACCGCATGACTCTGATCTCGGAGGATGCCGATCCAAGCGGTATCCACGCAACGGCACGGACCGCCGTTGCGCCCCCTCAACCGAATCGGGTGACGTTCAACCGTCTCGAGCTCAATCGGATTTTGAATTTGTACGGCCGCATGGTCGCCGACGGCGAATGGCGCGACTATGCGATTGATTTCCTGCGCGACCGCGCGGTGTTCTCGGTGTACCGGCGTGCGTCCGAGGTTCCGCTTTACCGGATCGAGAAGGATCCGCGGCTCTCCCGCAAGCAGGGCATGTACAGCGTGATTTCGGCGACCGGGCTGATCATGCGGCGCGGTCATGAACTCGACCGCGTGCTGCTGGTGATCGACCGCAAGCCGGCGCTGGTCTGATATCCGATTACTTGCTCCGTCATTCCGGGATGGTCCCAACGGGTCCGCGCAGAGCGCGGCCCGATGAGAGGCTCCGGACCAGGCCCGGAATCTCGAGATTCTCAGGTGCGCAATTGCGCACCATAGTTCGGTGCTGACGCATCGCCCCGGAATGACGTTGAGAATCCTACGACCCTGCGGCCGGCACCGTGCTGGCCCCGTCGCCGAGCGGGAGCTGCATCATCACCGTATCGAGCCAGCGGCCGAATTTGAGGCCGACACTGGGATGCGTGCCGATCATCTGAAATCCGCACCGTCTGTGCACGCCGATCGATCCCACATTGGTCGGAATCACCGATGACGGCGATCATCTGGCGGAAGCCACGCGTCGTGCATTCGGTGATCAGGCGCTGCATCAATTGCAAGCCGATGCCGCGGCGATGGATCGCCGGCTCGAGATAGACCGAGTTCTCAACGGTGAAGCGGTAGGCCGGCCGCGGCCGATAGGGGCCCGCATAGGCGTAGCCGACTACGCGGCCATCGAGGACGGCGACGAAATAGGGGAAGTTGCCCGCGATCAGCGCGTCGAAACGGCGCGTCATTTCGGCGAGATCGGGAGGGGTCAATTCGAACGTCGCGGTGCCGTGACGAACGGCGTGCTCGTAGATCTCAGTGATTGCGGGAAGGTGGGCGGCCGTGGTGGGCCTGATTTCAAAGGCGGACATGGTGGCGCGAGGATATCAGGCGGAGGTATCCGATCAACGTCCTTCCACATCGGGGCAAAGGTCGGCCTGCACAAACAAAAGCCCCGGCCGTGTGGCCGGGGCTCGATCTGGTTCGCTTCGGCTTAACGCTTAGTCGCGCTGGCCGAGGAGCTGCAGGAGCAGCGTGAACAGGTTGATGAAGTTCAGGTACAGCGACAGCGCACCGGTGATTGCCGCGCGCTCGGCGACGTCACCGCCGGCAGAGGCGTAGCCGTAGATGTACTCGTTCTTCAGCCGCTGCGTATCCCAGGCGGTGAGGCCTGCGAACACCAGCACGCCGGCGACCGACACGATGAACTGCAGCGCCGAGCTCGCCAGGAACAGGTTGACCAGGCTCGCGATGATGATGCCGATCAGGCCCATGAAGAGGAACGAGCCCATGCCGGTCATGTCACGCCGCGTGGTGTAGCCGTAGAGGCTGAGCGCGCCGAAGGTTGCCGCCGTGATGAAGAACACCCGCACGATCGAGGTGTGCGTGTACACCAGGAAGATCGACGACAGCGACACGCCCATCAGCGCCGAGAACACCCAGAACAGCATCTGGGCCGTCGAGGGCGCCAGACGATTGATGCCGGCCGAGATGGCGAACACCATGACCAGCGGGGCCAGGATGAACAGCCACTTCAGGGGGCTCACGAACATCGCGTAGCCGAACGGCGTCAGGAACGCGTTGCCGATCTTGGCCGCGGCCCCGGACGGATCAGAGGTGACCGCCGCCATGTAGATGCCAAGCGCGGCGAGGCCGGTGATGGCGAGGCCAATGCTCATGTAGTTGTAGATGCGCAGCATGTAGGCGCGCAGACCGGCGTCGACGGTCGCGGCGTCAATGCGCCCGGCGGCCCGGCCGAAAGGAGAGGAATAGTTGCGGTCTAGGTCCGACATGGTCGAATTCCCGTTGGTTGCCCGGCGGATCGCAAGGGTCTGCGGCGCCGGCTTGAAAAACCTATCTCAGATCGTCCGGATTGCTGACATTAAATTTGCGTCATCAACCCGTGTCTGAACCCGAGATTTATGTGGGAAACTAACACATTTGCTGCAAGCTTCCACGCGCGGCTGAATGTCGCTCCGTAGGCGAAATCCGCGACAAAACGCCCGTTAACCGTGCGGTAGCATCGGTCCCGGCGCCGGCGGAAGGGCGTCCCGGCATTTCTCCTCGTGCGTGTCAAATCTGCCGCACCGGCTTAAGCAGTTCTTCATAGATTCCGCAGCACCGAGGCCGGCTTCTGGTTCAGCGCCAGGAGCGTTCCGGCAAGGCCAAGCCCGACGGTGACGACGAGGGCGGCGGCGACCACGCCCGCGGCGCTGCCGGCCTGCCAGACGAAGCTGAGCGTCATCAGCCGCGTCACGACGAGCCAGGCGGCGACCGAGCCCGCGATCACGCCGAACACGGCCGTGGCTAGGCCAATCAGAAGGTATTCCAGCGCATAGGCGCCGAGCAGCCGCGCGCGGGTGGCGCCGAGCGTTTTCAGGATGACGGCGTCATAGACCCGGTGGCGATGGCCCGCGGCCAGCGCGCCGCCCAGGACCAGGATCGCGGAAATCAGCGTGACCGCGCTGGCGCCGCGGATCGCGAGCGCCAGATTGGAAACGACCGCGCCGACCGTCTCCATCACCTCGCGCACCTGGACGCTGGTCACCCTGGGAAAGGCATCGGCGACCTGCTTGATGATCTTCGCGTCGCTTGTGGCATCCAGGTTGGCTTCCGTCAGCGTCGCGACATGGGTATGCGGGGCGCCCTTGAAGGCATCAGGCGAGAACACCAGCACGAAGTTGATGCCCATTCCCTGCCAGTCGATGTTGCGCATGTTGCCGATCTTCGCCGAAATGTTCCGGCCCAGCACATTGACCACGATCTCGTCGCCGATCTTGAGATTGAGGCCGTCGGCGATCTTCTTCTCGATCGAGACCAGCGGCGGGCCGGCATAATCGGCGCCCCACCAATCGCCTTCGATGATCTGGGAGCCCTTGGGGATCTCGCCGGTATAGGTCAGGCCGCGGTCGCTCTGCAGCACCCATTCGGAATCGTTCGTCGGATGGAGGTCCTCGGCCGCGACGCCGCGCGCGGCGACGATGCGTCCGCGCAGCATCGGCACGTCCTCGACGGTCGATTGCGGTTCGATCTTCTTCAGGAAATCGCCGAACCGCGCCGCGTCGGCGGACGGAATGTCGATGAAGAAAAATGACGGCGCACGCTCGGGCAGGGCGGCCAGAAACTGCCGCCGGAGATTGCCGTCGATCTGCGTGATCGTCACCAGCACGGCAAGGCCGAGGCCGAGCGACAGCACGACCGACGGCGTGAGTGCGCCGGGCCGGTGGATGTTCGAGATCGCCAGCCGGAGCATCGTGAAGCGCGATCGCGGCAGCCGTCGCGCGATGGCCATCACGCTGACTGCTATGCCGCGCAGCAATGCGAACACCAGCGCGGCCGAGGCGACGGAAATGGCTGCCACGCGCCGGTCATAGGCGAGGCCGATCACGACCGCGATCAGAAGCGCGATCACCGCTGCCATCAACGCCAGTGTCCGCCAGCGTGGCCGATGCCATTCGGCGATGACGGCTTCGCGGAACAAGGCGGCGACCGGCACGTCATGGACACGGCCGAGCGGCCACAGGCCGAAGGCCAGCGCAGTCAGCAGGCCGTAGACGAAGGATAGCGCAAGCTCGCCGGCATGCACGGCCGGCACGACCGGCAGCGGCAACAGCTTTCCGAACAGCCCGACGACGACAAAAGGAAGCGCGGCGCCCGCCGCAAGCCCAATCACCGAACCGATGCCGGCCAGCAGCATGACCTGCGTCAGATAGATCGAAAAAACGTCGCGGCCGGTGGCGCCGAGCGCCTTCAACGCAGCGATGACGTCGAGGCGGCGATCGATATGGCTCTTGACCGCATTGGCGACTCCGACGCCGCCAACCAGAAGCGCGGCGAGGCCGACCAGCGTGAGGAATTGGGTGAAGCGATCGATGGTCCGCTCGAGTTGAGGTGAGGCATTGGCGCGGCTGCGGACCTCCCAGCCGGCGTCGGGCGCGGCCGTCCGCGCGTCGTCGATCAGTGCGGTCGTGGCGCGATCGCCGTCGGCATTGTCGGGCAGCTTGACCCGATAAACCCAGCGTACGAGGCTGCCCGGCTGGATCAGCCCGGATGCGCGCAGGCCGGCTTCGCCGACCAGGAAGCGCGGGCCAAGGCCGATGCCGCCGGCGAGCTTGTCCGGCTCGGCCGTCACCACGCTGCGGATCTGAAAGCGCGCCTCGCCGACGCTGACGATGTCGCCGATCTTCAGATCGAGCCGCGCCAGCAGCGTCGCATCGACAGCCGCGCCGAACGCGCCGTCGCGCTCGGCGAAAAGCTCATCCACCGCGAGCTTCGGCTTGAGCGTCAGTTCGCCGAGCAGGGGATAGGCGCCATCGACGGCCTTGAGTTCGACCAGAGCGAGCCGGCCGTCGGCGGTGCGCGCCATGACACGTGAGGTCGCCGCGACCGAGACCTGGCCGCGCGAGCGCAGGAACGCGACTTCGGCGGGCTTGGCTTCGCGCTGGATCAGCACGAAGGACGCATCGCCGCCGAGCAACGTACGGCCCTCGCGCGCCAATCCGTCGCGCAGGCTTGCCGCGATCGAGCCGACGCCTGCGATCGCCATCACGCCGAGCGCGATGCAGGCGATGAAGACATAGAAGCCGCGCAGGCCACCGCGCAGCTCGCGCAGTGCATAGCGCAGGCTGAGTGATGTCGGGCGGCCGCCAGCCGTGGTTTCGGGGGCGATGTCGCCCCGAAGGCTTTCGGATGCGATGCTCATGAAACTGCTGCTGGCGCGGTCTTGCGATCTGCCGCGCCGTCATCGATGCGGCCCGAGCGCAGCCGCACGACGCGGTCGCAGCGCTGCGCGAGCGAGGCATCGTGAGTCACCAGCACCAGCGTCATGCCGCGCTCGGCGCGCTTGGCGAACAGGAGATCGACGATCTGCTTTCCGGTGGCTTCATCGAGATTTCCGGTCGGCTCGTCGGCGACCAGAATAGCGGGGTTCGGCGCGAGTGCGCGAGCCAATGCGACACGCTGCTGCTCGCCGCCGGAAAGTTGTGTCGGATAATGGTGCAGCCGATCGCCGAGGCCGACCGATGCGAGCTCATGCGCCGCGCGTTGCGACGCATCGGGATTGCCGGCCAGTTCGAGCGGCACTGCGACGTTCTCCAGCGCTGTCATGGTCGGGATCAGATGAAACGATTGAAACACGATGCCGACTTGCCGGCCGCGGAAGCGGGCGAGCGCATCCTCGTTCAACGCATTGAACGGCGTGCCATCGACCACCACCTCTCCGCTGTCAGGACGTTCCAGGCCCGCCATGACCATCAAAAGCGTTGACTTTCCCGAGCCCGACGGTCCGATCAGGCCGATCGTCTCACCCGAAGCCACGCGCAGGCTGATGTCTTTGAGAATATGGACCCGCGCCGCACCGGTGCCGAGCGAGAGATTGACGTTGGAAATGGAAATGGTCTCCGGCGACGTGCCGGCGCGCGATGAGGCTTCGATGAGACTGTCCATGGTCCGGTCATATGGCACTTTCGCGCACGCGGTCGAGAGGCGCTTAGCCGCGTTCGCGCACATACTTGTGTTGATGATGGCCTTGACCGCCGCGGGGCAGGCGGTTGCGCAGGTTCCGGCCGCCGGCGGCGCGAAGGCGGTCAAGATGGTCGTGCTCGGCGATTCGCTGAGCGCCGGGCTTGGCCTGCCGGCTGCTGCGGCATTTCCGGCGCGTTTGCAAAAGGCGTTGAAGGACAAGGGGATAGATGTCGACATGATCAACGCCGGGGTATCCGGCGATACCTCGTCCGGCGGCCGTGACCGGCTCGACTGGTCGGTGCCCGAGGGAACCGAGGCCGTCGTCGTCGAGCTTGGCGCCAATGACGCGTTGCGCGGCGTCGATCCGGCCGTCACGCGTGCTGCATTGTCCGATATCGTCAGCCGGTTGAAGGCGCGCCGGATCGCGGTTCTCCTGTGCGGGATGCTCGCACCGCCGAACTACGGCCATGATTATGCGGACCGCTTCAATCCGATCTATCCGGAGTTAGCGAAAGCGTTCGACGTGCCGCTATATCCATTCTTCCTTGACGGCGTCGCCGCCGATGCCAAGCTGAACCAGGCGGACGGCATTCATCCGACAGCCGAGGGTGTCGACATCATTGTGCACAACATTCTGCCCAGCGTGGAGGCATTGATTGGCACGATAAAACAGCAGCATCGGTGAAAAACAGGCTGTGATAACCTTACCCATAAGGGTTTATTCAAGGAGGTTTTCGACCCGTTAACAGCACATGCTTCGCAGAGTCACACAAGTCAGATAAAAATTGGTATCGGTGATTCGTCGCCGGGATTGTCGGGCATGATCTTCCCTAAGCTTTCGTCCACCACGTGTGGTGCAGGCTTTTACGGACGTCATGCCCAAGCATCGGGAGTCCTTAACGATGCCGCGTTTGTTCACTGGACTGGAGATTCCGGCCGATATTGGCCAGACACTTTCCAATTTGCGAGGTGGCCTCCCCGGCGCCCGCTGGATCGATCCCGAAAACTACCACGTCACGTTACGCTTCATCGGCGACATCGACGGCGCGTCCGCCAACGAGATCGCCTCCATGCTGTGGCGGGTGAATCGCAAGCCGTTCGACGTGACGCTGCAGGGTCTGTCAAGCTTCGGCGGACGCAAGCCGCGCGCGGTGGTTGCGTCCATCGTCCCGAGCAAGCCGCTGGTCGAATTGCAGGCCGAGCTGGAGCGCATGATGCAGCGCATCGGGCTTGATCCTGAAGGGCGCAAATTCACCCCGCATGTCACGCTGGCGCGGCTCCACGACGCCTCGAGCCAGGACGTCGCGGACTATCTGTCGGTGCGCGGGTATTTTCCGAGCCGTGTTTTTACGGCCGATCGGTTCGTGTTGTTCTCGGCGCGCGCGTCCACGGGCGGCGGCCCGTACATCGTGGAGGATTCCTACGCGCTGAGCCCATAGATCATGAGCGCTCACCGAAGCGAGACCCGGTATTCCGGCCGCGGGCGATCGATAGGCTGCGGCATGCCGATGCCCGCTATCGGGGCTAAAGCGCCGTCGCATACCCCCGTCGCCAATTCGCGGCTTGCAATTTCTTCAGCGTTGGGGCCGTAAAGTGGGCCCATGTTGTCCACCCCCTCAGACGTGTTCCGCAGCCAGTACCAGGCGCTCCTCTCCTCCGGTGCGATCGAGCCTGACGCGGCGCAAGCCGAAGCCGTCGATGCATTCGCCGCGCTGGAGCGGCGGCTTGCGACTTATAAGCCGCTGCGCAAGCAGGGTCTGCTCGGCCGGCTGTTCGGCGACAAGGACGACGCGCCGCCGCGCGGCCTTTACGTCCATGGCGAAGTCGGTCGCGGCAAGACCATGCTGATGGACCTGTTCTTTCAGTACAGCCCGGTCGAACTCAAGCGGCGCGCGCATTTCCACGAATTCATGGCCGACGTGCATGAGCGGATCTATGGCTATCGCCAGAGCATCGCACGCGGCGAGCTTGCCAATGGCGACGTGATCGCGCTGACCGCGAATGCGATCTTCGACGAAGCCTGGCTTTTGTGCTTCGACGAATTTCATGTCACCGACATCGCCGATGCGATGATCCTTGGCCGGCTGTTCGCCAAACTGTTCGAGCTCGGCACGGTCGTGGTCGCGACCTCCAATGTCGCGCCGGAGGATCTGTACAAGGGCGGCTTGAACCGGGCGCTGTTCCTGCCGTTCATCGCGCAGATTGCCGATCACATGGATGTGCTGCGGCTCGACGCGCGGACCGATTTCAGGCTGGAAAAGCTCGCCGGTGCCAAGATGTGGCTGGTGCCGGCCGATCGCGACGCCGATACCGCGCTCGACAAGGCCTGGGCGCGGATGACCGGCAAGGCGCCGTGCCAGCCGCGCGACATTTTGATCAAGGGCCGCACGCTCCATGTGCCGTGCTCGGCAAACGGCGTGGCGCGGTTCTCCTTTGCCGATCTATGCGACAAGCCGCTCGCTGCCTCGGACTACATCCGGCTGGCGCACGATTATCACACGATCCTGATCGACCGCATTCCGGTCATGGACTACGCCGAACGCAACGCCGCCAAGCGGTTCATCTCGCTGATCGACACGCTCTATGACAACGCCGTGAAGCTGATGGCCTCGGCCGAAGCCGACCCGGTGTCGCTTTACCTGGCGACCGAGGGGGTTGAAGCCAATGAGTTCAAGCGGACCTCGTCGCGCCTGATCGAGATGAGTTCGGAATCCTATCTGCGGCCTGCCTCACGGACGGAAGGATTCCGCCGCCAGCGGGTCGAGCACGGGCTTGGTGGAGACGTAGCGTCTCCTCGCACGGGTCATTCCGGGGCGCGCTTCAGCGCGAACCCGGAATCTAGAAGTTTTGGACAAAATTTCGGGGCCGATCCTCCAGGATGTTTCGAGGATGGCGAGCGCCGCTGATCGAAATCCAGGCACCCGCGGCAATCCGGCACGGCGCGACTTGAACGGCTCGGTCGAAAGGGATAACCAGCCATTCAGCTTTTCAAACCGCTCCCCTTCGGGCTCGCAAAGGACAGATTTCCCATGGCACGCGACAAGATTGCTTTGATTGGCTCCGGTCAGATCGGCGGAACGCTGGCTCACCTCATCGGCCTGAAGGAATTGGGCGACGTCGTGATGTTCGACATCGCCGAGGGCGTGCCCCAGGGCAAGGCGCTCGACATCGCGCAGTCCTCCCCCGTCGACGGCTTCGACGCGAGCTATGCCGGCGCCAATTCCTACGACGCGCTCGACAATGCCAAGGTCTGCATCGTCACCGCCGGCGTGCCGCGCAAGCCGGGCATGAGCCGCGACGACCTTCTCTCGATCAATCTCAAGGTGATGGAGCAGGTCGGCGCCGGCATCAAGAAATACGCGCCCGACGCGTTCGTCATCTGCATCACCAACCCGCTGGACGCGATGGTCTGGGCGCTGCAGAAGGCCTCCGGCATGCCGCACAAGAAGGTGGTCGGCATGGCCGGCGTGCTGGACTCCTCGCGTTTCCGCTATTTCCTCGCCGACGAGTTCAACGTCTCGGTCGAAGACGTGACGGCCTTCGTGCTGGGCGGCCACGGCGACACCATGGTGCCGCTGGTGCGCTACTCCACGGTGGCCGGCATTCCGCTGCCCGACCTCGTCAAGATGGGCTGGACCTCGCAGGCCCGGATCGACGAGATCGTCGATCGGACCCGCAACGGCGGCGCCGAGATCGTCAATCTCCTGAAGACCGGTTCGGCCTTCTATGCCCCGGCGGCCTCCGCGATCGCGATGGCCGAGAGCTATCTGCGCGACAAGAAGCGGGTGCTGCCCTGCGCCGCCTATCTCAACGGCGAATACAGCGTGAAGGACATGTATGTCGGCGTGCCCGTCGTGATCGGCAGCAAGGGCGTTGAGCGGATCGTCGAGATCGATCTCGCCGGCAAGGACCGCGAGGCGTTCGACAAGTCGGTCGGCGCTGTCCAGGGCTTGGTCGATGCCTGCAAGAAGATCGCGCCGGACCTGCTCGGCCGGTAATTCCGTCCGCTGGCAAGATATCGATTGCCGGCTCTGGGTCTTGCAGTTGCCTTGGTATATGGTATGCCAGACCTAAAGCCGGTCGTAGACTTTACAATTCGCCGCGCGAAGGTTCGGGGAGCGACCGTATGAACATCCATGAATACCAGGCCAAGGCGCTCTTGAACGAGTTCGGCGTCCCGATCTCGAAGGGCGTTCCCGTGCTGCGTCCGGAGGATTCCGAGGCTGCGGCCAAGCAGCTTCCCGGACCGATCTGGGTGGTGAAGAGCCAGATCCACGCCGGTGGCCGCGGCAAGGGCAAGTTCAAGGAAGCTGCCGCCGGCGACAAGGGCGGCGTGCGGATCGCCAAGTCGGTCGCCGAGGTCAACGAGTTCGCCAAGCAGATGCTCGGCAAGACGCTGGTCACCGTGCAGACCGGCGCGCACGGCAAACAGGTCAATCGTCTCTACATCGAGGACGGCTCCGACATCGACAAGGAGTTCTATCTCTCGATCCTGGTCAACCGCGAGACCTCGGAAGTCTCCTTCGTGGTGTCGACCGAAGGCGGGGTCAACATCGAGGATGTCGCCCATTCCACGCCGGAAAAGATCGTCACCTTCTCGGTCGATCCTGCGACCGGCATCATGGCCCACCACGGCCGTACGGTCGCGAAGGCGCTGAAGCTCAGCGGCGATCTCGCCAAGCAGGCCGAGAAGCTGGTGTCACAGCTCTATGCGGCGTTCGTCGCCAAGGACATGGCGATGCTGGAGATCAACCCCCTGGTCGTCACCAAGCAGGGCCAGCTCCGCGTGCTCGACGCCAAGGTCGCGTTCGACGACAACGCACTGTTCCGCCATCCCGAGGTCGCCGCGCTGCGCGATGAGACCGAGGAAGACGCCAAGGAGATCGAGGCGTCGAAATACGACCTCAACTATGTCGCGCTCGAGGGCACCATCGGCTGCATGGTCAACGGCGCGGGCCTCGCCATGGCGACGATGGACATCATCAAGCTCTACGGCATGGAGCCTGCGAATTTCCTTGATGTCGGCGGCGGCGCCAGCGTCGAAAAGGTGGCTGCGGCCTTCAAGATCATCACCGCGGACCCCAATGTGAAGGGTATCCTGGTCAACATCTTCGGCGGCATCATGAAATGCGACGTGATCGCCGAGGGCGTGGTCGCTGCCGTGAAGCAGGTGGGCCTGAAAGTGCCGCTGGTGGTCCGGCTCGAAGGCACCAACGTCGCGCAGGGCAAGAAGATCATCAGCGAGTCCGGACTCAACGTGGTGCCCGCCGACAATCTCGACGACGCCGCGCAGAAGATCGTGAAGGCCGTCAAAGGAGGCTAGCGCCATGGCCCAGGACCATCTCGCCGCACCGTCGCCGCTACCGGAGCATCACAAGCTTGCGGTGTTCGCCGGCGAATGGGACGGCGAAGAGATGGTCTATCCGTCGCGCTGGACGGCGGGCGGTCCGGCGATCTCCCGCGTCACGGCGCACATGGGCCTCAACGGCTTCTATCTGATCCAGGACACGCGCCAGATGCGCGACGGCAAGGAAACCTTCGCGACCCACGGCCTCTTCACCTATGACCGCGAGGACAGGACCTACAAATTGTTCTGGCACGATTCTCTCGGCTACTACCCGCCATCGCCGGCCTCCGGCGGCTGGGTCGGCAAGGTGCTGACGCTGGTGCGCGGCTCGCTGCGCGGCAACGCGCGCCACCTCTATGAAGTCGTCGACGACAATACCTACAACCTGAAGATTCAATTCTCGCCCGACGCAGAAGGGTGGGCCGACGTGCTCACCGGCGTCTACCGGCGCGCCAGCTAACCCTTCCAAAGATCGTCTCCCGCGAAAGCAGTCCAGAGCATGTCCATCCTGATCGACAACAACACCAAGGTCATCTGCCAGGGCTTTACCGGCAAGAACGGCACCTTCCACTCCGAGGCCGCGATCGCCTATGGCACCAAGATGGTCGGCGGGACCTCGCCGGGCAAAGGCGGCGCGAAACATCTCGGCCTGCCTGTGTTCGACACGGTCGCCGAGGCGCGGGACAAGACCGGCGCCGACGCATCGGTGATCTATGTGCCGCCGCCGGGCGCTGCGGATGCGATCTGCGAGGCGATCGACGCCGAGATCCCGCTGATCGTCTGCATCACCGAAGGCATCCCGGTGCTGGACATGGTCAGGGTCAAGCGCTCGCTGTCGGGATCGAAATCGCGGCTGATCGGGCCGAACTGTCCGGGCGTCATGACCGCCGGCGAGTGCAAGATCGGCATCATGCCCGCCAACATCTTCAAGCCGGGATCGGTCGGCATCGTCTCCCGCTCGGGCACGCTGACCTACGAGGCAGTATTCCAGACCACCCAGGAGGGCCTCGGCCAGACCACCGCGGTCGGCATCGGCGGAGACCCGGTCAAGGGCACGGAATTCATCGATGTTCTCGAAATGTTCCTGGCCGACGACAAGACGACCTCGATCATCATGATCGGCGAGATCGGCGGCTCCGCCGAGGAAGACGCCGCGCAATTCCTGAAGGACGAGGCCAAGCGCGGCCGCAAGAAGCCGATGGTCGGATTCATCGCCGGCGTCACCGCGCCTCCCGGCCGCCGCATGGGTCATGCCGGCGCGATCATCTCCGGCGGCAAGGGCGATGCCGGCTCCAAGGCCGCCGCCATGGAAGCGGCTGGAATCACGGTCTCTCCGTCGCCGGCGCGTCTCGGACACACGCTCGCAGAAAAATTGAAATCCTAATTCAGAGCTTAGTTCTTTTAAGGGCGAAGTTTCCGCCTAAATAGGGTAAAGGGTTTCGACCCACACCGACCCACTCGACTGGGTCGGTGTCCGCGCCGTTTGGTACGCGCGTAAGTGAAATCACCAGGACGCCATCATGTCTCGCCAGGACGCGAACGCAGCCTTTGCCCTCTCATCATTTTTGCAGGGCACAAACGCCACCTACATCGACGAAATCTACGCCCGCTACGAGAAAGACCCCGCGTCGGTCGACACCGACTGGCAGGAGTTCTTCAAGAGCCTGAAGGACGCTCCGGCTGACGTTCGCAAGAACGCCGAGGGCCCGTCCTGGGGCCGCGACAACTGGCCGCTGTCGCCGCGCGACGACCTGACCTCCGCGCTCGACGGCAACTGGGCCGAGGTGGAGAAGGCGGTCGGCGCCAAGATCGCAGCCAAGGCGCAGGAGAAGGCCCAAGGCAGAGACCAAGGCAAAAAGGACCAAGGGGCCGAAAAGGGCGCCGACGTCACGCCGGCCGAACTGCACCAGGCGACGCGCGATTCCGTTCGCGCCCTGATGCTGATCCGCGCCTACCGCATGCGCGGTCATTTCCATGCCAAGCTTGACCCGCTCGGAATCGAGGCGCCACGCGACCGCGAAGAGCTCGATCCGCGCACCTATGGATTCGAGGAAAGCGATTTCGATCGCAAGATCTTCCTGGATCACGTGCTTGGCCTCGAATACGGCACGCTGCGCGAGATCGTCGCGATCTGCGAGCGGACCTATTGCCAAACGCTCGGCGTCGAATTCATGCACATCTCGAACGGTGCGCAGAAGGCCTGGATCCAGGAGCGCATCGAGGGGCCGGACAAGGAGATCAGCTTCACCCGCGAAGGCCGCCGCGCGATCCTGAACAAGCTGATCGAGGCGGAAGGCTTCGAGAAATTCTGCGACCTCAAGTTCACCGGCACCAAGCGCTTCGGCCTCGATGGCGCCGAGTCGCTGATCCCCGCGCTGGAGCAGATCATCAAGCGCGGCGGCAATCTCGGCGTGAAGGAGATCGTCGTCGGCATGCCGCATCGCGGCCGCCTCAACGTGCTGACCCAGGTGATGGCCAAGCCGCACCGCGCGCTGTTCCATGAGTTCAAGGGCGGTTCGGCCAATCCCGACGCGGTCGAGGGCTCAGGCGATGTCAAGTACCATCTCGGCGCGTCGTCCGACCGCGAGTTCGACGGCAACCGCATCCATCTGTCGCTGACCGCCAATCCGTCGCATCTGGAAATCGTCGATCCCGTCGTGCTCGGCAAGGTCCGCGCCAAGCAGGACCAGCATGGCGATCCGCCGGACATGCGCATTTCGGTGATGCCGCTCCTGATGCATGGCGATGCCGCGTTCGCCGGCCAGGGCGTGGTGGCCGAGTGCTTCGGCCTTTCCGATCTGAAGGGCTACCGCACCGGCGGCTCCGTGCATTTCATCGTCAACAACCAGATCGGCTTCACCACCTATCCGCGCTATTCGCGCTCCTCGCCCTATCCGTCGGATGTGGCGAAGATGATCGATGCGCCGATCTTCCATGTGAACGGCGACGATCCCGAAGCCGTGGTGTTCGCCGCCAAGGTCGCGACCGAGTTCCGGCAGAAATTCCACAAGCCGGTCGTCATCGACATGTTCTGCTACCGCCGGCACGGTCACAACGAGGGCGACGAGCCGGCGTTCACCCAGCCGGTGATGTACAAGAAGATCGCCTCGCATCCGTCGACGCTGGAGATCTACGCCAAGCGCCTGATCGCCGAAAAGGTGATGACCGAAGGCGAGGTGGAGAAGGCCAAGGCCGACTGGCGCGCGCGGCTCGATGCCGAGCTCGAGGCGGGCTCCGGCTACAAGCCCAACAAGGCCGACTGGCTCGACGGCAAATGGGCCGGCTTCAAGATCGCCGACCAGGAAGAGGACGCCCGCCGCGGCGTCACCGGCGTCGATGTCTCCGAGCTGAAGGAAATCGGCCGCAAGATCACCAAGGTTCCCGATGGCTTCCGGGTTCATCGCACCATCCAGCGCTTCCTCGACAACCGTGCCAAGGCGATCGACAACGGCGTCGGTATCGACTGGGCGACCGGCGAGGCGCTGGCGGTCTGCTCGCTGTTGCAGGAAGGCCATCACGTGCGGCTGTCCGGTCAGGACTCCGAGCGCGGCACGTTCTCGCAGCGGCATTCGGTGCTGATCGATCAGGAGGACGAGAGCCGCTACACGCCGTTCAATCACCTCGGCGGCGATCAGGGTCATTACGAGGTCATCAACTCGCTGCTGTCGGAAGAAGCCGTGGTCGGGTTCGAATACGGCTATTCGCTCGCCGAGCCGAACGCGCTGGCGATGTGGGAAGCGCAGTTCGGCGACTTCGCCAACGGCGCGCAGGTGCTGTTCGACCAGTTCATCTCCTCCGGCGAACGCAAATGGCTGCGCATGTCCGGCCTCGTCTGCCTGCTGCCGCATGGCTATGAGGGGCAGGGACCCGAGCATTCCTCGGCGCGTCTGGAGCGCTACCTGCAGATGTGTGCCGAGGACAACATGCAGGTGGTCTATCCGACGACACCCGCGAACTATTTCCACGTGCTGCGACGCCAGCTGCATCGCGAGATCAGGAAGCCGTTGATCCTGATGACGCCGAAGTCGCTGCTGCGCCACAAGCGCGCGGTGTCGCGGCTCGACGAGCTTGGCAAGGACGCGACCTTCCATCGCATCCTCTATGATGACGCCCAGATGCAGCCCGACGACCAGACCAAACTCGTGCCGGACGCCAAGATCCGCCGCGTCGTGCTGTGCTCGGGCAAGGTCTATTACGATCTCTATGACGAGCGCGAGAAGCGCGGCATCGACGACATCTACCTCATGCGCGTCGAGCAGCTCTATCCGGTGCCGCTGAAGGCGCTGGTCGCCGAGCTCACCCGCTTCAAGGCGCCGAGGTGGTCTGGTGTCAGGAGGAGCCGCGCAACATGGGTGCGTGGCACTTCATCGAGCCCTATCTCGAATGGGTGCTCAACCAGGTCAACGCGACGCATCGCCGCCCGCGTTACGCCGGACGCGCAGCATCGGCTGCGACCGCGACCGGGCTGATGTCGAAGCATCTGGCGCAGCTCAAGGCGCTGCTCGATGAGGCGTTGAGCTAGATTTGAACCGTCATGCCCCGCGCAGGCGGGGCATCCAGTCAGGCTCGGTCGCCGATGTTCGTTTCGGCAGCGCTGCGTACTGGATCGCCCGCCTCCGCGGGCGATGACCGCACAGGGTAGTGGGGAAGACGATGACTGAAATCCGCGTTCCGACGCTTGGTGAATCCGTGACCGAGGCCACCATTGGCCGCTGGTTCAAGAAGGCCGGCGATCCCGTCGCCGTCGACGAGCCGTTGGTCGAACTCGAGACCGACAAGGTCACCATCGAGGTGCCTGCGCCGTCGGCCGGCACGCTCGGCGAGATCGCAGCGAAAGATGGCGACACGGTCGCGGTCGGCGCGCTGCTCGGCCTGATCAATGACGGCGCAGCCGCGGCCAAGCCCGCAGCCGCGCCGGCCAAGCCGACTGCATCGGCCGCGCCTCCTCCGCCGCCCCCCGCACCAGCCGCCGCGCCCGCCAGGGCTGCGCCATCCGATGCGCCGCTCGCGCCGTCGGTACGAAAACTCTCCGCGGAAAGTGGTGTCGATGCGTCCACCGTTCCGGGCTCCGGCAAGGACGGCCGCGTCACCAAGGGCGACATGCTGGCCGCGATCGAGCGCGCCGCGTCGGCGCCGATGCCGGTCAATCAGCCGGCGGCCTCCGTGCAGGTCCGCGCGCCGTCGCCGGCCGACGATGCCGCGCGCGAAGAGCGCGTGAAGATGACGCGGCTGCGCCAGACCATCGCCCGGCGGCTGAAGGACGTGCAGAACACGGCTGCGATGCTGACGACCTTCAACGAGGTCGACATGACCCACGTCATGGCGCTTCGCGCGCAATACAAGGACGTGTTCGAGAAGAAGCACGGCTCCAAGCTCGGCTTCATGGGCTTCTTCACCAAGGCCTGCGTGCAGGGGCTGAAAGATATCCCGGCCGTCAACGCCGAGATCGACGGTTCGGACCTGATCTACAAGAACTACTATCACATCGGCGTCGCCGTCGGCACCGACAAGGGTCTGGTCGTGCCGGTCGTGCGCGACTGCGACGTCAAGTCGATTGCCGAGATCGAAAAGTCGATCGCGGACTACGGCCGCCGCGCGCGTGACGGGCATCTCAAGATCGAGGAGATGCAGGGCGGCACCTTCACCATCACCAATGGCGGCATCTACGGCTCGCTGATGTCGACGCCGATCCTCAACGCGCCGCAGTCCGGCATCCTCGGCATGCACAAGATCCAGGAGCGGCCGATGGTCGTTGGCGGCAAGATCGAAATCCGCCCGATGATGTATCTGGCGCTGTCCTACGATCACCGCGTCATCGACGGCAAGGAGGCCGTGACCTTCCTGGTGCGTGTCAAGGAGAGCCTGGAAGACCCGGCGCGGCTGGTGCTGGATCTGTGATCCCTGGGGAAGCCTTTTGTGAGTAGCGCGCATCGGGCAGGGTGCGCCGGACGATGGGGGCGAGCTTGACGGACAAAGTCGTTGTGATCACCGGCGGCAGTCGCGGCATCGGCCGCGCGACCGCGCTTGCTGCTGCCGCGCGCGGCTACCGCGTCGTGGTCGGCTATGCCAGCAACGAGGCGGCCGCCGACGAAGTGGTCGCCGAGATCGAAGGCAAGAACGGCAAGGCGATCGCGGTGAAATGCGACGTAGCTCAAGAGAGCGACATCCTTGCGCTGTTCAAGGCCGCCGATCAGTTCGGCACGCTTGGCGCTCTGGTCAACAATGCCGGCATCGTGGGACCGTCGCAGCGGGTCGAGGATATGCCGGCCGAGCGCATCCAGCGCATGATGGCGGTCAATGTCACCGGCAGCATGCTCTGCGCCCGCGAAGCGGTGAAACGGATGTCGACGCGCCATGGCGGCAAGGGCGGCGTCATCGTCAACCTGTCGTCGGTGGCCGCCAAGCTCGGCTCGCCCAACACCTATGTCGATTACGCGGCGTCCAAGGGTGCGATCGATTCCTTCACCGTCGGCCTCGGCTATGAGGTGGCGGGCGAGGGTATCCGCGTCGCGGCGATCCGGCCGGGGCTGATCGATACGGACATCCACGCCTCGGGCGGCGAGCCCGATCGCGCGCATCGGCTGGCGCATATGGTGCCGATGAAGCGCGTCGGTACCGCGGACGAAATCGCCAACGCCATCGTCTGGCTGATGTCGGACGATGCCTCCTACGTGACCAGCGCCATCCTTGATGTGTCGGGTGGACGCTAATAGCTGTCACACAGCTCAGCTACAGGACTGACTTCATGGCTACTTACGATCTCGTTGTCATCGGCACTGGCCCGGGCGGCTATGTCTGCGCGGTGCGCGCGGCGCAACTCGGCATGAAGGTTGCCGTCGTCGAGAAGAACGCGACGCTCGGCGGCACCTGCCTCAATGTCGGCTGCATGCCGTCGAAGGCGCTGTTGCACGCCTCCGAGATGTTCGAGGAGGCCGGGCATTCGTTCGCCAAGATGGGCGTCAGCGTCCCCGCGCCGAAGCTCGATCTGCCGTCGATGATGAACTTCAAGCAGCAGGGCATCGACGGCAACGTCAAGGGCGTCGAGTTCCTGATGAAGAAGAACAAGATCGACGTCATTCACGGCACAGGGGAAGATTTTGGGCCCCGGCAAGGTCGAGGTGTCCGGTAACCCCAGTTCGCAAGTCGTCGAGACCAAGAACATCGTCATCGCCACCGGCTCGGACATCGCGCGGCTGAAGGGCATCGACATCGACGAGAAGCGCATCGTGTCGTCGACCGGCGCGCTGTCGCTGGAGAATGTGCCCGGCAAGCTTCTGATCGTCGGCGCCGGCGTGATCGGCCTTGAGCTTGGTTCGGTGTGGCACCGGCTCGGCGCCGAAGTCACCGTCGTCGAATTTCTCGACCGCATCCTGCCGGGAATGGATGGCGAGATTGCCAAGCAGTTTCAGCGCATCCTCGAAAAGCAGGGTTTTGCGTTCAAGCTCGGCGCCAAGGTCACCGGCATCGACACGTCAGGCAACCGGCTCGTCGCCAAGGTCGAGCCCGCGGCGGGCGGTGCGGCCGAATCGATCGAAGCCGACGTCGTGCTGGTCTGCATCGGACGCGTCCCTTACACCGAAGGCCTGGGCCTGCAGGAGGCCGGCGTCGCGCTCGACAATCGTGGGCGCGTGCAGATTGATTCGCATTTCGCGACCAGCGTGAAAGGCGTCTACGCGATCGGCGATGTGATCGCGGGACCCATGCTGGCGCACAAGGCCGAGGATGAAGGCGTTGCGGTCGCGGAGATCATCGCGGGGCAGGCGGGACACGTGAACTACGACGTCATCCCAGGTGTCGTGTATACCACGCCCGAGGTTTCCTCGGTCGGCAAGACCGAGGAAGAGCTGAAGCAGGCTGGCGTTGGTTATACCGTTGGTAAGTTTCCATTTACCGCAAACGGTCGTTCCAAGGTGAATCAGACCACGGAAGGTTTCGTCAAGGTTCTCGCAGATGCGAAGACCGACCGCGTGCTTGGTGTGCATATTATCGGGCGAGAAGCGGGCGAAATGATCCACGAAGCAGCCGTATTGATGGAGTTTGGTGGCGCTGCGGAGGATCTCGCTCGCACCTGTCATGCTCATCCAACCCGTTCCGAGGCCATCAAGGAAGCTGCGCTTGCGGTCGGCAAGCGCGCGATCCATATGTGATCGACGGCCAGCCGCCGGCTGGGGTGAGATGACCTTGATGCGCCGTTTGCTACAGCCGTTCTGGGTTCTGCTTGCGATCATCTTCCTGATCGAAGCTTGGTTGTGGGATCACCTCGAGCCGATCGTGGCCAAGGTGGTGGCGGCGATCCCGTTGCGTGCGTTCAAGCAATGGCTTGCCGAGCGTGTCGACACGCTGTCGCCGGCGATGACGTTGATCGTGTTCATCGTGCCGGTCCTCCCGCTGTTTCCGCTCAAGCTGGTCGGTCTCTGGCTGCTCACCCATGAACATTGGATGAGCGCGGTCTTCACCATCCTGTTCGCGAAGTTTTTGGGTGTCGGCGTCACCGCGTTCCTGTTCGACGTGACGCGTTCGAAGCTTCTCGAAATGGTCTGGTTCGAGAAGCTCTACGAATTCGTGCTGACACTGCGTGCCAAGGCCAAGGCGATCGTCGATCCGATCAAGGCGCGGATCCTGGAGATGGCGAGCGGCGAAGGCTGGTCCTCGCGCACGATGCGTCTGATCATGCGTTTCCGCAAGAGCGTGCGCGAGGCGCGGTAATATCCCGCTTCAATGCAGATGTAAAAGGTGCGGCTGGAACAGGCCAAGCGCCGTCATGGCGATGCCGACGAGGGTCAGCGCGCCCGAGATCCAGGCCAGCGCGATCATCCCCGTGATGATGGTCGCGGACGCCAGCACGATGCCGATCTGAAACGCTGCCGAGGCCAATTCATAGTGATGGTATTTCGCCGTGGAGACGTCGCGCTCCTCTTCGGCATGCTTGGCCCGCTCGGCCAATTGCTCCGAGCCTTCACCGGTCTCGGGCTCCGAGCGGTAGCGCGCCGCGGTCTTTTGCCAATCGTCGATCTGCTTCTGCACCGCCGCTTTCGCGGCATCGTCGCTGATCGCGCCGAGGCCGAGCTTGACCTGTTCAGCTGCGGTCTGCACCGTGGTGCGGCGGATGGTCTTGGCCTGAAAGAACGCCCAGAGGTTGGAGGCCTCGACATTCTTGCTGATGGCTTCGGTTTGCGCGCCCTTGCCCAGCGTTTCCGACAACGCAAGACAAAGCGCGATCACCGCAATCAGCAGTGCGATCTTTCTGTTCTCGCTGGATGCATGCTCGGCGTGTTCGGCATGCTCCATGCTCTCGTGTGCACTCATATTCCCCTCCGGATAAGTCCCTCGGCACGATTGCCGGAACCGACCGTTCCGCGCAAGAGGCAAACGGATGTGACGGAATGGTGTCAGAGCGCGCTGTTCATCGGCGGTTCATCCACGCGGATGAGCGCTGGCGTAGACTTCGAGCAGCCGCTCGGTGTCGATGCCCGTATACACCTGCGTGGTCGAGAGCGAGGCGTGGCCGAGCAGCTCCTGGATCGCGCGCAGATCGCCGCCACGTGACAACAGGTGAGTTGCAAAAGAATGCCGGAGCGCGTGCGGCGTGGCGCTGTCGGGCAGTCCCAGTGCGCCGCGCAGCCGCTCCATCGCAAGCTGGATGATGCGTGGACTCAGCGGGCCGCCGCGGGCGCCGACGAAGATCGGTCCTTCCGCCGGTAACGGATAGGGGCAGAGCGCGACATATTCCGCGATCAGCGTCAGCACATTGTGCAGCACCGGCACCATGCGGGTCTTGTTGCCCTTGCCGTTGACGATCAGCACGTCGCCTTCGCCCGGCCGTGGCACGTCGCGGCGTTTCAATCCGAGCGCCTCGGAGATACGCAGGCCCGAGCCGTAGAGCAGCGCCATCACGGCGGCGTCCCGCGCCAGAACCCAGGTCTCGCGGGTCTCGCCTGCGCGCTCGTCGGCGTCGGCCAGGCGTTTGGCGGCATCGATCTGGATCGGCTTCGGCAGGCTCTTGGCCACTTTCGGCGCGCGGATCGCCGAGAGTGCGCCGAGCTTGCCCTTGCCTTCGCGTTCGAGAAAGCGGCCGAAGGAGCGCAGTCCCGCCAGCGCCCGCATCAGCGAGCGGCCGGCGACCTCATCGGCGCGGCGCATCGCCATGAACGCGCGGATGTCGGTGGTTTCCAACGCCGCGAAACGCGCGAGCGTGACGCGCTCGCCCCAATGCAGGCAGAGGAAATCGAGGCATTGCCTGAGATCGCGCGCATAGGCCTCCAGCGTTTTTGGCGACAATCTGCGCTCGGCGCGCAGATGCGTGAGCCAGCGCGCCATCTGCAGCGCGATGCTCTGGTCGGCGGAGGCAAGTTCGACCGGCGCGGTGGCTGACGAATCCGACGTCATGGGTGCTATGGCTCCCCTGATTCCAAGTGACTATATCGCACCTCTTTCGTTTACTGTCCGCTAACTCTCCAAGCCGGCACACCTGATTCTGACAGACATGGACCACACCCCGCGCACCGGCAGCTTTTCTGGAACATCGACGCAGATCGTCGACGTGCTGGTGCCGGTCGCTCTCAACCAGACCTATTCCTATCGCGTGCCGCGCGGCATGGAGCTGAAGGCCGGCGATGTCGTCGGGGTTCCGCTCGGGCCGCGCGAGGTGCTGGCGGTGGTGTGGGCCGAAAACGCCAATCCCGATCCGCGCCTGCACAATCGTCTGAAGGACGTTGTCGAAAAACTCGATGTGCCGCCGCTCAAGGGCGAGCTGCGTTCGCTGGTCGACTGGGTTGCCAGCTACACGCTGTCCGCCCGCGGCATGGTGCTGCGCATGTCCCTGCGGATGGGAGAGGACCTCGGCCCGGAGCGGGTGCGGTTAGGGGTACGGCTGGTCGGCGCGCCGCCGAACCGGTTGACGCCGGCGCGGCGGCGGCTGATCGACGTATTGTCGGACGGTTTGCTGCACGGCAAGTCGGAGGCCGCGAAGGAGGCCGGCGTCAGCACCGGCGTGGTCGATGGTCTGGTCGACGAGGGCACGCTCGTGACAGAGGCGATGCCGCGCGCGCTGCCGCCTCCGCCGCCCGATCCCGCCTATGCGCAACCCGAATTCACCCGCCAGCAGCGCAGCGCGGTCGACGCCATGCGTGCGCTCGCCGCGAACGGCAGCTTTCACGTCGCCCTGCTCGACGGCGTCACCGGCTCCGGCAAGACCGAGGTCTATTTCGAGGCGGTCGCCGAAACCGTCCGCCGCGGCAGGCAGTCGCTGATCCTGATGCCGGAGATCGCGCTGACCGGGCAGTTTCTCGACCGTTTCGCGCAACGTTTTGGCGTCCGCCCGCTGGAATGGCACTCTGAACTCACCCCGCGCACCCGCGCGCGCAACTGGGCCGCGATCGCGGCCGGCGAAGCGCCGGTCGTGGTCGGTGCGCGTTCGGCACTGTTTCTCCCTTACGCCGAGCTCGGGCTGATCGTGGTCGATGAGGAGCACGACCAGGCCTACAAGCAGGATGAGGGCGTGCACTATCACGCCCGCGACATGGCGGTCGTGCGCGCCCACATTGCCAAAATCCCGATCGTACTGGCCTCCGCGACGCCGTCGGTCGAGACCGAGGTGAATGCGCGCAAGGGCCGCTACCAGCGCGTCGTGCTGCCGTCGCGATTTGGCGGCCAGCACATGCCGCACATCGAGGCGATCGATCTGAAGCGCGAGCCGCCGCAGCGCGGGCGCTTCGTTTCGCCGCGGCTCGCCGAACAGATCAAATTCGCGATTGAGCGGCGCGAGCAGGCGTTGCTGTTCCTCAATCGCCGCGGCTATGCGCCGCTGACGCTATGCCGCGCCTGCGGCCATCGCTTCGCCTGCACCATCTGCGACGCGTGGCTGGTCGATCATCGGTTTCGCCAGCGCCTGGTCTGTCATCATTGCGGCTTCTCGATGCCGCGTCCGCCCGCGTGCCCGAACTGCGCAGCGCAGGAATCTCTGGTCGCGGTCGGCCCCGGCGTCGAGCGCTTGCAGGAAGAGGCGGCTGCGCTCTTCCCCGAGGCGCGCGCCATGGTGCTGTCGAGCGACCTGATCACCTCGATCGAGACCATGCGCAGCGAACTGAACGAGATCGCAGAGGGGCGCGTCGATATCATCATCGGCACGCAGCTCGTGGCCAAGGGCCACAATTTTCCGCGTCTCAATCTGGTCGGCGTGGTCGACGCCGATCTCGGCCTCGGCAATGGCGATCCGCGCGCCGCGGAGCGCACCTGGCAACTGCTCAACCAGGTGATCGGCCGCGCCGGGCGCGATCAGGGCCGCGGCGTCGGCTATCTGCAGACCCATCAGCCCGAGCATCCCGTGATGAAGGCGCTGATCGCCTGCGATCGCGAATCCTTCTATGCCAATGAGATCGATGCGCGCGAGCGCACGCTCTATCCGCCGTTCGGCAGGCTTGCGAGCCTGATCATCTCAGCCGGCGACCGGCCGACCGCAGAAGGCTTTGCGCGCAGGCTGGCCGCCCTCGCGCCGCGTGACGAGCATGTGCAGGTGCTGGGGCCGGCGGAAGCGCCGCTTGCGGTCATCAAGGGCCGCTACCGTTTCCGCCTGCTGGCGAAATCGGCGCGCGGTTTCGATCTGTCGGATTACCTGCGGCAATGGCTCGCCGCCGGTCCGAAGACGTCAGGCAATCTCAAGCTCGAGGTCGACGTCGATCCGCAGAGCTTTTTGTGAGGCTTCCAGTCGTTCCGGGGCGACGCGATAGCGTCGAACCCGGAACCTCGAGATTTGGGGCGACGTTCCTTGCAATAACCTCTGGATTCCGGGCTCGCCTGACGCGCGCCCCGGAATGACTGGGCAAAGAGTCCCGGAATGACGACGGTGAAAGCGAAAGAGCCCGCCGCCGGGAGATGGCGGCGGGCTGTTTTGGCGCGCGGCAAGCCTTGGCGCCCGTTCTGGACGCAATGCTTGGCAGCGTGAGGTTTGGGAAGATGGCGCTTGCATTTGCGCCGGGGGCTTATGAGACGACTTCTGCAGTGACGCGGGCGAGACCGCCCATGCCGAGTGCGTGCGCGGCGCCCTTGGAGAGATCGAGCACGCGGCCACGGACGAACGGCCCGCGGTCGTTGACGGTGACAATGACACTGCGTCCGCCGGCGCTGACCTTCAACTTGGTGCCGAACGGCAGCGAGCGGTGCGCACAGGTCATGGCGTTCTGGTTGAAGCGCTGTCCCGACGCGGTCTTGCTGCCGGATTCGTTGCCGTAATATGACGCGACGCCGGAGAAGCTCCGGCCAGTTCCGGACGACGCCGTGACCGCCGCATTGGCGTTGCGCCAGGACGACCGCGAGGACGACGACGTGTCCCGAGAACGAACCCCAAGCCGTCGCGTCATTGCTGGCGCTGGCCACATCCGCGTGATGGTGGTGACGGTGGTGAGACGCGAAATGGTGATGGTGGTGGTGCCTGGACTTGGCTGAGGCCTCGGTGACGCTGCCGCCGACCAGGAGAGTTGCTGCGACAACAGCGAACGCCGTACGCGAGCGGGTGACCTGAACCCCCGCCTTTACAATCTTCGATGCCAACATTGATCAGTCCCTGAATAGTATTGCCACAAGCGTGGCAAGTGGAACCCCCGTTCCGGTTTCGACCGAGGGGCGTTTCGTCGGACAATGCGGCATGAATTTGGCAGTATTTCTCGGAAGACTCCGGCTGAAATATCTTGTGATGGGTCTCATCTAATCGAAAGATATTCCGTAATCTTGCGCATTAACGGATTTTTAACACATTCTATACCTAGAAATACTGATAAATAAAGTCATCGCCACATTTCGTGAGTTTTCGTGAAGTAATACGTGAGTGAAACGCCTGAGGTGCTCAGGTGTGTGCTATAGCCGGAATTTCGGAGCACCTATGCGCCAGCCGATGGAACGAAATTACCGACAAGCGGCCGGCGCACGAGACCGTCCCTCGGCGGGTGGTGCGGGCCGAATCGGCCGAAGTGCTTTTGGAAGGCGTGTAAGAGCGCTGACGACACGGCCGACGACTTCACGACGTCGTGTTGCACCTGCGCTTTGGCTATGTTAGCAAAGCCGCGATTTTTGCGACGCCGGCATTTCCTGTGCCGGCCGAAAATCGAAGTCCCGCTTCAATTCCAAGGGCTTGGATCGCTAGGCGCCGCACCACGGCGACGGTTTTCCCCCTGCGAGTTTGACAGCTAAAAAAGAGCGCGTCTGTGGCAGCAGAAAATCCGTCTGTTTCGGGAGTGTCCGGTCGTTACGCAACGGCCTTGTTTGAACTGGCGCGCGATGAAAAATCCATCGATGCGGTCAAGGCCGATCTCGACAGGTTCGTCGCCATGCTGGCCGAGAGCGACGACCTGAAGCGACTGGTGCGCAGCCCGGTATTCTCGGCTGGCGCACAGGCGAAGGCCCTTGGAGCGGTGCTCGACAAGGCCGAAATCACCGGCATTTCCGCCAATTTTCTGAAGGTGCTCACCGCCAATCGGCGCCTGTTCGCGGTCAGCGACGTGATCCGCGCCTTCAACGCGCTGGTCGCAAGGTTCAAGGGCGAGGCGACCGCCGACGTCACGGTCGCCGAATTGCTCTCTGAAAAGAATCTCGACGCCCTCAAGGTCGCCCTCAAGTCGGTGACCGGCAAGGAAGTCACACTCAACGTGAACGTCGATCCATCGATCATCGGCGGGCTTGTGCTCAAGCTCGGCAGCCGCATGGTCGATAGTTCGCTGCGCACCAAACTCAATTCGATCAAGCACGCGATGAAAGAGGCAGGCTGATGGACATCCGCGCCGCGGAAATTTCCGCGATCCTCAAGGACCAGATCAAGAATTTCGGCCAGGAGGCCGAGGTCACCGAAGTCGGACAGGTGCTGTCGGTCGGTGACGGTATCGCCCGCGTCTACGGGCTGGACAACGTCCAGGCCGGTGAGATGGTCGAGTTCGAGAACGGCACCCGCGGCATGGCGCTCAACCTCGAAACCGACAATGTCGGCATCGTTATTTTCGGCGCCGACCGCGAGATCAAGGAAGGCCAGACCGTCAAGCGCACCCGCGCCATCGTCGACACGCCGGTCGGCAAGGGCCTGCTCGGCCGCGTCGTCGACGCGCTGGGCAATCCGATCGACGGCAAGGGTCCGATCCAGGCGACCGAGCGTCGCCGCGTCGACGTCAAGGCGCCCGGCATCATTCCGCGCAAGTCGGTGCACGAGCCGATGGCGACCGGCCTGAAGGCGATCGACGCGCTGATCCCGATCGGCCGCGGCCAGCGCGAGCTGATCATCGGCGACCGCCAGACCGGCAAGACCGCGATCGCGCTGGACGCGATGCTGAACCAGAAGCCGCTGAACGCGACCGGCGACGAGAAGATCAAGCTCTATTGCGTCTATGTCGCGATCGGTCAAAAGCGCTCCACCGTGGCACAGTTCGTCAAGGTGCTGGAAGAGCAGGGCGCGCTCGAATACTCGATCATCGTCGCCGCGACCGCATCCGACCCGGCGCCGATGCAGTACATCGCGCCGTTCACCGGCTGCACCATGGGCGAATACTTCCGTGACAACGGCATGCACGCCGTCATCATCTATGATGACTTGTCCAAGCAGGCCGTCGCCTATCGCCAGATGTCGCTTCTGCTGCGCCGCCCGCCGGGCCGTGAAGCCTATCCGGGCGACGTGTTTTATCTCCACTCGCGCCTGCTGGAGCGCGCCGCCAAGCTCAACGACGAGCAGGGTTCGGGCTCGCTGACGGCGCTGCCGGTCATCGAAACCCAGGCCAACGACGTGTCGGCCTACATTCCAACCAACGTGATTTCGATTACCGACGGTCAGATCTTCCTGGAGACCGACCTGTTCTTCCAGGGCATCCGGCCCGCGGTGAACGTCGGTCTGTCGGTGTCGCGCGTCGGATCGTCGGCGCAGACCAAGGCGATGAAGAAGGTCGCCGGCAAGATCAAGGGCGAGCTCGCGCAGTACCGCGAAATGGCGGCCTTTGCGCAGTTCGGCTCCGACCTCGATGCCACGACGCAGCGCCTGCTCAACCGCGGCTCGCGTCTGACCGAGCTTCTGAAGCAGCCGCAGTTCTCGCCGCTGAAGATGGAAGAGCAGGTCTGCGTGATCTGGGCCGGCACCAACGGCTATCTCGACGCGCTGCCGGTCGCCAAGGTTCGGGCGTTCGAGGACGGCCTGTTGTCGCTGCTGCGCGGCAAGAACGCCGACCTCCTCAATGCCATTCGCGACAGCCGCGATCTCTCCGACGATTCGGCCGCCAAGCTGAAGGCGGTGGTCGAGGGCTACGCCAAGAGCTTCGCCTGACGCCGAAACGGCCGGGCGAAAAGCGCAAGGCTTTGGTCCTTGCGCGGAGCTCTCCGGCCAAGTGCAGCCGTCAAGCGCGGTTGCTCGAGACATCAACGACGAGGATGCGCGGCATGAGGCCGGGCATGATGAAGACCAAAGAGGTTTGCGGTCGGGTCTTTTAGGATCTGATCGCCGGGGCGAGCTGAAGAATGGCGTCACTGAAAGACATGCGGGTCCGCATCGCCTCCACCAAGGCGACGCAGAAGATCACCAAGGCCATGCAGATGGTGGCCGCCTCGAAGCTGCGCCGTGCGCAGACGGCTGCCGAGGCGGCGCGTCCCTACGCGGAAAAGATGGACGCGGTGATCTCCAACATTGCGAGCGCCGCGGCGGGCTCGCCCGGCGCGCCGGCGCTGCTGGCAGGCACCGGCCGCGACCAGGTGCATCTCCTGCTCGTCTGCACCGGCGAGCGCGGTCTGTCCGGTGCATTCAATTCCTCGATCGTGCGCCTGGCGCGTGAACGGGCGCAGGCTCTGATGAACCAGGGCAAGGACGTGAAGTTCTTCTGCGTCGGCCGCAAGGGCTATGAGCAGCTTCGCCGCCTGTTCGATAAGCAGATCGTCGAGCACATGGACCTGCGCTCGGTCCGCCAGCTCGGCTTCGTCAACGCTGAAGACATCGCCAAGAAGGTCCTCGCCCGCTTTGAGGCCGGCGAGTTCGATGTCTGCACGCTGTTCTATTCGCGCTTCCGCTCGGTGATCGCGCAGGTTCCGACCGCCCAGCAGATCATTCCGCTTGAAGTGACCGAGCAGGCTGCGAACGGCAATTCGACTTCGTATGAGTATGAGCCGGAGGAGGACGAAATCCTCTCGGGACTGCTGCCGCGCAATCTCGCCGTGCAGATCTTCCGCGCGCTCCTGGAAAACAACGCTTCGTTCTACGGTGCGCAGATGTCGGCGATGGACAATGCGACCCGCAACGCCGGCGACATGATCCGCAAGCAAACCCTGGTCTACAACCGAACCCGTCAAGCCATGATCACCAAGGAGCTGATCGAGATCATCTCCGGCGCCGAGGCGGTCTAGCGCGAACACGATCGTTCAAGACAGAATTTCGAAGGAGAGCAGTCCATGGCTACACCAGCCAATCAGATCGGTCGCGTTACCCAGGTCATGGGCGCGGTCGTCGACGTGCAGTTCGAGGGCCATCTGCCGGCCATTCTTAATTCGCTGGAGACCAAGAACGGCGGCAACCGCCTCGTTCTCGAAGTCGCCCAGCATCTCGGCGAGTCCACCGTGCGCACCATCGCGATGGACGCCACCGAAGGTCTGGTCCGCGGTCAGGAAGTGGCCGACACCGGCCAGCCCATCGAGGTCCCGGTCGGCGACGGTACGCTCGGCCGCATCATGAACGTCATCGGCGAGCCCGTCGACGAAGCCGGCCCGATCAAGGCGGAAGGCAAGCGCGCCATTCACCAGCCCGCGCCGGAATACACCGAACAGTCGACCGAAGCCGAAATTCTCGTCACCGGCATCAAGGTCGTCGACCTGCTCGCGCCTTACGCCAAAGGCGGCAAGATCGGCCTGTTCGGCGGCGCCGGCGTTGGCAAGACCGTGCTGATTCAGGAGCTGATCAACAACGTCGCGAAGGCGCACGGCGGCTACTCCGTGTTCGCCGGCGTCGGCGAGCGTACTCGTGAAGGTAACGATCTCTATCACGAGTTCATCGAATCGAAGGTCAACGCCGACCCGCGCAAGCCCGATCCGAGCGTGAAATCGAAGTGTGCCCTGGTGTACGGCCAGATGAACGAGCCGCCCGGTGCGCGCGCGCGCGTCGGCCTCACCGGCCTGACCGTTGCCGAGCACTTCCGCGACCAGGGCCAGGACGTGCTGTTCTTCGTCGACAACATCTTCCGCTTCACCCAGGCAGGCTCGGAAGTGTCGGCGCTGCTCGGCCGTATTCCGTCCGCCGTGGGCTATCAGCCGACGCTGGCCACCGACATGGGCGCGCTGCAGGAGCGCATCACCACCACGACCAAGGGCTCGATCACCTCGGTGCAGGCGATCTACGTGCCGGCCGACGACTTGACCGACCCGGCACCAGCGACGTCCTTCGCCCACTTGGACGCCACCACCGTGCTGTCGCGCTCGATCGCCGAAAAGGGCATCTATCCGGCGGTGGACCCGCTCGACTCGACCTCGCGCATGTTGTCGCCGCTGGTCGTCGGCGACGATCACTATTCCACCGCGCGTCTGGTTCAGCAGATTTTGCAGCGCTACAAGTCGCTGCAGGACATCATCGCCATTCTCGGCATGGATGAATTGTCGGAAGAGGACAAGCTGACGGTTGCGCGCGCTCGCAAGATCGAGCGTTTCCTGTCGCAGCCGTTCCATGTCGCCGAAGTCTTTACGGGATCGCCGGGCAAGTTCGTCGACCTCGCCGACACCATCAAGGGCTTTCGTGGTCTCTGCGAAGGCAAGTATGACCACCTTCCGGAAGCCGCCTTCTACATGGTCGGCGCCATCGAAGAGGCGGTCGAGAAGGGCAAGAAGCTGGCGGCGGAAGCTGCCTAAGAAGGCGAATGGCGAATAGGGAGTGGCGAATAGAAAAGGTGTTCGCCTCCCGATCTTCGTCATCTCGCTACTCGCCACTCACCATTCGCTAGGTAAAGCCATGGCCACCTTCCATTTCGACCTTGTCTCGCCCGAAAAGCTGGCGTTTTCCGGCCAGGTCGATCAGGTCGACATTCCCGGTGCCGAGGGCGATTTCGGTGTGCTCGCCGGTCACGCGCCGGTGGTCGCCGCGATGCGGCCGGGCATCCTGACGGTGACGGCCGGCGGCAAGCGCGAAAAGATCATCGTGACCGGTGGCCTTGCCGAAGTCTCCGAGAAGGGGCTGACGGTGCTGGCCGATGTCGCGACCTCGCTCGATGAGCTCGATCGCGCCCGCTTCGCCGATAAGATCTCCGAGATGGAAACCAAGCTCTCCGAGAAGGAAGGCTCCGAGCTCGATCGCGCCATCGAGCGGCTCGATCATTTCAAGAGCATCCAGCAAGAGCTCAACACCACCGCGATGCACTGAGCGCGTCGCGTCGGAAGCGTAAAAATCAAGGTAGATTTGGGCGTCCGTCGTTGCACGATGGGCGCCTTAACTTTTGTTGCGCCGCGCCGGCTCTGGCGGCATTCTGCTGCTGGTCGTTCCCTGGGTCGAACTCTCATGAAACGCAAGATCGCGGCGATTTTTGCGGCTGATATCGCCGGCTACTCGCGCCTCGTTGCCGAGGACGAAGAGGAGACGCTGCGCCGTCTTGCTGCCTATCGCGCCGTCACCGACGATTTCATCGCCAAGGCAGGCGGACGGATCTTCAACACCGCCGGCGACGCCGTGCTCGCCGAATTTCCAAGCGCGGTGGAAGCGGTGCGCTGCGCGATCGACATCCAGGAGAGCCTGCGCACGCGAAACATGGCCTATCCGCCGAGCCGGCAGATGAGCTTTCGCATTGGGATCACGATCGGCGACGTCGTCGAGCGCGACGGCGACCTGCTGGGCGACGGCGTCAATATCGCCGCGCGGCTGGAAGGTCTTGCCGAGGTCGGCGGCATCTGCATCTCGCGTGCCGTGCATGAGCAGGTCGCCAACAAGCTGTCCGTGCAGTTCGCCGATATCGGCGCGCAGGAGGTCAAGAACATCCCGACTCCCGTTCACGCCTACATGGTCGCGATGCGCCGCGAGGACGGGACCTATGCGACACCGCAGCTCAGAAAGTCCGCGGCCAAGCCAGGCGCCGCGACCACGCCGACCTGGATGTGGCCGCTAGTCGTGGCGATCGTCTGCGTGGCCGCGATCGGCGTTGGCGGATTTCTCTATCTGACCAAGCTGGAGATGGCGAACCAGGCGGTTGTGCCGGCGAGTCAGATGGCGGCGGCAACGCCGCCTGTTCCCGCCAAGCCCACGTCACAGTCCACCTCGCAGCTCACGATGCCGCTCGCTGCTGCGCCGGCCGCGCCAACGACCGCGCCGTCGTCTCCCGCGCCGCCCGCATCGGGAGACCAGCTTGCGGCCAACGTGGTGCCATTCGTCAGCGAGCGCACGCACCTGAACTTGGCGCACGACTATGTTCCGGCCTCCGACCACAAGGCCTTCGCGCTCAACATCAATGGCTTCAATGCCATCGCCGTGGGCCAGCCGAGCGACGATGCTGCCAGGACCACTGCGCTGGAGCAGTGCCAGAAACGCGCCGATGCTGCGCAGTCACCGCGCAAATGCGAAATCTACGCCGTCGGCAACACGGTGGTCTATCCGAACCCTTCGCCACCGATGCCGCCCATGCCGTGGATCAGACATGACGCGTCGATCGAACGGACATTCAATGCGAAGGACGTGCCGCTGGTTCGCGACGCCGGCAAAGAGCGGCTCGACAAGAATTACCTGACCGCGAAGAAATCGAAATCCGTCGCGGTCGGACCAGGCGGCCAGTTCATCTATCTCGTCGGCGTCGAGACGATCGAAGAGGCCAACCGCCGAAGCCTGGAATCCTGCGGGGCGCTGGCCGGCATGCCCTGCATGGTCGTCGCCGCCGATGACGTGTTCGTCGTGCCGGTGCCGGTGGCGATGAAGGTTACTGGTTTCTTTCGCGCCGCCAGCAATGCATCCATCGCCGCAGATGCGCGCAATGATCTCGTGCGCAAGCTGACGGACGCATCATCCGGATGGAATGCGGTTGCGGTCGGCACCTCCGGTCGGCCCGGCGTCGGGCTGAAGGCGGCGTCGGAGCAGAATGCGATCAACGACGCCCTTGCCGATTGCGGCGGACGCGACAGCGATTGCCACGTGATCGCGATCGGTCCGTTCTCGGTCGGGCCGAACTGACACGCCGGGTTTCCCGAGGAGAGGGAGCTTCGGCTCAGCCCGTAAATGCGGCGAAACGCCGCGCGACCTCCCGATAGACCTCGCGGCGGAACGGAACCACGAGATCGGCCACGCGATCGAGCCGCTCCCAGCGCCAGGCATCGAACTCCGCCGGCTGATCGTTGCGTGGCGTCAGCGGGTCGATGTCCGTGTCGTGCCCTTTGAACCGTAGCGCGAACCATTTCTGCCGCTGGCCGCGAAATTTGCCGAACCGATGCGGTGGTCCGTCATAGGGCGGAAACTCATAAATCAGCCAGTCCGTCTCGCCGAGATAATCGGCCTCGGTCACGCCGGTCTCTTCCCAGAGCTCGCGACGGACCGCCGCGCGCAGATCCTCACCCTCGTCGACGCCGCCTTGCGGCATCTGCCATTCAAGTCCGGGCAGGATGATTTCCGGTCCATCATCCTTGAAGCGCCGCCCGATCAGGACCTGTCCGGCGCCATTGAAGAGGGCGATGCCCACATTGGGGCGGTAGGGCTTGTCGTCGGTCATCCGGCTTCTCCTGAAGCCGAAGCTTATACGTGCAGGGCGAGCGA
>CAWAXO010000055.1:0-53479 GCA_963786015.1 uncultured Alphaproteobacteria bacterium | reverse complement strand
CAGATACTTCCGCCCTTTAGACTGATCAGTGCCAGTCAGGACTTGTTTCGCTTTGCGCCACTAAGCCTTTGCGAAGTAGTTTTCCAATAGGGCCAAATGAAGTGCGTGCGCCGCTGCAAATATGTTGATGTGCAGGCCAAGCTTGGCGCCGTTTGGCGCAAGGCAATCGGCTCATCGTGTGTTGTTAATTCGTGCAGCCCAAAGCATGAATGGATCGTAATGTTTAAGGTCAGCGCCGATTTGACTCCCAAGCGCGTCGAGCCGGTCCGTCGCTAAATGCTTGAAGCGTTGTTTCAAATCTCGATTACTCGGATCGAGCAAAAGGTCCGTATATTCGAGCTGCCACGCGAGATATCGCGCAGCTTATTCGCTGCTCTATGTCAGCAATACAGAGCCGACGCTGAGCTTGTTCACGAAGTGGGAGGTCATCGAGTTGGCTAAAGCCTTACAGGAGGCTTACGCGCAAAAGGCTTACATGCAAGAGGCTTACACGAAGCTTACACGCGCAGCGTCAGGGCAACCGTCGGGCTTCCGCAGGTATCGCACTTCACGCACCTTTCGTTCAGCACCAGCCGAAAAGAGGAGGAACCCGCCGAGTTGTCACACAACGGCAACCTCAGTGCCGTTAGAACGAGCCAGGCCGAGCGGTTCTGAGCCGGCGTCTCAAAGGCGTGACCTTGTATCGCCTGCAAGTCACGCGACCGTCCTGCTGCTTCACTGACGATTTCGGAAAAGATTGAGGGGCGGCGAGTGGTTGTTCGGGCGTTTTCGTGGGTTGCTGCGGCGCTTGCTTCCCGCTCTCGGCTTTCCGCTTGGTGGCAACAAACAGTCTGCCGCCGGACCGAGTTGAACTCACTCCGGGCCATCGGAGGCCGAAAATCCTACTGTTTCTCGGGGATCTCGCGTTCAATCGCCGGATATTCTGGGCGGCCCGGCAAGGCGGGCGGGCGTGAGTTGCGGCACTTGCCATGTCGATGGTGCTTCGAATCCCAAATTCTTCATTCCGGGACTATCGACCCGGCCCGGCAATTTTGACACGTCAGGCCCGCTGTTCAATCCGGCGGCCAATAATTTCGCGCTTGATCCCGTGCGAATTCCGAGCTTGAGGGGCGCGCGTTGTCTGGCGCCGTATGGGCATGATGGACGCACGACATCGCTGCGCGATTTCATCCACGATGTGATCGTCGTCGAATTTGCCGGTCCGGAGTCTCACGCCTGAGCCTTCGCCGAGACTGGGGTTAGGCAGGAAAGAATCCCGATCCGGTTGCGGGCACGGTGAACACCTATCAGTCAAGCGGGACCTGGGTTAAGTGCAACGATCCGACCCAGCCCGGCGTGGCCGAACTGCACTTCTATCTGGCGTCGCTGCACTACTATGCCGGTCCGAACTGCTGCACCGAACGCATATTATGCCACGCGCGACGCCGATCCTCCCTACAACGCCAACGGCACGCTCGCTGCCGCCACCCCGACGACAACGCCGCCGCTGACGCAGCGGCATATCGGCGACGAGCTGAACGAGAAGAAGGTCCCCTGGGCCTGGTATAGCGGCGGCTTCAATTCGGCGGTAGCCGTCGCCAACGGCGCCACCGACATCTTCGATCGAGTGTTCCGGGCCGGTTTTTGTGACCACTGCACGCCTTTCCTGTACTCGAAGTCGGTGATGGCCGATCCGGCTGCCCGCGCGGCGCATCTGAAGGAGGTCGTCGACGATCTGTTCGACGACATCGCGAGCGGCAATCTGCCGGCTGTCGCCTTTGTCAAACCGGACGGCGCACTTCAGGGGCATCCGGGCAGTGGTAAGGTCAGTCTGCTGGAAGACTTCGTTCAGAACATCGTCGACCGCACCAAAGCCAATCCGAAGCTGTTCGCCGAGACCGCGATTATCGTCTCCTTCGACGAAAGCGGCGGCCTCTATGACAGCGGCTTCATTCAGCCGCTCGATTTCTTCGGCGACGGGCCGCGCATGCCGATGCTCGTGATCTCGCCATTCTCGACGGGCGGGCACGTCGTGCACTCCTACAATGACCAGGCTTCGGTGCTGAAATTCATCGAACGGAACTGGCAGCTCGGCAAGATCTCGAACCGCAGCCGCGACAACCTGCCGAACCCGGTCATGGACAAGGAGAATCCGTGGGTGCCGGTCAACATGCCGGCGATCGGAGATCTCTTCGACATGTTCGACTTCGATAACTGCCATCACGACGATGATCATCATGATCACGGCCACGATGACGATCATGATCACCATCATGACCATGATGGCTGGTACAACGACCATCACGGTGGAGACCGGTCCTGACCTGTCCCGATTGAACGTCACGCAAGGTAATCCGGTCGTGCGCTGGTCGGGCTTGAGGCCCGGCCGGCGTGCCTCGCGTTGTTGCCTTCAGTGTCTTTTGCCGCGCTATCCTGTCTTCCAGCGGAGCTGAAACGAGGTTAGGGTAGAGTTACCGACAGGTGGAATGCAGTCCATCCAAAATGCAGTTCGTCTAATGTCGGACCAAAACAAAAAATTGGAGGAACGGATCAATGACATCATCATTAAGATCAATTCCGCGACGCGCGGTGCTCGGCGGAATTGCTGCCTCCGGGGCGATGCTGACGTTGCCAGGTATGGCTCATGCGAAAATGCCAATGGGTCAGCCGCAGGCTCCCTATTTCTACCGCTTCAAGCTGGGCGACGCGGAGTGCACCATCGTCTCCGACGGCCAGTTGCCGCTCGGCGATCCCAACGCCGCCTTCCTGAACATCACCAAGGAGGAGATCGCGCGGGAGCTGCACGACAACTTCCTGCCCGCAGACAACGCCGTGCTGGAGCAGAACGTGCTCGTCGCCAACTTCGGAGATCGCGTGGTGCTGTTCGACACGGGCATGGGCACCGACGCGTTGTTCGGCAACGGCACGGGTAAGCTGATGAGCACGCTGAAGCAGGCCGGCATAGATCCCGCGGGTGTCGATGCCGTGGTGATGAGTTACGCGCATATCGACCATTGCGGCGGCCTGGTCGGGGACAATGGCAGCCCCAATTTTCCAAACGCGCAGTACTTCATCGGCGAGGCGGACTTCGCCTATTGGACGGACGATTCCAAGATCCCAGCCAATTATCCCGCGCGTCCGCACTTCCTGGACCAGGCGCGGAAGAACTTGCTGCCGGTGAAGGACCGCATCCACTTCTACAAGGACAACGAGGAGATCCTTCCCGGCATCACGGTGCTTTCCGCCCCGGGGCACACGGTGAGCCACTCGATATTCATGATCAACTCGGGCGGCAAGCAGCTTTGCTACATTGGCGACCTGGCGCATCACCCGGTGCTGCTGCTCGAGCACCCGCGCACGCAATTCGCCTTTGACACCGACCCCGTGCAATCGGCGGAAAGCCGCGTGCGGATGCTGACCATGCTCGCGGCAAACCGGACGCCGTTGCTGGCTTATCACTTCGCGTGGCCCGGCATCGGGCATGTCGCGAAGGCCGGGGACGGGTTCCAGTATTTCCCGCTGCCTCCGCAGCAGCAGACAGTTGGGTCCATCTAAGGACCGGGTGTGAAGCGAGAGGGCCGGGGCTGCTGCCCCGGCCTTTTGCGCTGCCGCCTTCCGGGATCGGCTCTCTTGGCCTTTTCTCTTGGCCTTTCTCTTGGCCCTTTCTCTTGGCCCTTCCTGTTGGCCTTTCTCAGACTTGTCGTTGCAACCGAACCCGGATGGGAAGGAAGCGAAATGAAAGCATCGATATTCTGCCTGCCGAGTGTCGGCTCACGTGCCGAGATCGAGGCGGGCATGGCGGCGACGCGGCCGGAGCTCTACCAGCGCATGCTGAAGGAGCTGACCGAACTCGTCAAACTGGCCGACGACCTCGGCTACGATTCGGTGAGCTTTACCGAGCATCACTTCCACATCGAAGGCTTCGAGGTTTCCAATAACCCGGTGTTGCTGGACCTCTATTTCGCGATGCAGACGAAGCGAATCCGCGTCGGTCAGCTCGGCATCGTCCTGCCGGCCGCCAATCCGATCCGCGTCGCCGAGGACATCGCGATGCTCGATCACATGACCGGCGGGCGCGCTTGCGCCGGCTTCGCCCGGGGCTACCAGCGGCGCTGGGTCGACGTCATGGCGCAGCAGACGCACGGCGTCTCCGGCACCTTGCCGCACCATCATGATGCAATCGACCAGACCAACCGCGAGGCGTTCGAGGAGAACTGGCAGATCATCAAGAAATGCTGGACCGAGGAGATGCTGACGTTTCAGGGCAAGTACTGGAAGGTGCCGGCCGGCGCAACGCCCTGGGATCTCGAGACCACCGTGAAATACGGCAAGGGCGTTGACAATGGCATGTTGACCTCGGTCGGCGTGGTGCCGAAGCCGTTGCAGAAGCCCTATCCGCCGGTGTTCCTGCCGTTCGCCTCGTCGCCGAACTCCATTCGTTGGGCCGCGCAAGAGGGCGTCACCGCGATCCTGCCGCCGATGCATGAGGTCTACGCGTCACCGTTGTACGACCTCTATGCCGAGGTGTCGGGAAAGCCACGCGGGCAGGGCACGGGCTTGCTGCGCGATGTCATCATCGCTGATACCGACGAGGAGGCCATGGCGTTGTGGGAGGACTCCGGGCGTTTCTCCGGCAAGGCGTGGTTCGAGCCGTTCGGCTTCCGCCGCGGCCTTATGGACCCGGTGACGAAGAACTTCGCGACCGCAAAGGAATCGATCGATCTCGGCTACGCGCTGGTCGGCACGATCGATACCGTGACCCGCGCGCTCGAGGCGAACATGAAACGCCAGCCCGTCGACTGGCTGTTCTGCTACACCTACAACGCGCTGGTTCCACACGGCAAGCTGATGAAGTCGACCGAGGCGTTGTGGACCAAAGTGCTGCCGAAGTTCATGTGAGTGCCGCTTATCGGAGGCGGGATGCGCAGAAGCATCGTTGTGATTTGCCCGACGACGCATGAGGAAATGTGCACGACGGGCAGTTTGCGCATGGCGGGAATGCAAAGTCTCGCCCCACCGTCATTGCGAGCACGAGCGAAGCGTTTCTCTCCGTCGTCATTCCGGGCCTGCGCCTTGCGGCGCATCCCGGAATGACGGCGGAGAGAATTTCTTTAGTCGTGGGCAAAGGCGCGTAGCGCCGTGCCCACCATTGCTCCGGTTCGTCGTGCGGCCCCGGCGGTTATCCCAGGCCTCATCCTTCGAGACGCTTGGCTCGCGCCAAGCTCTTCAGGATGAGGGGATAAAGCGGTGTGTAGCTGGATCAGCCGAAGGCGTAAGCCGCCAACCTGAATCATCGGGGATGAATGCCGTCGAGGTCGGGCATCAGAACGACGCTCTCCTGCTCGTTCGGATCGGTGCGGGCGATGACCGCGACGCAATCCTCGGTCGCGCTTGGATTGTAAGGCAAATGCGGCATTCCGGCCGGAATATAGAGGAACTCTCCGGCGCGGACCATCAGGTGCTGCGCGAGCCCGTCGCCGTACCACATGCCGGATTCGCCGCTCAGCACGTGGATCGCGGTTTCGTGGGCCTCGTGGCGATGTGCCTTGGCTCGCCCGCCCGGTGGAATGGTAACAATCTGCAGATGGATGCCCTGGGCGCCGGCCGTTTCGGCCGAGATTCCTGGAGTATAGGAGAGCGCCTGCTTGCCGGTGAAGCGCGCCCCGGCCCCCACCACCTGACAGGTCGGCCTGAGATCCGTCATCATATCCATATTTGGCTCCATGCGTTCTGACCTGCCGAGAGCGTAAAGAGCTCGGACTACAATCGCGTTGCGGCGCGGCCGAAAAGCGTTACGGCTGTAACGTGAGCGGATCGAATGACGAACACTCTTGCCAATCGTCATTCCGGGGCAGCCCGTCAGGGCTGAACCCGGAATCTCGAGATTCCGGGTTCGCTTCGCGCCCCGGAATGACGGTGGCAGATCGTAGGATTCGCGGCGCGACCAGTTGCAGCGGCTCAAGGCGTTGGGTCCGGCCTTCGCGGCGACGCTGGTCGACGAGCTGTTCTACAAGAACTTCCGCAATCGCCGTGAGGTCGCCAGCTATTGCGGCCTCACCCCTAGTCCCTGGCGGAGCGGTGGCATCGCGCGGGAGCAGGGCATCAGCAAGGCAGGCAATCGGCGGGCACGCCAGAAGGCGATCGAACTGGCCTGGCTCTGGCTCCGCCATCAGCCGGACAGCGCGCTGAGCCAATGGTTCCGGACCCGCACGGCCAATGCCGGCAAGCGCACCAGGCGCGTCGCCATCGTTGCTCTGGCGCGCAAGTTGATTGTGGCCTTGTGGCGCTATCTCACCACCGGGCTCGTTCCCGAGGAGGCTGTGATGAAGACCAAGACATAACCGATCCAACCGCGCAACCGTCGCCGCGGCGCCGGGCACGGGGACGGATGATGACCGGGCCACCCTTGGGTCAAGCCGAACCGTTTCGTAGATGGGTCCGTAGGGCAAACGCGCTTAGCGCCGTGCCCGCCATCTCTCCGGTTCGTCGTGAGAAGTTGCGCGGACATGTACGCGGCAGTCCGTAGGGTGGGCGGAGCGCAACGATACCCATCGTGAACGGTTGGGCGGGGAATGATGGGTATCGCTTCCGCTCCACCCATCCTACGTCCTGCCGCGCCACCTCACTTGCCGTTGAGGGACAGGCTAACCACTGCCACACGAAATTGTAATGTTCTCACACGATCCTTCCGCTAAGCGGCAGAGCAAACCTCCGTGGCATCTGAAGGCACGCCGGCGGCCAGATAAAGGACGAGGGAATGTCAGTCGAAAAAGTGGATACGCTTGTTGTCGGCGGCGGCCAGGCGGGAGTGGCCATGAGCGAGCATCTCAGCAAATATGGAGTGGCTCATCTCGTACTCGAGCGCGGGCGCATCGCCGAGCGCTGGCGCTCTGAAAGATGGGATTCCCTGGTTGCTAACGGGCCTGCATGGCACGAGCACTTTCCCGGCATGGAATTTGCGGATGCCAATCCTGACTCCTTTATCGGCAAGGAGGAGATCGCTGATTATTTCGTCGCGTACGCCAAGATGATCGCTGCTCCCATCCGCTGCGGGGTGGAGGTGAAAGAAGTGCGAAGGAATATCGGACGGCCCGGCTTCCATGTCGAAACCTCGAACGGCGTCATCGAGGCCAAGAACGTCGTCGCCGCCACCGGACCGTTTCAGCGTCCCGTCATGCCGAAGCTTGTTCCAGCAGACGCGGGACTTATGCAAATCCATTCCAACTCCTACCGCAATCCGGGTCAACTGCCGGAGGGGGCGGTCCTGGTGGTCGGGTCCGGATCTTCGGGCGCCCAGATCGCTGATGAACTTGCGCGCGCGGGCAGGCGTGTCTTTCTCTCCGTTGGACCGCACGAACGTCCCCCGCGTTCCTATCGCGGCCGAGAGTTCTGTTTTTGGTGGGGGGTTTTCGGCACATGGGACCTTGAGACGCCAGCTCCCGGCGCGAAGCCTGCCGCTGTCGCGCTCAGCGGGGCCCGGGGCGGCGAGACGGTTGATTTCCGCCGTCTTGTCACGCAGGGAACAACGCTTGTCGGCCGGACCGAATCCTACCGGGACGGGGTTATCACTTTCGCTCCCGATCTTGCTCAAAACATCGCGCGCGGCGACGCCAGCTTGATGGCTTTCCTCGATGATGCCGATGCCTACGTCGCTCGTAACGGGCTCGACCTTCCCGAGGAGCCCGATGCGCGTAAGCTCGGCCCGAACCCGGAATGCGTGGACAATCCCATTCTCGAACTCGATCTGGCGAAGGCCGGCCTCACATCCATTATCTGGGCGACCGGCTACTCGCGCGACTATAGCTGGCTGAAGGTCGATACTTTCGATGAAAAGGGTCGGCCGAAGCATTCGCGCGGCGTTTCGGCCGAGCCCGGCATCTATTTCCTGGGGCTGCCGTGGCAGTCGCGCAAAGCTTCTATCTTCATCTGCGGGGTATGGCACGACGCCAAGTATCTGGCAGACCACATTTCCAGGCAGCGCAATTATCTCGATTATTATGCGGCCGCGCAACGCCAGGCCGAGGACGCGTAACGGGCGGCTAACGCCGCGGCGCAGCCTGATGCTTACTCGCCCACTGGTCGATCGTCTCTTCAGCTCGTAGGATGGGTTCACAAACGCGCCTTGAAGCGCGAGCGCTTGTCGTAGACATAGGCAGAGCACTTTGAGGGATGGGCACCGCTCCTCAGAGTGGCAGCCACTGCGCGGATATGTACGCGGCAGTGCGTAGGCTCATCACCCCGTGTCAGCACCCTCTGCAGATACTCTTCACCGCGTTGTCGAGCCTTCGATTTTCCGTATTGATTTTGTCGTCACCGTCCTGGCTTGAAGTCCTCGTCGGAGTATTGGGGCCTGGCATCCTCGTCCCGTTGGCACGCAGCGCATCGCTGGCGAAAGGTGTACCGGCTGACTGAGCCGAACGGCCCGCGCTTCCGGCCGAACCGTCGCTGCTTCTTCCTTCAGCATAAGCGAGCGAAGAGGTGAGGGTGAGCGCGAAGGCGAGTACAAAGGGCTGGAGTTTCATGGCTGTTCTCTCAAAAGAAAACGGGACATGGTCACGCAAGATCGTTCATGATCGCACGGCGGATCGCACCCGCTTCGTGCCCCGCACCGATGCAGAATTACGCTGCTGCCTAGTGATTGCTACTATCGCTGCTCGAGCGCAAACAGCGTGAAAATTGTCGCAGCGACAAGTAGGACGGATTGAACCCTTTGAAACCCATCGCGGACGGTCGGGCAGGGAATGATGGGCATCGCTTCCACTTTCGTCCGTTGGGCCACGGCGGACAGGTCGCTCCGCCCATCCTACAGTCTGTAGGGCGCCGAGGCTCGGTCGATCGCGTCGAACTCGGTCTCACTCAGGCGCCAGATGAGCGCACCGAGATTGGCGCTTGCGTGATGCGGCTTGGTCGCGCCGGGGATGGGAATGACATGACTGTCGCGCGCCAAGAGCCAGTTCAGGGCGACTTGGCTGATACTGGCGTCGTGTGCGCGGGCGATATCCGCAAGACACGTCAGCAGTGCCTTCGTCCGGCTATCGTCCGGCGGCTGCGTGAGACGGCCGGATGCAAGCGGAAAATAGGCGACGAGAGCCACATCGAGCTCGCGGCAGGCATTGAGCACGCCATTTATTTCCGCCGCGCGTCGGAGCAGGCTGTAGTTGACCTGATTGGCGGCCAGCGGAACGCCCGCCCTGGCGAGATGGTCGGCGATGCGGCGCATCTGGTCTGCGCTGAAATTTGCCACCCCGACCGCGCGTGCCTTGCCGGATTTCACGGCCTCAGTGAGGCCTTCGGCGAAGACTTTCATGCCGACGAACGGCACTGGGAAATGGACGTAGTAGAGATCGATCGTCGTGAGGCCGAGCCGCGCGAGTGAACCGTCAAGCGCGCTCATCAGGCGGCGCGGAGAGGAACGGCCCGGAAAGGGAAGGAATTTCGAGGCGATCACGGCGCGGGTGGGACCGGCGCGGAGGCAGTCCCCCACGGCGCGCTCCGAGAAATAGATCTCGGCGGTGTCGATCATGCACGGACCTGCGTCGTCGATGATCCGGTATGTCGCCTGAACCGCCGCACGATCGGCCCGCCGCCATCTGTTGGTGCCGATCCCTAAGGGCAGCACATGAATGCCGCTTCGACCGAGTGGGCGTATATCATGATCTGAGGGCATCGTTTGACCTCTCAGCCATAGGATGGGTTGAGCCCTTCGCGAAACCCATCGTCTTCGCGCGCCGCAATTGATGGGTATCGCTTCCGCCTTCGCCCGTTGGGCTACGGCGGACAGGTCGCTCCACCCGTCCTACATACTATTATCGGAACAGCGCGAAATAGATCACGTATAGCCAGCCGAAAAGGCCGTGGATGATCGCCCAGAGTATCGAATGGTTGGTGGTATAGGAGATCGCGATGGCAAGGGCAGAGCCAAACCCCACGCCATATTTGGCGCTCTCAACCCGAACGCCGTAGTAACGATTGCCGTTCATGTCCACCACCTCAGTCATAAAGCCCGCATGAGCATAACGACGTGAGCTGTGATTTCATAGCGCTTAGGGCGGGTTAGCCAACCCGCCCTAAGGCCCTACATATGCAAGAAGACAAATTCATTTTCAAATGATGGCTTCGAGCCTACCAATGAGCTCGTCGAACGAAACCCGAGAGAGCGGCTCCATGAGCTACGAAGACATCAAGCAGGAAGTCAAAGTCTGCATGTTCGACCAGTACGGTACGGTCGTCGACATGCAGGGCGGTCTGACGGCGATCGCGACGCCTTTCCTCAAGGAAAAGGGCTGGCCGGGAGATCCGAACTCTTTCGTCACTTGGTGGCGCCGCACCCATTTCGAGAATTCCATGATCGACGCGCTGCTCCATCGCGAGCACACTCCGTATCGCGAGATCGGTCACCGTGCCGTCGCTCACGTGATGGACCGGTCGGGCATCAAGTACACCAAGGACGATGTCAGGTATCTCGTCGGCGAGATCGAGAAGCTCAAGCCGTTCCCGGAAGTACCCGCAGCCCTGGAGAAGCTGCAGACCAGATACAAGCTGGTCGTTCTCTCCAACGGCGATCCCGACATGCTCGAGGCTGCCAAGCAGTATCACAAGATCCCCTTCGATAAGGTGATCTCGGTCGCCGAGGCCAATTCCTTCAAGCCGCACCGGGCGACCTACACCAAGGCGGCCGAAATTCTCGGTCTCGAGCCTAACCGGATTCTCTTCGTCGCGAACCATGCATTCGATTGCATCGGCGCGAAATCCGCGGGCATGCGCACCGCATTTATCGATCGGCGAAACAGACCGTTCGGCGAGACGCCGCATCAGCCCGATATCAACGTTCCGACGATGACGGATTTGGCGGATGCGATCGTCTAGCGCGGGACTGCTCTTTGGCATCGAGGTCCTGGATTTCTGCGGCGCCGCCCGAGCACTGGCCCGGCGCCTAGACAGCGCCGGCCGGCTGCGTGCTACCACGGGCGTGCGTCGCTCAGGGACGAACGCGGATGATCGTCTTCCCCTTGCGTCGCTCGGTCGGGTTTAAGGCAGCGACGGCGTTGTCGAGGGTCGAGACGTTGCCGATGTTCGTCCGCAGTCGTCCGTCCCGCACCCGCTGCACGATCTCAGTCAGTTGGGCACGATCGGACTCGACGACGAAATCGATCGCGCGGCCGTCGGTGGGCCGTGCCTCGGCCGGCCCGACGATGGACACCAGCGTTCCTCCGGCTCGAATCAGGCCTGCGGACCGCTTCCCGATGTCGCCGCCGATGCCATCGAACACCAGATCAACTCCGCCGACGTCTTTCAGGGCGTCGTTGTTGAGGTCGACGAACTCCTTCGCGTCTAAGTCGAGTACCGTCTGACGGTCGGCGGCGCGTCCGGTGCCGATGACGTAGGCGCCGAACTCTCGTGCGAGCTGCACCACCATCGAACCGACTGCGCCGGCCGCGCCATGCACAAGCACGCTCTGCCCCGCCTGAAAGCGGCCGTGCTGGAACAGTCCCTGCCACGCTGTGAGGCCCGAGATTGGCAGACTCGCGGCCACCGTGAAGTCGACGTCGCCCGGCAGCGGCGCGAGGTTGCGTGCCTCCATGGCTACATACTCCGCGAGGGTGCCGTCGCGATACCAGTCCGCGAGACCGAACACTCGCTGTCCCACCGACAGCCCCGTTGTGCCGTAGCCGAGAGCGGTGACCACTCCGGCCAGCTCGTGGCCGGGGATCGACGGTGTTCGGTCACGGTCGAGGCGATCGGTCCAGGTCGAGGGCCACTCCAGCTCAGTCGGGACGAATCCCGACGCATGAACCTGAACGATGACGTCGTTTATCGCTGCCTGCGGCTTGGGCCGCTCCACCAGCTTCATCCCGGCCGTTCCCGCCGCCTGGTCCGTCACAACGATTGCCTTCATGATAATTTTCTCCTCGGTCATTTTGACCGGGGTTCCCGCTAAGCCTGATGGATCGGGATCGCTCCGGTCGCTGGTGTTGGCGAACAGATGCGTTGTGCCTGGTCATAAAACAGTACCAAGAGTGCCAATTCTGGCTGTACCATTGCGCGATGGCGGTCCTCCCCATCCAACTCGATCGTGCCAGAAGGACTCCGCTGACGGCCCAGATTTATTCGGCGATCCGAGAGGGCATCGAGAACGGACGGCTCGCCTCGGGAGCGCGGTTGCCCTCTTGGCAGGATCTGGCCGCTCAACTCGGCGTCTCCCGCGGCACCGTGCGTGTGGCCTATGGGCGTCTCATCGCGGAGCAATTCGCGATTGGTCTCGGGCCGGCCGGAACGCGGGTGGCCGAGCGGCGGTCACGATCCTCAATACCTGATTGGCCGCCGGAAACCTCGCTTCTGCCGGACCTCCTCTACGAGTTCGGAAACGCACCGCTGGCATTTCAGATGGGCGTGCCCGCTCAAGACGCCTTTCCATTCAAGTTATGGTCACGCATCCTGACTCGTGAGACCCGGCGCGCTGCGGCGGCGCCGGTGACGTATCCGGATCCGCGTGGCGATCCAGAGCTGCGAAAGGAGGTCGCGGCTTACTTAGGGCTGGCCCGCGGCGTCAGGTGCAATCCCTCTCAGGTGCTCATAACAGGTGGATTCTCCGGTGCGCTTGGTTTGGCGACCCGAGGGCTTCAGCTTGGAACGATGGGAGCTTGGATCGAGGATCCCGGCTTTCCGCTCACGCGCACCGCACTCAGCCTGGCCGGCATGGCGGTGACGGCTGTCCCGGTCGATGCAGAAGGACTAGATGTTGCCGCTGGTGTCCAGACTGCCGCGGGCGCGAAATTGGCGGTTGTGACACCAGGCCAGCAGGCGCCGCTCGGGATGACGATGTCCCTGCCGCGGCGGCTTGCACTGCTCGCCTGGGCTCGGTGCAACGACGCCTGGATCATCGAGGACGATTACCTGAGCGAACTGCAGCTGAAAGGACGGGCTGCTCCGGCTCTTGCATCTCTCGATCATGGAGGACGGGTGCTGCACATTGGCAGCTTCAGCAAAACGATCAGCCCTGCGCTGCGCCTGGGTTTTATGGTCGTGCCGCCGGAACTTACTCGTCGGTTCGCTGAGCTCGCTGCTTCACTGGCGCCGGCGCCGGCTGCAGGGATGCAACGCGCTGTGGCCGAATTCCTGCGGGACGGCCACTATCTTCGCCACCTGCGCCGCATGAAGCGGCTTTACGCCGCCCGACGGGAGAGCCTGCTTCGTTGCCTGGGAGAAATGGCGCCAAACTCGATAAAGGTGCAGGCGACCGCCGGTCTTGCAGTGGTGATCTTGCTTCCCGAATCCGTGTCAGACGTTGACATCGCTTCACGCGCGCTAGAGTTCGGCCTCGCGCCGCGTCCGATGTCGGCGTGGTACATGCAACCTCCCCGGCAACAGGGACTATTGCTCTGCGTGACCAACCTCAATGAACGGCGGCTGCCGGCAGACTGTCGTCGGCTGTTGGAATTGGCGCGATAGCACTTATGGGAGCACACGCCGTATCGCGAGATCGGTCACCGTGCCGTCGCTCATGTGATGGACCGGTCGGGCATCAAGTAAACCAAAGAAGATGTCAGGTATCTCGTCGGCGAGATCGAGAAGCTCAAGCCGATTGCATCGGCGCGAAATTAGCGGACATGCGCACCGCGTTTATCGATCGGCGAAACAGACCGTTCGGCGAGACCCCGCATCAACCGGATATCAACGTGCCGACGATAAGGGATTTGGCGGATGCGATCGTTTAGCACGGGACTCATCCGACGTACTGGCCCGGTGCCTACCGGTAAACGACAGGCGGCGGGCGGCGACGCCGGTAAGGCACGATTGGCTAGAGCGCTGAAGTACGTGCCTTGAGCCATAAATTGCAAACCATCAATTGTCGGCCAGCCCTCGAACCGGAAGTGCCGGCGCCTCATAGGCGGCCCAGAATTCTGGAGAGGCGAAATGCCTCACAGTTCGCGCGTGCGCCCGGCGAGGGCCTCATCGGCGTGCGCGTCAAGCCTGCCGGCATGAGCGTCGCGCTCGATTGCGGCGTCGAACTGCTCGGCGTCGAATGTCTCGAACCAAGCGCGAAACCGCGCTAACTCGCCAGGGGCAAGCTGTTCTACGGCTTTCTCAATGTCTTCAGCGGTGGTCATGAGGTACATATGCCATCAAGGCAGGAGGTGTGAAAAGGCGCAGGATCGGTTCGCGGGCCGCAATTGATGGGTATCGCTTCGCTTTACCCTCGCGGCTGTCCGCGACAGCCCGCAGATGCTCAGGCCCGAGCCTTACTCGACGGAATCCCCATCTTGAAAGCCATCAGAGACCTTGTTGCATGCGTGACACATGAACTTGTGGCCAACCGGAAAGAGCTTGGGCTGTCCGCACGATGGGCAAGGATCGTTCAAGAAAGCTATTGTTGGCTTGGTTGATGTCTTCTCTGCAATCGCAGCCTTAAATTCGGCTGCCATCCTATTCACTCGCTCGGCTGATGCCGGCCGCTCGATTTCTTCCAGCATCTGCTCGAAGTAAATTCTGGCAGCCTCGAGGCTGAGGCCGAATTGAACAGCGATGTCGTCCGCAGATTTCAGCTTTCGTGCGCTATTGTCGTTGATCAGAAATGCGGCTGCGAAAACCATGACTTGGCGTTCGGCCGATTGGAACTTCGGTATCCAAGCCGGTTTGACGTTGCCAACGCGGCGCCTCGGCATTGAGGCGCCTTGAAGGAGTTTCTTGAGGTGAAGCGTTCCGTGGCCCAGTTCGTGCGCAATTGTGAACCGCGCGTACCCGTGGCCAAGATGGGCGTCGTGTCGGATACGCCTCGGAATCTGGACCAGGATCCTCGAACCGTCGTAGGTAGTCAGACCGGAGTCGTTCGGAAGGTCGCCGTCCGATACCACCTCCAGCCGGAATGGTTTGGGACCCAGCACGGTCCAGATTTCGGTTACCGTTTCAAGGTCCAGGACCTCAACGAAATCGGCTTCGGCAAGTTTCAGATGCTTGCGGGATTGTTTTCCGAAAGCCCGAATTTCCGCGTCGCTTAGACCATCGACCTTATAGTCGTCCGACATGGTATTTGCGCCCCGTCTTTGACAATCCTGTGATCATCCCCATAGCGCGTTGATCCCTTCGAAAATCCACAATCATCCCTTGCGCCACTTGTCGGGGGAGCCGCCAGTTGTGTGGCGGACCCGCTCGATGTGGGGACGGCTGCCCGGGCTTAGCTCCCGGGCACGTTCGATCGCTTCGCGCTGCGTGGATAGAACGGCACTGGCCCGCTCCGAGTCGGCGCGACGGACGGCGTAATCGCCCTCCGGGCGCCTCTCAACATAGATGCGCTTATCCTTCAAAAGGAGCTCCTTTAGTTATTAGCTACACCCCGTCGTGCTCCCGCAAGTATCGCACTTCATGCAGGTCCCATTCCGGACCAGCGTGAAGTTGCCGCACTCCGCGCACATCTCGCCCTCGTAGCCCTTCGCCTTGGCCTCCGCGCGGCGCTCCGCCTTGGTCGGGGCGACTTGCTGGGCCGTGCCGGCCTTGGCGAAGTGCAGGGCTTGCAGCTTCTCCGTCGGCGACAGGTCGTGCTGCGTTTCCTGCTTCAGCGCGACCGCGCCTTCCACCGCGTCGCCGGCGCGGGCGGTTGCGCCGTGGGAGGCGAGGGAGGTCACTTTGTTTGACCCTCCGCCTTGGCCGTCCGTCGAGTACGACGCCGTGCCGGGCGAGCTGCGCATCACCACGAGATTATCGGTGCGCGAGCGGGTGAGGCCGCGCGACAGATATTTCGTGGCCTGATTGCCGCCGCCCGCCTCGGGGTCGGCCTTGCCTTCCTCGACGCCGCGGCCGAGCGCATCGAAATTGCTTTCGCTAGGGTCGACGTGCGCGAGGTCGAAGCGCGCGAGATAGCTGACCGCGAGCTCGCGGAACACATAGTCGAGGATCGAGGTCGCGTATTTGATGGAGTCGTTGCCCTGCACGGGGCCCGCCGGCTCGAAGCGGGTGAAGGTGAAGGCGTCGACATATTCCTCCAGCGGCACGCCGTATTGCAGACCGAGCGAGACCGCGATCGCGAAGTTGTTGATGAAGGAGCGCAGCGCCGCGCCTTCCTTGTGCATGTCGATGAAGATCTCGCCGAGACGGCCGTCGTCATATTCGCCGGTGCGCAAGTAGACCTTGTGGCCGCCGACGACCGCCTTCTGGGTGTAGCCCTTGCGGCGATCCGGCATCTTCTCGCGCTCGCGCATCACGACGATGCGCTCGACCAGCTTCTCGACGATCTTTTCCGAGATCTGCGTCGCACGCGCGGCCATCGGCTTCTCGTAGAGCGCCTCGATCGCATCCTCCTCGTCGTCATCATCGCTGATGAGCTGCGAGTTGAGCGGCTGCGACAGCTTCGAGCCGTCGCGATAGAGCGCGTTGGCCTTCAGCGCGAGCTTCCAGGACAACAGATAGGCCGATTTGCAATCCTCGACGGTGGCGTCGTTCGGCATGTTGATGGTTTTCGAGATCGCCCCCGATATGAACGGCTGCGAGGCCGCCATCATGCGGATGTGGCTTTCCACCGAGAGATAGCGCTTGCCGACCTTGCCGCAGGGATTGGCGCAGTCGAACACCGGATAATGCTCGGCCTTCAGATGCGGCGCGCCTTCCACCGTCATCGCGCCGCAGATGTGGACGTTGGCCGCCTCGATCTCGCGCTTGGTGAAGCCGACCGCCGAGAGCAGGTCGAAATTCGGCAGCGGCGATCGCCTCAGCGCCGATGCCGAGCTGGTCGCGGATGAACTCCTCGCCAAACGTCCATTTGTTGAAGGCGAACTTGATGTCGAAGGCGGTCGGCAGCACCTTTTCGACCTTCGCAATCGCCTCGTCCGTGAAGCCCTTGGCCCTCAACGTCGAGGCGTTGATGCCGGGGGCGTTCGACAGCGAGCCGTGGCCGACCGCATAGGCCTCGATCTCCGCGATCTCGCTCTCGCGATAGCCGAGCGTGCGCAAGGCCTCGGGAACCGCGCGGTTGATGATCTTGAAGTAGCCGCCGCCGGCGAGCTTCTTGAACTTCACCAGCGCGAAGTCGGGCTCGATGCCGGTGGTGTCGCAATCCATCACCAGGCCGATGGTGCCGGTCGGCGCCACGACGGTGGTCTGCGCGTTGCGATAGCCGTGCTGCTCGCCGAGCGCGAGCGCATCGTCCCAGGCCGCCTTGGCATGGGCGATGAGATCGGCCTTGCGGGCAGGAGGCGTGATCGAGCGGCACCGGGTTGACGGCAAGCGCCTCATAACCGGCCGCCTCGGCATGCGCGGCGCGGCGGTGATTGCGGATCACCCGCAGCATATGGCTCGCGTTCTTCTTGTAGCCCGGGAAGGGGCCAAGCTCGCCCGCCATCTCGGCCGAGGTCTTGTAGGCGATGCCGGTCATGATCGCGGTCAGCGCGCCGCACAGCGAACGGCCTTCCTTTGAATCATAGGACAGGCCCATGGTCATCAAGAGACCGCCGATATTCGCAAAGCCCAGGCCCAGCGTGCGGAACTCGTAGGAGAGCTCGGCGATCGCCTTCGAGGGGAATTGCGCCATCAGCACCGAGATTTCGAGCACCAGCGTCCAGAGCCGGCAGAGATGCTCGTAGGCTTCGACGTCGAAGGTCTTGGTCGTCGTGTCGTAGAAGGTGAGCAGGTTGGCCGAGGCCAGATTGCACGCCGTGTCGTCCAGGAACATGTATTCCGAGCACGGATTGGACGCGCGGATGTCGCCGGACGCCTTGCAGGTGTGCCAGTCGTTCATCGTGGTGTTGAAGTGCAGGCCGGGATCGGCCGAGGCCCAGGCGGCGTAACCGATCTTCTCCCAGAGGTCGCGCGCCCGCAGCGTCTTGGTCACCTTCTTGGTCGTGCGGCCGATCAGATTCCACTCGCCGTCGGTCTCCACCGCGCGCAGAAAATCGTCCTTCAGCGACACCGAGTTGTTCGAGTTCTGGCCGGAGACGGTGAGATAGGCCTCCGAATCCCAGTCGGTGTCGTAGATGTCGAACTGGATTTCCTTGTAGCCCTGCTTGGCGAACTGGATCACCCGCTTGATGTAATTGTCGGGCACCAGATTGCGCCGCGCGAGCTTGATCTCGCGGCGGAGGGCAGGGTTCTTCTCGGGGTCGAAGCAGTCGTCGCCGGAGCCCTCGCAGTTCACGCAGGCCTTCATCACGGCCTTGAGGTGCTTCTGGTTGATCTTGGAGCCGGTGACGAGGGCGGCGACCTTCTGCTCCTCCTTCACCTTCCAGTCGATATAGGTCTCGATGTCGGGATGATCGGCGTCGACCACGACCATCTTGGCCGCGCGGCGCGTGGTGCCGCCGGACTTGATCGCGCCGGCCGCGCGGTCGCCGATCTTCAGGAAGCTCATCAGGCCGGACGAGCGGCCGCCGCCGGACAGGCGCTCGCCTTCGCCGCGCAGGCGGGAGAAGTTCGAGCCGGTGCCGGAGCCATATTTGAACAGGCGCGCCTCGCGCACCCACGAGATCCATGATGCCGCCTTCGTTGACGAGGTCGTCCTCGATGCCCTGGATGAAGCAGGCATGCGGCTGCGGATGCTCGTAGGACGATTTGGACTTCGTCAGCTTGCCGGTCTTGTAGTCGACATAATAATGGCCCTGGCCGGGACCATCGATGCCATAGGCCCAATGCAGGCCGGTGTTGAACCATTGCGGCGAGTTCGGCGCGACCATCTGCTTGGCCAGCATGAAACGCAGCTCGTCGAAGAAGGCGGAGGCGTCGTCCTCGCTGGTGAAGTAGCCGCCCTTCCAGCCCCAATAGGTCCAGCAGCCGGCGAGGCGATCGAACACCTGCTTGGCCGACAGCTCGCTGATGTAGCGTTCACCGTCGGGCAGCTTGCTGAGCGCCTCGGTGTCCGGCACCGAACGCCACAGGAAGGACGGCACGGTCTCTTCCTCGACCTTCTTCAGGCGCGCGGCGACGCCGGCTTTGCGGAAATATTTCTGCGCCAGCACGTCGGAGGCGACCTGCGACCAGGCGTTCGGCACCTCGACATTGTCGAGGCGAAACACCACCGATCCGTCGGGGTTGCGGATCTCGGATGTCGTCAATCTGAAATCAATGCCGGCATAGGGTGACTGGCCGGCCGTGGTGTTGCGTCGTTCGATTCGCATGTCGTGCCCCATTCTTCTTGACCGGTTTCGCGTCCCTGCGCGACGCCGGCTGATTGTCCTTGAGCGAATGTCGGGAGCCACGACAGACGCGTGGTCCTTCCGTTCGCGGTGAAGCCGGTTGACCGGCCCTGTTTCTCTCGCGAGCGCGCATCGATGCATCCATCGACACGCGCCCTGGCACGCCCTGACGGAGCCCAGCCCCGGGCCATCAGACCATGCATTCAACGCCCCAACGCTTTATCCGGGTCAATTCTGGCCCGTGTTGTTCGCTCCGAAATCCCCGACATTCAGGGCAGACAAGTCCTTCACCCGCTGCCTTGGCAGGTCGGCGGAGTGGTCATTTTGGAACCCTTTTGGGAGCGACCGGCGGGACCCAAACTCACTCGCGCCGAACAGGAGGAAAGCTAGGACGACTCCGTTGCGCCCGTCAAGGACTAGTGCGAGTTTCTAAATCAAATACTAAATATGGTGGAAAAGGCGGGATAACAGGGGGCCGTGCCTCGCCCTGACCCGGCCAACTATCAGTGAGTCCTGGGGGATTCCCAAGGGAAAAAATTTTGTGGGAGGGGCCGCTGGCGGGCTTCCACCCGTTGTTCACAGGCATCCCCGGAAATGGCCGCTCCGGCCCTCCCGGACGCAGGGTTCAAACAGGTGTGACCGGAATCCGGGCAGGCATGCCCTTAACCCCATGGTCCTGCACGCCGATGCGCGGCATGGTGGCATCGCACTCCCACCGAATCCTTCATCACATGACCGAATCGACGCCGACGAAGGCGCGCGGGCGACCAGCGCCCGCGGGCTACATCTTCCTCGCCATCACCTCGATCTGCTGGGGCTTCAACTGGCCCGTGATCAAGTTCCTGATCGGCGAGCTGCCACCGCTGACGCTGCGCGGCCTGACCGGCGTGATCGGCGCCGCGCTGCTGGCGCTGCTCGCGTTGCTGCGCGGGCAGAGCCTGCGCGTGCCCGGCGAAATCTGGCCGCGGCTGCTGCTCGCCGCGCTGCTCAACGTCACCGGCTGGATGGTTCTGATGGGGCTCGCGCTGCTCTGGCTGCCGGCGAGCGAGGCGGCGCTGGTCGCCTACACGATGCCGGTATGGGCGGCGCTATTGGCCTGGCCGGTGCTGGGCGAGCAGCCGACATTGTTGCGCGTGATCGCGCTGGTGCTGGCCTTCGGCGGGCTCGCCGCGATCATGGGCGGCAACGGCATCACGGCAAGCCAGGCCAAGCTGCCCGGGATATTGATGGCGCTGACCGGCGCGTTCGGCTTTGCGCTCGGCACGGTGCTGGCGAAGCGATTTCCGATCCATCTGCCGGCGGTCACGGCTGCCGCCTGGCAGATCGGGCTCGGCTCGATTCCGACCGCGATCGCAGGCCTTGCGATCGAGACCACGCATCTCGACCGCGTCACGCCGCTCGGCTGGTGGCTGCTGGTCTATGCGGTGGTCGTCCAGTTCTGCGTCGCCTATCTCTGCTGGTTCGCGGCGCTGGCGCGCCTGCCTGCATCGGTCGCCGCGATCGGCACCATGGCGGTGCCTGTCATCGGCGTCGCGGCATCGGCGATCGCACTGCACGAGCCGCTCGGCCCGGGCCAGCTCGCGGCGCTTGCCCTGACGCTGGGTGCGGTGGCGTTGGCGACGCGCTCTTGACGCAGCGCAGGCTAGACCGTCGCCGCGACCCGGCTCCTCGCCGTATCGCCCAGCGCGACGCGGATCATGTGGGCGAGCTGGTTCTTGCGATAGGGTTTTGACAACAGCAGCACGCCCTCGTCGAGACGGCCGTGATGGATGATCGCGTTGTCGGTATAGCCCGACGTGTAGAGCACCCTGACGCCCGGACGGCGCCCGACGACTTCATCCGCGAGCTGCCGGCCATTGATGCCGCCGGGCATGATGACGTCGGTGAACAACAGGTCGAACGCAAGGCCGTTGCGAACGTGGTCGAGCGCTTCGCGGCCGTCGGCGGCCGCGATCGTCCGGTAACCCAGACTGCGGAGCTGCGTGATGACGAAATCGCGCACCAGCGTGTCGTCCTCGACCACGAGGATGGTCTCCTGGCCTCCCGACATCGGCGCGATCGTCGGTGCGACCACCTCGACGGTGGTGCGGGCAGGGGGCAGATAGAGCCGGATCGTGGTGCCGTGGCCTTCTTCGCTGTAGATCTTGATGTGTCCGCCGGACTGCTTGACGAAGCCGTAGACCATGCTGAGCCCGAGCCCTGAGCCCTTGCCGGCGCCCTTGGTCGTGAAGAACGGCTCGAACACCCGGTCGCGGACCGAAGGCGGCATGCCGGCGCCGGTATCGCTCACCGCGAGCATCACATAGCGGCCGGGGACGACGTCGGGATTGGCCTGGGCATAGGCCTCGTCGAGCACGACGTTGCGCGTCTCCAAAAGCAGCTTGCCGCCATGGGGCATCGCGTCCCGCGCATTGATCGCCATGTTGACCAGCGAATTGGCGAGCTGCGAGGAATCGATATGTGCGGTCGTGGCTTCGTCGGCGAGAATGGCGTCGATTTCGATCTGTTCGCCCAGCGTCGGACGAAGCAGCTTGGCGATGTCGATGACCGCGCTATTGAGCTCGACATTGCGCGGGCGCAAAGGCTGCTTGCGGGCGAAAGCGAGCAGATGCTGAATGAGTTCGGTGCAGCGTTCGGTGGCCTGGTCGATCAGCCCGGCGGTCTGCAGCACGTCCGGCCGGTCCTTCAGCTCATCCATCAGGACTTCCATCGTCCCTGCGATGACCGTCAGCATGTTGTTGAAGTCATGCGCGACGCCGCCGGTCAGCTTGCCGATCGCTTCCAGCTTTTGCGACTGCTGCAGCTTGTGCTCGGCCTCCTGCACGTCGGTGATGTCATGGTAGACCAGCGAGGCGCCGCGAATCCTGTCCTGGGCATCGCGCAGCGGACGGGCGCTGACCATGGCATGAATCGGTTTGCGGCCGTCGGTCGGGCGGATGATCACCTCCTTGCGGTCGACGGGCTCGCCGTGAAGGGCGCGCGTCGACGGCCGGTCGGCCACCGTGAGGGTCTTGCCGTCGGGCTCGCAGAACGTGTTGACCTGCCAGAGATCCTCGACCGCCATGCCGGAATGATAGCCGAGCAGCCGCTGTGCGGCCGGGTTGGCCAACAGGACGTTGCCCTTGGTGTCGATCACCAGCACGGCTTCCGCCATGCTGTTGAAGGTGTTCTCCATCACGGAGGTGGATTTCCTGACTTCCTCCTGTGCGACGCCGAGATGCTCCTCGCGCGCGGCGACTTCCGCCTCGAGCGATTCCTTCGCGGCTCTCGTGGCGCTCAGCGAGGTGGCAAGCGCACGGTTCGACAAATAGGCTCCGCGCGTCAGGATACCGGCAAGGACAAGGACCAGGAAAACGCCGACGAGATCGATCAACAGCAGCACCCGGCTGCTGACCTTCGACGTCGCGGTGCGTAGCGTGAGCAGCCGCTGTTGCCCCGCGGTCAGCTCGTCGAGGTTTGCCGAGAGCTGTTCCATCGCGACACGGCCTTCGGCCTTCGCCAGCAGTGCGGCGATGCCTGCGGAGTCGTGCGCGGTCTGGAGCCTGATCAGCTCGGCGCTGACGGCCAGCCGGCGCTGCAAGACCGACTGCATGTTTCCGAGCAGCGCGCTCTGATCCGCATTGTCGGCGAGCGCATCCTTTATCGCGGCGAAGGCTTTCGGAATGGTCGTGACGTTGTCCCGGAACTCGCGCGCAAAGCCGTCGTCGTTCGTCAGCGCGAAACCGCGCGAGGCGCTTTCCGCCCGCCGCAGCAGCAAGCGAAGGTCCGTGATCTTGTTCAGGACGCCGAGTGTGTGATCGACCCAGGCCGCATCATCGCGCGATTTGACGTCCATGCCGATCGACGCCGCGCTGATGATCAGCAGGATCGCCAGTCCAATCCCGAGGGAGAGGCGCTGCGATATGACCGCAGCCTTAATTTCGCCCACCGCCCGACTCTGCCGGTTCGGAACGGGGCGCTCGATCGCAACGCTCGCATGATGTTGAAAATGCACCTGGAAGCTCAAGCTCCAATATCCTCTTCGCCGCGGTCGTCAGCCGGCGAATCAACTGCACTACGAGACTTTGCGCCTAAATTGCGTCGCTCATCTGCACATCGTGGTGCATATCACCCCGGGAAAGCCCGTAATACTTACGAATGAGAAAGGGCGATGCATTCATGCACCGCCCTTTTGTTTCGCCTGTTCAGTGTTTTCGCCTGTTCGGATCGGCTTACGGGCAGGGATGCCGCTGGCCGTCATAACCCAGATAGGTGCCGGAGGCCGGATCGTAGGAGCGGTACCGCTGGGCGCAATAGCTGGCGTCGCCGCCGCCTTGGGCCGGCACGACGGCAACGGCGCCGTCATCATAGCCGTTGTCGTAATAGGTGTTGTCGTAGTAGCCCGTGCCGTAATAGTCCGGATCGCCGTAATAGGCGTAGGAATCAGCCGCGATTGCGCCGCCAACCAGGGCACCGGCTGCGACCGCGCCCGGCCAGTAGCCGCCGCGGCGATGCCAGCCGCCATTCCAGTTGCGGTTGCCGCCGTTCCAGGCCGCGCGGCCGCCATTCCAGTTGCCGCCGCCGTTGAAACGGGCCGCCGGAGCTGCCGCTACGCCTGCACCGGCGAAACGCGCAGCCGGCGCAGCGCCACCGCCAATTCCCGGGCCGCCGCCGACACGCATGCCGCCACCGCTGAAGCGGGCGCCGCCACCCATGCCGCCGCCCCCGAAACGGGCGCCGCCACCGCCGAAATGGCGCCGCCACCACCACCGAAATGGGCGCCGCCGCCACCGCCCATATGGCCGCCACCGCCGCCGCCACGGCCGAAGGCGAAGCTCTCGGTTGGCGCTGCTGCCAAGACAAGGGCGAGCGCCGCGACGCCGCTCAACAATTTGAATCTGGGACTGATCATGATCTACTCCATGGGAAAGACATCCGATAACCCCCGGTGGGGCATGCGCGTTCCCTGCTGGACAATTCGTCGCGCCGGTGGCATCAGACCGCACACAACAGGGCATCAGCCGGCGCACATGAAACAGTTCTTCCTCAAAGTCTTCACATGGTGGAACAGCCAGACCTTCGGCACCCAATTGTGGACGTGGCGGTTCGGCGAACTGGTCGGCGAGGACGAGCAGGGCAACCGCTACTACCGGACCCGCGGCGGCGCGGTGGATCCCACGCTGCACTTCGAGCGGCGCTGGGTGGTCTATAATGGTGTCGCCGAGGCGACCCGTATTCCACCGTCCTGGCACGGCTGGATGCATCATACCGTGGATGAGCCGCCGACCAAGGACGACTACAAGCCGCGCGAGTGGGAAAAGCCGCATGTTCCGAACATGACCGGCACGCCCGCGGCCTACCGTCCGTCGGGATCGACGCTCGCCAGCGGCCGCCGCCCCAAGGCGACCGGCGACTATCAGCCCTGGACGCCCGGGAACTGATAAGAATCTTATCAAGACGCTGACACCACTTTTCCAAATGCTGGACGCTCGAGGCCGCCAGTAGCGGAGTGGTGGGCGGGCTTTTTGCTTGCGCCACGGCATGGCGCCGTGAAAGCCCGCTGTCGTGCACTTCGGCATTATCAAAAGAAGCAAGAGAAGGAAGCTCCACTGTCGCTCTGGCCGACCGGACAGGATGTCAATTTTTATTGAGGTCTTCCGGGTCGGCTGAGCAATCGACCCCCATATTCAGTTGCGGGTGGATCAGAAAGGAGCGCGTCATGCTTATTTGTGATCTGAGAAGTCTGGCTGTGGCCCTGCTGATAGCCGCACTCCCCATGGGATTCGCTTCGGCCGCGGGGCGCGGCGGTGGCGGCGCAACGTCCGGCGGACTTGGCGGCGGAGTGGGCGCGGCAGGCATGGGAAGTGCTGCCGTTGGCGCCGGAGCGCCGACGGGTGCCGTCGGAGGTGGTGCCGCTCGGGTGGGAGGCGGATCGCCGGGATCAAGCGACCCGGCCGGCAATGGATCAGCCGGAACGGGCAACCCCGGTACGAATGCCCGTGGAGCAGTCGGGAATGAATTCAAAGCGTCACCGGGAGTAACGAACGCCACGACCACCAGCGGTGTCATCGGTGGTTATGGCGGTGTTACTACGGGCGTTGCGCCCGCAAGCGACTCGCGTGGCGGTGTCTCGCCAACCGCCTTGAAGCAGGAAGGTTCATCAGATGCAAATCCGACGGTGCCGGAATCTCTCCGAGGCACCGCAGAGGAGCAGGTGCGACTATCGACGACTGGACTGTCTCAGGAAGGACCAGACGGCGTCTCGACGATAACCGTTGACGCGCGACCCTGCCACGTTGCCGCTCACGAAACAGACGGAACGACAACCTGCGTCGGAATTCCGAAGAGAAGCCGCCGATGACCGCCTGCGCCGCTACCGGCTGATACTCGCCGCGTGGCGCCAGGCGAAACGCGGCAAGGCCGAACGCGTCACGTGCCGGCAAACTTGCGGGCGGAGAGAGGCGGCGGTTTCGATCGCCGCCTCGACGGGCATCGACACACAATCTAACGGGGTTGTTGCCTAACGGGCGTGCTGCGGCAGCACGCCGCGATGCCAGATAGTCCCATTGTCGAACTGAATGACCATGCCATCCGGGGAATAGACCGCACCTTGGTTGAGGGCATCGATCCAAATTCGGCTCGTCGGCGAAAACCAGTCCGGCCAAGCGCGTGCAGGCACGCCCGCCTCGGTCAAGAGATTAAGTTGATATCCGTTCTGCGTGACATGGGCGGGCAGGCGTCCTCGGCACATGTCAACGCACGTATAGATGCCGGTCAGGTTGATGGATTGCGCCGATACATCAGTAGCCGTCAGCGCTGCCACCATGCCAATTACCAAAGTAAGACGTCTCATAAAGACCTCCTCTCGTTCAAAATAGTCAGACTGTCCGTGACCGGAGGACACCGCTTTCTTCGAAGCCGCGGATGTCGATCCAGGGCGCTTGCACCGGCATGATCCGGAAAAGTGTGTAGCGGTTTTCCGTAAAGATCATGCTCAATCAACGACCTAAAGCGCGACGACATTCATCGCGCTTTAGTGACTGTTTCGATGCTTGCTCGCACCCTTCTGGTCCATTGTTGGTGTGAGCTTCGTCGGGTCAGTCATTTGCATGCAAGTCAGAAGGTCAACATAGCTGCCTGTTCCGACGAGGGTCGCTTCCTGCTCGCAGCGGTCACGAATAGATGCGGAATAGCTCAACCAGATAGGCGCAAGCTGCTGCCGCGCAGCGTTCTCGTCGCTCATGCATTTCTCGACGGACTGAGAAAGGTCCAGGTTCGCGGCCTTGTCCGCGGCCGCCGTTTCTTTGCAGGTTCGTTCGACGTTGATGACCGGCACACGATCTCCGACTGGTATCACCAACGGACTTCCAAGTTGACCGACGAGTGCGATTGATAAAAGCCCGATGTTCATTGGGGACTCCTTCCGGTGCACTAATCACGGGGTTCGTAGCTTTCAGCGAGCCTGCTACGGGATTCGGCTGATCCTGATGCAACGCGAAATCCGACCAAGCTTGTTCACGGTGGTGTCGGCGAGGCCGAAGATCGCGCATCGAGAAGGGACCGGCGAGGTGCCCGCGTCAAAAGCACGCGCGCGCGGTCGCACTGCTCCGTTAATGACCTTCGCGGTGCTCGATCATCGCACGGACTTTCTCTTTCACCGCTTCGAGCAGATATTTGATGTGCCAGCTTCGCGAAGAAAGACATCCTCCGCCCCCTACGTTATCGGGTCTGCTGTCTCAAACTGGCCCGCTCAAGGCAGGCCGTGAGCCCGTTAATTCAGTATCGGTAACTGCAATGAGCAACGATACTCCGAAAACCAGGCTTGAAAAACTCTTCCTCGAGCGAGATGCCAAGTTCGATGAGATCGTCTCATGCTTGAGCCGCGAACTTTATTCGGATGTCGAGGATCGCAATTGCCTGATGGAAGAGGCAGAGGTACTGACCGATAGTTTTGGGCAGCTCCACTGCCAATTCCGCGAAGCTGACAGTTGCCGCATCGCACGCGCCCTGTGAACAACGGGAAGTGCGGGGACAGCAGGTTGTCCCTCACTTGTCATTCGCGCAGAGGTGAGGCTTCATAAGGTCATCTTACGGAGGTGGATGACCATCGCGTCGGTTCGGAGTCCAGATCGCGACTGGCCCGATTTGCAGCGGCGCCCGAAGAGGGACGCGGCCGGGAAATAGGCCCCTGGCGCAGAGGTTCCGAAATCGCCCGTCTGAATGTGGTGTCGCCGTAAGACAGGAAAGGCCGCCTGGGCAACCAGGCGGCCTTTTTCTTGGCATCAGGACTTCTCAGGCATCCGCTTGCGCCTGCGACAGCCGCTCGGCGGCGCGGGCGACGGCCTCGCTGCGCCGCGCCTGGAACGGAGCGATGCGCTCCTTGAGCCTTGCGAGGATCTCCGGCGGCGCGGTGTCGGGCGAGCCCGAGTTGAAGGGCGGCGCGGGATTGTATTCAAGGCGAAGCTGGATGGCCTCCGCGGTCGGCCGGTCGACCAGGATCGACACCAGCGTCAGCGCGAAATCGATACCCGCGGTGACCCCGCCGCCGGTGACGCGGTTGCGATCGATGCAGACGCGCGTTTTGGTCGGCGTCGCGCCGAAAGCCGGGAGCTGGTCCATCGCCGACCAATGTGTCGCGGCGCGATAACCGCTGAGCAGGCCGGCCGCGCCCAGCACCAGCGAGCCGGTGCAGACCGAGGTGACGAACTTCGCACCCTCCGCCTGACGGCGCAGGAAGGCAAGCACCTCCTCGTCGTTGAGGAGATCGTCGGTGCCGTAGCCGCCGGGCACGCAGATGACGTCGAGCTGCGGACAGTCGGCGAAGGTCGTGGTCGGCGTCAGGGTCAGCACGGAGTCGCTCGGGACCGGCTCGATGCGTTTCCAGATCAGATGAAGTTGCGCGCCGGGCACGGATGAGAACACCTGCACGGGCCCGGTGAGGTCGAGCTGGGTGACTTTCGGAAACACCAAGAGACCGATCTGCAGCGGCGTGGACATGGCAAAATCCCTCCCGATTTGGCTTGACGGGCGCAGCATGGCATGGTCGCCTTCTGTCTGAAATGGCTAACTTCCCTCATTTCTGGACATTCCCATGATCGGCATCCTGATCTTTCCGGATTTCCAGTTGCTCGACGCCGCCGGGCCGATCTCGGTATTCGAGATCGCCCAGCGCTATGCAGGCAGCCCGCCGGCAATCAGGGTGGTGTCCGCAAGTCCGGGACCGGTGCGTTCGACGTCAGGTGTCGAAATGCTGGCGCGCAAGTTTGGATCGCCGGCAGCGCTCACGACGCTCGTCATCGCCGGCGGCGAGGGCGTCGAGGCCGCGGCAGCAAACAAATGCGTCGTGCAATTCGTCAAGGCGGTCGCGGCGCGCGGCGTCCGCGTCGCCAGCGTCTGCTCGGGCGCTTTTGTTCTGGCCGAGGCCGGGCTGCTCGATGGCCGCCGCGCCACCACCCACTGGCAGCGCACACGGCAGTTCCTTGCTGCCTATCCGCAAGTCAAGCTCGAGCCCGACCGTATCTTCGTCTGCGACGGCAATCTCTGGAGCTCGGCGGGGATCACCGCCGGCATCGATCTCGCACTTGCGATGGTCGCGGAGGATTACGGTGACGAGATCGTGCAGAAGACGGCGCGGCAGCTCGTGCTCTACCACCGCAGGAGCGGCGGACAGTCGCAGTTCTCTTCGCTGCTCGAATTGAAGGCTCCGACCGGCCGGTTCGGGCCGCTGCTGACCTGGGCACGCGAGCATCTCGACGCGCGGCTGACTGTCGAGGATCTCGCCGAGCAGGCGGGCATGAGCGCGCGGCATTTCACCCGCGCCTTCATCGCCGAGACCGGGACCACGCCGTCAAAGGCGGTGGAGCGGTTGCGCATCGAAGTGGCGCGCCAGCGGGTGCAATCGTCGAGCGAGGCGATCGAGCGTGTCGCGGAAACGACGGGCTTCCGCGATCCCGAGCGGATGCGCCGCGCCTTCATCCGCGCCTTCGGCCAGCCGCCGCAGGCGCTGCGCCGCGCCGCGAGAGCGAGCTAGCACCGCTGCTGCGGACCGCGTCCTCGCGTAACTGTGACTCGCGCGCTGCACAGCCAAATTATTCGTGCAGTTATCAATGGGAATCTTGAGGGCTGCGCGGCGGTCGGTACGATCATGCTTGATTCCCGGCGGATGATCCGCTTGGCGAATCGCGGCACGAGCACGATCGGCCGCCTTGAGGGCGAAGAGCCTGGGGGCAAAGATGCGCATTGGTTTGTTTTCCATCCGAAGCTTCACATTGAGTTCCTGCATGGCGATGGTCTGCCTTGCGACGCTGTCGCAGGCGAGCCATGCCTTCACGCAAGATGATCAGCGGCGGCTCTGCATGGGCGACGCCATGCGGCTTTGCGCATCGGAGATTCCCGACGTCGAGCGGATCACGGCCTGCATGCGCCGGCAGCGCGCCAATCTCAGCGAAGGCTGCCGCAGCGTGTTCGGCAAGCCGACCGAGCAATCGGCCTCGGCGGCGCCGAAATAGGGCTCACGCCCGCTTGAGATGAGAAGACCCGGACGCCAGTCGTCCGGAGATGTCTAACTTGTCTCCATCAGTCCGAGCCTGCGCCCGAGCCATGCAGTGGTCGGCGCCTGGATCAGGATGGTCATGAGAATGGCGACGAAGGTGACGGAGGCGATCAGATGCGCTTCCGGCGCCTTCATGCCGAGCAGCAGGCCGGCGAGCGCCGCGGGGATGACGCCGGTCTCCCGCGTCCAGCACATGAACAACAGCTCGGCCAAGCTCCATTTGGCGCGGCGATCGGGCAGGGCGCAGAGGAAGACGGTCGCCGGCCGCGCGACGAGCATCAGGACGGTGACGACGGCGACGCCGCCGAGCCAGTGGCGGCCGATCGCCGCGAAATCGACCTGCGCGCCGAGCAGGATGAAGACGAACAGGCGCATGATGAAGGCGGTGGTGAGCACGAATTCGTCCAGCTTCTGCGCCTCGCCGGGCTCCATCTGGAAGCCGAACGCCTCCTTGTTGCCGAGCACGATGCCGAACACGAACACGGCCATGAAGCCGCTGGCCTGCAGCCCCGTGGCGGCGAAATAGGCGCCGATCACGGCGGCCAGCGTCACCACCGGCGCATATTCGGCGAGGAACGCCCATTTTTCGTGCGCGATCAGGAGGCCGGCGAGATAGCCGAGCGCGAGGCCCGCGACAATGCCGATCACCGCCTGCTGGAGGAGGTCGACGACGGACTGGCGGAGGGAAAAGTCGCCGCTGCCGGTCGCGACCGCGAGAACCGTGAACGTGACGATCGCGGCCATGGCGTCGTTGAAGGCGGACTCGCTCATCACCGTCTGCGCGACGCGGTCGCGGATTTTGACCTGACGGAAAATCGGGATCAGCGTCGCCGGATCGGTTGAGGCGAGCGTCGCGCCGAGCAGCCCGGCCACCGCGAGCGGCAGGCCGAACACATAGGACGCCGCGACGGCGACGATCCCCGCCGTAATCAGCACGCCGACGGTCGCAATCACGACGATGGTGATCCAGACCTGCTTCAGCACACCCAGCCGCAGCGAGGCGCCGCCGTCGAACAGGATGTAGCTCGCGCCGAACAGCAGGATGATCTGGTTGAGCGCTGAATCCGCCTTGATGTCGATCAGCCCGAGCGCATGCGGGCCGACCACGATCCCCGCGACCAGGAAGATCGCGACATCGGGAATCCTGATCTTCTGCGCGACAAACGCGGCGAGCGTGCCGATCGCAAGGATCAGCCCGCAGGACAACAGCGTGTGCTGCGCGACTTCGATTGAGGCTGACGATTCCATCCGCTTTTCCGGCGGAAGCCTAAACCAATTCCAGCCGCAACGATCTGCCAACGATTTTGGCCGCGCGCTGCAACGTCGTCAGCGTGACGTTGCCGTCTTTCGGGTCGAGCAAACGGCTGATCTGGCTGCGGCTCGTCTTCATTTTCTCCGCCAGCCCTTTCCGCGAAATGTTCTTGGCCTTCATAGCTTCAAGAATTTGCCAGGCCAGAACTTCCTTGATGGCCGTCGCCTGAAACTCTTCGAGCTTGCCTTGATCTTTCAGAAAATCATCGAGCGTGCTCAGATCGGCCGTCGAGCGGGACGTTTTCGATTTCTTGCCTTTGGTCAAGCTACACTCCTTCAGCCTTCAAATTCCTTTTTGCGCTTACGAGCCTGCGCTAATTCGCCTTCGGGCGTCTTTTGGGTTTTCTTGATGAACCCGTGAAGCACTACGATGCGCTCCTGCGATATGCAGAAGATCATCCTTGCGATGCGAGCGCTCGGCAGGCTTGTGCGAACCTCCCAAAGCCCGTCACCCAAGGCCCGACATAACGGCATGCCGATGGGCCAGCGGAATTGGACACGCATGAGGTCGAGACCGACAGCAGTCCGGTCTCTTTCGTCAAGGCCACGAAGCCAATCCCGGACGATCTCACCGCCGCCGCGCGTGCGATAGAATACGACCGGAATCTTGCGCGGATCGCTACCGGCCATGACCTATACATGGTTCATGTATCATAAAATGTACAGTCGCAATGAGCCATTTCCAGAAATTTTTTGCTCGCCTTGACTCGTGGCTCCCTTGGCTCAGGCATCCGCGGCCTCCGCCGACGCAGCTTCGATCCGTCGGGCTGTCAGACGCGTCGCGATCGGCTTGAGCAGTTGCGGGGCCAGATAGATCGGGAATTGGCTCATGCGCGAAATACAGCCATGTCGTGCCGGGAAGCAGGCCGTCGGTCGCGGCGACCATCAGCCCCATGTTGCGCTGGGAGACCATCAGGCCGAGCGCCAGCGCGCGCTCGCGGCCGGCCGCGCGGAAAACCAGAGCGGTGACCCCGACCAGCAGGAAGAAGATCATAAACGCCAATATCGTCACGCCGGCCGTCCGCAGGGGATCGGCGAAGAGCTGGCCCGCGACATGGCCCATGACCGCCGAGACGAAGACCAGAAGGATCACGATGTTGATCCCGTCGATCGGCAACTTGTGGCGATTGATTGCCGCGGCTCCGGCAACCCAGCGGATCGCGGTCGCGACCATGAGCGAGCCTGCGAGGATCGCGGCGAGCTTCAGCCCGAGCGCGGATGGCGACAAGGTCAGCGCGGTGCCGAAGAAGATCGAGGCGAACAGCGGCGCCGTGAACGGGACCAGCGCGGTGCTGGTCACCAGCGTGACGAGCACGAGCGTGGCGTCGAGACCCATCAGTGCGGCCAGCGAGGGCGCGGCCATCATCGGCGATGCGACCGCCTGCAGCATCAAGGCCAGGAACAGGTCGGGCGAATCCGCATCCAGACCCGCCGCATGGGACAGCGTGCCGATGATCAAGGGCACCGCGAGCATGGTCCATGCGGTCGAGGCGATGACGAGACCCGGCCGCCGCAAATGATCGCGCAGTGCGCCGATGTCGACGCGCATGAAGGAGATGCAGAGCAGGAGGAAGATTGCTTCCGTCACATACGGCTTGAGCAACTCGCCAAGCGGCGGTACCGCGACGCCGATGAAGACGAGCGCAGCGACCGCGCGTGTACCTAGCGCACCAAGCCATGCCAGCGCGCGAACGGGCAGGGCGAAGCTTTGTTGTAGAATGGAAGTCATTCAGGTTTTGCTCAAAGTCGATTTTGCGCCGCGACCATGCAGTATTCGCCGGGCGGGACAAGTCACATCGCGTTGCCCTCTGTTGCGGGCGTGCCGGGACCTAGCCCAACGCCTTCAGCCACGTGGCGATCTCGCTTGCGGCAACATTGGCCTGCGGCAAGAGCTTGCCCATGGTGAAGAAGCCATGGAATTGGCCGGGGAAATGCCGGTAGGTCACGGGCACGCCGGCGTCCTTCAGCCGTGCGGCATATTCGTCGCCTTCATCGCGCAGCGGATCGGCGCCGGCGGTGAGCACATAGGCCGGCGGCAGGCCTTTGAGTGTCGGGGCACGGGCCGGCGAGGCGCGCCAGTCATTGACGTCGGCATCGCCGAGATAGTTGTTCAAGAACCAGCCGATCACCGAATGCGTCAGCAGGATCGAGGTCTCGGGCTCGCGATGCGATGGATGCGTCCGCGAGCAATCGGTCCCGGGATAGATCAGCACCTGGCCTGCGATCTTGGGTCCGTCGCCGTCGCGCGCGGCGAGCGCAACGACGGCCGCGAGGTTGCCACCGGCAGAATCGCCGCCGACATGAAGACGGCCTGCATCGATGCCGAGCTTGTCGGCGTTGGTTGCGATCCAGCTCGTCGCGGTGATGGTGTCATCGACGGCCGCCGGAAATCGGTGCTCCGGTGCGAGGCGATAATCGACGGAGATCACGATCAACTCGCCCTCATGGGCGAGCTTGCGACAGACGACATCGTGGGAATCGAGATCGCCGATGACGAAGCCGCCGCCATGGAAGAAGACCAGACAGGGCGCGAGCCCATTTGCGGTCCGCAACGTCATCGGCGTGTAGACGCGCGCAGCGATCGCGCCATGGGGCGCGGGGATCGACAGCGGCTCGACGCGGGCGAGCTCCGGCGGTTCGGGATTGGTGACGGGCCGCGCCGCGAGATAGTAGGCCCGCGCTTCCGCGGGCGTCAGCGTTTCGTAAGCGGGACGGCCGGCCTCCTGAAATGCCTTGTGGACGGCGGCGGCATCGGGATCGAGAACAACGGGCATTGCGGATGACCTCTTCGGGTTGTCATTCCGGGGCGCGTCGAAGACGCGAACCCGGAATCTCGAGATTCCGGGTCTGGTCCTTCGGACCATCCCGGAATGACGGGGAGGGTGGGGTCTCAAGCAGCCGTGCGGCCGCCGTCGACGGTGTAGGCGGAGCCGGACACATAGCTCGCTTCGTCGGAGGCGAGGAACGCCACGATCGAGGCGACCTCGTGAGCCTGTCCGAGGCGGCGCGCAGGGATTCGCTCGACGATCTTCTCGTGCGGGGTCGGCATATTGCCTTGCTTGCGGCCATCGAGGATCGCACTCAGCATGCGGCTGTCGATCAGGCCTGGGCAGACGCAATTGACGCGCACGCCGGTGCCCGTGCATTCCCAGGCCACGCTCTTGGTGAGCCCGATCACGGCATGCTTGCTGGCGCTATAGACTGCGATCTGTGGCGATCCCACCAGGCCGGCGATCGAGGCGGTGTTGATGATGCTGCCCTTGTTCTGCTTCAGCATCACCGGCAGCACATGCTTCATGCCCAGGAAGACGCCGACCACGTTGACGTCGAGCACGCGGCGAAAGGTCTCCAGCGGATATTGGGTGATCGGCTTGATCTCACCTTCGACGCCGGCATTGTTGTAGAACACGTCGATGGTGCCGAAACGGTCCAGCGCGGCGCGCACATAGCCCGCGACCTCGTCCTCCTCGCGCACATCGGCAGCGACGCCGAGCGCCTCGGCCGACGCCGGCAGCTCCTTGATCGCGGCCTCGACATCCTCACGCCTGCGGTCGACGGCAACGATGCGCGCGCCGCGCTCGGCGAGCAGGCTCATGGTGGCGCCGCCGATGACGCCGGCAGCCCCGGTGACGACGGCGATGCTGCCGTCCAGACGAATACGGTCGGGCATTGGGTTCCTCTCATCGCTCCGGTTGCCCCGGATGCTGTGCGTTGGTTGTGGCGCTTTGCCGCGCCATTTGCTTGATCGGATGAGACTATTCCATCCGGCGGCGGAACTGACCAGAGCTGCGGCCCTGATAGAATCAGGGCCGAAGCTCTGGATTGTTGTTTTGACGCGTTTTCTTCACGCGAACCGGTATCCACTTGGCTCGAAAACGCTATGGTCGGGCAAGGGATGGCCGCCCTTCCCCCGCCGTATTCGGCGTGTTAACGGGATGGGCCGCGAGCGGCGGTTAAAGCTGTATCCTGTACAATGGCTTGAGCCCGATTCTCCCATTGAAGCCGCGCGAGATGTTTCGACCCATTATTCTGACCGGTCTTGCGGCCCTGGTTGCCGCCACAGTGATCTCGCCTGCCACGCCTGCGCGTGCGCAGATCGGCAATATTTTCTCCGATCCGCCGCTGCGGCCGCCCGGAAACATTCCGCGTGGCCAGCCGCAGCCGCCGCCGCCCGACGACGAGGAAGAGGTTCCGGAACTGCCGCCGCAGGGACGGGTGTTGCCGACGCCGACCCGGCCGGGACCGGGTGCGCCGGGACCCGGCTCGGTACAGTCGCAGCCCTTGGCGCCGCCGCCCGGGTCGCCCCAGAGCGCGCCGCCCACGGTTGCCGTGGCGCCGCCCGGCGCGCAGCCTCCTCCGGGCGGTAATGCAGCGCTGCCAGGTCTGCCGCCCGGGCAGCGCCAGCCCAAGGGCACGCCACAGGGAACGCCGCAGCAGGCGCCGGCCACCTTGCAGCCGGGCGACGAGGTCGTCTCCGAGCCGCCGGCGCAGAAGATCGTCAACAAGAAGGCGAGCTTCTCCGGCCTCGACAAGATCACCGGCCGTATCATCAATTTCGACGAGGATATCGGCGAGACCGTTCAGTTCGGCGCGCTGCGGGTCAAGACCGATGCCTGCTACACCCGTCCGGCGACGGAAGCCGCCAACACCGACGCCTTCGTCGAGGTCGACGAGATCACGCTGCAGGGCGAGGTGAAGCGGATCTTCTCGGGCTGGATGTTCGCGGCCAGCCCCGGCCTGCACGGCGTCGAGCATCCGATCTACGATATCTGGCTGACGGAATGTAAGGGACCGGAGACCACCGTCGTCACCGCGGCGCCCGACCCGGTCAAGCCTGCCGCGCCACCGCAGCAGCCGGCGCAGAAGCGCCAGCCGCAGCAGCGGCAGACTGCGCCGCGTCCGCCGGGGCAGCTACAGCAGCAGCGTTGCCGCCGTCTCCGCAGCAGCAGACCCAGCAGCAGGCGCCGCCGCCGCCACCGCCGCAACAGCAGGGCGGCGGGCTGTTCGGGGTCTTCAGATAGCGGTTAGAGCGTTTTCGAGCGAAGTGGATACCGGTTCGCGTGAAGAAAACGCGTCAAAACAAGAATCTAGAGCTTCGCTTCTGATTCAATCAGAAGCGAAAAAGCCCTAAGCCGCGCTCGGCGATGATCGCGAGCGCATCGGTTCCCGACATCGCCTGGTCGACAGGCAGCCGCGCGAAATCCGCCGGTTCGCCCTTGAGCGCCCTGTCGAGCAGCACCGTGTAGCGCCTGCGCGGGATTTCGACCGCGCCGAACGTGCGCAGATGCTCGGTGACATATTGCGTGTCCAGCAGCTCGAAGCCGCCGGCGATCAGGCGCGCCACCAGATGCACCAGCGCGACCTTCGATGCGTCGCGGACACGGTGGAACATGCTTTCGCCGAAGAACGCCCGCCCCAGGCTCACGCCATAGAGCCCGCCGACGAGATCGTCGTCCTGCCAGACCTCCACGCTGTGGCCATGCCCGATCGCGTGCAGCCCGGTATAGAGGTCGCGGATGCGGGTGTTGATCCAGGTGTCTTCGCGCCCCGCCTGCGGTGCGGCACACCCCGAGATGACGGCCTTGAAGGCCTGGTTGACGGTCACGGTGAAGGCGTCGGACCGCACCGTGCGCGCCAGCCGCGAGGCGATGCAAAAGCCGTTCAGCGGGATGACGCCGCGCATTTCCGGCTCGACCCAGAACAGGGTCGGATCGTCGGCGCTCTCGGCCATCGGGAAGATGCCGCAGGCATAGGCGCGCAGCAGAACTTCGGGCGTGATTTCAGAGGCGGCGGAGTCGCGCGGCGTCATGGGCCGAAGATAGCAGGGTAAAGCGGGAGTTGAAGGCCTATTCCCGCAATCGCTAGCCGCCTGCGGCGTCGTTACTTCGCTGCAGCCGTGGCCGCCGGCCTCAGCGGTTGTGTCTTGACGCGGCGGAACGTGACGAAAATCCGTGTTCCGGCGTGGTTCGGGTCGCGCTCGACGCTTGCTTCCAGCTTGGAGGCCATCGCGGTGACGATGCGCTGGCCCATGCCGGTGGAGCGCGGATCGCTCTTGCCGTTGAGCCCGACGCCGTCGTCGGAAATCGACAGCACGAGATCATCGCCTTTCGAGCCGAGCTCGACATGAATGGGACCGGCGCAATCCGGATAGGCGTATTTCACTGCATTCATCACCAGCTCGTTGACGATGATGCCGATCGCGACCGCGCGGTCCGGATCGATCTCGATCGGATCGGCCTTCAGGGTCAGCCGCGACATCTTGTTGCCTTCGGCGGAGCGGCGGAGGTCTTCGAGCAGCGCATCGAGATATTGATTGAGCAGCACGCTCTTCAAGTCATGCGAGGTGTAGAGCCGGCGGTGCACCTGAGCCACCGCCGCGACGCGTCCCATCGCGTTGGTCAGCGCGGCCTTGACGTCATCCTGGCTGGCCGAGTTGGCCTGCAGATGCAACAGCGAGGCGATGATCTGCAGGGAGTTGCCGACGCGGTGGTTGACCTCGCGCAGCAGAACCTCGCGTTCGGCGGCGAGCGCCGCGTAGCGGTCGCGCGCGGCATGGACTTCGGCCTCGGCCTCGTCGCGGGCCTTCTGCAACCGCGCCTGCCGCAGCGCGCTGTCGACCGCGACCTGCAGCAGCGGGATGAAATCGCCCCTGACATCCTTGACGAGATAGTCGGCCGCGCCGGCCTTCATCGCGGTCACCGCGATGTTGGAATCCTGCGACGCGGTGACGAACACCACCGGCGGCGCGCCTGATATCGCCATGATCTGCGCAAGCGTCTCCAGTCCGTCGAGCCCGGGCATGTACTGGTCGAGCGCGACCACGTCGATGCCGCCCTGCTTGATCCGTTCGAGGCCCTGTGCGCCGCTTTCGGCATGCACGACCTTCAGCCCCAGTCGCGTCAGGCCGCGGTCGACCAGCCGCGCCAGCGCCGGGTCGTCGTCGATATAGAGCAGGGTGGGCGTGGTCTGGTTCATGGGGTGGCTGGCGGGACCTGGATGACGGAAAAGAACAGACCGAGCTGGCGAATGGCGTTGGCGAAACTCTCGTAGTTGACCGGTTTCGTGATGTAGACGTTGCAGCCGAGTTCGTAGCAGCGCTTGATCTCCTGCGAGTCGTCGGTGGTGGTCAGCACCACGACCGGCGCGCTCTTCAACGCTTTGCTTTCCTTGATCTGCCGCAGGATATCGATACCCGTCATGTCGGGCAGATTGAGATCAAGGAGGATCAGCAGCGCCTGTCCCTTGCGGGCCTGACCATTGCCGTCGGTGCCAAACAGGTAATTCATCGCGTCTGTACCGTTGGTGAACGGGATGATCTCATTGTTGACACCGGAACGGCGAATGTTGCGCTCGATCAGACGAGCATGTCCTTCGTCGTCCTCGATCATGATGATGGTGACGGGTGTGGTCATGAATCTCCGTTCCGGTTGTTGACGGTCCAGTTGATCGGCAGCGTGATCGTGAAGGTACTGCCGCTGTTGAGTTCCGAGGAAATCGACATGGTCCCGCCCAACCGTCGCACCAATGCACGGACATGGGCAAGCCCGATGCCCTGGCCGGGTTTATCCTGGGTTCCCGCCCTGCGGAAAAGCTCAAAAATGCGTTGATGATCCCTGGGATCGATGCCACGGCCGTTATCGGCAATCTCGAAGATGGCGAAGCCGAGCTTGGTCCGTCCCCGAATGGTGATTCGGCCTGGAACCTGCGGCTTGAGGTATTTGATCGCATTGTCGATCAGGTTGGAGAAGATCTGTTCCAGCGCCAGCCGGTCGCTGACGATGCGTGGTAACGGCTCGATCGCTATCTCGGCGTTAGCCTCGGCGGCCTGGTGTGCCAGGGTCGAGACGATGTTCTCGATGAATTCGTGGGTGTCGATCGGCTCCGGCACGAACGTGCGGCGGCCTTCGCGCGTCAGGTTGAGGATCGCCGAGATCAGCCGGTCCATCTTGCCGATCGACGATTTGATGAAGCCCAGCGCCTCGGAGAAATCCGCCGAGAGTTGCTTGTCCGCGCCTTCGAGCTCGGGCTCGGCGTCGGCGGCGGCGGGCACCGCGCTCGAGCCCGCAACGCTTGAATTCACGGCGCGTGCGAGGGCCGCGATGCGCCGGAAGATGTCGTTGCGCAGCTCTTCCAGCTCGCTGGTGAAGCCCATGATGTTGACCAGCGGCGAGCGCAGATCGTGACTGACGATATAGGCGAAGCGCTGGATCTCGTCATTGGCTTCGCGCAGATCGGCGGTGCGCTCGTCGACGGTTGCTTCGAGATTGAGATTGTTGTCGCGCAGCTTCGCTTCGGCCTCGTCGCGCGCGCGCGATGAACGCCGCACCAGGAAGATCGATAGGGCGGCAAGCGCGATGACGAGCGAGGACCCCGTGATGGTCACGGTGGACGCCAGCAACTGGCTGCGGTCGGCGTTTGCGGTGCGCAGCGCGAACAGCCGGTCTTCCTCGGCGCGCATGTCCTTGGCGATCGCGCCGATCGTCTCGGCGGCCTGGCCCGATCCGGAATTGCGCAGCACCTCCGCGCCGGCTGCAACGTCGTTGTTGCGGACACGATCGATGCCGCGCGCGAACTCCGCCAATCGGGTTATGATCGCTGCCTTCAGCTTGGCGACGTTCCGGATCTGCTCAGGATTATCCTTGGACAGACTCCGCGAGGTAATCGACGGCGGGAACGATACCGGCTGCCGCGGCCTGTTGCTCGGCGAGGAATTGTGGTGCGGACGACAGCATATAGGCGCGTGTCGCGCTCTCGGCGCGGCGGATTTCGAGAAGCAGGTTGGCGATCTGGCTCTCGACCTCAACGGTATGGACCACCCAGCCGCTGTCCTCACGGGACTTGTTGACCAGGAGGACCGAGGCGACGCTGATCGCCACTAGCACCAGAAATCCCGCCAATAGCAGCAGGACCTGGCCGAGCGCCCGCCTGTCACGTGCTTCAGGCGTCACCGCAAACTCGTGAAAGCTGAGAAATTCGATCGTCCCCTGAACGGATAGCGTTCAACCGCTCCCAACGCGCGCCCCGCCAAATGGTTCCACGGGGATGGGTTCGGCGGCGCGTCGGCCTTAGCCCCACGAGATTTCGCGTATCTCGAAAGGCAATCTCATCGACGAAGAGCCCGCAGTGACGACCACTTTCTCCGCCGTCATTCCGGGGCGACGCGCAAGCGTCGAGCCCGGAATCCATAACCCCAGGCTGTGGTTATGGATTCCGGGCCTGCGCCTTGCGGCGCATCCCGGAATGACGGCGGAGAGAATAGCGGTCGTCCTGGAGATACGTGCATGCTTTTAGTGCATTCGCAGGGACGACAGTGAGTTCTGTCGCCCGCATACAGCAGGCCTCAGCCGGGCGGCTGCTCCTGCTGGCCGGCCAGATATTGCTCGAGCCAGTGGATGTGGTAGTCGCCGTCGATGATGGCGGGCTCGCGGACCAGTGCGCGGAACAGCGGCAGCGTGGTTTCGATCCCGTCGACCACCATCTCGTCCAGCGCCCGGCGCAGCCGCATCAGGCATTCGGCGCGGGTCTTGCCGTGGACGATCAGCTTGCCGACCAGCGAGTCATAATAAGGCGGGATCACGTAGCCCTGATAGACGGCGGAATCGATCCGCACGCCGAGCCCGCCGGGTGGGTGGTATTGCAGGATCTTGCCCGGCGAGGGGCGGAAGCTCACGGGGTTTTCGGCGTTGATCCGGCATTCGATGGAATGGCCGATGATCGCGACCTCTTTCTGGGTCATCGGCAGATCGCCGCCGGCGGCGATGCGGATCTGCTCCAGCACCAGGTCGATATCGGTGATCATCTCGGTGACGGGATGCTCGACCTGGATGCGGGTGTTCATCTCGATGAAGTAGAATTCGCCGTCCTCGTAGAGGAATTCCACCGTGCCGACGCCGACATATTTCAGGTCCTGCATCGCCTTCGCCACCGTCTGGCCGATCTTGGCGCGCGCCGCCGCATCCAGCGCGGGCGAGGGACCTTCCTCCCAGACTTTCTGGTGACGCCGCTGCAGCGAGCAGTCGCGCTCGCCGAGATGGATCGCGCCGCCGCGTCCGTCGCCGAGCACCTGGATTTCGATGTGGCGCGGCTTCTGCAGATATTTTTCCAGATAGACCGACGCGTCGCCGAAGGCCGATTTGGCTTCATTGGCCGCGGTCGTGAGCGCGAGTGACAATTCGTCGGGCGATTGCGCGACCTTCATGCCGCGTCCGCCACCGCCGGCGGCCGCCTTCACCAGCACCGGAAAGCCGATCGATTTCGCGATTGCCATCGCGTCGTCGTTGGGGCCAACCCCGCCGTCTGAACCGGGGACCACGGGGATGCCGAGACGCTTGGCAGTCTTCTTGGCCTCGATCTTGTCGCCCATCAGGCGGATGTGCTCGGCCTTCGGACCGATGAAATGCAGGTTGTGTTCGGCGAGGATCTCGGCGAAGCGGGCGTTCTCGGACAGGAAGCCGTAGCCGGGATGCACCGCGTCGGCACCCGTGATCTCACAGGCTGCGAGCAGCGCTGGCACGTTGAGATAGCTTTCCTTCGAGGGCGGTGGCCCGATGCAGACGCTCTCGTCGGCGAGGCGAACATGCATGGCGTTCGCATCGGCGGTGGAGTGCACCGCGACGGTGGAAATACCCAATTCCTTGCAGGCCCGCAGGATGCGGAGCGCGATTTCGCCGCGGTTGGCGATCAGGATTTTATCGAACATGGTGTGTCTCGAGGGGCGAATAGCGAATAGGGAGTGGCGAATAGTGAAATACTACTCGCTATTCGCCATTCGCTGCTCGCTATTCTATGATCACCAATGGCTCGCCGTATTCGACCGGTTGGCCGTCCTCGACCAGGATCTGCGTCACGGTGCCCGCGCGCGGCGAGGGAATCTGGTTCATCGTCTTCATGGCTTCGATGATCATCAGCGTCTGGCCGACGGAGACCTTGGAGCCGACATCGACGAACGGCTTGGCGCCGGGTTCCGGCGCCCAGTAGGCGGTGCCGACCATCGGCGACGGGACGACGCCGGGATGCTTGGAGAGATCGTTCGTGGCCGCCGATGCCGACGCGCTGGCCGACGCGGCCGGCGCCGCCGCATGGAAAGCGGCGGGCATTGCGGCCGCGACGCTGATATTGCGTGCGACGCGCAGCCGCAGGCCTGAGCGCTCGATCTCGATCTCGGTGAGGCTGGTTTCGTCCAATAGCGCCGCAAGCTCGCGAATGAGCGCGCTGTCGTCACTGGAAAATTTTGCGTCTGTCTTGTCGTCAGGCTGGCGCGCCATGCTCTTGATCCGAAAAATCCGTGCGTGTTGTGACGGCGAAGCGTCAGGCGTCGTGTCGGGATGTCGTCCTAAACCGTTGCCTTAGCGTTTGCCCTTTACATTGCTTTGGCGCCAATTCTGGCGGCGAGGCCACTGATGGCGAGGCGATAACCCTCAATTCCAAAGCCGGAAAGTGTCGCAAAGGCGGCCATAGCGGTGAAGGAGTGGTGGCGGAAGCTTTCGCGGGCGTGGATGTTGCTGATATGCACCTCGACGGCGGGGACCTTCACCGCCTTCAGGGCATCGTGCAGCGCGATCGAGGTGTGCGAATAGGCCCCCGCATTGATGATGATCCCGGCGGCTTTCTTCGCGTGAGCCTCGTGGATGAAGTCGACCAGTTCGCCCTCGCGGTTGGACTGCCGGCAATCGGCCTTCAGACCGAACTCGGCCGCAGCCTCGGCGCAGATCCTCTCGACATCGGCCAGCGTCGCATGGCCGTAGGTATCCGGCTCGCGGGTCCCCAGGAGATTGAGATTCGGTCCGTTGAGGACATAGATCGTCTCGGAACTCTGTTCAGGGGTTTTGGCCATTCCAATCCCGGCAATGTCACGGCAAGTCGCGGGGTTATAGGTAACAACCGCGCGCAGGGGAAGCCTTTAAGGGCCGCCGCGGCCCCCGTAAAAGCCTCATCCGGCTTGAAAAAGGCCCGGCGGCAAGCTGTGGAAAATGCTGGTTAACCAAGTCCCGAGTGGCAAGCCGGCTTGTGGATTCTTCGGGTTTCAGCTGGCCTGGTCCGGACACGGAGCTCCTCCGGAAGCAGGTTTCGGCAACCGAATACAGCTTCGAGCGTTGACAAGCAGTGCTGAGTCTAGTGTCCCCTGTCGCGCGCGAAAGCGAGACCCACCGTCGCTCGCGGAAACGAACCGGAAAACGTCGTGGCGACCGTCAAGGACTTTGTCGAGTTCTGGCTTGAAAACAGCGTGCACGCCGATGAGCAGTTCGGACCGCGCCGCGGTCGCGCGGACATTCAAGGAACTCGTCGACCGGCTGGTTCGCTTCGCCGAAGGACAGGGCTACACCAGGCCGCAGATCGAAGCCGAAATCGGCGATCTCTACCAATATATCCGTGCCAGCATCGACCGGCAGAATACCGAGGAAGCGGCCCGGCTGAAGCACGAGCGGAAGTAATCGCCGTCCGTCGATCGATCCTGCTTCAGGCCGCAGCCTTGTCTTCCTTGTCGGCGCCGCGCGCGACAATTTTCAAGGCATCGTCCGGCAGCGGTCGCTGCAACGCCTTGGCCTCATCCCACGGCGCGCGCAGCCACGCCTCGCGCTCCTCATCGGTGGCCAGGATCACCGGCATGGCCTTCGGGTGGATCGGTGCCACGATGCTGTTCGGCGCGGTCGTCAGAAAACCATAGACGAGATGCGGGCCGGGGACGGGCTTGGATTTCGTTCCACGATCGCCCCTAAACTCCGTCCAGATCCCGGCAAAGGACGTGAGCGGACGGTCGTCGTTGCGTGCGAACCACACGACGTCTTTCTTTTTCGTCTCGGGGTTCGGCTCGGGCGCGTATTCGGCAAAGCTGTTGAACGGCACCAGGCAGCGGCTCTCCGGCTTCAGCCAACCGCGCCAGTGCGGTGAGCTGGTGTTGCGGATGTTGGTGACGGGCGGCCCGCCGGTGCGCGGTGGCGGCGGCATGCCCCAGCGCATCAATATCATCTCGCTTCCGTTGCCGGTGTTGCGGATGACCGGTGCGGGATAGTCGGGAAACACGCCCGGCATCGGCGGCAGGTTGCCCACATAGCGGTTGACCACACGAAACAGCGCGATGATGGCGGCCTGGTTGGTCGTAATCGAATACAGATTGCACATTTTTCATCGCTCTCCAGGCCACCAGCTCGAAGGCGGGCTCGCCGCGGAAATCTTCGTCGGTCGCAGCGCGACGAGATGGCTGCGCTTGTAGGGGCGGCCGCGGAGCTGCGAGCAGTCCTTGCAGCGCATGTAACGCTCCAGCTCGTGGATCGGCGTCGACCTTCGGGCGGCGGACAATATCGAGCGCGACGGTCTGGTTTGTATCGCAGCCGAGGCAGCGGACCTCGAGATAGCAATAGTCGGCGTTCAGAGCGTCGCCGATCGTCGGTGACGGTTGCGCCGGCCCTTGGTAGCCAAGCATGCGCATGTTCCACGCCTGGCAGGCCAGCCGATCGGCCTGTTTCCGTGCGGCCTTCGCGCGCTCCGCCGCGGCCTTGATCGAGCCGCCGTAAATCCTTTCTCGCGATCTGGCGCCCATGTCACAACGATGATGGGTTGAAGAACCGGCCCATCGCAAGCCGCTATATTTTGGGCTCCGTCTCGCTCCATGCCACAGCGTGACCGGGCGAGGTAAAATGGTGAGCCGGCGCTGTTGCCCGATTCCGGGAGCGCTCAATCAGTCGTCTTTACGTTCACGGTGACAACCATGCCGAGATCGTCGTCCGGCATCGCCCCAATAGCTGCCGCTTAACGGGATGGCCTGATCGGGCGTTCGCGTGACCGCCACTCTGATCAGATCGCGATTGCCAACGATGCCGTTTGTAGGATCGAACTCGATCCAGCCGGAGCCGGGCACATAGATCTGGCACCAGGCGTGGGTCGAGCCTCCGCCAAGTCGCGTCGGCCCATCGCGCGTTGGTACATAGACATAGCCGGTCACGAAACGCGCGGCGAAGTCGAGCGAACGCGCCGCTTCCATCATGAGCAGCGCGAAATCGCGACAGGTGCCTTGTTGCCGCATCAATGTCTCCGAGGGCGTTTGGGTCCCGGGAACGGTTCGGCGGCGATAGGAAAAACTTTCTGCTATCGCTTCATTCAGCGTCATGAGGAGCTGCCCGGTCGGCCGGCTTCCGCCCGGAGTGAGGAATTTTGCCAACCAGTCCTCCACCTCACCGCACTCGGAATGGTGGCGACGCATATAGGCGCGCGAGATCGGATATCTCATCATCCGCGTAGGAGAACGGGTGGCTCCGCGCATAGTCTTCAATGCGAAAGTCGGGCGCATTTTCCGGGGTATGATCGAGCCGGATGATCGTCTCGAACTCCAGCGTTTCGCACGCGCTGTCAAAATCGATCAGCGTGACACAGTTACCAAAGACATCATGTATCCATCTGATCTCCGCCGGCTCCGGCGTGACCTTGAGAGAGCAATCGAGAAGACGCTGATCGAAGCTGTCCCGAGGCCTGAACATCAGCTGATGGACGCCAGGCTTGATCGGCTTTTTATACCGGTAGGTCGTGGTGTGATGGACGCTGAAAACAGTCATTTGCTCGGCCAGCCTATGACTTAAGGTTAATCGCAAACCGATCAGCGTGCGAGCCCCTGCGCACATGTGCCGCGGAAAATAGCTCTGTGCCGCCATTTTCAGCATCGGCGAGTGCTGGAAATTTGGAACTGCCGCGCCTGTCGTCTGCTTTATCTTGGATAAGACGGAGAGAGAACCTTGAAAATCCGAGCGGGCTACGACATCGCATTCAACTGTCTTCAAGACGTGCCCATGGTGTTGATGCTGAATGTGCATCCCTCCCGGCAGTCCGATCTGCTCACCGAGCACCGCATCAGGTTTTCGCCGGGCGTCGTCGCCCGGGACTTCGTTGATATGTTCGGCAACATCTGTACGCGCCTGGTGGCGCCGGCAGGTCTTCTGGAAATCCGCAACGAATTTATCATTGCCGACAGCGGTAAATCAGACATCGTGGCGCCCGACGCGCGGCAATGGCCTTTGGATGGCTTGCCCGACGACGTGCTCCCGTATTTGTTGGGCAGTCGCTATTGCGACACCCAGAAACTGTCCGATCAGGCCTGGTCGATGTTCGGAAACATCGTCGGGCGGATGGCAGCGCGTGCAGGCGATCTGCGACTACGTGCATCATCACATCGAGTTCGGCTACCATCACGCGCGCGGTGACCGCACGGCAGCGGAAGGCCATGAAGAGCGGATCGGCGTTTGCCGGGACTTCGCGCATCTGGCGGTCAGCCTTTGCCGGTGCATGAATATCCCGGCCCGCTACTGCACCGGTTATCTCGGTGACATCGGCGTGCCGGCCGATCCGGCGCCGATGGATTTCAGCGCGTGGTTCGAAGTGTTCCTGGGCGGGACCTGGTACACGTTCGATGCGAGACACAATCACCCGCGTATCGGTCGTATTGTCATTGCGCGCGGTCGGGACGCCGCTGACGTCGCCATCTCGACGATCTTCGGCCCGGCTCCTCTCGCCCGGTTCAAGGTCATAACGGACGAAACTCCGGATTTGCAGAACGTGCCCTTGGCGGAGTCACGCGCGCCGCTCGTGCGGCTGCTGCCGACATCTCCGAGTTGCAAGCTGTATAGAATTTCTCGCCGCTGCCGTAACGTTCGGGCCGCGCCGGTCAGCGATCCTTCGATAACTTCACGGTGGATATCGGCCACCGGCCTTCATGGCCCTCGATCGAGATGCGCAGGCCGTGCAGTTCATCAAGGAATATCTTCTCGACGGTCCCTGCCTTTCCATCCGAAAGCGCCACGACTTTTCCGACAAGGTCCGTTCGCGCCAGCTCGAACTCGAGCAGGATGTTCGATGCCCGTTGGTGGATCGTCGCGGTCCGTGTCGTCCGGGAAGGGGGATCTCTCATCGCTGCGTGGCGCGCGACAACAGGGTTTGCTCCGGCGGGCCGTCCTGTTTGGCGATCGGCGGCGTCGCGAGTGCAAACGCAGCGACGAGCAATACGATGCTCGAACAAATAAGACTGAGAAAGATCCGCTCCATCACAACCAACGAGCAGCCGAGCCGGCAGTTCCGGTCAATGCATGCACAACTAAAATCGATCGGCGGATTGTTGCGGAACTCGTTCCAGCATGCATCGGGCCAGGCTGAGCATGACAGCCGTAATCCTACGGACTCGCCCATTGGAGCTAAGCATCGTAACGTGAATATATACCGGGGGGATTTAAGTACCGAGTTCGTTTATTTGATTGCCCGGGAATAAGGCCGCGCGGCTTCTCGCCCGCGCGGCTTTTTTTGTTTGCCTTTAATCGCTGGGATTCCTAAGGCGCCGTAATGCAGTTGCGCGTACCGCCCACCATAAAAAGGGCGGGCCCGAAAGACCCGCCCTGTCTCGTCTTGTGGCGCTTTCGGACTTAGGCGTCCAGCACAGCCACGATCTCGAAGGTCTCGGGGTCGATCACGATGATCTGGCTGCGGACCAGAACGTAGTTATAGCCGCGCCATTCCGGATAGATCGTCACGACTTCCGTCGGAAGGGCGTGGTAGCTGATGTCACGCGGAATGCGGGTGCCAACCGAGATATTGAAGTTGACGTTGGTCACCGGCTGAACGTGCTCGCTCCTGATCACCGTGGTGATCTTGGTGCGCTGCTCGGTGGAGAGCTTCGCCGACGCGCCGGCCTGGCCGGTTGTCTGCGAGCGCTCGCCGCCGGTCTTGGTCTCCGCGTTCATCTTGCTGTTGTCGCGGCCTTCACGGCCTTCGGCGTTCATCTTGTTGTTGTCGCGACCTTCACGGCCTTCGGCGTTCTTGTTGGTGTCGCGGCCTTCGCGACCCTCGGCATTCTTGTTGGCGTCGCGTCCTTCGTGGCCCTCGGCCTTCATGTTGCCGGGCTGACCTTCACGGCCTCTCGGCCTTCATGTCCTTGCCGCCCTTGGTCTCGTTCTCGGAGCTCATGCCCTTCGACTTCTGGCCCGGAGCGGACTCTTCCGCGCGCTGGCCCTTGGCGGCGCCAGGAGCGGACTTCTCGGACTGCTCCGCCTTCATCTCGGACGACCCGCCCGAGGGCTGGCCGGCTGGTGTGGCGGCGGTGCCGGACGGCGCGCTGTGCTGCATCGCAGCTCCGCCGGACTCACGATTGGTACCCTGCGCATTGGCTACGCCAGCGCCGGCAATCAACGCAATTGCTGCAACCGACATCATAAAGCGGTTGGTCATACTCTCATCTCCTCCAGTGTAACTCTGCCCGCGCCGACAACGGGATGAGATGCGAGATGTTCCGAGCGTTCGCCAGTTCCATGACGAATGTTCGCAGGAATGTTTTAGTGCGATGTTCTGGTGAACCCGCGATGAACGAAAAAAGCCCGGCTGCTTGCGCAACCGGACTTTAGCTAGCCTACGATTTAAACGGGGTTCAGCAGCCTCAGCAGGTCGCTTTGCCGCAGCGGGCGAGGCCGATCTTTTCCTTCAGTCCTTCGAGGCCGACAGCGCCGATCACGACCTGCTTGCCGATCACGTAGCTCGGCGTGCCGTTCATGCCCATGTCTTCGGCCAGCTTGAAGTTCTCCGCGATGGTCGCCTTGATCTCGGGGTTTGCGAGATCCTTCTCGATCCGCGCGGTGTCGAGGCCGGCATCCTTCGCAGCCGCCATCGCACGCGCCTTGTCAGCGGGTCCTCGGCCGCCGAGCAGCTTCTGGTGGAAGTCGAGATATTTCTTGCCGCCCGGATCCTGCATCCGCACGGCAACCGCGACCTTGGCGGCCTCGACCGAGCCCTCGCTCAGAACCGGGAACTCCTTCAGCACCACCTTCAGCTTCGGATCTTCCTTCATGAGATCGAGCATGTCGGCCATGGCGCGCTTGCAGTAGCCGCAATTGTAGTCGAAGAACTCGACGAAGGTGACGTCGCCGTCCTTGTTGCCGAGCACGACGCCGCGCGGCGAGTTGAAGATCGCATCCGCGTTCTGATCGATGCTCGCTTCATGCTTCTTCTGGTCCGCCGCGGCCTGGCGCTTGGACAGCTCGTTCATGGCCTCTTCGAGCACCTCGGGATGCGCGATCAGGTAGCTGCGGACGATCGTCTCGATGTCGCCGCGCTGGGCGTCGGTGAAGCTCTCGGCCGAGACGGCCATCGGCGCGCCGGCAAGCGCGAAGGAGAGCAGGGCAGGGACGATCAGGCGGAACGAACGCATTGGTAAATCCTCTCGTGAAGCCGGTGTTCCCTATCCTGGTACGCCGGCTCGGTTTATCCCTCGTTGCTGTAGTCCGAACAGAACCGCGAAACTAGTCGTTCTTCTGTCCGGGCAAGGGCTTGGCGGAAACGATGTCGTCGGCCTTGACCCATCCGGGTGTGCCGACGGCGAAGCGGGTCTTTGCGCGCGAGGCGAGGTCGCGTGCCGTCTTGTTGTCGCCGCGGAGAAAAGCGGCCTGGGCTGACGCCAGATCGGCTTCCGCATAGTCGCCCTTGCGGCCATAGGCCATCGCGAGCTGCGAATAACCGAGCGGCGCCTCGGTCTCCCGCGCCACGGCGGCCCGCAGGATGGAGATGGCCTCGTCGGTATGAGCCTTATTATCCGTGGCGACGAGCGCCTGCCCAAGTAACATCTCGATGAGGGGCGCATTGCCGGATAGCGCCAAGGCCTTGTGCAGCGGCGCGATCGCCTCGTTGGGCCTTGCCGCCCTCGAGCAGCGCCTGGCCGCGCAGCTCGTAGAAATACGGATTGTTCGGCTGCACCTGGATCAGACCGTCGATCTGGGTGAGGGCGTTGTTCAGGTCGCCGTGCAGATAGGTCGTGATGGCATGGGCATAGCGCGCCGGCACGCTGGTATTGGATAGCGGATAGCGGCGATAGACGGTGTCCTGCCGCTCCATGAAGGCCGAAATCTTGGCCCGCATCATGTCGTGGCGCATTTGCAGGGTGGCATCGTCCTTCTTGTCCCAATAGGGACTGGCATGGGCGAACTCTTCCAGCGAGGCGACGCGGTCGGCCGGCATCGGATGCGACTGCAGGTAGGGATCGGCGCCGCGTGCGGCAAACAGGCTCTCATTCGTGAAGCGCTTGAAGGTCTCGTACATGCCCTTCGGCGACTGCCCGGTCGCGGTCAGGAATTTCACGCCGGCCCGGTCGGCGTTTTCCTCCTGCTGGCGCTGATAGGACAAAAGCGAGCGGCGGATCATCTCCTGCGGACCTGCGAAGGCGGCAGCGCCCGCATCGGCCATGCCGTTGCTGTTCTTGGTGGCGCCGGCCACCATGGCGCCCGCGCCGAGCAGCATGGCGAGGATCATCTGGGTCTGCGCGTGCGCCAGTTGCTCGCGCAGCTTGGCCAGATGGCCGCCGGCGAGATGGCCGGTCTCGTGCGCCAGCACGCCGATGAGCTGGTTCGGCGTGTCCGACTGCATGATCGCACCGTAATTGACGAAGATCCGGCGGCCGTCGGCGACGAAGGCGTTAAACGAGCTGTCGTTGATGATCACCATCTGGATATTCTGCTTCTCGAGCCCGGCCGCGCGCAGGATTGGCCTGGTGTATTCGCGAAGCAGTTGCTCGGACTCGGTGTCGCGCAGGATCGACGGCCCCTTGTTCGCCCCCTGCGCCCGCGTCGGTGTAACGGGCGTCAGAACCGTCGCGATCGCGAGCGCCGTGGCGACGGTCGCGGCAGTCAGACTGGTCGTTCGCTTGCGGAGCGCGATGTGGAGCAGCATGGGTGATCTTTTGCGATTGGCGGCGGGCCGAACCCGGGTTATGCCCTAACAATCCATGGAATGCGGCTAGTCTGGGGCATCCGTGCCTCATTCCTCGGACCCTGGATTTGAGTAGATGAACCAAGCCCTTGAACGGATTTAGCAGATCGATGCTTGAGGCAGACACCGAGAAACCGCGTGAACGAGCTGTTGTCCGCATCCGGTCGCAGCAATGTTCCACCATTCATGGTGATGGACGTGATGGCGGCGGCCGAGCGAATCGAAAAGGCCGGCGGCCATGTCATTCACATGGAGGTGGGCCAGCCCGCGGCTGCGGCGCCGAAATCGGCGCTCATCGCCGCGCATCGAGCGCTCGACGAGGGGCGTATCGACTATACCTCCGCGCTCGGCATCCCGTCGCTGCGCGAGCGGATCGCGCGCCATTACCGGGATTCCTACGGGTGCACGGTCGATGCGGCGCGAATCGTCGTCACCACGGGTTCTTCCGGCGCGTTCATCCTGGCGTTCCTTGCCATGTTCGAGCCGGGCGACCGGGTCGCGGTCACGGTTCCCGGCTATCCGCCATATCGCCACATCCTCTCGGCGCTCGGCTGCGAGCCCGTGCTGATCGAGACTTCCAACGACACCCGCCATGCGCTGACCGGCGAGGCACTGCTGGCCGCTCACCGCAAGGCGCCCCTGAAGGGCGTTTTGGTGGGCAGTCCAGCCAATCCGACGGGAACCATGATGTCGCGGGAGGCGCTGACCGCGTTGATCGCGGCGGCGCAGGACGCCGGCATCAGGTTCATCTCGGACGAGATCTATCACGGGCTCGACTATGCGTTCCCGGCGGTGACCGCTGCGGAATTGTCCGCTGACGCGCTCGTGATCAATTCATTCTCGAAATATTTCTGCATGACCGGCTGGCGGGTCGGCTGGATGGTGGTGCCGGACGCGCTGGTCCGTCCGATCGAAAGGCTGCAGCAGAATCTCGCGATCTCGGTGCCGACGTTGTCGCAGATCGCGGCCGAGGCGGCGTTCGACGGCTTTGAGGAGATGGAAGCGATCAAGCGCGGCTATGTCGAGAACCGGCGCATCCTGATCGAGGGCCTGCCCAAGGCAGGCTTGAGCAAATTCCTGCCCGCCGACGGCGCGTTCTATCTTTACGCCGACGTCTCCGACTTCACCTCGGACAGCTTCGCCTTCGCCAGGAAGATGCTGGAAGAGGCGCATGTCGCCGCGACCCCGGGCGTCGACTTCGATCCCTATCATGGCCGCAGCTTCCTGCGCTTGTCCTACGCGCGCTCGGCCGACGACATGCGTGAGGCGGTGGCGCGGATCGCACGCTGGCTCGGCTGAAGCATGATCCGGAAAACCGTGCCCCGGTGCCATGATCCGATGCGCGTGCAGCGGCTCTCTGCGACGATCAAGCGCAGCTTCGCATACCCTGCCATTGACTAGGTTGCTTTGTTTCGATTTCCAGGTGCTTTTTCGAAAGCCGCGGCTGCGCAGGGGGCGCGCGCGGACTGGAATGAGGGAGCAAGACGATATGGCAGAAGTCAGCACAGCCGGGGCGCACGCAGGGGCTCACGCGGCGCAGCCCTGGTACAAGATCCTCTATATCCAGGTGCTGTTCGCCATCGTGCTCGGCGTCATCATCGGCTGGCTCTCGCCCGAGTTTGCGACCAATGACTGGATCAAGGCGCTCGGCGACGGCTTCATCAAGCTGATCAAGATGGTGATCGCGCCGATCATCTTCTGCACGGTGGTGTCCGGCATCTCCCATATCCAGGACGCCAGCAAGGTCGGCCGGGTCGGCGTCAAAGCGCTGGTCTATTTCGAGGTCGTGTCCAGCTTTGCGCTGATCCTCGGCCTGATCATGGGCAATGTGTTCCAGATCGGCCACGGGCTCGCCGCCAAGCCGGATGCCGCCGCGGTCGCCGGCTACGTCAAGCAGGCCGAAGCGCAGAAGAGCGTCGACTTCGTCCTCAACATCATCCCCGACAGCGTGGTCGGCGCGCTGGCGCGGGGCGATATCCTGCAGGTGCTGCTGTTCGCGATCCTGTTCGGCTTTGCGCTGATGGCGATGGGCGAGCGCGGCGCGCGGCTGCGCGAGATCATCGACGACGCCGCGCATGCGGTGTTCGGCGTCATCGCCATCGTCATGAAGGCCGCGCCGTTCGGCGCGTTCGGCGCCATGGCCTATACGATCGGCAAGTTCGGGCCCGCGGCGCTCGGCAATCTGATCGGGCTTATCGTGCTGTTCTATGCGACCGCGGGCCTGTTCGTGGCCGTCGTGCTCGGCCTGATTGCGCGCGTCGTCGGATTCAACATCTTCAAGTTCCTCGCCTACATCAAGGATGAGCTCCTGATCGTGCTCGGCACCAGCTCATCCGAGAGCGCGCTGCCGCAATTGATGGAAAAGCTGGAGCGGCTCGGCTGCTCCAAGCCGGTGGTCGGCCTCGTGGTGCCGACCGGCTATTCCTTCAATCTCGACGGCACCAACATCTACATGACACTGGCGACGCTGTTCATCTCGCAGGCGCTCGGTTTCGATCTCACCTTGTGGCAGCAATTGACGATCCTCGTTGTCGCGATGCTGACCTCGAAGGGCGCGAGCGGAGTGACCGGCGCCGGCTTCATCACGCTCGCGGCGACATTGAGCGTGGTCAATCCGGAACTGGTGCCGGGCATGGCGATCGTGTTCTCCATCGACAAGTTCATGAGCGAGGTGCGCGCGCTCACCAACATCACCGGCAATGGCGTCGCCACCGTGTTCGTGTCCTGGTGGGAGGGCGAACTCGACAAGGACACCCTGCACAAGCGGCTCAATCAGGTTGTCGATACCAGCGACGTGAAAACCGCGGTCACGACCGGCTGA
>CAWAXO010000054.1:0-15257 GCA_963786015.1 uncultured Alphaproteobacteria bacterium | reverse complement strand
CCGAGATCAGCGTCGCCGAATATGCCCAGGTCGAAATCCCGCAGGCTCGGCATCCAGGTTGCGCTGGCGCTGCTGTTCGCGGTGATCGCGCTGACCATCCTGATGGCCTCGGTCCTGATCGGTCTCAATTTCGCGAATCGGCTGGTCGCCCCGATCCGGCGTCTGATGAACGCGGCAGAGACGGTTTCGACCGGGAACCTCAATGTGCAGGTGCCCGTGCAGCGGTCGGGAGGCGATCTCGCGCGGCTTGGCGAGACCTTCAACCGCATGACACGCGACCTGCGCACCCAGCGCGACGAGCTGGTCAGCGCCAGCGACCTGATCGACAGCCGCCGCCGCTTCATCGAGGCGGTGCTGTCCTCGGCAAGCGCCGGCATCATCGGTGTCGATGCGTCGGGCAGCGTCGGCATCCTCAACCGCTCGGCCGAAAAGCTGATCGGCCACGCGGAGTCGAACGCGCTCACCGTCCGCTGCTCGACGTGCTGCCTGAGCTCGACGAGATGATGAAGCCACCGCGCATGAGGGCACGCAGCGGCTGGTGCAGGGGCAGATCACGATCCTGCGCGACGGCCACGGAGCGCAATCTGTCCGTGCGCGTCAGCGCCGAGCAGACCAACCAGAAGCGCGACAGCTACATCATCACGCTCGACGACATCACCGACCTCGTATCCGCGCAGCGCACGTCCGCCTGGGGCGACGTCGCGCGCCGCATCGCCCATGAGATCAAGAATCCGCTGACGCCGATCCAGCTCTCCGCCGAGCGCATCCGCCGCAAGTTCGGCAAGGTCATCGTCGAGGACAAGACGGTTTTCGACCAGTGCACCGACACGATCGTGCGGCAGGTCGACGACATCGGGCGCATGGTCGACGAGTTCTCGCGCTTTGCGCGGATGCCGAAGCCGGTGATGGAGGGCGAGGACGTCGCCGATACCGTGCGGCAGGCGGTGTTCCTGATGAGGGTGGCTCATCCCGAGATCGACATCGAGGTCGATCTGAAGGATGACCCGCTGCGGGCGCAGTTCGACCGGCGGCTGATCTCGCAGGCACTGACCAACATCATCAAGAACGCGACCGAAGCGATTGAAGCCGTGCCCGCCGGCGAACTCGGCAAAGGCCGCATCGACGTGGTCGCTCAGCGCGAAAAGGAAGACGTTCTCATCGATGTGATCGATAACGGCATCGGCCTGCCCAAGGTGGCCCGTGCGCGGCTGCTCGAACCCTATGTCACCACACGCGAGAAGGGCACCGGCCTCGGACTCGCAATCGTCGGACGCGTCCTCGAAGACCATGGCGGCCGTATCGAACTCAAGGATGCGTCGGATTTCCGCCCCGGTCAGCGTGGAGCGTGGATGCGATTGCGATTCGCGATCTCCGGACATGCACCGAAAGTCGAGGTCAAGCAGCCGGCCAGCGCCGCAATGGCGGCTGCCGGCACAAAGACCTCTGAGGCGAACGCGGACGGAGCGAAGCGCGACGAAACCAAGACCGGCGAAACAAAGACCCAAGACACAAAGATCGACGACACAAAGATCGACGAAACAAACATCAAACAAACAAAAGAGCCGGCCACTGAAACCACCGAGCCGGCCGCAACGACTAACCGTGACACAAAAATTCAAGCCGCGACAGGCAGTTGACAAGGCAGGCGCAATCCCATGGCAAGTGACATTCTGATCGTCGATGACGAAGCCGATATTCGGGAGCTGGTCGCAGGCATCCTTGACGACGAGGGCTTCTCGACACGCACCGCACGCGACAGCGATTCCGCATTGGCGGAGATCGTCAACCGGCGGCCGAACCTGGTGTTTCTCGATATCTGGCTGCAGGGCAGCAAGCTCGATGGGCTGCAGCTTCTGGAGCATATCAAGAAAGATCATCCTGACCTGCCGGTCGTGATGATCTCCGGCCACGGCAACATCGAGACCGCGGTCGCGGCCATCAAACGCGGCGCATATGATTTCATCGAGAAGCCGTTCAAGTCGGACCGGCTGATCCTCGTGGCGACGCGCGCGCTGGAAACGTCGCGGCTCAAGCGGGAGGTGAAGGAGTTGAAGCAGCTCGCGCCGACCGCGAGCATCCTGACCGGCCGCTCGCCCTGCATGAACCAGTTGCGTCAGACCGTCGAGCGTGCGGCGAAGGCCAACAGCCGCATCCTGATCGTCGGTCCATCGGGCGCTGGCAAGGAATTGGCGGCGCGCACGCTGCATGCGGCATCAAGCCGCGCGGACGGTCCCTTCATCGTGATCAACGCGGCCGCGATCACGCCGGAACGCATGGAAGTCGAGCTGTTCGGCGTCGAGCAATCGAATGGCGAGCAGCAGCGCAAGACCGGCGCGCTGGAAGAGGCGCATGGCGGCACGCTGTTCGTCGACGAGATCGGCGACATGCCGCGCGAGACCCAGAACAAGATCCTGCGCGTGCTGGTCGATCAGACCTTCCAGCGGCAGGGCGGCACCACCAAGGTTCACGTCGACGTCCGCATCATTTCCTCGACCGCGCGCAACCTGGAAGAGGAGATTGCCGCGGGACGCTTCCGCGAGGATCTCTATCATCGGCTGTCGGTGGTGCCGATCCGCGTGCCGCCGCTGTCTGAGCGGCGCGAGGATATTCCCGAGCTGATCGACTATTTCATGGACCAGATCTCGGCGACGACCGGCCTGCCGAAACGTCAGATCGGACAGGATGCGATGGCCGTGCTGCAATCGCATATCTGGCCGGGCAATGTCCGGCAGCTTCGCAACAACGTCGAACGCGTGATGATCCTGGCCAGCGGTGGACCTGAGGTTATCATCACCGCCGACATGCTACCGCAGGATGTCGGATCGATGGTGCCGGCGATGCCGACCAGCAATAACGGCGAGCACATCATGGGGCTGCCGCTGCGCGAGGCGCGTGAAGTTTTCGAGCGCGATTACCTGATTGCGCAGATCAGCCGCTTTTCCGGCAACATCTCGCGCACGGCGGAGTTTGTCGGCATGGAGCGGTCCGCGCTGCATCGCAAGCTCAAGGCGTTGGGAGTGGGTTGAGCCGCGCGGTCACAAAATCGCCGTCTCGCTGTATCTATTTGGCACAATTCGTCGATTTCCCGTGGTTTTACGGTGAATCGCGACCAGATTGCCCCCAGTTTGGGGAGGTAAAGCGGCTTGCCTAATAACCACGCCTGCCTTCTAATCGTGGAGTCGGGATCCCAGGAGGGGGAACTCAGGGGATCGCGGCAACCGGTGGAAGCTCCGTCAGAGTGCTACAACCGGTTCAATAAGAACAAGCACAAGACGCGAGATAAAAAAAATGGCGGCAGACCGCGCACAAAACCTTCAGGACACCTTCCTAAACCACGTTCGTAAAACGAAAACGCCTCTGACGATCTTTCTGGTCAATGGAGTGAAGCTGCAGGGAATTGTCACCTGGTTCGACAATTTCTGCTTGCTCCTGCGGCGCGATGGTCATTCGCAGCTTGTCTACAAGCATGCGATTTCGACGATCATGCCGGGCGCTCCGATCCAGTTGTTCGAAGGCGGCGAGGATGCTCCGGCTTGAGAGTGACCTGATTGGAACCCCGGAACAGGGAAGGGGGTGCTGACCGTCCGCGGTCGGCAAACGGTAAAGCAAGCGGGCGGGTGATCGTCATCGGCCCGTACTTGCGGATGCGCCGCGGCGAGGCCGACGCGCAGGCGGACGATCATGCGTTGCGCGATTTCGAGGCGCGGCTCGACGAGGCCCAGGGCCTCGCAGCCGCGATCGATCTCGTGGTCGCCGACGCGCTGATCGCGCCGATCAGCCAGATCCGGCCCGCGACCTATCTCGGCAAGGGCAAGGTCGATGAAATCTCGGGTCTCATCACCGGGCACGACATCGAACTGGTCGTGATGGACTGCGCGCTGTCGCCGATCCAGCAGCGCAATCTCGAGAAGGCCTGGAACGCCAAGGTGCTCGACCGCACCGGCCTGATCCTGGAAATCTTCGGCCGGCGCGCCAAGACGAAGGAGGGCGCGCTGCAGGTCGAGCTTGCGCATCTCAACTACCAGCGCAGCCGGCTGGTGCGGTCCTGGACCCACCTCGAACGCCAGCGCGGCGGTTTCGGCTTCATGGGCGGTCCAGGCGAAACGCAGATCGAGGCGGACCGCCGGCTGATCGGCGAGCGCATCACGCGGCTGCAGAACGAGTTGAAGAAGGTGCAGGCAACGCGGCGGCTGCATCGCGCCGGCCGGCAGCGCGTGCCCTATCGTGTGGTGGCGCTGGTCGGCTACACCAATGCCGGCAAGTCGACGCTGTTCAACCGTCTGACCCGCGCCGACGTGCAGGCCGCCGACATGCTGTTCGCAACCCTCGATCCGACGCTGCGTTCGCTGAACCTGCCGCATGGCGGCAAGGCCATGCTCTCCGACACGGTCGGTTTCATCTCCAATCTGCCGACGCAACTGGTCGCCGCATTCCGCGCCACCCTGGAGGAGGTGCTGGAGGCCGACGTCATCCTGCATGTGCGCGACATCTCGCATGAGGACGCGGAAGCGCAGCAGCGCGATGTCGATGCCGTGTTGCGTCAGCTCGGCATCGATCCGGACGCGGGCGAGCGCATCATCGAGGTCTGGAACAAGATCGATCGTTTCGACCCCGAGGAGCGCGAGCACCTGCGCAACATCGCCGCGCGCCGGCCGCCGGAGCGGCCGTGTTTCCTCGTATCCGCCGAGACCGGGGAGGGCATCGATGCGCTGCTGATGGCGATCGAGCAGCGGCTCGCCGCCACGCGCACGACGTTTGATCTCTCGATCGACGCCTCGGACGGCGCCGGCATCAGCTGGCTGCATCGCAATGCCGAGGTGCTCGACAAGCAGCTGCATGACGGCCGCTTCGACATGACCGTGCGCGTCGACGAGACCAAGAGCGACATCGTCGTGACGCGGTTCGATGCCGTGCCGCATGGGGTGTGAATTTGCGCCTCGTGAGTGCGGCAGCCGTGCAACGTGTGGCCATCCTTCGAGACGCCGCGGAGCCTGTCATCGGGCCGCGCTTTGCGCGGACCCGGTGGCGGCTCCTCAGGATGAGGTCGTCAGACGCGGCAAGACGTGAGACCCTCATGGTGAGGAGGCGCAAGGCGCCGTCTCGAACCATGCTGCCCCACTCTTTCCACGTCGTCCATGCGCACGCAGGAACTTCAGCTCATGGATGGATCACGCGGTAGGGCCCTACGTGCGCAGCACGACGGATGCGGCTGCTTTCTTTTCTGCTTCTTTCGCCTCGTTCCAGAACGCGTCCATCTCTTCCAGCGTCGCGGCTTCGAGTGAGCGGTCCTTGGCGGCCAGCGCGCGCTCGATGTAGGCGAAGCGGCGCTCGAACTTGGCGTTGGTGCTACGCAGTGCGGTCTCCGGATCGACCTTCGCATGGCGGGCGAGGTTGACCAGCGCGAACAGCAGGTCGCCGGTCTCATCCGCAAGCTCTCCGGCATCGCCTGCATCGAGCGCCGCCTCGATCTCGTCGGCCTCCTCGCGGATCTTCTGCAGCACCGCGCGCGGATCGTTCCAGTCGAAGCCGACGGTCGAGGCCTTGCGCTGCAGCTCCATCGCGCGCGCGAGCGCAGGTTGGCCGGCCTTGACGCCGGACAGCAATGATGTGTGCTCACGCTCCTGCACCGGCCGTCGCGCCGCACGCTCGGCCTTTTCCTCGGCCTTGATGCGTTCCCAGTTGCCCTTGACATGAGCGGGCGTCAGATTGCCGTCCTTGTCGGCGAAGACATGCGGGTGCCGTCGGATCATCTTGCGCGTGATGGCCTCGACCACATCGCCGAATGAAAACGCGTTCTGCTCCTCCGCCATGCGGGCGTGGTACACCACCTGCAGCAGGAGATCGCCGAGTTCGTCGCGCAGGTCGTCGAGATCGCCGCGCGCGATCGCGTCGACCACCTCATAGGCCTCCTCGATCGTATAGGGCGCGATCGACGCAAAGTTCTGTTCGAGATCCCAGGGACAGCCGGTCACGGGCGTGCGGAGCCGGGCCATGATCTCGATCAGGCGGGAGATGTCGCGGGAAGGGGGCATGGGCCGGTCCGTGCTCTCGAATGAACGCACCTTATGCCGCAGAAAGCCGACCTATCCCAGTGCGGGGCAACGAATTTCCACCGGTTGGCCCCGGCGCAAAGGAGTGCTAATTGCGCCGCATGAGCGACGCGAAGCACGAAACCGCATTGGTCCTGTTCTCGGGCGGGCAGGATTCCGCGACCTGTCTCGCCTGGGCGCTCGAGCGCTTCGCGCGCGTCGAAACGCTCGGCTTCGATTACGGCCAGCGGCATGCGATCGAACTCACCTGCCGCGACGGGCTGCTCGACGGCATCAGGGCGTTGCGTGCGGACTGGGCCGGCAAGCTCCGCGAGAGCCATACCCTGGCGATCCCGACGCTCGCCGAGATCTCCGACACCGCGCTGACGCGCGACGTCGCGATCGCAATGGGCGCGGACGGCCTTCCCAATACGTTCGTGCCCGGCCGCAATCTCGTGTTCCTCACCTTCGCCGCGGCGCTGGCCTATCGGCGCGGCATTCGCCACATCGTCGGCGGCATGTGCGAGACGGATTACTCCGGCTATCCGGATTGCCGTGACGAGACGATCAAGGCGCTCAATGCCGCGCTCAATCTCGGCATGGCAAAAGACTTTCACCTGCACACGCCGCTGATGTGGCTCGACAAGGCCGCGACGTGGACGCTCGCACATGATCTCGGCGGAGCAGGGCTGGTCGACCTGATCCGCGAGCATTCCCACACCTGCTATCTCGGCGAACGCGGCGCGCGGCATGATTGGGGTTACGGCTGCGGCGAATGCCCGGCTTGCGCGCTGCGGGCGAAGGGGTGGAGGGAGTATGTGGGGCGCGAAAAGCGATCCGCACTCTCATCGTCATCACCCGCGAATGCGGGTGATCCAGTATCCCAGAGACGCCAATGATTTGAGCCGTGAGGCCGCGGCGTACTGGATTCCCCGCTTTCGCGGGGAATGACGGCGTCTGGCTCCGTCATCCTCTCTCCGTCATTCCGGGGCGATGCGCAGCATCGAACCCGGAATCTCGAGCTTCCGGGTCTGGTGCTGGCGCACCAGCCCGGAATGACGACGCCCAGACAACGAAACTACCCAAAATCCTCGGGCCGCAACTCGATCGGCAGGCCGTGCGGCGTGCGGTCGGCGGCGTGGTCCCAGGCGTCGCGGTAGCGGTGCAGCGTGTCCACGGTGGTGACGCCTTTTTCGGCGACCAGGCGCTCCAGCGTCGCCAGCCAATGTTGATAGTAGGTCTCGCCGGTGTCGGGATCGCCTGCGGCCTGCGCGAGCTTGATCTGATCGGCGAGGGTGGCGGCCCACTCGGTCCATGTGAACAGGCCGCGATCATGCAGTGTCAGCGCCATCGCGAAGGCCTGCGCCTCCCAGGGCGCGCGAAACACCGGACCTTCATCGTCGCGTGGAATGCTCGGCACGGCGCTCGTGGCGCGCGCGGCGGCGTCCATCACACCGGCTCCAGATAGGGCTCGAAGGCGTCGATCGAGATCTTGACGGTCGGATCGGCGTCAGCGCCCCAGAGCTCGGCGCCATCGAACACGACGGTGTAAAGCCATTGCGGATTCTCGCCGGCTTCCATCGCCGCCGAATCCGGAAAGACCTGACAGCCATGGTCGCGCTCCACGACGCCGACATGGCCGCGCACATAGCGCGGCAGCCGCGTGTGGGTCGCGGGGTGAATGTTCTTCGCTCGCACGCGATCGCCCGCCTTGAACTTCGCGGCGGCCGGCGCGGTGCGGGCGAACTTGCCTCGCGCCATCACGCGCTCGACATCATCGACGGCAAACTTGCCATGCTTGAGCGGCTTTGCCGGTTGCACCGCGTGCCCGGCCGCGACATCCTCTTTTGCGATGAAGCCCTTGTCGAGCAGCATGTCCTCCAACCCGAGGAACCATTTCTTGTAGTAGGAGCTGGCGAGATAGACGTGCGGCGGCAGCATCTCGCGGTAGAAGCGGGAGGTGTCGATGTTGAAGGCGCCGGCCGCGCCCATTGCGCGCACCATCGCCAGCACGCGGGCTTCCCATTCGGTATGAAACATCGGCTCGTTCGGCTCGGCCTCGACTTTGCCGAAACCGTCCATGCCGCCCATGTCGTGCACGCCGTTCATGACGGCGCTCCCGGTGTGTTCGGAAAACCGGTGCCGATCATGGAGTCGCGCGTGACGAGCTCGGCGAGCTGCGCCTCGCTCCAGCCGTCGGTTCCTTCCGGCCGCATCGGCAGCACCAGGAAGCGGATCTCGGCGGTCGAGTCCCAGACGCGGATCTCGGTCTCTTTCGGCAGGCTGACGCCGAAATCGGCGAGCACGCCGCGGGGATCTTTGACCGCCCGGGAGCGGTAGGGTGCCGCCTTGTACCAGACCGGCGGCAGCCCGAGCATTTCCCAGGGGTAGCAGGAGCACAGCGTGCACACGACCATGTTGTGACGTTGCGGCGTATTCTCGACCGCGACGAGATGGTCGCCGACCCGGCTGACATGGCCGAGCGTACCCACCGCCTTGGTGGCGTCCTCCAGCAAGGCCGTCTTGAACGCCGGATCCGTCCAGGCCTTCGCGACGACCCGGGCGCCGTTGTGCGGACCTATCCTGGTCTCGTAGGCCTGGATGATGGCATCGAGCGCGGCCGGCTCGACATAGCCTTTTTCGGTCAGGATGGTCTCGAGCGCGCGCACGCGCAGTTCGGTCTCCGAGAGCTCGGAATGATCGAGATCGTGGTCGTGATGTTGGTCGCTCATGTCCCAAGAATAGGCGGAACGGTCAGTCCATGTCGAGGCGCTGTGCGTCGCGATCGATCTGCATTGCACGATGAGCTGCCCGGCTTCGACGGCGAGGACACGTTCCAAGTTGGTGGTGGCGCGGTTCTCGATTTCTTAAACCTTCGCCGATAGTGTGTGTCCCTGAAGGATCGGGTGAAGAGTATGCGTACCGATCCTTGAAACACCTCGCCTGTCAAGGCGGGGTGTTTTCGTTTTGGGACCTGCCGATACAGCGGCTCATCGGTTCATGCCGATATTGAGTACCCCGATACGGCGGAGGCTGCTGAAGAGAGGGGGCTCTGGCGGCTGATGCATCAGAGGCACCCGGACCATGTCAGGACGTCGACCTAAGCGCGGACTTCGTGATGTAGACGCGCTCAGTTGGCGCGCGGCACGGGCACGCTGAAGATCTGCAGCAAATGCCAAAATCCAACGACAAGCACAGCCGGCGACATCCCGGGTCGGTGATTAGCCGATTCGCATAAGGTATATTATGGAATATTAAAGTGGTTCCGGATCTGCTGCGGCCTGGCGCGGCGAACCCGGCCAGGAATGGCAGGAAATCCGGCTAACTGTCGATTTCGGCTGACTTTTTGCCGATGGCGCTTCCCGGGGCCGGCCTACAGGGCGCGCCCCAAGGCCTCGGCGCTCTGTCTCAGGACTGGGAGGAAAGTCTTGATCATCTGCTGCATGGAGACCCGCGCGGACGACGCGCTGGCGCTCATGGCGGCGACGACAAGGCCGCGGGAGTCTCTGACCGGCACCGCAATGGATCGCAATCCGATTTCCAGTTCCTGGTCGGTGGCGGCGTAGCCATCCTTGCTGGCGTGCTTGATGGCATCCCGGAGTGCCGTCTTCCGCACCAGCGCGTATTTCGTCCGCGCCTCGGGCTTCGTGCGATCCAGATAGGCCGAGACCCGTTCGTCGGGCCAGCCGGCGAGCAGCACCCTTCCCGTCGCCGAACAATAGAGATCGATACGGGTGCCAAGCGAGATACCCGTCGTCACCAGCCGTTCGGCTTCGGCGCGCGCCACGAACAGCGCGGCATCCTGGTCGAGCACGGCCAGGGAAATCGAACTCGTGCAACTCGTTGCGTGCGGCCACGAGAAACGGCTGCGCGATCTCGGGCAGCGAGCGGGTTCCCGAATAGGCGTGGCTCAGCGCCAACAGACGCGGCTGCGGCCGGAAATACTTGCCATCGAAGCCGAGATAGCCGAGCTCCGTCAGCGTGAGCAGACAGCGGCGCGCGGATGCGCGGGACGTTCCCGAGACGTCCGCGGCCTCGGAGACCGTCATGCGCGTCCGCCGCGGCGAGAACGCCTCGATGATCGCCAGCCCCTTGGCGAGGCCGCCCATGCCTTCGGACGACACACGCAGCTTGGCGTCGATCTTGACGTCTGTGCGGGCTGCTACGTCGCTCATTGACAGTGACCCAGATTAGAGCAAGTTTAGTTTGAACACTTGTTCGGTATTCGAACAAAATAGAACACTGCTGTCAATACGGCATTCAAGGGAGAGGTCATGCTGGATCAAATCTCGCATCCGGGACGCGAGCCGGTCGAGCGCAATTGGCCGGATGAAGGGCTGACCCGCGTGCCCTACTGGATCTTCCAGGACCAGGCGATCTATGCCGCCGAGCAGCGGCGGATATTTCAGGGCCCGAGCTGGAATTATCTCTGCCTCGCCGTCGAGGTGAAGAACACCGGCGACTTCATCACGACCTTTGTCGGCGACACGTCAGTCATCGTCGCGCGGGATGCGGACGGCGAGCTCTATGGGTTTGAAAACCGTTGCGCGCATCGTGGCGCCCTGATCGCGCTCGAGCAGCGCGGCAACACCAAGGATTTCAGCTGCGTCTATCACGCCTGGACCTACGACCGGCAGGGTAATCTCAAGGGCGTGGCCTTCAAGGACGGCATCAAGGGCAAGGGCGGCATGCCGGCCTCGTTCTGCATGGAGCAGCACAATCCGCGCAAGCTGCGGCTCGCCGAGGCGTTCGGGATCGTGTTCGGCAGCTTTTCCAACGACGTCCCTGCTCTGGAGGAACATCTCGGCGAGGAGATCCATTCGCGGATCGGCCGTGTCATGAACGGGCGCACGCCGGTCGTGCTCGGCCGTTACACCCAGGCGCTGCCGAACAATTGGAAGCTCTATATGGAGAACGTGAAGGACTCCTACCACGCGAGCATCCTGCATCTGTTCTTCACGACCTTCGAGCTGAACCGGCTGTCCCAGACCGGCGGCATCATCGTCGATCCCACAGGCGGCCATCACGTCAGCTTCTCGGCGATCGATAGTAACGCGGCCAAGGACGGCAACGAATATGCCGAGCAGAACATCCGCTCCGACAGCGAGTTCAGGCTTGCCGACCCTTCCCTGCTGCAGAGCTTCAAGGAGTTTCCGGACAATGTGACGCTGCAGATCCTGTCGGTCTTCCCGACCTTCATCCTGCAGCAGATCCAGAATGCAATCGCCGTGCGTCAGATCGTGCCGCGCGGTATCGATCGAACCGACCTGCACTGGACCCTGCTCGGCTTTGCCGAGGACACGCCCGAGCAAAGGCTCACGCGCCTCAAGCAGGCCAATCTCGTCGGTCCGGCCGGCTACATCTCCATGGAAGACGGCTGCGTCGGCGGCTTCGTGCAGCGCGGCATCGCAGGTGCGGGCGGCGAGCGCGCCATCATCGAGATGGGCGGCGCCGGCACCGACAGCAGCGAAAGCCGGGTCACCGAGGCCTCGGTGCGCGGGTTCTGGAAAGCCTATCGCGCTCAGATGGGACTGTAAGAGTGGACCAAAGAGGCCTGCCGTGACCCTTGATGCCCTCAGCCTGATCAACCGCCTCCACGGCGCCTATGCACGTTGCATCGACAACGGCCAGCTCGAATCCTGGCCGGATTTCTTCGAGGAGAATTGCATCTACAAGATCACGACCGCGGACAATTACGCCCAGGGCCTGGAGGCCGGCGTGATTTTCGCCAATTCGCGCGGCATGTTGCGCGACCGCGTTGCTTCATTGCGTGAAGCCAACATCTACGAGCGCCACGCCTACCGGCATTTCCTGAGCCAGCCCTGGATCGTCTCGGAGGATGCCGGCGAGATCAGAAGCGAGACGTCGTTCTTCGTCGCGCGTATCATGCGCGACGGCACGACTGACGTCTACGCCACCGGCCGCTACATGGATGTGATTGCCGTGAACGGCGGCGCGCCGAAAATTCGCGAGCGTATCGTGATCTGCGACAGCTCCCGCTTCGATACATTGCTGGCGTTGCCGTTATGAGCGGGCACGGGAAAACGATCGCGCTCACGATCGGCGATCCGAACGGCATCGGTCCGGAGATCGCCATCAAGGCCGCAAACGAGATGCGCGGCAATCCCGACATCCGCGTGATCCTGGTCGGGGACGAGCATGTGATCCGCCACTATGCCGGCCGTCACGCGAACGGGCAGCGGCTGGAGCCGGTTGCCGGCAGCCTGTCGGGCGATCGTGACTGCATTCTGCTTCATCCCGTCGACTCCCTGCCCGCCACGAGCTTCAGGCCGGGCCACGTCCAGCCTGATGCGGGCCGGGCGACGGTCGCCTATGTCGACGCCGCGATCGGCCTGGTGCGCAATGGCGTCGCGGATGCGATCATCGGATGCCCGCACAACGAGACCGCCGTCAACGCCGCCGGCATCGCGTTTTCCGGCTATCCCGGCCTGATCGCCCGCCTGACCGGCACGCCGGAGGAAAAGGTGTTCATGATGCTGGTCGGCGGTGGCCTGCGGATCCTGCACGCCACGCTGCATGAGCGCATCTACGATGCGTTGGCGCGTCTCACGCCGGACCTGATCGAGGAAGCCGGGCGCGCCTGCGCGAACACGTTGCAGCGCCTCGGCGTCGCTAGTCCCCGCATCGGCATCTTCGGCATCAACCCGCACGCCGGAGAGAACGGCCTGTTCGGCAATGACGACGAACACATCACGAAACCCGCCGTCGCGCGGCTTCGCGCCGCCGGCATATCGGCCGAAGGGCCTGTGGGCGCCGATATCATTCTTGCCCGCAAGGACATCGACGGCTTCGTTGCGATCTATCACGACCAGGGACACATCCCGGTGAAACTGCTCGCCGGGCGCAACGCGTCGGCCCTGTCAGTCGGATCGGGAATCCTGTTTTCCAGCGTCGGCCATGGCAGCGCGTTCGATATCGCCGGCCAGGACAAGGCCGATCCGTCCGCGGTGCTCCGGACGCTTCGGTTGATCGGCAATGTCGCAGCCGACACCGCCCAGCCTGTTCGGGACAGCGCGGCATGACCTTCATCATCCGGGTTGCCGAGAGCGATATCACGTTCCCCTGCGAGCCGCGCGAGTTCGTGCTCGATGCCGCCGAGCGCGCGGGCTATGCGATGCCCTCATCCTGCCGCAAGGGCGTTTGCAACACATGCGAGACCGCCCTCCTCGCCGGTGAGGTCGAGCAGCGCGGCCGCGGGCGGCGAACCGCACGCGACGGCTCGGCGCTGGTGTGCCGTGCCCAGCCGCGCGACGACCTGACCATCCGTCCCAAGCGCTTCGAGCGCATCGACATCTTCCGGCGCAAGACGATCAGCGCATCGGTCTACCGGCTGGCGCATCCGGCTCCGGACGTGACGATCGTGACCTTGCGATTTCCGATCGGCCTGCGGGCGCCTTTCAAGGCGGGACAATATCTCCAGGTCGTCATGGACGACGGCGACCGCCGCAACTTCTCGATGGCCAATCCGGCGCGCCATAACGACGGCGCAGAGTTGCACATCCGGCACATTCCAGGCGGCAAGTTCTCAGACGGGATCTTGTCTGATCTCACCGTCGGGACCCGGTTGCAGGTCGAAATTCCCTATGGCGATTTCTACCTGCGACCCTCGCCGCGCCCCATCATCCTGCTTGCGAGCGGCACCGGCTTCTCGCCGATCAAGTCGATGATCGAGACCGCGATCCACGCCGGCAACCAGCGCCCGATGCATCTCTATTGGGGCGCGCGTCGCCGCGAGGACATCTACATGTTCGATCTTCCCTCCCGCTGGCAGGAGCGCCTGCCCTGGTTCACGTTCACGCCGGTCCTGTCCGAGCCTTCATCGTCATGGGCAGGCCGCACCGGGCTCGTCCACGACGCCGTTCGCGAGGATCATTCCACGCCTGGAAGATTTGACGTCTATGCCTGCGGCAATCCGTTGATGGTGACGGCCGCGCAGCGCGAGTTCACGATCGACACACCGCCTGCCTGACGCGCAATTCTTCGCCGACGCGTTCGTCAGCGTCGGGACCGTTGTCGCTGGACAACGGCCAACCGGCATGGGTTCGATCATGACACGAATGGCTTCACCGGTCGTATCCGCCGTCGTCTCAGTGTTCGCGCTGCTCGCCGCGACCGTCTGCCGCGCCGATGACGCCGCCGCGAACTATCCCACGCAAAACATCAGGATCGTCGTGCCCTTCCCGGCCGGCGGCACGGCCGATATCCTGCCGCGCATCGTGGCCGAAAGGCTGCGCCAGAAATGGGGACAGCCGGTCATCATTGAAAACCGGTCCGGCGCCGGCGGAAACATCGGCGCCGACGCCGTCGCAGGCAGCGCGCCGGATGGTTATACGCTGCTCGCAAGCCCTCCAGGTCCCATTGCGATCAACGAGAACCTCTACAAAAATCTTTCATTCCGCCCCGCCGACCTGATGCCGATCACCGTGCTCGGCACGGTGCCCAACGTCCTCGACGTGCGGCCCGGTTTCCCCGCGAAGTCCGTGCAGGACTTGATCGCTTATGCCAAAGCCAACCCGGACAAGGTGTCCTTTGCCTCGCAGGGCAACGGCTCGACCTCGCATTTGACGGCCGTGCTGTTTCAGAAGCTGACCGGCACCAAGATGGTACACGTTCCCTATCGCGGCACGGCGCCCGCGCTGCAGGACGTCATGGGCGGGACGGTCGACCTGTTCTTCGACAATCTCGGCTCTTCGTTGAGCCTGCATCAAGGCGGCACGCTTCGTATTCTCGGCGTCTGCGGCGCGGAACGGGCGGCAGCGCTTCCCGACGTCCCGACCGTACGCGAGGCCGGCGTACCTGATTTCTCGTCCGTGACATGGTTCGCGCTGATGGCGCCAAAGGACACGCCCGCGCCGATCCTTGCAAAACTCAACGCGGCCGTGACCGAGATCCTCAGGGATTCCGACGTGCAGGCCCAGTTTGCCAAGCTCGGTGTGCAGCCCGCGCCGATGGATATCCCGGCCACCGCGAAATTCATCGAGCAGGAGCGAACGCGCTGGAAGGACGTGATCAAGTCCGCCGACGTGACGCTGGAATAACCAGCCGCCGAAACCGGAGATTTGGGACCCCTCCCCTCGCCTGTTGTGCTTTAACGCGAACTACGAGTTCGTCAGAATAGGAGCGCCAATACCTTCAAGTCGATCTATCAAACGGATTTCGAGTTTCATTTGAGTCAGCTACGAGTTCCCGTCTTCGAACGTTGTCGAA
>CAWAXO010000053.1:0-41885 GCA_963786015.1 uncultured Alphaproteobacteria bacterium | reverse complement strand
AATTGGGCGACGAGGCGCCGGTCTATGACCGGCCGCATGTCGCGTCGCCTGCGCTGCCGGTGATCCATGCGCGCGAGATCACCCCGCCGATCGGCGTCGTGCCGGCGCTGGAGAAGCTGATCGCGAGCCCGGAACTGTGCTCGAAGCGCTGGGTGTGGGAGCAGTATGACCACGTCATTCTCGGCAACACCGTGCAGCGGCCGGGCGGCGATGCTGCCGTCGTGCGGGTGCAGGATGGGCCGAAGGGGCTTGCGCTCACCGTCGATGTGACGCCGCGCTACTGCGACGCTGATCCCTTTGAAGGCGGCAAGCAGGCCGTGGCCGAAGCCTGGCGCAACATCACCGCGGTCGGCGGCCGGCCGCTCGCGATCACCGACAATCTGAATTTCGGCAATCCGGAGCGGCCCGAGATCATGGGCCAATTCGTCGGCTGCCTGAAGGGTATCTCTGAAGCCTGCCGCGCCCTCGACTTTCCGGTCGTGTCCGGCAATGTCTCGCTCTACAACGAGACCAACGGCAGCGACATCCTGCCGACGCCCTCGATCGGCGGCGTCGGTGTGCTCGACGATTTCACCAAGTCCGCTACGCTCGCCTTCAAGGCCGAGGGCGAAGCGATCCTCCTGATCGGCGAAACCCACGGCTGGCTCGGCCAGTCCGTGTACCTGCGCGACATCTGCGGTCGCGAGGAGGGCGCGCCGCCGCCGGTCGATCTCGCCGCCGAGAAGCGCAATGGCGACTGCGTGCGCGGCATGATCCATGCGGGCACGGCAACAGCCGTGCACGATCTCTCGGACGGCGGTCTCCTGGTCGCGCTCGCCGAGATGGCGATGGCGAGCGGCATCGGTGCAAGACTGCTTGCGGCACCGGCCGCGCTCGTGCCGCAGGCATATTGGTTCGGCGAGGACCAGGCGCGCTATCTCGTCACCGTGCCCGAAACGGAGGCCGGCCGCGTGCTCGCCAAGATGCGCGGCTGCGAAGTGCCCTGCGTGCGGATCGGCACCACCGGCGGCGATACGATTGCGATCGCGGGCGAAGCGCCGGTTGCGATCGACACGCTGCGGAAGTCGTTCGAGCGCTGGCTGCCGGAATATATGGGCGGGAAGGCGGCCGAGGTCGTGTGTCGATATCGGGATACGCCGCGATCCCATCACAACACGTGGTTCGCGCCTGGATCCGGCGCAGCGCCGCCGTCGCCGCCCAGCTCAGGATCACCGTGAGCACGAAACCGATCGCCGCCTTCACGATCGCGGGCAGTCCGTAGTCGAACAGCGCGTACTGGATCCACAGCACGATCGGGTAGTGCACCAGGAACATGCCGTAGGCGTCCGCCTGCATGCGGTCGAGCAGGTTCGGTCCCGGCGACTTCGAGTGCAGGAAGAAGGCGAGGATCGCGAGCAGGATCGAGGCCGAGAACAGCACGAAGAACGTGCCGTAGATCGCTTGATACCAGTCCGGCAGCACGTCGGGATTACCGAGGATTTCGCGCTTGACGTAGATCATGCACCACATCAGGCAGTAGGGGATTAGCGTGACGACGACCCACAGCCAACGGCTCCTGGGCAACTGGCCGTCGGCGCTGAGGATGCCGCGATCGAAATTCGCCGCGCCGACGCTCGCGCCAATGAAGAAATAGGCGAAGTAGAGCAGGATGCGGCTTGCCTGCACCGAGAACGGCCCGAACTCGAACCATCTGTTGGCGCCGAAATAGACCAGTGCTGGCACGTAGACGATCGCGGTGACGACAACGAGTAGCAGCCAGAATACAGCCGGTTGATCAAATCCGCGAAGTGAAACCCGGTTGGCCGGGTCGACCAGATGCGCGGAGACGCGGTAGAGCAGGCTTGCGGTCAGGTCGAACGCCAGCAGCACCCACACGAACCAGATCGGGCCGCTCGGCCACGGGCCGACGGTGATCGTCTTCCACCAGAACGCCGCGAAGGTCAGCTCGGTGATTCTGCCGCAGCGCGATCGCGTAATAGGCGAGCGGAATGATGGTGAAGGCCGCGATCACGAACGGCAGCCCGAGCCGCAGCAGGCGGTCGCGCAGGAAGACCTGCGGGGCCTTGCGTGCGATGCCGGGCCAGATGAACAAGCCGGACAGGAAGAAGAACATCGCCATGAAGAAGCTGTCGGTGGCGAGCACGACGACGTCGAAACCGATCCAGGACGTCGGATCGGTGTGACCGAAATAGGTGTACGGGATGACGGCGTGATGCAGCAGCACCACGAGTGTCAGGAAGGTGCGGGCGCGGTCGATCGAGAAATTGCGCGATTTGGCCTTCGGCGCGGCGTGCGCCTCTGCGGCGGTCGCGGAATGTGACATCGTCATCATGGTCGCCCCGATTCGTCGGCCGGATGTGCCGCCGGGAACCCGATTGAGCAAGCGCAGTTTATGCCGCGCCGTGGCGGCGCGCAGCCGCAGGAACCAGTTCCGCGCACCGGAAGTTACAAGGAGGAATTTGTTCTGTAGCGGCGGCGCACAAGCGTGGAGGAAAAGGACTGTGACACTTCTGAAATGGGCGCTGATCTTCTTCGTGGTCTCGGTCATCACCGGCATGCTCGGATTTACCGGCGTCTCGGTCGCATCGGCCGACGTCGCGCGCTTCTTGTTCTACGTCTTCGTCGTGATCTTCCTGGTCCTGCTGGTGCTGGGGCTTACGATATTCAGGGTGTAGCGGGGGGACGCCGACACACTCTCTCCGTCATCCGGGATGGTGCGAAGCACCAGACCCGCGCAAATACTCATCGGGAACTCGAATTCCGGGCCGATGCTTCGCATCGCCCCGGAATGACGCCCGAAAATCTAGCCCGCGACTTCCTCGATCTTCACCTTGTCGGGATAGAACGCAGATGGCCGGAAATCTCGGCCATGGCCGGAAACGGCGTCTCGTAGGTCCAGATCGCGTTCTCGATCGGCTTGCCGTTGGCGAGAATGTTGAAATAGCTCGCGTCTCCCTTGTAGGGGCAATGCGTGGTCCGATCGGTGTTCTTCAGAAGCTCCATTTTGGTGTCCGCGCGCGGCACATACTGCACGGCGGGATAGGTCGCTTCCTTGAGCGTCAGCGCATGGGTGGTATCGGCGATGACGACGCCGTCGGCGACGACGCGCACGCGCTTCGGATTGGCGGTAATGGTGATGGGGTGGTCGGGACCGGGGAGTTTCATGATTTCAAGCCCTATACTCAGTCCGTTGTGATCGCTGTGCGGCGATCCATCCGTTTTGTCAGGATCGGACCAGGAATATAGTGCCGCGGGGCGTGACCTGAAAGGCCATCCGCGCTAAGTTTGGAGCTTCTCGGTCGCGGGTGTGCAGCGGGTGTGCAAGTGTGTTGCCGGCCGCGATTCGACCGGGACAGCAAAGGAGCGAGACTGGGATGCCGATGGACGCCCGCGATATCGAGTCGATGATCAAGGCAGCGATCCCCGACGCCGAGGTGACGATCCGCGATCTTGCCGGCGATGGCGACCATTATGCCGCGACCGTGATCTCGGAATCCTTCCGCGGCAAGTCGCGTGTCCAGCAGCACCAGATCGTCTATCAGTCGCTGCGCGGCCAGATGGGCGGCGTGCTGCACGCGCTGGCGCTGCAGACCGGAGTGCCCGAAGGCTAGGCCCTTCCATGGCTGACAATCCGCGCGGCGCGCTGTTTCGCGACATCGTGCCGAACCAGCACAGCCGTGTCACGGACGCCGAGCTGTTCTTCGACCTCGTCTTCGTCTTCGCGGTCACGCAGGTCTCGCACACGCTGCTGCACCATTTCACACCGCTGGGCGCGATCCAGACCACGATGCTGTTCCTCGCGGTCTGGTGGGTGTGGGTCTTCACGGCCTGGGTCACCAACTGGCTCGATCCCGAACAGACGCCGGTCCGGCTTCTGCTGTTCGTGCTGATGCTTGCAGGCCTCGTGCTGTCGACCGCGATTCCGGACGCGTTCGAGAGCCGCGGCCTGTGGTTTGCTGGCGCCTATGCCGCGATGCAGGTTGGCCGGACGCTTTTCCTGCTCGTTGTGACGCCGCCCGAACGAAAGGGCGAGCACCTGAACGCGGCCCGCATTCTGGCATGGCTCGGCGCCTCGGCGGTGCTCTGGATTTGCGGCGGCTTTGCCGAGGGCGAGGCGCGGCTCTGGTTCTGGGGCTTGGCGCTCGTCGTCGAATATCTGTCGCCCGTGATGCGCTTCTGGACTCCCGGCCTTGGCGCCTCGAAGATCGAGGACTGGTATGTCGAGGGCGGCCACATGGCCGAGCGCAGTGCCGGATTCATCCTGATCGCGCTGGGCGAGGCGGTCGTCGTGAATGGCGCGACCTTCGCCGAGCTGACCTGGACTTCCGAAACTGTCGCGGCGTTCGTCTCCGCCTTCGCCGCCAGCATCGCGATGTGGTGGATCTATTTCCACAGGGGCGCGGAAGCGGGCTCCGAGCTGATCTCCAAATCGCGGGAGTCGGGCCGGGTGGCGCGCTCGGCCTACACCTATCTGCACATGCCGATCGTCGCCGGCATCATCCTCTCGGCCGTCGCCGACGAACTCGTGCTGAAGCACCCGGCCGGCCATGCCGATCTGAAGACGGCGTTGACCGCGATCGGCGGCCCGCTGGTGTTTCTCATCGGCACGATCCTGTTCAAGCACGACATCCGCGGTTTCCTGCAGCTCTCGCACGGCGTCGGCATCATCGCGCTGGCGGCGCTGGCGTGGTTCGCGCGCGAGCTGTCGCCGCTGATGCTGTCTGCCCTGACCACGGCGATCATGATCGTGGTCGCGGTCTGGGAGTCGCTTTCACTGAGTGCGCCCGCGCCCAAGACAGAGGAGAGGGCGGAATAGCGTCCGGGCGGGAACGTCCGCTCAGGATGAGGCGGCCGTGGCATCCACCGAGGCGGCAGGCGCGGTGTCCGCGCTGTTGCCCTCGCTCGCGCCATGGATCTTGCCGTCGACGATGTGGATGCGCCGGTCGGCGCGGGCGGCAAGCGCCGGATCATGCGTCACGACAACGACGGTGCGGCCGCTGTCGGCGATGTCGCGCAGGATGCCGAACACCTGTTCGGTCGAGGTCGTGTCCAGCGCGCCCGTCGGCTCGTCCGCGACGATGATCCCGGGGCGGTTTGCCAGCGCGCGTGCGATCGCGACGCGCTGCCGCTGGCCGCCGGAGAGCTGGTTCGGGCGCTTGTTGGCGTGGTCCTTAAGGCCGAGCGAGGTGAGCAGCTCCAGACCGCGCTCGGCCATCTCCTGCTCGGACATCTTGCCGGCGGCGCGCATCGGCAGCGTCACGTTCTGCAGCGACGTGAACTCCGGCAGCAGGAAGTGAAACTGGAATACGAAGCCGCATCGGCTAAGGCGGATGTCGGCGCGCTCGGATTCCGAGAGTTTCGCAGTCGGCTGGCCGCAAATGACCACGTCGCCATCGGTCGGCGCATCGAGCAGGCCGAGCAGATAGAGCAGGGAGGATTTGCCGGAGCCCGACGGGCCGGTGATGGCGAGAAACTCGCCCTTGTTGACCGAGAGATCGATGCCGTTGACGAGCGTGTGCGAGATCGTGCCCTCCAGGCGCCGCACCAATCCCACCGCCTGCAACGCAATCTCGCTCATGATGCACCCCGGATGATCTCGACCGGATGCACCCGCGTCGCCTTGCGCGCGGGGAAAAAGGCCGCCCCGGTGCAGCAAGCCAGCGACACCCCGCCGACGACGATGTAGTGCATCGGCGAATAATAGATCTCCAGCGGGGCGTTCGATCCCGTCAGCATGTCGTAGATCGTGATGTGCGACCAGCCAAAGCAGAGCAGATAGCCGAGGAGCCAGCCGAACAGGATGCCGACCGCGCCGATGATCGCGGATTCGATGATGAAGATGTTGCGGACGGCATACTCACGCATGCCCAGCGATTTCATGATCGCGATGTCCTGGCGTTTCTCATGCGTGATGGTGGAGATGATGTTGTAGGTCGCAAACGACGAGGTCAGTAGCATCGCGCCCATCACCGTCAGCACGATGAAATCGCGCACCGCGAAGGTGGAGAGCAGGTCGGCGTTCGCCTCCTGCCATGACACCGACTTGTAGCCCGTCTGCGCCTCCACCTGGGTCGCAACATGTTGCGCCATCAGGGGATCGTTGAGGCGTAGTCGCAATTCGTTGATGACACCGCTTTGCCCCATCATCATCTGTGCAAAGCCAGTCAGCGCGTAGATCCGACCTTCGTCGATACTCTTCAACCCGGAACGGAAGATTCCGACCACCGATGCGCTCACCTGGGTCCCGTTGCCGCCGATCAGCACCACCGAATTGCCCGCCTTGAGGGCGAGCTTTTGCGCCAGCGCTTCGCCGATCAGGATGGCGTTTGGCGCGCGGGACAAGTCGGTGATCTGTCCCTCGCGCATCTGGGTCGCAAGCTTCGAGACACGCGCCTCGAGCCGCGGATCGATGCCCGTCAGCGTTACCCCGATGCGGCCGCCAGCGTGATCGATGATCGCCGAGGTCCGCACGGACGGCGCGACGTCGCCGGGAATCCAGGAACGTAGCGACGCCATCACCGTTTCCGGATATTTGATGCCGGGGCGGCTGTTGAGGTTGGCGACGCTCGACATCTGCACCGCGCCATATTCGCGGTCCGCGGGCTGCGTGGGCGCCGAGCGGCGTTCGTCCTGGATCGTGATGTGCGGCATCGTGTCGACGAGCTGACGCAGGAAGTCGATCTGCGAGCCCTGCATCAGCCCCGCCATCATGATGGTGAAGCCGACGCCCATCGCGACGCCCGCCATGCCGACCAGCGTCTGGCGAACGCGGGCGGTGACGTGAGTCCAGGCAATCTCGAACAGAAGCCGTGTCGCCATGCGTCCAACAGGTGTCAAAACAACGATCCGGCGAGGCCGGCCGGCGGAACAATAAAACAATCGCGCGCATCGGCAATGTGCGCGACCGCACAGTTACCGATTGGCGCTGTATCGCGCCACATTACGCCGCGCGTCGTTGACGACGGAATCGATATGGGCGGAAATCGCAGCCGAGATCACCGCGTTGTCAGGGTCCGTTGTGGCGGTAACGGCTGAGGTCGTCGTGGCCACGGCGGGAGCGGAAGGCGCGGGCGCCGTCGCGTTCTGGTCCGGTGCAGCGTCGTCGGGCGAGGCGCTCGGTGCGGCCTGCTTGACCTTGCCGTTGTCGATCCGAACCTTCGTCCCATCCGCGAGATCGATGCGGGCCGGCGACAGCACCGCCATGCCCCGCGAGACGTCGCCGATAATCTCGATGTTGCGGCTGCCGCGGATACCGACGGTCACTGGGACGCGCTCGATCCGGTCATTGGCGACCACCTCGACCGAATTGCCGGCGACGGCCTCCGCCGGCACGACAAGCGCCGTTGGCTTCTCGCGGAAAATGATGTTGGCCTCGACCGACATGCCGATCCGCAGCGGCGTATCCGCCGGCAACAGCAGATAGACCCGGAACGTCTTGCGGGTCGGATCGCCCTTGGGCGTAATCTGCGAGACATTCGCGCGCAATGCCTGTCCGGGAAACGCCTCGCTGCGCAGAAACGCCTTTTGCCCGACGGCGATCCGGTTGATCTCTTCCTCGTTCACCTCGGCGACGACCTGCATCGGCGTCGGTGGGCCAACCCAGAACAGTACGTCCGTGGGACCTGCGATCTCGCCGACTTCGCCGTCGCGCCTCAGCACCATGCCGTCGAGCGGCGCGCGCAGCACCAGCGCGTCGATCCGCACCTTCTGAGCCGCGATGCGGGTCTTGGATTCCTCGACTTGGGTCCAGCGCTTCTCGTACTCGGTTTGCGCAACGTCGTTCTTGCCGCGATCCTTCTCGGCCCGATCGAGATCGCGTTGCGCCTGCTGATTGCTGACCTCGAGCTCATGCAGCGCGCTGCGTTCCTCGGCATCGTCCTGCCGGCCGAGCACCTGGCCCGCTTTGACATACTGCCCCTCGCAACTGCACAGCTCGACGAGGCGCCGCCGCTGCAGCGGGACCACCTTGGCCCATCGCTGCGGCTCGACCGTGCCGGTGCCGTAGATCGCCTCGGAGACAGGCGCCTGAGTTCACGATGCTGGTCGTGACCGTCTGGACGTTGAGATAGTTGTTGTAAACGTAATAGCCGCCGGCCGCGGCCATCAGCAGCAATGCGATTCCGGAAATGCGCCAGACGGTCATTCGAATCTCTAAGGTTAAAAGCCAAATCTCTTGCGCAGGCCCTGCGGCACCTGATCGAGCAAGCCGTCGATATCGTTCTTCTTGATTGCCTTGCCGAGCGATCCGCCGCTGCCGGACAAGTCATCGGAATTGGAGCTGGTCTTCGCCGGGGGCTGCGAACCAGCGGCCGGAGGAGCCGGCGCGGCGGCGGGCCGCGCTCCATACGCGTTCCGCGAGGTGTCGGCGGGCGGAGGGGGCGGCGCCGCTAAGACAGGCGCTGCAGCCGAGGTGGGGGCCGGCGCGGCGGTTAGCGGTGGATTGTTCGAGATCGGACGCCAGCGGCTGGCCTCGGTGCGGGCGCGGCTGATTTCGTCGGGCGTCATCCTGCCCTCCAGCACGCCCATCAGCTGGCGCGAGCCGTTGCGGAATTCCTCGACCTTCGTCGCGGAGCTGACGATGTAGGCGTATTGGTAGGCCTTGATGTTGTCTTTCGGCGCGCCGCGCCCGATCGCGTAAAGTCCGCCGACGATCAGCATTGCGTGGGAGTGTCCCTGGTCGGCGGCGCGCGCGAACCAGCGGAAGGCCTCCTCGTCGGAGCGCGCGACGCCGACACCTGCGGAATAAAGCGCGCCCAGATAAAACTGTGCATCGTCGTCGCCGGATCGCGCTGCGCGCAGGTAGCGGTCGGCCATGTCCTGGTCGGAGGCGGAATCAGCCTTGGTTCCGGTCGAACCGGCCAGCAGGCCCGCACAGCAGGCAATTGCTAAGACCACACGCCTCATGAAACAGCCTGAACTTCCATCATGAAAAATCTGAAGCCGTTCAGCGGCTTCGAGTCCCATTCTCACGCCTATTGAAGTGGTATGCGTGCCTCACTTTTGGTTCACGGCAGGGCGTTCGGCGCACGCTGACGTGCAACATGGCGCCATCGCATCGCGTGCGACCACCGATCAATAGGATTTGGGCTTTCGAATGTCTGCGACCTGGCTCACACTTAATCGCCCGTTCGCGGGTGTCGCGAACGGGCGGAGCAGAGTAACGCGCAAAAGAAACTAATTCGGGAGACTAAGTCGAGGACTAATCCGATACCGTCAATGCATGAACCGAGAACATGCCGCTCTCATCGGTCCAGGATTCCCGCACTTTCCAGCCCGCGCCTCGCGCCAAGGCAGTAAAGCGCTCGATGCTGTATTTGTAGCTGCTTTCGGTGTGGATGCTCTCGCCCGCACGGAAGGCGAAGCTCGTGCCGAGCATGCGAACGGCCTGCGACTTCTTGCTGATGAGATGCATCTCGATGCGATGCTGCTCGCGGTTGTAGATCGCGCGGTGGGTGAAGGCGGAAACATCGAAATTGCCGCCGAGTTCGCGGTTCATCCGCACCAGCACATTGAGATTGAAGCGCGCGGTGACGCCGGCCGCATCGTTATAGGCGTCATAAAGCACGCGCTCGTCCTTTTCGAGATCGGCGCCGATGATCATCTGGGCGCCTTGTCCCAGAATGTCGCGGGCGCTGCGCAGGAAGCGGCAGGCCTCGTGCGGTTCGAAATTGCCGATCGTCGATCCCGGGAAGAAGCCGACCTTGGGCAAGCCTGCGATCTCGTCCGGCAGCTTGAATGGCGCGGTGAAATCGGCGGCGACCGGATAGACTTTCAGCGCGGGGAAATCCTTGCGCAGCGCGTTGGCTTGCGCGTTCAGGAAATCGCCGGAAATATCCACGGGCACGTAGGCCGCGAAGGCGCATCGCTCGAGCAGCAGGCGAACCTTGGTCGTAGCCCCGGCGCCGAATTCGACGAGCGCCGCATTCTCCGGAATGATCTTCGCGATGTCGCCGCCGCGCTCGCGCAAGATCGAGAGCTCGGTGCGTGTTGGATAATATTCCGGCAACCGTGTGATTGCCTCGAACAGCTCCGAGCCGGTCGCATCATAGAAGTATTTCGGCGACAGGCGCTTGGGATGCCGCGACAGGTCGTCGACTGCATCGCGGGCGAAGGCGGACGTCTGCTCGTCGGGAAGATGCGCATCGGCCAAAGCGGGAGCGTGCATACTCATGATACTGTACTCCTGAACGCGCTTCGGCGCGGTTGAATGTCGTGCGGAAAGATCAGACGGCGTAGTCGGCGAGACGAAGCCCTGTGAATTGCCAGCGATGATGTGGATAAAAGAAATTGCGATAGGTAACGCGGCTATGTCCGTCAGGAGTTGCAAGCGAGGAGCCCCTCAGGACCAACTGATTGACCATGAACTTGCCGTTGTATTCGCCGAGCGCGCCTTCGATGGCGCGGTAGCCGGGGTAGGGCGAATAGGAGCTGCGCGTCCACTGCCAGACGATGCCATAGGCGTCATTGAGCTGGTTGCCGCGCGCGGCGACTTCCCACTCCATTTCAGTCGGCAAATGCTTGCCGCTCCAGCGCGCGAACGCGTCGGCTTCATAGTAGCTGACGTGACAGACCGCAGCATCAGGGTCGATCGGCTGCAGGCCGCCGAGTGTCATGATCCGCCATTCGCCGTCGATCTCGCGCCAGTGGCCGGGCGCCTGCCAGTCTTCCTTGCCGACGGTCGCAAAGCCGTCCATCAGCCACAGCGTCGGCGTGCGGTAGCCGCCGTCCTTGATGAAGGCGAGCCACTCGGCATTGGTGACGAGATTGCGCGCCAGCTTGACCGGGCCGACCAGCGCCCGGTGCGCCGGCTTCTCATTGTCGAAATGAAAGCTGTCGTCGGCATGGCCGACGGTGTGAATGCCCTCGTTGAGCGTAATCCAGTCCTCGCCTCCGTCGGTCGGCGCAGGGAAGCGCCAGGCCGGATCGTAAGCGGGCGGGATCGGGTTCTGCGCGAAGGCGTGCAGGATGTCGGTCAGCATCAACTCCTGGTGCTGCTGCTCATGATTGAGCCCGACCTCGACCAGCGGGGCGATCCGTTTCAGGACATCCTCGGGTGCCGACTGGAAAAATTTCACGACCGCCGCATCGACATGCCGGCGATAGGCGGTGATCTCCTCGGCGCCGGGGCGGGTGATATGGCCCCGTTCGTGACGGGCGTGGCGGGGACCGGCGCTGACATAATAGGAGTTGAACAGGAAGGCATAGTCCGGGTGAAACGGCACATAGCCCGGACAATGCTGGCCGAGCAGAAACTGCTCGAAGAACCAGGTTGTATGGGCGCGATGCCACTTCGCAGGGCTCGCGTCGGGCATCGACTGAATGAGCTGGTCTTCCGGGCTCAACGGCCCGGCGCGGCGTTCAGTCTCCTCCCGGACCGCGAGAAACGCTTCCACCAGGTCCTGGGAGAGGGTGCCGGAATTGGAAAAAAGCGAGGGATAAGAAGGGCGGAGCGCAGCCGCGGCGGTGGCTTTTTTCGTCACAGGGGTCTCCGGTCTTAGGGGAGAGAACGTTGCGCGTGCGAACTGGTTCCCAACAAGCCCGTCCTAGATAGGGCGTCAAATCGGGGAAAAAAGCCTTCTGAAGTCATGATATTGTTTGCGTCAGGCAATCGACATCGGCCCGACCTTTGCATGTCAGCTCCTCGGCATTTTACTATGGAAGTTCAACGGTCTGCGCTACATATTGGGCTATGATCGGAGTTCGACGGGCGAGGGATCCGCGCCTTCGCAGGTTCGGCTGAAGGGCCAAGCCCTTAACAAGGACAAGCCCTCAACAAGGAAACGGAAATGAGCATCGAGCAATTCATCGACAACGAAGTGAAGTCGAACGACGTGGTCCTGTTCATGAAGGGGACGCCGCAATTTCCGCAGTGCGGGTTTTCCGGCCAGGTCGTGCAGATCCTCGACCACGTCGGCGTCAGCTACAAGGGCCTGAACGTTCTGGAGTCCGCCGATCTGCGCAACGGCATCAAGACCTATTCGAACTGGCCGACCATCCCGCAGCTCTACGTCAAGGGCGAGTTCGTCGGCGGCTGCGATATCATTCGTGAGATGTTCCAGGCCGGTGAATTGCAGCAGCTGTTCGCCGACAAGGGCCTCGCCGTCGACGCAGCGGTCTGAGCTTGACCGAGCGCCAGATCGGCAAGGCGCTGCTCGAAGTCATCGTTGCCGATATCACGACCCTGAGCGTTGACGCGATCGTCAACGCGGCGAATACATCCCTTCTCGGTGGCGGTGGCGTCGATGGCGCCATCCATCGCGCGGCCGGGCCGGATCTGGTGGCCGAATGCCGCATGCTCCACGGCTGCAAGACCGGCGACGCCAAGATCACCAGGGGATACCGGCTCCCGGCCCGTCATGTGATCCACACGGTCGGGCCTGTCTGGCAGGGCGGGGACGATGGCGAGGAGGAACTGTTGGCCTCCTGCTATCGCCGCTCCATCGAACTCTGCCGGACCCACGAACTGACCTCCGTCGCCTTTCCCGCCATCTCCACCGGCGTTTACCGGTTTCCCGCCGACCGCGCGGCCCGCATCGCGATGGCGACGACAGTGGACGCGCTGCCGGGCATACCGGCGCTGACCCGCGTGATCTTTTGCTGCTTCTCCCAGGACAGCGCCCGGCTGCATGAACAAGCCATGACGTCGGTCTAACGGGACTGGAACCAGCGGGCCTTGTCCCAGCCGGAGGCGCCGCTACACTCCCTCCCGCGAGGATCGGGGAGGGTACATGACGAGATTGCCTGGATTGCGGTTGCTGGCCAGCGGCGTTTTGCTGGCCGCGATGTTCACGTTGCCGGCCCATGCCGAGGGCACCTACAACATTCCCGCCGGCGCGCATTTCAATCCGGAGAAGCTCGCCCGTGTCGGCGACTATCTGCGCGACCAGGTGGCGAACGGCAAGATCCCCGGCGCGATCGTGCTGATCCAGCAGCACGGCAAGCCGGTGTATCACGAGTTCATCGGCGTGCAGGATGTCGGCTCCAAGAAGCCGATGACCGACCAGACGATCTTCCGCCTGTTCTCGATGACCAAGGCGATCACCAGCGTCGCGGCGATGATGCTGCTCGACGAGGGCAAGTTTTCACTCGACGACCCCATCTCGAAATACATTCCCTCCTTCGCCAATGTGAAGGTCGGCGTCGAGAAGATCAACGAGGACGGCACCAAGACGCTCGAGCTGGTGCCGCCGCGGCGGCCGCCGATGCGTGCTCGACCTGATGCGTCATACATCGGGCATCACGTACGGCTTCTACGGCGACAGCCTGGTCCGCAAGGCCTATGCCGCATCGAACCTCTATGGCGGCGACTTCGACCTCGCCGAATTCGCCGAGCGGATCGCCAAGCTGCCGCTGCATGATCAGCCCGGCACGCTCTGGCAATACGGTCACTCCACCGATGTGCTGGCGCGGATCATGGAGGTCGCGTCGGGAAAGTCTCTGCTGCAAATTGAGCGGGAGAAGCTGCTCGATCCGCTCGGCATGACCGACACGCGATTCTACGTCACCGATCCGGAGAAGCAGAAGCTGATGGCGCAGCCGGTGCCGAACGACAGCGACTTCCGGGTCGGCCGCGAGAACAGGCCCGACATCCCGAAGAAGTGGGAATCGGCGAGCGGCGGCATGGTGTCGACCATGCATGACTTCGCACGCTTTGCGCAGATGCTGCTGGATGGCGGCAAGTTCGACGGCAAGACCTATCTGAACCCAAAGGCCTTCGCCATGCTGACGACTGATCAGGTTGGGCCGGGAGCGGGCATCGGCCGCGACTTCTTCTTTTTCCCCGGAGACGGTTTCGGCTTCGGGCTTGGCCTCGCCGTGCGCACCGATCCCGGCAATGCCCGGCCGCCGCCGCCGGGCTCGCTTGGCGAATTGAAATGGGACGGCGCCAGCGGCTGCTATTTCGTAATCGACCGCAAGCAGGACCTGTTCTTCGTGCTGCTGGAGCAGACGCCGTCGGAGCGCCAGAGGATCCAGCCGGCAGTGAAGAAGCTGATTTATGAGGCTTTGGAGAACTGACGGCTTCTCGCTGCGGCGGGCGATCGTCGCGCTCGCGCTGCTTGGCGCGCTTGCGGCCATCTCGCCCGTGGCACACGCGGAGTCGCCGCCTGGTGTCGGCTCAAGCTTTTCGCGGGACGGGCTGAAGCGCGTCGGCGACTACGTCCGCAACGAGGTCGCAGCGGGGAGGATTCCCGGCGCCGTCGTGCTGATCCAGCAGCACGGCAAGCCGGTGTTTTTCGAGAATTTCGGCGTGCGCGATGTCGCGACCAAGACGCCGATGACGGCGGACACGATCTTCCGTCTCTATTCGATGTCGAAGCCGGTGACTTCGGTGGCGGCGATGATGCTGGTCGACGACGGCAAGCTCTCGCTCGACGATCCGCTTTCGAAATACATCCCGGCCTTCGCCGACGTGAAGGTCGCCGTCGAGACTGGCGCCGAGGGCGGAAACGCGCGCTGACACCCGGACCGCTCAAGCGCCCGATCACGATCGAGGATCTGCTGCGTCACACCTCCGGCATCACCTATGGCTTCTATGGCGACAGCGCGGTGCGCAGGCTCTACGCGCATTCAGACCTGTTCGCGGGCGATGTCGACAACGCCGAGTTCGTCGAACGTCTCGGCAAGCTGCCGCTTGCCGAGCAGCCCGGCACGCGCTGGGACTACGGCCATTCGACCGACGTGCTCGGCCGCGTCATCGAGGTGGTCGTCGGGCAGTCGCTGTATGAATTCGAGAAGCAGCGGCTGCTCGATCCGCTTGGCATGCGCGAGACCGCCTTTCATCTCGTCGATGGCACGCCGCGCAGCCGCGTCGCCGAACCGCTGCCCGAGGATCGCTTCGGCGGTCCCGTGGCGGGGCTCACCGATCCGATCCTGCCGCGGCGCTGGGAATCCGGTGGGGCCGGTATGATCGGCACCATCGGCGACTATGCCCGGTTCGCCCAGATGCTGCTCAACGGCGGCGAGCTCGACGGCAGGCGCTACCTGAAACGTGAGACGGTCGCGCTCATGACCTCGGATCACATCGGTCCCGAGACGGGGATCGCGCGCGAGGCGCTCTATTTCCCGGGGGAACAGAGCGGCTTCGGCCTCGGCTTTGCCGTGCGGACCGCGACAAGCCCTCCGCTCGCGCTGGGCGAATATCGCTGGGACGGCGTCGGCGGGACGTTCTTCTTCGTCGATCCCGGAGACGACATGTTCGCGATCGTCATGATGCAGTCGCCCTCGCAGCGCGGCCGGATTCAGACGGAGCTGAAGACGCTGGTCTATCGGGCGCTGACGAGGTGAGGCGCGAGACTACGCGCCCCTGACGATCTCCCGAACATGGCCGAGCGTCTCCTCGATCATCGCGGCGGTCACGTCGAGATGGGTGCAGGCGCGGATGCGGCCGTCCATCATGGCAAGCCGCACGCCGCGCCTGCCAAGCTCAGCGACCATCTTCTCGCCGGAGACGCCCGCGCCGTCGGGCTTGAAGAACACGAGGTTGGTCTCGGGCTCCTGCACCTCGATGCCTGCGATCTGCGACAGCCCGCGCGCCAGCGCCCGCGCATTGGCGTGATCCTCGGCGAGGCGGTCGACATGGTGGTCGAGCGAATAGATGCAGGCGGCTGCGACGATGCCGGCCTGGCGCATCGAGCCGCCGAGCCGCTGCTTCCAGCGCCAGACCTCGTCGATGAAGGCGCGCGTGCCTGCGAGTGCGCCGCCGATCGGCGCACCCAGGCCTTTCGAGAAGTCGATCCAGGCGGAATCCCAGCCCGCGGCCATCTCGCCGGCAGGGATACCCGTCGCTACCGTCGCGTTGAGCAGCCGCGCGCCGTCCATATGGGTGGCGAGGCCGGCGGATTTCGCGATCTTGGTGACCTCGTCGAGCGCGGCCTTGTTCCAGATCGTGCCGCCGCCGATATTGGCGGTCTGCTCGGCGCTGACGAGCGTCTGCGTCGGCTGATAGCGGGTGCGCGGGTGCAGGGCTGCTTTCAAAGTCTCGGGCGTGAACTGTCCGTCAGGGCCTTTGAGTGGCGTGATCTGGAAGCCGCCAAGCGCGGCATGTGCGCCGCCCTCGCGGGCGATGAGGTGGGCGGTCTCATGGGCCAGGATCTCGTCGCCGGGCCGGCAGTGCACCAGCGTCGCCGCGACGTTGCACATCGTGCCCGACGGCATGAAGACGGCAGCCTCTTTGCCCAGGAGCTCGGCGACGCGCTCGCACAGCAGGTTCACTGTCGGATCGTCGCCGCTCTGCTCGTCGCCGACCTCCGCTCGCGCCATCGCCTCGCGCATGGCCGCCGTCGGGCGGGTTTGCGTGTCCGACAGCAAGTTGACGCGGACCGGCGGCGCCTTGGGATCGGGCAGGGGTGGCGTGTAGGGCATGACGATGGTCTCGAGCTTAGTCGAAGAGCTGCGGCCTGATGTCCACGGCACTGTGAACGACAGAGCGGATTTCGACGTGGTCGGGCCGGATCGTGTAGAAGATCAGGTGTGACTGAAAGCGGAAGCGCCGATATCCTGCGGCAAGTTCATCGACCGTCTGGCCGATAAGCGGGAAATCGGCAAGCAGACCGAAGGAGCGGACGAGGCCGGCGTGGTAGGCCTCGGCTTGATACGCGCCGAACTTGCCCTCAGTGAAATCGTAGATGTCGATCAGATCGGCGCGAGCCCGCTCGGTAAGCCTGTATTCAGCCATGGCGGCGCGCGGCAACCCGCTGCCGCGCCGCGGCCAGGATGTCGTCGGGGGTGTCCGCGGTGAACGTATTGCAATCGGGATGCTCAAAGAGCTCCTGATATCGCCGCACCTGCTCGTCGCGGGGAAGCGCGGCCCATTCGGCAAGCTCCGCCTCTGTCGGCGTGGCCGAAGGAATGGTGCGGGTCGATTTGCGGGTCGTCTGCGACATCGGGGTCATATAGCACAATGGAAAGGCCCCGGCAAAACCGGGGCCTTTCGTCGTCGGAACGCGCTGACAGCGATCAGCGCGAATAGAATTCGACGATCAGATGCGGCTCCATCTGCACCGCGAACGGCACGTCGGAGAGACCGGGGACGCGCGCGAACTTCGCGGTCATCTTGGAGTGATCGGCTTCGATATAGTCCGGCACGTCGCGCTCGGCGAGCTGGGCGGATTCCAGCACGGTCGCGAGCTGCTTGGAGGCTTCCTTGACCTCGATGACGTCGCCGACCTTGAGCTGATAGCTGCCGATATTGACGCGGCGGCCGTTCACCTTGACGTGGCCGTGATTGATGAACTGGCGCGCGGCGAACATCGTCGGCACGAACTTGGCGCGGAACACGGCGGCGTCGAGCCGGCGCTCCAACAGGCCGATCAGGTTCTCGCCGGTGTCGCCCTTCATCCGGCCGGCCTCGACATAGACGCCGTGGAACTGGCGCTCGCTGATGTTGGCGTAATAGCCCTTCAGCTTCTGCTTGGCGCGGAGCTGCACGCCGAAGTCGGAGAGCTTGCCCTTGCGGCGCTGGCCGTGCTGGCCGGGGCCGTATTCCCTGCGGTTGACGGGGCTCTTCGGGCGGCCCCAGATGTTCTGGCCCATACGGCGATCGATCTTGTACTTCGCCTCACTGCGCTTAGTCATCGCGTCCTCTTTCGGTTCAGGTTTTGAGGAAACGCGCCCTCCTGTGCGACGGGGAAATCCGGCGCTGACAGATCCGGCCTCTTAAGCCTAAAAGGACGGACCACGGGTCGCGAAACGCTTCGCGGGCCGAAACGGCCCGCGAGCAAGGCGGTTTCTACGGGCAAATCGCCTGTTTTGTCAATGGAAACGGCCCTGATTTTGGGGTGGAATCGAGCCTTTTGGGTGGAATCGAGCCGGATTCGCGGGTGCAGCTCGACCAAAATCTCGAGATTCCGGGTTCGTCGCTGCCGCGACGCCCCGGAATGACGGTGTGGAGGCTGTCATCCGCTGGCCGACCGGACGGCCCTGGGCTCCGCCGCCGGCCGGATTGTCCGAATCTCGGGCGCGATCTCGGTGTTCAGGACCTGTTCCAGGCGGGTCAAAACCCTCGCCATCAAGACAGCATCGGAAATCCGGTGGTCCCAGCGGATCAGGACATCGATGGTCTGATCCGGCGAAACCACGCCATAGCTCAGGACATACGGCCCAGGGCTGATGGCGCGGAGCTCGCCCGGCCCGTAGGCCGAGACCGAGGTCAGGCCGAACGAGCCGAAATTGTTGGAATGCATCCGCCCCAGATTGCGGGCGATCCACCAACCGAAGCGGCGGACCGGCCAGGGCAGCCGCGTTGCCTTGTAGATCCGGCGGAACAGCGGAACGTCCTCGACCGGCGCCTCCTTGGCGCGGCGGATCTGGGCATGGATCTGCGCCAGCGGCTGCTCGTCCGGCGCCAGCACCCGCTCGGGCAGGATGCAATCCTCGCCGTCGATGACACGCGCGATCGCCACCATGCCGATGCTGCGCGGCAGCTCATAGAAATGCGGCCACGGCCACTTGGCGTAGAGCGTGCGCAGGACCGGCTCCTCCTTCGCGACCAGCGCGAAGGCCTTGGCGAAGATCGCGGCCCAACCCGGCCCGCGACCAGCCCCCGAGCGTGCCTCGCACAACGGGCGGATGTTCAGCGCGCGCGACAGCGAGACGAACGGCACGCCGACCGAGGCATTCATGAGGTCGATGACGAAGCGGCGCGGCAATGAGATGTTTCGAATCCGCCCACGCATCGTGCCGTCGAACCTCCCTGCAAGCCGTCAGCGGTTGGATAGAACCTCTGGCCGACCAATTAGGGGGTCGGTAGAAACGTCGAACTAAGGCGGCGGCGAGGCCGTCGGCCCGTTTTGTTGGCGCGCAAATCACGGGTATTTCCGTTGCTTGCGATTATCGCTCGCAGCTTTGCCGGAACCGGCCCGGAACACGCTACCGCTTGATCCCTTGCAGGCTGGCCGCGATGCCGCGCTGGAACAGCGACCAGTCGAAACCAAGCGCCAGCACGAGATAGCCGCGGTCGATCATCTGGTTGGCCTGATCGGCGGTGCGGGCGACGCCGCCGATCGGCACGCCGCTTTTGAGGATGCCAGCCTCGGCGCGCGCGATCAGCGCCTGCACCTCGGGATCGTCGATCAGCCCGCGCTTATTGATGGAGGTGGCGAGGTCGCCGGGACCGATCACGGCGCAGTCGATGCCGGGCGTCGCCATGATCTCGTCGATGCGGTTGACCGCTTCGACATGCTCGATCGTGATCATGCAGATCATGTCGTCATCGGCGGTCGCCATGTAATCGGCCATCGACACGCCCCAGCGGAACGGCGCGTGGAACGGGCCCCACAGCCTTTCGCCACGAGGCGGGTAGCGGACGCTGCGCACCGCCTTCTCGGCGTCCGCGCGACTTGAGATCATCGGAAAATTGATGCCGAGCGCGCCGATGTCCATCGGCGCTTTTGCGAGGTACGGCTCGTTGGCGGCGATGCGGGCGAGCGGCACGCATGGAGTTCCTGACGTCGCGACGATCATCGCATGCGCCGAGGTGAGATCGATCGGGCCGTGCTCGAGATCGACGATGATCCAGTCGAGCCCGCAATTGGCCATGATCTGCACGGTCTGCACGCTCGGGATGGTGGCGATGGCGCCGAAGGTCGGACGCTTGTCGCGCCATTGCTGGCGCAGGCGGTTCAGCGGTTTAGGCGGCGCGGACAATCTAAAGAACTCCTGCTTGAGAACTCGTGATTTAGAATTCCTGCGCGTATCAGCCGGGGACCCGGCCGCCGAAATACGGCATCAGGGCCCGGCTCAGCGTGTGCGATTTGTTCGACGTGAAGATCATCTCGGCGCCGGCCTGATCGGCCTCGCGGCCCGGCGGCCCCAAAAGGTCCGACACGCGGCGCGCGATCGCCGGGGCCGGATCGATCCAGTCCACCGGCCACGGCGCGAGCTTCCTGAGGCGGTCGAGCAGCAGCGGATAGTGCGTGCAGGCGAGCACGATCGTATCGGTGCGGGCCGCAGCATCGTTCGCGTCGCCGACGAAGCAGGCGGCGATCTCTCCGCCGATGTCACGATCATCGACGGCTTCGCCGCTCAGCGCGCGCTCTGCCAGCGCGGCGAGTTCCGGCGAGCCGACCAGGGTCACCTCGCAGCCCTGCGCGAAGTCACGGATCAGCGCGCGGGTATATTCGCGCTGCACCGTGCCTCTGGTGCCGAGCACGGAGACGCGCTTGGTTTTGGACTGCGCGCAGGCCGGCTTGATCGCCGGCACGGTGCCCACGAAGGGGAGCGTATAGGCGGCGCGCAGATGCGACATCACCAGCGTGGACGCCGTGTTGCAGGCAATCACGATCAGGTCCGGCCCGTGCGCCGTGATCAGTTCCCCCACCAGCGGCACGATGCGCGCGATGAGCTGTTCCTCGGTGTGATGTCCATAGGGAAAGAAGGCGTCATCGGCGACGTAGACATAATGCGCATCCGGCCGCGCCGCGACGGTCTCGCGCAGCACGCTCAAGCCTCCGAGGCCGGAGTCGAAAACGAGAATCGTAGGAAAACCTGCCACGTGATGATGTGTACCCGATCTGCGGACGCGATTCAGTCTGTTTTTTCCGTGCCGCGCCGGCGAAAGCAAGGGACAATGAGCCGAGGCGGGATTGTTGCGGGGGCGTCGTGCGGGGCCTCGTGGTTCTCCCGGCGATGCAGAGCATCGTCCGGAGACGGCGCTTGCGCGCCTCCTCACCATGAGGGGCTGGCATCGCGCCATACTCTCTCCGTCGTCGCCCGACTTGCCGCTTCGCTAAAGCTTCGGCGCGCCCTTGAGTACGCGGCCTCGTCGAAGCCTTGGCGTAGACGGGATCGGGCGATCCTGTATTCCAGAGGCCGTGCTTGAACCGAAAAGCCGCGGCGTACTGGATGCCCCGCATGCGCGGGGCATGACAGTGAGAGGATGTGACTCCGCGTTCTCGCGGCGCATGACGTCCGAGTTTTCAATCGACGTACCCTCATCGAGAACAGAGGGCGCAGGGAAGGCCGGGTGCCCTTCGCACCCATGGTCCGCGTGCAGCAAAAAAGCACGCGGCAGAACCACAGGTACGAGCCGAACAACCCGGCCTTCCCTGCGCAATGGTGTTACGGCTTATACGGGCTCTCCCCGGTGACCAGGCTTTATTGTCACCGTTGCCTTGCGTCATCTCGCAAGGCGTAGCGCCAGCCTTGGGGCGCCAGGACCACACGACTTCGCCGTCCGCGTCATGCTGTTCGTCTCACAACACGCCACGTCCATCGCATCCCGCTCCCAACGTCCGTGACGATCGCGAAGCGCCCCTCATGTGGGTGCGGGACGTGCGGAAGCATCGTTGTGATTTGCCCGACAACGCAAGAGGAAATGTGCACGACGGGCAGTTTGCGCATGGCGGGGTTGCGTTCGCGCGACGCTCTTTCACCGTCATTCCGTGGCGCGAAGCGAGCCCGGAATCTCGAGATTTCCTGGCTCGATGCTTTCGCATCGCTCCGGATTGACGAACAAGCACGAGCGCCTCACGCCGCGGAACGGCGCGAGGGCACATCTTCATTTCTGTTGTTCGGACACCAGCGCGCCGTCCAAGTCGTCCGGCTCGTCCGCCTTGGCTGGAAGTATCGGTTCGAGAATATTGAACAGTACGTAGTTGCTGAGGTGATCGAACTTCGTGCGCGGAAGAACGCGCTGAAACCGCGCATGCGCTGGTGCGAGGCAGATCGGGGTCAGCGTGACGCCGTACTGCAGCGCCTTGCCGGCGAGCAGTCGCCCTTCCTTGTTGACCACGGATTGATTGCCTTGCGACTCGACTGCGAGTTTCACGATGTCCTTGACGCCGTCGACTGTTTCCGTCGAACTGGTTTCCAGCTTGCTTTGCGCATCCCGGTCCAGCTTGAACTCTGCGGTCGCCCACAAAATCCTGGTCGCCTGGCACACGTAACCTCCCGCTCCGAGATATCGCATCGCCACTCGGTTGCATTGGGGCTTGTCCATCAGCTTGCCAAAAATCAACCAGTTTGCCCCGAGCGGAATCTCGTCGACGCTCACGTCCGTCAGCGAAGAGTTGACCTTCACGACATAATTATCGGCAGCTTGCCCTTTGAGGATCCAGCCGATATCGATGCTGACGCCGGTGGCGAGCTGTCCGTTGCGTTCGAGGCTTTGCTGTATCTCCGAGCTACGGGACGAGTGCAGGTTTTCGTCGATGTCGGATGCCTCGGCCTCACATATCGGAATGAATTCCTTCGATCGAAAATCGACGTAGTAAAGCGATCCGGCGTGCATCAGAGTCGACGGCGGACTGGTCGGCAAGAATCCATACTCACGCAGAATGTCGCCCCGTTGATCGCCGCCAGGCTTCTGAATGGAGTGCGCCGCTATGGGAATTGCAGCCACGATCGCGGCTAACGCAACCATGGTTCTAATGCGCATGATCGCCTCCTCTTACTCTCAGGCCTTGTTTGGAAATGCTCATCGGCCGGGACAACAAGCACCGCCACATGCGCGGTAACCGCTAGGGCAGGCAGACGCTGATGTGACGGCGCACGTAGTCGCCAGAATCGCTGCGATGATGCTGAAAATTCTGATTGTATGCATGGCCTCGTTCCTCAGTGGTCGAACCGGGATTGGCACGTTGCCTTCAACCACTGGTATCTTAGCGAGGCGCGTCTATCTAACGGTGTGATGTGGTTCACACCACGCTTTCGATAATTTCGAAAGGAAACGCGGCGCGATCAGCATGTCGCGATATTCCAATGCGGTCTCCGCCGTCATTCCGGGCTCGACGCTTGCGCGTCGCCCCGGAATGACGGCGGAGAGAATGGTCGTCAGGGCTACATCTTCGTCGCCGCTGCGCGAGGGCCGAGCCGCCCGGAGATATGTGCATGCAGTAGTGCGAACGCGGGGACCCGTACCGCGTGATATTCGTTGTTGGAAAGAAAGTCGTCCCGCCGATGGGTCCCACAAACTCCGGCCTGTGATTATGGGTCCCTACGTTCGCAAGGACGACAGCGAGAGCTCGCGGTCATCAAGCTGCGCTGGCTTCGTCCGGAATTTTCGGCTCACGCTTGGCTACGGACGCTTCCGGGTCGTTCCACCACGGCGGCGTGGCTTTCGCGAAATCGCTCCACGCGCTGCGAAGGCGCGGCTCGGCGCCGATCATGGCGTGCGCCTGCCAGCCTGCGATCGCCGCCGCACCGATCGCGCTCTCCGTGCATTCCGCGCCGAGCTCCGCCAACAGCGGCGCCGTCGTCGCCATGTCGTTGTAGCAGCCGAGTTGCTCCTGCAGCTCCGAGAGCTTGCGGGAGAACCGCTTGACCGACCGCCGGTCCTCGTACAGGGGCAGCAGGAAATCGCCGACATAGCGCAGCTTCTTCAGCGCGAGTCGGAGTCGGTGGCGTTCCTCGGCGTCAAGCGTTTTGAAGCGGCGGCCGCGCTTGAGCGCCTTCGCGTGCCGTTCCGACAGAATGCGCTGCGCGAAGCTGATGGCGGGCTCGGCCAATTGTCCGAGACCCTCGGGCGCGACGTCGCCGCGCCAGCCTCGTGCTTCGATCCAGCCGCCGAGCCCAAGCACGAAGGACGCGCAGCGGCGGTCGTTGAGTGCAAGACGCACGTTACGGTAGGCGGCCGAGCGGTACGTCTCGGCCGTCTGCGCTAGCCCATCGAAGCCTTTGATGGTTGGACAAGCTTCCGCGACCGCGGGGCACGTCTCCGTCTGGAAAATGTCCCAGCCGCGCGCCGCGGAGACGCTGTGCGCCAGCCATCGTGCGTCCGATTGCAGCGCTTTCAGCTTGCCCGGTGATCCGGTCATGCGCATCAGTTCGAATGCGGCCCGTAGTCGGCGCAGCGCGACGCGAAGCTGATGAACGCCCTCGGGGTTGCGGCCATCCTCGGCGGCGGGCAGCGATTGAAGAAGATGCTGAAGACAGGAGCGCAGGATGGTGGCGAGCGCATCGTCGAGGGCGATCGATGCGTCGAGGCGAAGTTTGCGCGGCCGTCTCGCCGCCGGCGGCGCATCGTCGATAAGGTCGAAGCCGCGCGCAGACTTGCTGCGGATCGACGGGCGGAGCGGCCCATGCTCGGCGAGCCGCAGCGCCAGGTCGTAGATCGCGGCCGCGCTTCCGGCCTTGAGCTCCAGCTCGATTTCGCTCACCGGCAGCAACCGGTCGCCTGATTTCAAAAAGCCCTGATCGAACGCGATCTCGATGGTGCCGGACGAAAGCTCGATGATTCGCTGATGCCGCCTGATATCGCTGATGAAGACCGCCTGCAGCGGTTGCCGCGCGAGATCGGCGCGAAGCTTGGCCGGGAAGAAGGGCATTGCCAGCGCGATGTCGGGCGCGAGCGAGGAGACGGCCGCCTCCCATTCGCCGCGCCGCAGCGGATCGTCGCCGGATTCGGCCTTCACGGTCTGGGTGAAGCGCAGGCCGCTCTGGCGAACCCGCAAGGTCAATCCGTTGCGCCACAGCATCCGTTCGGGCGTATCGTAATAGACCGACTTCAGATGCCGCCGCGTGCCTTTGTTGCGCGCATTCGCCAGGATGATCGGCGCATTTTCCAGTTCTGCGAGCTGACCGGGATCGACCAGCAATTTGAGCTCGATTTCGGCGCCCGATGTGGCGGCGCCGCGCGGCAAGGCAACGCCTGCCGCCGTCTCGCTCTGCTGCTGCGGCGGCTCATCATGGGAAATGTCGCTGGCTTGAGCCGGTTCGCGAGGCGAGGACTCCGCGACAGTTTGCGTCGTGACGCTCGCGGTTTCGCCGTCAACCCCGTGCTTGTCACGCGGGGCATAAACATCATCGAACCCTGCAGCAGCGCGCGCGCCGCCGCGGGCCGATGCGATCGCATCAGTATCCGGCATTCCCGATTCTGTAACAGTTTGATGACAGCGCACAACCTATAGCCGGTGCCGTGAAAAAGAAACAGCGAAATCGATCAGCCATGCTGTCGTGTTCGAACAAACGAGCGTGACCTCAAGGCGCGTCATCGCGATTCCATTTTATCTTATCGTTTCGAATAACCTTTGCTTGAAAAGCATTGTTCCCGCGACCGTACGAGGGAGTTCGGCTGGCAAAATTATTCAAATCGCTTGCGCGCGGCGGAAGCCGGCAGTCTCTCGCGTTCCAAGCGCGGCGCATTTCGGCAAAGCGGCGATGGCGATTGCGAAAGGGCCGTTACTGCGCGCTGCGGGCTTGTGCTCGTTCGGCAATCTGATGCGCCACATGCCGTTGATGCGCTTCGTGGCGGGAGCGGTCGGAGTGGGCCGCCTGTTTCTTCAGCGCGGCAACGTCGGTTTCTAGCGCGGTGACGTGCGGCATCACGTCGGCGACGGCGCCGCCGGAACGCCCTTCGTCGCGGACAGATGGAGGAAGTAAACGACGCCGACGCCGGCCGCGCCGACTTGCGAAGTTGACATTCATGATCGCACTTTTGTTGAACGGATTGGGCGAAGGTTGATCAGCGTCGGGTTGGGCACGCTCAACGCGTAGCCAGTCCTTGACCTTACCTCTGAATGTTGGGTACTGAATTACCATCTTGATGATGGTCGATCAAATGATCCTGACCTAGCTTTGGACGTCAGGAATGCATTTGGTCAGATCCTTGTTAGTGCTGTTTGCCTTTGGCGGCGTCGCCTACGCATTGTGGTTAGCGATTGGCGACAACCGGTCGTGCCAGCCGGCCGCGATCGGGACCATCCTTGTGATGGCGACGTGTGCCAAATGATATATTTGGCGATCGGAGTGCTCGCCCTCTTGATCCTCTCCGTCAGTTATTCAGTCAAACACCCGACAGAGTGTGAAAATGGCGAAGAGGCGCACTGGTGGTGGGACATCAAATGATCCGTCGCGCAAGGACGGCTTTCGAAGCTCCGTTTTGCTATTCTAGAAGGATCTCAACACGACCCATCCAGGGCGGGTCATAGACTCGTGTTTCGAGAGGTGGCCTTTAAAAAATAGTCATGCGGATGGAGGAATAGTCGTTCGAGTTGAGCGATCCTGTCATCCAGTTGTTGTGAAGCGTGCCGCGCCCCGTCCGCGAGTCGCGGCGATGGTCATTTTGGAATGATTCAAATCGCCTTGCATGGGCCGCGCGGCTATCAGGGCACGCCGTATGCGAGGGATTGGGACATGATACGAAACACGCCGTCGACCTGGGGCCGCGTTTCACGCTGGTTTCACTGGATCCTGGCCGCAGCGATCATCGGCATGCTCGCCTATGGCTGGTGGATGAACCACATTCCGGCGCGTCCCGACCGCTACTTCTACCGTTCGATCCATGCCGATATCGGCTACATCGTGTTGCTCCTGACCGTGCTCCGGCTGATCTGGCGCGGCATCAATCCGACGCCGGTGCTGCCGGAGGAGACGCCGCGCTGGCAGCAGATGCTGGCGCGTGTCAGCCATGGCCTGCTTTATCTTGTGACGATCTTGGTCGCGATGCTGGGCTGGGCGCATTCCGGCGCGCGTACGCCGGACTATTCGAGCTTCTTCGGCCTGTTCCACGTGCCGCAAATCACCTCGCCGGACAAGGCGGCCGCTGCAGCTTACGAAGACCGCCACATCCTGTTTGCCTATGTGCTGCTCGCACTGGTGGTGCTTCATGTCGTGGCCGCCGCATGGCATCACTTCAGCCGGCGTGACCGCGTGCTTGCGCGAATGGTGAGCGGCGAGGCGGTTTGACGCTGCTCGCTCACGCCGCGCCAAACACGCGCCTGAAGATCGTGTCGACGTGCTTGAGGTGATAGGCGAGGTCGAACTGCTCGTCGATCTCGGCGTCGCTGAGATATTTTTTGACCTCGGCGTCCTTCTTCAACAGCGTGTTGAAGTCGCCTTCGCCGCGCCAGACCGGCATCGCGTTGCGCTGCACGAGCTTGTATGCGTCCTCGCGGCTCGCGCCCTTCTGCGTCAGCGCGATCAGGAGCCGCTGCGAATGCACGAGGCCGCCGAGCCGGTCGAGATTCTTCATCATGTTCTCAGGATAGATCAGCAGCTTGTCGATCAGGCCCGCGAGGCGGTTGAGCGCGAAGTCGAGCGTGACCGTCGCATCAGGCCCGATCATGCGCTCGGCGGAGGAGTGCGAGATATCGCGCTCGTGCCACAGCACGACGTTCTCGAGTGCCGGCGTCACATAGGCGCGCACCATGCGCGCCAGGCCGGTGAGGTTTTCCGACAGCACCGGGTTGCGCTTATGCGGCATCGCCGATGAGCCCTTCTGTCCTTCGGAGAAGAACTCCTCGGCCTCCAGCACCTCGGTGCGCTGCAGGTGGCGGATTTCAGTTGCAAGGCGTTCGACGGAGGAGGCGATCACGCCAAGCGTCGCGAAATACATCGCGTGGCGGTCGCGCGGGATGACCTGGGTCGAGATCGGCTCGGGCGCGAGTCCCATGGCCTTGGCGACATGCTCCTCGACGCGCGGATCGATCTGCGCGAAGGTGCCGACGGCACCCGAGATCGCGCAGGTCGCGATCTCCTTGCGCGCGGCGACCAGCCGCTCGCGGGCGCGAGAAAATTCCGCATAGGCGAAAGCGAGCTTCAGGCCGAAGGTGACCGGCTCGGCATGGATGCCGTGGGAGCGGCCGATCGTCGGCGTCATCTTGTGCTCGAAGGCCCGCTTCTTCAATGCCGCGAGCACCTTGTCGATGTCGGCGAGCAGCAGGTCGGCGGCGCGGGTGAGCTGGACGTTGAGGCAGGTGTCGAGCACGTCGGAGGAGGTCATGCCCTGATGCACGAAACGCGCCTCGGGGCCGACGATTTCAGCCAAATGGGTGAGGAAGGCGATGACGTCGTGCTTGGTCTCGCGCTCGATCTCGTCGATTCGCCCGACATCGAAGGTCGCATCCTTGGCCTTGGCCCAGATCGTCCTGGCGGCCTCCTTGGGGATCACACCTAGCTCGGCCAGCGCGTCCGCCGCATGCGCCTCGATCTCGAACCAGATCTTGAAGCGCGTCTGCGGTTCCCAGATCGAGGCCATTTCCGGGCGGGTGTAGCGGGGGATCATCGCGGGCTCCAAACGAGGCGGCCGGGCGCAAAGCGCTGCCCCAGCGGGGTTTTTAAGGCCACGCTTTAGCAGATCGGCCGCGGAGGCGACAAGGGAGGGAGGAGGGGGCGGCAATTGCCTATGGGATGCAGCCCCGTCTAGCCGAGCGCGAACGCCTCGTGTTCGGCCAGGATTTCGAAGCTGCGACGCCGCGCGGCCTGGTCGTGGATCAGCGACAGCACCATCAGCTCGTCGGCGTCGGTCTCCGCGAGCAGCCGGTCCAGCTCGGCAGTGACCCGCGCGGGGGAACCGACGACGGCAAGGGGCATGGCCTTTGCGATGCCTGCGCGCTCCTCTGCGGTCGTGATCGCCTCGATGCTCGCGACCGGCCGCTGCAACTGCCGCATGGTTTGCGTGCCGCGCAGGCGGCCCAACATGAGGAGCTGCAACGACGTGAACAGGAATTGGGCGGTATCGTCATCATCGGCGGCGACCACGACGGCGCAAATCGCCGCATAGGGACGCTCGAGCTGCTCCGACGGCTGGAATTTGGCGCGATAGGTCGTCATGGCTTCGCCGACCAGATGAGGCCCGATATGGGTCGCGAACACGAACGGCAGGCCCATCATGCCGGCCTCCGCCGCCGAGAATGTCGAGGATCCCAACAGCCACAGGGGCACCTGCAGGCCACTGCCCGGCACGGCCTGGATCTCCTGCGCTGTGGCCGGGCTCCGGAAGTAGGATTGCAGCTCCCGCACGTCGGACGGGTAGCGCTCGCGTGCGTCGGGCGCCAACCGCAGCATCCGGCGCATGACGTCCTCCTGTCCGACCGCAGAACCGACCGCACGGCCGAGCCCGAGATCGACCCTGTCAGGATAGAGCGACGCCAGGGTGCCGAACTGCTCGGCGATGACCAGCGGGACATGGTTCGGCAGCATGACGCCGCCGGAGCCAACCCGGATCGTCCTGGTGTTGGCCGCGATATACGAGATGACGACCGATGTCGCGGAGCTCGCGACCATCGGCGCGTTGTGATGTTCCGCCACCCAGAAGCGGTGATAGCCGAGCGTCTCGACATGGGCCGCGAGGTCTGCCGCCTGCAGCAAGCCATCCCTCGGCGTTTCGCCCTCGCGAATCGGACAGAAATCGAGGACGGAGATTGGAATTTTGGTGCGCGGTACGGTCATGCTTCCTTGCTAGTGACCGCATGCGCGCGTTTCGAGGCCGTTTCGGCTACAGGCGTAACAATCGGCATGACGACTTTGTTAGCGGCTGCAGCATCGGGCGCTGTCAGGTTCCGGACATATCCCTTTGGACGGCGCCGGGCTGCTCTGATTAACTGCTGCGACCAATTCGCGAGCATATGCGGAATCAGGGAGTGACGCATATGAGCGCGATCACCAGCGCGGACGGCACTTCCGTCGTTGGACGGTCCGGAGCGGGGGCCGTTGCTGCTCTGGATGATCTTCACCGGCCTGTCCGTCTTCGCCGCGGTGCTGCTGTGGCGCTATGGCTTCATCCACCTGATGGTCGTCTCCGACCGCACCTATATTTCGAGCCTGATCGCCGTTCTCTACGTCGTCACCTGCTTTCATTGCTTCTGGCGGACGCGGGCGATCGCGCGCGAGGCCGAGGTGGCGCGGCGCTGCCGCGCGGTGCTGTCGGCTCCCGAGGCGGTGAAAGTCCTCGATTTGGATGCGCGCGCGCTGCCGGCGGGCCTCGTGACGGATCATATCCGCAACCTCGTCACCAAGGCCGGGACGCAAGGGGCGGGACGTGTCGATCAGACGCTGCTGCTGCGGTCGCTCGCTGATCGCCTGCGCGGCTCCAACGGTTTCGGCAGCTTCGCGTCCGACACGCTGATGAAGCTCGGCCTGCTCGGAACCATCGTCGGCTTCATCATCATGCTGGCGCCGATCGCAAGCCTCGATGCCGCCGACAAGCTCGCGATGAAATCCTCGATGGGCATGATGAGCGACGGCATGGCGGTCGCGATGTACACGACGCTCGCCGGCCTCGTCGGCTCGATCCTGGTCCGGATTCAATACTACATGCTCGATTCCGCGACCCAGCGGGTGTTCTCCGACGCCGTGACCTTGACCGAGACGCGGGTCACGCCGCTGCTGGAGCGCCGGCATGATGGATGATTTCGGTCTCTATCCGCGCGAGGAGGCGTTCGATCCGTTCAGCGTCATGCTGTTCAAGGCGCTGCAGATCGTCGCGTTCTTTTTCTTCATTGCGCTTTTGGCGATCTCGCCGGAGGCAAAGGACGGCAAGATCGACTCCAAGGCCGAGTTCATCATCACGATGGACTGGCCCGACAACCATCCCGACGACCTCGATCTGTTCGTGCAGGACCCGATCGGCAACATCGCCTGGTATCGCCATCGCGAGGCCGGCTTCCTCGTGCTCGACCGCGACGACCGTGGCGGCGACAACGATTTCATCCTGATCAACGGCCGCAAGCTGCCGTCGCCGATCCGCGAGGAGATCGTGACCGTGCGCGGCATTGTCCCCGGCGAATACACCGTGAACATCTCGCATTTCCAGGCCACGACCGGGCAGCCGGTGGAGGCGACCGTGAAGGTCCAGAAGCTCAATCCGACCGCGCAGGTCGTCTTCGACGACAAGGTGACGGTCGACCACGCCGGCGACGAGAAGACCGCGTTGCGTTTCAAGATCGATGCCGAAGGCAAGGTGGTCGACGTGCAGCGGCGGCCGAAATCGCTGCTGGAGACGTTCCGCAATGTCCGCGCCAATGGCGCCGATCTCGATCCGAATACCCGTGTCAGGGTGTTGCGGCCGTGAGCAGCCTGCAATCCGTCATCGTCACGCTGTCCGTCGGCTACGCGCTGATCGGCGCGCTGCTGCTGCTCGTGCTGGTCTATGCGCGGCTGCCTCGGCAAGTCTCTTGGCAGGCCAAGGCGGTGGCCGTGGTCGTCACCAGCGTCTTCTATGTCGTAAGCTTCGTCGCCATGCGCGGACTGCTCGGCTGGGCCAGCGTCGATCGGCTGCCGCCGAGCTTCAAGCTGCTGCAGGCGCGGATCGTGGATCCGCATACGGTCGATGGCGATTCCGGTTCGGTCTATCTGTGGGTCGAGGCGCTCGACGAGGACAACCGGCCGAGCGGCGTTCCCAGGGCCTATCGGCTGCCCTACAGCGATGCGCTGGCCGAGAAGACCCAGCATGCCTCCGACCAGATCGCCGCCGGCCATCCCCAAGGCGGCCGCGCCGCCGATTTCGGCACCGGCGACGGCGGCGTGATCGACGCCGCGCGAGAATATATTCTGCCGCGAACCATTCTCGAAACCTCAGGCGGCGATCCCTCGACCGGTGAATTCAAGGCCGCGAAAGAGGCCGGCTATGGCGTGTCGTTCACGCCGCTCTTGCCGCCGCGCATGCCGCCGAAGGATGCGCAGTAGGTGGGATGGAATTGACCCGCAGCTAGCTGCATACTTCTCCCCTCGAGAAGGCGGCGTGGACGAAGTCCATGCTGCCCAACGCTTGGGCGCGTTGCCGCCCCAAAGGGAGAAACCGGATGGAAGTCGCCAGCCTGGTCCTTCCCGTGTTTGCGATCATTGTCACCGGTTGGCTGGCTGGGTGGCTCGGTTACCTGTCCCGCTCGCTTGCCGACGGGCTGGTGCATTTCGCCTATAACGTGGCGATGCCGGCGCTGCTGGTCGTCACCATTGCGCAAGAATCAGCGCGCAATCTTCTGGAGTGGCGCTTTCTGCTCGCATTTGGAGGCGGCTCCATACTCTGCTTCGCGCTCGTGTTCCTGCCGGTTCGCGCCGGATGGAAGCATGAGCTTGCCAGCAGCACGATCTATGGAATGACGGCGGCGATGACCAACACCGGATTTGTGGCGCTGCCTATCCTGCATGCCATCTACGGCCAGCCTGCCGTTTTGCCCGCCGCCGTGGCAACGGTGTTCGTGGCGGCCGTGATGTTTCCGGTGACTGTCATCCTCCTGGAAAGCGACAGGCGCAGCGCACGCGGGCCGTCAGCGCGCTCCATGGCGTTGGTGAAGCAGATTGTGCTCAATCCGATGGTGCTATCAACCCTCATCGGTCTGGCATGGGCGATCGCGGGCTTGCCGATTCCAGCACCGGTCGCGGCCTATCTGAACATCATCGCGGCCGCACTCACGCCCTGTGCGCTCTTTGCCATCGGACTTGGTCTGTCGGTCGAAGGTGTGTGGTCGAACATCACGGCCTCAGTCGCGCTCGCAGCCGTGAAGCTCGTGATCATGCCGTTGATCGTCTACGGGCTCTGCGTGGTGACTGGCCTCAGTCCGCTCTACACGGTCGCCGCCGTTGTCTGTGCCGCAGTGCCGACTGCAAAGACTGTTTATGTCCTGGCACACGAGTACAAGATCGAGGAGGGGCTGGTCGCGGCCACGGTCTCGATCACGACGATGTTGTCAGTTGCAACATTGCTGGGCTGGCTTTACCTCCTTTCCGAACTGCCGGTCAGCGCGAAGTAGCAGCCATTGGCAGTAGCTTGGAATTGGCTCCAGGAAGATTAGATTGGTTCCGGCGAAGTATGACTTAGGATGAGACGCGAGCTTGTGCGGCGCTTGCACAAAGCGCCCTCTTCGGATCAGGAGCCGGCTTCGGCGTCTGCTCTGTCATAGGTCTGCTGTAGCCTCGAAAGCGGAGATACCCGCATGCGTCGCGGACAGCAGCTACCGGCCACGACCAGACATTTGGGTTGGCTAAGAACGTGCTCAAGCGGGCGACCTTCATGCAACTCGCCCGCAAGAGCAGTTATTCAATTGCCGGGACCCTTTGCTGCCGCCTCTGCCTGCTCCATCCTCTTCGTCATCTCCGCTTTGACGGCTTCGAGATTGAAACTCGCGCCGCGCTGCATCGGCGGGAAGTCGAGGAACGTTTGCAGTTCTTTGCCTACGACCTGCTGAACGAAGACAAAACGCCAGAACTGGTACTTGAACCAATCGAAATACTGCTGCCCGCCTTCCTTTGTTCCATTGTTTGGCCAGCCCGTGCGCTCGAACGGATCGAGCCGTAGGTTAGTGATGTAGGGCACATCGGGCTTGGTCTTTTCGCCGATCCAGCCTGCGGGCTGGTCGATGAAGCGGAACTTGTAGTCGTCGATCCGCACTGCGCCGACCGTGCTTTCGCCGAGATAAAAAATCTCGTGGCGCTTGGAAGGTCCCTTACCGGTGATACCGTCCATCTGGTTGTAGCCGTCCAGATGGTTCTTGTAGACCCGACCGCCGATTTCCTTGCCTTTCAGCAGTTCCTCGGTGATGTTCGGATTACCTGCCGCAGCCACGAAGGTCGGTAACCAATCCAGCCCGGAGAATATTCCGTTCTGCACCGTATCCGCAGGCACCTTTCCCGGCCATCGAATGATTGCAGGCACACGGAAGCCACCTTCAAGCACCGTCCCCTTTGACTGAGCGAACGGGGTCTGACCGCCGTCGGGCCACGTAAATACTTCCGTGCCGTTGTCCGTGGTGAAGACAACGATAGTGTTGTCGTCCACGCCAATATCTTTGAGTTTCTTCATGACGAGACCGACATCGTCATCAAGCTGTGCCATTCCGGCTTCTTCTTCCGACCAGCCGTTATCGGAATTGCGCATCGCCTCGTACTTCGGCGAGAGATGCGTCACGATATGCATCCGCGTCGGATTGAGCCAGACGAAGAACGGCTTACCGTCCTTCTTGGCTCTATCGATGAAGTCGATAGCGAAGTCTCGAATTTCGTCATCAACCGTTTCCATGCGCTTCGGATAGAGTGTACCGGCGTCCTCGATCCTCTGCTTTCCGATCTTGCCCCAGCGGGGCATTTCGGTAGGATCATCTTTGTCGGTCGCCCAGCTATGAACCATGTTGCGGGGGCCGACGACGTTCAGGAGGTTCTGCGGATAGTTGGGATGCGCCGGATCTTCCATCGCGTCCAGATGATAGAGATAACCAAAGAACTCATCGAAGCCGTGGACGGTCGGCAGAAATTCGTTCTTGTCACCGAGATGGTTCTTACCGAATTGACCGGTTGCGTAACCCATCGATTTCAGAACCGTTGCAATGGTAACCGCCTCGGCGGGTATTCCGATCGACGCACCCGCCTGACCTACTGTGGTCATGCCAGTGCGGATTGGTAACTGGCCCATGATGAAGTTCGCGCGGCCCGCCGTGCAGCTCGCCTCAGCGTAGTAGTCAGTGAAAAGCATGCCTTCCTTGGCGATCTTGTCGAGGTTCGGCGTTGTGCCTGCCATCAGACCGCGATGGTAAGCTCCAATGTTCCACATGCCGATATCGTCGCCCATTATGAACAGGATATTGGGTTTTTGCCCCTGCTGGCCAGAGGCGGGAATGCTCGCCATAGTCGTGGTGGCACACATCACGAGAAAAGCGCCCCAGATTTTTCTGAACGTGCTCATTTGTTGTTATTCTCCTTAGTGTCGGCTGCTGAATTAGTGTCGGCTGCTAAAGGAGCTTCGGTGAACCTCGGACGTTTGCCCGAGCACGCGATAAGCCTGAGACAGGGTGCGACGCACATGTTGATCCAGATCAATGAGGGCCGCTTTGGGTCACACCCGGAAGAGCTCGCTCTGAGCACAACGAGTCCGCTTTACCACCGAACAGCAGACGTAAAAGCGATCTCCTGGGAGGTCCGCGTGGGGCCAACAGGCGACTTTCGAAATGAAAGAGGCCGCCGACTTAGTAGGTGACCTTGGCGTCGAGAACGCCGTGCAAAAATCCGGCGTCGATTGCCTCTAATGACGATCTCGATAGGGTTGCAGCAACATCCCTATCCCCGCCGCGATCAGACCGCCAATTTGCGCGACAGATTGGTGCATTGCAAATGGCGCTTCTCATGCCCTCGACCATCGATCACGTCGAGAAGGTCTTTCGAAACGTCCAGCAAGAAATAGGCTTCCGAAGCGGATGCGTTGGCCTGTACACGCCATCTGAGCCGTAATGTTGCGCCCTTTCCCGAATCTGACGTCGGCCTCAACGAGGCGGTTTGCGGATTCGGGAACTTCTTCAGCGACGTTGGGTCTCTCACGTCAATCCAGTCGAACTGTCGCTTCTCGCCATTCACCGTAAAATCGGTCGAGCTAATGCGCAAATCCAAGCCGTTGGAACAGTGTAAGTTGATATCTTCAGCAGTGGCCGAGCCCGCCATCGTACAAACCGCTGCGTACGCTCCTAGCCCTAGCATTGAGAAGTCTCAACATCAGTTAGCTCTCCCTCCGAACACTACCAAGCGTAACGCTACCGAAACGCACTTGCAACGGGCCAAACTCAGAAGAACTCGGTACGAGCCATATGTTTTCCGCTTTTGCCCCCAACGTCGGACATCGCTCGACGAAGTCGGCACTTCGCATTTGTGCCGACAAGTGACATCGTCTGCCACGCGCGCGCTCGCGAAATCGACGCCCGTCCAGCGCACTCCAACCATACTCGGCAGCTCGGCGCCTCGCGGCGAAGAATTCAGTCACATAATGTTGTTGGATTAAGACGGCGACAAATCGATCTCGAAAGAAGCAGAGCGAGCCTGTTGGTACCCGCTCCATGGTTCGCCATAGCCCTCGGTACGGAGAATCGCAATGATGGCCGACAAATCACGACGTGCTATTCTCGTTTACGTACTGTTGGCGGTGAGAACCATCGCGCTTGGTACTCCGACTGCGCTTGCTGCGAACACAGAGGGCGCCCCGGCACTTCACAGTGGACCATGGCCGATTCACAATGGTCGCAATTACCAGCCAACCGGGGATGAGCTGAGAGCGTTGCATCTGGAAGATGTCACGCCCGATCAGGCGCGCGAGATCGACCGATTGTACGATCAACTACTGGCAGGCAGCGAAAAAGTTCGCGCATTACGAAGGAACGGGACTAATTGATGGGAGAAAATGCAATGCGGTCGGTCTTGGCATTATGCTTTTTGATCGTTCTCTGTGCCTCTGCGAATGCCGCCGCAAGAGGGCATCATGCCAAATCGCGACATATCATCGTTCGTCCCAGCCAAGCTGTGACCCCAAGCTACGTCACTCCGGGTGGTGTGCGGATCTATCGGGACGACTCCGCTCCGGGTGGCCTGCGGACCGACCACGACGACCCTCCTGCCTACGATGATCCATCCAGGTTTGGCGGCGGCTGATCTGCGGCCAGCGCAGGACCGCTTCGGTCAACCGCTACAGGCAGCTTTCAGCCGCGACCCAGGCCAAGTTCGCAGCGATCCCATAAGTAGCCTATGTGCGATTTCGAAACTCCCGAGAGTGCAAGAGCTAGATTTGTGTTTCTGCTTTCGGATCTGGGTCGCTTCGACCCAGGCGAGGCTCCGTCCCAGCCAGTAACCGTTGAATGTTGGCGCGATGGCGCACAATCACGTAAATGCTGCCCGCAATCACCAGCAACCGATAGGGCAAGGGTTGCTCCAAACCGCAGACAAGGACGATTGCAGCGAACGCCCCAGCTATCGAGCTAAGGGAAACCATCCGAAAAACAGCCAGCACGACGCCAAAGACCGTCGCAGCACCTAAACCGACTGGCCAAGACATCGCCAGCAACACACCTAGCCCGGTTGCGGCGGATTTGCCGCCTGAAAAGCTCAGCCAAATCGAACGGCTATGTCCCAGCAGCACGGCAAGTCCGGCCAAGCAAACAGCCCACGGCACCCAGATTTGCAAATCGAACGCGGTCGGTGGCGTGCTGGATAGCACTGTATAGAGCCAAGGATAGAACCAGCGGGCAACAATGATGGCCCCCACACCTTTTAGCACATCGACGATGAGCACCACCAACGCAGGCCATTTCCCTAGCGTCCGCAATACGTTTGTTGCCCCGGTGGATTTGGAGCCATGCTCTCGGATATCAATGCCCTTGAGGAGTTTCCCGGCCAGATAGCCCACCGGCGTGGAACCGAGGAGATAGGCGATCACCAATCCAACCGCGCACGCGATCCAGAGAACCATGAGCTTCACTTCGACATTCTCAATTTCCAAGCAACGATCATTTATAGCCTGACTTTCTTTGACTGCTATGAGTCATTCGCGTCGATTTAACGCGCCGTTCGTTATATCCGGTCTACCACCAAAACGAACTTCGCGAGACAGGAAGTGGAAATCGGCTTCATTCGCGATAGTGGGTCACGGTGCGCGATGGAGTCCGCGCGTACGCTTGCCGTCTTAAGGTTGACTGCTTAGATCAAGCTCGGTCGTAAGCGCCACCGATGGCCGCAGCGTAGCGATCCACCGAACTCTGCAAGATCTGCTTCGCGCCCGAATGCATCACCCGCTCGAAGTGATGGCTGTAGACGCGATCGAAAGCCAGGGGCATCAGTGCCGCCCCGATGGCACGAACGGCCTTTTCGGAAAGGGGGATATGGTTCGGGATGCTGCGCATGAACGCGAAGGACTTGCGGTCCAAGTTCACGATGGCGATGTCTGCCGAGCACACGACGCCTTTGCCCTCAGCCCCGGCTGCCCAATGCAGCATTGATCCACCGGGGAAGTGTCCGCCTCCATGGATCAGCGTGACACCTTTGAGCAGTTCAAATCTATCGCCCTGCCAAAACTTGATGCAACGGTCCGGCTGCCTCACCCACTCGGCATCGTTGGCATGGAGATAAACGGGGACACCCCCAAATGCGCGGCTCCAGTCGACCAGCGTCGTGTAGAAGTGCGGATGCGAAATCGCGATAGCGTGCAATCCGCCAAGCCCGTTGATCAGGGTAATCGTGGCGTCATCGATCAGCGAGATGCAATCCCACAGGATATTCCCCTCAGGTGTGCAAAGGAGCAATGCGCGTTGGCCGATCGCGAACTTCGGCTGCGTGCCGATCCCGATGAGTCCCGGCTCGTATTGGCGGAATCCGTTGTGGTGCGAAATCCTGAGCCGCTCCAGCGTTGTCCACGACTGGCCCTCGGGCGGGATGTACTGACGTTCGTCTTCGCAGACGGGACACCGAGCCGGTGGAGCGTCACTTGGCGGGTATTGTGTGCCGCAGGCGCTGCAGATGAATGCAGGCATAGTCTCCCCCGGTTTGAGTCTCCCCCGGTTTGAACACTCCGTCAGCCAATGCGCGAACAAGCTCGCTTGTGCGCGACAGGCGCACGGTCACGTCATGGCTGTGCCGCCTGGAGGACACAGTGAGATCGAGTGTTCGTTGCCTTACCGTTCGATGCTCTGAACGGCAGGGTATTCGTATTTGCAAATAGCCTCAAGCGGCCGAATGTCTCTCATTCGGGTCATTCGGGTTACTTTGGCCACGTGCCGGTTACTTCCGGTTGCACGTGCAGCGGTACCGCATTGGCCGACGCTATGTGCCAATAGGCGACGAGTGCCTCTTCCGCCGTCCTGCTCGACTGATGTAGCCTATCTCTCGAGCGGTTAGTGCCGCAGGCCTGACAGCAGAAGCACACATAATGGGAGGAACAGATGAACCTCGTTCGTTCCTTGTCGCCGTCATTCTCAATGTCACTGGCCGGAACTGTGCTTTGCGTTCTGGTTGTCACCACACCGACTTACGGACAAACCCAGGCCACGGCCAAAACCGCCAACTCCCCACCGCAGTGGGCCTATCCGGAGAACAATCCCAACTACAAGCCCCCGGTCGACGACGGCGAACCTGTGCGCGTACCGAACAGCACGGCCGGCTATACCTGGACGCAGCTCCGGACCCGATTCATCGCGCCGGTCTGGCACCCGGAGGACCATGGGCCACTACCGGATATCGTAGCTAAAGGGCGCGATCCCAACGTGTTCGCCTGCGGGTTCTGTCATCGTGCGGACGGGCCCGGCGGTCCGGAAAACGCCGATCTCGCCGGCCTTCCAAAGAGCTACATCATCCAACAAATGGCTGAGTACAAGAGGGGTGCCCGGGTCACCAGCGTCTCGAGTCGTTTGCCGCCCACCCTGATGATCGGCCTTTCCAAGCCGATTACGGATGCCGAGGTGGAAGCGGCGGCGGCTTATTTCTCTGCCCTGAAGCCACGCAAGCACATCAAGGTAGTCGAGAGCGACATGGTGCCGAAAAGCTACATCGCTGGTCTGGTCTGGGCAGCGGCGGAGAACGGTGAACGCGAACCGCTCGGGCAGCGCATCCTCGAAATTCCTGACGATCTAATTCAGTTCGAGAGCCGCGATCCGCGGTCGATGTTCACCGCGTATGTTCCGGTCGGCAGCCTGGCGAAAGGCGAGGCGCTGGTGAATAAAGGCGGGCCGGGAAAGACGTTCCAATGCGCCCCGTGCCATGGTCCGGACCTCAAGGGGCTCGGTCCTTTGCCGAGCATCGTCGGCCGCTCGCCAAGCTACATGTTTCGCCAGCTCTACGACTTCGCGCATGGCGCGCGGACCGGCGAGTGGAGCCCCCTGATGGCACAGGTGGTGAGCAACCTCGACCAGAACGATATGCTGGCGATTGTAGCCTATCTTGCTTCACTCGACCCGTGACGCGGCACCTCACTAAAGCCGAAACCAGGGTATCGTGAGATAGACGCTAGCGATCATTGCGATGAGGGGAACGACGCAAGCACACCATGCCCAAAACCGGCACAAGCGATCTGGCAAGAGCGCGGCAACAAGGCCGATTACGAGAGCGCAGACCGCAGCAAAAGCAATCCATCCGTACCAGTACATCTCGGGTGCGAGGAAATCCAAGACGGGATCGGAAACATCCCGCGAACGATGCCTGCCGAGAAGGACGATGCCTTGCGCTGGATAAACGGTAAACAGCGCGAACCCGCGAGCTCGTGCAACAACATAGAAGAGCGCGAAAGCTGCCCCAAAGGCAAAGGCAAACCGGCGATACGGCGAAGCGGACATTACCACCCGAAGCCTCCGATATTGTTTACGACGTGACCAACGAGAAACGACCACCAGACAATGAACGCCAGGAGTACGGTCACTGCAGCCCGTATCAGAGCGTTTTGACCATCAACTGGCCGACGCCAGCAGAACCAGTATGCGGGAAGCAAACCCAGGCCGATGGCGACAAAATCCTCCTTGAGGTCAAGGTAACCCATCGCATGCCAATGGCGATCGCGTTCCAAGGTGGGCTGAACATCGATCTTGAAATACAGGTAGACGATCGCACCGAGCAGCCAGGAGACCAAATACAAGACGACCACGGCATTGGTGAAGCCCGCGCCCGGCACCGCGCGAAACCGGCCGAAGAAAGAAAGCGGCTTGGTCCTCGGACGTGCGCACGCTGCCAATGTCTGATGCGTGATCGCACCAAGCAAGGCCACCGCGACCAAGCCGTGCAGAATGAGAAGTATTGTCGCCACAGGTTGCCGACCTGCGCTCTATGAGAACAATGCCTCGGTTGCGAACGGCTCAGCCGAGCCGGGCCGGTAACGCGACAGGTTGAATTTTGTCTTCTCGCCCGGCGCGACATCGACCAGGACGTAGTTGTATTCCAATTGCGGCGGCTTGCCTTTCCAGTAGAGGTCCGGCGGATAGTTGCTCGGCATCTTGATGCTGGTGCGGCCGGGAAGAATCGGGTCTTGCTCCGCGCCACCACCACCGAGAACCAGGTATTTCACGCCATCGACGTCGTACATCTCGGTCGTATGCACGTGTCCGTTGAAGACGACTAGCTCCAGGTCCTTGGCGTAGGCCGCGATGGTCTTGTGGGGATTGTCAGGCTCCGGAATCGGACCGAGCCCGGCGCGGCAGAACACCGGATAATGAAAGATGATGAACGCCTTTTTAATTCCCTTGGCTTTGGCGTCGTCCAGCCACTGTTGCAATTGCACCATCTGCTCGGCGTATTTTGGTCGGTCCGCATCCCAGAGCGACGGTGAGCGGTAGTCATATTTTCCGCTCCACAGGAAGATAAATCTCATGTCCCGGAAGTCGAATTTGTAGATCAACCGCTCCGGCGTCACACCGAGCTTTTTCAGATAAGGCACCGCATCGAGCGTCCCTTCAATTTTTGGATCGCCCCACACTTCGTGATTGCCCACCGACATGAACCACCGTCCTTCGAGCCCTGCGGCACGCATCTCGGAATCCGGCGCCGGCAGCAGCTTGAGCATGGTATCGTTGACGCGCTTCCAGTACGGACTGTCGCTGACAGAGCGACCCTGATTGCCCCACCAGACGACGTCGCCGCTGTTGACCACGAATTTGGCGCGCCCGGCCTGCACGTGCTGCACGATTTCGCGAGAGACCCAATCGCCGCCTTCGAGTTGGAAAATGTCCCGGTGTACTCCGGGAAGCAGTTTGACGTCTTCGACGGACGCACGCGTCACCCAACCCTGATCCACCGACAACGTCATGACCTCGCTCCGCGACATGAAGGGCATGACGACTTGCCTGAGCTCCTTGGTGACGGGGTCGAAGATCATTTTCACGTCGCGCTTCACGACGGCTTCCGCGACCTTTTCCGGCATGACCAGGCCGAACATCTCAACGAAGAGCTCGACGAGGTCCGGACGGCCGTCCTTGACCGGCAGATACATCATGGGTCGCGTGTCACCGCAGACCGCAAAAGAAAAGCCGGAACTTGCCTGCTGTGCGGCCGCGTTCTTTGCCGCCAAAAGCGAGGACAGTGCGGAAGCATCGCGAGGCCCGAGAGCAAGCCCCTCCTGTTCAATCCGCCTTTTCGATGAGCCGATTCCACACGTCGCCAGAGACATGGTGCCCGTCCATCTGCGCTCCATCCATGAGTGGCGTTTGATCGATTGGCTGTCGATTGGATCAATGCAAATCCGGCCAAGCTCAAAGCATACGCGATTCGAATTCGTGAAATATGCCAGTTCGGCAACTTAAAGAATTTTCCGAATGCTGTTGCTTCAGCTCACGATCCCGTGATGTCCGAGTTTGGTCAGGAGACGGCTTCAGCGTCCCACGATCGAAAGTCAGCCGTAGCCCTGAAAGCGGAGATGCCGGCATTCGTCGCGGCCGTCATCTACGGCCAAGGCCGACATCGCCGGCCTTGGCTTGGAGTTCAGCAAAAACCTCCGGCTCGGGTGCATTCTT
>CAWAXO010000052.1:0-131008 GCA_963786015.1 uncultured Alphaproteobacteria bacterium | reverse complement strand
CGTGGTGAATTATGACGCTGCTTCTTCTGTTCAATATCACCAACGGCCTCATCGTCGGTGCCTTCTATGTATTGATGGCGCTCGGGCTCTCACTGATCCTCAACCTGAGCAATGTCATCAACTTCGCGCATGGCGGTTTCCTCGTTATCGGCGGCTACATCGCCTACGCGCTTTCGCCTTATGTCGGCTTCTGGGGGGCGCTGCTGTTGGCTCCGCCGCTCACTGCTGTCATCGGCCTGCTGGTTGAACGCGTCCTGGTCCGCCCGCTCTATGGGCGAGATCCGCTCTACAGCCTGCTGCTGACCTTTGGTCTCGCATTCATAATCGAGGACGGCACGCGCTTTATCTTCGGCCCGCAGGGCAAACCGTTCGCAATACCCTCGTTCCTGGCGCAGCCGCTTTCAAACGACCTGTTCTTCATTACCGGCTATCGCCTGTTCATGGTGGCGGTGGTCTTCATCGCGATCGCGCTGCTGTTCGTGCTGCTGCGCTACACCAGGCTCGGCATCCGCATCCGTGCCGGCACGCTCGATCTCGAGACTGTTGCCGCGCTCGGAATTAATGTCCGAATGTTGCGCACCCTGAATTTCGCGGTCGGCATTTTCCTCGCAGGGCTCGCCGGCGTGCTGGCGGCTGGCCAACTCGGCCTTGAGCCGACCATGGGTACCGGCCTTCTGATGCCAAGTTTCATCGCCATCATCGTCGGCGGCATCGGCAGCCTGCCGGGGACACTCGCCGGTGGGCTTCTGATCGGCGTCGCCTCCGGCATCACCGCGGTGTTTTTGCCGGCCGCGAGCGAGGCGGTCATCTATGTCATGATGGCCGTGATCCTGCTGACCCGCCCCCGCGGCTTATTCGGCGAAGAGGGAATGTTGAGTTGACCGCCGCGCAATCCCGCAAGCTGATTGTGCTCGGCGTGATCTGGGCCGCACTCTTGTTCGCACCCTATTGGATGGCGCCGCTAGGCGGCTACACTGCCCTTGCCACCCGCGTGCTGGTGCTGGGGCTCGCCGCGATGTCGCTGAACTTCCTGCTCGGCTTCACCGGCGTGCTGTCGTTCGGCCATGCCGCCTGGTTCGGCCTCGGGGCCTACGGCGCCGGGCTGACGCTGAAATATCTCGCGTTGAGCACGCCGCTCGCCGTCCTCGCCGGCATGCTGCTCGGCGGCCTCTGCGGCGCGATCCTCGGGCTGTTGATCGTGCGGCGGCGCGGCGTCTATTTCGCCATGGTGACGATTGCCTTTGGACAGGTTTTTTACTACATCGCCTTCCAGTGGAGCTCGGTCACTGGCGGCGACGACGGCCTCCGCGGCTTCGCGCGCCAGCCCATCAATCTTGGAGCCTTCAGGCTCGACATTCTCACCGACGCGGAGGTCTTCTATTACTTCGTGCTGTTCTGCTTCGCGCTTGCCGTCGGCGCGATGGCGTTCATTCTGCGCTCACCCTTCGGCCGCACCATGGTCGCGATTCGCGAGAACGAGCGCCGCGCGCGGTTCCTCGGCATTCCCATCGAGCGACATATCTGGATCGCCTTCACGCTATCCTGCTTCTTCATGGGCTTTGCGGGCGCGCTCTATGCGCTCGTCAACAATTTCGCCGATCCGCGCGGGCTGCATTACAGCCAGTCCGGCGACTTCGTCATGATGGCCGTCATGGGCGGGATGCGCAATTTCTGGGGCCCGCTGCTGGGCGCCGCGGTCTTCGTGGTGCTGCAGGATTATCTGTCGAGTGTGACCGTGAACTGGATGTCGTTCGTGGGCCTTCTCTTCGTGCTGGTGGTCTTGTTCTTCCCGCGCGGGCTACTCGGCGTCTTCCAACAGAGCAAGGCATGAACGTCCTCGAGATCAACAACGTCACCAAGCGGTTCGGCAACCTCGTCGCCGTGCGCGACGTTTCATTGAATGTCGCCAAGGGCGAGCTTTGCGCCATCATCGGGCCGAACGGCGCCGGTAAGACCACTTTCTTTAACCTGATCAGTGGATTTTTTCCGCCCACTTCGGGCACAATCATGTTCGACGGGCAGGACATAACGCGGCTTGCAACGCATGAGCGCGTCACCCGCGGCATGGCGCGAACCTTCCAAATCACCGAAATCTTTCCGGAGCTCACGGTGTTCGAAAACGTCCGCACAGCGACCGAAGTCGCAAGCGGATATCGCCTGCGCCCGTGGATCAATCGCGCCGAGACAGCCAAGGTCCACGCGCGTGTTGAAGACGCGCTGAGGATGGTTTCGCTGGAAAACAAGGCCTATCGCCTCGTCGGCGAACTCGCGCATGGCGACCAGCGGGCTGCCGAGATCGCGATGGCACTGGCGCTGAAACCTCATTTATTGCTGCTGGACGAGCCAACCGCCGGCATGGGTGATCAGGAGACCTACCAGATCACACAATTGATCCGGAAATTGCATCGTGACAGCAACTATACAATCGTGCTGATCGAGCATGACATGCGCGTGGTATTCAACCTGGCGGACCGCGTCTGTGTGCTCGACCAGGGCCGCATGCTGGCGCAGGGCTCGCCGAAGGAGATCGCCGCGAACGAGGCCGTTCAGGCCGCTTACCTGGGCACTGCCGCATGACCGCAGCACTGACAGCCGAGGACCTGCATACCTATTACGGCAAGAGCCACATCCTGCATGGAGTCAGTCTGCAGGTCGAGGAGGGCCGGATCACGGCGCTGCTCGGGCGCAACGGCGCCGGCAAGACCACGACACTGCGCAGCCTCATGGGGTTGACGCCGGCGCGCGAAGGCAAGATCACGATCTTCGGCGAGGAAACCACGCGCTGGCCGACCTTCCGCATCGCAGCAAGGGGCGTCGGGTATGTGCCAGAAGGCCGGCGCATCTTTGCCAATCTCAGCGTCGAAGAGAATCTCAAGGTGCCGCTGGATCGCGGCGGCCCCTGGACAGTGGAACGCGTCTACCAGCTCTTTCCGCGGCTGGAGGAGCGCAAGCAAAGCCGTGGGCGCCAGCTTTCCGGCGGCGAGCAGGAGATGCTCTCGATCGGCCGCGCGCTTCTCATTAATCCGCGGCTTCTAATCCTCGACGAACCCTCGCAGGGGCTGGCGCCGCTGGTTGTGCGCGAGGTATTTCGGGTCGTGCAGCAGATGAAGACTGAGGGCATTTCCGTGCTGCTCGTCGAACAGAATGCAAGGATGAGCCTTGAAATCGCCGACGACGCCTATGTGCTCGATGACGGCGGGGTAGTCTATTCCGGCTCGGCGCGAGAACTCGCTGCCGACGATGCGCGGGTCCGCGCGCTCGCCGGTGCCAGCGTTGAGGAATGGACGCTTGCGTAGGTCAACACTTCGTCGTTGAAAGCATCCTGCTCGAAAGCCGATGGGGTCTGAACCTCGTCGTTGAGGCCATTCGCAGATGAGGGGCGTTGCGCTAACGTTAGGAATCGCCGGCTCTCAAAGGTTGAAGGCGATCATGCTTACCGTTAGCGGACTGACACGCTTGCATATCTCAGTTTCGTTCGAACTGAACGACGGCGAATGTATCGCCCTGCAGGGACAGTCTGGGGTCGGGAAAAGCCTGCTGCTTCGCGCAATCGCTGATCTCGACCCGAATGAGGGAGTGATCAAACTGGATGGAACGCTCAGGGAAACCGTGCCGGCGCCACTTTGGCGGAAGCAGGTGACCTATGTCGCCGCTGAACCGGGCTGGTGGGCTGATACTGTCCAGGAGCATTTCATCGCCTGGAATGATGCTATCCCACTGGTTGCGAGGTTGGGATTGCCGCCAAACTGCGGAAGCTGGTTGATCCAACGACTCTCGACCGGAGAGAGGCAGCGGCTTGGGCTTGTACGGGCACTGATGCTGCCATCGCGCGTGCTTCTACTGGACGAGCCAACGTCGGCGCTCGACGCGACGTCAACCGCGATCGTCGAATTGATCGTTGCGGAGCGCATCTCGATCGGGACAGGCGTCATATGGAGTACTCACGACAGAGCGCAGGCCCATCGCGTCGGATCGCGGTTGTTTGTGATGGGCGCCGGCGGGCGTATCGAGGAACATCAGCTTTGACCTACATCCAACTGACCTACAGCGACCTTATACTGCCGTCATTCCTCGTTGTGTTGGATGGCGCTCTCTCTCTTGCGCTTCATCTCAATCTCGAACGACAGCTCGCCATCGCGACGATGCGGATGGTGGTTCAGTTGGTGCTAGTCGGATATGTGCTCACATTCCTGTTCGCGGCCGTCTCGCCGTTCTGGACAGCCCTCGCAGCCTTCATCATGGTGATCTTCGCGTCGCGGGAAATTGTCGTTCGTCAGAAGCGGCGGCTGCTCGGCATTTGGACCTATGGCTTGGGTGCAGGATGCACGCTGCTGGCTGCCGGTACGGTCACGATGTTTTCGCTTCTGACGCAGCTGCACCCCTCGCCTTGGTATCATCCGCGCTATGCGCTGCCCCTGTTGGGCATGATCCTGGGTAACACCATGACAGGAATAAGTCTGGGCTTGGATGTGCTCACCAATGGTCTGGTACGCGAGCGAGCCGCGGTGGAGGCGTGCCTGGCGCTCGGAGGGACCCGCTATCAGGCGTTGCTCCCAGTCCTGCGCGATGCGTTGCGAAGCGGGTTCATGCCGACCATCAATGGCATGGCGGCCATTGGTCTTGTTTCCTTGCCAGGAATGATGACCGGCCAGATCCTTGCCGGAGTCGAACCGATAGATGCCGTAAAATATCAACTCTTGATCATGTTTCTGATCGCCGGCGGAACGGGATTGGGAACGCTGGCCGCCGTCATGGGAGGCGCACGACTGCTCACCGATCATCGGCATCGACTGCGCCTGGATCGGATTGCCGCTGATGCGCCCGGTTGACCCCCTACAATGGACCAACTGCGCTATGCGCCGTGGAGGCTTCTATCCGCCCGGCTTCGCCACTTCGGTCTGCAGAACTCGGTTCTGAACCGTCCGTGCTATCGCCGCCGGCACTTCGTCGGGAATGGCAAAGCACGAACTCGCGTTGATTTCGCAGAGAACGTACGTGTCGGCGCCGGCCGCATCGCGCGGGCCATAGAGGAAATCGGCGTCCCAGATGACCGGTAAGGAGGCTTCTGCGATGCTCAGCGTTTCCATCAACTGCGGAATCCATTCGTTCTCCATCAATCTTCGCAGCGCCTGGAATTGAGGAGAATCTGGCCCGTGCATGATGCGAGGCCCAGGTTGCGCCTCAGGCGAGTCCGGGCCTTCCAGGGGCGGCGGGATCAAGGCCTTGATCAGTTGATGGCCGAAGCCCGCGACCTTCGATCCGCTCACATAGCAACGGATCATCCCTTCCGGCAGGCGCGGTTGGAATGCCTGATCGATGATGCAGCCGCCCCACCCGAAATAAGGCTCGCAGCGAGTGATGAAAGCTTCAAGCGGCATCTCCTCGGGTTGGCTGCCGCGCTGGGCGTGTAGCACGCGGACCATCGTGTCCGTGTTCGGCAACGCCTCCACCTTCCAGACGCCTTGGCCTCCATTTCCGCGGTTCTGTTTGAGCACGCGCGGGCCGGCCGCTCGAAGGCGCGGCGGGAGTTGGGCGCGGAAGGCGTCGATGTTGCCGTATCGATGCGTGTCAGCGCTCCAGCCCAGATGACGCGTCCGGTGGAGCACCTCTTTGACGCCCATCTTCAGTATGACGTCTGGATGCGCGCTTACCCAAGGGCCATCAGTCGCGATCTCGCGCAGCATCGGATCGAGTGCCGCGCGCGTCTTGCCCTGATGTATTGGATCGACCCAGACGAGGACGCCGTCGACCGTCAGCAGTTGGTCCCGAACCAGGTCGGCGAAGCCTTCGTCGTAGACGACGGGAACGGCCTCGATCCCGCAGGTCGCGAGTGCTTCAAAGACGCGGACGAAGCGGTTGTTCTGCGGAGTTGCCTCTCGGCTCGCTGCGGCATCACCCCGCCACAAGATAGCGATTCTGTAATGACGGGATGTGTTTTGTTCGAGATCCATGTGAAAGCTCCACGACGGATGGTGTGTCGCGCAGAGCTTGGACCGAAGTCTCGACGGGAGTTTGCCTTTTCCCGTAGAGGGAACTCTAGACGACCTTTCGCGGGTTTCAAGATGAGATTGTTTCGGGGCGCTCCATCGCAACAGCGATCATTGCAGCTCTCGGGCAGCCGAGACTTGGCCTAAGTACAGCAAGGTTCACCGGACCAGAACATGTTTGAGGCGTCGCGCGTCGTCGCCGGTTTCGTTCAGCATCCAATTCCTGAAGGTGGCAATTTTCGGCGCATTGGCCGTCGCTTTCGGGGAGACAATCCAGTAGGCGGTCTCCAACTTGATGGAGACGTTGATCGGCCTGATTAGCCGACCGCTTATGATATCGCCGGCAGCAAGCGTCGTGCGCGCGAGCGCGATACCCTGGCCGTCGATTGCCGCGTCGATCAGCATGCTTGCGCGGTTCAGAACCGGACCCCGAAGCACGGGATCCTTGACTCCGGCAGCTTCGAACCATCGCTTCCAATTGCTCCAGTCGTTGAGGCGTAACAACGGAAATCTCAACAGGTGCTCGGTCTTGCTGATGCGGTTGCGTTCGGAAGCCAGTTTCGGGCTGCAGACCGGGAAAAGCTGCGAAGGGCAGAGCCGCACAACGTTCATGCCGGGCCAATTACCCGTGCCATGGCGGATCGCCACGTCGACGTCTTCGCGGGCGAAATCGACGTGGTGGGTCGTCGCGGAAATACGCAGATCTATCTCGGGATGCTTCTCTGCGAAGCGTCCAAGCCTGTTCACCAGCCATTTCGCAGCGAAATCCGGAGAAGTGCTGACAGTGAGCACGCCGGAACCCCGGCGGTGCACAAGTCGCTCGGTCCCTAAGGCGATGCGATCAAAGGCGTCGCGCACCACCAAAAGGTACTCCTGACCACTCTCCGTCAAAGCGAGATGTTGGCGCTCACGCTTGAACAATTTGATCTTCAGGGTTTCTTCCAGCGCTTTCACCTGATGGCTTACCGCGCCCTGGGTAACGTTCAATTCCTCAGCCGCGCGCGTGAAGCTCTCGTTTCGAGCCGCGGCCAAAACTTTGAAGCCGGTTTCCTGATCTCCGCTACCGCCGATCGCCCGCCAAGATGAAGCGGGGCACAGCCTCAGCGACGCAGTGATCGACGACATATGTCGGTGTTAATGTTTCAAGCGCGAGCGAATATCCGCGGAGAGGCGCGCAATATCCTGGTCGTTCGGGACAATGCGAGAAAGCTGTTCTGCATATTCAAGGGCAGTGCCTGTTTCGCCGGCATCGCGGTTAAGCGTTATCAGTGCCAGCAAGGTTTCGCGATCCTCCGGATGTCTGGCCAGGTTCTCCTTCAGGATCTTCATCGACTCGTCGCTGTGGCCCGCCGAATGCAGCGCGATCGCGTAGACGTAGGCGTATCGCGACCGGTCCGGTTCTAGTTCGGAGGCAGTACGGAATTCGGCGAGCGCGTCAACGGGCCGCCTCTCACGGATCAGGGTCAGCCCGAGCGCGTGGTGCAATCCTGCATCCAGGCGTGACGATCCGATTGCTGTCCTCAGCACGCTTTCAGCGTCGCCATCACGGTCAAGCTGGCGATACAGGTCTGCGAGATTGATCGCCGCAGGCGCGTATTGGGCGCTCAGTCGCAACGCTGCCTTGTATTCGCTCTCCGCGTCGCCGGCGAGCCCGCGGTGCCGGTCGAAATTTCCCAGCGCGGAGCGAGCCTCGGGGCGATCCGCGTTCAACTCTTGGGCGGCAATGAACTCGGCTGCGGCCCGGTCGAAAGCCGCGCGATCGGATGCGGGTTGGTTGGCAGTGGAAACCGCCGCCAGCACCGACACTGATCTGATGCGAACGCCCAGGCTCGGATCCGAGAGAAGCGGTGAAACCAGCGGCCATATCCGGTTGCCCGGGAGACCGTCGAGCATGTCTAGCGCACCGATCCGCACCATCGGATCGGGGTCAGTCAATCCCCTGCGGGCGAGCTCGATATTGGCGGGCGAGACACGTGAGCGAAGTTCGCCAAGCGCGCTCGCACGCGCGATCGCCGGCTCCGTCGGGCTCGCCGCAACCGCCGCCAAAAGTGCCGCTGCGTCGGACCGATCAGTCCAGGAAGCGTGGAACGCCTCCGCGTAGTTTTGGAAACCCTTCCGGTCTGGTCCATGCCAACGATCGACCGCGTCGGATGCCCATTGTGCGGGCTTGTCGGCATGACAGTTGTTGCAGGCGTTCGGCGTTCCAAACTTCACGGAAAGATCGGGTCTTGGGATTCGAAGGCTGTGATCGTGCCGCTTGTCGATCACCATGTAGGTGGTGACAGGCATATGGCACGACGCGCAGGTTACTTTTGGCGTTACGTCGCCGTGGCCGGTATGGGAGCTAGCGTCATATTTGTTTGAGGCGTGGCATTGCAGGCAAACGCCATTGCCCTCTGCGCGCAGCTTGGCGGCATGCGGCTCATGGCAATCGCTGCAGGTTACGCCGGCCGCAAACATCTTGCTCTGCTTGAACGAGCCGTAATTATAGACTTCGTCACGCATCTGGCCGTCTGCGTGATAGATCCCGCGGGTGAGGGGCGAGACGACGTGCGTGTTGGACAGAGGTCGTCCTGGTATCCAGTCCTCCGAAAATTGGGCTCGTCGCGCGTGACATAGGCCGCAGGTCTCGACCTCTTTGCGCGTCGCCGCCGGGGCGACGCTGCGTTGGGGATTGCCGCTCTGGGGATCGGCCTGCCAGGTCACGCCATCCCGCTCGTCCAGGAACACGGCAAGTCCTTTCAGCGGATCCACGTTCTTTTCGAACGGCCACCAGCTACGCTGATTGTGCGCCCAGTTGACGTGCCGTGAGCCTTTGCCGTGGCATGTCTCGCAGCCGACGCTGATTTCTGACCACGTCGTGTTGAAACGGTCATTGGCCGCGTCGTAGTTCTTTCTTACGCCGGTAGAGTGGCACTCGGCGCACATGAAATTCCAGTTCTGATTGAGCTTGGTCCAGTGAAGCATGTCATCGTGCTTGATCTCTTCATTGGGATAGAGATGAAACCAACGCTGGCCGCCTTGGTCCTTCGGCCGGCTGTCCCAGGCGATCGAAAGCGCCTGTATCCGGCCGTCCGCAAATTCAATCAGGTATTGCTGGAGGGGATCGATGCCGAAGGTGTATTTCACCTCGAAGGTCGCGAGCTTGCCATCGGGGCCATCAGTTTCGACAAAGAACTTATCGTCCTTCCTGAAGAAGCGGGAATGAACGCCGTAATAGTCGAACCCGGCATCATCGAAATTGCCGAGCACCGAGGCGGCGGTCGCGTGCTGCATCGCATGCTTGTGTTGGGATTCCTTCCACAACGCGGTTTCGGGCTGGTGGCATCCGGCGCAGGCTTCGCTGCCGACAAAAGCGGGGGCAGCGGCAGCATTGCTGGTGCCGAGCAGTTCGTGCGGGGTGAAATTGCGATCGGCAACGAGCAACAAGGCGAGGCCAGCTGTCACGATGGCCGCGAGCCCTGTCACCACCGCTATGCGCAGCCTAAGCTTTCCCGATCGCACGGTGGAAGTGGCATCGCCTTGAGCGCCTCCCGCGCGTTCGGTCGCCTGCGGTGCGGCGGCGCGCCGTGAAGGCTTGTTGCTTTTGTCTGCCCGGTTCATGTCGCGTGCCAACGGTCATGCGTGTCGATCATAAACTCCTCTGTGGAAGTTGGTCGAGGCGCCCGCGTTGGACTATGCACTTTCGGCAAATGCCGGGAGATTGCGACGTCGTGCGCTCACGGAAGTGGATGGCCGTGATGTCGCAATTGCCAGTGGAGTACTTGAGGGCAGCACAACGGAGCTGCCCTCAAGATTTCAAAATGGCACAGGGTCGCTAGTCGCTCCCACCGCTGGCATTTGCCTTCTTGACCTCCTCCAGAACCTGGCTGAGGTTGTAGCTCGCTGGCGACTGCAGCGGCGGGAACTTCTCGTACGAGAGCAGCTGCGCCTCCCATAGCCGTTGCCCGATCGGCAGCATGTTCCAATCGTACTGGAAAGCGGTCGCCGGACCGCCGAGCGCGCCGCCGATGCTCATGGCCGTCTTCTGGTCGATCCCGACCGCCTGCTCGAAGGGATCACGCTTGATGTTCTGGACGAGCGTGAAGTGGAAGGAGACGAGCGGCATGATCCACCCGGCCGGCCCAGGCTGCGACATGGTGTAGTACATCTTCCAGTTCTTGTAGCGCACCGCGGAGGGGGTCGCGCCAGAGAAATAGAAGAAGTGGTCCCGCGCCGATTTCTCCGACTTGCCTTCGAGGTACTCGCGCTGGTCGAAGCCGTCGAGCGTGGTCTTGACGATGCCGGGGTATTTCCCTGCCTCGATCTGCTGCTTCAGTTCGTCTCCCTTGGGTCCGCCGGCGATATCCACAAACGTGGGTACCCAGTCGAGAGCGGCGAACAGTTGGTTCTTCACCGTGCCCGGCTTGATGACGCCCGGCCATTTGATCACCATCGGCGCACGATAGCCGCCCTCCCACGCCTCGCCCTTCTGGCCCTTGAACGGGGTCACGCCGCCGTCCGGGAAGGTGATTGCCTCGGCCCCGTTGTCGGTGGTGAAGACGACGATCGTATTGTCGGCCTGGCCGATGTCGTCCAGCTTCTTGAGGACAACACCGATGTTGTCGTCCATCTGCTTCATGCCGGCTTCATTGACGCCCCAGTCCTTGCCGCCGCGCTCGCCCACCATCGCCTCGTATTTCGGCGGCAGCACGGTCACGATGTGCATGCGTGCAGGGTTGTACCAGACGAAGAAGGGCTTGCCGGTCTTCTTCGGGTCGTTGCGGTCGATGAAATCGACGACCTTCTCCGAGATCTCTTCGTCCACCGTCCGGGAGCGTTCCAGCGTCAGCGGACCCTCGTCGCTGCACGTCTGGCTCTTGCTGCGTGCCGTCCTGAGACTTGCACGACAGGATGTTGCGTGGAGGCGTGAGACACAGCGTCGTCTTCGGATCGACGGCGCCGGGGACTTCCGGAACGCCGGGGATCGGCGTGTTCTTGCAAGGCGGCGCTACTGTCTGCTGCAGCGGCGTCTTGTTGATGTCGGGGAAGCTGACCTGTACCTGCTGCATCGCGTCGAGGTGGTAGAGATAGCCCCAATATTCCTGGAAGCCGTGCGCAGTCGGCAGGGCATCGGTGTGGTCGCCGAGATGGTTCTTGCCGAACTCGCCGGTGTTGTAGCCGAGATCGAGCAGGAACTGAGCCAGCGCAGGAGTGCCGGGCCGCAGGTAGGACGGGCTACCGGGCAGCTGCGGCGGGATCATTCCGGTGCGCAGCGGATACATGCCGGTGAAGAAGGCGTTGCGACCAGATGTGCAGCTTTGCATCGCGACATAGTCCATGAAGATCGCGCCCTCATTGCCGATGCGATCGATGCTCGGCGTTTCGCCGACCATCAGGCCGCGGTGATAGATGCTCGGCTGCATCCATCCGATGTCGTCACCCATGATGAAGAGAATGTTGGGTTTCTGTCCCTGCTGGGCGGAGGCAGGAATGCTCGCCATAATCGTAGCGCCACATGCCACGACAAGAGCGCCCCAGATTGTTCTGAACATGCTCATGGTTGCTTCCTTGATGTGGCTGCCGAAGTGCGGGCCGCAGCCTTCGCCCAACTCCACCCACCGACCGTGCCGCGGATCCGGATCATGGTTCGAGCGGAACGGCCGGACGCCTTGCCGAGCGGAACTTGGTCGAAGCTCTCTAGCCGCGCTATGCAGCTTCGGCAGATTATGTTTGCGGATTGCGCTGCAGAGTGACGGAAGGCGACTCGCCGAAGGTAGCGCGATATGTCACCGCAAACCGCCCGAGTTCCAGGAATTGATGATCCCGGGCGACCTCCGCGACGCTCGACATCGTGGGATCGGCCCGTCGGAGTGCGGAGCGAGCCTTGTTCAATCTTTGCAGCAACAAATATCGCGTCGGGCTTACGCCAAGGAACTCGGCACAGCACATTCGAAGGGTTCGCTCGGGTACGTCGATCTCCTCGCAAAGCGTGGGCATGGTCATTCTTTCGTCGCCTCGCTTGCATAGCGCGTCTTCAAAACGAGCCATGACGGCTGCGTGGTGGCGCCTCGTCTTTGGATTGTCGTCCGCCACGTTGCTTGCCAGACACTGGACGACCACGTGAAGTATTTGCTGCGTCAGGCCACTTGCAGCCTCGGGACGGTCGACCGATTCCTGTCGTGTTTCCGCGAGATGACAGGCCTGTCCAAGAAGACGCCGAAATTTCAAGGCTTCCGCGCGCGACGGTCGCAATATTCTGTCCTCTGGCAGCGATACTCCATGCCGCCCCGTCAATGCCTTGCCACAAGTCGCGAGTAGCTCGGGCGATAATGATATCAAGCCCCAACCGCAGTCGCCGGGTAATCGTTGATGCATGCGATCGCCGGGACGGTGCAAAACGATGTCGCCAGGTCGCAAAGCAAACCCATCAAATATGTGAGGCACAGTACCGATCGGGAATGACAGGCCTATGTGCTCGGCGGACAGCAAAACATATGCGATGCGCGGCAGGTTTTCGTAGCAGCGATAGACCTCCATCTGTTGCAATTTCAGGCACGACAGTTGCGCCCTGAAAGCTCCCGCGCCGGTTATCGTGAGCTTGAGGAATGCATCGCCAAATCCGGCTGCGTAGCCATCCGGATCGCTGAAGCTGACTGTATTGCCTGCTTCCATATGCCCGTCTCTCGGACCGGCGGACAGTTCTTGCGACTTGCTGGAGTTTGTGGTCGCGCCGCAGGAGACAGCATTGGCTATTTGTCCGCCTTCGACTATGCGGCTTCGGAAGCTCGGGGATGAATAGCGCGCACGGTTGTGCGGGTCATTCTTATACCGCCTGTCTTTTGACGTCGTCGCTGGGATCAGTTCAAGTCTCGTTAGGCAGCTTGGTGCGCAAACAGACCACAACTCCACCAGCTAACAGTTTCGCCCTGAGGCTGGCGTTTCAGTCCGATGAAGAAGGGTCATTTAGCACCTGAACCGGCACGGACACGACATTTGGCATTCCCCACGCCGTCGAAATCCGTATCACGTGGTATGACCAACTCAGAGTTCGGGTGAATACGTTGGTGACAACTGCCACCACGCGTCCGGCACAATCAAATACCGGCGCTCCCGAGGCGCCGTGATCGATGACAAGCCGGTTCTCGCCTTCATACATCTCCAGGAGCGTCATACCTGCGAGCTTCCCCTCATCTCCGACTCGAACGAAGCGTCCGCTCACGAGATGTGCGATACCGGCCGGGTAGGCGAGTGTTGCGACCGGTTCTTCCGGCAGGAGCGGCTCTTTGCGGATCGCGGCGCTTTGTGCAGCCGCGACGGCGCGTTGGAGTTCAATGACCGCAAGCTTCTCCACTGGGCCGCCAGCGAGACGCTGGATGCGTGCGGCGATGAACTGGCTACCACTCTCGTCGATGATCTCGAGCGGCTTCCATTCGTCCATGGACAGATTCATCGCTGCAGTGACGTGTTCGGCGGTGACGATCGTCGTGGGCGTTAAGAACCAGCCGGTACCCCTGATACCGATCAAATCAGGATGCGCTTCTCGCTGCGCATCATCGAAATGCCGCATGATGTTGACGGCCGTGTGCGCCAGCTGCGTGACATCTACGCAAGCTGCATTGATGGTCCCTGTGGTTGCAAGCAGAACGAAGACGACAAGCAGCCGCCGACCAACGCGCCAACGCATCGATGAGTCCCCCAGCTTCAACCGCAAGTGAAAGGGGGACCCAGCAACAGGGCAACGGGATCGATCGGCTTATCCGGAGCTTTTTGCAAAGCTAGGGATTTTCATCCTGAGTGTAACGTGTTTGCTACAACAGAGCTCCATTCGAGCACGCTCGATCATGATGCGATTTGGCGGAATCGCATCATGATCTCATCTCTTTGTTTGAGCATGATCTTTTCGGAAAACCGGTTTCCACTTTTCCGGATCATGCTCTAGACGGCCGAGCCCGAAGCATGCGCTGACGCAAGTAGAGACCGACGATCGGGGTAGCCGAAAGCCTGATTTGGGGGCCGTCGTATTGTCTCCGAAGGTGCCTCTCCGAACAGTGCACGATAGGCGACAGAAAAGCGGCCAAGCTCGCAAAAACCGTGATCGGTGACGATGCGAGTGACTGTCGACCGGGAAGGGTCCGCAAGCAGCAGAGCTCTCCGAACCTGATGCATTCGGCGCAAAGTCAGGTAGCGGATCGGCCCCATGCCGAGATGCTCTTCGCATGACGCTCTCAGCGTTCGTTCCGCGACGCCGATGGCCGCACAGATCTCGGTCAGATAAAGCGGCCGTTCGGGATGTTCTGCCAAAAATTCTTCGAACCGTCCGACGATCTTGTCGTGTCGGCGCGCACCCATCGTGCTCTCAAGGCGGATGCCTTCTGCGAGGCATCGCACCATAATGTGAATTCAGCTGCTCTTCGAGAGCGCGGCGCACTTCGGGCTCCTCAAGAATGTCCGGCGTATCGCGGGCGAGCTGTCCAACCATCTTATGCAGCTTCAGCAGGCGCGCCATCAAAGCTGAATCCGGACGAATGATGCGCTCATGCAGTTTCGCGGGGAAGCCACGGCCGATAATTGATTCCACTGCCGCATTGAGCTCGTCGACCGCGAGGGACATAGCTCCGCTGTGGAGATTGGCGTTTGATCGCTGATGGACCATGTCATAATCATTGACGATGATATCGCCGGGCAAGATTTCAACGCCGCAATGTTGGAGGGTCGTAGAGGTTGCCTCCGTGAGAAAATTAATTGCTCGGCGGCCTCGTCTGACGGCGAGGGTGTTTACGTGTGGCGCGTTCAAATGGAAGCGCTGCATCCACAGCCGATTCATGCCAATTTGAGTGATCTCCAGCTGAAAATGTCCTTTCTCAGTAGGAAATATCTCAACGTCGGCGGCTTGGACCCGGCACTCCAGGGGATCGGTAAACCTGACAACTCTATTCCACGGCATTCCTGACCCCTCGAGCAGAAACTGCGGTGCTACACATTTGCGATGAGGACGAATCCTGAGCTTTGGCGATATTCAGAGGAGGCTGGATACTCGAGATCCACGGTGGTGGTTGGCGTTCACTACCACCTTGATCAAGATCAAGGATCCGGGCGAAGCAGCTATCGAAAATATTGCAATGCGATCAGGAGCGGATGCAAATTCTCGGTATGATATTACTGAGCGCCAGATTTCGATCCCCGCGCTCAATGTCAAAGAAACATTTCAGTGACATCGGCGGTCGCGCGCCAGCCAATATGTTCGAGACGCCGAGACCGTCACCAATCCTTGAATGTTGGCTCGATGCATCCGCCGCAGACCCAAGGAAATGTCCAATCGGCTGTACGCTTGGCACTATCGGGGATGTACTTGCTCCAGGCATCCGCTCTGACCGGATTGATTGACTGCCAAATGACATCAAAGGTCCCCGAAGAATTTACTTTGCCTATCATGACTGGCTTGGACAGATGATGATTGGTGTTCATCACGACCTCGAAGCCGCTCGGCGCCTTGATTCTTTGACCGTACATGGCCTGACGGACTGCATCCACCTCGGTCGTCCCTGCTTGGACAACGGCTTGCGCCCACATCTTGAAGCCAATGAAGGTGGCTTCCATCGGGTCATTCGTGATTTTATCTCGTTGCTCGTTGAAGTCCGCCCACATTTTCACGAATACTTCGTTTTCTGCCGAGTTGATCGAGTGGAAGTAGTTCCAGGCCGCCAAGTGCCCGACGGGCGCAATGTGCGCGCTGAGCAATTCGCGTTCGCCGACGGAGAAAGCCATGACTGGAATTGCGTTGGCGTCGACCCGTTGTGCTACGAGCTCCCTGTAGAAGTACGTGTTTGCGTCTCCGTTGATGGTCGATATCACCGCGGTCTTTTTTCCCTCCGAGCCGAAGGCCTTGATCCTCTCGACGATCCCTCGCCATTCTGAATGACCGAATGGCGTATAAATCGTCATGATGTCGTCTGGCGCTACCCCTTCCGCGGTAAGGTACGCGCTCAAGATCCGATTTGTCGTGCGGGGATACACGTAGTCGGTACCGAGCAGCACCCATCTGTGAACTTGTCCCCCTTCCTTGCTCATCAGATATCGAACGGCCGGAATGGCCTGCTGATTTGGCGCGGCCCCCGTATAGAAAATGTTGCGCGAACTCTCTTCACCTTCGTATTGCACCGGGTAGAAGAGCAAGCCGTTCAGCTGCTCGAAGATCGGCAGAACGGATTTGCGGGATGCGGAAGTCCAGCAACCGAATACGACCGCGACCTTTTCCTTGGTAAGGAGGTCGCGGGCTTCTTCGGCAAAGAGATTCCAATCGGAAGCTGGATCAACGATGATTGGCTCCAGTTTGCGTCCAAGCAGCCCGCCCTTCTTGTTTTGGTCGTCTATCAGCATGAGAACCGTGTCCTTAAGGACCGCTTCGCTGATTGCCATGGTGCCGGACAAAGAATGAAGAATACCGATTTTGATGGTGTCTTCGCCTGCACGAGCCGCTGGAATGACGAAGAGCGCGAGCTGCAAAATGACCAATCCCAGTATGATGCTGTGTGGGACCGAAGCTGACTTCATGTCGATGCCCCGACGAGCTCGAAAACGCGAGTTTCTTTCGTCATCCCCTTCGCAATGACCGACTCGCAGGCTCTGAATTGGAAGCAGTGCCGTGCCCGCAAATAGACGCCTTCACTCACAAGGATAACGGTCCCAAACTGTTTGTTCAGGCCTTCGAGGCGCGCCGCCAGATTTACCGTATTGCCAAGGGCTGTATAGTTCATGCGCTCGGTCGACCCAAGATTGCCGACCACGGCGTCTCCGACATGAAGGCCAAACCGTGTGAAGAACGGCTTGAGGCCCTCGGCTTCAAACTGTGCGTTGAGCTTTTCACATGCGGAACTGGCCGCAAGGGCTGCTCGGCAGGCTCGCTCGACGTGGTCAGGCTGAGGATTGGGGGCGTTCCAGAACACCATGACGGCGTCACCGATGAACTTGTCGATTGTTCCGCCTTCCGCGAGGAAGGCATCGGTCAGCACGGAGAAATAGCGCGACGTTTGGTGCATCAAGGTGTCCGGCTCGGCGGACTCGGCGATGGTCGTAAAATCACGGACGTCGGTGAAAAGAACGGTTATCTCCTCTCTGACTCCGCCAAGCTCCGTAGAGATGGAATTATCGATGAGCCGCTGGACGAGCTCCTTGGGGACGAAGTGGGCGAATGACCATATGGCGCGCTGCGCGAGCTTCATGGCACCGCCAAGTTCGTTGATTTCTCTGATGCGCGATGCGACCGGCGCGGGCCCGGGCTCGGCCAGCTTCTGGAGCTTGACTGCCTCGGCCGTTATCGTCTTCAAGGCGCGAGACATTCCGCTACCAAATATCCAAACGACTGGAACGAAGGCGGCGCCTGCAATGGTCGCGAGGATTAGTCCCGTAAACTGGAGCCTTCGGACATCTTTGACAAAGTCGTCTTGGGCCGCCAGCAAGAGTATGGTGGCGTCATATCGTTCTCCCAAGGTAAATTTCGCTACCCTGAACAGATAGTCGCGCCCTTCGTCGTCAAGGATGCTTCCGTCGTAGTGGTCGCGACCCTCCGACCTTCGCAGCACTGCCGCAACGACCCCGGAGTTGATCTCCTTGATGTTTGGCAATTGCGCCTGGGATGGATGTGTCATCGCAGCGACGATGAGCTGTGCAAAATCGGGGTGGGCTATGAGCGAGCCAGTCGAGTCGAAAATCACGACGACACCATGCTCTCCAGGGCGTTGCGCTTGGACGAAACCGTTGAAGGTGTCGAGCTTGAGATCGGCAGCAAGGACGCCAGGCACCTTGCCTCGCAAGGGGGCGCTGATCGTGATCACCGGCGCCCCGATGCTAAACGACAGATAAGGCGGTGAAACCAGCGCTCGGTCGGCCTTCATCGTCTCGCGATACCAGGGCCGCTTGCGCGCGTCGTATCCGTATCGCCATAGATCAAGTTGTCCGATCTCGTTGCCCTGCTGATCTTCAAAAATTCGCCGCATGGGCAGTTCGCCATCGGGAGCGGGGCGGATCAAGTTAATGGCAATGGTGGCATCGGACGTCGCACGTAGCTTCTCGCGCTGTTCATCATTGAGTTCGCGAGTCCGCCGCACCTGCAACCAGGCGCCATTCTCGAAGCCGGCATAAACACTGTCCATTTGGGGAACTTCCTGCAGGACGGTCTTGAACAGTGGGATCGCGCGGCCAGTCTCGGATCTCTCATTCGAATCGGCCACGCTGGAGCTGGTTGCCAGCACGTGCACCAACGAAGCTATTGCGGTCATCTCCGTCTGAAGCCGCCCAAAGGCCTTCGTACTGGTCGCGTCCATATAGGCAGACGCAGCCTCATGCGTGGCCCAGCGAAGAGCCCGAACCTGAATAGCGATCAGCAGCGCAGCGAGAGCGACGATAAATGCCATTACCGCGAAGGTGATTGAGGTTCGAAACGTCAACATCCCGCGTGCGCTCCTTGTTCGTAAAAAGGATGCATTCGGTAAGTCTCATCGCCGTCAGAACCTAAGGCCGACGTCATACGTGGCACTATGCATCTTCGGCAGAATTGGATGACCGTAGTCATCTGCCTTCCGAGGAGAGGATGCGCTCCCCGCCTTCTTGCCGCCTCGAGATACAGGAGGCTGGCGGGGTAAGTTCCGGCCTGCCAATCTCTGTTCGATTATCGGCCGACCGGATCTGCAGACGGATATCCGCTTTGCGACGCTGCCGGACCGAATGAGAAATCGCGCCGCGCTGACCAGAAAATTGAATGAAGTATTCGCCTGCCGCGGGACCGAGGAATGGCTTGCGCTGCTTGAGCCGGCCGGGGTCATCTGCGCGCCTGTCGCGACCTATGATGATCTGTCTGCATCGCCTCAGCTGCCGGCAATTCTGACCACCATCCAACACAAGTCCGCAGGCGAGATCGTGCTGCCGGGATTTGCGATCGGTGGTGCGGCAATGCCTGCCCGCCTGCCGCCGCCGCGACTTGGCGAGCACGACGACAGACTCGCTGAGATTATCGCCGAGGCTCCGCAAAAAGATGCGTCACCCGTTTGATCGTGTTCGGCCTGACTGCGGGCGGTTCAGCGCCCTACCATGTGCCGTTGGCGGATACCGTTCTGTGCCCCGCTGGATTTCACGGGAAAGATTGGAGGCGGAAACGCCTTTCGGTTGTAGCAAAAATGGTTAGTTTTGGCCTAAGAAGGTCAAAATGCTTTATCTTCAATAGGAGTTGACTGACACTCCTTCCGCCAGCGTGCTTCTGTCCGACCCAGCTACTTTAGTAGTAGAGCGTATCGGGCACGGGTAACGACCTCGTGCCGAACGGGTTGTCGAGGACATAGGATTTTTCCGCTCCAAGCCGGCTATTTCAGACCATCATTACGACGCCGAAGAGTGAAAAACGCTGTCACCGGCTTCATCCCTTGGCCGATGTCTTGGCCCGATAGATGTTCTGGCCTGATGGGTGTCTTGGCCCGACGCAGGTCTACGGGTGTTTCGACCTCGGAGTGCATTCTTGCCAGGCTTTCCTGCTTCAAAACAATGGCAGTGCGCGGCACTTTAGCCTAGGCCACCTCTCGCTGAGGGGCTAGCACCTTGCCATCATTATGAAATCCGCTAACTTGTGCCGTTCCGAGAAAGAGGTCTGCCGTGGCGACAAAGCGGCGCAATATGCCCGGTGAGTTTGGACGTCGGTGCAGCTATTGCGGTTTCGTCATCCGGCCTGCTGCGAACTTTTGCGGCGGCTGCGGCCGATCAAGGGTTCTCTCGAGCTCCAGTCATCAACATGCGCTGACTTTTCTGCAATCAAAAGTGCCGGCTCAGTTGGCCGAGCGGATACTACATTCCGGCAGCGCAATGTCCGGTGAACGCAAGCATGTCACGGTCCTGTTCGTCGACATACGCGGGTCGACGGCATTGATCGACAAGCTCGATCCGGAAGATGCGCTCGAGGTCCTTGGACCTGTCCTTCAAGTTCTGATGGATGCGATTCACGAGCACGACGGTTTCGTAAACCAGGTTCGTGGTGACGGCGTCATGGCCCTTTTCGGCGCTCCCATCGCCACTGAAGACCATGCCGTTCAGGCTTGCCGCGCGGCGATCGCCATGCAGGCTGATATCGAAGAACTGAACCGCAAGCGAGCCGGCAACATCGGCCTGCGGGTGGGGATGAACTCCGGCCAGGTCGTCATTCACTCGATTGGCAGCAATCTGGTGATGAATTACGACGCGGTTGGAAAAACAGTCCATCTGGCGGCCCGGATGGAAGAGCTTGCGGCTCCGGGCACGATCATGTTGACAGCCGCAACCCACAAGCTTGCGAAAGGATTCATCGTAGCGGAGCCGCGAGGCGCCGTTGCGTTGAAAGGTGTCGAGGAGTCAATCGAGACTTTCCAGCTCAGCGCGATGCGCTACACGACGCGCTGGCAGGCACGGTCGTCGCAGGGCCTGAACGTCATGGTAGGCCGCCATCCGGAGCTTGGCGTTCTCAAGGACGCGCTGCAGAGAGTTTCTGCCGGGAATGGGCAGGCTTTGACCGTCGTCGGAGGGGCCGGACTGGGCAAATCGCGGCTGGTTCACGACTTCATTGGACGTCTTTCCAATGAATGGACGGTACTGAAAGCCGCATGCGCCCCGCAGCATACGCAATCCAGTTATCATCCGATCAGCAATCTGATCCGCAACATATTTGGAATCGGCGTCGATGATAAGCCGGACGCTGTCGCCAAGCGGGTCACGGAAGAGATTGTTGCGCTGGATCCCGCGTTGTCTGGGTGCCTTCCGTCCGTCTTGTCGCTGTTGGATATCAGCACCGAGGATCATGAGTGGAAGAAGCTGGAGCCGTCGGAAAAACGCCGTCAGACCATTGAGGCGCTCAACGCTTTGATCCGTTTCCAGGAACGGCGCACACCCTTGATGATCCTCGTCGAGGACGTTCATTGGATCGACGCCGAGACAAAGCTCGTTCTTCAAAATCTTCTGGATTTCATCGGTGGATTGCGAATCCTCCTTATCACGACGCAGCGCTCGGAGAGCGGCTGGACGGACCTTCGCTTCCATCACCTCAATCTGCCGCCGCTCGATGACGTGGCCTCGCAAGAAATGCTTGACCGGCTCATGGGTGGGGATGCCACGCTCCTGTCAATTAGAAGACTTATTGTCGCAAAGGCGCAGGGGAATCCTTTATTTCTGGAAGAATTGGTTCAATCGCTCGCGGAGATGAAAAGCCTGGAGGGAGTGCCGGGAAACTATCGTCTCGACAAGCCGGCTGGACCGATCGAAATTCCGCAGACGATCCATTCCGTCCTGGCCGCCCGCATCGATCGATTGGATGGGACATCGAAGGCTTTGCTTCAGACTTCATCGGTTATCGGCGCCGAAATCTCGGTCGCGTTACTCGCCGAAATGCTCGGAGTGTTCCCCGGCAAGATTGCCGCAGATCTCAAGACGCTCGAGAAAGCTGATTTCCTCCGAAAAGTGACGCGTGTCGCATCGGACTATGCTTTCAAGCACGAACTGATCCGCGAGGTCGCCTACGGAACGATGCTGCTGGGCTTGCGCCGATCGCTTCACGCCAAGGCGGTCGAAATTATCGAGTCCAGCTTTGCGGATCGACTTGACGAACATATCGACCGGCTCGCTGATCATGCGTTCATGGCTGAACTCTGGGAAAAGGCCATCCCCTATCAGCTGCGAAGCTGTCGACGCGCTGTGAGGCGAGGGGCCAATCAGGACGCCATCGGGATATATCAACGGGGGTTGGAGACCCTGTCGCATTGGCCCGCCTCCGCGGCCAAAACAAAGGCTGAAATCGACTTCCGTCTTACCGTCGTGATTGCGCTCGAACCGCTCGGCAAACATCGCCGGATTGCCGACGTCTTGCGCGAACTGCCCAACCTTGTCGACGCCTCCATCGATCAGCGGCGGAGCGCTGCGGTGTACTGCCAGCTCGCGCTGGCCCTTTGGAGAATTGGAGAACATGGCAGTGCGATGGAGGCGGGTCAAAAGGCGAGCCGGATAGCGCACCGGATCTCCGACCCCGCGCTCATTTTCGCATCGCTGCACAACATCGGCTTTGTTCTTCACGAAACGGGGGCTTTCCAGGAAGCGATCGAAATACACGAAAAGTGCCTTGCGTCCGAGCCCCCGGACCTGGACGCCAAGCGCGCAGGCTGGGCTGCCTATCCAAGTGTCGTCCTCCGTGCCTTCCTCGCCGATTCTCTCATCGAAATCGGCGAGATGGACCGTGCCGAGCATATGGCGCTCGAGGCAATCCGACGAGCTCAAGCGGCCGATCACTTCTATTCGCGGGCAAACATAGCGCATGTGTTGGCCCGTCTGAGGACGGCGCAAGGCCGTCACGCGGAAGCGCTGTTGCTCCTGCGTGAGTGCTGGCAAACCTGCCTCGACCTCGAGATCGTCCAGATGTATCCAATGTTTGCAGCGCGGATGGGAGAGGCATATCTCGCGGCTGGCGACGTCAAGGCCGCAATCGAGATTGTTTCGGAGCCGGAGCGGCTGGATCTCCCGCTCTCCGAGATTGCATGGGGCTGGGGTTGTCTTTTCGTGGCGCAAGGTCGCGCGCATTTGGCCGCGGGCTGCTCATGCAGAAGCACGAACTGCCGGAGAGCGCGCCCTGGCGCTTGCCGACGAGCGGGGAGAGCCGCCGCAACAGGCGTATGCGCTGAAGCTCTTGGGCGATATTGCGCTGGCACAAAGCCGCATGTCAGAGGCGCGGAGTTATTTCGAGCGTGCTCTGGCGCTTGCAACAAAGTGCGGCATGCGACCGTTGATCGATCAATGCTGCGCCGCCTTGGCGACCGGTTGTACGCGCCGGGCTCTTTGACGCTGCCCGGCTATGTGTCCGAAGCAGGAAGCAATCGCATGGCGGATCAGGCTGATGCTGCGATATCGCGCAACGCCTGGATTCCCGGAAGAAAAAAGTAGGCTCCGCCCCGTACCCTGACGAAAGGCGCCGGGCGCTCGACATGGAGGTTGGTTGGCCGGCTCTGGATCGTGATGCTTCCTCCCTGAGCGAAATGGCTGATCGGATCCGTTCCAGAGTAGAGGCCTTCGAAGCGTGGGTTGTTGAGCCAGGAGTGCTGAATCATTTCGAATTGCCCCGCGATATCAGCATTAAGGGCAATGAATAACATGCCTCTCTCGTCCTTTGCATCGCCGGGTTGTTCGTCCTTGGCATCCCGCCTTTGTCCGTAAGGTCGACCACGCCTGAGGATCCGATGCATCTTTGAAAGACGGAGTGCAGTATCGGGATCGGGTCCCAGGGAATCCCGCGGGTTCGCACGTCGAATGTGAGCGCCAACAGGGCACGTCAGACCATAGCGGTCTTCGTGGTGATAGAGAAAATCGTTCGCCGAGCCGTTTTCTTGCGCATGAGACCCGTTCGTAACCAGTGGTTCTCCGTTTTTCGATCTGCCGAGCAGACGTGCTGCGACCCAGTCCTCCTTCTCGCCGAGGCGCTGGGCCAAATCCGAAACAAATGCGTCGAACGCATCGACGTCCTGCTCGAGCTGTCGAAAGACAAGGTAAGTACCGTTCCGCCGGACATCTCGCGCGGTTTCAACATTCGAGTTGTTCGTGGCGCCGCTTTGGTCATTGGAGATGCGTGTTCGACGTTCGTTCAAGTAACCCAGCAAAAACTCGCCCGGCTTGACGGTCGAAATGTGATCCTGTCTCGCTGCCTTTGCACGTCCGCTTTTTAGGGCTTCCCTCGATGATCGGCTGCGACAGGCCATCCACATAGCCGAAGTGCTCGCGCCGATCTTGAAAGAGGTGGCCCTTGAGGACGATCGGATTTGGATAGGCAACCGAGCTCATCGCCTCGGTTTCTGCTTGGATCAGCGCCTCCAGCGATGGCCCGTCGGCGGCGAACAGCAGGAGAAGCCCGTCGATGTCACGATTTTCGTTCCAGCCTCCCCAATCCCAGAACTCGGGTGAACTTGCTTCCAGGTCTCCAAGGAGATTAGTCCGCCGCGGGATTTGCGTCTCCGCAACTCGCGGGGGAGCCATTCCTTCAAGGAACTCGTTGGAGAAGGACTTGAGTTTCGACTCTTCGATCTCCAATTGCCGCAGGCCCGATGCCGTTAATGCGAGATTGATCGTGGGTGGTCTCCCGCCGTTCAGATGACTGGATTCGAAGTTTGTCGATGACGGACCGGGCGGCGGCGTTGCGCAGAGCGCTGCCTCTGGTTCATGGGAGCTGGCTCGCCTTAGCCTCTCAGTGAGCGCCGCGAGCCACTGCTTCTTCGGCGCGACACCGCCCGGCTGAAAACGCCACAACACATAGGCCGAATGGGGCAGGCGTGAATATCCGGACAGCACGAGGCGTTGAACATCCTCCCATTCGACTTTTTCCATGGCGAGACCTCACTCAAAGATTTTGAACAATGGCATCGACTTCGCAGGATGTGAGCGGCTTGGACAAGGATTGTCGAATGACACTGCTCGTGTTGATGTTCACGACGCTCAGCGTGGGGTAGGCGCTGTACCATGCGAGCGTCTCGACCTGGCTCTGCCGCACATAGGCTTTGAACGGCTGCTCAGCCTGCGCGCCCTGCCAGAAATAGAAACGCGTTTGGGGAAAGCCGTAGCACTGGCCTTCTGCTTCAACGAAAGTGTTCGACCAGATGGCGTTCAGCCCCTTGACCGCGGTCATGTCGATGAACTCGTTCAGGTAGCTGTCCCAGGCGCCGCCGTAATTGTCCAGGAACAGTAGCCGTTGGCCGCCGTCGATCAGAACCCAGCGGGCGGAAAGGATTGTCGGGATGTCTCCAAGCGTGCCGACATTGAACCAGAACCGGGAGAGAAGGTTGATGGCGAACAGTGTCGCGCGCAAAAACAAGGATCGCATGAAACCGGGCTTGACGCGCGTAATGCTCGCGAGATGGTTTTGAAGCCGATTATTGCCGCCTTCTTCTCGCGTGTACTTTGCCCCATTAATCTCGGCTCTCGCCAAAAGTTTCGTTGGGTCGCCAAATGCCCGGCTGTCTCGAAGCTCCCGTGCGCGCACGAACAAAAGAAGCGTGACACCTATGCCATACGCGGCCAGGACTCCGATCAGCCCGTAAGTGGCAATCACCAAGATTACGTAAACCAGCTGCTCTGCAATATTCGTCAGATATCCGTCAAGCACCGATGGCAGATAGCGGCTGACGACGAGGATGAAGCCGGCGAAAGTAATCGTCATGGCAAACCTGGCGAGGTCGAGCAGTAGACGATACCAGTTCTCGCGCCTCGGACTGAGCTTCTTCAACTCAACCGAAATCCTGAGAGACGTTGCCCAGTATTGCAGAACAAGAAAGACGACAGCGAGAATAATCAGCCGACCTACATCCGCGAATATCACCGAGAGATCGGTGGCGCCTGCCATCACACCCATTTGCGACAGGAAAGTCCGCAAGACGGCTCCGGCGAGAAAGGCGAGCGCTGCATATCTGAAGATCACGGCAAGGTGCAGCGGAACGCGCCAAATGAAGAATTGATCGCGCGGATGCTTGCTCCAATCACTCAGGAAAAGCTCCGCAGCGCGCAGCAGCAACCAAACCGCGATCAGACCGATGACGGGGAAGACCGTTGATGGCAATGCGGGCGTGGAGCCTGATGAGAAATAGGCGACGATCCTGTCGCCGATTTGGCCTGCGCTTTCAAGGACGTCTCTGATCGAGAGAAGCAGCGACGACGGCCACCAGCCAAACAGGGTGGCCAAGATGGCGCCGAGCATACAGGCCAAGGCCAGGCCGGCGATCACTGCAGCGGCGGCGACGGCCGTTCGAAATCTCACCTCCCACGGCACCGGGGCCTGCTGTTCCGCCCAGCGGAGACTTGCCTTGCCGCTGACGAAGCCTCGCAAGGCATCAAAAAGAGCGTTCATCCGAGGCGGAAGGGCCCGCAATCCCGAAAAATATCGGACGATCGTTGCGTGGATCCGATGTTCGTCCTTGATCTGCGCAGCCGTGCGGCCGGGGCTAGCCGGAGAAGAATATGTGCGCGCCCGCATCATGATCGAGGAAGTACTCCTTTACGAGTTGAGGCGACTGGAGGCCGGCGCGCGGATAGCCGACGCAATGCTGATAGAGATCGTTTATGCCATTGGCTGCGACACGCAGGAGGTCGGAAAGGAAGTCCTCCCTTGATCCGTCAAATGTCGCTTCGAACACCAGATTGGGGCCAAAGTCCCGCTCCGCGTCGAGCACGAGGAAGCTGGCAAAGTGCAAACTCGGAATCAGGTCAAATCGAAACTTTGGGGTGCATTGCATGATATGCGGAGTGGATCGCGGCTCCGTATTGTCGCGGAGATATCCGCGGCAGTCCTCGACATTGGAGGTTCTTAATGGGGTTATGATGGTGATGTGAGCCGGCATCGATGTGGCCACCCGGCGGTTTCAGGATTTCGAGTGATTGTTGAACGTCACGACAAGCCCGGCTGCCACAGGTCCTTCATAGGCGACACGGCCCTTTGGACCATCGGCCCGGGACAGATCGGGAAGGACAAGCAGCGATCGGATAATCTCGATCAGGGTTGTCTCGGCGATGTATTTTCCGAAACACTGGCGTGGCCCATGTCCAAAATGGACATACTGCTCCAGCGGCCGCGATGGATTGAAGTCTGACGGGGCGGTGAACTCCTCCGGGTCAAACATCGCAGCCAGAGGCGGCGCGATCACTTTCGTCCCGGCCGGTACGATGCGTGCTCGCTTTGTGCCGTACGCGATGACCGTCTCGCGCGGTGTGTCGCGGATCAAGAGCGGCAGCATCGGCCGAAAGCGTAGCGCCTCATACAGGAAATGGCGAAGCGTGCAGCGAAGCTGCTCGGCGCGTTCTTCTTGCACGCCGAGCTGTTCGACCCGATCGAGTTCCAGCGCCGTGGCCCGCGCCTTTTCCAGGGCGGTCGGATGCGCGAGGAGACTGGTCGACCGCCTGGGCACCTGCGCGCACGATCGTCGCGGCTCCCGTCGCAAGCAGGCCTGTGAGGTAACGACGTATCCAATCTTGGTCAAACCAGCTTGGCTGGCCGGACGCGTACGGAGCCGTTGCGCCAGTCTGGTGAGGAGATCGTCATTGGGCGGAATCGTCGAGGCAAGGGCCGACGTCGTGCGCGAAAGCTCAGCCAGCACGTGGGTCGTGATATCGGCGATGCTGTCGCGCGAGCGCGCCCAGGGCTCCGAATTGACGGGCGGTCCGACCATGATGATGCCCGCGAGATCGCGCATGGCGAGCGCCATCTTGTGCGGCGACCCCGCCAAGGGCGGAACGCCGTAATACTGCTCGGCAATGTCGACAACGACAGGCTCGAGCAACTCGGTAACGACATCGATCTGTCCACGCGCCGAGGCAATCTGGTCGTGGCATCGGGCTGCGACGATCGCCCTGATCTTCTGAATGTCGGTTCGACGAACCGCATCCTGGAGCAGCTGTCGTTCTTGTGCGTGCTGGTTGGGCCAGTCGACCGTCATGAGGAACGTGCCCCACGGCATTCCCGGCTCGATCGATTGGCTCAGCGTGAAATCGTCGAAGCGCGCGAGCACTTCGCGCACGTCGCTGGCTTTGGTGACGACAAGGAGTTTTTTGAAGATAAAGACCGGCCGAACGCGCCGCAACAGGGCGAAAACGACCTTCATGAAACCAAGATGGCAGAGGAAAAAGCAGCTCGTTCGATACACGCGAAGCTGCCAGGCAAGGATCGTCGACTGCATGGAGCGCTCTACCCGACGAGCGAATTGCGAATAGCGGTCCCGCAGCGTGCATTGCACCAGCGGCTCGGACATGTTGGAGGCCATGGACGCACCCCCTCAAACTTTTGCTTACAACAGACAATGGAACGAAGTGCGAACGCGAACATTGGCGGTCCAAGAGAAAATGGCGGACCTGATGTCGTTAACGCGCCTCGTTCGGCCACGATCAATTCTTTCGCGGCAGCACGATACGAGTTAACGTCATCAGCGGAACAATTAGCCGAGGCCTGCCGGCCGCTTATGTGAAGTGGCTCACACGTTGGCCGGAAAATTACCTCCCGCGTCGGCAGCCGAGGGATCTGTCCGAAATCTGCCAGAGCCACTGCTGAACGCTGGAAACCTCCCAGGCGTTTCCTTCTTGTCTAGGAAGGCGTCAAATCTGCGCGAATCGATGCCAATGTGCGCATCGGTGCGCGGCTTCTGGCTTCCTAGGCTGGATCTGGAGGCAATGGAGTTGGCTGTGAGTGAACTACGACTGATCGGTGACATTGGCGGGACGAATGCGCGATTTGCGATCGCGGAGAACGGGACCTATCACGAACTGAAGCATCTTGAGGTCGACCGCTATCCCTCGCTGCATGACGCGTTGTCCGACTATCTGAGCATGTTGTCGCCGGGCGAGCGAACGCGTCTGGCGGGTGCGCTGGCAATCGCGGGTCCCGTGCTCGGCGACAAGATCTCGATGACCAACAAGGCGTGGTCCTTCTCGATCGAGGAACTCAAGCGAAGCCTCAACCTGACGTCGCTTGTCGTGGTGAACGATTTCGCCGCCAACGCCCGGGCTATTCCGCACCTTCCTCGGCCGAGTCTGTTCGCCGTCGGGCCTGCCATCCCCGAGACAAGGGGCAATATCGGCGTGATCGGACCGGGCACGGGTCTCGGCGTGAGCGCGCTGATTCCGGACGGTGCGGATTGGGCGCTGGTTGCGGGCGAGGGAGGTCACGCGACGCTCGCCGCGTCGAATGATGAGGAAGCGGCTATCATCCAGATGCTCCGGAGACGCTGGAATCATGTCTCCGCGGAGCGTGTGCTCAGTGGCGCAGGTCTGGTCAATCTCTACGAAGCGTTATGCGCATTGAATGGCGTCGAGCCGCTGATGCTGTCGCCCGCCGACGTGACCAAGCACGCCATGAACGGGTCGGACGAGCTCTGCGTCAAGGCCTTCGCCTGTTTCTGCGAATTCCTCGGCGGCGTTGCCGGCGATCTGGCGCTCACCGTTGGCGCGCTCGGCGGGGTCTATATCGCAGGCGGCATTCTGCTCCGCTTCAAGGACGCCTTCGCCGCGTCGGCCTTCCGGCAACGTTTTGAAAGCAAGGGAAGGTTTGCCGCGATGCTGGAAAAGATCCCGACCTATCTCATCCTCGAGGAATTGCCGGCTTTGATCGGTCTCGCGAACATGCCGATTGCGTAGCGGCGATCGCGTCGAAGGGACAGCGCGTCGCGCTGGGCGCAAGCTGGCTGCGTCGATCTGGAAAGCGCGCGCCGGCCGACGCTTCAATCGCGCTCTTCATCGCGGAATAGTGAGGGCTGAGCAAGCCTTGAGCGATACCATCGTTACTCGAAATGGACGCGAATAGTTGTCAGAACCCTATTGCGGCGTCCGCACGGGATGGACAAATGGGCCGGGCGTCCAGTTCAGGGCAAGCCGCTGGCCCACCGCAATCTCGTCGGGAGACATTTTAGAGGCTAATGCGTCACGAAACCGCGCATAGGCATCCCGTTCTCTCCCAAGCGTGTGCGCCGCGGCAAGATTAAGCCATTTGTAGGCGAGGATGACATCGCGCGGCAGGCCGTGGCCCTTGTCGTACATCAACCCGAGCATCGCTTGCGCGAACGGGTTGCCTTGCTCGGCTGCGTGCGCGTAGAGGTCCGCCGCTGCGTCATAGGCCTGCGGGACACCGAAGCCGTGCTCATACAAGAAGCCGAGCAGGCCCTGTGCCCTGGGATTTCCCTGCGCCGCGAGCACCGACAGCTCCCGCGCCGCGCGCACATAGTCGCCGTGGTTATAGGCTGCAGTGGCGCGGCCAAGCGCACCGGCGTGAGCAGGCCGCGCAGCGCTCACGCTGACTGCCGTGGCGATCAGCATCGCGGCCGCGCAGCCGCGCCAAACGGACCTCACCGTTGTCGGCCTAGTGGAAACTGGTGGTCGTGGCTGCATTTGTGGTCGTCGTGGCAATGCTGCCGCGCATCTTCGAACGCAGCTCTTCGGCGATGGTATGGGCGTCGGAGCCGTTGCGGATGATTTGCGGGCGGATGAAGATGATCAGCTCGGTGCGCTGCGTCGAATTGTCCTGATGGCCGAAGGCGTCGCCAAGACCCGGGATCTGGTCGAGCACGGGGATCGCGTTGCGGGAGCCGTTCTGCTGCTCGCTGATCAATCCGGCCAGCAGCACCGTCTGGCCGTTGGCGACCGAGATCGCGCTCTTGACCCGCCGCTCGGACACGGTCGGCGTCAGGCTGTTCGCGCTGGCCGGCGGCACATTGCTGATCTCCTGCTCGATCTCGAGCCGGACGTCACCCCTGACGCTGATGCGCGGCGCGACGCGTAGGATGATGCCGGTGTTGCGATAATCGATCGTGTTCACCACGGTGTTGCTGGTCGTCAAAACCGTCGCGCTGCCGGTGGACACCGGTACGACGTCGCCGACCTGCAGTGTCGCCACCTGGTTGTTGATGACGACCAGCGACGGGTTGGACAGCACTTTCACGGTCGTCACCGCGTGCAGCGCATCCAGGATCAGGCTTGGTTGCGTTTCCGATCCCATCAGGAAATTGAAACCGGGGAAGGCGCGGTTGATGAAGGCGTTGGAGACCGATCCGGCGACCGAGGCGACGCCTGTTGTTGGGTCGGTGGTGGTCGTGGGCGCGGTCGTCGCCTGGGTGTTGAGAATGGAGCCCTGGTTCGGCTTTAGTCCAAGATTCTTGCTGGTCAGATAGGTCTGAACGCCATAGCTCAGCGCGTTGGTCAGCGTCACTTCCGCGATCGTCGCGTCAATCGCGACCTGGAGTTGCGGCTCGTCGATCTGCACCAGCGTGGTTTCGATGATCCGGTAGTTGGCCTGATCGGCATAGATCAGCAGCGTGTTGTTGACGGCATCCGGCGTGATCCGCACGTCCTGCAGCACGGGCTGACCGTTGCCGCCGGCGCCGTGCCCGCTATCGAGCGCGCCGCTTGCGCCATTGCCGTTACCGGCGCTTGCCGTCTGTGCGCCGAGGCTGTTCGCGCCGGCCGTAGCCGTGCTGCCGCGCGAGGCGAAACCGCCCATGCTCGATTGGGAATTGGCGTTGAGCGACAGGCGGTCGGCGCTGGAAGTCGTCGACGTGCCGGATCCCGGCGCGACCTGGCTGTCGGCGGTGTCGAGACCATTCGACGACGAGCCGCCGAGGAACATGTCGGTCAGGACCTTCGCGATCTGGCGGGCGTCGCCATATTTCACGTGGTAGACATGAACGGTGGTGCGCGCGGTATCCGCGCGGTCGAGCCGCTTGATCCAGGTCGCGGCCATCCGCAGCATGTCCGGCTTCTTGGTCACGACCATGATGGCGTTGAGCCGGGCCATCGGCTGAAACTTGATGACGTTCTGGCCGAGACCGTTCTCGCCGGAGTCGGCGATCTTCTCCAACTCCTGGATGATCGGTGCCGGCGCGCCGCTCGAAACCGGGAAGATGCCGACCGACTGACCGCGCATCCAGTCGACGTCGAAGCTGAGCGCGGTGTCGACCGCGGTGCGGCGCTCCGCGCCGGTCCCCTGAATCAGCAGCAGATTGCGTGCGCTGTCGGCGCGGACCGCGCCCGCCTTGGTGGCGAAGCTGTCCATCAGCTTCAAGAGGGTCTGCGCGGAGACATATTGCAGCGGCACGACCGACACGCCATAGCCGGGCTCCGGATTTGCCGGAGCGCCGTCCACCCGTCCCGCGCCGACCGCATCGCCAAGCGGCGTCAGCCGATAGCCCGAGGTGTCGCGCAGCAGCACCACGCCGCTCAGGCGCAGCGCATTTTCCAGCACGAACACGATGTCAGTCTTGGGAACGGGCCGGACCGAGACCAGGCTGACCGTGCCCTGTACCCGGGGATCGATCGTGTAGCCGACGCCGAGGATGTCGCCGAGCACGACCTTGGCGACGGTCGCGACTGGCGCATTCTCGAAATTGAGGTCGAAACTCTTGCCGCCCCCGGACGCCATTTGCGGCCGCTCGTCGGATACGGCGGTCACCTCAACGCCTTCATAGATCGACGCGCCGTCACTCCGGCCCCCGGCCTGCTGCGCGAGCGCGGCGGCATTCACCGGCTGCGACTGGCGAGGAAGAATGTCGAGCGACTTGACCTTGTCGACGACGTCGATCTGCGAGCCCTCGACGCTCGTACCCAACGTGGCCGAGTTGCAGGATGTCAGAACGCCAAGCGAGGTCAGAAGCAAAGCCGCGCAAATGCTGCGGCGGATCGTTGGGTACCGGCCCCGGTTGCCGACGCGTACCATTATTTCTCGCCAATACCGACTGTGTTGTACTCCACAGGTCGTTCGTGACGATCCGCCCGTGCCGGCCGCTAATTAGCTGGGCAACATGACAGAAACAAAAACGTTGCATGATTGTCGGCCGTTCATCTTGGCTGCGTTGATTTGAGAGCACACTTTTTGAGGGCGCACATGGCGAGAGCGGCTTGCCGGTGCATTTGATGTGTTCAAATTCTTTTTTGTACGCCCGCCATGCGCCTCGCTTCGTACAGGTGTCACACTTCGGATCAATAACCAGCCGGTCGCTGGCTACATTGGTTGACGCTTCCCGCGCTTTCCGGATTCGCCGACCGTTTTTCTTTCTTAAAAACTGCCTGTTCAACAGACTGCGCGACCGGAACGACGAATGGCCACCGACTTGTCCTCGCAGTTCGTGGAATATCTCCGTCGTAGCAAGCGTTTGACGGCGGTTGACGGCTGCGATGACGCCGCCGGGCAAGGAGACGCGGACTTCCGCCGGGCCAAGCTCTGGGAGCTTGCCGACCTGCCCGCCGGCGAGTTCGCGGATGAGGCCGCGCGCTTCCATGAGCTTGATCGCGTGACGTTGCAGGACATGATGTCGGCGGAGCCGCTCGTGGCTTCGTTCTCGCAACGGTTCCTGCGCGAAACCGTGGTCTTTCCATATCGATCCGCCGATGGCCGGGCCGTGCTCGCAGTCGCCGACCCGACCGATCAGGCCCCGCAACGCGCTGCACAGATCGTCCTTGGCGCGGGCGTCCTCTTCAAGGTCGCGACCCCGGACGATCTCGCCGTCGTTCTCGAAAAGCGACTGGAGCAGGACGACGCGGACCTCCCGGCCGGGTCAATCGCGCTGCCGCGCGAAGATGACATCGAGAGCCTGCGCGATCTCGCGAGCGGCGCGCCGGTCGTGCGCGCGGTCAACGATCTGCTTGAAAAAGCCGTCGAAATGCGCGCCAGCGACATTCACATCGAGCCTTTCTCCACGGGGCTCGTCGTTCGCTTTCGTGTCGACGGCCTGTTGCGCGTGGTGGCGGCGCCGTCCGGCGTGTTGCCACAGGCGGTGATTTCCCGCATCAAGATCGTCGCCAATCTCAACATTGCCGAACGCCGCCTGCCACAGGATGGCGCGGCGCGGATCAAGGCAGGCCGCGCTGATATCGACATCCGCGTCGCAATCATGCCGATGCAGCACGGCGAATCCGCCGTCATCCGCATCCTGCCCAAGGATCGCGGGCTGCTGGTGGTCGAGAAGCTCGGCTTTTCGTCGCGCGACGAGACCACGCTGCGCAGGCTCCTGAAGCTGCCGCACGGCATGATCGTCATCACCGGCCCGACCGGCAGCGGCAAGACAACGACGCTCGCGACCATCCTGTCGATCCTCAACGAGCCGGTCCGCAAGATCCTGACCATCGAGGATCCCGTCGAATACGAGATCCCCGGCGTCAATCAGGCGCAGGTCAAGCCCGCGATCGGGCTGACATTCGCCGCCGCGCTGCGTTCCTTCGTGCGTCAGGACCCCGACGTGATCATGCTCGGCGAAGTCCGCGATTCCGAGACCGCGCATGTCGCCGTCCATGCCGCGCTGACGGGCCATCTGGTGCTGACAACGCTGCACACGGAGACCGCGGCCGCCGCTGTCCCTCGTTTGTTGGATCTCGGGGTCGAAGGCTATCTGCTGCGGTCGGTGCTGCGCGCCGTGGTCGCGCAGCGGCTGGTGCGCCAATTGTGCGAACACTGCAAGACGCCGAAAGCGTTGCGGGAGCTTGATTTCGCCGAGGATCCCCGGCTTGCGGCATTTGGCTTCCGTCCCGGCGAGCTGCTGCATGAGCCATGCGGCTGCGAACGTTGCGCCGGTACGGGCTATCGCGGCCGTCTGGGCGTGTTCGAGCTTCTGGAACTGACCGGTGAGCTGCGTGAGCTGATCGACGAGAAGACGGACGGCGCGAAGATCGACGCGATGGCGATCCGCGCCGGCATGACGACGATGCTTGACGATGGCATCGCCAAATGCCGCGCCGGTCTGACTTCGCCCGCCGAAATCCTCCGTGTTACGACCCTGCGGTGATCGCGTGCCGAATTTTCGCTACGGGCCCTGACGCAGAACGGCGAGATCGTCAACGGCACGATCTCCGCGCCGACATTGGACGAGGTTGCGCGCCGCATCGAATATCTGCGGCTCTTGCCGATCGAGACCGTCGAGGACAAGCGTGCCGGCGCGAGCTCCGGCGGCTTTGGCCTGTTCGGAAAGCCGAGCTCCGCCGAGATCACGACGTTCACGCGGGATCTGGCGCTGCTTCTGAAGGCCGGCGCGCGGCTCGATGACGGGCTCGAGCTGTTGGCCGCTGATGCCGATGTCGGACGCCTGCGGCCGGTGATCGGCAAGGTGCACGCCGCGCTGTTGTCCGGCGAGAGTCTTGCGGACGCGCTTGCGGCCTATCCTGCGCTGTTTCCCCCGATGTATGTCGCCCTCGTGCGCGTCGGCGAGGTATCGGGCACGCTCGATCAGGTGCTCGAGATGCTCGGAGCGGAACGGGCGCGGTCCGAGCAGATGCGCCGCAAGCTGACGGATGCGATGCAATATCCGGCCTTCGTGCTGGTCGCGGCGGCCGGCGTCATGCTGTTCTTCATCCTGTTCGTGCTGCCGCAATTCTCGTCGGTGCTGCAGGATTTCGGATCGAAATCGGACACGGCGCTCGGCGCCTTCATCAAGCTGTCGGAATTTCTGCGCGCCAACGCAACTGCCGCGCTGCTCACCGCGGCGGCGACGATCGCGGGAAGCTGGTGGCTGTTGCGACGCCCAAATACGCGTGCCGCGCTGATCAGCGGACTGGCGCGACTGCCCGGCGTGGGCACGATCTTTCAATTCTACCGCACCAGTCTGTTCTGCCGCAATCTCGGCATCCTGCTTGGCAGCGGCGTCAATCTCACCGCGACGTTGCGCATCATCGTTGACATCATGGCGGTGACGGGAAACGAGCAAAACTGGTCGGCCGCGGCCGATCGCGTCCGCCACGGCGGCAAATTGTCGGATGCGCTTGCCGTCGCGAGCAGCCTGCCGCCGATGGCGGTCCGCATGCTGCGGCTTGGCGAGGAGACCGGACAGTTGCCGGCGCTCGCGGGCCGCGTTGCCGAATTCTACGAAGCGAAATTGCAGCGTAGCCTCGACCGCATCGTCGGCATCGTCGGACCGCTCGCCATCGTCACCATCAGCACGGTCGTCGGTGGACTGATCGTGTCTGTCATGACCGCGCTGCTGTCGGTCACACAACTCGTCGGCTAGACCAAAGGTTGGTACACCATGACGTCACTCAGGAGCATCGGCGGACTATTCATTGCGCGGCCAGGGGAATGGCGCCGGCGCGAGGCGCGCGGCATGCGGGCCAGGCAGGCTTCACGCTGGTCGAAATGCTGGTCGTGATCACGATCATCGGCCTGATCATGGGCCTGATCGGCCCGCGCGTGCTGAATTATCTCAGCGAATCCAGGGTCAAGGCGGCGAAGATCCAGCTTCAAAGCTTCTCCAGCGCGCTCGACCTGTTCTATCTCGACGCCGGTCGGTTTCCGTCCACCGCGGAGGGCCTCGCCGCGTTGGTGCAGCGGACCCCGGGCGTCACCGCCTGGAACGGACCATATCTGAAAGGCGGCAACGTTCCGAGCGATCCGTGGAACCACAGCTATATCTATCGTGCGCCGGGCGAGCACGGGCCCTACGACATCGTGTCGTACGGCTCCGATGGCCAGGAAGGTGGCAGCGGTACGGCGGCCGATATTTCGCTCGAAAGAACGTCCGCCCAAAATGAGTGAGGAAGGCGAGCGTGGGTTCACCTTGCTCGAAATGGTGTGCGTGCTCGCCATCATCGCGCTGCTTGCGGCCGTGCTGCTGCCGTTCGTTCCGCGCGAGACGTCGCGAGCGCGGCTCGAAGCCTACGCGCTGCAGGCGGCAACGCTCCTGAAAGCGGATCGCGATGCCGCGATCAGCCGCAGCGTCAGCGTCGCGACGCTGGTTGACGCCGGCGGGCGCGCAATCCGTTCCGGTGCCTCGACGGCGACCGTCCATATTCCCGAGGACGTTCGCTTCGATGCGGTGCTGCCGCAGACCTGCCGGCGGCAGGCTGCGCTGTCGACGATCCGCTTCTTTGCCAACGGCACCTCGTGCGGCGGCACGATCGCGCTGACGCGCTTCAATGCGGGCTATGAGATTCGCGTCAACTGGCTGACGGGGAGGGTGGAAATTGTCTCTCGCGATACGTCCGTCGACTGATTGCCGCGAGGCCGGCTTCACGATTATCGAGGTGCTGGTCGCGCTAGCGCTGGTCGCGGTCGTGATCGTCTCGATCGGGTCACTGATGGCGACCAATATGCGTGGCGTGCGTTCGTTCGAGCAGCATGTCACGCTGGCGCAGGTGGCGCGCACCGTGATGACGACCTCGATCCCGCCGCGGGCGGACCTTCGTCCGGGTACGTCGTCGGGCCGGATCGATGATTACCGATGGACGGTCGATATCTCGCCGCTGGCCGGCGAATGGGCGGCGGATGGGGCGGATGCACCGTGGATTCCCGAACTGATCCGCGTCCGCGTGACATCGCCGACCGGAGCGATGTCGGATATTCGCACCGTTCGCTTGATGCAAAGGCCGACCGAATGAACGCGGTGAACGACCAATCAACGCGCGGGCGAGCGGGGTTTCACCCTGATCGAGGCCATCGTCGCGCTGGCCCTGATGGGGCTCGTGCTCTCCGCGCTCGCCAGCATCACCGCGCAGTGGCTGCCAAATTGGAATCGCGGCATCGGCCGTCTTCAGCGCGGCGAGGCCGTCGGCATCGCGCTGCAACGCATCGCCGACGATCTCGCCGCGGCCGAGTATGTCACCGCCAATCGCGACTTCCGGCGTCCGCTTTTCGATGGAACGGAACTCTCGGTCACCTTCGTCAGGACGGCGCTCGGGCCGAATGCTGGGACAGGGCTTGATGTTGTGCGCCTCGGCGAGACGACGGATCACCACGAGTTCGTCACGGTGCGCTCGCGGGCCCGATTCGCGCCGCTGCCGCTGGGCTCGTCGCCGTCCGAGCAACTGCATTTCGCCGACCCGGTCGTGTTGTTGCGCGCGCCGTTCCGGCTGTCGTTTGCCTACGCGGGCGCCGACCGGGAATGGAAAAGCAGCTGGCGCGAGGCCGACAAATTGCCCGCGATGATCAGGCTCGTGGTTCGCGACGCGGCAAGTGAACGCGTGCTGTCGGTGTCCGCGATCGTTCCAATCCACGCTCAGGTTCCAAGCGACTGCACGCGGCCGGATGGCAAATGCGAGGACAAGCCGGATGCCTCCGCAAACGCAAAGCAAGGCGATCGGAGCGCTGCCGCGGGCCAGGGAGTGACGCAATGACCGGAGATCGCTCATGCCGGGCGGCTTCGCAACGCGGCTTCGTGATCGTCGCCGTGCTCTGGATCCTCGTGGCGCTCTCGTCGCTGGCGATGATCTTCTCGGTCTACCTGTCCGTTTCGGCGCATGCGCTGGCGGTCGGCGATGATGCGCTGCGGACCGAAGCGCTGGTTTCCACCAGTGCGGAACTCACCGCCTACCGGCTCTCGCTCGCTCGCGACAAGAAGCCGTCGCACGGATCGTTTCACTTCCGCATGGACGACGCCGATGTCGCCGTCGCCTTCCTGTCGGAGACTGCCCGCATCGACCTGAATTTCGCGCCGAAGGAAATTCTCGCGGGCCTGTTCGCCGGGCTCGGCGCGAGCAAGCAGGCGGCGGCTGATCAGGCCGACCGGATCGTTGGATGGCGAACCCGCCCCGTTCCGGGCACCGCCAATGATGAGGAGGCGTTCTATGCGTCCGCCGGGCTCGGCTATGCGCCGCGGCAGTCGTTGTTCACCCATGTCAATGAGCTCGCGCTCGTCGCGGGCTTGCCCCCGGCGCTGGTCGAGCGTGCTCTGCCGTTTGTGACTGTCTTCAACGGAACGGCGGATGTCGACAAGACGATCGCGGCGCCGGAGGTTCTGATGGCCCTGTCCAAGGGAAGACCCGAAGGGCTGAACGACGGGTTTGGCGCGCAGCCGCCTCAGGCGAACGGGCCGGCCGCGAACGGAGATACGTCGGCTCCGGCAGGCGGCGATGGAGCGACGGCGAAAAGCCCGTGTTACCGCATCGAGGCCGCTGTCACTTTCAAATCCGGCCGCCGCACCGCGTCTGAGGTCGTGATCGCGCTCGGCGACGCGTCCGAACCCTATCGTGTGCTGTCCTGGCAGAACGACGTCGAACTTCGTACCAGCATTCCTCTGCGTAGGCGTCTGTGATGACGATGATCTCCGAAAGCAAGGCGATTTTCGACGAATGGATCGCGGCCGTCACCCGCGCCGTCGACGCGGTCGCGGAGCGTTTTCTACACCCGAGGCACATTCTGCTCCGCGAGCGTGAGGACGGAACGTTCGCCGCGAGCGCCGGTGCGAGCAACGACGGTGTGGCGCTGGCCGATATCTCCTTTGGCCTGGAGGCAGGCAAGGCACCGCCGCTACCGATGGAGTGGAAGGCGGCGTTTAGCGGCAGTCGCGTCGAGGTCGAACTGCAGCCGTCGCAGATCATGACGCATCGGCTCGATTTTCCTAGCAAGGCTTCCGATTTCCTTGACGGCATGATGCGCTCCCAGATCGACCGCGTGACGCCATGGACCGTCAACGACGCGGTCTACGGCTGGACGGTGCCCGTGCCGACGGAGAACGATCGGATCGAGGTGACGCTCGCGGCGACGTCCAGGCTGAAGGTTGTGCCATTGCTCCAACTGGCTGAAGCGGCTCGATGCCGCATCGCTTGCGGTCTATGCCGTGGTGTCTGACGAGACGAGGCGAGCCGGCCGGATATTGCTCCTGGAAAAGTCGTTGCGCAGCGTGGTCGGGCCGGCGGTAAACGTGCCGCGCCTCCTGCGTGCCGGTCTGCTCGCGACCGGGATTGCCGCGGCGGCGTCGCTTCTGATCGGCAGCGTATCTCGGCAATTCTCTGCAATCGGAGCTTGGCGACGTGCAGCGGCAGATTTCGCAGCGCCGCAATGCACTGCGCCTGGAAGCGAATGGCACGGCTTCCGGCCTGGGCCTGCTAGCGAAGCGCAAGCAGACGACGCCCTCGAGCGTGATGGTGCTGGAGGCACTCTCGCGCGCCTTGCCCGATCTGACGTATGTCACGGAGCTGCGGATCGAGGGTGACAAGGTCCAAGTCGTCGGCATGACGCAGGACGCGCCTTCGCTGATCCGCCTTCTGGAACAATCGCCGCAGTTCACCCGCGCCACGTTCTTCGCGCCGACCACGCGCGCGGCCAACGAGCCCGGCGAACGCTTTCACATCGAAGCCCACATCACCGCCTATTTCGGATCCGGCACGTGAGCCTGTTGCTGACTGCAAGAAAGACGGTTACCACGTCGCCGATTCCGGCAGCGGCGATCTATGCCGGGATTTTTGTTCTGCTGCTGTTCACGGTGGTGAGCACGATCGCCGATGTCATCGGCCAGTATGGCGAGCTCGCCGCATCGACGTCGATGCTCGAACAGCTCGACGGCCGCGGGCCGCGCGCAGGCCGGGGCGGGGCGGGCGACCAGACCATGCCATCGGGATCGGCCTATCTCGAAGGCGCCACCGTGACCGTTGCGGGCGCAGCCATGCTGCAGCGAGTCGCAGGCGCGGTGGTCAAGTTCGGCGGCAACGTTCTGTCAACCCAGCTCGACGTGCAGGGCACGCCAAGCAAGGCCGGCTACCTCAGCATGATCGCAAGCTGCGAGATCGAGCAGGCGCAGTTGCAGCATGTGCTCTACGATCTCGAGGCCGGCATGCCGTTCCTGTTCGTCGATCAACTGGTGGTGCAGACCCCGCTCAGCGGTTCCAGCGAAGAGACCGGCAAGCTACGCGTGCTGCTCGCGGTGTCTGGGCAATGGCGAGGTGCGAAGTGAAGCGCGGCATCGCGACCGGCCTTCTCCTGCTCGGGATGGTGCTGCATGGCGCCGCTGCAGCGACGGTTGCGCCATCCGGCGATGCGCTCGACGCCGATCTGTCCGACGAGGCTCGCTCCGCCGGAACGTCCTCACTGTCTCCCGTGCCGGCCGGGCCGGTCACTTCCGTCCGCGTTGCAGCGCCGCAGCCCGCGCCGGAGCGGACGCAGAGCGCCAATCCGCTTTGGGCGATTCCACTGACGCAATTATCAGGCACGCGCGACCGGCCGATCTTTTCCCCGTCGCGACGGCCACCGCCTGTCGTGACCGCCGAGCCGGTTCAGGTCAGGCCGTCCGCCGCCGCGGAAGAAGCAGGTCGAGCCTCCGCCACTGTCGCTGGTCGGCACGATTGCCGGCGAAGACGAAAGCTACGGCATCTTTCTCGATTCCGCGACAAAGGTCGCGATCCGGCTGAAAGTCGGTGACGATTATCAAGGCTGGAAGCTGCGCGCGATCCAGGGCCGCGAGGTGACCGTCGAGAAGGATCAGCAAGGCGCGGTGCTGAGCCTTCCCGAGCCTGGCGGTCCATCCGGCGGCGAGGTTCGCATGATCCCGATGACCGCAAGCAAGATGCCGATGGCGACGCAACGATAGGCTTGCGGCAAGAGCGGCAAGACTTTCAGGAAATTCCAGACCAGCGCTGCGCGGCGACTGTCACCAACAGGCCGAGCGTCAGGAAGGGGCCGAACGGCAGGGACGTCCGGCGGGTCATCGCATGTCCAGCCAGATGCAGGCAGCCCATCGCGGCAAGTGCGGCAAGAGCTGCAATCAGAAGCTGCATGGGAATTCCTGCGACGCCGATCCATGGTGCCGACGCGGCGAGAAGCTTGACGTCGCCGAGACCGAGACCGTCGATCTTCCGCCAAGCAAAATATAGTTGCCGCAGCAGCAAGAAGACGACGCCCGTCGCGACCGCCTCGGCAACGAACTCAGCACCAGCCGTGAAACCGCCAGCGATCGACACTTTCAAGAGTCCAACGGCCGCGACCGACAGATTGAGTCCATTCGGGATGATGCCGTGGCGAATGTCGATCAGCGCAATCATAGCGCAGAGCAGTCCGAGTACCGCAAAGAATGCCGGGTATGTCAGGACGTCGGATTCCAGCAACATGCTCAATAGGTTCGCAGCGGCAGGCAAGTGTGTTTCGCGCGACTGCATCGCGTGCTTATGACAGCAATACGTAGGTTCATTGAATGGATGAGCTTTAGCGGTGAAGAACTCGAAGTGTCATCATATCTTCAACCGCCATCAAAGAAAATATCAACGGGTAACTTGCCCGTCACAAAACAGCATACAAAGCCGACAATATTGCACGCCGCTGAGGGTGCCCTTTGACTGCTGATGTTATGGGGCCAAGGGGCGGAGACGATGATTGATGTGAGAGTGGCGGGATGTTTCGTCCTGCTGATGCTTTGCGTGGATGCGCGCGCGCTGAATGCCGCGCCGCTCGACGAGGGAGCCGAACGCTATCGGCCTTACATGATCGAGGGAATCGGCGAGGCGCTGGCTGGTGCACGCGAGCTGCGCGACCGCGCCGTCGCCAACGATCTGGCGGGCGCGAAGAAAGGCTGGCTCTCGGCCCGCGCCGGCTGGGAGCGTTCCGAAGTCTTTACGGCCGGCTTTGTTCCCGAACTCGACGCGCAGATCGACGCGTGGCCGAACGCCGATAGCGGATTTCACGCCATTGAGGCCAAGCTGTTCGGAGCAGGCCGCACCGACGTCCAAAACGACGCGGACGCACTTGTCGAGCATCTGGACATTCTTCATCGCAAGTTGCGCGACATCGTGTTGACGCCGCAGGGCCTGCTCGATGGAACGGCACGGCTTGCCTATGAGGTCGGCGAGAGCAAGGCCGACGGCGGCGAATCGCGCATCAGCGGCACGTCGCTCGACGACATGCGTAACAATATCGCCGGCATCGATTTCGCTTATCGGACGATTTTCGCGGACGCGCTGAAGTCGGTGGATGCCAAGCTCGCTGATACGGTGGCGGGCAGGATCGAGCAGCTCAAGGCGATCGTGGCGGTGTCGGATCTGCGGCATGTCGATGTCAGCGCGCTACGTCGTGCGAGCGAGGAACTGGTGGTCGCTATCCAGGCCGCTTCGACCAAGCTGGGATTGTCGCGGCCGACGCTCGAGGCGCAATCACGATGATCGTTCGTTACGCATCCGCCGCCGCGTTCGGGTTCGGTCTTCTCATCTGCATCTCGCAAGGGCGCGTCGCTGCTTTTCCAGTCGACGGCGACCAGACGACCTTGCCTTCGAAGACCGAACTCAACGAGGATGCGCTCGACAAGCCGCGCGAGGTCTTCCGTTCGGAATTGGGGGGTGGCAAATCCTACCTGATCAGTCTCGGCAATCTCGCATTCAGCTCGCCGTCGATCCTGGGTGACGTGGCGCGGCAAGCGGGCATCAGTTGCGGCACCTGTCATGTCAACGGGGCGGGCAACGCCAAGTTCTTCATGCCGAAGATGTCGACGCGTCCGGGCAACTTCGACACGACCGGGGCACTGTTCAATCCGAAGGCCGATAATTTCATGCTCGATCCGGTCAGGATCCCGAGCCTGCGTGGCGCGCGCTATCTCGCGCCCTATGGCGTCGACGGCCGCATGCCGTCGCTGCGCGATTTCGTCCACAACGTCATCGTCAACGAGTTCGCCGGACCGGAGCCGTCGCCGGTCATCCTGGATGCGATCGTGGCCTATATCCAGGACATCGATTTCCTGGCCAATCCGAATCTCGGTCCCGGCGGCCGGCTGGTCGGCAAGATCAGCGATGCTGAGCGTCGCGGCGAGGCGCTGTTCGCAAAGCCGTTCCCGCATGATCCCGGCATGAGTTGCGCCGGCTGTCACGTTCCGTCGGGCGCATTCGTCGACCATCGGCAGCACGACGTCGGCTCCGGCGGATTGTTCAAGACGCCGACCTTGCGCAACGCCGATTTCAATGCGCCCTATTTCCACGACGGTCGCTTCGACACATTCGATCAGGTCGTAGCGCATTTCGACAAGATGTTCGATCTCGGTCTGTCGGCCCAGGACAAGAAGGATCTCGTCGCCTATCTGACCGCGGTCGGCGACGGCGCGCTGCCCTTCGAGCACGACGGCGCCGGCGCATCGCTGAAAGAAATCAACGACTTCTCCAGTGTGCTGGCGACCGCAATTCCGGCGGGCGACAAAGCGATCGTCTCGCTCGCGGTCGACACCGTCGGCCGTGAACTGCGCGAACTGGCTGAACAATATCCCGATCGCAAGAACACCGTCGTCTTGGGCGGCGAGCAGGAGCGCAGCCAGGCGCGCTCGGTACTGAAAGATATCGTCTTGAGCTTGCGGCGAATTGACATGGCGGTGGCCGAGGGTCGATTGAACGACGCGGCGACGGATTACAGGAATTATCGTTATCTGATGGCCGCGGCAGTCCCTGCGTTGCTGACCAATGCGGAGCCGTGGTCGCTGTTCAATCAAGCCGTACATGATCGGCACTATGGCGCGCTGCGCCAAGTCATGCAGTCAAAGCACCTGTCGAGATAGGACGCGGAGCGCGCACTTCCGCAGACAGGATCCGCTCGAACCGAAAGAGTTACAGGTCGAGCGATCGTCAAGCGCGATCACCGACGTTGCATCTGCTGCGCGCTGAACAATGATCGTCATCATCACTCGAACGATTGATGCGCAAGTGCAGCTTGAAGCAGCCGTGCACTAAACGTTGCGAAGAGTTTTCAGCAACTCTCCGTCAGAAAAATTTGAAATCGTTCTTAGTTTCTTTCTCGGTTTCATCGCACCGATATGCCTGCGTCATGTTGAAGCACTAAGCACCGCATCGTTAATTCCAAACTTTCGAGGGTCGAGATGAAATCGACTTTCAATTTGAGAAGATGGCGAGCGACGACGGCGCTCTGCATCGCGTCGACGATGGCAGTTGCGCCGGTCGCTATCTGCCGGCGAAGCTGGTGTCAGCAGCTGGGATTTGCGTGCGCATCCACAACCGCTTCAAGATGGTCCAGGACATCATCCAGCAGATCAAGGCCGATGCCAAGGCGAAGAAGGATCCGAGCGAGACGGTCAAGACGGCATCGCCGATCAAGCACGTGATCGTTCTGATCGGCGAAAACCGCGGCCTCGATCACACCTTCGGTGTCTACAAGCCGAAGGGCAGCGGGTCAGACCATCTCGAACCTGCTGTCGAAGGGCATCGTCAACGAAGACGGCACGCCTGGTCCGAACTTCGCACAGGCCCAGCAGTTCTCCGTCGCGGCGCAGCCGTCGTTCTATATCGGTGCGCCGCAGATGGCGAAGTCGCCCTATAGCGCGAGCCAACCTGATGCCGCAGCCGAACACCGACGGGTACCCCGACCGCGCAGAGCGACACCGGCGCTCCGTTCAAGACGATTGCCGAAGCGAGCGTCGAGAAGGACATGGACCCGGCCGATCTCGACATCCTGACCACCGGCTTCACCGGCCTGCCGGCCAACTCGCTCGACACCCGCGTTCCCGGCGCCGGCACGCTGCGCCGGACCGTTCCTGCTTGCAGGGTCCGAATCTCAGCGACGATGATTACACCGGCGACACCACGCATCGCTTCTATCAGGACTGGCAGCAGGAAGACTGCAGCGTCGCCAGCGCGACGAAGGCCAACAACTCGGGCTGCCTGAACGATCTGTTCCCGTTCGTGATGGCGACCTATTCGGCCAGCAACAAGAGCCTCGGCAACTCGATGGGCTTCTACAATGCCGAGCAGGAGCAGGCTCCGATCCTGAAGATGCTGGCTGACCGCTTCACCCTGGGCGACAACTTCCATCAGTCGTTCCATGGCGGCACCGGCGCCAACCACTTCATGCTCGGCACCGGCGACGCGGCGTTCTGGAGCGACGGCAAGGGCAATCCGGCCACGCCGCCGACCAGCCTGATCGCCAATCCGAACCCGAAGGCCGAGCACCGTCAACGTCTACACGGTCGACGGCAACTTCAGCAATTGCTCGGACATCTTCCAGCCCGGCGTCAAGCCGATCGTGAGCTATCTCGAGAATCTGCCCTATGCGGCAGAGCCGAACTGCAAGCCCAACCACTTACTACATGCTCAACAACACCAATCCGGGCTATCTGCCGAACGGCGCGCTGTCGGGTGGAAACAACCTTCCGCCGTCGTCGGTCAGGACCATCGGCGACGCCCTGATCGAGAAGAACATCTCGTGGGCCTACTACGGCGGCGCGTATAATGACGCCGTGGCGCTCTCGAATGCCGCGGTTGCGGCGAACCCGACCAGCCCGAACCTGTCGGCTGCGGCGGCTGCCGATCCGGCGCACGCGCTCGGCGTGGCCTACTGCCAGATCTGCAATCCGTTCCAGTACGCGACCTCGATCATGGCCGACCCGGCTGTCCGGACGGCGCATATCAAGGACACGGCCGACCTGATCACGGCGATCCAGAACAACACCCTGCCTTCGGTGTCGTTCGGCAAGCCCGACGGTCTGCTCGACGGTCATCCGCAGAGCTCGAAGGTCGATCTGTTCGAGGCCTATGTGCTCAACATCCTCGGTGCGCTCGACGCCAATCCGAAGCTGAAGGCGGAGACGGCGGTGTTCATCACCTGGGACGAAGCCGGCGGCTACTGGGACTCGGGCTACATCCAGTCGATCGACTTCTTCGGCGACGGCCCGCGTATGCCGATCCTGATCCTCTCGCCGTACTCGACCGGCGGCAAGATCTATCACAACTACGGTGACCACGTTTCGCTGCTGAAATTCATCGAGCGTAACTGGAGCCTCCAGCCGCTGACGAACCGCAGCCGCGACAACCTGCCGAATCCGAAGTTCTCGAAGAACAATCAGTATGTGCCGACCAACAGCCCGGCGCTTGCTGACATGTTCGACGCCTTCGACTTCAGCCACGCGGTCACCTTGTCCTACACCGAGTAACGCGCGCATGGGATCGCGGCATGATCTGCGATCCGGCATGAGTGACGTGGCGCCGATCGGGCCTGATGGTCTGGTCGGCGCTGCTTTTGACGTTAAGGTCTCGTTAGCAGCGGATGTTCGAGAATGGCTGAACTCGATGATTGCCGCGCCGAAGAGGCGCGGCCTGGTGCTGTGCTTCTTCGTCGGCTTGTTGCTGGTGTTGTAGCATGCCCCGGCGCTGGCACGAGAATTTTCCGCGGATCTTGTCAGACGCGAGCGGGCGCTGCACCAGTGCCGGCCGGCCGGCTGATCGTCCATGACGACAACGTGCGGATCGAAACGCCGGAACTCCCCGACGGCTTCTTCCTGATCGACGGCGCCAAACCTGCGGCCTATTTCGTGAGACCGGCGATGCACCTCTACATGGACGCCCGGCAGTCGAGCCGGCTCACAAGCTGGTTCGTGCCGGTCGATCCCAATGATCCATGTCGCCAATGGCAGGCCATGGCGCGACTGGCCGGCGCGGCACATCCGGATGATCTGCGCTGCGAACGAACGGGTGAGGATGTCATCGGTGGACGCCGCCTGATCGCCTATCGCGTGACGGCGGGCAGCGAGCGAGCAATTCCTCGGCTGGATCGATCCGACTGTACAACTTTCCGCTGCGATCAAGACCAAGGACGGAGACATCATCGCGGTGGAAAACATTCGGGACACGCCGCAGCCGGTGTCGCTGCTGCAGGTGCCGCAGGGCTTCCGGAAATTCGATCCTGAAGCACTCCTTCGACAGATCAAGCAAAGTGATGTCTGGGTTGCGCCGCCCGAATAGTCGACTCGCCAGCTTCGAGTCAGACCTTCTCGATTTCATTCGAGAATGGCAGCCGTAATATGATCGTCACACTCATGAGAGAAGACGGAGGTTGGCGCATTTACAACCGGATTGTTACAGGACCTCGCTTTCAATAGATGGATCGATACGGATATTCGATTTTTTGCGATGACATTCGCAACGAAGCGGGCGGCAAACTCAGCTTCATTGGTTGTTACAACGGAGTAATGTTCATTTCAGGACAGTTTCCGTTGCTGCTGCCGAAACTGTGTGTGCACATCCATATTTTCTCGCCGGCGTCGAAGCCCTTCAGTTCGATTGTCGTGCGCTGCTATCTGCCCGGTGACGACACGCCGTTCTCCGAGGAAACCATCGAAACGCCCAGACGTAGCGAGCAGAGCGAGCTGGTCGCGAACCTGAAGACGAATACCGACGCCCCGCTCTTCATCGTCGCTGCCACGAGCCTGATTTTCACGCCGCTCGAGCTGCGCAGCTCGGGCCTGCTCCGCGTGCGGGCGCTGATCGATGCCGAGCAGGAATTGCGGCTGGGCTCGCTGCGCATCGAACGCGCCTCGTGAGGCGTGGGCGCCATTAACCATCGTATGATGCTCTGATGATGTCGCGCGCGCGACAATGCCGCCGAAAACGCCAGGGGAATCAAAACTGTCATCGGGATGTCAGGTTAAGAATGTTTTAACGCGCGCCGAGGGTGACGATCCCCGTCGACCCCGCTTTGGTTAATCGAAGGAAGTATTTCCATGAGAATGATGACTGCCTTGGCGCTCATCCTGGTGAGTGTGCCGGCTGCCTATGCCGCGGGCCCGCTCACAAACGAGTCGTTCATTGAACAGATTGGCAACAAGAACGACGCAACCATTTCGCAGAAGAACGGCAATAACGGCCAGGCCACCTTCCAGGTGGGCACGAAGAACTCGGTGATGACCGATCAGGCGAGCAAGGCCGGCGCCGGCAACAACAAGTCGGGCAATGTCCAGGTCGGCAAGAACAACTTTGCCTCGACCGGACAGACCAGCACGCTACCGAACGCGGGTTTCCTCGGCACCCCCTTCGACAACAACTCGTTCAGCGCCCAGTTCGGTAACGGCAACAATGTGATCGCCACGCAAAAAGGCGGCCAGAACACACAGAGCACTCTGGAAGTCGGCAATAGGAACACGGCCGGTGTCGCCCAGACCGACAAGAGCGTGACATCCGGATCGGCAGCTCCGGTCGGTGGCGCCAACACTTCGTTCACAGGTCAGTTCGGCAATGGCAACATTGCAGGTACCTCGCAAAAGAGCGCGGATGGCACCAGCGCCTTTGGTGTCTTCGAGCCCGGTCATGGCAATGCGGCGACCGCGCTGCAGATCGGCAATGACAACGAGGCCGCGACCTCGCAGAAGTCGGTCGGCGGCGACAAGGGTCAAGGCGTGAACAACGCCGCCGCGACGGTGCAGATCGGCAAGGGTAACATCGCCACCACGGATCAGGGCGGCCATGTTGCCGGCGCGTTCGGCGCCACCACGGCCGACCAGATTGCGAACTTTACCAACGGGTCGTTCATCGGTCAGGTCGGTAACGGGAACGTCGCGACCGTCGATCAGAAGAACGGCGCGAACGTCCAGGCGACGTTCCAGACCGGCAGCGGAAACATCGCGGATATCGCGCAGAAGAACCAGCCCTTCAGCACGGGTACCGCCAGCAACAACGCTCTCACCAATCAGGTCGGCAAGAACAACCTGGTCTCCCTCAAGCAGAGCGTGGCTGTGCCGCTCTCGGTTGCTGGCAATAGCAACAATTCGCTGATCTCGCAGTTCGGCGGCTCCAACGTCGTCAACGCGACGCAGAGCGTCGGTCAGCAGGCGATGGCCGGCAACAACAACCTGGTCTCGCTGCAGGTTGGTGTCGGTAACTCGCTGACGGTTGCTCAGGCGACCGGTGCGAACGTCACGAACACCTCGTTCACCGCGCAGTACGGTTCGCACAATTCGGCGATCGTTTCGCAGAAGTAAGCGAAAGCAGGCGGCGGGCCATCGTCCGCCGCCTGTCTTCTCATCTGTTGTCGTGCACCGATGCTCGCAGAGATGCCAACGACCGATCAATCGTTCAGTGTTTTCGGCGCGATAATCCGGACCGGCTGGTAACCAATCGTCGACGTGGTCGGCGCGATGTTCTGCCCCGATATGGCTTCGATAGGGCGCAATTCGAACGTGATCTCGCGATCGAGCGCCCAGGCAAGATCAGCGAGCGAACGCAGCGTCATTTCCGCTTCGCCCGACAATTGGCGATTGATGTTCGAGCGCTCGCTTTCGAGCCGGCGTGCAAGCTCCTGCTGGGTCAGGCCGCCGCGCTTCTCATCCGTGATGGCTTTGAGCAATTCACGGCGAATTCGTCCGAGCAGTCTGCCGGCCGTACGGGATCGCGCATCGATGTCAAACCGAAAGAACGTCATCAGGCGCAACCCCCTTCACACACAATGTCGCATCGATCTCCAATTCGCGGCGAAGACGCCGGATGGCGATGCGATAGCCCCGGTAGAGATCATGATCCTTGATTGTGTCAGCCCAATTTCCGAACACTGCGACGAAGCAATCCTTGGCCATGAACCATCCGAAGATACGAACATCCGGCGTCTTCAATTCCCACACGGCATTCTCTTCCGCCCGGACGACGCGGAATTGCCTTGTAAAGATGAGCTGTTCGCCGCTCAAGAAAGAATAGAAGAGATCATCAATCTGTTCGGCGATCGACGTATCCCCCAGCCGGAACGGCGGTTCGGCGCCGTCAAGCACGTCCTTCAGCCAAGCAATGAATTGCGGTGTCCCATAGAGCAGCCGCAGCGGCTGATCGCGCGGTGCGAGATCGACCTCGATCTTGACGATCGCTCCGTTGCTGACGAGATCGGCAGATGGTCGGCATAGGGTTGGGCTCAATATTCCCGGCAGTGGTCCGCGGGGCTGGTCCCGCTCGATTGCATGATCACTGTTGCACGGCGGGCACGTGCCTCATGTGTTTGGCTGGCCGCCGTTCGCGAATATTGCAACTGTCAAAAAAGAGCAAAGATCCACCTATAGTTTCACCTGAAAGTTGCCGCGTCTGTGGCTCTTCTACGACGGAATCGAACCTGATCAATGCCAATCGCTCCGACCATCGCCATAGAATGCGTCATCCGCGCTGAGCCCGCCAAGGACTTTCTGCGGCTTGAGGCGATCGCGCGGTCCGATGCCCCGGCGGCGGGAGAATACAGCTTCTCGGTTGTCAAACAGAGCTCGACGGGCAGCAGCAACAACGCGCAGAGCGGCCGTTTCGTTCTGAAGGCCGGGCAGGAACAGGTTCTTACGACGCTCATCCTTGATCGCTCCGCGATTGGCAATTATCGCGCCGAGCTGTCCCTTCAGTCAGACCAAAAGGAATTCACGTGCACGTCGCCATGAGACACCGAACCTTGCTGCGCGGCATGATCGCGGCCATTCTCGTCACAGGCTGCGGGCCTGCGCTGGCCGAGTCGGCGTATATCGCGCAGGTGACCTCGAAATCCCCCGGCCCCGCACCTTCGATCGTGCCGCAGCCGGTCCCGGCCGCGTCCTCGGCTTCGTACGCTCCGCGGCAAACGTCTTTCGTTCCAACGCCGGAGACAGCGGCGCCTGCGCGCAGCGGCAACTACGCCCAGACCATCCAGGTTGGAAATTCCAACGCGGTCTTTCAAGCGCAGGCCGGCGGAAACAATCTCTCCAATGTCGGCATATGGGGCGGCAAGAACAATAATGTCGGCGTGTTTCAAGGCGGACAAGATCTGTCGAACGTCAATCTGATCAATACCCAGGGGCTTTCCATTGCCGTGCTGCAGCCTCCCGGCTCCGCGCCAATGAACGTACTGGTCGCACGGCTCCCCGATGGCCGCCTTCTGATCAAGAGATAATCCTGCAATCGTTTCACTCGAGGTATGCGTAATGCGTAACTGTTATTGGGTCATTCCGCGATCGCGGTGCTCGTCATCAATGTATCGGCGCCGGCCCTCGCATCCGAATTGGTCTATCACCCCGTCAATCCGACATTCGGCGGCAATCCGCTCAACGGCGCGCCTTTGCTTTCGCAAGCGCAAGCCCAGGGTGAAGGCGTCAAATCGGGCTCGCAAGGGCCGGACCTGTCCGGCTTGGACAAGGCACTCTCCGGCTTGGTCATCGTCGGTGGAAACGGCAGCGGGAACGGAAATGGCGGCTCCGGCAACGGCAACGGGGGCTCCGGCAACGGCGGTCAATTCGAACAGCACGGTTCCTTGAGACGAGGCACTTCCGCCGAATTTTCTCGCTGGATATTGGACATGAACAGACATTTTCGGAGCATCGCAGCCTTGGCGGTGCTCTCGACAAGCTTGGGCGGCTGCATCATCGCCGGCTCGGCGAACGATCCGATGGCCAAACCGGCCTCGCTTGTCGCGGACACCAAAGTCCGGCATCGCGCTGGAGAGCCTTCCGCCGCCGCGGCGTCCGCTCGACGTGTCGGTGTACAACTTTCCCGACCTGACGGGGCAGAACAAGCCGAACGACAATTTCGCCGAGTTCTCGCGCGCGCTGACTCAAGGTGCCAGCGCGGTCCTGATCGACGTGCTGACGAAGGCCGGCGGAGGCCAGTGGTTCAACGTCGTCGAGCGCAACGACCTGCAGCCGCTTCTGCAGGAACGGCAGATCATCCAGAATACCCGCACCGCCGCCGAAGGCGACAAGGCGCCGAGCCTTCCGCCGCTGCGCTTTGCCGGCATCCTGCTGGAAGGCGGCATCATCGGCTACGACAGCGACGAGACGACCGGCGGCCTCGGCGCCAACTACCTCGGCATCGGCGCCGATACGCAATACAGGCAGGACATCATCACGGTGGCGCTGCGTGCGGTGAGCGTGCAGAGCGGCCGGGTGGTCGCCTCGGTGACGACCACCAAGACCATCTACTCGGCTCAAGTCCACAGCTCGGCGTTCCAGTTCGCCGCGATCGACCAGCTGCTGCAGGCGGAGTTCGGCATTACCAAGAACTCGCCGGCGACGCTCGGGGTGCGGGAAGGCGTTCAGCTCGCCGTCTACGCGCTGATCTTCGAAGGCGTGAAAAACCATCTCTGGGACTTCAAGGACCGCGTTGCCGGCGCGGCGTTCATGCGCGAGCTCGAAAAGCAGCGGCAGGCCTTTGTCGTCCGCCCAATCGGGCAAGAGGGACCGACGCCGAAAAGCTGATCCCGAAGGCAAGCTTGAGGGCTTGCCTGCAGCCTATCGTCCCGGCCGCGCCTGCTGCGTGGCCGTGTAGCAGGCTTGCGACGATGCATTCTGCGCATTGCAGGTCACCGGCGCTGTCTGCGCCGCAGCAGGGGTCACGGTCGTCGCCGTGCTCGTTGTTTCGGGCGTCGGCTTGGTCTGAATGCTTGCGCCCGGCGCGACACGGCCCTCTCGCTTGCCTGATAAAGACTTCAGATGCCGCGATGGTGACGGAGGAAGTGCCACGAGGCGGCGTGTTATCCGGCAGAGTGGCCGACACGATCGCGATCGCCGTCCATGCTGCCAAGTGTGCTCTCATAGCCGTGCCGCCGATCGAGAATGGAACATGCTGGTGGAGTTCAATCTATTCGTTCGCGGACAAAATTACACAGGCGCGAAGCAATAGATTACTTTCGCCGACAATTTGATGACGGTCGGTTGACCGATCACGACGGCTTGTTGGCGTCAACGTTCAGCGGGATTAAGTTAGCGATTTCAACGCGACGTAAACGGCGTCGCGTGGCGTTGCACATCATCCGAACGCGTCATTGCGCAATATCAGGGCGAGACCTGGCCCTTTTTGGTGATAAGTTCCTGTCGTCAATCAACAATCGGGACCAGGCATGCTGGAGAAATTCGAGCGCTATCCGCTCACATTCGGACCGACCCATATCGAGAAGCTGTCGCGGCTGACGGAGCATCTTGGCGGCAAGGTCGACCTTTACGCCAAGCGGGAGGACTGCAATTCGGGCCTCGCGTACGGCGGCAACAAGCTTCGCAAGCTCGAATACATCATTCCCGACGCGATCGCTTCCAACGCCGACACGCTGGTCTCGATCGGTGGCGTGCAGTCCAATCACACCCGCATGGTCGCAGCTGTTGCAGCCAAGCTCGGCATGAAATGCCGGCTGGTGCAGGAGAGCTGGGTGCCGCATGAGGATGCCGTCTACGATCGCGTCGGCAACATCCTGCTGAGCCGGATCATGGGCGCCGATGTACGGCTCGTCGATGACGGCTTTGACATCGGCATTCGCAGGAGCTGGGAGGAGGCGATCGACGAGGTGAAGGCCGCGGGCGGCAAGCCCTACGCGATCCCGGCCGGCGCGTCCGTGCACAAATATGGCGGGCTCGGCTATGTCGGCTTTGCCGAGGAGGTGCGGGCGCAGGAGAAGGCACTCGGCTTTGCCTTCGATTATATCGTCGTCTGCACCGTCACCGGCTCGACCCACGCCGGCATGCTTGTCGGCTTCGCCAAGGATGGCCGGGCGCGCAAGGTGATCGGCATCGATGCGTCCTTCACGGCCGAGCAGACCAAGGCGCAGGTTCTCTCGATCGCACAGAACACCGCGCAACTGGTCGAACTCGGCCAGGAGATCGTCGCCGACGATGTGGTCCTGATCGAGGATTATGCCTACCCGGCCTATGGCGTTCCATCGGAGGAAACCAAGGCTGCGATCCGGCTTTGCGCACGACTCGAAGGCATGATCACCGACCCGGTTTACGAGGGCAAATCCATGCAGGGCATGATCGATCTGGTGAAGAGAGGATATTTCCCGGCTGGTTCGAAGGTGCTCTACGCCCATCTCGGCGGAGCGCCGGCGCTCAACGGCTATGCGTATACCTTCCGGAATGGATGAGCTGACCGATCGCGCGCCGTCGTGGCGGCAATAAAATCGAGAAGCTCACTTCGGCTTTCGGAGGGTTCGCGGCATCTCCAATCACTGACCAGCCGCGGCCCTGACGACCGCGATCAGCTCTTCGCCGTAATGCTCGAGCTTCTTGTCGCCGATCCCGGCGATGCCGCGCAATGCGGTCAAGGTTGCCGGGCGCACCGCGGCAATGCCGTCGATCGTCGAGTCGTGCAGCACGACATAGGCCGGCACGCCGCGCTTGCGTGCTATCTCGGCGCGCCAGGCGCGCAGCGCAGCCTGCAGTGCGGGATCACCGGTCCTGCCGGACGGAGCGGGCGCGAGTTCGCCGCGCCTCGAATTGCCGCGTATCGCACGGTTGCGCGATGGAGCGGTCTGCTCGCGCAACATCACTTCGGTTTCGCCTCGCAGCACGCCGCGTGCGGAATCCGTCAGCTTCAGCGCGCCAAAGGCTGTGCTGTCGGAATAAAGATGCCCCATCGCGATGATCTGGCGCAGCACCGTACGCCACTGCTTCTCGTTCAGCTCGCGCCCGATGCCGAACACCGACAACTTCTCATGGCCAAATTGCTGAACGCGTTCGGTCATGCGGCCGACAAGCACGTCGATCAGATGCATCGCACCGAAGCGCTGGCCGGTGCGATAGACGCAGGACAGCAGCTTCTGCGCGACGATCTTGCCGTCGTGGACGCGCGGCGGCGACAGGCAATTGTCGCAATTGCCGCAGCCGTTGGCGGCAAAGGTTTCGCCGAAATAGCTGAGCAAGCGGTGGCGACGGCAATTTGCGGTCTCGGCAAGACCGACCAGCGCGTCGAGCTTGCCGATGGAGACGCGCTTGAACGCGTCTGAGCCGGTGGATTCGTCGATCATGCGGCGCTGCTGCACGATATCCGACAGACCGTAGGTCATCCAGGCGGTGGACGGCTTTCCGTCCCGCCCGGCGCGCCCGGTCTCCTGGTAATAGGCCTCGATGCTCTTCGGCAGGTCGAGATGCGCGACGAACCGCACGTCCGGCTTATCGATACCCATGCCGAACGCGATCGTGGCGACGATCACGATTCCGTCCTCGCTGATGAAGCGATCCTGATTGCGGGCGCGAACGCGGGCGTCGAGGCCCGCATGATAGGGCAGGGCGATGATGCCGGCCTCGCACAGCGCGGCCGCGACGTCCTCGACCTTGGCTCGTGACAGGCAATAGACGATGCCGGCCTCGCCGTGATGACGCTCGGCGATCAAGCTCTTGAGCTGGACCAGCGCGTTGCGCTTGTCGACGATCTCGTAGCGGATGTTCGGTCGATCGAAGCTCGCGACAAACTGCGGCGCGTCCGTGAGGCCGAGCCGTTCCGCGATCTCCTGTCGTGTGAGATCGTCGGCCGTCGCGGTCAGTGCCATGCGCGGCACGTCGGGAAAGCGCTCCGCGAGTGCGGAAAGGCCGATATATTCGGGCCGGAAGTCGTGCCCCCATTGCGACACGCAATGCGCTTCGTCGATGGCGAACAGCGCGATCTTGCCCCGCGCGAGCAGCGCCAGGCAGCGTGGCGTGAGCAGCCGCTCCGGCGCGACATAGAGCAAATCGAGATCGCCCGAAATGAAGCGGCGCTCGACTGCCGAGGCTTCCTCGAACGACAAGGTCGAGTTCAGCACCGCCGCGTTGACACCAGCTTCGACCAGCCCGGCGACCTGATCGCGCATCAGCGCGATCAGTGGCGAGACCACGATGCCGCAGCCTTCACGCAGAAGAGAGGGCAATTGGTAGCACAGCGATTTGCCGCCGCCCGTCGGCATCAGCACCAGACAGTTGCCGCCACCGGTGACATGGCGGACGATCTCCTCCTGCGCGCCTCGAAAGGCAGTCAGGCCGAAGACGGAGTTCAGTACGGCGAGAGTGTTGGCGGCAGGATCGGACACGCGATGGTGCGAATGCAGGCTTGAGGCTTCGGTTGTCTCGGACAATGTAACCAGCTTTCCCCTGCGGTGCCAGATTATCCGGCATGGATCAACCAGGATCAACTTAACATCATGCGCCGAAGTGAACGGCGAGCGAAATCCTTGCTGTTCCCAATCCGCCGCAAAGCTGGCATATCACGTCAAGACGGTGGAGTGAGCATGACCAAAGCAGTGCTTGGCATTATCGGCGGTTCCGGCATCTACGACCTGCCGGGCCTTGACGACGCGCGCGAAGAGGCGATCGAAAGCCCCTGGGGCGAGCCATCCGCGCCAGTGCGCCATGGCAGCATCGCAGGTCTTCCGATCGTATTCCTGCCCCGGCACGACAAGGGCCATCGGCTGTCGCCTTCCGATATCAACTACCGCGCGAATATCGATGTGTTGAAGCGCGCCGGCGTCACCGACCTCGTTTCGTTGTCGGCCTGCGGCTCCTTCAAGGAGGAGTTGCCGCCCGGCACTTTCGTGCTGGTCGATCAGTTCGTCGATCGAACGTACAAGCGCGAGAGCTCGTTTTTCGGCAAGGGCTGTGTCGCCCATGTGTCGATGGCGCATCCTGTCTCGCCACGGCTGCGAATTCATCTGGCGGCGGCGGCCGAGGCCGAGGGCATTCCAATCGCGCGCAGCGGCACCTATGTATGCATGGAGGGGCCGCAGTTCTCGAGCTATGCCGAAAGCATGACGTATAAGAACCTCGGCTATTCCGTGATCGGCATGACCAACATGCCGGAGGCCAAGCTCGCGCGAGAAGCGGAAATCTGCTACGCGACCGTCGCGATGGTGACGGACTTCGATTGCTGGCACCCCGACCACGACGCGGTCACGGTGCAGGACATCATCCGTGTGCTCAGTTCAAACGCCGACAGGGCAAAAAGCCTGGTGGCGAGGCTGGCCCAGGAATTTCCAAGAGCGCACGAACCGTGCCCGATCGGCTCCGACCGCGCGCTCGATACCGCGCTGATTACGGCGCCCGAGGCGCGCGATCCGGAACTCCTGAAAAAGCTCGACGCGGTGGCGGGGCGCGTGCTGCGAGGCTAAACTACCCTGACAAAGGGGAAGCCCATGAAGGTTGACGGCAGGCATTTCCGAAGCATCTGGCTCGATTCCGACGGCTGGTCGGTCTGCGCGATCGATCAGCGAAAGCTGCCGCACGAATTCGTAGTGGCGCGGCTGACCACGCTGGACGAAGCGGCGGATGCGATCCGTTCGATGCTGGTGCGCGGCGCGCCCTTGATCGGCGCGACCGCGGCCTATGGCATGGCGCTCGCGATGCGCGACGATCGGTCGGAAGCGGCGGTCACGCGGGCCTATGACGCGCTGATCGCGACGCGGCCGACTGCGATCAATCTGAAATGGGCGCTGGACGAGATGCGGACCATGCTGCGGCCGTTGCCGCCATCGGCACGCGCCGACGCCGCCTATGCCCGTGCAGACGATATTGCCGAGCAGGACATTGTCATCAACCAGGGCATCGCGCGGAATGGTCTCCCGCTGATCGAAGCGATCGCGGCGAAGAAGAAGGCTGGTGAGCCGGTCAATGTGCTGACGCATTGCAACGCCGGCTGGCTCGCCACCGTCGATTGGGGCACCGCAACGGCGCCGATCTATCTCGCGCATGACCGCGGCATTCCCATCCATGTCTGGGTCGACGAGACCCGCCCGCGCAACCAGGGGGCCTCGCTGACCGCCTGGGAACTCGGCCATCATGGCGTGCCCCACACCGTGATCCCCGACAATACCGGTGGACACCTGATGCAGCACGGCAAGGTCGATCTCGTCATCGTCGGTACCGATCGCGTGGCCGCCAATGGCGACGTCTGCAACAAGATCGGCACCTATTTGAAGGCGCTCGCTGCGCACGACAACGGCGTGCCGTTCTATGTGGCGCTGCCGTCGCCGACAATCGACTTCAGCGTCGCAGACGGGATCGGCCAGATCCCGATCGAGCAGCGTGGCGCCGAAGAAGTCACCGACATGACCGGCCGTACAAAGGATGGGCGGATCGAAACGGTGCGGATCGTCGCGGAGGGATCGCCGGTTGCGAACTACGCGTTCGACGTCACGCCGGCGCGGCTTGTGACCGGTTTGATCACCGAGCGCGGCGTGTTGCGCGCGGATCGCGCAGCTCTCTCAGCCGCATTTCCCGAGCGGATGATCGCGGCGGAATAACTCTGCGCTGCAGCTAAACATCCGTGCGAATACGGGTAACAGGCAAAATACAGGACGAAAATACCGCTTCGGACACCGGAACTGTTCCGGTGGGAGCGGGTATCATTTATCAGGACCGATCTGCAATTCAGCGAAGCGCCCGTCAGGAGGCGAATCGATGGTTGGCTTGCCTGATTTCTTTCGTGGTGGCTCGCAGGCTGGCTCGCCATCGGGCCGCCGACGCCTGCGGCCATGGAAGTTCGTTGTGATCCTGGGCCTCGTGTGCGGCGTCGCAGGCTGCAACAACGATACGTCCGAGTCCGCGACGGAAGGCCAGAAGTGCGCGCAACGGCTATACGCCGACTATAGTCCCAAGAATATGAAGCAGTGCGTCGACGTCTGCATCACCTGCGAGCGCGGCAGCATGACGACCTGCTCGACCTCCTGCACGATGAAGGGCGCGAAGTAGGAGTACTCATCGCAGTGCGAGTCCGGTCGCAGCCTCGAGTTCGGCGATCGCCTGCGGCGCGCTGACCACCTTGATCGTGGTCATGCCCATCTCGCGTGCGGGCTTCAGATTGACGCCGAGGTCGTCGAGATAAACGCAGTTCTTCGGATCGACATTCAGCGCCTCGACCATCATCTGGTAGATGCGCGGGTCGGGCTTGCGCAGGCCGATCCTGGCGGACTCGATGACATGGTTGAACAGGGCCATGACTTCCGCGACATAGAGCGTGCGTCCGCCCTTGCTGCCGATCGCATTGGCAGGAAGATTGTTGGTGATGCAGCCGGTCTTGAACCTGGCACCGACCCGCTTCAGTGCCTCTACCATCTCGGGCCGCAGGTCGCCGACAAGCAGCGGCAGCACCTCCTTGCCGCGGACCTCGGCGCCGAGCGCAAGCGATTCCGCAGCGAACAATCGGTCGAACGCCTCGACGTCAACCTCCGCGCGCTCAAACTTAGCCCAGGCGTTTTCGAGGTGGTTCGCGGCGTTGGTGCGGCGGATGATGTCGGCGGGCAGTCCGCGCTCGCGCTCGAAGCGCGAGAACGCCTCGAAGGGCGAGGTCGTCAGGACCCCGCCGAAGTCCCAGATCACCGCCTCGATCATCCCATCCCTTGCCACTGTTGACGTTTACCAACCGGCTAACATGTCGGGCCACGTGATGCCAGCCCGCGCAATGCCTGGCGCTTACCTGGTGTTTCCTCAGCCTTTCTCCTTTGGCGTTTTCCGCGTGACGGGCTATTTGCTGTCGCGATGAGAAACCTGTTTGCCATGACGGCGGCTCTTGCACTGCTATCCTCTCCCGCAGCGGCGATTGTCGGCGGGGCTGCGCCTTCGCCCGAGGGCATCGGCCGCTCGGTCATCACCATCGTCGGCTCGCGCGGCAACTTCTGTACTGGAAGCCTGATCGCGCCAACGTTGGTGCTGACGGCGGCACATTGCGTGCAGCCAGGCGCCGAATACAAGATCGTGGAATATGATGCCGACCGGAAGCCGCAACTAAGGGACGTGAAACGCGTCGCGATTCACCCGGGTTTCCAGATGCAGACGATGCTGGGGCATCGCGCCACCGCCGATGTCGCGCTGGTGCAGCTTGCTTCGCCTGCGACAGGGAAATCCGCCGCCACGCTCGGCATTCCCCAACTCCCACTCACGGCAGGCAACAAGTTCACCATCGCCGGTATCGGCGTGACCGTGCGCGGCGACGGCAAGAGCGGCGGCGTCGCCCGATCCGCCGGCCTGATCGCCACTGGCCAGCCCGGTACCCTGCAGATTCGCCTGGTCGATCCGGCCGCGCAGGGCGCGCGCGACGGGTTTGGCGCCTGCACCGGCGACTCGGGCGGTCCGGCATTCGAGGATCACGAGGCTGGTCCCGTGATCATCGGCGTCATCAGCTGGTCGACCGGGCCGAACGGCAGCGCGGGCTGCGGCGGCCTGACCGGTGTGACACCACTAACGCTTTACCGCGACTGGATTTTACAGACCGTGCGACAATGGGGTTTTGCGCTCTAAGGCGCGGCATTTGATCTGTGTCGTTTTGCCATGCGGACGCATGGGTTGACCATCGCGGGGATTTGAGGCCAGCCTGTCCCCCGAGGAAACCTAAAAGCGAACGAAAATCAAAATGAACATTTCCGCCGCACGCTACTATTTCTGCGTCCGCGCAGCAAGCCGCCGAACATTTCGACATTCTCATCGTGGGCGCCGGCATCTCCGGCATCGGTAGTGCCTATCAGCTGACAAAGCAGCTTCCCGATACCAGCTTCGTTATCCTGGAGAGCCGGGAAAGCTTCGGCGGCACCTGGCACACGCACCGCTATCCCGGCATCCGCTCCGACAGCGATCTCCACACCTTCGGTTACAGCTTCAAGCCGTGGGTCGGCCCGCCGATCGCGACCGCAGCGGAGATCCTCGACTACATGGGCGAGGTCATCGACGAGAACGATCTCGGCAGACACATCCGCTACGGGCACCGGATCGAGACCGCGAGCTGGTCGAGCGAGAGCAATCTCTGGACCATCGACGCGGTGAGGACCGATACCGGCGAACCGGCGAGGTTCACCGCGAACTTCCTCTGGATGTGTCAGGGCTATTATCGGCATTCCGAAGGTTACACGCCCGCGTGGCCGGATACAGAAAAGTTCAAGGGCCGCATCGTGCACCCACAGTGCTGGCCCGACGATCTCGCCGTCGACGGCAAGAAGGTCGTGGTGATCGGCTCCGGTGCGACCGCGGCGACGCTGGTGCCGGCGATCGCGGACAAATGTGCGCATGTCGTGATGCTGCAGCGCTCGCCAACCTATTTTCGGCTTGGCCGCAACGCGATCGAACTCGCCGAGCAGTTGCGGCAGCTTCAGGTCAAGGAGGAATGGATCCACGAGATCGTTCGCCGCAAGATACTGTTCGAACAGGACGTCTTCACCAAGCGCTGCATTAGCGAGCCGGAGCAGGTCAAAAAGGAGCTGCTCGGCCAGATCAGCGCGGTGGTTGGCCCCGACTACGACATCGCCACGCACTTCACGCCGACCTATCGCCCATGGCGGCAGCGAATCGCCTTCGTGCCTGACGCCGATTTGTTCCACGGCATTAAGAGCGGCAAGGCTTCGGTCGTCACCGACGAGATCGACCGCTTCACCGAGGCCGGTATTCTCTTGAAATCAGGCAAGGTGCTGGAAGCCGACATCGTCGTCACCGCGACCGGCTTCAATCTCTGCATCCTCGGCGACATCGCGTTCACCATCGACGGCGCGCCGCTCGACTTCGCCGACACCGTCACCTATCGCGGCATGATGTTCACCGGCGTGCCGAACATGGCCTGGGTGTTCGGCTATTTCCGTGCGAGCTGGACGCTGCGCACCGATCTGGTTGCGGAGTTTGTCTGCCGGCTGCTGACGCACATGAAAGACAAGGGCGCGAAAAAAGTCGTGCCGGCGCTGCGTCCGGAGGATCACAACATGCCGCTATTGTCATGGATCGATCCGGAGAATTTCAATCCGAACTACCTGATGCGCGACATGCATCTGTTGCCCAAGCGCGGCGACAAGGTGGAATGGCAGCACAGCCAGGACTATTGGGCGGAGAAGGATCAGTTCCCGGCGATCGATCTCGACGATAAGGCGTTCGTTTATAGTTGATATGTGTACGCTCTCGCCGCAAACGCGTCATGCCCGGCCTCGTGCCGGGCATCCATGAACCGGTTGGTGAGAGACGTGTATGGCCGGGACCAGTCCGGCCATGACGGCGGGGAACACTTCAACTATTCCGCTTAGTCGCGTTCGCGGCGATCGCCGCTGCGGCCGTCCGGTTTTCGACGCCGAGCTTGGCGTAGATCTGCTCCAGATGCTTGTCCACGGTGCGGGGACTAAGTCCCAATATCTGCGCGATGTCGCGGTTGGTCTTGCCCTTGCTGAGCCACGCCAGCACCTCGCTCTCGCGCGTGGTGAGACCGAGTTCGGTGGAGAACTCCGCAGGAAAACTGTGCCCTGCATCCTTGGCGAGCCGCAGCAGGAATTCGTTGGGGCCGGCATTGCCCACGTAGTGCAGCCGAAGCGCCGGATGATCCGGAAATGTCGCGGTCGCGGCTTTCGATCCGGCCTTGCCGGCCTGCACCTGCTCGAGCCATTGCTGCAGGGGCTCCGGCAGCACCATCTCGTCGCTGCCGGCGGGGCCAAGACTGTCCGCGAGCAGTTTCTGCGCCTGCGGCGTCGCCCACATGAGCCTTCCCTGCCGGTTGACGGCGAGCAGATAGCGACCGGAGACGTCGAGCGCGGCCCGCGCGCTCTGCGTCAGCCGTGCGTTGGCGAGATGCACGCGGATCCGCGCCAGCATCTCCTCGATCGCAATCGGCTTGGTGACATAGTCGACGCCGCCGGCTTCGAGCCCGCGCACGATGTGCTCGGTCTCCGCAAGCCCGGTCATGAAGATGACGGGCACATTGCTCAAGCCGGCCTCGCGCTTCAGGCGGCGGCAGGTCTCGAAGCCGTCCATGCCCGGCATCACCGCGTCGAGCAGGATGATGTCGGGCGTGATCTGGTCCACGATGCGCATCGCGGACGCGCCGTCGAGCGCGACCATCACGGTCATGCCTGCGCCGTCGAGCGCGTCGGTGAGAAGCCGCAGCGTCTCCGGCGAGTCATCGACGACCAGTGCGACGTCGCGCTTCTTGGGCTCAGTGATCATAGGCGTGCAGCGTCTTCAAGGTGGCCATGTACTGATCGAGGTCGAAGCGGTCGACCAGTGAGCGCATCTGCGCGACGAAGTCGGCGTGCTCGGGTTGATTGCTGCCGATCTCGTCGAGCTTGACCTGGATGGCGCGGACATAACCGATCTGGCCGAGCCCGATCAGCTCCTCGATATGCTTGACCGAGGGCCGCGAACCCGTCTCTGGGCGCCAGCGTGGGGCCGCGACCTGATCAGACTCTATAGGTCCATTCGAGCTTGAGCAGTTGGCGGATCGTTTCCAGCAGGCGCGGAATATCGATGGGCTTCATCAGATAGCCGTCATGAAACGGCTGCGCCAGCGGCGTACCATGCGCTTCCAGCGCGCTCGCGGACACCATCAGGATACGAGCCTGGTGATGACCGTTCGCGCGCAGCGTCTCCGCCACCTTCCAGCCGTCCATGCCGGACATCGAGATATCCAGCAGGAACAGATCAGGCCGGCAATGCTGGGCCAGCGTGAGACAGGCGGGGCCATCAGGCGCACTCAACAGGATGAAGCCGAGCGGCGTCAGCACTTCGCGAAGCAGGTCGCGCTGCACGGGATCGTCGTCGGTGACGAGAATGGTCTTGCGTGGCCCGAGATAGCCCGAAACTGGCGCCTCGACCGGCGCGTGGCGCGTCGGGTTGGTGACCTCCGACAACAGGATCTTGACGCGGAACGTGCTGCCGGAGCCGACCGCGCTCGTGACCTTGATGTCGCCGCCCATCACGCCGGCGAGCAGTCGGCTGATCGTTAGGCCCAAGCCTGTGCCGGTCTGCGGCTGCGCGACGCCGAGCGCGCCGCGCTCGAACGGTGCGAAGATGCGTTCGAGATCGTTCGGTTGGATGCCGGGACCGGTATCGATCACCTCGAATTCCGCGACAGGGCTGCGATAATGCACCACGAAGCGCACGCTGCCGATTTGCGTGAACTTGATCGCGTTCGAGATCAGGTTGATCAGGATCTGCCGGAGACGTTTTTCGTCGGCATAGACCACGACCGGCAGCACGGCGGGCCGCTTGAAGATGAAATCGATACCTTTGGCCGCGGCCTGCAGGCGGAACATGCCGACGAGCTGGTCGAGGAATTCGCTCAGGCGGACTTCATCACGCGAGAGGTAGAGCCGGCCTGCCTCGATCTTGGAAATATCCAGGATGCCGTCGATCAGTCCCGAGAGATGATCGGCGCTGCGGCGGACCACGCGCACCTGATCGCGCGGCTTGGTTTGCAAGCTCTGGTCCTGCTCCAGCAATTGCGCATAGCCGGAAATCGCGTTCAGCGGCGAGCGCAATTCATGGCTCAGCCCGACGACATAGCGGCTCTTGGCGAGGTTGGCGGATTCCGCCACTTCCTTGGCGCGCTGCAGCTCGGCGTCGGTGCGCTTGTGTGCCTCGATTTCCTGGATCAGCAGTGCAGTCTGGCGCTGGGTCTCGTCCTCCGCCGCCCGGCGGCTCTGCTGCGCCAGCACGAACAGCCATGCGATCACCCCGATGATCAGGCTCAGCGCGAAGAACACCTTCCAGAGGACGTTCGACACCAGCATATTGTCGGCGTGTACATTCGCGGACGTCTGCAGATAGATCAGCCCGAGCGTCAGCGCGACCAGTCCGGCGGACGCGACGAACACGCCCAGATAATGGCCGAGCTGCGAGTTGATCTTGGCGTAGATCGGCTGCGGCAGCAATTTGCCGAGGGCTTCGGAGACCTGCGCATGCGCGCGCGCATGCGGCTTGCAGAGATCGTGGCAACGCGCATCCAGCGAACAGCATAGCGAGCAGATCGGCCCGGCATAGGCGGGGCAGGACGTCGTGTCCTCGGGTTCGAAATGGTGCTCGCAGATGCAGCACTGGATGGATTCGATGTTCTGCCAGCTCGGTTTCGGCTGGCGCGCGATATAGTATTTTCCGTCGGTCGCGTAGGCGATCAGCGGCGCGGAGATGAAGGCGACCGCCAGCGCAACGAAGGCCGACAGCGCCTTCGCTGTCGGCCCGAATACGCCGTAGAACGCGGTGATGGAAACGATTGTCGCGATCGTCATCGCGCCGACGCCGACCGGATTGATGTCGTAGAGGTGCGCCCGCTTGAATTCCATGTGCGGCGGGCGCAGGCCGAGCGGCTTGTTCACGACGAGGTCGGACACCAGCGCGCCGACCCAGGCGATCGCGACGTTGGAGTAGAGCGCGAGCGTCTGTTCCAGCGCCTTGTAGACGCCGATCTCCATCAGCAGCAGCGCGACCAGCACATTGAACACCAGCCAGACCACGCGGCCTGGATGGCTATGTGTCAGGCGCGAGAAGAAGTTCGACCAGGCGATCGAGCCGGCATAGGCATTGGTGACATTGATCTTGAGCTGGGACAGAATGACGAAAGTGCCGGTCAGCGCGAGTGCGAGATCCGGCTGTGACAGCACATAGCGGAACGCTTCCAGGTACATGTGCGCGGGCTCGGCGGCATGCTCGCTCTGCACGCCATGCTTCAGCGCAAAGAACGCCAGGAATGAGCCGGCGAGCAGCTTGAGCGCGCCAAGCACAATCCAGCCCGGGCCGGCACTGAGCAGCGCGATCCACCAGGCCTTCCGCGACGTACGTCGGTCTTGTGGCAGGAAGCGCAGGAAGTCGACCTGCTCGCCGATCTGCGCCACCAGCGAGAACACCACCGAAGCAGCGGTACCGAACAGCAGCAGATCGAGATGGCTCGCCGCCTCGCCATGCTCGCCGGTGAACTTGGTCCACTCGGCAAAGGAATGCGGATTGGCGTAGGCGATCGCGGCGAAGGGCAGGATGTGCAGCACGATCCAGACCGGCTGCGTCCATAACTGGAAGCGGCTGATCAGCGTAATGCCGTGCGTCACCAGTGGAATGATGACGACGGCGCTGATGAGATAGCCGATCGGGCGCGGAATGCCGAAACACATCTCCAGCGCGGAGGCCAAAATCACCGCCTCGATCGCGAAGAAGATGAAGGTGAAGGAGGCGTAGATCAGCGAAGTGACGGTCGAGCCGATGTAACCGAAACCCGCGCCGCGCGTCAGCAGGTCGATGTCGATGCCGCATTTTGCGGCATAATAGGCAATCGGCAGGCCGCAGCAGAAGATGATGACGCTGACGACGAGGATCGCGGCGGTCGCATTGGTGACGCCGTAATTGAGCGTGATGGTGCCGCCGATCGCCTCCAGCGCCAGGAAGGAGATCGCGCCGAGGGCGGTGTTGGCAACGCGGGCGGCGGACCAGCGCCGCGCGCTCTTGGCGGTGAAGCGCAGCGCGTAGTCTTCCAGCGTCTGGTTGGCAACCCATTGATTATATTGGCGCCTGACGCGGTCTATCCGCTGCCGCCCTGCCACTTACTGCAACTCCCAAAAGCGATCGTCAAAACCCCATACGCAAGGACCGGGCCAGAGCCTACGTCGCTATTTTGCGGTGCAGTATACGCGATCTTGCGTATCTGTGCGCTGCACAAATTCAGCAATCCTTGCCCAATCAGGAAGCGTGTCAACGAACCAGATGGGGTGCTCATGTCAGACGAGACGATTAAGGGCCTGAAGTCGCCGCTTCGGCGCAAGCTTTTGATGGGAATGGCGGCGTTGCCGGCTATTTCGATGCTCCCGCGACCGTCATTCGCGGATGTACCCGCAACTTCCGCGGTCAACACCACGGGACTCGCGGTCACGGATACTGAGGTGACTGTCGGCATCCTGCACTCGGTGACCGGCACCATGGCGATCTCGGAGACGGGTTCGGTGGAAGCCGAGAAGCTCGCGATCGAGCAGATCAACGCGCAAGGTGGCGTGCTCGGCCGCAAGATCAAGTTTATCCAGGAAGACGGCGCAAGCGACTGGCCGACCTTTGCCGAGAAGGCGAAGAAGCTGCTCGTCAACGACAAGTGCGCCGCCGTGATGGGCTGCTGGACCTCGGCCTCGCGCAAGGCGGTGCTGCCGGTGTTCGAGCAGTATAATGGCATGCTCTATTATCCGACCTTCTACGAAGGCCTCGAGCAGTCGAAGAACGTCATCTACACCGGCCAGGAAGCGACGCAGCAGATCATCGCCGGCCTCGACTGGGTCAACAAGACCAAGAACGCGAAGAGCTTCTATCTGCTCGGCTCCGACTACATCTGGCCGCGCACCTCGAACAAGATCGCCCGCAAGCACATCGAGGGCCATCTGCAGGGCTGCAAGGTGGTCGGCGAGGAATACTTCCCGCTCGGCAGCACCCAGTTCAATTCGGTCATCAACAAGATCAAATTGACCAAGCCCGACGTGATCTACGCCATCATCGTCGGCGGATCGAACGTCGCCTTCTACAAGCAATTGAAGGCGGCCGGTATCGACCTGTCGAAGCAGACGCTGTTGACGATTTCGGTGACTGAGGACGAAATCGACGGCATCGGCGGTGAAAACATCGCCGGCGCCTTTGCCTGCATGAAATATTTCCAGTCGCTCGACAATGCCAACAACAAGGCCTTCGTGCCCGCGTTCAAGAAGATGTGGGGCGAGAAGACCGTGATCGGCGACGTGACGCAGGCCGCTTATCTCGGCCCGTGGCTGTGGAAGTTAACGGCAGAGAAGGCGGGCAGCTTCGACATCGACAAGATCGCCGCTGCGTCCCCCGGGGTCGAGTTCAAGGGCGCGCCGGAAGGTTACGTCCGTATCCACGAGAACCATCACCTCTGGTCGAAGACGCGCGTCGGCAAGGCCAAGGCGGACGGTCAGTACGAACTGGTCTACGAGACCGCAGATCTCGTCGAACCGGATCCGTTCCCGAAGGGCTACCAGTAAGGGGCTGAGCTCCATCTCGCGCTCTCGACGTTTTCCCACGAACTCCCTGGCGTGGACCCCGCCCACGCTCAAGACCCTCGCGTCGCGAATTCATTCGCGACGCGGGACTTCCCGACAACGGAGAACGGATCATGTTCGGTGACTATTCGCTTGGCGATCTCGGCGCCATTCTCGCAATGCAAGGCTTCGCCGGCCTGATCCTGTTTTCGGTCTACGTGCTGATGGCGCTGGGGCTCGCCATCATCTTCGGCCAGATGGGCGTCATCAACATGGCCCATGGCGAGTTCATGATCCTCGGCGCCTACGTCACCTGGATGACGTCGAGCGCCTTTCAGCAATATCTGCCCTCGCTGTTTCCCGGCTACTTCTTCGTCGCGATGACGTTGGCGTTCATCGCCTCGGGCGCGCTCGGCATGCTGGTGGAATGGGCGCTGATACGACATCTCTACAAGCGCCCGCTCGATACGCTGCTTGCGACCTGGGGCTTGAGCCTGATCCTGCAGCAGGCCTATCGCTCGGTGTTCGGCGCGCGCGAGGTCGGCGTCGAACTGCCGGACTGGATGATGGGCTCGTGGCAGGCGACCGAATTCGATCCAGATCCCGATCAACGGCATGTTCGTGATGGCGCTGACGATCCTGATCACCATTGCCGTCGCCTATGTGCTGTTCTGGTCGCGCTGGGGCAAGCAGGTACGCGCCGTCGTGCAGAACCGCGTCATGGCGGGCGCCGTCGGCATCAACACCGAGAAGGTCGACTGTCTGACCTTCGGCCTCGGCTGCGGTATCGCCGGCATCGCCGGCTCGGCCTTCACCATGATCGGCTCGACCGGACCGACCGCCGGCCAGCTCTATATCGTCGACACCTTCCTCGTCGTGGTGTTCGGCGGCGCGGCCAGCCTGCTCGGCACCATCGCGTCCGCCTTCACCATCTCGCAGACGCAGTCGACCCTGGAGTTCTTCCTGTCGGGCTCGATGGCGAAGGTCATCACGCTGCTTGCGATCGTCGCCATCCTGATGATGCGGCCGCAGGGGCTGTTCGCGCTCAAGGTCCGCAAATAGCGGTCCGCGTCCAAGAACAAGAAAGTCCGGTCATGATCAACTCGCGCTTTTTCAATCGCTCCGAACTCATCGGATTCGTGTCGCTGCTGCTCTTGCTGGTCATCATCCTGCCGCTGACGCTGGATGTCTTCCGCCTCAACCTGGTCGCCAAATATCTCACCTACGCCTTTGTCGCGATCGGCCTGGTGCTGTGCTGGGGCTATGGCGGCATCTTGAGCCTCGGGCAGGGCGTCTTCTTCGGCCTCGGCGGCTACTGCATGGCGATGTACCTCAAGCTCGAGGCCTCCAGCGTCGAGAACACCAAGATTCAGTCGACGCCGGGCATTCCCGACTTCATGGACTGGAACCAGATCACCCAGTTGCCGGCCTTCTGGAAGCCGTTCCACAGCTTTCCGCTCACGGTTCTGGCCATCATCGTGGTGCCGGCGATCTTCGCCTTCATCATCGGCGCCGCGATGTTCAAGCGCCGGGTTGGCGGCGTCTATTTCGCGATCATCACGCAGGCGATCGCCGCGATCCTCACCATCCTGATCGTCGGCCAGCAGGGTTATACCGGCGGCATCAACGGCATCACCGACCTGCGCACGCTGCACGGCTGGGACATCCGCACCGACCACGCCAAGTTCATCCTGTACTTCGTCGAGGTCGTCCTTCTATTCGGCTGCGTCCTGCTGGCGCAGTTCATCCGCCTGACCAAGCTTGGCCGTATCCTGGTGGCGATGCGCGAGCAGGAAGACCGCGTCCGTTTCTCCGGCTACAGCGTCGCCAACTTCAAGATCTTCGCTTTCTGCATGGCCGCGATCTTCGCCGCGATCGGCGGGGCGATGTTCACGCTCGAGGTCGGATTCATGTCGCCATCCTTCGTCGGCATCGTGCCGTCGATCGAGATGGTGATCTACACCGCGGTCGGCGGCCGCATCTCGATCTTCGGCGCGGTCTACGGCACGCTGCTGGTGAATTTCGCCAAGACCAGCCTTTCGGAGTCCTTCCCGCAACTCTGGTTGTTCGGGCTCGGAGCGCTGTTCATCGCCGTCGTGCTGGCGTTCCCGAATGGTCTGTCCGGCATCTGGCAGGATCATGTGCAGCCGCGCATCGACCGGCTGCTGGCCTCGCGCAAGAAGTCCGGCAATGGCTGGACCGGCAATTCGGTTGCCGACGGCGCGCCCGCGGAGTGAGGAGAACATCATGCTCGTCGGTCATCAGCCCAAGGATTTCCTGCTCGCGGTCGAGGCGCTCACCGTATCGTTCGATGGATTCAAGGCGGTCAACGATCTCTCCTTTTACGTCGAGGAGAACGAGATCCGTGTTATCATCGGCCCCAATGGCGCCGGCAAGACCACGGTGCTCGATCTGATCTGCGGAAAGACCAAGGCAACGTCAGGCTCGATTCAGTTTCGGGGGCAGGAGCTCACGAAAATGAGGGAGAACGAGATCGTGCAGGTGGGCGTGGGACGCAAGTTCCAGACGCCGTCCGTGTTCGAGGACCTCACGGTCTTCGAGAACCTCGAGATTTCCTATCCGCGCGGCCGCAGCGTGTTTGGCTCGCTGGCCTTTCAGCGCGACACGGCCGTGAAGGAGCGCGTCGGGGAAGTCGCCGAGATGATCTTCCTGCAGGATCGTCTCGACACCTATGCTGCGCTCTTGAGCCACGGCCAGAAGCAGTGGCTCGAGATCGGCATGCTGCTGATCCAGAATCCGGATCTTCTGATGCTCGACGAGCCGGTCGCCGGCATGAGCGTCTCCGAGCGCGCCAAGACCGCCGAGCTGCTCAACCGCATCATCAAGGATCGTTCGGTGCTCGTGATCGAGCACGACATGAAATTCGTCGAGGACATCGCGCACAAGGTCACGGTGCTGCACCAGGGCCAGATCCTGTCCGAAGGCACGATGGACAAGGTCAAGAGCGACCCCAAGGTCATCGAAGTCTATCTCGGCCATTGATCGTCATTAAGGGAGCACGTAGATGCTGGCTATTTCGGATCTGCACGTTGCCTATGGCCAGAGCGAAGTGCTGCATGGCCTCAACGTCTCCGTCGCGCCGAACGAAATCGTCGCCATCATGGGCCGCAACGGCATGGGCAAGACCACGCTGATGAAGGCGCTGATGGGGATCCTTCCGGCCAAGAGCGGTTCGGTGATCATGGAGGGCTCAGAGCTCGGAGGTCTGCAAAGCTATCAACGCGTTGCCAAAGGCCTCGCCTATGTGCCGCAGGGCCGCATGATCTTTTCCACCATGACGGTGAAGGAGAATATCGAGACCGGGCTCGTGGTTTCCGGGGAGTCGGAAGTCCCGGGCAGCATCTACGAGCTGTTTCCGGTGCTGCTGGAGATGAAGAACCGCCGCGGCGGCAATCTCTCGGGCGGTCAGCAGCAGCAGTTGGCGATCGCGCGCGCGCTCGCCACCAAGCCGAAAGTGCTGCTGCTGGACGAGCCGACCGAGGGCATTCAGCCGTCGATCATCAAAGACATGGCGCGCACCCTGAAGCGCATTCGCGATGAACGCGGGCTCTCGATCGTCGTGTCCGAGCAGGTCCTGAGCTTCGCGCTCGACATCGCCGACCGCGTGCTGGTCATCGAGAACGGCGAGATCGTCCGTGACGATCCGCGTGATGCCGTCGATGCCGCGCAGATTTCGAAATATCTATCTGTCTAACAAGCCACCGTAACTCGTAAAAAGGGGAGCATTTGATGCCAGAGACACTGATCAAGGTCGATCTGACCCAGTCCGCGTACGACAATGACATGGTTCATAACCGCTGGCATCCCGATGTGCCGATGGTGTCCTGGGTCAATCCGGGAGATGATTTCATCATCGAGACGTATGACTGGACCGGTGGCTTCATCAAGAACAACGATTCCGCCGATGACGTGCGCGACATCGATCTTTCGATCGTGCATTTCCTGTCCGGCCCGATTGGCGTCAAAGGCGCCGAGCCCGGCGACTTGCTGGTTGTCGATCTGCTCGATGTCGGTCCCCTCAAAGAGAGCCTCTGGGGGTTCAACGGCTTCTTCTCCAAGCAGAATGGCGGCGGCTTCCTGACCGATCATTTTCCATTGGCGCAGAAGTCGATCTGGGACATCAAGGGGCTCTATACGTCCTCGCGTCACGTCCCCGGCGTGAACTTTGCCGGCCTGATCCATCCCGGGCTGATCGGCTGTTTGCCCGATCCGAAGCTGCTCGCGACCTGGAACGAGCGCGAAACCGCGCTGATCGCGACCAACCCCACTCGCGTGCCTGGCCTTGCCAATCCGCCGTTCGGCCCGACCGCGCATATGGGCCGGCTGAAGGGTGACGCGAAAGAAAAGGCCGCGGCCGAAGGCGCCCGCACCGTGCCGCCGCGCGAGCATGGCGGCAATTGCGACATCAAGGACCTGTCGCGCGGCTCGAAGATCTACTTCCCGGTCTATGTTCCGGGTGGCGGTCTTTCGATGGGCGATCTGCACTTCAGCCAGGGCGATGGCGAGATCACTTTCTGCGGTGCGATCGAGATGGCCGGTTGGCTGCATCTGAAGGTCGACATCATCAAGGACGGTGTCGCCAAATACGGCATCAAGAATCCGATCTTCAAGCCGTCGCCGATCACGCCGAACTACAAGGACTATCTGATCTTCGAGGGCATCTCGGTCGACGAGGCCGGCAAGCAGCATTACCTCGACGTCCATATTGCCTACCGTCAGGCCTGCTTGAATGCGATCGAATATCTGAAGAAGTTCGGCTACTCCGGCGCTCAGGCCTATTCGATCCTCGGCACCGCGCCATGCCAGGGCCACATCTCCGGCGTCGTCGACGTGCCGAATGCCTGCGCCACGCTCTGGCTGCCGACCGAGATCTTCGATTTCGACGTGATGCCGTCGTCGGCTGGCCCGATCAAGCACATCAAGGGCGATATCCAGATGCCGATCTCGCCGGACAAGTGAGCTATCCCTGCGCGAAGGATGCGGCACGGTTGCCTATCAGGCCGCCCCGCATCCATCGCAGGGATGCACTGACTGATTTGCGCAGGGAGAGAAAAAATGCCGGTCTATGAATATCTCTGTGACGATTGCGGGCCGTTCACGGATATGCGGCCGATGTCGGAATGCGACGATCCCCAAGATTGCCCTCGCTGCGAGACGACCTCGCCGCGGGTGATCCTGACCGCGCCGAACTTCTTCTGCATGCCCGCAGACAAGCGCAAGGCGATCGCCACCAACGAGCGCAGTGCGCATGCACCGAAGACATTGGGCGAGTACAAGGCCTCGCATGGCCCAGGCTGCGGCTGTTGTTCTTCAGGCAAACCATCGCGGCTGATACGAAAGACCAAGAGCGGTGCAAAGAGCTTCCCGACCGCGCGTCCCTGGATGATCAGCCACTAGGATCGTATTTCCGTTCCGATTGAATCGGAACGGAAGCTCTTTCACGCGCGTTCAAGCAGTCCGCAGCGTGTGCTCGGCCTTGTGGCCGTTGGTCGCCAGCCCATGATGCTCAGCGGCCTCGCGTGACTGCAAGCTCTTGGCAATCGGAACCGACAGGCGGCAGATCAGCCCCTCCGGACGCCAGTCGAACTCGGCGCGTCCGCCAAGCTGCGACTCGATGCTCGCAATGACGCTGCGTGTCCCGAAGCCGCGCGAAATCGGTTTCGCCACGGGTGGCCCGCCCTGTTCCTCCCAGATCAGCTGCAGACCATCGGCCTGCACCTTCCACTGGATCTTGAGGCGTCCTGGTAGCACGGAGAGTGCGCCATATTTGGCTGAGTTGGTCACCAGTTCATGCAGTGCCAGCGCCAAGGTCTGGGCCGTCGCGGGCTGCAACTGAATTTGCGGACCGAGCAGTGCGATCTGGTCGCCGGTCGAATAGGGCGCGATCTCCTCGTCGATCAGCTTGCCGATCTCAGCGCCCTGCCAGCTCGACAGTGAGAGAATGGTGTGCACGCGGGCGAGTGCATTGATCCGGCCTTCCACTGCCTGGATGTAGTCCTTGACATCGTCGCCGCGCGTCAGGCGGACGATGGATTGCGCCAGCGCCAGCGCGTTCTTGGCGCGGTGATCGACCTCGCGGGCGAGCAGGTTCTGTCGTTCCTCGGCGCGCTTACGCTCGGTGATGTCGACCGTCACGCCGCTGACGCGCACGATGCGGCCATCCTTGTCGATGGTGGCGGCTGCCGTGCCGGCGCACCAGCGGATCTCACCGTCCGGGCGGATGATCCGGAATTCCGTCTCATAGGATTGTGCGCCTGCCTTGAAATGCGCGATCACGGCCCGCAACGCATCGATGTCATCAGGGTGCAGCAGCGTTTCGACATTCGCCGACGTCACCTCGAAGCCATCCGCATCGACGCCGAAGATGCCATACTGGCCCGCGTCCCACATCCAGTCGCCGTTGACCCAGTCCCAGTCCCAGGAGCCCATCTTGCCCGCGGCGATCGCCATGCTGCGACGGCGCTCGCTCTCGACCAGCTGGCCGGTCGATTTTTCCAGTTCCGCGGTCCGCGCGCGCACCCGGTCCTCAAGCTCGGCGTTGAGCAGCTCCAGCTGCCGGGTCTTGCGATAGAGTTCAGCGAAGACCTTGATCTTGGCGCGCAACACTTCGGGCACGACCGGCACGGGAACGTAATCCACCGCGCCCATCTCGTAGCCGCGGAGCCGGTCGATGTCGCTGACCTGGATGGCGGAGATGAAGATCATTGCCGTCTTCTGGAAGCGCGGGTGCTCGCGGATCATGGCGGCCAGCTCGAAGCCGTCCAGTTCCGGCATGCACACGTCGAGCAGGATGACCGCGACCTCGTTCTTCAGAAGATATTCCAGCGCTTCCCGTCCCGACGCGACCGCGACGAGGTTCTCGCCAAGCTCCTTCAGAATCACTTCGTAGGCGAGCAGCTTGGCGGGCTGATCGTCGACCAGAAGAATGTTGACCTTTTCCTGCTCCATCATCGATGCCATGATCAGCGATGCAGCCACATGCGAATGGCCAGCAGGAGTTGTTCGGTATTGACCGGCTTGGCCAGATAGTCGGAGGCGCCGGCTTCCAGGCATTTCTCGCGGTCGCCCTTCATGGCCTTCGCAGTGAGCGCGATGATGGGGAGACGGCCAAGCGAGGGGTTCTGTCGGATGACGCCAATAGTCTGGTAGCCGTCCATTTGCGGCATCATGATATCCATCAGGACGATTGCGATTTCAGGGCTCGATTCAACGAGGGCGACCGCTTCGCTGCCCGTGGTGGCGGTGAGGACTTTCATGCCACGTCGCTCCAGGACGCTGCTGAGCGCGAAGATGTTGCGGGCATCATCGTCGACCAGCAGCACAGTTTTGCCGATGAGGTCGTCATCGGAACTGTTGAGTTTTTCCAGCATTCGCTGCTTTGCGGTCGGCAATTCCGTGATCACACGGTGCAAAAACAATGATGTTTCGTCCAGCAGCCGTTCCGGCGATTCGACGCCCTTAACCACGATGCTGCGCGCCATCGTGTGAAGTTCCGCATCCTCATCGGCCGAAAGTTCACGCCCGGTGAAGACCACAACGGGAACCGTCGAGAGCGTGTCGTCATTGCGGATCTGTTCGAGGACCTCGAAGCCGCGTCATGTCAGGTAGACGCAGGTCCAGCACCACGCAATCGCACGGATTGTCCCGGAGCATCGTCAGTGCGCCGGCGCCGGTGTCGCTGGCGACGATCTCGATGTCGTCGTGATCCAGTAGCTCGCGGATGCTGAGCTGCTCCGCGACGTTGTCCTCGACGATCAGAAGACGCTTGCGGCGCGGCTTGGCGTATTCCTTGATCTGCGTGAGCGCGGCGCTGACGCCTTCGGTGGTCGTCGGCTTGTTGACGAAGGAGAAGGCGCCGCGCGCCAGCGCATGCTGCCTGTCCTCGTCGAGCGTAATGATCTGGACCGGGATGTGCCGTGTCAGCGGATTGTGCTTGAGCTGGCTCAACACGGTCCAGCCGAGCATATCCGGCAGGAAGACGTCGAGCGAGACGGCTGCAGGCTGATACTGCTTGGCAAGTTCGAGCGCCTCGGCGCCGCGCGTCGCCGCGAGCACCTTGAAGCCCTTGTCGCGTGCGAGATCGATCAGCACCCGCGCATAGTGTGGGTCGTCCTCGACGATCAACAGGATCGTGTCGCCAGGTTCCAGATTGAGCCGGTCGTCCGCCAATGGCTCGTTGACGCGCTCCTGGACGGCGGCCTGCAGTGCAGGTGCGGCCGCGTAGGCCGGTGGCGTGGCCTGGAGACGCGGCGCAACCGCCGGGCCGGAATATTTCAGCGGCAGATACAGGGTGAAAGTGCTGCCCTTACCGGACGCACTCTTCAGATGGATTTCGCCGCCGAGCAGGGTCGCGAGCTCGCGGCTGATCGCGAGACCGAGGCCGGTGCCGCCATATTTGCGGCTGGTGCCGGCGTCGGCCTGCTGGAAGGCCTCGAAGATCAGCTTCTGCTTGTCCTGGGGGATGCCGATGCCGGTGTCCGACACCTCGAACGCGATCACCGCGGGTGCGGTGTTGAGCACGGGGTGATCGACGCTCCAGCCGCCCAACGCGGCGGCCACCTTCATGCGCACGCCGCCTTCGGCGGTGAACTTGAAGGCGTTCGATAGCAGGTTCTTCAGCACCTGCTGCAGGCGCTTGGAGTTGGTGACGATGCTCCGTGCCAGGTTCGGATCGACCTCGATGGTGAAAGACAATTGCCGGTTGTCCGCTTCGTGCCGGAACGGTCGTCCTACGGTCTCCAGAAGGTTGGAGGTGAGGATTTCCTCGGCATCGACCGTCACCGTACCCGATTCGATCTTGGAGAGGTCGAGAATGTCGCTGATCAGGTTGAGGAGGTCGGTGCCTGCGCCATGAATGGTCCGCGCGAACTCGACCTGCTTGCCGCTCAGATTGCCGTCCGGGTTCTCGGTGAGCTGCTGGCCGAGGATCAGGATGCTGTTCAGCGGCGTGCGCAGCTCGTGCGACATGTTGGCGAGGAACTCGGACTTGTATTTCGAGGTCAGCGCAAGCTCTGTCGCCTTTTCCTCCAGCGCGCGGCGGGCCTGCTCGATCTCCTGGTTCTTGCGTTCCACTTCGACGTTGCGCTCGGCAAGCTGCTGCGCCTTCTGCTCGAGCTGGTCGTTGGTCTGCTGCAGCTCGCGCTGCTGGGCCTGCAACTCGCCGGCAAGCTGCTGCGACTGCTTCAGCAGGCCCTCGGTCTGCATGGTGGCCTCGATACTGTTGAGCACGATGCCGATCGAGTTCGGTCAGTTGCTCCAGGAACGTCATCTGCGAGGCGGTGAAGGAGCTGAGCGAGGCCAGCTCGATCACGGCCTTGACCTGGTTCTCGAACAGCACCGGCAGGACCACGAGACTGCGCGGCACGACGCGCAGCAGCGCGGAGCTGACCGGAATGGCGTCCGATGGAACGTCCGCGACCAGCCGCTGTCGCTTGTCCGCCGCGCACTGGCCGGCGAGACCTTCGCCGAACTGCAACACCTGATGGTGCGGATGGGCGCCGTCGCTGGCATAGGCTCCCAGCAGCCGCAGCTGCGGGCTGTCCTCGTTCTCGACCTGATAGATCACGCCGCGATGCGCATTCACCAGCGGCGTGAGTTCGGTCAGCAGCAAGCGGCCGACGGTTACGAGGTCGCGCTGTCCCTGCAGCATATTGGTGAAGCGGGCAAGGTTGGTCTTCAGCCAATCCTGCTCGGTGTTGACGTCGGTCGTGAGCCTGAGATTGCCGATCATCGTGTTGATGTTGTCTTTGAGCTCGGCCACCTCGCCGCGCGCATCGACTTGGATCGAGCGGGTGAGGTCGCCCTTGGTCACGGCGGTCGCGACCTCGGCGATCGCGCGCACCTGCGAGGTCAGGTTCGCCGCGAGCAGGTTGACGTTGCCGGTCAGGTCCTTCCAGGTACCGGCGGCACCCGGCACGTTGGCCTGACCGCCGAGCCGGCCCTCGACGCCGACTTCGCGCGCGACGCTGGTGACCTGATCGGCGAAGGTCGCGAGCGTCTCAGTCATGTTGTTGATGGTGTCGGCAAGCGCCGCGACCTCGCCCTTCGATTTCACCGTCAGGTTCTGCTTCAGGTCGCCATTGGCGACCGCGGTCACCACCTTGACGATGCCGCGCACCTGTTCGGTCAGGTTGGCGGCCATGAAGTTCACGGTGTCGGTGAGATCCTTCCAGGTGCCGGCGACGCCCGGCACCTGAGCCTGGCCGCCGAGCTTGCCCTCGGTGCCGACCTCGCGCGCGACGCGCGTGACTTCGCCGGCGAAGGCGTTGAGCTGATCTACCATCGTGTTGATGGTGTTCTTCAGCTCGAGGATCTCGCCCTTCACGTCGACGGTGATCTTGCGCGACAGGTCGCCGCGCGCCACCGCGGTCGTGACTTCCGCGATATTACGCACTTGGGTGGTCAGGTTGGCGGCGAGCAGGTTGACGTTGTCGGTCAGGTCTTTCCAGGTGCCGCCGACGCCCGGCACGACGGCCTGTCCGCCGAGCCGGCCTTCGGTGCCGACCTCGCGGGCGACGCGCGTCACTTCGGCCGCAAAGGAGCGGAGCTGCTCGACCATCGTGTTCAAGGTGTCCTTGAGCAGCAGGATCTCGCCGCGCACGTCGACTGTGATCTTCTTCGAGAGATCGCCGCCCGCGATCGCGGTGGCGACCTCGGCGATGTTGCGGACCTGCGCGGTCAGGTTCGAGGCCATGAAGTTGACGTTGTCGGTGAGATCCTTCCAGGTGCCGGCGACTTCGGGCACTTCAGCCTGTCCGCCGAGCTTGCCTTCGGTTCCGACCTCGCGCGCCACGCGCGTCACTTCGGAGGCGAAGGCGTTGAGCTGGTCGACCATCGTGTTGATGGTGTTCTTCAGCTCGAGGATTTCGCCCTTCACGTCGACGGTGATCTTGCGCGAGAGGTCGCCGCGCGCCACGGCCGTGGTCACTTCGGCGATGTTGCGGACCTGCGCGGTCAGGTTACCGGCCATCGAGTTGACGCTGTCGGTGAGGTCTTTCCAAGTGCCGGCGACACCGGGCACGTTGGCCTGTCCGCCCAACCGGCCCTCGGTGCCGACCTCGCGCGCCACGCGCGTCACTTCGCCGGCGAACCGGTTGAGCTGGTCGACCATCGTGTTCAGCGTTTCCTTGAGCTGAAGGATTTCGCCGCGCACGTCGACCGTGATCTTGCGCGAGAGGTCGCCGCCGGCGATCGCGGTCGCGACTTCGGCGATGTTGCGCATCTGGGCGGTCAGGTTGCCGGCCATCGAGTTGACGCTGTCGGTGAGATCTTTCCAGGTGCCGGCGACGCCGGGCACGATGGCCTGTCCGCCGAGCTTGCCGTCGGTGCCGACCTCGCGCGCGACGCGCGTCACTTCGCCTGCGAAGGCGTTGAGCTGGTCGACCATGGTGTTCAGCGTCTCCTTCAACTGAAGGATTTCGCCTGATACGTTGACGGTGATCTTCTTGGACAAGTCGCCCTTGGCGACCGCGGTCGCGACTTCGGCGATGTTGCGCACCTGGCCGGTCAGGTTCGAGGCCATCGAGTTGACGCCGTCGGTCAGGTCTTTCCAGGTGCCGGCGACGCCGCGCACCAACGCCTGTCCGCCGAGCTTGCCTTCGGTGCCGACCTCGCGCGCGACGCGGGTGACCTCGCCCGCAAACGCGTTGAGCTGGTCCACCATCGTGTTGATGGTGTCCTTCAGCTCCAGGATCTCGCCGCGCACGTCGACGGTGATCTTCTTCGACAGATCGCCATTGGCGACCGCCGTGGTCACCTCCGCGATGTTACGAACCTGCGCGGTCAGGTTCGACGCCATCGAGTTGACGCTTTCGGTCAGATCCTTCCAGGTGCCGGCAACGCCAAGCACATTGGCCTGACCGCCGAGCCGCCCCTCGGTGCCGACCTCGCGCGCGACGCGCGTCACTTCGCCGGCGAAGGCGTTGAGCTGGTCGACCATCGTGTTCAGCGTCTCCTTCAGCTGAAGGATTTCGCCTGACACGTTCACGGTGATCTTTTTCGACAGGTCGCCGCCGGCGATCGCGGTCGCGACGTCGGCGATGTTGCGAACCTGCGCGGTGAGATTCGACGCCATGAAGTTGACGTTGTCGGTGAGATCCTTCCAGGTGCCGGCAACGCCGGGCACCTGTGCCTGTCCGCCGAGCTTGCCTTCGGTGCCGACCTCGCGCGCCACGCGCGTGACTTCCGAGGCGAATGAATTGAGCTGATCGACCATCGTATTGATGGTGTCCTTCAGCTCCAGGATTTCGCCGCGCACGTCGACCGTGATCTTGCGCGAGAGGTCGCCGCGCGCGACCGCGGTGGTGACGTTGGCGATGTTGCGCACCTGCGCGGTCAGGTTGCCGCACATCGCGTTCACTGAGTCGGTTAAGTCCTTCCAGGTCCCGGCGACGCCGGGCACGATCGCCTGTCCGCCGAGCTTGCCGTCGGTGCCGACCTCGCGGGCCACGCGCGTCACTTCGGAAGCGAATGAGCGCAACTGGTCGACCATCGTGTTGATGGCTTCCTTGAGCTGCAGGATCTCGCCACGCACGTCCACCGTGATCTTCTTGGACAAGTCGCCGTTGGCGACCGCGATGGTCACCTCGGCGATGTTGCGCACCTGGCCGGTCAGGTTGTTGGCCATGGAGTTGACGCTCTCGGTCAAATCCTTCCACACGCCGGTCACTTCCGGGACCTGGGCCTGTCCGCCGAGCTTGCCTTCGGTGCCGACCTCGCGGGCGACGCGCGTCACCTCCGAGGTGAACACGCCGAGCTGCTTGATCATCGTGTTGACGATGGTGGCCGATTGCAAAAATTCGCCGCCGAGCGGGCGGCCGTCGACGTCGAGTTTCACGGTCTGCAGAAGGTCGCCCTGCGCGACGGCGGCGACGGCGCGGGTCACCTCGCGGGTCGGCCACAGCAGGTCGTCGATCAGCGTGTTGACGGAGCCTTCCATGTCGGCCCACGAGCCGCTGGCGAGCCCGAACCTGACGCGCTGGCGGGTCTTGCCTTCGCGGCCGACCACCTGGCCAACAAGCTCGAGTTGTTGGGCCATGCGCTCATTGGCCGCCACGATTTCATTAAAAGTGTCGGCAATCTTGCCATCGATCCCGAGATGGTCGCCCGTCATCCGCACCGAAAAGTCGCCGCTTCGCATCGCCTGCAGCGCGTGAAGCAGCTCCTGTTGCGGGTCGGGCTTGCCGTTCTCGAAGGCTTTGACTTTACGGCGTTGGCGCGCCTCTGACGTCAGTGGGTCGAGATCGCTCATCAATTGCCCCCGATCAGCCGATCGATGTCCGGAACACGGACATGGAGATTTGGCCGCATCAAATCGTTCAAACCAAAGCGAAGCAAGCGGAATACCAGTGACGTTGCTGGCGTCGGTTCCGCGGAATCAGCCCGACGGAACCAATTCAGAAGCGGGAACTTTGTTCCCGTTCAGGCTGAAAAATATCGGGCGAACCATCGGCCTATCCGGCAACCTTTAGTAGGTCTGCCTGCCTGATCTCGCCTATTTGGGCGGTCACCGCGCCTATTGTCGCTTCGGCGGGTTTCGCCGCGTCGCCGCAGGTCCGGGCGCGGCCGCGGCTTGCGGGACGACCTTGCGGTCCATCCGGCTGGCTGCCTCGCTAATGTCCTGCAACGTGTGTCGGCTCTCTTCCATCACGGTCGCCGAACGCTGCCTGAAGGTGTTGGCCGTCTCCCGCAGGGACTTCATTTTTTCAAACAGCTCCTGGGCCTGTCCGTCCCCAAAACCGGGAATGACGCCTTCGATCTTTTCGACGGCATTGTCGAAGCCTGCGAAGGCAGCATCGGCCCTGCCGAGGATGCCGTCGATCGCGTCGCCCTTGCTCTTCAGCGATGCCGTGTAGCTTTCGAAGGACAGCAGCGCGTCCTTGATCATCGACTTGTTGTTGACGATGACCCGGTCGACACCGTGCAGGCTGTCGACAATCGATTCCTGCTCGCTCAAATCCGCGGTCAGAATCGGAATGCCGTCCTCGTCCAGCGGCACCGGTGGCGCAGCCGCCGCACCGCCGACCAGCGAGATGGCCGCGATTCCGGTCAGTCCCTGGAACTCGATGCCGACCGCGGTGTCCTTGCGGATCGGCGCGTTGTTGTCGAGCATGACAAGGGCAACGACCTTGCGCGGACTTTCGAGCTTGATCGAGACGATATGGCCGGCCTGCACGCCGTCGAAATTGACGCTGCCGCCTTTGCGCAGGCCGCTGGCAGAGCCGTCAATGACAACGCGCAGCGGGCTCTGGCTGCTGAGCGGTGCGAACCTTCTGGAATACGAGCAGGCCAGCGAGCGCCGCGGCGATCGCCGCAAGCGTAGTCGTGCCGATCACCAGATTGGTCGCGCGCATTCCTCGTACCGACGTCGTGGCTCGCGGCGCTCGCAAGGCTCACCGCCCGCCGATTGTACGGGCAAAGCAGAGGGAGCGAAAGGTCAATGCCCCGCCGCGTTCCTCGCGGCGGTATTGTTCAATACAATCAGGGCATCGACCGCGACCCCTGACTTCGGATTGATCAGGAACGGGTTGACGTCGATCGACGCGATCCGGGAGCCCGCATCCGCCATCAGATTGGAGAGACCGACCAGCGCCTTCACGACCGAGGGCTCATGCAACGCCGGCTTGCCGCGATAGCCCTTCATCTTGATGCCGGCCTTGGTGCGGCCGATCAGTTGTCTGGCCTCCGCTTCGTCGAGCGGGGCGCCGGCTAGCGCGACGTCCTTCAAGAGCTCGATATCGACGCCGCCGGTCCCGAACAGCACCACCGGTCCCATCTCGGCATCGAGCGAGGCCCCGACCACAAGCTCGAGGTCGGCCTTGACCTGCTGCGCGATCAGGATGCCTTCGATTTTCGGCTTGCTCTTCAGCTTCTTCACCCGCGCCGTGATGGCCTCGAAGGCTTTCTTGACCTCGGTAGCACTATTGAGATTGAGCACTACGCCGCCGATGTCGGACTTGTGCAGGATGTCGGGGCTGACGACCTTGGCGACGATGGGAAAGCCGATGCTCTTGGCGATCTTGGCCGCCTCGGCCGCGGTCTGCGCGATGCCTTCCTTGGAAATGGGAATTCCATAAGCCTTGAGCAGCTGTTTCGACGCGACCTCGTCGAGCGCCGCGCCGCTCGCGTTCTTGAGCGTCTTTTCCAGCAGTTTGCGCGCGGAGGCCTTCGAGCTCGAACTCGATATCCGGCACTTCCTTTGCGAGCGAAGCATAGTCGATCAGCGCCTTGATTGCGCCGACTGCGCGGTCCATGCCCTGCATGACCGCGATGTGCGGTAGCGACTTGCGCAAGCTCTTGGTGAACTCGGTGAAGCCGATCGACATCGCGCTGATATAGATCACGGGCTTTGCCGCCCGTCCCGCCATCTCGTTGACGATGCGCAGGTTACGCTCGCGCAGTTCATGCGGCGCCTTCGGCAGCTCCGCGTCGATGATCACGATGTCGGTGTCGGGATCGTCGATCATGATCTTTATTGACTGCATATAGACGGACGGGTCGACCACAGCGGCAAATCCCGCATCCAGCGGATTGCCGACGATCGAGCCTGGCCCCAGCATCGTCGCGAGTTTCTCGCTGGCGTTCATGGACAGCGGAGCAAAATTCAATCCGGCCGAATGGAAGGCGTCGATCAGCAGACCGCGCTTGCCGCCGGACAGGGTCACTGCGGCGAGCCGATCGCCCTTCGGCAGTTCGGCATGCACGAAACACTCGGTGGTTTCGATCAGCTCGTCGAGGCCGCGCGCCCGGATCACACCCTCGCGCGTCGAGATCGCATCGAAGGTCTCGATCGAGCCGGCCAGTGCTCCGGTATGCGCCATCGCAGCGGCGCGGCCGCCTTCGGACGCCCCCAATTTGAGCGCAATCACGGGCTTGCCGGCGGCGCGCGCGGCCTTGCAGGCCTCGCGAAAGGCCTTGGTGTTTCGTACGCCTTCGAGATAGACCACGATCACGCGGACACTTGGATCAGCCGCGAAATAGGCCATCAGGTCCGGCGTCTCCAGGCCGGCCTCGTTGCCGGTCGTCACCATGTAGCCGACGCCGACGCCGCGATCCTCCAGCGCCTGGCGTATCGCCATCACGATTGCGCCGGATTGGCCGGCGATCGCGACGGGCCCGGCTTCCATTGTGACCACGCGGTCATCGATGTTGGTGAACAGCTTCTCGCCGGCGCTCAGATTGCCAAGGCAGTTCGGGCCCGTGACGGCAAGACCGGTCTCGCGCACCGCCTGCTGCAATTCCACCGCGAGCCGCTGGCTGTCCTCGTCCTGCAGCTCGCTGAAGCCGGATGTCACGATCGTCGCCGAGCGTGCGCCGGCCGCGGCGGCGTCGCGGATCACCTGCACGGCAAAGCGCGCCGGCACCAGCACCAGCACGTGATCAGGCTTGTCCGGCAGGCTCGCGAAATCCTTGTAGCACGGCACGCCCCACACGGTTTCGCGCCTGGCGTTGATTGGATAGAGGCCGCCCTCGAACTCGTATTTGATCAGGTTGTTCCAGATGCGCTCGGCGTAGTTGCCCGGCTTGTCGGTCGCGCCGACCAGCACGATGTTGCGCGGATGCAGCATCGCATGGATGCTTTTGACGACAGCGCTCGCGTCAGGAGATGGCGACCATTTGGCGGAAGAAACGGGCGCAGTCGAGACTTGGAATCCACTTGGGCTTCCATCGGCGCAATCCTTACCCTTTATTTTTCCGCAAGACGGATTGACGAGCGACGTCGTCCGCGCGGCTTTTCTTTCTTCTAGGAGTTGACGCCGACGGTGGCAACCGACGCCGCGAGATGGCCGGCATCATCGGTCGCATTCACCAGACCGACCGTGGGCGGGACGGCGAGGCAATACCGGCAAGCAGCACCGCGAGAATGCCGGTCAGGAAGATACCGTCAAACGTTCCTGCGCCGCCGATGGACGCGACCGGCGCGCCGAGTCCGCTGATCTTGTCGAGGTTGAGCAGGTCGGCACCGATCAATGTCCCCATCGAGCCACCGATATAGGCAAGCGGCGCGGCATATTCGCGGGACAGGATGAACGCCAGGATTGCGGTGGCCACGACCGGTGCGAACACCGGCACGGCGATGCCGACGCCGCGAACGGGCGTCGCCATCATGTGAATGATGAAGGCGATGATGATGACGGCCACTGCGGCCCTGAACCAGAGATGGTAGCGCAGCACGAGATAGGTCGACATCAAGGTCGGGATCACGGCGCCGCCGACGTTGACGGCGAGAACCGTTCCCGGCCATTGCGTTACCAGCGGCACCACATAACGCATGCCGTAGAAGTCGACGACCTCGCCAGATGATCACGGACTGTCCCGGAAGCACGGTGATCGGAATGTTGAAATAGCTGCCGATCAGCGAGCCGAACAGCAACAGCAGAGCCGCGCCCGGCCCGACGCCGAGGCGCATATAGGCATAGCGCAGGATACGGAGCTGGATCAGGATGATCAGCCCGGCAAACAAGATCACCAGGATCGAAAACAGCCCCGGTGTCAGCGGCAGGTAGTGAACCTGTGAATTCATCTGAGTGCGTCGGCTCGGCTCGATCTTCTGCAAACATCCCATGGAATGGGCGCGTTTCAAAGGGGGTGCCAGCCGAGCCAATGCTAATCAGGAATCCGGCCCAATCATGGTGGCATGCAGGACGTAGCGCTCCGGTCCGGGCGTGAGCGCGTCGAATGGCCAGCAGGTCGAGAGCACCAGTTCATATCCGCCCGTAAGGGGATCTATTCCCGACGCGTCGAAACGCACGACCGCGGTGCGATCTGCTCGGTAGCGGAATTTTCGGCCGTCGCTTCGTGTGACGTCGATCTCGTCGCCGATCTTGACATCGCGCAGGAAGCGGAAATGCGTGTCGCGATGCGCGGAATAGACTGCGACGCCGCGCTCCCCGGCATCGGGCGTCAGCTCGGCATGGCCCGGTCCGAAGGCCAGTGACTGGCCGCTAGTGCCGGCTAGCGCGATGGCACTGGCGTGCAGCCGCTTCACCTCGATGCGCGCGACCGGCCAGGTGTCGGCCCATGACCACGGCTTGACTGACTGGCCGCTCGCGATCGACGCGTCGAACGCGCGTTCGAGCAGGACTTGTGCGACGAGCGCCTTGGCGTGGATGTAGGCGCCGTGACCGAACAGGATGACGCCGGCGAGCGCGAGGAGGAAGGGGAGGAGGAAGCGGGAGGAGGATGCGTCGGCATTGGGGGACTCCGTCATTGCGAGCGCAGCGAAGCAATCCAGAAATCTCGCCAAGGGCTGAGACTGGATTGCTTCGTCGCTTTGCTCCTCGCGAATGACGATTGGAGAGAAGTTGCGCGCGCGGCCCTGGGGGACGGAGAGCCGCGCGCGCTCTCAAAGGAGGAGTGGGGGGCGTCTCCTCCTTGTTTCTGCATCAGCGCGCCGGCGCGCGACGCCGGTTCAACGCGAGCAGCATCAGGCTAAACGCCATCAGTGTCGCGCCGAGCATCATGCTGAGCTCGGCATCGGTTGCCGTCTTGGCGAGCGTCACCGTCGCGAGGGCCTGCACCGGCGCCGCAACCGGCGGCTGACGCAGGCTCGCGCTCTTCGACGCGGCGAGCTGAACGTGGCCGTCAGTCTCGGCGCGCCGCTCCGTCGGAGGTGCGGGAGGCCGGGCGCGCTCGCCGAACACCTTCTCGAAATCCCAGCCGGCCGGCAGGTTGATCGGAAGATTGACAAGCTTGAGCGGCTCGCCGTCCGGGCGGCTCGGCGTCTGGTCCACCGCAACGAGGCTGGTCAACCGGGTGACGAGCTGATGATCGAGCGCGAGCGACAGGATGGCCTTGTCGGCGTCCTCAGGGCGTGAGCTGCCGCGTGGTGCGCGCGACCTCGGCATCGTCGATCTTGCGGCGCGCCCATAGTTTCGAGAGGCCCTTGCCCTCGGCCGCGTTCGCGAGCGGAAGCGTGATGCTCCACGGCCGGTCGCCGATCTTGCCCTTGATCGCGACTGAGCCAGCAAGCTTGTCGAGTTTAGCCGCCAGTACCAGTGGCTCGTCGCGATAGACGTCGGGAAGCGTGGCCGGCGTGAGATCGGCTTTGGCCTCGGAGAAGGTCGCCGACAGGCCGGTCACGGCCGGATTTTCCAGCCTGGCAAAAAGGCCGCGCATGCGCTCCTCGACCTGATCGACCGAGCCGATATGGGTGAACGCGCCGCGGCCGAGCTCAGCGGCCCGCGTCATCAGGAACGTGTTCGGAGCTGAGCCGATGCCGACCATGAACACGCGCGAGCGGCCGCGCATCGCGGTGATCGTCTCGAACAATTGCTGTTCGTTTCCGATCGCGCCATCGGTCAGGAACACCACTTGGCGCACGTGGTCGTTGTCTCCATTGGCATCGTCTGTCAGCGCGGCGCGCATCGCCGGCACCATCTCCGTGCCGCCCGCGGCCTGCAATGCACTGACGAAGGACGTCGCGCGGCCGAGATGCTCGGCATCGGCCGGCACGGATGCAGGGAACAGCACATCCATGGTGTGATCGAAGCGGATCACGTTGAAGTGGTCGTTCGGCTGCAAGCGGCCGAGCGCATAGATCAGGCTCGCCTTGGCCTGCACGATCGAGGTGCCGCCCATCGAGCCGGAATTGTCGATCACGAAGATCACGTCGCGCGGCAGCGCTTTCTGCTGGGCCTCGGCGACGGTCGGCGGCGTGACGAAAGCGAGCAGGTAGTCGGCGTTGCCGACATGCTCGCGGAACAGCCCAACCGATGGTGCGGTCTCGGCGGCGGGTTTCCAGGTCAGCTCGAAATCGCGGTCGGCCGGCACCACGCCGTCGGCGAGCTTGATCGACGCGGTTGCTGGCGTCCGGGCTCTCGATCCGGACGGCGTGATGATGGCTCTTCACTTCGCCGAGCGGAAAGCCGGCGTCGAGATGTACCGTGATCTTGGTTGGATTGATCGGCGCGTTCTCGGCGGGATCGAGCACGGGCGGCGAGATGCGGTTGCGGTCCGGGACCGGATCGACATGGCTTGCGCCCCAACCTTTGCTCGCCCCTTGGCCGTCGGGCTGGAAGTCGACGCTTTGCACGACGGGCGCTGGGTTATAGCGTGGTCCCACCACCATCGGCACGCGCAGCGAGAACTCGCTGCCGTTCTGTTGCACAGGCTCCTGATATTCGATCTGCACCAGCACCGTTTCGCCCGGACCGATATTGGCGACAGAATTGGTGAAGATATTCGGCCGCTCCTGCTCGGTCAGCGCGGCCTTCTGACCGTTGCGCTTGGCGTCCTCGTAGATGACGCGGGCCTGTTGCCGCTCCTTGATGTCGCCGACGATGACGCGGTCGCCGACCACCATCTTGAGCGTATCGACCGCGCCTCCCGGCGGCAGCGGGTAGACATAGGTCGCCTCCATCCACTTCTCGGTCGGATTGCGGAACAGCTGGGTGATTCGGGCGCGAATTGTCGGACCCGACACGGTGAGGTCGACATCGATGCCGAGCCGCGCCGCGTCGGCATAGCCGTCGTCGGTCTTGAAGAGCAGCGATCCGGTGCGCGCGTCGGCCGGCTTGAGCATGGCAAGCGGCGCTTCGGCCGACCATCCCGGTTCGAAGCTCACGAACAGAGCCGCAAATCCGATCAGGAGCGCGGCAACGGTTTCCACCAGGAAGAACAGCACGATGCGCATCTTGCGCGACAGGCGCGGGCGTCTGGTGGTCATGAAATCATCGCAGGTCGTCATGTCCTCGAACTCCAAAAGAGGCGGTTTTGACGCTGGAAATCTCGGGGAATGTGCTGCTCGGCGCGACGAGAATGATCGGCATTGTTCGGCCGGACGCGCGCTGGCGGACGCCATGGCGACGGTGGCTTTGTGCGGATTTGTGCTGGGTTGTGTGTCTGCTAGAGTGGGGACGATTTGCGCAGGGGAGACGATGCAGACGCCTGACAAGCAGCTTTCCGCCGAGCAGAGCCGGCAGATCGCGGACACCATTCGTGAGGAAATCGCGCGCCGGCGGATCTCCCGCCAGGCGCTGGCCGAGCAGGCCAAGCTCAGCCTTTCGACGCTGGAGAAAGTTTTGGGCGGACGCCGGCCGTTCACGCTCGCGACCACCGTGCGGTTGGAGCAGGCGCTCGGCGTCTCCCTGCGCAAGACGTTGGAGACAGCGCCTGCGCAGCCTGCGGTCAACGGCGATATCGCGCCAGATGGCCTCGGCGCGTATTCGCGGCGTTCGGTCACCTGGATCGAAGGGACCTATGTGACCGTGCGGCCATCCTTCGGCGACAAGGACGCGATCTACGCCTATCGCACCGACATCGCCTGGGATGAGGCCGCCTCATCGCTGCTCTTTCGTGAAGGCGAGCGGCTTGATGCGGCCTTTACCCAATTTGGCGAGGTTGCGGTGCCGCATCAATCGGGCTTCATCTACCTCGTCACCAACCGGCACGGCCAGCATCGCCTGATCACCGTCTCGCGCCCGACGATCACAGGCGAGATGTACGGCATCATCACGACGCTACTCGCCGGGCGTGGCTCGCAACTGACGCCGATTGCAGCGCCCATCGCGCTTTTGCCGGTCAAGAATTTCGAGAGCCCGACACTTGGCCGTGTTTCGCCGAGCGACGCGAACTACCCGATCTATCGCAAGCATCTTCACCGTACGCTCGACGAACCCTTCGCGATGTTCGTGCAGGGGTAGCGCTAGCCCAGACTCCCAGATCACTCCGGGTCGTCATTCCGGGGCGCCTCGAAGAGGCGAGCCCGGAATCCGGAGGTTGCGGCGCGAGATTCCGGGTTCGCGCCTGCGCGCGCCCCGGAATGACGGGGAAACTAACCGCCCGTCTCGGCGCTGATGATGTCGCCGAACAGCTCCCACTTGCCGCCCTTGAACTGCATCATCTTGAGCTGCTCGATCGGCGCAAAGTCGGTCGCGCTGGTGTTGATCGCGATGCCTGGGATCAGCGTATCTGGCGTGTAATCCTTCAGGCTCGCCGCCTGCTTCATCACGTTCTCGCGTGTGAGATTGTCGCCGGCTTGCTTCAGCACCTGCACCATGGTTTGGGCCGCAGCATAGCCGTAGACCAAATTAAGATCAGAGGTATTGGCGCCCGGCATGTATTTATCGATGAAGGCCATGAACTTCTTCATGCCGTCGTCGTCCTTCCATTGCGGGTCGGAGGCGTCTTTCAGATAGCCCGCCGACAGAACGCCTTCGGAGGCATCGAGGCCAGCCGGCTTCATCACCGCGCCGATCGAGATCGAGACGTCCGTCATCAGATGCATCGGCTTCCAGTCGAGTTCGGCTATCTTCTTGATGGCTTGAGCCGCGAATTTCGGCGTTGCGATGTTGACGAAGACGTCGGCGCCGGTGCCCTTCAGCTTGACGATGTGGGAATCGATCGAGGGCTCGGTGGTCTCATAGCTCTCCTCGGCGATGATCATGCTTGAGGCCTTGGCGCCGAAGATCTCCTTGATGCCGGCGACGTAGTCCTTGCCGAAATCGTCATTGGCATAGAAGATCGCGACCTTCGCATCCGGCTTGTTCTTCAGAATGTATTTCGCAAAGATCCGCGCCTCGACGCGGTAGCTGGGCTGGAAGCCTATGGTCCAGGGAAATTCCTTCGGGTCGTTCCACTTGCTGGCGCCGGTGGCGAGAAAGAGCTGCGGCACCTTCTTGGCGTTGTGATATTTCTGGACCGCGGTCTGCGTCGGCGTGCCCAGCGCGTTGAAGACGAGGAACACCTCGTCGCTCTCGATCAGCTTGCGGATCTGCTCCACCGTCTTCGGCGGGCTGTAGCCGTCGTCATAGGAAACGAAATTGATCTTCCGGCCGTTCACGCCGCCGGCGTCGTTGACCATCTTGAAATAGGCGTCCTCGGTCTTGCCGATGATGCCGTAGGCCGACGCCGGACCGCTATAGGCTTCGACATTGCCGATCTTGATCTCGCTGTCGGTCGCGCCGGTGTCGTATTTCTTTTGCGCCATCGCGCTCTGGCTGGCGATCAGGGTAAAGGTCGTTGCGGCAGCCAGCAGGGACAGGGTCTTCCGGTTCATCGAGAGCACTTCCTCATTTTTTCTTGTTGGAGATTTTGGTGGGTGTAGACTTCAGTGCGAATAAGCCTTGGTCGAGATGTCATCGAGCGTGACGTCTTCGTACGTCCGCCAACAATGCAAGATCCGGTCGTAATGCCGAACCGGCAAGACATCCTCCCTCATCGGCGGTGTTGCCGCCTCGTCCCTTGACCGGACTTGTTGCCGCGCAACATGTTCAGCTCCGGCCAGGCCGGCCAGTCGGACTTTTGGCATAGCGGTGTGTGGCTGAGAGTCTGTCTTGCGTTGAGTGGCTGGCAGCTCATCCCACGAGACCGCGGCCGCCGGACGGAATGTCCAACGCTTGGTATCCGCCTACGGACGCGAGCGAGCAAGGCGAAGGCCGTCACCTGCCGAAATCAAGATTTGGCTTTGCCGTCGTTGGCAGTCAGCGCAACGGACGCCTCTGTCGTCAGCAGGAGGAAGGTAAATGTCTCCTGAAGGTAGAGACGGACCTTTGTATCGTCATGACTTAGATAGCCGATCGACACATCCTCTCCGAGATACAGACCGAAATCGCCGCCGCGCGTCGTCAACACGAATGCGTCCTTGATCGCCGGCGCCCAGATGATTTCGCCGTCCACGAGGCCCTTGATGTGCCGCAGCACCGGATAGCCGTGATCGCTGGTCTCGCTCAAAGCCGTATAGGCATCGGCGCCCAGCAACACTGAATAGGGACCGTTGACGCCCTCGAGTCGCAATTGACTGAGCGCGTGGGCAATGACGTCAGGATAAGCGCGCACATCGGGAGGAAGCGTCAGGACAGGATTGCTGGTTCCCTCGCGGATGCCACCGATGCCCGCGGCGGCGTAGCCCTCGAAGATCGCCCGGTCCTCTGCAAAGGCCAGAAGCCGCGCGGCGTCCTTTGCCGGCTGCCAATCCGAATCGTTGGCGCCACGCTCCACGTCATCGATCTGCTGGCGATCGAGTTCGAAGGGGACGCGGAGTTCGACCAGTGGCTTGACCTCGCGCTGTCGCGCAAGGACTCCGTCTCCCGGCGCTGCGACGTTGCGCAAATGGCCGGTGCCGATGGCGGAAAGAGCAATGCCACCCGGTCCCTGCACGTCGACGACGCGCCGCCCGGCAAGGTAGCGCTTGATGGTGCGCGACGTTTCCTCTTCGATCTGAGACCAGGCCGCGTCGGATATCGGCGCAAGTTCGCGGTGAAGATTATTCATGAGGCAGGGTCTCCTTTAAGCGAACCAATGTCGAGCGAACCCTTGCGTTTCGGCGCAGGGTTTGGCGCTGGAACGGCAGGCTCGGGCGAAAGTCCCGCAACCTGATCGTCGTCCGCGATATTTTCCAGGAAAGTCGCTGATGGCACGAAGAACAGATTGCCGGTCTTGGCAACGCTGAAATCGAGCAAACGATCGTAGTTGCCGGGAGGCTGACCGACGAACATGTTTTCGAGCATCTGCTCGATGGTTCGCGGCGAACGCGCGTAGCCGATGAAATAGGTGCCGAACTCCTTCTCGGCCACGCGGCCGAACGGCATGTTGTCGCGGATGATCTTGACTTCCTTGCCATCCACCACGACCTTGGCGAGCGCGTTGTGGGCGCAAGTCGGTTTCACGGCGTCATCGAGCTCGATGTCCGAAAGCTTGCTGCGGCCGATGATGCGCTCCTGGGCTTCCGTGGAGAGCGCATTCCAACCGGCCAGATCGTGCAGGTATTTTTGCACGATCACATAGGTGCCGCCGGCGAAGCCGGCGTCTTCGGTCCCCACATAAGCGGCATCGATCGCGGCTTGCCCCGTCGGATTTTCCGTTCCGTCGACAAAGCCGATCAGATCGCGGTCGTCGAAATAACGAAAGCCATGCACCTCGTCGACCGGCGAAACGGCCTCGTCGAGCCGGGCCATGATCTGCGTCACGAGTTCGAAACAGAGGTCCATGCGTTTGGCGCGAACGTGAAACATGAGATCGCCCGGGGTTGCCACGGCATGACGCGATCCGGCCCTGATTTCCCGAAACGGGTGCAGTTCTGCCGGCCGTGGTTGGCCGAACAGCCTGTCCCAGGCGTCGGATCCGATCCCCATCACGCAGGAGAGGTTTCCCTCGATATCGCGGAAGCCGACCGCACGGACCAGCGCCGGGAGGTCGCTGCAAAACGACCGGATTGCCGCTCTATTCGCCGTGCCGGGGTTGATCGTGCCGACCAGAAAGATCGCGGCGCGGGTCAAATCCTGAACCACCAGCTGAGAGACGGGCGGTAGGTCGGATGGCATGCCGGACGCGGTCATCGGGCTGCCTTCGTTGGTCGTGCCCCCTTGAGAAAAACCATCCGTCACGCACCTGATCTTTGCGGGATTGCCCACAAAGGAAACAATCCGCGAACGCTACCTGCGACTGCGCGCCGCCGTCATACGCCGCCGGTTCGGGTTGGCGGTGCCGTCGCACCTTATCGGCAGTGCGGCCCGGTTTCAAATGCGAGGGAAGCATAGCGCACCATCGCGTGGGGCGATCGGCCGCCTCCCGCGCCGGACGAGATCGATCTCGCCAACTCCAGCCACTGGACGCAAGTTGGCGTCGGGCGTACCGGTCATCCTGACCGGCGGCAAGCGACGGAAGCACGCGCATGACGAGCCCCTTCTATACCGCCGAGCACGAGGCCTTTCGCGAGGTCGTGCGCCGCTTCGTGCAGAAGGAGATCGAGCCTCATGCCTCTCGAGTGGGACGAGGCTGGCGAATTTCCCCGCGCGCTTTATCAGAAGGCCGCCGAGATCGGGCTGTTGGGCCTGGGCTTTCCCGAACAGTATGGCGGTGTTGCCGCGGATCAGTTCATGAAGATCGTGGCTTCGCAGGAACTGGCGCGCGCCGGCGCGGGCGGGATCAGCGCCAGCCTGATGAGCCATACGATAGGCTCTCCGCCGATCGCGCGCGCGGCGCGGCCCGAGGTCAAGGCGCGCGTGCTGCCTGAGGTGCTGTCGGGCAGAAAGATTTCCGCGCTCGCGATCACCGAGCCGAGCGGCGGCTCCGATGTCGCGAATCTACGCACCAAGGCGCGCCGCGACGGCGACCACTACATCGTCAATGGCGAGAAGACGTTCATCACGTCAGGCGTGCGTGCCGATTATCTCACGGTCGCGGTACGAACGGGCGGCGAGGGTGCGGGCGGCGTCAGCCTGCTGCTGATCGAGGGCGACACGCCGGGCCTGTCGCGCACCAGGCTGAACAAGATGGGTTGGTGGGCCTCCGATACCGCCACTCTGCATTTCGACGACTGCCGCGTGCCGGCCGAGAACCTGATCGGCGAGGAGGGGCAGGGCTTCAAGATCATCATGCAGAACTTCAACAGCGAGCGCATGGGCATGGCGGCAAGCTGCATCGCCTATGCCCGCGTCTGTCTCGACGAAGCCATTGCCTATGCAAAGGAGCGCAAGACCTTCGGCAAGCCGATCGCGCAGCACCAGGTGATCCGTCACAAGCTGGTCGACATGGCCCAGCAGGTCGCGGCCTCGCAGGCGATGCTGGAAATGCTCGCGTGGCGGCTAGGACAGGGCGAAAGTCCCGTCGCCGAAATCTGCATGATGAAGAATCAGGCGACGCAGACCATGGCGTACTGCGCGTCTGAGGCAGTACAGATTTTCGGCGGCGCCGGATTCATGCGCGGAGTGAAGGTCGAGCGCATCTATCGCGAGGTCAAGGTCAACGCGATCGGCGGCGGCACCGAGGAGATCATGAAGGATCTGGCGAGCCGTCAGATGGGATTGTGATCTTCGCTCCGTCATTCCGGGGCGCGCGTCGTGCGCCGAACCCGGAATCTAGATGGTCGGAATAATTCTGATCATGATTCCGGGTTCGCCCGCTGTGCGGGCGCCCCGGAATGACGAGGACACCAGACATGCTCTTCACCGCCGACCATGACGAGGTCCGCCGCTCCCTGCAGAAATTCATCGCGACCGAGATCAATCCGTTCGTCGATGAATGGGAGAAGGCCGATATCTTTCCTGCGCATGCGCTATTCAAGAAGCTCGGCGATCTCGGCTTTCTCGGTCTCAACAAGCCCGTCGCGTTCGGCGGCCAGGGACTCGACTACAGCTATGCGCTGCTGATGGCCGAGGAGCTTGGCGCCATCACATGCGGCGGCGTGCCGATGGCAATCGGCGTGCAGACGGACATGGCGACGCCGGCGCTGGCGCGGTTCGGCTCCGACGAGGTGCGGCGCGAATTTCTCGCGCCCGCGATCGCCGGCGATGCGGTCGCCTGCGTCGGCGTCTCCGAGCCGGGCGCAGGCTCCGATGTCGCCTCAATCAAGACCAATGCGCGCTCCGACGGCGACGACTACGTCATCAATGGCGGCAAGATGTGGATCACCAACGGCGTGCAGGCCGACTGGATCTGCCTGCTCGCCAACACCAGCGACGGCCAGGTCCATCGCAACAAGTCGCTGATCTGCGTGCCGATGAAGAGCAAGGGTGTTGAAGTCGCGCGCAAGCTCGACAAGATGGGCATGCGCTCCTCCGACACCGCGCAGATCTTCTTCGACAATGTGCGGGTGCCGAAGCGCAACCGCATCGGCGAGGAGGGCAACGGATTTACCTACCAGATGATCCAGTTCCAGGAGGAGCGGCTGTGGGGCGCCGCGGCCTGCCTGAAAGCGCACGAGTTCATCATCAACGAGACGATCGATTATACCCGCAACCGCAAGGCGTTTGGCCAAAGCATCCTCGATAATCAGGTCGTGCATTTCAAGCTCGCGGAGATGCAGACCGAGGTCGAACTGCTGCGCGCGCTGATCTATCGTGCCGGCGAACAGCTCGTCGCGGGCGAGGACGTGACGCGGCTTGCGACGATGGCCAAGCTCAAGGCCGGTCGGCTCGGCCGCGAATTGACCGATGCCTGCCTGCAGTTCTGGGGCGGCATGGGTTTCATGAACGAGACGCCAGTCAGCCGCGCCTATCGCGACAGCCGCCTGACCTCGATCGGCGGCGGCGCGGACGAAGTGATGCTGATGGTGCTGTGCAAGATGATGGGCACGTTGCCGGGCATGAAGCAGAGGAACGGCTCATGATCACGCTTTATCACTGCGACGCCGCGCGCTCGTTCAGGCCGCTGTGGATGCTGGAAGAGCTTAGGCTCGCCTACGAGCTGAAGATGCTGCCGTTTCCGCCGCGCGTCTTTGCGAAGGACTATCTCGCGCTCAATCCGCTCGGGACGATTCCGTACATGATCGATGGCGAGACGAAAATGACGAAGTCCTCCGGCATCTGTCACTATCTCGGCATCAAATACGGGCCGACGCCGCTGATGGTCTCGCCCGAGGAGCCGGCCTATGGCGCGTTCCTGAACTGGATGTATTTTTCGGATGCGACACTGACTTTTCCGCAGACGCTGGTGCTGCGATACAGTCAGCTCGAGCCGGAAGAACGCCGCAGTCCGCAGGTCGCGACCGATTATGCGAAATGGTTTCTCGGCCGGCTCCGCGCTGTCGAGGCGGCGACGGCGAATGCCGAGATGCTTTGCGCCGGCCGTTTCACGGCGGCCGACATCGCGATCGGCTATGCGCTGCGGCTCGCCAGCAATATCGGACTCGCCAAGGATTTCGGACCGAATGTCGCGGCCTATTGGGAGCGGCTGCGGCAGCGCGATAGTTATAGGCGCGCCGTCGACGCGGAGCGCCGCGCCGGCGTCGAGCAAAATATCGCGCCGCGCGCGAGGACTTGACCAACGCTACGTCATGGCGAGGAGCGCAAGCGACGAAGCAATCCAGACTGCCACCTATCGGAAAAAGTCTGGATTGCTTCGCTTGCGCTCGCAATGACGGCAAATTTTGACATTCGGCAAATCAGGCCGGTGACAGCAACAGAATTTGCGCTATGGTTTATCTTTCGCAGCGGCCGAAGAGCCGCGCGGGGAGGACAGCCATGGATGAGAAGGGCCAGGAATCCGGCCATCTGATGCTCATTTCACCGGATCGCGTGTTCTACGCGGGCCTGCTCGGCCGGCCCCGCGAGCGCCGTCCGGGTGCATTCCATATCTATGTGGCGCTCAAGGATAGATTGCGGCTGTGGACCGCGGACGGCAGGGAGGTTTGTGACGAACTGGTGGCAGTTGCGCCCAATGTGAGGCACACGATTGCGAGCGATTATCGCACTGCAATCTGCATCGTCATCGAACCGGAAAGCGTGCGCGCCGGCGCATTCGATGAATGGGAACGGCGTTTCGCCGGCGAGCAGCGCGCGGTCTATGCGCATCGTGTCCGCGCGGCCTACGATCTGCTGCGCAGCCGCGCTGACTATGCCGACATGACCAGCACCGAATTCGACAAGATGTGCTTCGGCGAAGCGCTGCCGAGGCGCGCGCTCGATCCGCGCGTCGCGCATTCGATCGCGCAGATGACGCGGTTTTCCGGGGAGCCGGCGACTGCGGCAAGCTGCGCGGCGGAAGCGGGATTGTCGGCCTCGCGCTTCCTGCATCTGTTCAAGGAGGAGACCGGAATCTCGTTCCGCTCCTTCCGCGCCTGGAAACGCGCGCGGCATCTGCTGCACTTTGCCAACCAAGATCTCAATCTTGCGCATCTCGCGCAGGACATCGGCTATCCCGATTCCACGCATTTCAGCCATTCGATCCGCAGGTTTTATGGCCTGAAGCCACGCGCGATATTTTCAGGCTCGCGCGATCTCGCGATCTATCGCAGCGACCAGACTCCGGAATCGACCCTGAGCTAGAGCATGATCCGGAAAAGTGGAAACCGATTTTCCCTCGCGACAAACGCAAACGCGTTTGCGCGGAGATCATGCTCAAAACAAAGAGCTTGGATCATGATGCGATTCCATCAAATCGCATCATGATCTAAGCGCAGCTGAAATGAAAAAGCCGTCCGGACTTTCGCCGGACGGCTTTTTTGTCGGGACGGCGCCGCGCTTACTTCGTCAGCGGGCAGCCGCTTTCCTTGGCCGTGAAGAACGCCTTGTCGCCGGGAACGACCGCGAGCTGCTTGTAGTAGTCCCACGGCTTCTTGGAGTCAGAGGGCTTCTTGACCTCGAACAGATACATGTCGTGGACCATGCGGCCGTTCTCCAGCACCTTGCCTTGCGCGAAGGCATCGTCGACCGGCAGCTCCTTCAGCTTCTTGACGACGGCCGCCGAATCCTTGCTGCCGGCGGCCTTCACCGCCTTCAGGTAGCTGAGCGTCGCCGAGTAAGTGCCGGCATGGATCATGCTCGGCATGTGGCCAGTGCGCTTGAAGAAGCGTTCGCTGAACGCGCGCGTCTTGTCGTCGTGATCCCAGTAAAAGCCTTCCGTGAGGATCAGGCCTTGCGCTGCTTCGAGCCCGAGACCGTGAACCTCGGCGAGCGTCATCAACAGGCCTGCGAGCTTCTGGCCGCCCTTGACGATGCCGAACTCGGCCGCCTGCTTGATCGAGTTGGTGGTGTCGAGACCTGCATTGGCGAGCCCGACGATCTTGGCCTTCGAGCTCTGCGCCTGCAGCAGGAACGAGGAGAAGTCCGACGAATTGAGCGGGATGCGGACTGATCCGACCACCTTGCCGCCATTCTCCTTGACGATGTCGCTGGTGTCTTTTTCCAGGGCATAGCCGAACGCATAGTCGGCCGTCAGGAAGAACCAGCTGTCGCCGCCGGCCTTCACCAGCGCGCCGCCGGTGCCGACCGCGAGTGCGTGGGTGTCGAAGGCCCAGTGGAAGCCGTAGGGTGTGCAGGCATCGCCGGTGATGCGCGAGGTCGCGGCGCCCACCACGATGTCGATCTTCTTTTTCTCGTTGGAGAGCTCCTGCACCGCCAGTGCGACCGACGACGTGGTCAGCTCGGTGATCATGTCGACACCTTCGGTGTCATACCAGCGTCGTGCGATGGAGGTCGCAAGATCAGGCTTGTTCTGATGGTCCGCTGTGATGAGCTCGACCTTTTGTCCGAGCACCTCGCCGCCGAAATCCTCGACCGCCATTCTGGCGGCCTCCAGCGAATATTTGCCGCCGTAGTCGGCATAGACACCGGACTGATCGTTCAAAATGCCGATCTTGACGCCCTGCGCCGATGCCGGCGCCGCGAGCACGAGCGCGCCAAATGCGACAGCGGCCAACAATCCCGATTTCATGCTTTTTGCCTCCCAGCACGTGTCATCTTAAGGATTTGGTATATTGAATAACCCCCGATATGCCCATCCCTTCCGCGTAAGCCAATAGTCGCGGATCGTCGCGCGGCGACATGCTTAATGCGATGAAAGCGCCGGCTCCGGCTTTTTCGGCTTCGATCCGTCGGCAAGGTTGCGGACTACCATGTAGAAGATCGGCGTGAAGACCAGGCCGAACAGCGTCACGCCGAGCATGCCGAAGAATACGGCGACACCGACCGCCTGCCGCATCTCCGAACCCGATCCGGTCGAGATGACGAGCGGCAGCACGCCGAGGATGAAGGCAAACGACGTCATCAGGATCGGCCGCAAACGCAGCCGGCAGGCCTCGATCACGGCTTCCAATCGGTCGCGCCCCTCGTTCTCGATGTCGCGGGCGAACTCCACGATCAGGATCGCATTCTTCGCCGCAAGCCCGACCAGCACGACGAAGCCGATCTGGGTCAGGATGTTGACGTCCTGGCCCATGATCCGCACGCCGATGGTCGCGGCGAACAGGCACATCGGTACGATCAGGATCACGGCGAAGGGCAGGGTCCAGCTGCCATATTGCGCGGCGAGCACCAGGAACACGAACAGCACGCAGATCGGAAACACCAGCAGGCCCGTGTTGCCGCCGGTCACCTGCTGATAGGATAGATCGGTCCATTCATAGGCAAAGCCGCTCGGCAGCGTCGTATCCGCCAGCCGTTTCATCGTTTCGATTGCCGTCGCCGAGCTGACGCCCGGCACCGCCTCGCCCTGCAACTCGGACGACGTATAGAGATTGTAGCGCGCGACCCGGTCCGGTCCGGAGACGTCGCGGAAGTCGACGACGCTGCCGAGCATCACCATGTCGCCGGCTGCGTTGCGGGTCCGCAGGCGCGAGAGATCCGCGGTCTCCTTGCGGAAGTTGAGGTCCGCCTGCGCCGTGACGTGGTAAGTGCGGCCGAGAATGTTGAAGTCGTTGACATAGGTCGAACCGAAATAGGTCTCGATGGCGTCGGTGACGTTCTGGATGGGAACGCCGAGCTTTTGTGCCTTGATGCGATCGATGTCGACGAAGACTTGCGGCGTGTTCGCGGTGTAAGGCGAGAACACCGACGTCAAGCTAGGCGATTTTCGCGCGGCAGCGACGAGCTCATCGGTGGCGGCGGCCAAGAACTCCGAACCGCGGCCCTGCCGGTCCTGGATGCGCATGGTGAAGCCGCCGCCGGTGCCGATGCCGGGTATCGGCGGCGGCGGAATGACAATGATGAACGCGCCCTGGATCGCCGAAAGCCGCTTGCGCAATTCGCCGGTGATGGCTGCCGCGGTCAGGCCCTTCTTCAGGCGCTCCTCCGGCTCCTCGAACACAGGGAATAGCGCCGCCGCGTTGCTGGCCTGGGTGCGGGTGGCGCCCGACAGACCGGCAAAGGCTGCGACGCGGATGATGCCCGGCGTATCGAGCGCGATCTTCTCGATCTGCCGGACGATCTCCGTGGTTCGCGCCAGCGATGCCGCGCCCGGCAATTGCGCCGACACGATGACGTAGCCGCGGTCCTGCGCCGGAATGTAGCCCTGGGGCGTGGTGACCAGTAGCCATCCGGCGCTGCCGATCAGCGCCACATAGACCAGCAGCATCAGCACGCGGTAGCGGATCACGAAGCCGGCGATGTCGGCGTAAGAGTGGGACAGCCAGTCAAACGCGCGGTTGAAGAGGCCGGTGAATGCCTCCCAGCCGCGCCCAATGAGGTTCCAGCGTGCGGGCGGGCGCTTCTCCTCGTGCGGCACGAGGATCTGCGAGGCAAGTGCCGGCGATAGCGTCAGTGAGCAGAAGCAGGAGATCGCGGTTGCGACTGCGATGGTGACCGCGAATTGCTGGAAGAACTGGCCTGATATGCCTCCCAGGAATGCCGTCGGTACGAACACCGCACACAGCACCAGCGCGATCGAGACCAGAGCGCCGCCGACTTCCTCCATCGTCTTGAGTGCCGCATCGCGTCGGCCCATGCCGTTCCGCAGATGGCGCTCTACATTTTCCACCACGACAATGGCGTCATCGACGACGATGCCGACGGCGAGCACAAGCCCGAACAAGGTGAGATTGTTGATGGCAAAGCCAAGCGCCGCCATCGCCGCGAAAGTGCCGACCAGCGACACCGGGATAGCCGCGATCGGGATGATCGCCGGCCGCCAGCCCTGCAGGAACACCAGCACCACGATGACGACCAGGATCATCGCCTCGTAGATCGTCTTGATCAGTTCGTGGATCGACTGGGCAATGAACTCCGTCGGATTGTAGCCGATGTTGTAGTCGAGCCCCTTGGGGAAGCTGGTCTTCAGCCTTGCCATGGTGTTCGAAATGCCCTTGGCAGTCGCAAGCGCATTCGATCCCGGGCGCTGGGTCACCAGCATCGCGACCGCAGTCTTCCTCAGCATGAAGCTGTTGGTGGAATAGTCCAGCGCGCCGAGCTCGATCCGCGCCACATCGCGCAGGCGTACGGTGCGGCCGTCCGCGCCGGCCTTGACCACGATATCCTCGAATTGCTGGATGTCCTTGAGACGGCCGGTGAAGGTGAGGTTCGGCTGGAACGCACGATCCGAGATCGGCGGGCTGGCAAGCTGCCCGCCCGTGATCTGCAGGTTCTGGGCGCGGATCGCGGCCACGACCTCGCTTGCCGTCATGCCCAGCGTTGCGATCTTGTCCGGATCAAGCCATAGCCGCATCGAGTAGTCGCGCGCGCCGAAAATCTGGATGTCGCCGATGCCGTCGAGCCTCAACAATTGATCGCGGACCTGCAGCAACGCGTAGTTCGAGATGTAGAGCTGGTCGAGGCTGTCATCCGGCGACAGCATGAACACGACCATCAGGATGTCCGGGCTGTTCTTGCGCGTGACGACACCGTTGCGCTGCACCTCCTCCGGCAATTGCGGCTGCGCGATCGCGACGCGGTTCTGGACCAGCACCTGCGCCTTGTCGAGATCGGTGCCGAGCTTGAACGTGACGGTGATGGTGAGCTGGCCGTTCGAGGTCGCCTGGCTGTAAATATACAGCATGTCCTCGACGCCATTGATCTGCTGCTCGATGGGCGCGGCGACCGTGTCCGAGATCGTCTGCGCCGAGGCGCCCGGATATTGCGCGGTCACCACGACAGTCGGGGGCACCACTTCCGGATATTCGGCGACCGGCAGCGTCGTGTAGGCGAGCGCACCGACGATCAAGAGCACGATCGACAGCACCATCGCCAGGATGGGCTGGTTGACGGAAAGACGGCCGAGATTCATGGCTTGTTGCCGCCGTTTGCTGGTGTTGCCGCGTGCGGGCTGACCTTGGCGCCGACGCGAGCCCGCTGAATGCCGTCGACGATCACGCGATCCTCGGCTTTGAGCCCTTCACGGATCACCCGCAGGCCCTCATCGAGCGGCCCCAGCACGACGGGCTTGGCCTCGACCGTGTCGTCGTCCTTGACGACAAAAACGATCTTGCGCGACTGGTCGGTCGCGATTGCGGTGTCCGGGATCAGCAGGGCCTCATACGGTGAGCTGCCGATCAGGCGCACGCGGCCGAACTGGCCGGGAAGGACGGAGAGGTCCTTGTTCGGAACCACGGCGCGGCTGCGCAGCGTGCCGGTCGAAACGTCGAGGCGGTTGTCGAGGAAATCCATCTTGCCGTCGTGCGACGGCTTGGTCTCGCCCGTCAGCGCCACCTCCACCGGGTTCGCCGTGTCGCGGGAACTCGGCCGCCTGCCCTCGAACCAGAGCTTGTTGTTCTTCAAGTAGGTCGCCTCGTCTACGTCGAAATAGATGTAGATGGGATCGAGCGACACGATCGTTGTGAGCAGAGTGGATGCGCCATTGTCGCTGCCCTGCACGAGATTGCCGGGGGTCACGAGATGGCGGCTGACGCGGCCCGTGATCGGCGCTAGCACATGGGTGAACTCAATATTGAGCTGAGCTGCCTTCAACGTGCCCTCGGCCTGCATTTCGGCGGCATGCGCAGCCTGCAGGGCCTGGCGGCGCTGGTCGACGGTGGCTTCCGTGACGGTCTGGTTGAGGGTCAAAGTCAGCGCACGATCGAGCTCGCGCTTGGCCAATTCCACCTTGGCGCGCGCGTCGGAGAGCTGGCCATTCGCTTGTTCGGCGACCGCTTCGAACGGACGCGAGTCGATCACGTAGAGCAAATCGCCGGTCTTGACGATGTCGCCGTCGCGGAACTCGACGCTGGTCACGTAGCCGCCGACCCGCGCGCGGATCTGGACCTCCTCGACCGCGTCGAAACGTCCGGTGAACTCGTCCCAGTCGGTGACGGTGCGCTTGACGGGCTGCGCGATGGTGACCGGCGGCGCCGCCGCGGCAGCCGGTTGTTGCGGCGGCTTTTCGCTGCAGGCAGATAGCGCCGCCGCCAGCAGAACGGCCAGTCCCGAACGCCGCCAAAAAGCAATGTTGTCGAGGACGTTTGGGCTCAAACGCCCGATTTCTTCACGCGCACGTCGTCCCACGTTTCGTCTCCCTCAGCGCACCTGCCGCGCCTGATCGCCAGCCGCCGCTACGCAACCGAGCAAGAACACATCACATCGAGTGTGTCCAAGAGTCAGTTCCGATCAAGCAAAATTGTTGCGCATCTCGCCGAAAAACTTCCCCCTTGACACGCCAATCGGCCGCCTCGAGCCCTTGCTTTCCTCCCAGGAAGCCGCAGGCGATCGCGCAGCCCCCCGCGAAGCCTGGGAAAGACGTCGCGCAGCCATCTTCGTGCATGACGACGCCGATTTGCTTGGCTACACTCCCGCCAAAACCAGATCGAATTGTCCCGGGAGGACAACGCGTGCACAAGGGGCGTGTCGTTTTCGGCGCGATGGACGAGGTCGTGTTTGGCCGGCCGGCCGCGCAGGCGATTGTCGCGCAAATGGACCGTCTCGGTGCATCCCGCGCATTCCTGATGGTCTCCGGTACGCTCAGGCGGCAGACCGATGAAATCCAAAAGATAGTCGACGCGCTGGGGCCGCGTTGCGCCAGCATTTTCGATGCGATGCCGCCGCACACGCCGCGCGAGGCCGTCATCGCTGCCGCTGGCCATGCCCGTGCCGTGAACGCCGATCTGATCGTCACCGTCGGCGGCGGCTCGATCACCGATGGCGCCAAGGCGGTGCAGATCTGCCTCGCCAACGACATTCGCTCGGCCGAGGCGGTCGACCAGGTGCGCGGCGTGAGAGGCGTCATGCCCTCCATCAACCCGCCGACCGTCCGTCAGATCAGCGTGCCTACCACAATTGCGGGCGGCGAGTTCTCGGCGATCGCCGGCGTCACCAACACCGGGACGCACGTCAAGGAAATGCTGCGCCACGAACTCGTCATGCCGCGCGCCGTCATTCTCGATCCCGCCATCACCATGCACACGCCGGAATGGCTGTTCCTGTCGACCGGCATACGCGCGGTCGACCACTGTGTCGAAGGCATCTGCTCGCACGAAGCCCATCCTTATGCCGACGCGCAGGCGCTGCATGGACTGTCGATGCTGGCCAAGGGGCTGCCGCGGGTCAAAGCCGATCCGAGCGATCTCGATGCACGAATGGATTGCCAGATCGGCACCTGGCTCTCGACCGGACCGTCTGACGTCCGGCGTGCCGATGGGCGCGAGCCACGGCATCGGCTACGTGCTCGGCGCAGCCTATGGCGTGCCGCATGGCTATACATCCTGCGTGATGCTGCCCGCCGTGATGCGCTGGAACAGATCCGCCAATGCCGAGCGGCAGGCACTGGTGGCCGCTGCGATGGGGCAGCCGGGTAGAGAGGCGGGCGATGTGCTGGATGATTTCATCCGCGCGCTCGGCATGCCGCGCAGTCTGCGCGAGGTGCAGGTCGGGCCGGAGCATTTCGAGAAGATCGCCGAACAAGCGATGGCGACGCCGTGGGTGCCGCGCAATCCGCGCAGGATCGAGGGGCCGGCCCAGGTGCGCGAGCTTCTTCAATTGGCCGCATAGACAAGGGGGAACGGAAACACGATGTACACCGGCAGGCACGCTCATCTTCGTCCGCTGCAGCCCGCGTTCATCATGGCAAGCAGCGGCGAGGCGGTGACATACCGGGAACTGGAAGCACGCTGCAATCGCCTCGCGCATCTGTTCCGCCAGCGCGGCCTGAGGCGGCTCGATCACTATGCGATCTTCATGGAGAACAACAGCCGCTATCTCGAGTCCTGCGGCGCCGGCGAGCGGTCGGGGCTCTATTTCACCTGCGTGAATTCCTTTCTGACCGCATCAGAGCTCGCCTACATCCTCAACAACAGCGAATCGCGCATCCTGATCACATCGGTCGCGAAGCTCGACATTGCACGCGAAGCTCTCAAGGAGGCTCCCAAAGTCGAGCTCTGCATCGTCGCAGACGGGGAGGGAGAGGGCGATGGCGATCGCATCGTAGGCCTTGAGGGGGCGACCAGAAACCTGCCGAAGACGCCGATCGCGGATGAATGCGTCGGCACCGCCATGCTGTATTCATCAGGCACGACCGGCCGGCCCAAGGGTATCCTGCGGCCGCTGCCGGAGCAGCCGCCGGCGAAACAGCTCGCAATGTTCGAGTTCCTGGAAAAGCTCTGGCAGTATCGCGAGGGCATGATCTATCTCTCGCCCGCGCCGCTCTATCACTCCGCGCCGCAGGCAGCCGTCAATCTCACGATCCGTATGGGCGGCACCGTGATCATCATGGAGAAGTTCGACCCCGAACGCTATCTCCAACTGGTCGAGCAATGGGGCGTCACCCATAGCCAGCTCGTGCCGACGATGTTCTCGCGGATGCTGAAGCTGCCGGAGGAGGTGCGCCGCCGCTACGACCTGTCTTCGCTGGAGATTGCGATCCACGCCGCCGCGCCATGCCCGGGGCTGGTGAAGGAAGACATGATCAGATGGTGGGGACCGATCATCCACGAATATTATGGTGCGACCGAAGGCCTCGGCTTCACGGCCTGCAATAGCGAGGAATGGCTCGCCCATCGCGGCACCGTCGGCAAGGTGCTGCTCGGCGACCTGCACATTCTCGATGAGAACATGCAGGAATGCCCTACCGGCACCGCCGGCACGGTGTGGTTCAAGACCGCCTCGCCATTCGAATATTTCAACGATCCGGAACGCACGAAAGAGGCGCGCTCGCCGGATGGCGGCATGAGCACCGTCGGCGACGTCGGCTATGTCGATGCCGATCGCTACCTCCATCTCACCGACCGGGCGACCTTCATGATCATCTCGGGTGGTGTGAACATTTACCCGCAGGAATGCGAGAACCTGCTGATCACCCATCCGAAGATCGCGGATGCCGCCGTGTTCGGTGTGCCCAATCCCGATCTCGGCGAAGAGGTGAAGGCGGTGGTGCAGCCGATGCCGGGGATCGAGCCGTGCGAGGAGCTGGCGCAGGAACTGATCGCGTTCTGCTGCCAGTCGCTGGCGCGGCAGAAGGTGCCGCGCTCGATCGATTTCGAGGACCAGTTGCCGCGGCTGCCGACCGGCAAGCTCTACAAGCGGCTGCTGCGCGACCGCTATTGGGGCAACAAGACCTCGCGCATCGTGTAAGCGTGCTGTCCGGCCGTTCGGGTCAGGCTTCTCTTGGGCAAGTCTCAAGCCGCGCGCGTCGCTCCCATTTGGCGCTGCAGGCGAGCAGCACGCCATTGCTTGCGACCAGCCCGAAGGCGGCGAGCAGGCTCGCCAAGTGAAGCCGTGGCCTGAGCCAGCGAGCAGGCTTACCGTAAGCGGGCCCAAGATCTGTCCGACGGCAAAGGCCGACGTCATCACACCGACTGCGAGCGAAGCCGGTGCGCCGCCGAGCCGTAACGCCTCCTTGATGCCGGCCATGGTGATGACCATGAAGGTGCCGCCGACGCAGATCGCCGAGAGCAGCAAGGTCGCGATATTCACGTGAAGCGCGGGCAGTAGCACGCCGAAGGCCAGCACCCATTGCGCGCGCGTCCACAACTGCCATGGCGCGAGCCCGCGGCCGAGGCGTGACGCGGCAAGTGTGGAGATCGCCGCGGCGATACCGAAAACCGGCCAGATCAGGCCGAAGGTGGCAGGATCATCGATATAGCCGCGCGCGAGCGCGGGCAGGAACGTCGCCGGGATGATGTAACCATAGCCGAACGCCAGATAGCAGCCAGCGGCAAGGAGCGCGCGGCCGGGCAGCACGTGACGTTGCGGCTTGCCGGTGGATGTAGCACGGGTGCGATCCTGAAGCGGGCGCCAGAGCAGCGCCGCGAGCGCAACCGCAACCAGCCCGAGCACGATCCAGCTCATGCGCGAACCCCAGGCATCGAGCCCGGCCACGAGGCCGAACAGTCCGGCGAAAGCGACACCGGTGCCCACGCCCGCAAAAACGCGTCCGGACCAATCCTCCCTGCCGTGGCGGGTGAGGTACGGCATCGCCCAGGCGGAGACCCCGACCAGCACGAACGCGCTTGCCGCCCCGGACAGGAAACGCCACGCCAGCCAGACCGGTTCGAGATCGGTCAGTCCCATCGCGAGCGTGAACAATCCTGTTCCGGCGAGTCCCCAGCGGATCGCGGCTGCGGGCGGCGGCGAGAGGATGATGCAGATCAGCGCGCCGGCGAGATAGCCGAGATAGTTGGCGCAAGCGAGCCAGCCTCCCTGCGCCATGGTCAGGCCGGCGTCGTGCTGCATCAGCGGCAGGATCGGGGTCAGGGAGAAGCGTCCGATGCCCATAGCGCTCGCAAGCGACAGCGAGCCGATGGTTGCGACGGCGGTGGCGGAGAATGGTTTTGCGGGCATGTTCATGCCTCTGGCTTACACCGGTCGGGTATTCTATAATATTGAAAAGTAAAGTAATACTTATTCTCGAAATGAGAATGGAGCCGCATCATGGACGTCGCCGATCTCCGGGTGTTCAAGAGCGTGGTCGACGAGGGCGGTGTGATCCGCGCCGCGAGCAAGCTGCATCGCGTGCCGTCAAGCGTGACGACGCGGATCAAGCAGCTCGAAGCCTCGATGGGCGTGAAGCTGTTTCACCGCGACCGGCAGCGGCTGCATCTGTCGCCTGCCGGGCGAGTTGCTGCTGGATTATGCCGAACGGATGATCAAGCTGTCCGAGGAGGCCTACGAGGTGGTGTCCGGAACGTCGCCGCGCGGCGTGCTCAAGCTGGGCGCGCTGGAAAGCACGACCGCAAGCCGCCTGCCGCCGATCCTCGCAGGCTTTCACAAGCGCTATCCCGACGTCCGGCTCGAACTGACGACGGGCACGAACGACGCGATTGGTAAGCCAGCTTCTCGACCGCAAGCTCGATGCCGCCTTCATCGCGGAATCGCCGACGATCCATCTGCTCGATCATGTCTCCGTCTTCCCGGAACGGCTGGTCGTGATCTCGAGCCCGGATCATCGCCCGATCAAATCCGCGCGCGACGTCGAAGGCTCGTCCCTCGTCGCCTTTCCGGAAGGTTGCGCATATCGGCGGGTGCTGCAGCGCTGGCTCGGCTGCGACAGCCTCGCGCCGTTTCGGGTGATCGAACTCGCCTCCTATCACGCGATCGTTGCCTGCGTGATGGCGGGTGCGGGCATTGCTCTAGTGCCGGAAGCCGTACTCGACACCATGCCGCATGTGAATGTGTCGCGATATGCGATTCCGAATGCGCAGGCGAAAATCACCACGCCGCTGGTCTGGCGCCGAGGCGAGATGTCGGCGTCGGTGCTGGCGCTGCGCGCACTCATTGTATCGGCGTCGAAGCAGAAGGTCGGACGGGAGGCGAGCTCGCAGGCGGCTCCGGTGACCCGGCCCAATGCGAACGGCCGGACCAAGGTCCCGACCCCGTGATTTGATCGATCCGTTCATTTGATGCACCGCAAAAGAACGGGCGATTCATCCGCCGCGCAAATTCCGCGCTAATGGCTGCAATGCTGCAAACGCGAATCGCTGTCGGCTTGCGACCCTCGATAGCTGTCGCCTGCGCACCTTCGCGGCGATGACGCAAATAATTCATCCAAATTGCCAATGCGACCAAGGGCTTTGCGGGTTGCCTCGCCCTTCCGCCATGGCTATCGTCCCGGCCAATCGGCCCTGCAACATTAACGCGGAACAAGGTCGAACCATGAGAGGGAGAGAAGCATGCGATGCGTGCGCGCGTTCGCCGTCGCGGTATTGGCTTTGTCGGCGATATCTGGTGCGGCGCTTGCAGCCGAGCCCAAGCAGGGCGGCATCTTGAGAATGTATCACCGGGACAGCCCTGGCAGCGCCTCGATCCACGAGGGCGCGACCTATTCGGTCAACATTCCCTTCATGCCGGTGTTCAACAACCTCGTCGTCTACGACCAGAACGTCGCGCAAAACAGCGATAGCTCCATCGTTCCTGATCTCGCGGAGAGCTGGGCCTGGAGCGCGGACAGGAAGACGCTGACCTTCAAGCTGCGGCAGGGCGTCAAATGGCATGACGGCAAGCCTTTCACCTCCGCCGATGTCAAATGCACCTTCGATATGCTGATGGGCAAGTCGCCGCAGAAGTTCCGCCAGAATCCGCGCAAGTCCTGGTACGACCAGGTCGCCGACGTGACCACCAACGGCGAGTTCGAGGCCTCTTTCAATCTGAAACGACCGCAGCCTTCGCTGCTCGCGCTGCTCGCCTCCGGCTACACACCGGTCTATCCCTGTCACGTGTCGCCGGCCGAGATGCGCACGCACCCGATCGGCACCGGCCCGTTCAAATTCGTCGAGTTCAAGGCCAACGAGTCGATCAAGCTCACGCGCAATCCCGACTATTTCAAGAAGGGACTGCCGCATCTCGACGGCATCGAATTCACGATCATCTCCGAATCGCTCGACCGCGATACTGGCTTTCGTCGCCGGCAAGTTCGACATGACTTTCCCCACCGAAGTGACGATTCCGCTTCTGAAAGACGTCAAGAACCAGGCGCCGAACGCTGTCTGCCAGGTCGAGCCGATCAACGTCTCCACCAACATCATCGTCAACTCGTCGAACCCGCCCTTCGACAATCTCGATATCCGCCGCGCGCTGGCGCTCGCGCTCGACCGCAAGGCCTTCATCTCGATCCTGTTCGAGGGGCAGGCGGATGTCGGTGGCAGCATGCAGCCCGCGCCCGAGGGATTGTGGGCAATGCCGAAGGACATGATGGAGACGATTCCCGGCTACGGACCCGACATCAACGCCAATCGCGAAGAGGCCAAGAAGCTGATGCAGAAGGCCGGCTACGGCCCCGACAAGCGTCTGCAGATCAAGGTCTCGACCCGAAACATCCCGATTTATCGCGATCCAGCGGTCATCCTGATCGATCAGCTCAAGAGCATCTATATCGACGCCGAGCTCGAAGTGGTCGATACTGCGCAATGGTTCCCGAAGGTCGCGCGCAAGGACTATGCGCTTGGCCTCAACCTGACCGGCAACGCGGTCGACGATCCCGATCAGTCCTTCTACGAGAACTATTCCTGCGGATCCGAGCGTAACTATACCAACTACTGCAACAAGGAGATCGAGAAACTGTTCGACCAGCAGTCGGAGGAAACCGATCCCGACAAGCGCAAGAAGATGGTCTGGGACATCGACAAGAAGCTGCAGGAGGATGTGGCGCGTCCGATCATCTTCTACGGCAGGTCGGGCACCTGCTGGCAGCCCTATGTCAAGGGCGTCACGGTGATGGTGAACAGCTCCTACAACGGCTACCGTTACGAGGACGTGTGGCTGGACAAGTAGGTTTCGCCTCCGCAGCTCGACGAACGACCGGCCAACAGGAGTAGCCAGGTGTTTGCTTACATCGTGCGACGCCTTGCGTTGATGCTCGTGACCCTGATCGGGATCTCGATCGTCATCTTCTGCCTGCTGCGCATCGTGCCGGGCAATATCGTCGACATCCTGTTCGACGCGGCGGGGTTCGTCGATCCCGCCGACAAGGCCAATCTGGAGCGCCAGCTCGGCATCGACCAGCCGCTGGTCGTGCAGTATCTGCATTGGATCGGCGGGCTGTTGCACGGCGATCTCGGCTATTCCTATGTGTCGGAGAAGCCGGCGCTGGAAGAAATCCTGCCGCGCATTCCGATCACTGCGCGGCTCGCAGCGCTTGCGCTGTTGTTCTCTGCGTCGGTCGGCATTCCCTTGGGCGTCATCAGCGCCGTCTATCAGGGATCGCGGCTCGATTACTTCCTTCGCGTCATCAGCCTGAGCGGCCTGTCGCTACCGTCATTCTGGCTCGGTCTGTTGATCTTGATGGCGTCCGTCGCATTGTTCGGCAGCATCCCGATCTTCAATCCGGACCCGAAAACCTTTGGCGAGATGTTCTCGACCTATTGTCTGCCTTCGATGGCCGTCGGCTTCCGCAGTTCGGCGCTCACGATGCGTATCACGCGCTCCTCGATGCTCGAGGTGTTGCGGCAGGATTACATCCGCACCGCCCGCGCCAAGGGCGCGTCCAACGCGTCCGTGAATTTCCACCACGCGCTGAAGAACGCGATTCTTCCGGTCATCACGGTGGTCGGCATCGAGGCCGCCTTCCTGATCGGCGGCCTGATCGTCACCGAGACGGTGTTCAACATTCCCGGCGTCGCGCGCTTCCTGGTCGAGGCGATCCGCTGGCGCGACTATCCGATCGTGCAGAATCTCGTGATGCTCATCGCGGTCGTCGTTGTGGTCACGAACTTCACGGTCGACATGCTTTATGCGGTGTTCGATCCGCGCATCCGATATACGGACTGAGGAGACGGCGTGGTCGCAGTCAATTACGATAACGAGCTGAGACGCGCGGGCGCCAAGGCCACGCATGGCTGGCGCAGGTTCGCCTTTCTGGCGCAGCGTCACATCCTGGGCACGGTCGGCCTTGCGATCATGGCGCTGTTCGTGTTCGCCGCGATCTTCGCCGACCTGATCTGCCGTTACGATCCGCTCACGGTCGATTCCGCGCATGCGCTGGCGCGCCCGAGTTGGCAGCACTGGATGGGCACGGATTCCTTCGGCCGCGACGTCTGGGCCAGGATCATCCATGGCGCGCGGATATCGCTCGCCGTGGGCATCGGTTCGACGGCGCTGGGCGGATCGATCGGCGTGATCGTAGGCCTCACCTCAGGCTATCTGTCCGGCTGGGTCGACCTGCTGTTCCAGCGCGTCACCGACATTCTGCAGGCGCTTCCCTTGTTGGTACTGGCGCTGGTGATGACGGCGGCGCTCGGGCCGTCGCTGCCGAACGTGATCATCGCGATCGCGATTCCATTGGTCCCGACGGTTGCCCGCGTGATCCGCGCCAACACGCTGGCACTGCGCGAGCTGCCTTTCATCGAAGCGGCGAAATCGATCGGCATGAGCGAGATGCGGATCGCGCTGCGCCACGTGCTGCCCAACACGCTGGCGCCCCTGATCGTGCTCGCGACCGCGCAGCTCGGCTCGACCATCCTGACCGAAGCCTCGCTGTCATTCCTGGGTCTTGGCATTCCCGAGCCCTATCCGTCCTGGGGCCGTATGCTCTCGGAATTGGCCGCGGAATATGTCCGCACCGCGCCCTGGCTCGTGATCTTTCCGGGAATCGCGATCAGCCTCGCGGTGTTCGGCACCAATCTGTTCGGCGATGCCCTGCGCGACATCCTCGATCCGAGGCAGCGCGGCTGATGAGCGGAGCGCCGGTGCAAGGAAACATTCAAGCGAAAGTTCTCGAGGTAAAGGGCCTGCAGACGGTGTTCTTCACCAACTCGGGCCTGTTCAAGGCGGTCGACGACGTCTCGTTCGACGTCGGCCGCGGCGAGACGCTTGCGATTGTCGGCGAGTCCGGCTGCGGCAAGAGCGTGACCGCATTGTCGATCATGCGCCTGGTGCCAAATCCGCCGGGCCGCATCGTCGGCGGCACCATCCTGCTCGAAGGCATCGATCTGCTCGGCCTGGATGAAGCCAAGATGCGTGAGATCCGGGGCAACCGGATTTCCATGATTTTCCAGGAGCCGATGACCTCGCTCAATCCGGTCATGCGGATCGGCGACCAGATCGTCGAGGCGGTGCGGCTGCATCGCGACATGCCGGCGAAGCAGGCCTGGGAGCAGGCGGTCGAGATGCTGCGGCTGGTGCGAATTCCGGAGCCGGCGCGGCGGGCGCAGGAATATCCGCATCAGCTCTCCGGCGGCATGCGCCAGCGCGCCATGATCGCGATGGCACTGACCTGCAGACCGGCGCTGCTGATCGCCGACGAGCCGACCACGGCGCTCGACGTCACCATCCAGGCCCAGATCCTGGCCCTGATGCTCGATCTGCAGAAAGAGCTCGGCATGGGGTTGATCCTGATCACGCATGACCTCGGCGTGGTCGCCCAGACCGCGCAGCGCGTCATCGTCATGTATGCGGGCAAGAAGGTGGAAGAGGCCGACGTCGATATGCTGTTCGCAGGCCCGCGGCATCCCTATACGCGCGGGCTGATGGCCTCGATCCCGGAGCTGCCGACCGCCGGCGCTGTGCATGCGGCACGGCTCACCGAAATTCCAGGCACCGTGCCGTCCCTGACCAGGCTGCCGCAAGGCTGCGCCTTTGCGCCGCGCTGCAAACTGGCGATCGACCGCTGCCGCGAAACCTATCCACCGCTGAACGATTGGGGCGGCGGCCATTGGGCCGCGTGCTGGCGCGCCGGGGAAGCTGTGGCCGCGCCATGACCGAGACGCGCCCGCTGCTGGAGATCACCGATCTCGTCAAGCACTATCCCGTGCGCGCCGGGGTGCTGCGCCGCTCGGTCGGCACCGTGCATGCGGTCGATGGCGTCAGCTTCTCGCTCGGTGTCGGCGAGACGCTCGGGCTGGTCGGCGAATCCGGCTGCGGCAAATCGACGGTGGCGCGCAGCGTGCTGCGGCTGGTCGAGCCGAGCAGCGGCAGCATCCACCTCGATGGCCAGGACATCACCCATCTGAGCAAAACGGAGCTGCGGCCGCACCGGCGCTCGATGCAGATCGTATTCCAGGATCCGTTCGCCTCGCTCAATCCGCGCATGACGGCGGGCGAGATTGTCGGCGAGCCGATCAGCGTGCATGGCCTCGCGAGTGGCCGCGAAAAGCAGGAGAGGGTCGCCAGGCTGTTCGAGCAGGTAGGCCTGCGGCCGGACCAGATGCGGAACTATCCGCACCAGTTCTCCGGCGGCCAGCGGCAGCGCATCTGCATCGCCCGCGCCCTCGCGCTCGGACCGCGCCTGATCGTATGCGATGAGCCGGTGTCGGCGCTCGACGTCTCGATCCAGGCGCAGGTGATCAACCTGTTGATCGATTTGCAGCGCGAGCACGGCTTCTCCTATCTGTTCATTGCGCACGACCTCGCGGTGGTGGCGCATATCAGCCATCGGGTGGCCGTGATGTATCTCGGCCGCATCGTCGAAATCGCCGACAAATCCGAGCTGTTCAAAAATCCCCGCCATCCCTACACCCAGGCGCTGCTCGCGTCGGTGCCGGTCGCCGACCCCCGGTCGAAACGCCTCAAGCCGCTGGTCGACGGCGACGTGCCGAGCCCGGTCAATCCGCCGTCCGGCTGCGCGTTTCACACCCGCTGCCGCTACGCGATGGAGCGCTGCAAGACCGAACGGCCGGCGCTGCTCGATGCCGGACCGCGGCATCAGGTCGCGTGCCTGCTCAACGATGGCACTGGACGTGCAGAATAGCTTCGTCCTGCCTCGGGCTTGCGGCCGATTCGTGATGTCGGAGCCCGTACCGGATGGACGAGCGATGGTTGAATCGCGTGACGACAATGTGTAGGTTCCGCGAGCGCCGTGATGCGACGCGTCTTTAGAAAAAACCCCGTGACATAGAGAGGTTATCAGGTTGCCAAGACATGTTGCGTCCATCGTCGTGGCCGCCGTGCTACTGTCCTTGTCCAGTTTCTGGCCCGCGTCGGCGCGGCAATGGCGAGCGACGCCCGACGCGATCGCCCGCGATTACGCCACCATCACCGATACGCGGCCCAACGGCGAATTGATCATGCTGATGTGGATCGTGCCGCGTATGGTGCTGCCGAATTCACCCGGCGCAGCCGCGGCCACCGCCATGGTGCAGAAATACGTACTGATGGTGGCGGTACATGGTCACCTCGATAAGACCACCGGCATCATGTCGTTCGACGACATCGATAATCTCGAAGTCAAGGATCAGTCCGGCAAGTCGCTGACGCCGGTCGTCAAGGCCGACCTGCCGCCGACCAACACGGCGATGCTTGCCGCACTGGAAGCGATGTTCCGGCAGTCGATCGGTGCCATGGGCAAGGGCATGAAGATGTTCGTGTTCGATGGCGCCAGCGTCGATTCCTGCAAGAAGGGCCAGTTGTCGGTCCCTCTCGCGAACGAAACCTACACCTGGGACACGCCATTCCCGGGCTGCGATCAGAAGACCTGATCGCTGAGCACGTGCTGACTTAAGCCGCGTCGATATCGATCACGATCTGCCCCGTCGTGACCTGATCGCCCTCGGCGACGTCGACTGCCGCAATCGTGCCGGCGATGCCGGCCGTATGCACATGCTCCATCTTCATGGCTTCCAGCGTCAGCACGGGCTGGCCGGCTGTTACGCGATCGCCGTCCTTCACGAGGATCGCGACGACGCGGCCGTTCATCGCGGCGCGAACCTTGCCGTCGCCGTTGCTTGATGTGGTGGCCTCCGGCGCGGCGAGGGTGAGGTCGCGGACCGCATGCGTGATGCCGCGTTGCTGGACATAAAGCCGGTCGCCGTCGCGCAGGAAGTGCGCGGTTTCCATCACTCCGTCATGGTCGGAAGCGGATGAGATCGCCGGACAACTCATCGATCGCAAATCGAGTGTCGCATTCGGCAACGCGGACGAGATAGCCGCCCTCGCGCTCGCGGCAGATATCGACCTCGCGCACGGCGCCATCGATCTCCATTTTCATCGGAATAGGAAACGTCGCGGCCAAAGTCCGGCCGCCCCGCCAGGGTGACGCATGCGGGCTGGTTACGTGGAGTAGCAGTGCCGCGAGCGCGACGTCGGCGGGACTTTCCTTGTTGGCCAGCAACTCGTCGCGATGGCCGGAAATGAATCCCGTCGTTGCCTCGCCGCGCGCAAACGCTGGATGCCGCAGACACGACATCAGGAAGGCCTGATTGGTCGCGACGCCAAACGCGATCATCCGTTCGAGCGCGCAAATCAGCCGGCCACGTGCCTCATCACGCGTCGCGCCATGGCCGATCAGCTTGGCAATCATCGAGTTGTAGAACGGCGAGATTTCCGAACCCGGTTGCAGCGCATGCTCGGCCCGGATGCCGTCGGGCACCCGCCATGACGCCATCGTGCCGGATTGCGGCATGAAATCATGCGCGGCGTCTTCCGAGCACAACCGCACCTCGATGGCGTGGCCGGAGAATTTGACATCTTCCTGCCGCAAGCCCAGCGGTTCGCCACGCGCGACGCGCAGTTGCAGTTCGACGAGATCGAGCCCGGTGATCGCCTCAGTTACCGGATGCTCGACCTGCAGGCGCGTGTTCATCTCCATGAAGTAGAAATCGCCCGCGCCATCGAGCAGGAATTCCAGCGTGCCCGCGCCTTCGTAGCCAAGCGCCTTGACCGCCGCGACGGCGACCGCGCCCATCCTCTCGCGCAACTCCGGCGTAACGGCCGGCGAGGGGGCTTCCTCGATCAGCTTCTGATGCCGCCGCTGCACGGAGCAGTCGCGCTCGCCGAGATGTATGGCGTTGCCATGGCGGTCGCCGAACACCTGGATCTCGATGTGACGGGGATTTTCGATCGCCCGTTCCAGGATCACCGTTCCGTCGCCGAATGCCGTCTGTGCCTCGGAGCGCGCGCTGCGCAGTGCGTCGGCAAAGTTCGCGGCATCCGAGACCAGCCGCATGCCGCGTCCGCCGCCGCCCGCGACCGCCTTGATCATGACGGGAAAGCCGATCTTCCCGGCTTCCGCCTGCATGACGGCGTCGCTCTGGTCGGCGCCCTGATAGCCGGGCACGCAGGGCACGCCGGCTTCTTGCATGATCGCCTTGGCTTCGGCCTTGTTGCCCATCGCCTTGATCGACGCCGGCGATGGGCCAATGAACACCAGCCCGGCGTCATGACAGGCTTGTGCAAAGTCCGCGTTCTCCGCGAGGAAGCCATAGCCGGGATGCACGGCATCCGCGCCGCTCGCCTTCGCCGCGGCGATGATGGCATCGATGTTCAGATAGGACTTTGCGGGTGGCGGTTCGCCGATGCGCACCGCAGTGTCGGCTTCGCGCACGTGCAGGGCATCGCGGTCCGCGTCGGAATAGACGGCGACTACGCCATAGCCGAGGCGCCGCGCGGTACGCATGATGCGGCGCGCGATCTCGCCGCGATTGGCGATCAATATCCTGAAGAACGGCGTGCGCCGCATGATCTCATCGCTCATGGCCGCGCGACCGCGAACTGCATGCGCTGCGGAGTTGCGTGCCTCGGCCTCGCGGCAGATCGCGAGCACCTCGGCAAGCACGCCACGCGTGTCGCGCGGATCGATCACGCCGTCATCGAGCACGCGCGCGCTGGTCGAGAACACATCCATCTGGCCGTCGAAGACGCCGATGATCTCGGCCTTCATGGCGTCGAGCTTCTCCTTGTCGATCGGCTTGCCGCGCCGTGCGGCCGCGGCCTCGGTGACGATTGCCATGGTTTCCGCGGCCTGCTCGCCGCCCATCACCGCCGTCTTGGCGTTGGGCCAGGAGAAGCAGAAGCGCGGATGGAAGCCACGCCCGCACATGCCGTAATTGCCGGCACCGAACGAAGCGCCGCAGTAAATCGTAATCTGCGGCACGGTCGCCGACGTCACGGCCTGGATCATCTTCGAGCCGTGCTTGATCATGCCGGCCTCCTCATAGGCGCGGCCGACCATGTAGCCGGTGGTGTTGTTGAGATAGAGCAGCGGCGTGCGGGTCTGGCAGCAAGCCTGGATGAAGTGCGTGGCCTTGTTGGCACCGGGAACGTCAAGGGGGCCATTGTTGGTGATGATGCCGATTGCCTGCCCCTCGATACGCGCGTGGCCGCAGACGGTGGCGGGACCGTAATTGGCGCTGAACTCGGTGAAATCGGAATCATCGACAAAGCGCGCGATCGCCTGCCGCATGTCGACGGGCCGCTTGTGATCCATCGGCATGATGCCGAGCAGTTCGTCCTGATCGTAGCGCGGCGGCTTGTGGGTCGCGCCGCTCGCCGCCGGCCGATCCCATTCGAGTGCCGCCATGATCTCGCGCGCGATCCGGAGCGCATCGCGATCATCCTCGGCAAGATAGTCGCCGAGCCCGGAGATGCTCGTGTGCATCTCGGCGCCGCCGAGTTCTTCCTCGGTCGCGATCTCGCCGGTCGCGGCCCTAAGCAGCGGCGGTCCGGCAAGAAAGGCGCGCGTGCGGCCGCGCACCATCACGATGTAATCGGATAAGCCGGTCTGATAGGCGCCGCCCGCGGTGGACGAGCCATGCGTCACGGTCACCACGGGAAGCCCGGCCGCCGAGAGCCGTGCCAGGTTGCGAAAGATATTGCCGCCGCGCACGAAATCTTCGACGCGATAGCGTAATAGATTTGCGCCCGCGCTTTCGACGAGCTGCACATAAGGCAGCTTGTTCTCCAGTGCGAGCTCCTGCACCCTCAGCGTCTTGTCGAGGCCGTAAGGCTGCAGCGCACCCGCGTCGATGCCGGCATCGTTGGCAGAGACCATGCAGCGGATGCCGGAGACGAAGCCGATGCCTGCGATCAGCCCGCCGCCAGGCACGCTTTTGTCCGGGGCAGGCACGTCGAACATGTAGCCTGCGAGCGTCGACAGTTCGATGAAGGGGGTGCCGGGATCGAGCACCAGCGCCACGCGCTCGCGCGGCAGCAGCTGTCCGCGCTTGTGGAAGCGGTCCTTTGCTCCCGCCGACGCGGTGCGCGTGCGGTCCTCCAGCGCGCGCATCCGCGCAATCAGGGCCAGCATGCCGTCGCGATTGACTTTGAACGCGTCACTGTTGGGCGAGATAGTGTTGTCGATGATGGTCATGAGGTGCTTTCGTCATCCCGGGCTGATGCGATAGCATCGAGCCCGGAATCTCGAGATTCCGGGTCTGGTCCTTCTGACCAACCCGGAATGACGTAGAGAGTGTTCGGCTTGCTCACGCGCGCTTCGCCGCAAAGTAATCACCATACGCCTGCCTCAGCTCCACTTTGCGCAGCTTTCCGGTCGCCGTCATCGGCATATCGTCCAGGATACGGACCATCTTCGGCACCTGGAAGCCGCCGAGCGATAGGCGGCAGTGTTCGATGATCGCGGCCTCGCTGGCACTCGCGCCTGGCTTCAGCTTGACGAAAGCGGCTACTGCTTCGCCCCATTGCGGATGCGGCAGGCCGACCACCGCGGCGTTCTGGACGGCGGGATGGGCGAGCAGCGTCTCCTCGATTCTTACCGAAGCGACGTTCTCGCCGCCCGATTTGATCATGTCCTTCTTGCGGTCGAGAAACAGCACCTCGCCGTTCCCGTCGATCAGCGCGAGGTCGCCGGTGTGGTGCCAGCCGAACTTGCGCGCTTCTTCGGTGGCCTTCGGGTCCTTGTAGTAACCCATCATCACGTTCGGCCCGCGGTGCACGAGTTCACCGATCTCGCCGCGCGGCAGGATATTGCCGCCGTCGTCCATGATCGCCGTCTCGTTCACGATCAGCGATTCGCCCCAGTAATTGCCAAAGCGGTCGAGCTGTACCTCAGGCCGCGACATCGTCGTTGCCGGATACATCTCGGTCTGGCCGCTGGAGAGCACGAAGTTCGGGCAGAGATCGGCCATCGCGCGCTCCAGCAGCGGGCGGCTCATCGGCGCCATCGTGTAGATGCAGCAGCGCAGGCCCGAAAGGTCATAGTCCCGGCGGCGCGGATGATCGAGGATCGCCTGATACATCAGCGGAAGCCCGGGGAAGACCGTGAGCTTGTCGCGCACGATAGCTTCCATGCATGCGACGGGATCGAAGCCGCGCATCAGCGCCATACGACCGCCGACCGAGAGATAGCTCAAAAGCAGCACGTGTCCGGCGCAGTGGAAAATCGGAAACTGGCCGGTGATGCCGTCATCGCGCGACAACTGCATCTCGATGCAGTTGCTCATCACGGCCATGACCACGGCGAGATGGCAGTGCATCGCGCCTTTCGGCCGCGATGTCGTGCCCGAGGTATAGATGATCATTGCGAGATCGCGGTCGTTGATCTCGATCTCCGGCTCGATCTCGGAGTGGCCCTCGATCAGGTCGTTGAAGCTTTTGAGACCTGCGGCCGCGGCCGTGCCAGTGAGATCGATCGCGATCAGGTCGATGCCGCGCGTCTGCAGCGCCGCGCGCCGGTCGGCCTGCGCATGGAGATTGTCGTCGATCAGCGCGAAACGCACCTCGGCATGGCCGAGGATATAGTCCATGTCCGAAGGCCCGAGCATGGTGTTGATCGGCACCCAGACGAGGCCAGCGCGGTGAATGCCGAACAGCGCTTTGACGAACTCGATCGAGTTGTTGCAGATGGTCGAGATCTTGTCGCCGGGTTTCAGTCCGCGCGACACCAGGTAATTTGCAAAGCGATTGGCGTCCCGCTCGATCTCGGCATAGGAGACCCGTCGATTGCCATCGGTGACCGCGATGCGCTCGGGAAAGCGCTGTGCCGCGCGCTTCAGCAGATCGCCGATCGCGACCCGGCCGATCCGCCCCGGTCCAGTCACGCCGCCGGTAGCTGTCAGATCAGTCATGCGCCCTCTCTCTCCCCGTCATTCCGGGGCACGCGCAGCGTGAACCCGGAATATCGAGATTCTCAGGTGCGCAATTGCGCACCATAGTTCGATGCTGACGCATCGCGTCGGAATGATGGACTAATGTTTGACTCCGAAAATCCGCCGCGCCTCTGCTGGGCTTGCGACCTCGCGCCCGGCGCGGCGCGCGCAGGCCGCAAGCGCCTCGATCAGTTGTCCGTTCGACGTCACCTTCGTGCCGTCGCCGAGATAGAAGGTATCCTCCAGTCCGCTGCGCAGATGCCCGCCGAGATCGGCGCAGCGCTGGTGCAGGGGCCAGATCTCCGCGCGTCCGATCGCGGTGACCTGCCAATGTGCTTCCGGCCGCTTCAGCTTCAACAGGATCGGCAGCAGTTCGGGATCGGCCGGCATGCCCGAGGCCACGCCCATCACGAAATTGTATTCCAGCGGTCCGGCATACATGCCGGTCTGGCAGTACATGCCGACGCAGCGCACGATGCCGACGTCGAAGCACTCGAACTCCGGAATCGTGCCGGCCGCTTTCATCACGTCGAGATAGTCCTGCACCTTCTCGACCGAATTATCGAACATCATCGGCGGCCAGGCCCAGCTATTGTCGGCCTTCACCTTCAGATAGTTCAGTGAGCCCGCGTTGCAGGCCGCGATTTCCGGCCGGGTCTCGCGGATGCAGGCGAGTGCGCCGGCGTAATCAAGCCCCGGAACGCCCGTTGTATGATTGATGATCACGCCCGGGCAGGCCTCGCGGATTGCCTGCTGGATCTCGCGGGAGACGCCGACCTCCCAGGACGGCAGGTGTCCCTTGTTCGGCCCCTGCTGACGCAGATGGATATGCATCACGCTGGCGCCGGCATCGAAGGCGGCCTTGGCCTCGCGCGCCATCTCCTCGGGCGTCACCGGGACATGATGCTGCCTGGGATCGGTGAGCACGCCGTTCAGCGCGCAGGTGATGACGGCCTTGTCGCTCATGGTGCTCGTTCCGGATGCGGCTTCCTCGGAACGTCATGATGACGACGCAGCCGCGACGGCTTCTTGCGTTGACTGGCTATGCTGCAGCGAGCGCTTGACGGCTTTCAACCGTGTATGAGCCGCCAGACGATCGCGCCCAGCGCTCCGAGCAGCAAAACAATGGTGGCCAGCGCCTGGATGGCGAAGCCGGGCCCGCGCTTCGCCACGGCCTTGGTGTAGCCGGTCATGTAGAGGATACGGCCGACGATCCAGACCAGCCCGATCGCGGCGGCGATCGTGTCGCTGATATAGACCGCGAACAGCCACAACGACGGCAGGAAGATCGGCATCCATTCGAGCGTGTTCATCTGCACACGGAACACCCGCTCGAAGTCCGGATGCCCGAAGATCGCGGGCAGCTTCACGCCATAGGCGACGCGTGCTCGTGAGACTTGCACGGAGGCGAAAAAGTAGAACAGGATCGCGAGGCAGGTGACCAGGGCGGTGTAGTGATACATTGCGGGCTTCCCGTATTGGCGTCCCCTCAATACCCCGTCATCTCGAGATAGCCTATGCCCGTATGGCTGCCGCGGAAACTGATCGGGCCTTCCCAATAGGCGAAATTCGTGCCCATCCAGGCCCGCGGGTTGAGCGGTACTGTTTCAATCGACAGCGAGAGAGACGGGATCGAGACCTGCCACTGCACGGGAAGCTTGTGCCCCTCGATGTCGATCGGATCGTGTGGTGTCATGACAATGTCGGACGTGGCAAACTGCCGGGCGCTACCGTCGGGCAAAATCCAGTTGCCGGAGGCGTAGTTGTTGCCGTCCTTCTGGCGCATCCGGTACAGCATCAGCTTTTCCCCGGATATGAAATGCAGCGCGAACCAGTCCCACCCGGTCTGGTCTGGTGCAAGCGGCTGGCTGCTCCACTCGCGGTCCATCCAGGCCAGCCCGGTGACGTCGACTGCCTTGTCGTCGATCGCAAGGCGCCCGGAGACCTTGAAGAAGGGCTGGCTATAGTAATAGGACGCCTGCTCGCGCAGCGACTTCCGGCTGTAGCCGCCGTCGCCCTGCAGCACCAGCGGATGGTCCGCTTCGAGATGCAGCGCGTAAGAGAAATTCTTGCCCGACGCGTTGACGTCGAGCGGCGAGACGGTGTTGGGATCGGTGCGGTCCGATCCGCGCATTTGCCAGGAGTTGATCCAGGCCTCGGAACGGCTGCGTCTCGACGCCGGCCTGTCCGACGCCACCGCGCGCGAGCGTCTGGTCGACGCGATGGGTGTCGGCGCGAGTGACCGCGGCATGCGCCATCCAGATCTGCTGGTTGGCCCAGCCCTCGCTGTTGCCGCCCGGCGCCATTGCCTGGCGAAACAACGTCCATTGCGCGCCATAACCGACGCCGCTCGTGTCAAACAGGTTCGCCGTCACATACCACCATTCGATCCGATAGCCGGGATGCGGGCCGTGATCGGCCGGGAACGTGAACGCTTTGCCGGGAGTGACTTTGTCATATCCGTCGGCGCTCGAACCAAGCCCCGCAAAGCCTTGCGCGAATGAAGGCCCGCAGCCGAGGCCGAGCAAAAGGCCTCCGGCGAAAGTGCGGCGCGAAATCCTGACATCAGCGCTCATTGGCGAACACCTTCACCAGATTGGCCGGCTGCATGCGTGCCAGCCGCGCGACCGGCGGCAGCGAGGCGGCGAGCGATGCTGCCATGGCAACGCAGAGCAGCTTGACCAGTTGCAGCGGGAAGACATGAAACGGCAGCCGCCAGCCGAATGCCTTCACATTGACGATTGCGATCAGGCACCATGCGACGCCGAGGCCCAGCGGCAGCGCCAGCAGCGCCGTGATCAGCGCGATCGACATCGTCTTGGTCAGTTCGATCCCTGCGAGGCGGCGGCGCGTCACGCCGATGCCCCACAACGGCGCAAGCTGTGGCAGCCGCGAATTGGCGAGCGTCAGCAGGCTGGTCAGGAGCGCGACGCCGGCGACGCCCAGCGTGAAGGCATTCAGCGCCGTGGTCACAGCGAAGGTGCGGTTGAAGATTCGTGTCGACTCCGCCTTGACCGTCGCCTGATCGACGACATTGCGGCCGTCGAGGCCGAATTGCTCCGACAGCGCCGTCATCAGCGCAGGCACGTCACGTGGATCGACGCGCAGGCCAATCCGTGTCTGCGGCGTGTCGGGAAATTGCCTGACGAGTGCTGCGACATTGACGGCGATCTGTCCTTTCGGATTGCCGTAGTCGGCATAGATGCCGGCGACGTCGAGCGTCCAGTCGCCGCGCGGCGTCGGCACCGCGATCCGGTCGCCGATCGCAAGGTTCAGCCGCCGCGATAATTGCTCGCTGATGAAACCGGCATCGCCCTTGGGAAGCCGCGTCCAACCGTCCGGGACCGATTGCAGGAGCGGCCAGTGATCGCGGTAGGTCGCGTGATCGGGAAGGCCGAGGATTTCGACGGGCATGCCGTTCATTTGCGTCTCGGCGCGCGCACCCGGCAGGATCGCCTGCACGTCGGTGCGCCCGCCGAGCCAGGACTTGATCGCACTGGCCTGTGCATTATTCGGGGCCGCGATGTAGACGTCGGCAGCGAGCCGCCCGTCGAGCCAGGTCAGGAAGGTGCGGCTGAAGGTCTCGACCATGGTGGCGACGCCGACATTGACGGCGAGCGCGAGCAATAGCGCCATCAGCGCCAGCGATAGTCCCGAGAGCTGCTGGCGGCTATCGGCCCAGAACCATACGGCGAGCGCATCGCGCGCGCCACGCTGGCCGAGCGATAGCAGCACTTCCAGGATCGCGGGCAGGATCAATGCGGCGCCGAGCAGCAGGGCCGCGAGCAGCGCAAAGCCGGCAATCAGCGAATTGCCTGTCCATAACAGCCATGCGGCAATGGCGAAGACAACGGCCGCCGCCGTGCTCTGCAAGATCAGCCAGCGGTGCTGCGCCTGCTGCCAGGCATAGGGTTGGGCGGTCGCCAGGATCGGCAGGCGGATTGCCTTGATCAGGCTGGTGGCGGCCGCGACCAGCGCGCCGGCCACGCTGATGATCAGCCCTGCGATCCACCATTCCGGCTTCAGCGTTAGTTCGCCGGGAATCTGTGCGCCGTACAGACCGCGCAGCGACGCCGCGACATCGGGCAGAAGTTGTGCCGCGATCAAATAGCCGCAGACGAGCCCGACCAGGCCCGCAACCAGCGCCAGCGACACCAGCTCAAGGACCAGCACCGTGTTCAGCTGCCACGCGGACACGCCGCAAGCGCGCAACGTCCGCAGCATCGGCAATCGCTGCTCGAAGGCGAGCCCGATCGCCGAGTTGACGATGAACAGGCCGACGAAGAACGACAGCAGACCGAATGCCGTCAGGTTGAGATGAAAGCTGTCGGTGAGACGTTCGAGATCGCTCTCCGCATCCGCTTGAACCAGGCGAAGCTGATCACCTGTCACGCTCTCCAGCGCGTCGTGAGGACCCTTGTCCTTCCCAATCAGAAGACGCGAAACCTGATTTGGTCTGTTCAGAAGCTGCTGCGCGATTCCGATATCGACCACCAGCAGATCGGGCACGAGTTGCGGTTGCACCTGCAATGGCGGTAGCGCGGCGCCGCCGCTCGCGTTGGGTGAAGCGCCTTCCGCAAGCCCGAGATCGGATAGCGTCTCGGGTGCGACCAGCGTTCGCCCGGGCGGCGTGACGAAGGCCTGAAAGTCCGTCCTGCTCGATCACCGGTGCGTTGCCGACCTCGGCCGGCAGCGTCACCGGTTCGATGCCCAGCAGCCGGTAGGATCGCCCGTCGATCTGGACGCGTCCCTCAAGCATTGGCGAGACTTGCCAGCCCGCGCGGCGCAGCTTGACGAACAGCGCCTGCGGAAACGGCCCGCCGGCCTGCGCCACCAGCATCGGCGTTCGCACGCCGCCGAACACGGCCGCCGCGCGGTCATAGGAGATGCGTGCCTGCTGGTTGAGTGCCTGCACGCCGCTCCACAGCGCGGTCGCCGAGATCAGGCCGATCAGCAAGGTCGCGAGCTGCATCGGATGCCGCCGCCAATGGCTGGCGAGAACCGCCAAGATCCAGACCACGCGTCTCATGTGATCCGTCCCGCATGCAGCGTGACCTGCCGGTCGAGCGTCGCGGCGAGCCGCGTGCTGTGGGTGACCATCAGGAATCCGCAGCCGGTTCGCGCGACCAGATCGCGCGCCAGTGCGATCACGTCGTCGGCGGTCGCCTCGTCGAGATTGCCGGTCGGCTCATCGGCGAGGAGCAGCAGCGGCTTGGTTGCGAGCGCGCGGCCGATCGCCACACGCTGCTGCTGGCCACCGGAAAGCTGCTCGGGATAGCGCTTGAGCAGCTTGCCGAGTCCGAGCCGCTCGACGAGCTCGGCATGCCAGGCGGCGTCATGCCGGCCGGCGATACGCGCCTGGAAGGCGAGATTGTCGGCGACGTTCAGGCTCGGGATCAGGTTGAATTGCTGGAACACCAGCCCCAGCCGGTCGCGCCGCAGCGCAGCGCGGCCGGCGTCGGAGAGCTTGGTCACGCAGGTGCCGTCGAGGCGGATGTCGCCGCTGTCGGCGGCATCGAGGCCTGCGATCAGGTGTAGCAGCGTGCTCTTGCCGGAGCCGGATTCGCCGGTCAGTGCGACGCGCTCGCCGGCGGCGACATCGAGATTGACGCCGCGCAGTACGGCGATCTCTTCGCCCGCAGCGCGATATGTTTTGGCGAGGTTGCGAACGCTCAGCACGATCTGTTTACTAGTCACCATGCCGGGCGCGGCGAGGCTCTCCGAAAATGCAGCCTGCAGCATAGCAGGGCCTCACTTGGAGTTCACGGTCTCGGAGTTCACGGTCACGATCATACCTGCGACACCATCGTGATGGCGCGGGCGAGGCGGAAGTGGCCGGTTGCATTGACATTCGTTCCGCAGGTAGCATCCTCCGAAGCCCGGGTCAAAAAGGGTCGACAAACGACAATGCAGGGGAAGGAACATGGCCGCGCAACCGACGCCCAGCGAGACGCCGAAGGGCGCCTGGAAGATCACCTTTCTGCTCTTTCTCTTCATGGTGGTAAATTTCGCCGACAAGATCGTCGTCGGCCTTGCCGGCGTGCCGATCATGACCGAGCTGAAGCTCGAGCCCGAGCAATTCGGCCTGCTCGGCTCCTCCTTCTTCTTCCTGTTCTCGATCGTCGCCATCGTGGTCGGCTTCATGGTCAACCGCGTCGAAACACGCTGGGTGCTGCTGGCGCTGGGGTTGATCTGGGCACTGGCGCAGTTTCCGATGGTCGGCACCGTCAGCTTCACCACGCTTGTGATCTGCCGCATCATCCTCGGCGCCGGCGAGGGGCCCGCGGCTTCGGTCGCTGCGCACGCCATTTTCAAGTGGTTCCCGGACGAGAAGCGAACGCTGCCGATCGCGATCCTGACGCAGGGCTCGGCCTTCGGCGTGATCCTGGCGGTGCCGGCGTTGAACTGGGTGATCGTCAATCATAGCTGGCACTACGCGTTCGGCGCGCTCGGCGTGGTCGGCCTGATGTGGGTGCTGGCGTGGTTGATCCTCGGCAAGGAGGGCCCGCTGGTACAGACCGCGGCGATGGCGGCTAGCGAGACGCGTATTCCCTATGCCCGCTTGCTGACGTCGCGGACCTTCGTCGGCTGCGTCGCGGCAACCTTCGGCGCCTATTGGGCGCTGTCGTTGGGACTGACCTGGTTCACGCCCTTCATCGTCAAGGGGCTCGGCTTCTCGCAGCAGCAGGCGGGCTTCATTTCGATCCTGCCATGGGTGTTCGGCGCCGTGGTCGTGATGCTGACCGGCTGGATCTCGCAGGTGATGCTGGCGCGCGGCTTTACCACGCGCGGCGCGCGGGGCGTGCTCGGTGCTGCGCCGCTGATCGTTGGCGGCGCGATCCTCACGCTGTTGCCGCATGTCCCGCCGGGCGGGCTGACGGTCGCACTTCTGGTCTTCGGCACGGGACTGTCCGGATCGATCTACGTGGTCTGCGCGCCGATGATCGGCGAATTCACGCCGGTGTCGCAGCGCGGCGCCGTGATCGCGATCTATGGTGCGCTCTACACGCTGGCCGGCATTCTTGCGCCGGTGGTCATGGGTCACGTCGTTCAGTCCGCCGCGACGATGTTCGACGGCTACATCACCGGCTTCACTATCAACGCCGCGGTCATGATCACCTCGGGCCTGCTCGGCCTGCTGCTGCTCTGGCCCAACACCGAGCGCGCGCGGTTGATGGCGACGGGGAGGTCGACGCAGCCGGAGTTCGCAAAGGCATCGTAGCAACGAAGGAATCGTAGGGTCGGCAAAACGCAGTGTGCCCACCGTTTTGAAGCTCCCTCAGTCGCGGTGGGCAGGCTCGCGTGCGTCCAACCATCAATTCAAACTTTGCGCGCCGCGGAGCAGGCGGCCGGGGCGAACGCCGGTGGGAGTGCCATCGCGCTGGATCACGGCGCCGGACACGATAGTTGCTTCATAGCCGTCGACCTGCTGCAGCAGGCGGCGGCCGCCGACCGGTAGGTCGTAATGCACCTTCGGCGGATGCAGATGCAGCCGGTCATAATCGATCACGTTGACGTCGGCTTTGTAGCCGGGCGCGAGCAGGCCGCGGTCGCTGAGTCCGACCGACATCGCGGTCTTGCGCGACTGCGCCGCCACGACAAACGGGATCGACAGCTTGTCGCCGCGCGTGCGGTCGCGCGTCCAGTGAGTCAGCAGATAGGTCGGGAAGCTCGCGTCGCAGATGATGCCGCAATGCGCGCCGCCGTCGCTCAGGCCCGGCACCGAGCGCGGATCGCACAGCATCTCGCGCGTTGCGTCCAAATTGCCGTCAGAATAGTTCAGGAAGGGCACATAGAGCATGCCACGACCGCTGTCGGTCAGCATCGCCTCATAGGCCAGTTCTTCCGGACGGCGGCCCTCGCGGCGGGCCTGCGCGCCCAGCGTCTTTTCTGGCGGTTGTTCGTAATCGGGCGGATTGCCGAGCAGATACATCTTGTCGTAGTTCGGCCGGAAGAAGAGCGGATCGTCAGTGTCGCTCGCGTTCTCGTTCAGGATCGCCGCGCGCACCTCCGGCTGACGTAGCCGCGCCACCCGCTCGGCAAGCGGCAGGTGAGCGAGAGCCTTGTAGCTCGGATGGGTCTGGAACGGGTTGCGCGAGAGCTCGAGGCCGAGCATCAGCCCGACCGGACGGGCGGCGATCTGAGCGGTGATGTTCAGCCCGCGCGCGGCGGCGTCATTGATGGTCGCAAATGTCTGGCGCCAGCGCTGCGGCGCGCGATCATTCTGCGTGATGGAGAAGGTGATCGGGCACCTGGTGTTTTCCGCCACCCGCAGCATCATTGGCAGGTCTTCGTCGAGAGTCGAAAGGTCCAGCACGAATTGCAACACGCTGCGGCCGACGCCGTGCATCGCGTCCGCGATCGCGGTCAGTTCGTCCTCGCCGGCCTTGAGCGTCGGGTACTGGATATTTGGCTGGACACATATCAAACCTCCAGAGACTTTCGAAAACGCAGTATTGTGGAATTGGTAGTGCTGCCATGATTCAAACCGACGACCAAATGCTGCTTGCGCAACAATGCGTCGGCAACCGTCGCGGAGTCCTACTGGAGGCGCGAAAGGTGCACTCGCGACAGGACTACTCCCGAATGGCCGAACCGATCTTGCTCGAAATTCAGCAAAGAGAGCAGGAGATCCTGGAGTATTTGAGTAGAGACTTGGAACAGCCGATCGCGAGCTAGCCTGGCCGCATGTTCCCACGAATATCCCCGGGGACGTAGGATTAGTAGTGGGAAACGCGCCAGGATTCGGCGATCCACTTTAACGGTTTGTTCATTCGGACTTTGCTCCCGGCGGTTGGTCCCGGCCCCACATCCCGGCAACACGTCCTCCTGGTCCGACCTGACACGGTCGCCACCGGCAACCTGATACCACATGCATCCCGGAGCGATGCCGTATTATCGCGAACGCGGTTGGGTCAGGTAGCCACGACGTCATTCCGCCCGGATCTCGACAACCGGCGACCGTGTAGGGGTCCAGGTCTACGGTGAGGTCCTTCGCGTAAACCATCGTTCGACTCACCGGCGTAATCGCATTCGGATTCTCAAGGGACGCGGACTCCTTCAGCCCGGCGCTGATCGTGTGCAGCGTCGCACCGCCTTCCCCGGAACGCCGGCGCCCTGGAGTCGCACGAGCAGGGCGTTCCGCTCAGCGCTATAGTTGACGGCCTTGATCACGATCCGGCGGCTGTCGGCGCTCCCCGTAGCGATGGCGTCGACCGTACCGGGCATCCAGTCGTCCGGCCGCATCGTCGAAATCTCCTCGAAGAGGCGCTTGCGGTCGGGAACGTCGCGGAAGGCGCCGCTCGTGGAGGCGAGGTACCGTTCCGCGTAGTGCTCGCGAAACAGCTTCTCAACGGGGTAAGCCGCCCCGGGGAACCAGGAGACGTGGTCGTGGTAGATGAACGACGTCCAGGTCGGATCGTCCGTCGTGTTGCGCATGAGCAGCGCGGGCAACTCATGGTCAGACCGGGGCTGAGCTCTTCGTAGAGAATCAGGCTGCCGGCCGCATGGAGTCCACCCGCCAATCGTAGGTGCGCGAGAGATTCCACTCGAGGACGGCGATCTCGATCCGCGGGTGCGCCGAAGCGCGGACGTAGTCGCGCAGCTTCGACGAGGTAGTCGCGGATACGCTCAGTCCGGTCTCGAAGTTCTCGGGCTCGTACTCGTAGTTGTGAACTCCGAGGACGTCGAAGTTCTTTCCGGCGAGGTCGATGACCTTCTGGCTCCAGACCATGTCGTTCGATCGCTTCTGTCCGCACGCGACGATTCGCGCCTTGGGAGCGATGGCCCGCAGCGGCCGCCGTAGAGGTTGACGATCTCGGCGTACTTCTCCGGCGTAAAGCCGTTATTCATGGGCTCGTTGTCGATCTGGAAGTACCGGACGCCGTAGGGCTCCGGGTGCCCGTTGGACGCCCGCAGCCGTCCCCATCCGTCGTTGGCGGATCGTTCAGGTAGTGGACCCAGTCCATGGCGTACTGGACCTGCCCGGCGCCGTGCTGGTCGCCGGCAGCACGATCAGGGGCTCGGTGTTGAGCTTCCGGCAGAGCCCGATGAACTCCTCCGTCCCGAAGCCGTAGTAGTCGAGTAGCCGCCCCATACCATGTTCGGGGTGGTAGACGGCGCCGCACACTGCGGACCGATGCCGTCCTTCCACTTGTACGTGCGAGGCCAAGGAGCCTCCGGGCCAGCGGATGAACGGCGGAGCGAGGTCTCGGAGGGCGTCGCAGCAGGTCGGGGCGCAGCATGCCGTCGCGGCGACGTCGGCGCGCATCATCGAGACGAAGTCGACCGAGCAGCGTCCGCTGCCCGTTGCCGGCGATCTCCAGCGAGCCTGCGTCTCCCGCACGGTACTGGTGAATTTATAGCCGCCTCCTGCCAGCCCGAGCCTGTGAGAGTGAGCCGCACGAGGCGATCGGGTCGCCCTTGGAGCTTACGACGCGAAGCGTCGACTGCGGGGAGCCCTGCTCGCGCCTACCCAGAGCGAGCCGTCATACTTGTACCCCGCGGCGACGTAGAGACCGCCCCTGCCCGATCCCGCGCAGGCCGCCCTCGACGTGGAGGCGCACGCTCTTCTTCCCGTTCTTGAACTCATTCCGCGATCTCGACTTGCCGGCCCGCCGAACGATTTCCAGTAGAGGTCTTGAAGTCCTCGCCCTCGAACCCGCAGACCTGAATCTGCCGGCGAACAGCCCGTCATCCACCGAATGATTGACGAGCTCGAGGAAGTGGCCGTAGATCCGCTGGTCCATGGGAGTCGTGGCTCTGTCGGTATCGACGAACAGGACGGCGACTCTCGGCCCGCCCGCTGCCGGAGGAGTTCGCTCGAAGCGAGTGGGCTCGACGCCAGGCGGCGGTGGCCGCTATCGAACTCATGAGAAAGTAGCGTCTATTCATCGG
>CAWAXO010000051.1:0-54091 GCA_963786015.1 uncultured Alphaproteobacteria bacterium | reverse complement strand
GCATATCGACCGAAATCTATGCAGTGCGGGATTCGTTATTGCACGAACGAATTGGCCGGGAGATGATCCACGCGAACCAGCAGGCAAGGCTGCTGGACAAGGGATAATCAATGCCTCATCGCCTCGGCATGATCACGCCGTCGTCGAACTCGGTGCTGGAGCCGGTCACCGCGGCCATGCTGGCGGCAAGTCCTGACGCGACCGCGCATTTCTCGCGCCTGCGGGTGACCGAGATCGCGCTGGACGCGCCTGCGCTCGGACAGTTCGACGCCGGCCACATGCTGCCGGCGGCGGGAATGGTCTGCCGATGCAAAGGTCGATACGATCGCCTGGAACGGCACGTCCGCGAGCTGGCTCGGGATCGCGCGCGACACCAGCCTCTGCGCGGCTATCACCGAGCGTACGGGAATTCCGGCGACCACATCGACGCTGGCATGTCTCGAAGCGGTCAGATGCGGTGGCGCCAGGCGGGTCTGGATGGTGACGCCCTATACCGACGATGTCCAGAAGCGTATCGGCGAGGTCTGGGGCAAAGCGGGCGTCGCATGCCATGCCGAGAGGCATCTCGGCATCCGCGACAATTTCGCCTTCGGCACCGTTACGCGCAGCCGATCGCTGAAATGATACGGGCGGTCGTGGGCGAAGGCTGCGATGCCGTCGTCATTCTCTGCACCAATCTGAATGGCGCGCATATCGCGGCCACGCTCGAACGGGAGCTCGACGTGCTGATCCTCGACTCGGTCGCGGTGACGCTGTGGCAGTCGCTGCGGATCGCAGGCGCGGATGGCGGACACCTGGCGGGCTGCGGCAGAACCCGGGAAGCGGGATTTCGGACGTGACGACCCAATTGGATATGGCAGTGCGTGGCGGCACCATCGTCACCGCGAGCGACGAAAAATCCGCGGCGATGTCGGTATCCGCGACGGCCGGATCGTCGCGGTGGCCGACCGCATCGAGGGCGCGGCGCGCGAGATCGACGCGAGCGGCTTGCTGGTGCTGCCGGGCGGCATCGACAGCCATGTCCACATCTCACAGCCCTCGGGCCCGGACATCGTGATGGCCGACGACTTCGCCTCCGCCACGCGCGCCGCGGCGGCCGGCGGCAACACCATGGTGTCGCCCTTCGCACTGCAGATCAAGGGATCGTCGCTGCGCGCCTGCGTGGAGGATTACAGGAAGCTCGCCGAGGGCGAATGCTATGTCGACACCGCCTTTCACCTGATCATTTCCGATCCCACCGCCGTCGTGCTCGGGCAGGAGCTGCCGGCGCTGGTCAAGGACGGCTACACCTCGTTCAAGGTGTTCATGACCTATGACGACCTCGTCCTCAACGACAAGCAGCTTCTGGAGGTGTTCGAGGTCGCGCGGCGCGAGAAGGCGCTGGTCATGGTCCATTGCGAAGGCTACGACGCCATCCGCTATTTGACCTCGCGCCTGGAGCAGGAAGGCAAGATCGCACCTTATTATCACGGCGTGTCCCGGCCGCAGGCGGTCGAGCGCGAGGCCACGCACCGCGCGATCAGCCACTCCGAGATCGTCGGTGTCCCGATCATGATCGTGCACGTGTCGGGCAGGGAGGCGATGGAGCAGGTGCGCTGGGCGCAGCAGCGCGGCCTGCCGGTGCATGCCGAAACCTGTCCGCAATACATCACGCTGACGGCCGACGACATGAAGGGCCTGAACATGGACATGACCGGCAGCAAATATGTCTGCTCGCCGCCGCCGCGTGATGTCGAGAGCCAGCAAGCGATCTGGGAAGGCCTCACCGGCGGTGTCTTCCAGACCTTCTCATCGGATCACTGTCCTTTCCGCTATGACGATCCCAGGGGAAAGCTGATCCCGAAGGGGCGGACGTCGTTCCGTTCGGGGCTCAACGGCATCCCCGGCGTCGAGACGCGGTTGCCGATCCTGTTCTCCGAAGGCGTCTCCAAAGGGCGCATCTCCTTGCAGAAATTCGTCGAGCTGACCGCGACAAATCACGCCCGCATTTACGGTCTCTATCCTCGCAAGGGCTCGATCGGCGTCGGCTTCGACGCCGACCTGGTGCTGTGGGATCGCAATCTCAAGCGCACCATCCGCCAGGCCGACCTGCATCACGGATCGGACTACACGCCCTGGGAGGGTTTCGAGGTCACGGGCTGGCCGGTCATGACGATCGCGCGGGGCCGCGTCGTCGCCGACAACGGCGTAATCGTCGGAGAGAAGGGCGCCGGTGAAATCCTGAGCCGCACCACCTCGAGCCTGGTCGAGCGGTAAGGCCAATCATTTCCATAGTGATCTCAATGAGGGTGCGGCGGCTTTGTGCCGGAACGGTACAGACCGTTCGCAGCGCGTTAGCCTCGTCAAGGGAGCTCCGCGCCGATCGCAAATTGATTTGCGGCATGGAGTTAGTGTATCAGGGCCGCATTCTCCTGAATTGTGGAAATTTGGATATGGCCGAAGCGGACTTGGACGTCGTCATTCGCTCGCTTGCAAAGAAGCAGATAAAGACCCTGACGGACGCTGCCAAGAAGCGGCATGGCCGGCTGATGGGCATGGCCGCCAAGGCAAAGGACAAGGACGCCAGGAACCGCTACAAGCACATCGCCAAAAACACGCTGGAGTTGGCGCGCGCCGCGGCAAGGCGTCTGCAGATCACAGCGGAGAACACGGCCGACAGCTATGCGCGGTCGATCAAGAAGGCGGCCGAGGACGTGCCGGTGACGAAGCCCGTCAAGAAAGAGCCCGCCAAGAAGCAAAAGACCGAACCGTAACACGGCCCGTCTCGCGTCGCGTGATGTCGCCGCTTTGCCTCTAGGGGATGCAGATATCTTGCGTCTCGCGCAGGGGCGACGAAGAGCCCACAATCACGACCACTCTCTCCGCCGTCATTCCGGGATGCGCAAGGCGCAGGCCCGGAATCGATAACCACCGCCGGTGGCTATGGATTCCGGGCTCGCCGCTTGCGCGTCGCCCCGGAATGACGGCAGAGATAATGGTCGTCCTGGAGATATGTGGGTGCGTTCGCCGAAACGACAGATGAGATTGTCTTTCGAGATGTGTGCATACGCTAGCGAAGAGCCGTCCAGACATTCTCCTTACGCCTCTCCCGCGCCGCTTTTACATAAACGCCATGCGGACTAGCGCAGACGTGACCGGCAGATAGGAACCAAGCTCACGCTCCCGCTTTGAGGTGCTGAAGAGCGGCGACCGAGCCTGCAGTCGCAAAGCTCTATGACAGTTGGAGCAGATCAATGTGGAGCAGATCGCGTATCGTCATGATGTCCGTCGCCATTCCGCTTGTGCTGACGTTCGCGTCCGCGCCAACTTTCGCCCGCGGCGGCGCAAGCCATTCCTCATCGGGAATGGGATCCACGGTCGGACTGGCCAATTCATCCCGGTCCTTGGGCGCGGGCGCAGGTCCGGTCAATCCCGGTATTAATCCGGCGCAGGCACCGGTGCCCGGCACGTCGGGTTCGCCGGCCGCCGACATCGCGCTTCACGCGGGCGGCGCCAGGACGCCCGGCGCGGCGCCCGATCGCGACAGCGACGCCAAGATCGATGCCGAGAACCGAAGGCTCGATCGCACGGTCGACAGCATCTGCAAGGGATGTTGACGCAGACGGATTGTCAGGCGCACAAGGCAGTGCATGCCTGAAATTCGTGGGCTGTCACTCTGTGAAGCTTTTGGCTCGCCTCTCGCGTGATGTGGCGAGCCTTTTCGTTCACGGCCCGCTGAATACAACTACCGATGAGTTGATGAATGGCGGCAATCGCCACCGTTCAAGAATATCTCATCAAACCTTACCTGCATTTAAATTGAGGGCGCGGCGTTCGCACGCCATCTTGATGGAGCCTTCGGCGCGTGGTCGGCGTTGTCGGCAAGCTTCTCTGACAGTTCTTCCAACGAAAAAAATCAGGAAACGTACGAGGCGGGTGGCGTGATCCACACGCACGACGGATGCTGTTCGAGGTCCAATGGCTTTGCTGTCACGATCCTTCATTCGCAAGCGGGCGATCTCCGCGGCAACTGCGTTTCTGATGTCGGCGGCGTCGCTGGCCTTGGGATCGCACCCGACAGCCGTACCTCGGACGCCTCTCGTCGCGACGACACAAGGAAGTTCCGACTGGCGGCAGACTTCAACGGGAACGTTGTCACCGCAGTTCAGCGGGACGCCGGCGCAGCTCTGCAATTGGCGCCTGCAAGCGGTAAAGGCCACGGTGAGGTCGGCGCCTTTGCCGCCCTTGGGATGATCCTTGCACCGCCGCCGGTCTTCGATGTGCGCCGATCGATCGGCGAACGCTGAACATCGCGCTGCTCGCCTCGCGAGCGCGCAGTAAGGTCTGAATATGGGACTGGTTCGTTTTGCCCTGCGGTTTCCGCACACGTTCTACGTGGTTGCAGCGCTGATCCTGTTTCTCGGGGTCACCGCCTGCCTGACGATGCCGACGGACATCTTTCCCGAGATCAACATTCCCGTCGTGACGGTGATCTGGAGCTATACCGGCCTCAGCACGCCGGAGATGGAGCAGCGTGTCACCACCTACAGCCAGTATTCGATCTCGTCGAACGTCACCGGCATCAGGAACATCGAAGCCCAGACGATGGCGGGATTGTCGGTGCAAAAGATCTACTTCCAGCCGGACGTCAATCTCGATCTCGCCATCGCACAGATCGTCTCGGCGACCAATGCCATTCGCGCATTGATGCCGCCGGGCATCCAGGCCCCGCTGGTGGTGCAGTTCAACGCCTCGAGCGTGCCGGTGCTGCAGATCAGCCTGAGCTCGGACACGCTGAGCGAACAGCAGCTCTATGATTACGGCATCTACCGCATCCGCCAGCAGCTCGCGCCGATTCCCGGCATTACGCTGCCGACGCCGGCCGGCGGAAAATATCGCCAGATCATGGTCGATCTCGATCCGCCGAAACTGCTCGCCAAGGGGCTCACGCCGCTCGACGTCGTGAACGCCGTCAATGCGCAGAATCTGACCCTACCGGCGGGCACGGCGAAATTCGGCGAGAAGCAATATGCGGTTCGCACCAATGCGACGCCTGCGTCGATCGAGGATCTCAACAATATCCCGATCAAGGTGGTCAATGGCGCGACTGTCTTCGTCAAGGATGTCGGCCAGGTGCATGACGGCTGGTTGGTGCAGCAGAACGTCGTGCGGCAGAACGGCCGCCGCTCGGTATTGCTCAGCATCATCAAGAACGGCAACGCCTCGACGCTCACCGTCGTCAACGCCGTCCACAAGGCGCTTCAGACGGCGCGCGCCGCCGCGCCGCCCGGCATGCAGATCAACGAGCTGTTCGATCAATCGGTATTCGTGAAGCAGTCCGTTGCAGGCGTGCTGCGCGAGGGCGCGATCGCGGCGGCGCTGACCGCGCTGATGATCCTGCTGTTTCTCGGCTCGTGGCGGTCGACCGTGGTGGTCATGATCTCGATCCCGCTGTCGATCCTCGCCTCGCTGATCGTGCTGCATTTCCTCGGCGAAACGCTCAACACGATGACGCTCGGCGGGCTCGCGCTCGCCGTCGGCATCCTCGTCGACGATTCCACCGTGACGATCGAGAACACGCATCGATTGCTGACAGAGGAGGGGCAGCCGTTGCCGCTCGCGACGTTGCACGGCGCGGCTGGGATTGCGGTGCCGACGCTGGTCTCGACGCTCGCCATCAGTTGCGTGTTCACCTCGGTGGTGTTCCTGGATGGCCCTGCGAAGTATCTGTTCACACCGCTCGGGCTCGCGGTCGTGTTCGCGATGCTGGCGTCCTACGGGCTGTCGCGGACGCTGACGCCGATCGTGATCGGCCTGCTGCTCAAGGGCGAGCATCATGGTCCGGTGGATCCCGAGACTGCCGGCTTCTTCGCGCGCTTTCATGCCGGCTTCGACCGCGGCTTCGAAAAGCTGCGCCACGCTTATTCGGACCTGCTCAGGGAGCTGGTCAGCCATCGCTTCATTCTGCCGGTCGTGATGCTGTTCGTGCTCGGGCTCGGTGCGATCATGTTCCCGCTGGTCGGGCGGGATTTTTTCCCGCTGATCGATGGCGGGCAAATTCAGCTCCATGTTCGCGCGCCCGCGGGCACGCGGATCGAGGATACCGAGCGCATCTTCCAGGACGTGGAGGATAAGATCCGCGAGGTGATTCCCGACAAGGATCGGCAGCTCATCGTCGACAATATCGGCCTGCCGGCGCGCGCCTACAATCTCGCCTTCAGCGACGGCTCGACCATCGGCGTCAATGACGGCATCATCCTCGTTTCCTTGAAGGAGGGTCACGCGCCGACGGCCGATTATGTGCGGAAGCTGCGCCAGGTGCTGCCGCAAGCCTTTCCGGCGGACACGTTCTATTTCCAGGCGGCCGACATCGTGACGCAGATCCTCAATTTCGGTCTGCCTGCGCAGATCGATGTGCGTACCGTCGGCTATGACAAGGCGAACAATCTGCGTGTCGCCCAGGAATTGCGGCAGCGCATATCAAATATTCCGGGCATTGCGGACGCGCATCTGCAGCAGGAGGTCGACGCGCCGGCATTCTATGCGGATATCGACCGCACCCGGGCGGCGCAGCTCGGGCTCAACGCCAACACGATCGCGACCAATGTCAATGTCAGCCTGAGCTCGTCGGAGCAAGTGACGCCGAACTTCTGGACCGATCCGAAATCGGGGATTCCCTATTACCTCGCGGTGCAGACGCCGGAGAACCGCATCAGCTCGCTCAACGATCTCGGCAATACGCCGGTCTCGACCTCGCTGTCGTCGACCGTGGCGGACGCGCCGGTGCCGGGCCTGCTGAGCAACGTCGCCACCTTCCGGCGCGGCAGCATTCCAACCAACGCTAACCAGGCCAATATTCAACCCGTCTATGAGATCTATGCCAGCGTGCAGGACCGTGATCTCGGCAGCATTGCAGGCCGGATCAGCGGAGTCGTGTCGGACCTACAGAAACAGCTCAAGCCCGGCAACACGATCCAGGTGATCGGCCAGATCGAGAGCATGAACGGCGCCTTCATCAACCTCGGTATCGGCCTGCTGTTCGCCGCGGTATTCGTCTATCTCCTGATGGTCGTGAATTACCAGACCTTCGGCGACCCCTTTGTCGTCATCCTGGCGCTGCCGGCGACGCTCTGCGGCATCCTTTTCATGCTGTTCGTGACGGGCACGACGCTGAACGTGCCGTCGTTGATGGGCGCGATCATGGCGGTCGGCGTCGCCTCGGCCAATTCGATCCTGCTGGTGACGTTCGCGCGCGAGCAGCAACTCGCCGGCAAGACCGCATTCGAGGCTGCGATCGAGGCGGGGCACACCCGCATCCGGCCGGTGCTGATGACGGCGGCCGCGATGATCGTCGGCATGATCCCGATGGCGATCGGCGCGGCCGGCGAGGAGCAGAACGCGGCGCTGGCGCGCGCCGTGATCGGTGGCCTTCTGTTTGCGACACCGACCACGCTTCTGGTCGTGCCTTATCTGTTCGCCGTCCTGCGCAAGGGGAACGACGGCAAGATCCATCACGGGGTATTTGACGAGGGACTGGAATGAACTTCAACCGACCTGGACACATCCAGCCCGAAAAGATCGAGCCCGAAAGGATCGAGCCTGGGGAGGTCGACCGCGAGGCCGAAGCGCCGCCGGCGCATCGCAAGCGCTCGCGCGGCAAGGGCGTGCTATGGGGGCTGATCCTCGTGCTGCTCGTCGTCGGCATGCTGGCCAACGGTGCGCGCAATCACTATGCGCAGGGCGAGGAGGTTGACGCGATCGCGGAAGCGAACAGGGACATGGTTCCGCAGGTGCGGGTGGAAACGTTGCAGCCGAGCGACAAGATCGACGTGGTCAGCCTGCCGGCCACGACCTCGGCATTCTCGGCCGCGAATATTTTCGCGCGCGCCAGCGGCTATATCGCCAAGCGCGAGGTCGATATCGGCGATCATGTGAAGACCGGCCAGCTGCTGGCCGAGATCGTCGCGCCCGAGCTCGATCACCAGATCTCGCAGGCAGAGGCCACGCTGGGCCAGCTCCAGGCCGCGCTGCAGCAGGCGCAGGCCAATCACGAGCTTGCCAAGGTGACCTGGGATCGCGACGGCCCGCTGGTGAAGGAAGGCTGGCTGACCAAGCAACAGGGTACGACCGACGTGCAGACGCTGAAGGCGCAGGAAGCGGCGGTCGCGGTTGCGCAGGCCAACGTCACTGCCGAGCAGGCCCAGTTGCAGGTGCTGCAGCAGCAGAAGGACTATCAGCGCGTGGTCGCGCCGTTCGACGGCGTCATCACCCAGCGTAACATCGATATCGGCAGCCTGGTGCAGGCGGATGCGACCAGCGGCACCTTCATGTTCACGATCATGCAGGGCGATGTCATCCGCACGCAGGTGTTCGTCCCGCAGGACGAGGCCTTTGGGCTCGAGCCCGGGATCGATGCGGTCGTGCATGTCCCGGAAATTCCGGGCCGCGCCTTTCCCGGCAAGGTGACGCGGATCGCGCAGGCTTTGCAGCCCGGCTCGCGGACGCTCCTGACCGAGATCGACATTCCGAATCCGGACGGCGCGCTGACGCCCGGTATCTACTGCACCATCGATCTGCACATTCCGCGCAAGACGCCGAGCGTCGCGGTGCCGGCCAATGCGATCATCTTCAATGAGAACGGGGTGCAGGTCGCCGTGGTGGACGGCGGCGTGGTGCATCTGCGCAAGGTGAATGTGGTGCGCGATTTCGGACAACACGTCGATGTCAATAGCGGCGTCAAGGCAGGCGATCAGGTGGTCGTCAATCCGGCGGTCAATCTCGCCGAGGGCAACAAGGTGCAGGCACAGCCGCTGGCGAAGCAGCAGACCTCGTGAGCATGGGCGCGGCGGACACGGAATGTCCGCCGCCGCGTTTTCTTTGCGGCGGGGCTGGGACAATTTCGTCGACGCGCCTCGCAATCCTTACAAACTCGACACGTCGGTGAAGCAGGCCACAACCTCTTGTTCACGGCACATTCAGCGCAAAGGGCCTATCGGCGGATTGTCGATGGGGACTTGGCGATGGTGCGACGGGAACGAGGTGGTCTTGCCGAACGATTTCGACAACGTGGCCATTGTGGTGGATTGGCTTGATGCCTGCAGGAGCGGCAATCTCGATGCGCTCCTCGATCTCTATGCCGGCGATGCCAGTCTGGAATCCGCGCATGAAGGTGTAGCGATCAGCGGGCGCGCTGAGATCGAAACCTATTGGGCGGCAAAACTCCCGGCTCTCTCACCGCGCGCATTCGCACTGGATCAAATCATGCCGGTTGCCGATGGCGTGATGCTCGATCATTCGGATGCCGAAGGCCGATCGGTCCGCACGGTGTTCAGCTTCGACGTGGCAGGCAGGATAGCGCGCTCGCGAAGCGAGCCGGTGTCGCCGTAGCGCATGATTCAGCCGGCGGCGGCTTGTTCCATGGGCAGGCGGCAGCGGACGAGCGTCCGGCCTTTGTCGCGCAACAGCTCGAAGGTTCCATTGAGCGCGCGGACCCGCTCGCGCATGCCGGTCAATCCTCTGCCGAGCGCGCTGTCGGCCGTGAAGCCTATGCCGTCATCCGAAATCTCGATCGCAACGTCTTCACCTGCAATGGCTGCATCGACGTCCATCGTGTTGGCCTGCGCGTGGCGAAGCACGTTGGTGATCCCTTCCTGGATCACGCGGAACGTGGTCTGCGACAGCAGCCCGTCGATGTCGTTGAGGCGGCGGTCGATCCTGGATGTGAGCTTGAGAGCGGGCGCCTGCGCCTGGGCATTTCGGAGCAGCGTCCGGATGCTCAGTTCCAATCCGAGATCCTGCACATAGAGCGGACTCAGCCCCTCCAGGATGCGGCGGTTGACCTGCTGCAAAGCCTCGGCTGCTTGCAAGATGCCCTGAACGGACGCGCCGGGTTCTCTATTGCTTTCGCTCGCGGCCTCCGCCAGCGCGGTGGCGTTGGCGCGGATCGCAAACAGCAGCGGCCCCAGCTCATCGTGCAATTCCTGGGCGAGCTCGCGCCGCTCGTCGTCCTGCAGCGAGACGATCTTGCGCAGAAGGCTGCGGTTGTCGTGGCTAAGTCTCTTCAGCGTGCTGGCAAGCTCATTCGCCTCCTGGCAGCTTCGGCGGATCTCCGGGGGGCCTGCGACGGGAATCATCGAGTCGTAACTGCCGCCGACGCATCCGCGTCAGCCCCGCGCCAAGCTGCTCCAGCGGGCGTAGCGCAGCGCCCGCGGTAAAATAGGCGCTCAGCGCGGCGAGCAGCATCAAGGCCGATCCCGACGAGACGATTGCCAGGAACCCCATCCATTTCTCGAAGATGTCCGCAGAGAGGTCGGGCGTGAAGACGATGTCGCCGACATGGTCCGTTCCGATCGTGACGGGGTAGGCGGCTTCAAGCTTCGGAATGGTCAGGAGCCCGACGAACCAGTCCGGCGCGGACCCGGCTGCCACGTGCAGGCGAGGCCGGCTTGGCGCCGTGTCGGCGGCCCGAAATGCCAGAGCTTCCGATGTGCCGAGGCTGCGCTCGAATGCCTCCAGCGTCGGCCGCGGATTGCTTGACGCCGCGAGCGCGGCGCTCAGCGCGTCGGCGACCCTTTTCGTGGATCGTGATTGCTGCGCGTTCTCATATTCGAACTGGTCCGGCGAGACGATCTGCAGCGCGACGCCGCCAAGCCCCAGCGCCAACAGGGTCATCGCGACCATGGGCAGAAACAGCCGGGCCCGCAGAGACAGCCTTTTCCACATCCTGTACAATGTCAGCTCCTTGGAGCATGATCCGGAAAAGCAAGCGTGCAGCGTTTTCCGCAAAGATCATGCTCAATCAAAAACCTAGAGTGCGATCACGACTTAACTTAACCTGATCTCATGGGCGACGATCTTCCCTTTCAGGGCCGCGTTCAGATCCCATTTATTCCGCATCCTGAGGGAAGCCGTGCACGATACGCCCAAATCAGCCATGAAGGTATTGATCGTTGACGATCATCCGGTCGTCATCTCCGGCTGCCGGTCGCTGTTCGCGTCCGATGAGACGGTGAAGATCGACGAGGCCGCTGACGCAAAATCCGGCCATCGTGCCTTTGTCCAGAAGCGGCCCGACGTCACGGTGATCGACATCAAGCTTCCCGACGTGTCGGGCTTCGAGCTGATGCGGCGTATCCGGAAAGAGGATCCGGACGCCAGGATCATCATGTTCAGCATGAACGACGACCCCGCCTTCGTGGTCAGGGCCGTCGAGATGGGCGCGCAAGGCTACGTCTCAAAGGGAGATGATCCCCGGCTGTTCGTGAAGGCCGTCCGCAAGGTCGCGGCAGGCGACAAGTTCATTTCGCCGCATCTGGCCGAGGCGGTGACGTTCCAGGGCGCGGCCATCAAGGCCAATCCGGCGGCGCAGATGAATGCGCGCGAACTGGAGATTTTGCGACTGCTCGGGCGGGGTGACAAGATCGTGGAGGTCGCGGATGCGCTCGGCGTCTCCTACAAGACCGTCGCCAACACGACCTCGCTCCTGAAGCACAAGCTCGGCGCCAAGAACCATTCGGATCTCGTCCGGATCGCGGTGGAGATGGGACTGGGCTAACCCGCGCCGACAAGGCAGCGCCGCCCGTCCGCCGGGCCGATTACCATCCGGCCTGTGCCCAGCCGTGGAACTCGCTCTGCTGATAATCCGCAACGGGTCTGCCGGCATAGCGCGCGATCGATCGTCCGGTGGGCTTGGTGTGCCGCGCAGGCTTTTGCGGCGTTGCCAGCCTTTCCGAGGCGCTGACTGAAACGGTCTGACGTGGCAGCACCGCCGCATAGGCGTCCCGCGGCGCGCCGGCGGGTTCTCCCTTGGGCACATCGGCCGCAGCCATCACGGGAAGCTGCGGAACGACTGCGCTGGTATCGATACGGATGGCCTCCGGCCATTTCTGGCTTGAACGAAGGCGGATGGTCGAGCGGTCGATATCGGCGGCGGCGGCAGCCGCCTCGGGCTTCGGCAAATACGAGTCTGCGAGGAACAGCAGCGACAGCAGGGCGCCGCCCATGACGACGAAATATCGGACGAGAGGCATCACCGGTCACCGCAGATCGTGGCCGGACCCAGTGCCCGACGCCAGCGGTAACTGGGAAAAACTGGAAGCGTTCCGAAGGCGGCAAAATATGGGGAGAATTCGCCGGTCGTCGTGGCGACGGGAGCACGGCGGGACAAACAGGAAATTATTTCGGGATAAACTGGAACGACGCGTCACAGGCGGCGTTGCCATGATGCTTTGAGACACGATCACTTCCCCGACGGCTCCGGCGCAATCCCCCCTTGCGCTGGGGCCTTTTTTTCGAGCGAAGTGAGGTAGTGGCGGTTGTTCGGTGAAGTCGATCCGTCGCGACGTGACGTTCCGTCCGCTTTCTGTCGGCATGGAGTTCCCAACTGACCGTCAATCAGAGCCGCGCGATCGATGGGTCGCGACCTTCAGAAGACTCCGTCGAACCCACGGCCAATCGACATCCGTGCATTGTCGGTGAGCATGCGGATCGGCTGAACGACACTGAGCGCCGGGCTCCTGCTCGACCGGTATTCCATGAAGGCGTGAGAGGCGATCAGCATTCCAATCGAGAACAAGGCTGCCACCGAGGCGCACGCCAACTGATCAATCGCACCCATGCCGGCAATTCCTTCGCTTCATGCCCGGTGGTAAAACGCCCGATCTTGCGCGCAGTTCCTGATTTCGGGAAAAAGTGGTAAGGCGTCAAAGGGGGCCGGGCGCCGGTCGGCTTCGATATGTGATTGGCGGGGTAGGGGGTGCGTCGTGGCTGAAGAGTTTGACGAGAGAACACAGGCCAACATGGATGTTGCGCTGAACAAGATCTGCGGTGAGCTTCCGCATGGCGGCGATCATGAGAGCCGCAAATTCATCGCCGAGCAGCTCATCGAGGCCGCGCGTGCCGGCAAGTCGACCTTGACCGAACTCACCTATGTCGCGAGGCGCGCGCTAGTCCAGGTGCAGAACAAGCCGAAGCCCGATTAGGGACCGGCCAGGAAGGACGACGTCGATGCTGTGCATTGCGCGCGGCGCTGCGCGCATGCGCTTGCGTCGAAAAGGCAGAGCATCGCAGGTCTTCGAGGCGGTATAGGTCCGCTTCCCGCTTTGCTCAATCAGATTTGGCTTCGCTCACATGTCCAACGATAGTTCGCAGCCTTCGCCGCAAATCGCCTTCGATCAATTCCTCGCCGTCGATATTCGCGCAGGCACGATCGTGTCGGCCGAACCCTATCCGGAGGCGCGCAAGCCCGCGTTCAAGCTGGTGATCGATTTCGGACCCGTCATCGGCGAGAAACGGTCGAGCGCGCAGATCACGGAGAATTACGAGGTCACAAAGCTTGTCGGTCGCAAGGTCGCGGCCGTCGTGAATTTTCCGCCGCGGCAGATCGGAAAATTCATGTCGGAGGTCCTGACGCTGGGCTTTCCCGATGCGCAAGGCCATGTCGTGCTGATTGCTCCCGACAAGGACGTGCCGAACGGTGCGCGGCTGTTCTGATCCGCGCGGGCGGTGGTCGAGCAGGCGTACGGTTCACGCGTCTTTCGCGTAGCCTCGCAGTCTTTCGTCGAGCACCGCGAGCATCGCGTCGCGGATCGGATCGCGCGACCCGCGCAGCCATGCGGCCGCGAGCGGCAGAATGCCGGCCGGTGCGTCGCGTCCCAGTCTGAGAGACACGAAGCGGACGCCCGATATCGCCATCCGCGATGTCCATCGTGGAACGATGGCGATGCCGAGCCGCGCCGCGACCATGCTGACGATCGTCTGCTTCTCGTCGGCGATCTGAATGGTGCGCGGCGAAAGCTCCGCCTGCTCGAACAGCTTGACCGTGAGGTCGTGACTGTGCGGCCGCAAGCGGCGGTTCGGCACGATCAGCGGCTGGTCGGCGATATCGGCCAGCGACACCGATTTGCGCGCCGCAAGCCGATGCTTCAGCGGAAACGCGACGACGGGGGTTTCGCGCAGCAGGGCGCGGAATTCGATGCGCTTGTCGGCGCGTTCGGGCGGGCGCACAAAGGTCAGGTCGAGCGCGCCGGAGAGAAGCTTTGGCAGCAGCCGCGTCGTCTTGTCCTCCAGAAGCTGAACGGTGACATCCGGCCGCGTCTTGTGAAAATCGTGCAGCAGCGCCGGCAGTAGTCCCGCCGCCGCGCTGTCGATCGCGCCGACCTTGAATTTTCGCGCAATTCGGGTCCGGAGCCGCTTGCGATAGCGCTCCTCGATGGCTTCCACCTGCGCGAGCAGCGCGCGGCCGTCCCGCAGCAGCATAGCGCCGTCTTCGGTCAGTGACACGGCCCGCGTCGTCCGGGCAAAGAGCTGAAGTCCGAGATCCTCTTCCAGGAGCTTGATGTGGCGGCCCAGCCCGGAGGGCAGCATCTGCAACCGCTGGGCGGCCTTGCCGAAATGCAATTCCTCGGCCGCCGCGACGAAGCTGCGGAGCTGGTGCAATTCCATGGGGTCTTCGTTCCTTCAGTCTCCCCTTTCAGCTCCACGGTTATCTCGTATCGGCTTCCCGCGCCACGATTTTCAACGCGTTGGCTATCTGCCTGACGCCTTCTTCAACAGCGCCGCCCGCTGCGCGTCGCTGAAGGCGATGCCTGATTTCTTTTCGACGACCTTGACCGCCCATGAGCGCATCGGGTCGTCGTCCACCTTGGGAGCTTCGCGCAGAATCGCAACTCCCATTTCGAGCATCTTCGCGTCGACCTGCCGCTCGGATACCACCCAGCTCACGAACGGCGATGCAAGCGTGCCAATCAAGGCGCCGACCGCGCTGGCAGCCGTCGTCGTCGCAACAAATCCCCAACCCATCATTCGCCCCCATAATCCTAATCACAGTCACGACGCGACCTTGTCGTCCTTTTCTGGCCTTCGCGTGACGATCTTCAGCCGTTCATCGGGCAGGGGCGGTTGCAGGGCTTTCGCCTGATCCCGCGGACGGACCAAGCGATCTCGCCGGTCACTGATCTTTTCAGTGTCCAAGGAACACAGGCACCAGATCCTCTTCCACGATGATGCGGGCGGCCTCCGGCGTCTGTTCGCCGCCGACCAGGTCGAGACCTCTTGCCGCATCGAACAGCAAAGCTCGTACGTCGTCCGGCGAGAGCACGCCCTTTGCGACAAGCTTGCGCACCAAAGCCTGCAGAATGAGAGCATCGAGTTCGCCGTGTTCCGGCTGCGCTGCCTTTCCGGTCATCGTGATCTCCCTCAGTTCCCAAGATTCTTGCAGTTCCTAAAGATCCTTGTGCAACTGGTCGAGCGCGCGACGCAATCCGTGGAGCTGATCCAGCAGATGAAGGATGACGTCGACGCCCTCGTCATTGACTCCGAGATCGGTTTTCAGATCCTGGATCAGACGTGCCCGTCCGAGATCCGTGTCCGAGAAGCTCGTGCCGCCGGACGCCTGATCTGGAATGAGCCAGCGCTGCTCGAGCCAGAGATCGAGCGTCTGCACCTGGACGCCAGCATGAGCGAGGAACTCCTGCTTGGTCATGGTCATGATGTGCTCCCCTCGCGCGGGTTGAAGGCTTTGCCTTTATCCCAATTGGAAACGAATGCCTCGAGCTCGGGATCCGGGGATTTGGGCAGAACCACTTTCAGCTTGACGAACTGATCGCCACGTTCGCCGCCGGGGCGGGGCGCGCCCTTGCCCTTGAGGCGCAAGGTCGTGCCGGTGTTCGATCCCTTTGGCACCGTCATGGTCACGTCGCCGGTCGGCGTCGGAACGCGAATCCGCCCGCCAAGCACGGCCTCGGACAACGAGATCGGCAATTCCAGAGAGATGTTGTCGTCCTCGCGGATGAAGCGAGGGTCGGGCATGACCTCCACCTCGATCAGGGCATCCCCCGGACCTCCGGTCCCCGCGCCGGGTGCGCCCTTGCCGCGCAGGCGGAGGACTTGTCCGTCAACCAGGCCGGGCGGAATCGTCACGTCGAGGGTGCCGCCATCCGGCAGGGTCAGACGCTTGTTCGCACCCGCGATGGACTCTGCAAATGCGATCGGGAGGCGGTAATGCAGATCCTGGCCCGCGCCGGTTCGCGCGTGCCCGCTCGCCGCGCCTCAGAAGCTCGGCGAGCGCATCATCCGCATCCATGTAGTCGGCAAAGCCCGAATTGTTCGTGTAGGGATGCGCGTGATCCGAGGCGGCATAATCCCGATAGAAATGATGCTGCGGCCGCTCCGCACCGGTCGCGTCGATTTCACCATTGTCGAAACGTTTGCGCTTCTCGGCGTCGCTCAAGCAGATCGTAGGCACCGGCGACTTCCTTGAATTTCTCTTCGGCTTCCTTGTCACCGGGATTAAGATCCGGATGCAGTTTCTTCGCCAGCTTACGGTATGCCTTCTGGATATCCTCGGAAGAGGCCGTCGGGGCGACGCCGAGAATCTCATACGGATTTGTCACGATCTGCTCCGCGTGGAACTGCAGACTTTAATCGGCCGGCGAACGATCAGCGGCCTGATTGCCGCATGGTATCGGTCGGGATCAGTTTATGTCGAATCGGACGAGGAGACACCTCAATGCAGCAGTATGATCTCTACATGAATCCGCAAAAGCCGAGCGTGGGCCTTTATGTGCGCAAAGGTGCGGGTCTGCCGGATCTGGCCGACCCCAAGGAATGGGCATTTGACGGCACTGCGGCACAAGGCGAATTGCCGCCGGACCTCGTCAAGAAGATCGAAACCAACGGTCACGCCTTTCGCGACATGGATTGAGCTCTCACCATTCGTGATGCGGCGGCAAGCCGCGCCGCACTGGCGTTCTCGATGTCCCGAGCATATAATTTCGGGACACTTGACGGGAGCGCGGATGTCCATTTTCGCAGGCAGATTGGGTCTCGCATTGGTATTGGTGGCACTCTGTCTCGGCGGGCGGACGGCCCATGCCCAAGCCGCGCCCGTGAATTATTGGATCCCCGGCTGGCCGTTCGGCATCGGCGCTGTCGGGGAGAACTCGGAGACTTACGGCAACTTTCCGAGCTTTGACGGCAGTGACGCGCGAGGCGGCTTTTCCTATGCGCGCTATAATTTTCCGAGCGGCTGGTTCGTCGGCAGCGAACGCAGCGGTCTGGGCATGAGCGGCATCAACCAGTACTCGGCGTTCGGCAATCTCGGCTCGGTGTCTTACGAAGGCATGCAGTTCGGCTACAAGTTCCAGAATGCCGTTACGGTCTATGGCGGTTTCGACGCCCTGAAATATAATCCCGGCATCGGCGGCCCTTCTGCCGCCTTCGAACCCATGTCCGGCACGCTGCCCGGTGCCTACACGGCGCGTGCCGGCGTCCAATTCCAGCCGGCGCCGAATGTCAGCCTGTCGCTCGGGTTCGACTACACCCAGCAACAGTCGGGCCGCGTCGACAGCGACATCAATTCACCGCTGGTGCCCGGCGCTTCGCCTTTTGCCTTCACCAGCGGTCGCCGCTAGCGTTACGCGTTGGCGCGGTAGGTCATTCCGGCAGCCCCGCTTGACGCAGGCCGGCGACGAATCTGGCGAGATGTTCGGGTCGCCGGATCGGCATCCAGCCTTCGACGCTGGAGATGCGAAATGTGGGATCGAGCTTCTGCATGTGGGAGACTGCCGCGCGTGCTTGCTCTGTTCGACCGGCGAGCGCATGGCTTGCCGCGATGACAGCCACCAGCACCAGAAAGCTTGGCAACTCCCTGAAGGCCTGCTCGGCCCATGAAGAGGCCATATCGAAGCGCTCGGCAAACAGATGCGACAGCGCCATGCCGGCCTGCATCCGGAACAACTCAGGGTCCTGCGGGCTGAGCCGCATCGCGCGCGTGAAATATTCGATCGCAGCGTCGGGGTCGCCTCGCTCCGTTCTGAGAAAGCCGCCCAGAAACCACGCCGCCGCCAGGTTCGGGTTGAGCAGCAGCGCCCTGTCGAGCAGGGCGATCGCGCCGTCGAGATCACCAGAGAGATGGGCGAGGGCATGCCCGGCCCTTGTCAGCGCGACCGCGTCGTCCTTGCCCAACTCCACCGCAAGGCGGGCCAATCGAAGGCCTTCCGCGACGTCCTGCGCCGGATCCGTCATCCAACCGTTTATCTTTCGCCAGAAATGGCACCACGCTGCCATTGCATAAGCAGCGGCAAACTCAGGGTCGAGCTTCACCGCATTGTAGAACAGCGGCAGGGCTTCATCGATCGCTTCCCTCGTTCCCCGATGCAGGAGGGGCATGGCACGCAAGTAGTTGTCGTATGCACTGAGGTTGTGGGTCGGCTTCTTCCTGGCGCGTTCGATCTCCGCGCGCTCGAGCTGTGGCGCGATCGCTCCGACGATGCTCGTGGCGAATTGGTCCTGAAGCACAAAGATGTCGTCGAGCGTTCCCTCGAAGCGCTCGGCCCAAAGATGGGCGCCGGTCGTCGCATCGACGAGCTGGCCCGTGATGCGAACCCGGCTTTCGGACCTGCGCACGCTCCCTTCGACAATATAACGTACGCCGAGCTCGCGCCCGATTTGCTTCTCGTCTATCGCTTTGCCTTTGTAGGCGAAGCTCGAGTTGCGGGCGATCACGAACAGCCAGCGCATGCGCGACAACGCCGTGATGATGTCCTCCACGACGCCATCGGCGAAGTAGTCCTGCTCGATGTCGCCGCTCAGATTCCTGAACGGCAACACCGCAACGGACGGGTTATCCGGCAGGATCGCATTGGACTGTAGCTCGTCACCCGCATGAGCGGTCTCGATGCTTTTGTCGGTGACGGAGATGCTGACGGGCAGTTCCTCTTGAACCCTGCCGACAAACCGAAGCCCTCTGCGGGCGACGGTCCGGATCAGGCGCTGCTCCTTTCCGGTGTCGCAGATCGCCTTGCGCACCGCGTTGATATGGCTGGTCAGCGTCGACTCGGAGACGATCCGTCCGCCCCACACGGCCTGCAGGAGATCGTCCCTGGTCACCATCTGCTCCCGGTTCTGCACCAGAAAGAGCAGGAGATCGAACACCTTCGGTCCCACGGCAACGAGCTCGGAGCCTCGCTTGAGCTCGCGCCGTTCGGCGTCCAGGCAGTAATCCTCGAACACAAATCGCACTTCCGTGCTCCGCTTGGACAAATATCCAAGGCAAATTCAATCGCAATCCAATGTTACCGCAAGGCTTTTCGGCAGGCTTCGGCGCATGTTCCGCTCACTTTTGGAAAGCAGGGCCGTTGGTGGCCTGAAAATGGAGGGATAGTCATGAAGATTGTCATTATTGGCGGTACCGGTCTGATCGGAACGAAGCTCGCGAGCAAGCTCCGGCAGAAAGGCCACGATGTGAGTCCGGCCGCGCCCAGCACGGGCGTCAACACGATCACGGGCGAGGGGCTCGACAAGGCGGTTTCGGGTGCGGACATCGTCGTCGATGTCGCGAACTCACCCTCATTCGAGGACAGTGCGGCTATGAACTTCTTCAAAACGTCGGGCCGCAATCTTCTGGCTGCCGAGGCCGCGGCCGGTGTGCGGCACCATGTCGCGCTGTCCATCGTCGGGACCGATCGGCTTCCGGAATGCGGTTACTTCCTGGCCAAGCTGGCGCAGGAAAACCTGATCAAGGCTTCGAAGATTCCCTACACGATCCTGCGCGCGACCCAGTTCTTCGAGTTCGTCGGTGGGATCGTCGATTCCTCCGCTGACGGACAAATCGTCAGACTGTCACCCGCTTTGTTTCAGCCCGTCGCTTCCGACGACGTCGCTGCCGCGCTTGCCGACGTCACGCTCGGTGCTCCGGTCAACGGCATGGTTGAGCTGGCCGGCCCCGAACGGCTCAGCCTCGATGAATTTGGCCGGAAATACCTGGCCGCCACAAAGGACCCGCGCAAGGTCGTCCCCGACATCCATGCCCGCTATTTCGGAACAGAGCTCGACGACCAGTCGTTGACGCCGGGCAATAATCCCCGGATCGGCTCGGTGCGTTTCGAGGACTGGTTGGCTCACAACGCGGTGCGCGCGACGCGTCAGGCGTCGTGACGGCCGCTCGCTCATCAAAGACAGGAGACCGATATGTTCGGCAGGTTCGTTTGCGTCACCATTCTGGCTGGCCTTTTCTTGACAAACAGCGCGGCCGGCGACGACGCCCATGACAAATCAAAGGTGACGGTCGTCTTCGATCATGCGCTTCCCAACGTACCCGGCAAGAGCATGAAGGGGGTGCTGGTCGAATACCAACCGGGCGGCGCATCGCCGGCGCACAGGCATCCGCCTTCCGCTTTCATCTACGCCACGGTTCTGGAGGGCGAGATACGCAGCAAGGTCAATGACGGCCCGGAGAAGGTCTACAAGGCCGGCGAGAGCTTCGCGGAAATGCCGGGCGACCGTCACGGCGTCAGTGCAAATGCGAGCGACACAAAGCCTGCGCGTCTGCTGGCGGTGTTTGTCTTGGACAGCAACGAAGAAAATCTGACCATTCCGGATCATCAGCACTAAAAGGGGCACGCAGGCCGGGAGGGCGGACCACAGTTTCCCATGCAAGGGAAAACTCCGTCCCTTCCGGTCATTCAATCCGCAGGCCGATCGAGGTATTGCTAAAGCGTTTCGAGCGCGAAAGCGGATTATATCATTTTTTTGTATAAACCGGAGCGCATTGCGCAGGCGAGCCTCCGCCCTCTAGCCTTTCCGGGCTCGGCTCCCACTTCTTGCTGTCGCGTTCGCAACATGCGAAGCCTGCTGCGGCGCACTGAATTTTTCTTCATCGGAGGACCTCCCATGCGCACCCATTCCATCGCGGCGATTCCCGCCGACGGCATCGGCCCGGAAGTCATTTCGGCCGGCGTCCGCGTGCTTGAGGCGCTGGCCAAGCGGGCCGGCGATCTCAGCTTCAATGTCGAGACCTTCGATTGGGGATCGGACTATTACAAGAAGCACGGCGTCATGATGCCGGCTGATGGGCTCGAACAGCTCAAGAAGTTCGACGCGATCTATTTCGGCGCGGTCGGTGCGCCCGACGTGCCCGATCACATCACGCTGTGGGGCCTGCGCCTGCCGATCTGCCAGGGTTTTGACCAATACGCCAATGTGCGTCCGACCAAGATCCTGCCGGGCGTCGCATCGCCCTTGCGCAATGTCGGTGTCGGCGATCTCGACTGGGTGATCGTGCGCGAGAATTCGGAAGGCGAATATTCCGGCGCGGGCGGCCGTGTGCACAGGGGTCTGCCGGAAGAGGTCGCGACCGAAGTGTCGATCTTCACCCGCGTCGGCGTCACCCGGATCATGCGTTACGCTTTCGCCTTGGCGCGATCGCGGCCGCGCAAATTCCTTACCGTCGTGACCAAGTCGAACGCACAGCGCCACGGCATGGTGATGTGGGATGAGATCGCCACCGAAGTCGCGAAGGAATTTCCCGACGTGACCTGGGACAAGATGCTGGTCGACGCGATGACCGTGCGCATGACGCTGCATCCGAAGAGTCTCGACACGATCGTCGCGACCAACCTGCATGCCGACGTGCTGTCGGATCTTGCCGGTGCGCTCGCCGGCAGCATCGGCGTTGCGCCGACCGCCAATATCGACCCCGAACGCCGCTTCCCCTCGATGTTCGAGCCCATTCATGGCTCGGCCTTCGACATCACCGGCAAGGGCATCGCCAATCCCGTGGCGACGTTCTGGACCGGCGTCCAGATGCTCGAACATCTGCGCGAAAAGGACGCCGCCGACCGGCTGATGGCCGCGGTCGAGAAGGTCTGCGCGGCCGGCGTGCTGACGCCCGACGTCGGCGGCAAGGCCACGACGAAGGAAGTCACGGATGCCGTGATCGACGCCATCCACGGCTCGAACGTCTGAGCGAGGGACGGGCGGCCGCGTCGTCTGATGCGCGGCCTCACGCGGAATTCGGTTCCTGATCATCGCCGGGCGTTTACGAACGAAGCCGCTGCGCGAAGTTCAGGAGCCCGCATCGATTGGCGAGCGTGTCGAGATAGTCATCCCACGACGGGCTGCTTTGGGTGAGATTGGCTACTGCCTCCGACACTGCCGCTTCGACGATCTCGGGTTTCGCATCGAACAGGTCCGACAGGAAATCGTCGGGCGTTTGCACCCGTACGCCAAACGCCTTCAAGGCCTCGAAGTCGAAATGTCTCGGATTTTGCGTCAGCAGGACACTCGGCGCGATCGCTACGGCGGCAGAGGCGACATGGCGGTCTTTGGCGTCGGTGGCTCCGAACGGGCGGCCCGGATCAAATCCCGCCACCAGCGCCTCGGTAAACCAGGTCCGGATCAGTGGAAGCGTGTGCGCCTCGATGCGGGCTCGGATGCGCGGCTCCATGTTCCGAAGCCATTCCTCTTCGATGAGATGGCTCCATTTGGCCTCGAACAGATCGTTCTGGGCCATTTGCAAGAGCAGGTTGCGCAGATGGTTCGCATAGAGAACATTGGCGTCAAGAAGCGCCTTGACCGGACTTGGCATCATTCGCTTCGAGATATTCCGTATCGGCGGACAAGGCGGCCGCGAAAGACCGTCGCCGCTCTTCGAACTGCTTGAGCGCCGCTACATCTGCGGTCCGAATGCGCCGATGCGTGCCGACCTGCCGGAAGGCGAGCCGGCCTGAATCCATGCGGTGATAGACCAGAGGTCTGGAGATGCCCAAAATCTCCGCCGCCTTTTCCGGCGAGACTTCGGCGTCGGCTTTGAGCAGCAGAGCTTCGCCGCTTTCCGCGAGCACGGTGAGAACGTCTTGCAGTGCGGTCAGCAGTGACACCGGTATTTCAGCCACGACCTTTTCTCCGTCGGCCCGGGTGACAAAAAGCCCTCCGTGTGCAGACGCGTGCTCCAGAAAGGAGGCGGCCCTCCTCGCGTCGTCTCGTTCGGACTCCGGTACTTTCAATCTGGTCATCGTATCGGCCATGACTAGTTCCAACTGTAATAATTGTATCATCTGTAATATGTGTAAATCCCTTGCCCGAGTTCATATCGCCCTTCGAAAATCTCTAGTTATTCGTGATTGCTTATTATAATACCAATATCTAAATATCTATCAAATATGTAATATTTTGTCCATATGGCGTCGACTGTCGGTTAGTGGACAAGCAACGTGTCCCATTCTAGCCTGAACGGAAAGGGAACGGTGATTCGGCCAGACATGGCCTGCTGCCGGCTCGGGTGAGCCGCATCCGCTCGGAGAGCCGGCATTGCTCTTTCGCTACCTTCACGACGACGCGTTTCTGGCATTTTCGCGCGAGCACAAGCATCTCTATGCGGCGTGCTTGCTTGATCTGCATGAGCGCTTTTTCACCGGTGTTCCGGCTTTTCCGACGCCGCAGGAGGCGACGCATGCGATCTATGACGTCATGCGGGCCAATCCTGCGCTCTGGAACGAGAGCGACGATTTCGGCGAGGCGCTTCCGGACGTGATTTCCGCCGGCCGCAGGCGGATCAAGTGGACCACCACGCAGACCACGGATGAGGCCGACAAGGCGCTTCTGATTGCGCACCAGATCTACGGGCGGCTGCTCGGCTGGGGCTGGCTTGAAGAGGAGGAGTACGGCCTGCGCGTCACCGTCGACATGCCGATGGGACCGCTCCTGGTCATTCAGCGGCTTTCCAACTTGAACAAGGACGTCTCGCAACGGTTCGGCGGCCTGATCGTCACCGTGCGTCTCAATCTCGAAGCCGTCGAAAAGCTCAGCCCTGACACGACAGACAGAAGGCAGCGCGAGGTGGCGCTTGCGTTGCGGGAAGCGCGAAACCAGGTCGATCAGTTCACGCGGAGCCTGCGCGCCATCCTGTCCGATCTCAAGCGCATCCGCCGCACCGTGATGGACTCCAAGACCGTCGGAGACCGCCTGGAGGCGTTCTTCGAGGAGTTCGTCGAGCAGCTTCTCCTGAAGGATTTCGAGTCGATCCTGACCTTCAATCATCCCTATCGTTTCAGGGATGCGATCGTCGACCTGGCGCGGCGGATCGCGCATACGCCCGCGACGATGCAGGTGCTGTCGGAGGAATATGTCTCCGCAAGCATCTCGCATTCGATGGCTGAAGCGGCGCAAGACGTCGAAGGCGATCTGCTGGCGATCGAGACGACCTTCGGCCAGATCGGCGAGATGTTCGAACGGATCGAGTCGTTCCGCCGCCAGTTGGAATTGCGCGTCCGCAACACGATCAAATATGCCGAACGCGGCACGCAGGGCCTGGTCGGGCGCGCGGGCGATCTGGTCCGCCGGCTCGACGGGCTGATCGTGCGGGGCCGCCATCCGAATGCGCGGATCGAATGGAGCCTGGAGCCGCTGCGCTCGCCCTGGTCCGAATTTCAGCACGCGCCGAGCCGAGAGCCGCGAAAGCCGGTCGCGACCCAGCCGCTCGGCGAGCGTCCGAGCGATCCGCTGTATGAGATCAGGAAGCAGTTGCGGCTGGACTACATCTCCCGGATCGCGCCGGGCCCGTTGCAGGTGCGAAGCTTCCTCGAAAGGCACGTGCCGCTGGGCGGCACGCGCGAAGCGCGTTTCATCATGATCGAGACGATCGACGATTTTCTCGCCTTCGATGCGGCGCGCCGTTTCGCGTTGGCGCGGGAGTTGCCCGCCGAGATCGCGCGCACCTTCGAGCTCGAATTCGCGCCCGAGCTGCCGCCGCACGACAGCGACTGGCTGCGATGCGCCAACTTCATCGTGAGAAGGCAGACGACCAGCGCGCAGAGGCGATTGCATGCTCAGTGAATTCGAAGCCATCGAGCGCAGCTACGGCGCCGAGAAGGCGGGCGATGTGCGCAAGGCGCTGCATTTCCTGCTGCGGCGGCAGTTCGTGTTCTCCGGCGATGCCCGCACCGGGACGGTCTACAACACCATCATGGACAGCCGCTTCAAGGCGGTGATCGACGCCTTCTTCGATAGCTGCGGCTATCGGGTCCACCGCGATGCGGAGGCGCAGTGGGCGGGCATCACGGCGCTCGGCGAGGATGTGCCGCTGCCGCGGATGAAACTCGACGAGACCATCGTGATGCTGGTTCTGGCCGCGCATTGGCAGGACGAGGTCAATGTCGGCGCGGTCGAGGATCGGGCCATCGTCGTCACGACGCTGAACACGCTGTTCGACCGCTACAAGGAAATGCTCCAGGGCAGCGAGACCAGCGCGATATCGCTGCGCAGGTTCCGCGACATCCTGGCCGAGGCCGAGCAGCGCGGCCTCGTCGATGTCGGCGAATTCGAGCCGGACGCGCAGGACGTCGAAGTCGCGATCCGGCCGATGATCAAGCTGATCAGCGGGGCCGACGCCTTGCTGCGGATCGAGCGCTATGTGCGTTCGCAGGAGGTCGGCCTGGCCGTGCCGAGCGAAGCATCGAACGAAACATCGAGTGAAGCATCAAGTGAAGCATCAAGTGAAGCGCTGAGTGGAGCGGACGAATGATGCAGCTTCGCCACATCGCGATGGTCAACTGGCACCTGTTCGATGTCGAGGACGTCGAAATCACGGGGCATACCGGCGTGTTCGGCGAGAACCGCTCCGGCAAATCGACCATCCTCGACATGGCGCAGGTCGTGCTGACCGGCGGCAACCGCAACGTCCAGCGGCTGAACGCGGTGGCCGGCGACAAGGGCAAGAGCCGCGGCGCGTCGAAGCGAAGCGTCGCGGATTATTGCCTGGGAACGCTGGGTGAAGACCAGCGCAAGCGCGAGCAGGCGCGCACTTACATCTGCCTCGGCTTCGCCGACACGGAGGAACAGCGCCCGCCCGTGACGATCGGCATGGCGCTCGAGGCGCGGCGCTCGGAGAGCAACGAGACGGTGCTGGGGCGTTTCGTGGTGACCGGAAAAATCCTGACCACGAGCGATTTCATCGCAACGCGCGACGGCAAGAAGTTTCCAGCCGAGTGGGACGAGGTTCGCAACCGGATCGCCGCCGCGGTCGGCCAGGGCAATTTCGTCAATCATCGCGACAAGGCGATCGACTACGTCCGCGAATACATGCGCAAGCTGGTGCCCCATGCATCCGTCGTGGGCGAGCAGAACGCCAACTCGCTGCAGAAGGCGGTCGTCAACGCGATGACGCTCGACCACGACCAGACCGCCACCGAATTCGTCCGCAACTACATCCTCGAAAAGAACAACATGAGGGTCGGCGAGCTGCGCGAGTTCGATCCGCACCTATCGCAGCATCAACGACACCATCAAGACGATGCGCGAGAAGCTCGAGGCGCTGCTCGCGCTGCGGGCGGTGATCGGCGAGCTGGCCGCCGCGCATGAGCGCAAGGCCTGCGAGCAATGGGTGTCCAGGCGTGGCGGCTTCCTCGCGGCGCGCGCGATGTATGATCTGCTCGCCGCAAAATTTGCCGACGAGACCGCCAAGCTCAAGGCGGCCCAGGCCGAGCTGGAGTTTCTCGACGAGGATCTCGCCGCCATCGATGCCGAGATCCTGAGGCTCGAGCGGGCGATCGCCGAGCAGGACGCCAGGAGCGGCCGGAATGCGCTGACGCAGGCGCTCGAGGTGGCAGCCAAGGAGGCGCAGCGCGCGGTCGGCGCCTTCGAGCGCCGGCTCGCCGCGGTTCGCGCGCTCGAGCCGCTTTGCGCGATGACCGGTTTCGGCTTCGAGGACTTTATCCCTGCGATTGCGCAGCTCACCAGACCGGACGCGACGCGATGATCGACCGTTCGGCCGCGCTGCTGGATGCCGAAGCGAAGCTGCTGTCGTCCGATCGCAGCCTGCTCGAAAAAGTCGACGAGGCGCGCCGGCGTCTGATCCGCGAGGCCGGCGACGAGCGCGCGAGGGCGCAACTGCTCCGGGATCGCCTGCATCAGCATGCGAGCGGGGGTGGGGCCGCGCATCTCACCGAGGTGACGCTGCATCTGTGCCGGAAGCTGCGGCAGGCCGGCATGTCGCCGCGGGTGCTCTGCGATCTCGTCGAGGTCGCCGATCCCGCCTGGACCGCCGCCGCTGAAGGTCTGCTGGGCCGCGACCGCGAGGCCATCTTCGTCGATCGGGCCGACATCGCGCGCGCGACCGCGCTGTTCAAGGAGGGCCGCCGCGAATTTCGCGGCGCTTCGCTCGTCAGCCTGAACAAGCTCGACGCCCTCAAGGGACCGCTGCAGCCAGGCATGTTTCCGTCGCTGTTCAGGTCCGACGATGCCGACGCGCTCGCCTTCATCGTCCGGCGCCATGGATCGGTGCGGCTCGCCGACACGCTCGACCAGTTCAACGAGCCCGGCCGCGCCATCATGCGAGACGGTCTCTATGATGACGGCCTTGTCCGGACCCATCGCGCCGCCGAGCCTTCAAACTTCAAGATCGGAAAGACCGTGCAGTCGCAATTGCTGCGCGACATGGCGGAGGAGGCGGAGCGGCTCTCCGACGGCCATGCGAAGGTCGAGCGCACGATGAAGCTGGCCGATACGGCCTATGTCGAGCTTCATCGCTTCCTCGACGAGCGAGCGCCGACGTTCAAGTCGATGGTCGAGGAGTTCGCGGCGGCCGCGCAGGCCAAGAGCGAGGCCGAGCAGCGCATCGCCGCGCTGGACGGCGCAAGCGACGGCGGCCTGCGCGACAAGCAGAAGACGCAGCGCAAGCTGCGCGGCGACCGCGCCGAGCAGCGCAAAGTGCAGCAGCGCGAGCACAGCAAGCATTTCGCGGAAGCCGAGAAGGCCAGGAGCACGATCGAGGCCGGCGAGGGCGTGCCCGGCTCGAAGCTCGGCGTGCGGCAGGCCTGGTTGCTGTATCTGAAGGTGCTGCCGCTCTACGACAGGATCTCAGGCCGGGCGGCCTATCGAAGCCGGTTCGACGCCGCGTCCAAGAAATCCGGCGCCGAGCGGCATCGCGCCGTGGCGGACGCCGCCTCGGACGCGGCGTCGCGTGCGGAGACCGATCGCATCGGGATCGAGCGGCAGGTTCGCCAGGCGCTGGGCGACTATTTCGACAAGTTCGGCGTCGTCGCGCAAGTCGGCACCGAAAGCGAGCCGCTGCGCGAGGTGAAACCGTGGATGGATGGTCTGATCCACGAGATGGAGACCAGCGAGCTGCGCCGCTATGAACGGCAGGCGCGCGAGGCGGCCGAGAAGGCCGCGACGCTGCTGCGCGGCCAGTTCATCAACGCTTTGACCTCGCGCATCAGCAAGATGGAGCGCGAGCTGACCGCGATGAACCGCGGGCTGGCGGATCATCCCTTCCACAACGAGAAATACTCGTTCCACCACACGCGGCTGGTGGAGTTTCAGCCGATCCTGAAGATCATCGAGATCGGCAAGACCTCGCCGGAAGCGCTCGACATGCTGTTCAAGGGCGACGAGATTCCCGCCGATTTCCCGCATCGGGATACGCTGCGCGACATCGAGGCGCTGCTCGAAGACCCGGAAAAGGATTTCACGGAGTTCGAGGATTATCGCAATTTCTTCACCTTCGAGATCCACATGCAGGATGTCGTCACCGGCCGCACCACGCGCTGGGAGACGCGGCGCGGCACCGGCTCCGGCGCCGAGCAGCAGGTGCCGATCTATGTCGCGATCGGCGCCTCGCTTGCCTCCGTCTATGGCAGCGGCAATGCGCAGAGCGGACGGGCCTCAGGGATGGGGCTTGCGATTTTCGACGAGGCGTTTTCCAAGATGGACGGCAAGAACCAGCGCCAGATGATGAGCTTCTACAAGAAGCTCGGCCTGCAGATCATCATCGCGGCGCCGAACGAGAAGCGCGTCGCGGTGCTTGAACATATCGACACCGTCGTCGAGGTCGACCGCATCGGCGAGAGCGGCCGGGCGACGACCGTTCAGTTGAAGGAACGCGCCCGCGCCGGACTCCGGGCGATGGACCCGGACCTGATGTCGGACGACGAGTTGAAGAAGCTGGCGGCCGAGTGACATGCCGCGCCGCTTCACTGACGCGCGCGCGTTGCTCGACGATCTATTGGATCGATACGAGGCGGGAACGCCAAGTCCGATCGCCCATCCCGACGAAATTAGCTTCGCCGACGTCTCGGCGATCGACCGGTTCATCAATGAGCTTGCCGAGGCGGAGGCGGCGGGCGCGATCCGTATCGCGAGAGGGCGAGGCCGCGACAGCGATCATGTCCGGCATGTCAGGCTTGAATCCGCCGCGCGATTGCATGAGTTGCTCGGCCGCCGGCCGGTCGGCGAGCTCGCCGCCGAGGCGAGCCGGCGCTTGCTCGAGGGGCTTGAGCTGCCGGAGGCATTCGATGCGCCCATCGCGGCCATTCGCGCGGCCTGGAATCGCGCGGGAGCTTGGCAAGGCCTTGCGTTGGCCGATGTCGATCGCCTCAAGACGGCGCTGATCCTGGCCAAGGCGATTCTGGAAGGCAAACATCGCGGTGTCGATTACCGGACGTTCTCCCGAAGGATCGCCGGCAACAGCAAGGCCCTCGACAAGGTCGAGGGCGCGGTGGTCAAACTCTTGAGCGCGGCGATCGACCTGCCGCCCGCGGCCCGTCCAAAGGACGCCCTTCGCACATTGGGCCTGGAAAAATTTGCACAGCCGTTGCTGCTGTCGGGCCGGATCGATTTCGCATCCGCTGAGCTGTCGCACGCGTCTCCAGTCTATTTCGGCATTCCACCCGGCGAAGCGCACCGCCTGCGGCTGAAGGAGCCACCGCGATATCTGCTGACGATCGAGAATTTCGCGAGCTTCAACCGTCACGTCATCGAAGCAGATCCCGAACGCGCCGGCCTGACCATCTATGTCGGCGGCTATCCATCCCTGGCGACGCAGGATGCGTTGAGACATCTGGCGAGCATCGTTCCCGCGCGTGTGCCGTTCTTTCACTGGTCGGACATCGATCCCGACGGCACCTGGATTTTTCGGACAATCGAGCGGGCCATCGCACGTCCGGTGATGCCCCATCTGATGTCTGCCGATCTCGCCGAACGATTTGGCCATGCTCCCGAACAAAACGTCCGTCCGCCGAGACAGACCGACAGTTCGGCGATCTCTCCGCTGGTGACTTATCTGCAAGCCGAAGGCGCCAAATGGCTGGAGCAGGAAGAGCTTGATCCTGTCATTCCTTCGGTATGACTCTCGGTCGATGGCGAGCTATCGGTACGTACTCCGTCATTCCGGGCTCGATGCTGCCGCATCGCCCCGGAATGACGGTCCCAAATGCACAGCTATCTTGGCGTCTAACCCCGGCGCCGGCCTTCGCCGAACAGCTCGAACGTGATCGCGCGAAGCCAGCGGTGAGCGGCATCGCGATGGAAGCGTTCGTGCCAGTATTGCGCGATCTCGATGCGCGGCAGCGCAAGTGGCGTCTTGAACGCGACCAGTCCGAGCGGCGTGGCGACGCTTGCGGCGAGGTTTTCCGGCAGCGTGACGATGCCGTCGGTTTGCGAGGCGACGATGGCGCCGGCCAGGAAGCTCGGCACACGCAGCAGAATGTTCGAGGCTGCGATCTTCGCGGACATCGCCCGCTCGGCCTGGCTGTGCGCGGCATGGCCGATCTCCGATGCCGTGACCACGATGTGCCGCTGCGCGCCGAACCCGGCCGCCGAACGCATCTCGCGCAATCGCGGGTGATCCTTGCGGACCACGCTGACATAGCCGTCGGAATAGAGCTTCTGCCGGCGCAAATGCGACGCCGCCCGCGGAAATGCGCCCAGCGCCAGATCTGCTTCACCGCTTTCGAGCTTGGATTCGATCTGCCACGACCCGAGCGGCACGGCGCGCAGCCGGACCCGAGGTGCCGCCTCGGCCATGTGTTCGAGCAACGGCGGCAGGAAACGCACCATGCCGACATCGCTGGCCAGCAGGCCGAACAAGCGATCGGACGTTGCGGGGTCGAACACCTGGGTATCGGCCTGCAACGTATCGGCGGTGTCGAGCAGCTTCTTCACCTGCGGCGCGATGTCCAGGGCCTTGGCCGTCGGCTGCATCGCGTGTCCGTTGCGGACCAGCAACTGGTCGCCGAACTGGCTGCGGAGATAGGCCAGCCTCTTGCTGACCTCGGGCTGCGCCGCCTCCAGCACCTCCGCCGCGCGCGTGATGCTGCATTCCCGCAGCAGCACATGCAGTATGCGAAGGTCTTTCAGGCTCAGTTCGTCAAATGCCAAATCAGCCATAGCATTCATTCCAGTTTCGGAATGGCGTTAATTCGGCCAGATGATACCTTCATGTCAATCGGCAATCGGTTGTCGGCAAGGAGGCCGTCATGGACAAGTTCATCATCGAAGCGCATTTCCGGCTGCAGGAATGGGTCGCGGAGGAGAAGGGCTATTTTCGTGACGAAGGCCTCGACTACGAATTTCGCGAGCTGATCAAATCGACCGGCGGCCAGCATCACAACAAGGTCAATGAGGGCGCTTTCCAGAGCATCGAAAAGGGCCGCGAGGCCAATCTGAGCTGCGCTTGCCACTGGACCGTGAATGTTGCCGCGTCCAGCGGCCACACCAAGCTCTATTCGGACGCCTATTCGGTTGCGCCATCGGGAATTTTCGTCGCGGCGGATTCTCCGATCAAAAGCCCCGAAGATCTCGCCGATGTGCCGATCGCCGTCGGCTTCCAGTCAGGCAGTCACTATTCCGCGATCCAGGCGCTCGAACAGTATCTTCCGGCGGAGAAGATCAAGCTGACATTCGAGGACGGCATGCTGTTCCACCGCATCGAGATGCTGCTGGACGGCAAGAGCCAGGCGACCTCGCTGTTCAATGGGCCGTATTATCTCGCCGAGCAGCTCGGCTTCCGCAAGATCATCGACACCACTTTCATGATCGCGACGATGATCAAGGGAACGCCGGAGCCGGAGGACGTGCGGCGTTATTTCCGCGCGCTCAAGAAAGCGCAGCGCGACATCGATCTGCGCCCGGAGCTTTACACGCATTACTACAAGAACGAATTCCCGGAGCGATTCCACGCCTTGATGGATACGCGACGCTGGGGTCCCGGCGAACGCATCGTGTTCGAGCCTTACACGCGCGAGGTCTACGAGCAGTCATTCGAGTGGATCGAGCGGCACAACATCTTCCCGGAAGGGAAGATGGGAGCCGGAGACTACGATCGCTCGACGATCTCTTTCGCCACGACGGCTTGACGGCGTGAGGGAGCTTCCGCCTCCTGCGTGCGTCTTCCGAGATTGTCGATGCTGACCGCGTGCGTCTCGCGCGCGGTCGCAGCGGCCGCGGCGGAGACGACGCAGCAGCCGGCGACGAACATCGCAACGGGGATCCAGCCATTGGGCCCGTCGCCGAGCAGGCTCTGGCTGATGACCGGCGTAAATCCCGCGCCGAGGAAGCCGAGCTGCGTGCCGATCGCGGTGCCGGAATAGCGCACGCGGGTCTCGAACATCTCGGCGTAGAATGACGGCCAGATCGCGTTGGGCGCAGTGTAGATCAGGCCCGACAATACGATCGATGCGGCAATGATGATCGCCGCATTGCCCGTGGTGATGGCGATGAAATAGGGAAACAGCATCACCGCGCAGCCGAGCACGCCGCCGATGAACACGGGCTTGCGGCCGATACGGTCGGCGAGCATGGCCCAGAGCGGCTGGGTGACGAGCGCGGTCGCATTGGCGAGCACGCCGGCCCACAGCATGGTGGTGCGGGAGACGCCGAACTTGCTGGTGGCGTAGCCGAGCGCGAACACGGCGGTCACGGTGCTGACAGTCGCGATCAGCGCGCAGACGATCACCCGTAGCACGTCGGGCCAATAATCGCGCAGCAGCGTGAGCACAGGGAACCGCGCCAGTTCGTGCCGCTGCTTGATGTCGGAGAAGGCCGGCGTCTCCGGCATGGTGCGCCGGACCAGATAGGCGACGACGAGCACGACGAAGCTCAGCAGGAATGGAATCCGCCAGCCCCAGCTCAGGAGCTGCTCCTCGGGCAGGGACGCCACGGGAATGAAAATCAGCGTGGCCAGGATTGCGCCGGCCTGCGTCCCCGTCAGCGTCCAGCTCGTGAAGAAGGCGCGCCGGCCGCCGGCCGAATGTTCCAGCGTCAGCGAGTTGGAGCCGCTCTGCTCGCCGGCAGCCGACAGGCCCTGCAACAGGCGCAGCAGCGTGAGCAGGATCGGCGCGGCGCTGCCGATCGTCTTCGCATCAGGCAACAGCCCGATCGCGAGCGTCGAGCCGCCCATCAGGAGGAGAGTGAAGACCAGCACCGTCTTGCGCCCGATGCGGTCGCCGAAATGGCCGAGGATGACCGCGCCCACGGGGCGCGCGATGTAGCCGATGCCGAAGCTCAAGAGCGCGAGCAGCGTTCCAGTCGCGGGGTCGACGTTGACGAAGAAGACTTTCGGGAAGATGAGGGCGGCGGCGGTGCCGTAGATGAAGAAGTCGTAGTATTCGAGCATGCTGCCGACGAAGCTGACCAGCGCGGCGCGATGCTGCAGGCGGTCCTTGTCCAGTGTCCAGAAACTCATGATCCCCCCGATTTTTGATTTCTTGATTGTTTCGCCGTTCGGCAGGCCGCATGACCGAGAGGCTCGGCCATACCCCGGCTTGCCGGTAGCGCGCCAATAATGTACGAACTGGTTCGTTCTTAGCAAGCGGGAAGTTGTTCCTCGCCAAACCCGCGACCTCGGCACTAGAGCATGATCCGGAAAAGTGGAAGCCGGTTTTCCGAAAAGATCATGCTCAAACAACGAGCTGGAGCGCGATGACGTTTCAGTCTAATCGCATCGTGCTCTGAAGCGTTTTCGAGCGAAAGCCCGCTCCGCACTTGGATGGCGGGGTGATACCGGTTCGCGCGAAGAAAACGCATCACAACAAGAATCTAGAGCCTCGGTTCTGATTCAATCAGAACCGAAAAAGCTCTAGACTGGGCAATCTTCCGGGAAACATCATGTTGCAGCGCACAGGTCGATCGCCAAAGCCGGATAAGGCGCCGAAACCGAAAAAGCGGAAGAACGATCCGGAGCGGACCAAGCGCGACATCATCGATGTCGCGACGGTGGAGTTTGCCGCCGAAGGCTATTCCGGCGCCCGCGTCGACACCATCGCCGCGAAGACCCGCACCTCGAAGCGGATGATCTATTATTATTTCGGCGGCAAGGAGCAGCTTTATCTGGCGGTGCTGGAGGAGGCCTACCGTTCGATCCGGACGCTGGAAAGCTCGCTCGACAGCGAAAAAGTTGGAGCGGTGGAGGCGCTGCGGCGGCTGGTGGAGGCGACCTTCGACCATGACGAGCGCAACCCGAATTTCATCCGTCTCGTCAGCATCGAGAACATCCATCGCGGCCGGCATTTGAAGCGCAGTTCGCAACTGCGCGATCTGAACGCCTCGATCATCGAGACGCTCAAACGCATCCTGGCGCGCGGCCGCGCGGAGGGCGTGTTCAAGCGCGAGATCGATCCGATCGACCTGCATCTCGCGATCAGCTCCTACTGTTTTTTCAGGGTGGCCAATCGCCATACCTTTGGCACGCTGTTCGACCGTGACCTCAGCAATGCGCGGATGAGGAACCGCAACAAGCGGCAGATCGGCGACATGGTGCTGGCCTATCTTGCGGGTGAGGCCGAACCGAAGCCGGCCGCCGCGGCGCCGCGCAAGATATCGGGACGCAGAAAATTCCTCACCGGCCTGATCGGCTACCCGATCGCGCATTCGGCGTCACCCGCGATGCACGAGGAGGCGGCGGCCGCGCTCGGCCTTGCCTGCCACTATCAGCTCATCGAGATCGCCGGCGCCGGACGCGCGCAGTTGCAGGAACTGCTGGACGGCGTGCGCCGTCTCGGCTTTGCCGGTGTCAACGTGACCTATCCCTACAAGGAGGCGGTCGTCGATCTGCTCGATGAGCTCGCGCCCGAGGCAGCCGCGATGGGCGCGGTCAACGCGGTGGTGGTACGCGACGGGCGACTGATCGGGCACAACACCGACACCACCGGGTTTGCGCGCGCCGCCGAGAGCTTCGTTGCCGGATCCGGACATGGCGAGGTCGCCGTGATCGGCGCTGGCGGCGTCGGCAAGGCGATCGCGTTCGCACTAGCAGGCCTTGGCGTCGCCGGCATTCGTATCTTCGATGCAGACCGGGCGCGTGCTCAGCAACTCGCGACGCTCCTGCACGCGCATGAGAATACTGTCGTCGCGGGCAGCGTCGCCGAGGCGGTGAAAGGCGCCGCCGGCGTCGTCAACGGCACGCCGGTCGGCATGCTGCCGAACCGCAATACGCCGGTGCCGCCGGAGCTTTTGCACGAGCGGCTGTGGGTCGCCGACGCCGTCTATTCGCCGCTGTGGACGCCGCTCCTGACGGCCGCGAAGAAAAAGGGAGCGCGGGTGATGACCGGGCGCGAGCTTGCGATCCTCCAGGCCGCGGACGGGTTCAAGCTGTTCACGGGTCGCGTGCCCTCGATCGACGTCATGGGCGATGCCTTCGATGGCGTGATGGCCGCGAAAGCCGCCAAAGATACCTGACAGGCGCGGGGCCGATCGGTTCGCGAGGAAGGAGAGGCCGGCATGACCACACGTTCGATCGCCACCGTCTCATTGAGCGGCACGCTTGACGAGAAGCTGCGCGCCATCGCCGCCGCCGGCTTCGAGGCCGTCGAGATCTTTGAAAACGATCTGTTGTCGTTCGGCATGCGCCCGCGTGAGATCGGCCGCCTCTGCGCCGATCTCGGTTTGCAGATTTGCGCCTATCAGCCGTTTCGCGATTTCGAGGGCATGCCCGAGCCGCAGCGCTCCCGCTGTTTTTCGCGCGCGGAGCACAAGTTCGACCTGATGCAGCAGCTTGGAACCGATTTGCTGCTGGTCTGCAGCAATGTCTCTCCGGCCGCGCTCGGCGGCATCGACCGCGCGGCCGATGATTTCCGCGAGCTTGGCGAGCGCGCCGCCCGGCGTGGCCTGCGGGTCGGCTTCGAGGCGCTCGCCTGGGGGCGGCATGTCCGTGATTATCGCGACGCCTGGGAGGTCGTGCGTCGTGCCGACCATCCGGCGATCGGCATCATTCTCGACAGTTTCCACGCGCTCGCGCCGCAGTTCCCGACCAACGCGATCCGCGCGATCCCGGCGGACAGGATATTCCTGGTCCAGCTCGCCGACGCGCCGACACTCGACCTCGACGTGCTGTCCTGGAGCCGCCATTTCCGCAGTTTTCCGGGGCAGGGCGACCTGCCGCTGATCGATTTCATGCAGGCGATCGCCGCGACCGGCTATGCCGGTCCGCTCTCGCTCGAGATTTTCAATGATCAATTCCGCGCAGGCTCAGTGAGCCGCACCGCAATCGACGGCTTGCGGTCGTTGATCCTGTTGCAGGAGCGCGTCGCCGCGATAGTCCCAGACGCGTCAAATGAGGCGCTGACGCCGCGGGCTCACAGCCGCGGCGTGTCATTTATCGAATTCGCGGTCGACGAGACCAAGGCAAGTGCGCTCGCCACGATGTTCGACCAGCTCGGATTCCGCAAGACGGGCCAGCATCGCAGCAAGGCGGTTGAGCGTTGGTCGCAAGGCCGGGTCGAGCTCGTCATCAATTGCGAACCTGCCGGCTTCGCCCATTCGCACTACGTCACCCACGGCCCAGGCGTCTGCGCGATCGGGCTCGATGTCGACGACGCAGGCCGGGTGATGACGCGGGCCGAAGCGTTGCAGGCGAAGGCTTTCTATCAACCGGTCGGTCCGGGCGAACTGGAAATTCCGGCGATCCACGGCGTTGGCGGCAGCCTGCTGTATTTTCTCGATACGCAGGGCAAGAACTGGGACACCGATTTCGCCGGGATCAAGGGCAGCGCGACCGCCGATCGCCTGCGCGCAGTCGACCATATCTCGCAGTCGATGCCGTATGACGAGATGCTGTCCTGGCTTCTGTTCTACACCGGCATTCTCGATCTCAAACGCCTGCCGCAGATGGAAATCGTCGATCCGCGCGGTCTGGTGCAGAGCCAGGCCCTGATCAATGCGGCGCAGAGCCATGCCACTCAGGAGGCGACCTCTCAAGATTTGCGCTTCGTGCTGAACGGTTCTGCCGCGATGCGGACGCTGTCGGCGCGCTTCATCTCGGAATTCTTCGGCTCCGGCGTGCAGCACATCGCCTTCACCTGCGATGACATCTTCGCCACCGTCGCCGACATGCGCGCGCGGGGCGCGGACTTTCTGGACATACCGGATAATTACTACGACGACATCGAGGCCAAATACGAGCTTGATCCCGAGACGACGGCGGCTTTGCGCGCCAACGAGATCCTCTATGATCGCGAGGGCGATGGGGAGTTCTTCCAGGTCTACACCCACATCTTCGACGAGCGTTTTTTCTTCGAAATCGTCGAGCGGCGCAAGTATCAGGGTTTCGGCGCCGCCAATGCGGCAATCAGGCTCGCAGCCCAAGCCCGCGAGGTGCGGCCGGTCACGATCCCGCGGGTTTGAGGTTCTTCGGCAAGGGCATCGTGAACTCAAATCTCGTTTCTGCGGTCGTTGAAACAGCCTGCAGTTTGCCGCCGTGCGCGCCCGCGATCTGCGAGGCAATGTAGAGGCCGAGTCCCAGACCCTGCTGGCTGGGCCGGTCCCCGCGCGTGTAGGGCTCAAAGAGCCTCTGCATGGCTTTGTCGGTAATGGGCGGGCCGTAGTTGGTGACGGCCAGCACGAACGAGCCTTCAGCGGTCCGGGCGGACACGCGGATAGGCTTGTCCGTATCACCGTAGGTGATGGCGTTGCCCAGGAGATTCGAGAACAGTTGTCCAATCTTGCCGCGATCGCAACAGATCGGCTCGTCAATGTCGAATTCGGTCTTGATTTCGACGTCGGGCCACGCCAACCGCATCTCGGAAATGACCTGATCAATCACAGGCGTCAAAGGTTGCTTTGCGTCCGGACTGATGGTCAATCCGCCGCCGAGCCGCCCCCTTGCAAAGTCCATGATGTTGTCAACGAGGCCCGCCATTCGAAGAACGGATTTTTGGATCATGGAAATGATCTGCGGCGCTTGCTCATCGTTCGGCCTCCTGAGCAGGACGCGCATTCCCGCATCAATCGAAGCAAGCGGATTGCGAAGGTCGTGGCCGAGAACGCCAATGAATTGCTCTCGCAGTTCGGACGTCCGGCGCTCGTCCAGCAAATTCGCTTGAGTGATCCGAAAATTTTCTTCCACAGACAGGCGTTTCTCTTCACTGGCCCGCAGGCTTGCTCGGGAAACGTCAAGGTTCGCCTGATTCAATTCGAAGCGCTGTTTCAACTCCAACTGCGCAGCGATCAATTCGCCAAAGAGCTGAAACGTGGTGACGATTTCGGGTCGATCCAGAATGCGTGGGGTCGGATCGATCGCGCAAAGCGTCCCCCAGATCGTGCCGTCGCTCAGGATGATCGGCGTCGAGATATAACTTCGAAAGCCGTACATTCGTGGCGTCGGGTGGTCGCAGAAAGCGCCGTCGACCGCGACATCGTTGATCGTGACGATTTGGCCGTGCTGCCGGATCTCGTTGCAGATGGTGGTTTCAACCTGCAATTCGCCGCCTTCCTGCAATCCGAAATCGATGTCGTCTTGAACGGCGCAACAAATCCATCGATCGGACGTCACGCGCGCGATGGCGACGAAGCCCATCCCGGTGATCCGGGCAACCGAATCCAGGATCTTGGGCACAGCATCGATTTGTTGGACGGCGGCCACGTCTGCCCTGGAATCGGTCGTCATCGCAAGCTCGGGCTGATCCATTTCGGTCTTGAACTAAACGTCCGAAGCGCGGGAACGTTCGGTGGAACAAAAAGGGGTAGTGGAGAGATTAGCTCCGCGAGCCCGGGAGAAAAAGTGCCCATCTCAGCAGAGCGCCGCCCCATCATTCTGGTTGTAGAGGATGATATGCTTATCCGGTTAAATGCGGCTGACGTGGTGCACGATCTGGGGTTTGAGGTCGGCCCGAACGTGCCATTAACGCCAACCGATCAGTTGGGTTCCGCACCGGATCGCCTTGGAGCGGGCAAGAACGTGGCAGCTTCTCATGGTGACGGGCTGGAAGCGGAATAACCCGATAGCCCGGCGCGGTATCGGCGACAGCCCATCTCCGGCCGGACGACACGCCGGGCGGGATGGCGGCATGCGAGGCGCGCAGTGCACAGCGTCTCAAAATGGTGTATCGGCAGGATTCACCGGCTCGCGGGATCGCCCGCCGGCCAAAAGACAAGCCCAGGCGTTCCGGAGGAAGGTTTCATGTCGGCGCTGCCGCTCTCAGGCATCAAGATTCTCGATCTCACCCGCGTGCTTGCAGGACCGCTGTCCGCGCAGATGCTGGGCGATCTCGGCGCGGACGTGATCAAGATCGAGCGGCCCGGCACCGGCGACGATGCGCGCGCCTTCGGGCCGCCTTATCTCGTGGATCCCGAGGGCAAGGAGAACAACAACAACTCCTTCTATCTCTGCGCCAACCGCAACAAGCGATCGGTCACCGTCAATATCGCCAAGCCCGAGGGGCAGGAGATCATCCGTCAGCTCGCGAAAGACTGCGATGTCTTCATGGAGAACTACAAGGTCGGCGATCTCCAGCGCTACGGCCTCGACTACGAGGCGATCCGGGCCGTCAATCCCAACATCATCTATTGCTCGGTGACCGGCTTCGGCCAGACCGGGCCCTACGCGCCGCGCGCCGGCTACGACGCGATCTTCCAGGCGATGGGCGGGCTGATGAGCGTCACCGGCCACATGGATGGCGAGCCGGGCGCCGGTCCAATGAAGGTCGGTCCCTCCATCGTCGACTACATGACCGGCATGAACACCTCGATCGCGATCCTGTCCGCGCTCTATCACCGCAAAGCCAATGGCGGCGAGGGCCAGTATCTCGACGTCTGCCTGCTCGACACCGTGATCGCCTCGCTGTCACACTACGTGCAGATCTATCTTATCAACGGCCAGTCGCCGCCGCGCCGCGGCACCTGGGGCAATGGCGGCATGCCCGCCGGCGTGTTCCGCTGCGCCGACGGCGAGATCATGCTGGTGGTCGGCAACGACGGCCAGTACGCGCGCACCTGCGAGGTGCTCGGCGCGCCGGAGCTTGCGAAGGATCCGAAATTCCTCAAGAACAACGACCGCGTCGTCAACGGCAAGGAGATCATGGCGATCTTCGCCGGGCATTTCCTGAAAAAGCCGGTGGCCTATTGGCTGGAGGAGCTGGAGAAGGCCGGCGTGCCCTCGGGCCCCGTCAACGATTTCGCCCACGTGTTCGCCGATCCGCATGTCCGCTCGCGCGGCATGGAGATCAAGGTCGATCATCCTTTTGAGCACGCGCTATCGCTGGTCCGCAACCCCCTGACCTTCTCCGGCACCCCCGTGACGGAGTACCGCGCCCCGCCGCGCCTCGGCGAGCACACGCGCGACATCCTCTCGGCACAGCTCGGCTATGACGAGGCGAAGATCGAGGCGCTGAAGAAGCAGGGAGTTATTTAGTCCACAGTGCGGCGGCGCGCGGCGCCGGCTTATCCTGCGCCGCGCGTCCCATAAGCCCCATCACCGCGACCGACACCACGCGGTCGATGACGCCTTCGACGTCGTCGACGTCGCATTTGCCTTCGGACAATTTGGTCAGCCGCTCGCTGTCGCGGACGGTCTGCTGCGCCATCGCGAGTGCGAAATGCAAGCCCCAATAGAGCTCGGCGTCGCCATGGCCGGGCAGCGAGCGGCGCATCGCGGCGACGAACTTGCGCAAATGATCGATCTCGCGGTTCCTGATGCGCCGGATCGGCGGCACCGATTCGATCGAGACGCGGATCATGAATTGCGCCGCGGTCGCGCGCTGGTTCTCCGGACCGAGACAGCCGCGCAGCGACGGGCCGACCAGCGCGCGCAGGATGTCGGCGACGTCGGCGCGGCCCTCGCCCTTCTCCTCCGCCGCGCGCAATTCGCGCAGGCGCTCGCGGTTGAGCGCGAGGCTGCGCGTAACGAACAATTCCGCGATCAGTTCGTCCTTGGAGCCGAAATGATAGTTCACCGCCGCGAGATTGACGTTTGCTTCGGCAACGATGTCGCGCAGCGTCACGTCGGAAAAGCCGCGTTCGGCATAAAGCCGTTCGGCGGCGGCGAGGATGGCGGTCCGGGTCTGATCGCTCGGCATCGGGACGAGCTCACTTTTCTTTCGTTCCTAGTCTTTCGTCATTCCGGGGCGACGCGTCAGCGTCGAACCCGGAATCTCGTTCCATCATCTCTAGACGCTGCGGGCCGCCCCGGAATGACGGGGACAGGCCGGGATTGCATTTCAAACACTTGTATGAAACTATCGTTTGATGACCGGATAATGTCAATCCGCCGATTTTCGCGAGACGGCATTTGAAGGCGGCCGGAGCCATCGCCGCGACATGCCGACGCGAGAAATCATCTTGCGGCGACGTCGCCGCGGGCAGAGAGTTGCGGCCCAACGATTGGTTGTTGAAGAAGCAGGCGAGGAGCGTCCCATGGATTTCACGATGTCGCAGAGGCAGAAGGAATGGCTCGACCGGGTGCGGGATTTCATGGCCAAGCACGTCCGCCCGGCGGTGCCGATCTACAAGCAGCAGGACGCCGAGGGCGAGCGCTGGAAGGTGATCCCGATCCTGGAGGAATTGAAGAAGAAGGCGCGGGCCGAGGGCCTCTGGAACATGTTCATGCCGCCGTCCTCGCATGAGGACGATGAATTCCGCGGCGCGGGATTGACCAATCTCGAATACGCGCCGCTCGCCGAGGAGATGGGCCACATCGGCTGGGCCTCGGAGGTGTTCAACTGCTCCGCGCCGGATACCGGCAACATGGAAGTCTTCATCCGCTATGCCACCAAGGAGCAGAAGCGCAAGTGGCTGCGCCCCTTGATGGATGGCGAGATCCGCTCCGCCTTTCTGATGACGGAGCCTGCGGTAGCGTCATCCGATGCCACCAACATCGAAACCCGCATCGAGCGCGACGGCGACCACTACGTGATCAACGGCCGCAAATGGTGGTCGTCCGGCGTCGGCGATCCCCGCTGCAAGATCGCGATCCTCATGGGCAAGACCGATCCGTCTGCGGCCAAGCACCAGCAGCAGTCGCAGATCCTGGTGCCGCTCGACACGCCCGGCATCAAGGTCGAGAAGATGCTGCCGGTGTTCGGCTTCGACGACGCGCCGCACGGCCATGCGCAGGTGCTGCTGGAGAATGTCCGCGTGCCCGCAAGCAACATCCTGCTCGGCGAGGGCCGCGGCTTCGAGATCGCGCAGGGCCGTCTTGGTCCGGGCCGCATCCATCACTGCATGCGCACGATCGGCAAGGCCGAGGAGGCGCTGGAGAAGATGGTGAGGCGGCTGTCGTCGCGCACGGCGTTCGGCCGCAAGATCATCGAATATTCGATCTGGGAGCAGCGCATCGCCGAAGCCCGCACCGATATCGAGATGAACCGTCTGTTGTGCCTCAAGGCGGCCGACATGATGGACAAGGTCGGCAACAAGTCCGCGCAGCTCGAAATCGCCATGATCAAGGTCGCAGCTCCGAACATGGCGCTGAAGATCATCGATCAGGCGATCCAGGCCTATGGCGGCGCCGGCGTGTCCGATGATGCGGGGCTCGCGCGCGACTACGCCTCGATGCGCACCATGCGGCTCGCCGACGGTCCCGACGAGGTGCATAACCGCGCCATTGCCAGACTTGAACTTCGGAAGTATGCAAACTGAAAGGGAGTGCTCGGCTAGTGCTCCTCCTATCGTCATTCCGGGATGGTCCGAAGGACCAGACCCGGAATCTCGAGATTCCGGGCTCGATGCTGACGCATCGCCCCGGAATGACGGACAATAAAGTCAGGGAGCGTCAGACGTGGCCGACGGCGTCAGGAGAGACGAAGAGTTTTCGGGCACCAAGCCGGTCGAGGAACGGCATCGGATCGATGAGATCAGCCTCGACCGCTGGATGCAGGGACACGTCGAAGGCTATCAGGGACCGTTGACCGTCCTGCAGTTCAGGGGCGGCCAGTCCAATCCGACCTACCGGCTCGACACGCCTGGCCGCTCCTATGTGATGCGGCGCAAGCCGTTCGGCAAATTGCTGCCGTCGGCGCACGCGGTCGATCGCGAGTTTCGCGTCATCTCAGCGCTCGGCAAGCAGGACTTTCCGGTGGCGAAGGCCTACGCGCTGTGCACTGACGACGGCGTGATCGGCTCGGCCTTCTACATCATGTCGATGGAGGAGGGCCGCGTGTTCTGGGATCCGACGCTGCCGCACGCGGCACCTGGAGACCGCCGCAAGATCTTCGCCAGCAAGATCGAGACGCTGGCGAAACTGCACATGTACGATCCCACCGCGATCGGCCTTTCCGAGTTCGGCAAGCCCGGGAATTATTTCGCGCGCCAGGTCGATCGCTGGACCAAGCAGTATCGCGCCTCCGAGACACAGCAGATTCCGGAGATGGAGCGGCTGATCGAATGGCTGCCGCGCACGCTGCCCGTGCAGGAGCGCGTCTCCATCGTGCATGGCGACTATCGCCTCGACAACATGATCTTCCATCCGACCGAGCCGCGCGTGCTTGCGGTGCTCGACTGGGAGCTGTCGACGCTCGGCGACCCAATGGCCGATTTCACGTATCTCCTGATGCAGTGGACCATGCCGGGGCTCGCCGGCGCCGATCTCAAGGCGCTCGACATTCCGACCATGGACGAGGCCGCGCAGATCTATTGCAACTTCACCGGCGTCAAAATTCCGGACCTGAACTGGTACTTCTCCTACAACCTGTTCCGCCTCGCCGGCATCACACAGGGCATCGCGGGCCGAATTCGCGACGGCACCGCAGCCAATGCAAAGGCGATCGAATCCGCCAAGCGCACCGTGCCGCTGTCGAAGGCGTCATGGGAGTACGCGCAGAAGGCGGGGGCGGTTTAAGTCGCTGCGGGCGACGAGTATTTGCGACGAGGGCGCGGCATCACACGATGTCGCGCCCTTCGGTCATTTCGGGACGAGCCTCGCGTCTTCTCCGTCATTCCGGGACGCTCGACGCGTGCGCGTCGGCCCCGGAATGGATCCGGGCACGAGTCGCGCCCGAATCGATGAGGGCCGTCATTGCGACGACCGCGAAGGACGCCTACGCCGTCACCTCGAGCCCGCCCTGGAAGAAGTGACGATATGCGCAGGACATAAAGCCGATGCCGATCGGCACGATCAGGAGATAGATTACGAAAAAGATCGTGCTCATCAGCGCCACGGCCAGCGCGATCGAGGTATCGAGCGGCCGCCCGGGCGCGACGTGATATCCCATCGCGCCGAACACGATGAGTGAAACGGCTTCGAGCAGGAGCGTCGGCGGTAACGTGCAGGCGACGGTGCCCCAGAACAGCCGCCACGTATTGCCGCGCGTCCGATGCCACACCTCCCTGAAGGTCAGGCCGAAATTGCCAATGGCACGTGCCGGCGCGATCAAGCTGAGCCGAAGCATAACGGCGATCGCAGCAAGACCGAGCAGGAGTCCGAGGGCTGCTCCGATCGATGGCGATGTGATTACCGCAGCCAGCACCACGACCAAGGCGAGCGGCAGCGTCGTGATGAGCACGATGAGAATGCCTACGCCGATGTACCGCCACAGCTCAGCCGTGACGATGTTGCTGCCGCTCAGGCCCGGCTGCTCGCCAAGGATGATGCGCCGGTGCCAAGCGACAGCGATGCTGACGCTGGCGATCAACGGCAGCAGGCCTGCGATATGGCCCAAGATCAGAAGTTCGATGGGGCGTGACGGTTCGAACGTTGCTCGCTGAGGGATTCCGACCGTCTCTGCGCCCAGCACATCGGCCAACCACGTCCATTGCATCCAGCTTGAAACGCCGACCGAGGCGGCGCAGATCAGCAGCCACAGCCAGGAGATGCGCAGCAGGTCGGGAAACTTCTGGAAAAACCACGCGTAGGAGAGGCTGATTGCCTCCGCCAGCGGCAGCTTCGGTAAAGGAGGCGCGATATCAATGTCGCTCATTGCGTCTTCCGGCTCATCATACCGGAGACGGTATTATGTGAGGGTTAGGTAAAACGCAACCTCGACGCGAACCAACGTAGGGGAAAAGCGGGCGTGCCTTTCACTCCTGCGGTCGCCGCACATCGCCCAAACCGCCGCCACCGACGCAATGTGCGATCAGGCGATCAATGAAGCCAGCGCAATTCTCCAGCTCCGAGAGTGCGACGAACTCGTCCGGCTTGTGGGCCTGCGCGATCGCGCCGGGCCCGACGACCACGCTCGGGATGTCGGCCATGCTGACGAACAACCCGGCCTCGGTGCCGTAGGCGACCTTGCCGTGGCTGTTACGTCCCGCGATCTGCTTGGCGAGCGTGACCAGCGCGTGATCAGGCCGCATGTCGAGCGCGGGATAGTCGACGATCTCCTCGAAATCGATACCGCAATCCGGATCCGATGCCTGCATGCGAGGCTCCAGCTCGGCCTTGGCCCAGGCAACGATCGCATCCGTGATTTCCCCGGACTCGGTGATGCCGAGCCCGCGCGCCTCGAACTCCAGCACGCAGCAATCCGGCACGATGTTGAGCGCCGTTCCGCCCTGCACGATGCTGGTGAGCAGCGTCGCGTGCGGAACATCGTAGAGCGCATCGCGCTGGCCATCCGTTGCCAGCCGCTCGGCGCGGCGACGGATTTCGGAGATCAGCTCGGCGGCATATTCCACGGCGTTGACGCCGGCCGGCGCCAGCGAGGAGTGCGCGGCGAGCCCGCGAAACGTCACGCGTAGCGCGTGCTTGCCCTTGTGGCCGATCGCGACCTGCATCTGCGTCGGCTCGCCGACGAAGCAGCCGAGCGGCTTTACCGGCAGGCGGTTGATCTGGCGCAGCATCGGTCGCACGCCGACGCAGCCGACTTCCTCATCATAGGAGATGGCGAGATGGATCGGTGTTGCGAGCTTCGCCCGCTGCATGTCCGGCACCATCGCCAGGCACACCGCGACAAAACCCTTCATGTCGGCGGTGCCGCGGCCGAACATCCGGCCATCGCGTTCGACGACCGCGAACGGGTCGTTGCTCCAGTTCTGTCCTGTGACAGGCACGACGTCGGTATGGCCGGACAGCACGAAGCCGGGCTTGTCCTGCGGCCCGATCGTCACCCACAGCGACGCCTTCTGTCCGGTCTCCTCGGTGATCCGGCGTCCGGCTATTCCCAGCGAGGCGAGATAGCGCTCGATATAGTCGATCAGCGGCAGGTTCGAGCGATCGCTGACGGTGTCGAAGGCGACGAGGTCCACAAGCAGCTTGCGAATGCGGTCGGTTCTCTGGCTTGGCATCATTCTTTCGGCCAGGAAATCGCGCCGTTGCGCTCCGGCAAGCGTCCTTTTCTGTTCGGTCTTTGCATGGGTCTTTCCGAATGAAGCAAATGCTTGCATACGCGGAACCAGCAGGCAAGCCTTGCCGCGCGCGACAGGTCAGTCTGAATTCATCTTGGCGCAATGCGACCGATCGCGGTTGGCCGGTCAAAAAAATCAGCGCATCCGCCAAAATTTTTCGCTATCCTGACTCTCCCTGTGAAACCATCGCGCCACGTCTATTCGTCGACTGAAGCCAATGTCCCAACGGTCGAACCTGCTCAGCAACTATCCAGGGTTCAGCTCCCGGAATCCGGAGTATGTGCGCGGCCGCATGTCCAGGCTGTTCGGCACGACGCGTTTCGATATCGCGCCAAGCGGCCATGAGTGCACGGCGCATTACCTGCGGCTGAACGACGTCACCTTGATCCACGCCCGCTATCCGCAGCGACATTCGCTCGGCTTTGCCGAAGCCTCCTTTGTCCGCCAGTATTTCACGCTTGGTGGCGCAGGCCGGTTCTCGACGGGCGCTCGCCTCGGCGAGTTGTCGATCGCAAGCCCGAGCCCGATCATCCCCGCCTATACGCCGGTCGATCTCGATTTCGAGCGATCCGATCTGCTCGTGCTGCGGATCGAATACAGCGCGCTGAAGCGCTATCTGGCCGTGCTGATCGGCCGGGAGATCGATCGCGAGATCGTCTTTCATGACGACACGGTGATGAATCCCGCGGTCAGCAGCCTCAGGCGTGGCGCGTTTCACTTCGCGTCCGATTACAATGCGCGCGGCCAGAACCTGTCGGATCTGGTGGTCGTGGAAACCGAACGCATCCTGATCATGAAGTTCCTGATGAGCAACTGGCACAATCACACGCTCGAATTGCTGCGCAAGCCGCCGCAGGCGTCGAACTCGGCGATCAGGAAGGTCAAGGAGTTCATCGAAGCCAATTGGGACAAGCCGATCGATATCGAGGGCATGGTGGCGGTCGCGAATGTCAGCGCGCGAAGCCTGTTCCGGCAATTCAAGAAGGATTGCGGCTGCTCGCCGGCGGAGTTCGCCAAGCAGATCAGGCTCAGCCGCGCCAAGGAGATGCTGGAGCGGGGCGGCGCGGAGGCCACGGTCGTCGATATCGCCTTTAGCTGCGGCTTTCAGAACGCCGGCCACTTCGCCCGCGATTTCAAGCTCGCCTTCGGCGAGTTGCCGTCCGAAGCGCTGAAGCGCGCTGACGCGCAAAGGGACTGAAGGCGTCGTGGTAACTCCGCCGTCATTCCGGGGCGACGCGAAGCGGCGAGCCTGCGAACATCCATCGCGCCATCGTGACCGACGCCCGATGGATTCCGGGCCCGCGCTCACGCGCGTCCCGGAATGACGGGCGGAGGGAATCCCCGCTCACGCGTCGGGTCCGCTCTGTTGCGCGATTCTCGTCGCAAGAATCTTGTCGATGCGGCGGCCGTCGAGGTCGACGACCTCGATGCGCCAGCCTTCGAGATCGAACACGTTCCCGACCTCCGGCAGCGTGCCGAAATGCTGCAGCACCAGTCCGGCCACCGTATGATAGCCGCGATGCGGGGGGACCGTGACCGACAGCAGATCGCCGAACTCGTCGACCGGCATCCAGCCCGCGATCAGCAGCGAGCCGTCGGCGCGCGCGACATAGGCCGGCTCGGGCGGGCCTTCTTCGGAATGAAAGGCGCCGACGATCGCCTCCAGGATATCCGCCGCTGAGACGACGCCCTCGAACGCGCCGTACTCGTCATGCACCAGGCCGACATGCACCGGTGCTGCCTTCAGGATCGCAAGCACGTCGCGGGCATCGGCGGAAGACGGAATGATCGGCGCATCGCGGACCAGGCTCCTGAGGTCGGGCGATTTCTCGTGCATGTAGGCGATCAGCAGATCCTTGGCCTGCAGGATGCCGATCGGACGATTGCGGTCGCCATCCGTCACCGGCAGGCGCGAACGCGGGCTGTTTGCGAACTTTGCGCGGATCGTGTCGGGATCATCGTTGAGGTCGACCTCGTCGACCTCGGTGCGGGGTGTCATGACCGCACCGACGGGGCGGTCGCCCAGCCGCATCACGCCCGCGATCATCTCCTTTTCGCCGGGCTCGAGCACGCCGGCACTCTCGGCCTCCCTGACCATATGATGGATCTCGTCCTCGGAGATTCCCTCGGCCTCGGCGCGCTTGCCCAGGAGGGACAGGATGAGCTTTCCCGAGACATCGAGCAGGACGACCAGGGGCAGCGAGATCGTCGCCAGAACGTCCATTGCGGGGGCGACCCTGGTTGCGATCGCCTCGGGATTACGCAGCGCCACCTGCTTCGGCACCAGCTCGCCGACGATCAACGTCGCATAGGTGATGACCGTCACGACCAGGCCGACGCCCAGGATGTCTGCGATCGAGCGTGACATCCCAAGCTCAACGAACAGTCCGGTGAGGCGTTGGCCGAGCGTGGCGCCGGAAAACGCGCCCGACAGCACGCCCACCAGCGTGATCCCGATCTGCACGGTAGAGAGGAATTTTCCGGGGTTCGACGCGAGAACCAGCGCGCGGCTCGCGCCGCGAACGTGCTTTTGCGCGAGGATTTCGAGCCGGGCCGGGCGCGAGGAGACGATGGCCAGTTCGGACATGGACAACAGGCCGTTGATGACGATCAGGACGGCGACGATCGCGAGCTCGAGTGACAACATGTCTCCACCGGTTTCCGCGGCCGGAGGCCGCGCAGTTCCCACCATATAGGACGTGCTGCGGGGATTTCCGCAGGACGACACGACAAATTGGCGCAGCCGCGGCAAATGGGTTGCGCGGAACCGGACTGCAATTTTTTAGGGCGGCGCGAGCACTCGGTGCCTGCCCGCTCAATACGCGCTGCGCCGCAGCGCATGTGATGTATTGCGCGGTTGCGAGATGCATCGCCGGTTAGTCGCGTCCGCCACAGGGCAATACGTGATCCCACGGCAACAAGCGTCGATCGTTCTTGCACATGCCATGTCCGGCCATTCGCAATCGGCTTGAATGAGGCGCATGCCGCATGCAGCATTGGTATTTGGCAACGGGAGGGGAAACGATCATGAGCACCAGCACGGTTCACGGCAGTGAAGCGCCATCATACGGCGCGTCGGATCATCGCGCGCTGATCCGCGCGGGGCTGATGGGTGGCCTGCTCGGCGGCGTGATCATCTGGATTTATGAAGCGATCGTCTGGGTCGGTGTGCAGAGTCTGCTGCCGCTGGCGGGCATTCCGCGGAATGCGACCGGGCTGGTGTTCGGCAAAGGTGTGCAGGAAGCGCTGGGCGGAATGGCTTATCTGCTGGGCACGGCCATTCACTTCGGTTTTGCACTCGCCTGGGGCGTGCTGTTCGCCTATCTGTGGCCGAGCCTGCATCGGCGCGGCTATGAAGCGACGCTGGTCGCGCTCTTTTATGCAGTCATCATCTGGGTCGTCATGCACGTGGCCATCATGATCGCCAGCAATGACCATCCCAATTATTTCGATCCGAACGTCGTAATCGGCGGTTTCATGTCCCACCTCTTCTATGCGGTGCCGCTCGCGCTGTTCGTCAAGCACCGCCTGACGCCAAACGGCATCGCGGCGTAGGCCGGCTCGAGGCCGCCGAAGCGGACGTCCGCCTTTGATCCCGGACACGCGGCGGTGCCCACACTGCTGCCGCGGCTGGCTCTGTTGATCTAAATCAATCTGAGACGAGTTAGCAGGCTGAACCGTGCGCTTGCTGTCTTGCGCTGTCGCGCTGCCAAGGGAGGATAGCCATGTTGCGTCTGATAACAGCGGCGACCGTTCTAGGTCTCGTTCTTTGTACTGGGGGCGTTGCCAATGCCGCCAAGTATTGCGCCAAGTATGTAGGCGGTCAGGAGCGCGTGGCTTCAGGCGCACGGAGCCAATGCGATTTCGCGACGCTCGATGAGTGTCGCGCAAGCGTCAGGGATAGGGGCGGCGGAAAGTGTTATAAGATGGCGCACCCGACCGAGCCCGGGCGGCTGCGTTAGGAAAGTCGCAGGTTGACACCAAACGCCAAAGGTCAAACGGAATTGCGGCGCAGGCGTCTGCGGCGTTGGTTCAGTTCGTCATTCCGGGGCAGCCCGTCAGGGCTGAGCCCGGAATCTCAGAGATTCTCAGGTGCGCAATTGCGCACCATAGCTCGATGCTGTCGCATCGCCCCGGAATGACGCGGATAGAGCCACGCATTCCCGCCATGCGCAAACTGCCCGTCGTGCACATTTCCTCTTGCGTTGTCGGGCAAATCACAACGATCATTCGCGCGTCTCGCTACCGCAAGAGGGGCGCTTCGCGATCGTCACGGACGTTGGAAGCGGGATGCGATGGACGCGGTGTGTTGTTTGACGAACAGCATGCGCGGACGGCGAAGTCGTGTGGTCCTGGCGCCCCAAGGCTGGCGCTACGCCTTGCGAGATGACGCGAGGCAACGGTGGCAACAAAGCCTGGTCACCGGGGAGAGCACGTATAAGCCGTAAAACCATCGCGCAGGGAATGCCGGGCTGCTCCGGCTGACCTGTGGTTCTGCCGCGTGCTTTTTTGTTGCACGCGGACCATGGGTGCAGCCCGCACCCGGCATTCCCTGCGCCCTCTGTTTCCAATGAGGGTGGATTCAATGGAAAAACTCGGACGCCATGCGCCGCGAGAATGCGAACTCACATCCTCTCACTCGTCATGTCCGCCACCCGGTCCGGCCCCTGGCCGGCCGGATGACAGGCTCCTGCGGGCATCCAGTACGCTGCGGCTTCTCGGTTCAAGCCCAGTCGCCTCTGGAATACTGGATCGCCCGATCCCGTCTACGCCAAGGCTTCGACGAGGCTTCAAGCTCAAGGCGCGCCGGAGCTTTAGCGAAGGGCGGCAAGTCGCGCGACGACTACGGAGAGAGCGGGGCGCACAACGACCGCAGCGCGTCCGGCCTACACCGGCTTGCCCGCATACGGCATCGACGCGGTCAGTCCGCCATCGACCGGGAAGGCTTGCCCGTTCACATACGACGCCTCGTCGCTCGCCAGGAACAATCCCATCGCAGCGATCTCGTGCGGCTGGCCGGCGCGCTTCAGCGGGTTGAGCTGGCCGATCTTGTCGGAGGTGCCGCGCTCCTTGGCGCGGTCGAACACGGGTTTGGTCATGCCGGTCTCGATCAGGCCGGGGCACACCGCGTTGATGCGCACGCCGGTGCCGGAGAGCGAATAGGCCGTGGTCTGCACCAGGCTGATGACGCCGGCCTTGCTCGCTCCGTAGGGATGACCGCTGGCGCCGGACTTCAACCCTGCGACCGAAGCGGTGCAGACGATCGCGCCGGACTGCTGCTTGATCATGTGCGGCATGGAATATTTGATCGCGAGAAACGGTCCGATCAGATTGATGCGCAGGATCTCCTGCCAATGCTCGACGGTCTGGTCTGCGAGCGGCACCAGCCCGCCGGAGACGCCGGCATTGGCCCAGATCGCATCGAGCCTGCCGTGAGCCGAGAGCGCCTTGTCGATGAAGGCAATGACGTCCTTCTCGGAACCGGCATCCGCCATTACGGCCTCCGCGGTGCCGCCGGCCTTCTTCACCTGCGCGACGGTCTCTTTCACGCCGTCGGTGCGGTCGACCGCGATCAGTTTTGCGCCTTCCCTGGTGAACAGGAGCGACGCCGCGCGGCCGATGCCGCTGCCGGCGCCGGTGATGATGACGGATTTGCCTTCGAGGCGGCCCCTGATGTCCTCCAGCGCATTTTCCTGCGGCGGCCACATGCTTGCCGTTCCGCGGAATTTCAAACAGAGTTTCAAACGCCGACGCACTTGAGGCGGCGCGTGCGCTGACGTACAGCGACGTCAAACGATATTGAAGGGTGCTTGCGATGTCCAACCCGGAAAAGCCGAAAGTCTTGATCACGCGGTGGTGGTGGGTGCGTCATGCGCCGGTGCGCAGCGACGGCGGCAACATCTACGGCCAGTCGGATATCGACTGCGACACCAGCGATCGCGAGGTGTTCGAGGCGGTCGCAAAGATCCTGCCGCGCAACGCCGTCTGGTATTCGAGCAATCTGATGCGCACGCACCAGACTGCGGACGCGATCTGGGATGCTGGTTTTCCAAAGCCATCGACCATGATCAAGGAGGCGGCCTTCGCCGAGCAAAATCTCGGGCAATGGCAGGGCATGAACCGCGCCGCGTTTCTTGCGAGCCGTCCGGTCGGCAGCGATTGGTTCGCCAAGATCGACGAGCCGGCGCCGGGCGGCGAGAGCTTCATGGACCTGTACAATCGCGTCTGCGCGGCGATCGCGCGGGTCACCACGGCGGAAGCGGGCAGGGACGTGATCGCCGTCGGCCACGGCGGAACGATCAAGGCCGCGGTCGGCTTGGCACTCGGCGGCCAGCCCGACAAGGGCCTCACCTTCGACATCGACAATTGCTCGGTGACGCGGCTCGACCATTTCGCGATCGCGGGGCAAGGGAATTGGCGGCTGCCGATGGTCAACCAGCAGCCCTGGATCGCCGATCCCCAGCATAATGCGATGCGTCGGCCGGCCGGGCCGGAGGTGAGGAGCAAGCTTGCGTAAGTTCAGGCGGTCATTCCGGGGCAGCCCGACAGGGCTGAACCCGCAGGGAGTCTGGAGATTCTCGGTGCGCAATTGCGCACCAACGTTCGATGCTGTCGCATCGCCCCGGAATGACGTGGAAAAACTGAAGCCGGCATCGCCAAAATCTCGAATGGGAGAAATGTCATGACCCTGTTCGATCTCACCGGCAAAGTCGCCGTCGTCACCGGCTCCTCGCGCGGCATCGGCAGGGCGATCGCCGAGCGGATGGCCGAGCACGGCGCCAAGGTCGTGATCTCGTCGCGCAAGCCGCAGGCCTGCGAGGAGGTCGCCGCGGCGATCAACGCGCGCACGGCGCGAGCAGGCCGCGATCGCGGTCGCCGCCAACATCTCGGCCAAGGACGACCTGCAGCGTCTGGTCGACGAGACGGCGCCGCCTTCGGCAGGATCGACATCCTGGTCTGCAACGCCGCCTCCAATCCCTATTACGGGCCGCATGGGCGGCATCGCCGACGAGCAGTTCCGCAAGATCCTCGACAACAACATCGTCTCCAACCACTGGCTGATCAACATGGTCGCGCCCGAGATGACGAGCGCGAAGGACGGCTCGATCATCATCATCTCCTCGATCGGCGGCCTGAAGGGCTCGACCGTGATCGGCGCCTACAACATCTCCAAGGCCGCCGACATGCAGCTGGCGCGCAACCTCGCGCTGGAATTCGGCGCCGACAACGTGCGCGTCAACTGCATCGCGCCGGGCCTGATCAAGACCGATTTCGCGCGCGCGCTGTGGGATAACCCGGAGACGCTGAAAGCCTGCGAACCGAGCGCTCGCCGCTGCGGCGCATCGGCGAGCCCGACGAGATCGCGGGCGCCGCGGTGTTCCTGGCCTCGAAGGCCGGCAGCTTCACGACCGGGCAGACGATCGTCATCGACGGCGGCGCGACGATCAGCTGAAGCTGTGTCCCGCCGGTCCGGTGATTACGACGTCATTCCGGGGCGATGCGAAAGCATCGAACTATGGTGCGCAATTGCGCGCCTGAAAATCTCGCGCCGCAATCTGAGGCCAAATCTCGTGCCGCAATCTCTAAATTCCGGGTTCGCGCAGACGCGCGCCCCGGAATGACCTCAGTAGGCGGGATGACCTCACTCCAGCGCCGCGTAGACCATCGTCCGCATCAGCGAACGGAAATACTCACGCTGGCCGGGCCCCTGGCACATGAACACGGCGAACAGATCCTCGCTCGGATCGATCCAGAAGAAGGTGCCGGCCACGCCGCTCCAGTAGAACTGGCCGACCGAGCCCGCATAAGGCGCCATGCCTTGCTGCGTGCGCACGGCGAAGCCGAGGCCGAAGCTGTGGCCGGGCGGCAGCATTCCGCCCTGGACCTTCACGCTGGGCGCGAGATGATCGGAGGCCATCAGCGCCAGCGTCTTGCGGCCGATGATCCTGTTGCCGTCGAGCCTCCCGCCATTGAGCAGCATCTGGCAGAAGCGGGCGTAATCCATCGTGGTCGAGACCAGTCCGCCGCCGCCGGATTCCATCACCGGCTTCTCCTGCATGTTGAAGAG
>CAWAXO010000050.1:0-28818 GCA_963786015.1 uncultured Alphaproteobacteria bacterium | reverse complement strand
CATCACGAACAAGCCTTCCGGCGTCTTGTCGAGGCCGCCGCGGATCTGGCGCAGCACCTTCAAGGTGTGCACGTTGCGGCCGAGCAGGTGTAGCTCATCCAGCAATGCAAAGATCAAAATGCCGCCGGTCAGGATGTTCAGGTCGAACGTCTTGACCCGCAGTTCACTTTCGTTTGCGGCATCGACGATCGTCTTGACGTGCTCACGCGGGTAAAAGCGCGTGCGCAACACCGGCGAGAGGTTGATCATGCCGACCGCCTGCTCATAGGCGCGGTCGGAGATTGATTGTGTCGGACCAATGAAGACGCCCTCGGCACGCGGGCGCTTGTTCATCAGCATCAGGGTCAGCGCGAGACCCGCTGCGTAGGATGTCTTCGACGAGCCCTTTGGCGCCAGCGCGAGGATGTCGCGGATGTAGCGAACCTGCGCGACTGGGTCCCATGATCCGAATGCGGCACGCACCAGCTGCCGAAACCAATCGCCGCAGGCGTCGCCGAGTCGCGGCGTGCCCGGCACGTCTGGCAGCTGCAGCTCGTCGAAGAAGGCGAGGCCCATGTCGGCCTCGTCCTCGTTGAGCGGCAGGTCCGGGATCAGCGATTGACCTTCGCGGAGCCGATCGGCCCAGTCGACGCAACTGAGATCCCACATCGACTAGTTTGCCAGACCCTGCCGCCGCGCGATCAGGTCGCCGAGCACGGAGCCACGATCCGGATTTTGCGCCGCGCGCGCCGCGGCTTCCTTCTTTCCTAGCTTCTCAGATTTCGCCGGCTTGGCGGACTCGGCTGGATTCGCCGTGTGCCCGTAGAGCATCAGATCGTTCCGATCGACGAACTCGCGAAAGGCGCGGATCGCCGAGACGCTGCCGGACTGGACGCCTTCCCAAAGCTTCATGGCGACGCCCGCATCTAGGCGATCGCGGGCGACCTCGCGGAATTTGAGCTCGGAAAAATAATGCTTCCGCAGCGTCGGCAAAGTGACATACAGCGCCGCGGCAATCCGCTTATTGCTCCAACCCAGCGCGACTAACATGCTGACGCGATTCCGGTTTTGCTGGGTCGGGATATGCTCTGGTCGACCGCGCCCACCCCAGTTGGAGGGTACAGGGTCGCCAAACAGGTCAAAAATTTCGCTCATGACGAAAAAAAATCTGTCCGTGAGAACCCATGCGGTCGGGGCTCCCTTGAGGCTTTTGGAATTTAGCCCCCTCCCCCTCCACTTGCGCCGCAGACGCTTAGTGCGCTCACGCTGGGTCTTGATGGTGTGATGTGACCCGCAAAGGCACATGCCATTGCTCGGATCGGTCGGGTCGCCGCCGTCTTGGCGTTCCTTGATGTGATCGGCGAAGAGGCGATGCTGCGGCGCAGACTTCGTGCAGCGCTTCCCTTCCTCGATCCATTCGCAGCGATAGCCCGCGCGCTTAAGGACGGTCTCGCGGAATTGCTCGTGTCCTGCCGAATGGTAGAACGGATCCGCTCGTTTCGACTCCGGCCTAACGGTACGGCCGTCGCCTTTCGGCACGAGCGGGTCAAGCACAGGGATGCGCGTCATGACCACGGCTCGAACCGTCACCGGCAGGCCGACGCAACGTCTCGAGCCGCGCCATGGCAGATCTTAGGAGCGTGAAAAGTCTATTCGCCCTCGGCGAGACGGCGAATGCCGGATGCAGTTAGGCCGAGTTCTCCGAGGCGCCGTACTGCGTAGCCGAGGCCGACCAGGCGCTCCCAGTGCAACTGTGGGATCTCTCGTTGCGAGTTGCCCTTGCTGACCTCGCGCAGCGAGGCGAACTCGTCCGAGCTGAGAATATGGGGATGATCCTTCACGCCACGACCTCGTCGGTCCAGACCTTGAACGAAATTAGGGTGTTCGGACCAAAGGTCTGCGTGATGGGAACGTCTGCGGCATCTCGTCCCTGCGCGATCAGAACCCGTCCAATCCTCGGCACATTGTTGCGCGGATCGAACATATGCCAGCTGCCACCGAGGTAAGCCTCGAACCAGCCGGCGAAATCGCCGACCGCCCAAGGCGGCGGGGTGCCGATGTCGCTGAGATAGCCGGTGCAATAGCGCGCCGGAATGTTCATACAGCGGCAGAAGGTGATGGCGAGGTGCGCATAGTCGCGGCATACGCCCTTGCCTTCGTTAAATGCCTCCCACGCAGTCTTGGTGGCGCTTGCGTGCTCGTAACCGAAAGCGATGTGCCGATGGACGAAATCGCAAATGGCCTGAACCCGCGCCCAGCCCGTCGGCGTGCCTTCGAACAGCTTCCATGCGATGTCTGAAAGCCGGTCAGTCTCGCAATAGCGGCTGCCAAGCAGATAGACCAGTGTGTCCGCCGGCAAGTCTTCGACTGCGTGCTGGGTGGCCGAAGCAAACACCGGATCCGGCTGGCCGCTGTCGCGCACGATGCCATCGGCCGACAGGAGCATCGGACCGGCCGGAGCCATTATGCGGCTGCACCAGTTCCCGAATCCGTCTCGATACGGAGTAATGGGTACCGGGGGGTTGGTGGTCAGGTGGTCAGGAACGATGATGTCGGATGCGCGCGTGAAATGCGTGCCCAGCACCATGATCATAGGCGTCGGCTGGGGAAACTCGTAATGCATTTCAAATCCGACGCGAAGCTTCACTCGGAATACATCCCCTGTTTGTACCTCGAAATGGCTACGATGCGGTTGAATACAAGGTACGAGCCACCCTAATCGGACAAAGCGGCGTGCGTTGCGCGCTTTCGGCTGGCTATTTTGATCGCGCGCGCTTAAAGGCAGTCCATCACCGTCCATCCCAGGCCGTTATCGGTGACTGAGAGTGTCGCGCTCCCGCCTTAACCAAACAGGCGGTGATATGTCCGATATTCGGAAGTTCAATCTGCGCGAATGGCTTGTGCCCCCCTTGTTGGTGCCAATCTTTTTTGGGCTTCTAATCGCCCTCTCGGTAGCTATTCGGTGGCATTGATGGAAACCGCAATTAATCGAACGATGCAGACCTACGCGATCCTCAAGGATCTCACATTTAGCCAAAAGCAATCGTTGAGAGCAGAAGTGACCTCGTTCCTGAATAGCCAGCCCGAAACCGACGAACTGAGGTTGACCGTCGCCGGCCTAACATTTCTGAAAAGGCTGGAGAAAGCCAACAAGGCCTGACTATCGCACACGATTTCGTTGGTTGAGTCAGATTTCGCAACAACCCTTGAATCGGTGTGTTACCGATGAAGGGCACGCCGAAAGCTTGGGCTGCTTTCGTTCGATCCGTCCCGGCGACCTTGGCCGCTAGGCCGGCTCGATGTCACTCTCGTCTAATTCGACCGGAGTGATGCGTCCGAAGATCTCAACTCCGACACTGAGTTGGCCCCTTGAGTTAAATCGTTCGACGCGACCGCAGAAGTCTCGGAACGGGCCGTTCACGACTCTTCGTCAGCTGGCCGATCTCGAATAGGTGCTCACGCTTGCTTTTCGGCGTGTTGCCGATCGTCCTCGATCTTCCGGATATCATCGAACAGTTTTGGTGTCAGATACGGCGTGAACTCGCCAAACCGCAGAAGCCCTATCGCGCCATCAATGGTTTTCCAATCGAGCATCGGCTTCGAAATCGGGAACGAGGATTACGCCGAAGATCAACGGCGAGATGACATTCTTCCGCTCGATCCATTCCCAGCCGCGGGAATAGCGATTGATTTCGCGCATCGTGGTCATCACCGGCAGATAACCGCTCATGTTGCGGTCCCGGAGCTTTTTCATCACCTTGAACTCGCGGTTATTGTGCGTGCGAAGCATGTACCAGCGCTTGGGCAAAGGCACCGAAATCGGTTCGTAGTCGATCGGCAGATAATCGACGATTTGCCCTTTTTGATACTCCATGTTCATGCCGCCTCCCCTGTGTCGCCGATCGTTCCATCCTTGCGCGGCGGCCAGTGCCACGGCGCGAGGAAACCACTGCGCGCATCGGCGCCGACGCCGCGCGTTGTGACGAGCTGCGGCCGGCCGCCGGCGATATGCGTGCTCAGAAAGCTTGACCAGGCCGCCGTCTGCTGCCGGTCCTCGATCCAATGCCAGGCGCTTTCCGGTGGCGCCTGCGCGAACGCGAGCACCTGCGACGTGATCGGCTTCGCATAGATCACGCGACCATTGCTGACGAACGGCCGCGCGCGTGCCACTGCGTAAAGCGATTGAATCGCTCGCGCGGTTTCCGAGCCGAGCTCGAATGGACCGCTGACCGGCGCGCTACCTGGCTCGCCGAGCTTCGCGCTGGGAAATTCCTCAAATCCGCGATTGCGGATCCACAGATGGAAGTTTGGCGGATGCTTTCGACCGAGCTGCCCCTGCATTTTGACGAACAGCGGGATCGCCGCTCGGCAGTGTCGCTGCTTTTCGATCGACAGCTGCCGGAACTCGGCGAGCGCCAGGTCGCGTCGCATGACCTCGTGACCAGGCCAGGCCAACCAGGCCGGCCCGAAGTCCTCCGGTTCTTCCAAAGCCGCAGGCGGCTCGCTCGCGCCCCCGGAGGGGGTTGGGGGAGATTTAGGTTCAGGTTCAGGTTCAGAGATTAGCCCTCCGCTACAGTGCGGAGGCTGGCCGGAGGCTAAGCGGAGGCTAGCCGGATCCTGGCCCTCATTTAGCCCCCGCTGCTGGCGGAGGCTAATCGCCGTTGAATTTGCTGGCTTTTCGACAGCCCTGCCGGCGGCGCGCGCCTCGATCGTGTCGACGTCAGCATCATAGAGCAGCTGGATCCGGTCGGTCGTCCGCCTGCCGTCGCCCTTCCCGTTGCGGCGACCTTCTTCATCGATCCACTGCGGCGACTTCGCGATCGCGCCGATCTCGTCGAGCCAGGCCAGGCGCCGCCGAACCGTGTCGTCGGAGAGCTCGCAATCCTCGGCCAGTGTTTGTGCGCTAACCCAGCAGACGCCGTCGCCGTCGACGTAAAGCGACAGCATGCTCAGAACGAGCTTTGCATGAATGTTGCCGAGCTTGAGATTCCTGGCCCAGGCGTGCGCCTCGTCGGCGGCGATACGGCGCGCGCGGCGTTTCGCTGTTGTCATTGTCAGTCTCACAAATCGATTTAAGGGAACGCGGTAAGCAACAGAACGGAAAGGGCCAGCTAGCGCGGACCGATCAGCATGATCTCGACGATGCGGTCGACCGACAGATGTTCGATCGCGCCCGTCTCGATCGCCTTGTCGAGCCGATCGAGCCAGCGCGGCGGAAACTGTTTACCCGTGACGAGCTGGCCGCCATCGCCGAGGTATTGATAGGAATCGAGCTCGCCGAGCTGCGCGGCCTCGAGGACCAGGCGCTTGATGACATCCGCAAGCTTGTCGCTGCGCTGTCCGCCGGCGGCGAGTGCGCGCAGCACGACATCAGCCACGCGGCGCGGCCTTGGTGAAAATGTACTCGAACGATGCGCCGCCGCGGACAAAGGCGATCTCGGCTAGGCGTCGCCTGGTCAGATAACCAACGCGCATCTCACTGAGCTGTTGGATATGCCCACGTAGCCGCGTCAGCTCGGTCGAATAGACAGCGCTGAACGCGAGATCGCCCGTCGCATAAACGATCCGCGCGCCAGGCTGCGCGAGCGTGAGCTCGACCTCAAATTCGCTCATCGTGAGATGCGTTGTTCCGTGCGTGAGCATGCCCCTTCCCCGTTTCCAGACGTGCGTCGCAAAGCGGCGTTTCGCCGGCTTTGTCGATGCGATCGAGATCTCGCCAAAACTCTTTCCAGTGCAGCGCGCGGCCGCCCTCAAACTCGTGACGCGACGCGCGGACCACGCCGCAGCGGCCGCATCGCTGTTCGGACTTGTGCGGTGAGATCACCGCTTTCTCTTCCCATCGATGCCGCGTCGAGTTCGACGCGCGCGTCACCAGAGCACCCACGCGATGGCGCCCCAAATATCGAGACCCACAATTGCGAAGTTGAGTGCCAGCCATCTCGCACGACGCCAATGCAAGCGCCTTCTACTCACGGCGTCCGCTCCCCTGGCACTGCGCCGTTGACGACATCGAACAAATCGGTCGATTGCGCCCGCTCAGCGCCGCCGGCGTAGTTCATCGCGACCAGCGCGCGAGCGACGAGATGCCAGACGTGCAGCGAAAGCCGCGGATAATTCCTGATCGAGCCCTGGCGCTGCAGTTCGCCGCGCGACAGCTGCTCGCTCGATCGGCCGCGGTAGGTTTTCGCGTGATAATGGCCGGTCTGGCGCGAGCCGCCGATGTTGCTGATATGCATCCGCGCGATCTCAGTGACCTTGCGCGTGATCGCGGAATGGAGCTCGACGCGGATGACGATCATTGACATCGCCTCGCGCGCTTTTCGAGATGGACGTTCGTCAGCTTCGCGCGACACCTGATCGCCGGTATTTCGCAAGGCGCCGCGCTGTCGCCAGCCGATGCAATAGCCGAGCATGAAAGCGCCGAACGCAATCAATGCGACGCCGGCGACGAGCGCCTGGCTGCTCATTTCCATTTCCCGCCTCCAAACTTTTGAAGTCCGACAGGAACTCGCGTTTGGCGCGCGACGGACTCCAGAACTCGAGCTGACGCCGAGCGGCTCGACGTCGACGTCCCAGCTTGCGGCGGCGCGCTCATCGCCTGGTCGCGCTCGTCCATCAAGAGCGCGAGATCGAGCGCCTTGACGCTGGTCAGGCTGAGTTCAAGATGCAGGTCGAAGCGCACGGCGATCGCGCGCATGATCGTCTGCTCGGCCTCGCGATAGCCGTTCAGTGCGGCTTCAGCGGCCGGATCTTGTCGCCGATATACCGCCTCAGGATGCATCATGCAGCAGTCGCCCAACGCTTATGCTCCGCAGCAGCGGCGCGACGAGATCAAAACCGAATGCTCGGCGACGCTGTAGAAGCGCCGGCAATGTCCGCCGAACCTACAGATCATCGAAAGCGCATGCGCGATATCTTCGATGAAAACCTCATGCGGCCGCGGATCCATCGGCCAGAACTGACGGCCCGTCGCCGTCTGCATCCAATCGCCGCGGCCGTTCATGCGCGCGCCTCGAGATCGGCCGCCGGCGCCGGCGTGACGAGCTGCGCGAGAAAAGCGCGGCCTTCGTCGGTCAGACGATCGATTTCGTCGTGACGTGCAGATAGCCGCGGCCCTCGGCCTGGCGGAACGCTTCGCGATCGGCGATCTCGCCGGCGTCGACCGCGAGCAACGCCGCCTGGATCGCGGCTCGTCCTCCTCAAGCGGTATTCGCGTTTGAAGCTTGCCGTCGACGACCTCCGGCGGCTCGAGATCGACGCGCGAGTGCGAGATCGAGCGCGAGCTGCGGCTCGATCGCCGGCGCCGGCTTTTTCGGCGCGCGGCGCAAAAACTCCGGAATGTCGAGCGGATGCGGCTCGATCGCTTTCGCCGGTTCGCGCGGCTCTTGCGCTCAGCCTCGAGCTCGCGCAGACGCGTCCACCCGGCGTCGCGCAATATCCATTGCCCCGTCGCGCTCTGCTCGATCGCGAGGCCGCGCTGCGCATATTCCGGGCCGAGCCGCGGCAACAGCTCGGCGCGCTTCGGATGGCAGAAATCCGAAATCAGCTTGAGCGCGTCGAGTTCCGACAACTCGATCGGCGCGGGAGATTCAGAGCCAGGTCTGCCCGCCGGCGGAACGGCGGTTTCGGAGCGGACGGGGTTCTCATCCGTTTCCGTGTCGACTATCCGATCGTCCGGCGTTGGAGACGCCGCCGGCGCGGCTGGCTGATCAGCGATCGACGCTGTCCGCAAGGGGGTGATTTCCTTCGACGCCGTTTTGCGCAGGAAATGTCTGTTCTGCAGCGTCTTGAGACTGATTTCCTTGCGCCTGGTTGCCCCAAAGATCCCAGCCAGGCGGCGGCGGATTGTCCGCATCGAACCGCGCAAACATTTCCAGCACGGGCACGCCACGGCCGGCCATGGTCGCGATCATGCGGCGATAATGCTGCGGCTTGGTCGAGTGACCGAGCGGCTTTGATCGCTCGCGATGGTTCGATCCGAATTTTTCGCCGCTGTCCGGTTTCGGCAGGCCACGACCGCGCTTGAACATCAGCAGCAATTCATCCTGGTCGCGCACCAGGACCGCGCCGCCGGCCTCGTCGGGATGATCCTCGTCGGTCTTGGTCCAGACGAACGCGGTCGAATAGGAATCGAAGCCCCAAGCCTTGGCGACCGCCCAGGCGAGCGGCATTTCGATTTCAATGCCGGTCACGGGCTCGCCATCCGGCCCATAGAGCGCGCCGGCTGGAATCGGCACCTCGACCTTATGCAGCGCAAAGGCATGCGCGCGCGGGATCCAGAGAAACAGCCACGCGTCCGGCAGTGCGAGATCCGCGACCGGCATCGCGCAGATCTCGGACCACGTCATCGTCGGGTAGTGGTTTTCGTAGGAGCGGCTGGTTACGCCCTGTTTTCGCTGCCAAGGCGGATCGGCATAGATGACCGGGTATTTCCGGCCAGTCGGCAGCGCGGCCGATTTGTCGGACAGCTGGATTGCGAGCTCACGACGCGCCTCGCGGCCGTCCTGGTCGGCGTTGACCTTCAGCAGATCCATCGCGACGCGGCCGGCGCCGGCGCGCATCTCGTCGGCGTGCTGCTTAACCAGCGCGTCGAATTTCTCGACGGGCAGCTCGGCGACGCGCTGCGCCCTGGACGACAGCTTGCGGTCGATCCCGGCCTCGGCGAGCGTCGCCGGTCGGTCCAAACGCTGTTCCTCATCGGAACAGCGTTCCTTCCAACCCTTCTCGGCGGCGCCTTTTGCCAGGCCGCCGGCCGCCTTCTGTGCCGCGATCAGCTCGCCGAGGCGCCGCTCGGCGCGGAAACGGAGCTGCGCCGCCTGGATTTCGAGATCCTTATCCCTGGCAATGCGTGCGGCGTGCCGCAACGCCTCGGCCTGGTCGTGGATCTGCAGGACCTCGTCGACGGCGACGGCCTCGGCCAGTGCCCGCCGAGCCGCTTCGTATCGGACGAGCTCGGTCATTGCTCGCCCCCGAACTGGTCGAGATGCAGAACGATCGCATCAGCGACCACGGACGAGACATTCTCCGAATTGTCGACGCAGAACCTCGCGAGATCCGCAGCAACATGCGCCGGCACAAAAACGCAGACGCCCTCGCGGCCAAACCCTGAAAGCGGACCGCCGAGCGAAACGTTACTAAGAAGACCCCGTTCCACCAGTGCCAACATGAGCCGATTGGCATCGGTCTTATTGCAGCCTAGCTTGGCCGCCAGCGAGCTGCGCGACGGCATCACTCCATGCATCGCCACATGCTCGGTGACCGCTTGCAGCGCGTCTGCCATACGAGGTGTCAGCCCCATGCTGCCGGAAATTGACTTCTCGTTGCTCAAAACGGAATCTCCACAGTTCCGGCCGCGAGCCGAGCGTCGCCAGCAGCTCGAGGACGATGGAATCGAGGGACGGGATCGCGTGGCGCGGTGTACGGTTGCCGGCGTTCTGGCGATTAGTCGCCCAGCGCAGATTTGCGCGGCGGTTGTCGAGCGTCTGGCCGTTGAGATGGTCGACGAGATGCGTCGACATGAACCGCTCATTCGCGGGATCAGCCTCGATCTGAATCTCGCGATGCATGCGCAGCGTCGCGCGGTCGCGGCCCGACGTTGCGCTTGGCGTATTTCTGCCAAGGCGTTCGCGAGCCCCAGGAGACATTCCAGATGTTCTCCGACAGCCAGGCGTAATCCTCGGCGTCGACGAGCGTCCAGATGTTCTCCCGCGCCGACAGCATGATGCGGCGCCAAGGCGTCCAGGACAGGTCGACGAGATCGACCGTCTCGACCTCGATCCGCTGGCGCGCGACGGCGAAGTTTTCGCGCATCATTCGACCGGTTCCTCTTCGTCGGTATCGACATCGGCCGGAGATGGATGGGCTCGTCCTCGCCGCGCTTTTTCGCGCGCGACGCTCGGCGGCGTCGGCCGCGGCCTTGACCGGATCTTTCGGAACGATCGACAGCACGGCCGCCGGCTTGCTCACGGCCTTGCCGGTCTTTTCCGCGCGCGGCTTTTCGATATGCGGCTCGGCGTAGGCATTGCCAGCCTCATCGCGCCAGATCCGCATCGGATCGCCGCCGACGCGCGCGATGATCTCGCCGTTGACCGGAACGATCAAGCTGCAGCGCTCGATCACCTGGTCGCGCGCCAGGCCATCCTTTGCCAGCACGGCCACCTGCCGATGCAGCGGCGCTTCCGGCAGCATGCCGAGTGCGTGCATGTAGGTTTCGAGGATCGTCTCCTCTTCCTCGATCTCACCCGGATCCGTATCGCGGCGCTTGATGATCTTGCGCATCGCCTTCGGATCGAAGCCCTTTGATTTTGCCTCGGCGAACAGCGCCTTTTGCTCGTCGCCGAGCTCGCGCCGCTCGACGCCGAGGCGCTCGATCCGCTCGATGTAGGATTTCAGCTCGGCGCCGGCGTCGGATCGCAGCGACGTCATGCCTGCACCTTCACGAGTTCGACCTTGGTCGCGCGCCAGCCGGTCCGGTTGTTCGTCCTGTCGTCGGCGTTGAGCTCGCGCACCAAGCGCGCGCAGCTGTCGAGATCGGCGAAAGCGATCGGCCCCTCGTAAAGATGAGGCACCTCGAAACCTCGTTTCGGATGCCACGCGGCCCAGATCGTCGGCGAGCTCATCGCGCCGGCTCGGACTTAATCGGCCAGATGATGACGAGCAGCAGCCCGCCAAGCGCGAGCGACAGGATCCCAATCATCAGCGCGAAAAATTCAGCGTCGGATAGTTGCTCGGTCAACATCGAGGCCCCCGCCTCTGTTTGAGACATGACGATCCGTTCGCCGTGCGAGCACGGTCGGCGGTCAGTTCAGATACTCATGGGAACAACAGGAACGATAAGAGAGCGGGCCAAGCGCTAGCGGAAGCGACGACCCTCTCTGATCCACCGATCGTGATGTTTGAGACGACATGCGTCGAAGCCGGGCAATCCGGCGGCGGCAACCGCGCAGCGATTAGCTGATAATCTCGGCATGGACCGCGAGTACGGCACGGGCATTCGGCTTACGCTTGCCCTCGATGAGCAAATTGGCGTGCCGCTCCGTGCAACCAGCGCGCTGCGCCAGGTTGAGCGCCGGCTTGACCGGCCAAAGCACGACAACAACCAGACCAAATTTCGAAAATCTTTTGCGCGCGAGATCCCGCGGAACAATCGTTCCGATGTTCTCTCTCGACGGCGCGCGAACGCCCTGACTTGATTCGCCCATGACAAAACGCTCCAACGCAACGCAACAGAACTTGAAGGATCTTGCGCATCCACAGAAACCGCGATGCGCCTTCGAAATCGGCAACACCCTGAAATTTTTCTGTCAGCTCCGTGTAAGGTATGGTTGCATATGTATCCAAATACCGAACTGACAGGCCACCACCATGGGACGAATAATAAAATTCCCGCGGCAGCAGACTCATGTGCGCATCTCCCCGCAGGCGTCGCGATGCGCAGCAACATCAACGAGAAGATCAGCCGTGATCTCTGACCTTCCGACCTCGGCCGCAAACCTGACTACATCACGCCAATGCTCGGACGGAATGCCGCGCGGCCGTTTACGCCAGCCACTGACCGTGCCGGGTGATTGCTCAAGCCGACGCGCGAGCGCGCCGACGCCGAGCGCACCGATGACGGAATCCCATGTCCATAAATCAGCCATTGACACGGATATAGTTTGCGATTTGCGAACGAGTCAAGCGTCGGCAGAACGGGAACTGACTTTTCGCAAGGAATGGGGAAGCATCTTCCCCATGGATGACAACGATCAAGACATAGCGCGCCGCCTTATTGCGCTGCGGAAAAGGCTGGGCTTCGAAAAGCAATCCGATTTTGCGAAAGAGATCGGGCTGGAAAAGAGCAGCTACAATCCTTTCGAAACGCGGCGAACGCCCTCTCACGCTAAACGCCGCGCGACGCATCCGGCGGCGATTTGGAATCTCCGTGGACTGGCTCTTATTCGGCGATCTCGGGCAACCCTCCCAGAACATTGCTATCGAGCTCGGGCCAAATCCCGGCGCAATCGCAGTCCACGTCCAAGCCAGCGAAACGACGGCGGACAGGTTAGTCCGCGAACCAAAAATTCGCAAATTGAAAACTTATGATCTTGACGAGTTTTCAATTTGCGAACTAAATGTTGCGCTCCACTATTCGGGAGCGCATCAATGGCCACCATTCCCAACACATCACCGGCGCCTGCGACGAGATCTATCGTCGCTGGCGCCGTCACCTCAGCCACGATGAAGCGCTCGAGCAGGCGCGTCTGTTCGCTGCGCGATGTGCTAATCTAAACCAGCCGGCCGCATTTCGACGCGTGATCGACGCCGTCGAGAGCGTCCTTGGCCGCGCCAACCGCGATGGTTTGCCCGCTGATCTATTGCGCTCCCTCCGTGATCGTTCTCGCACCTGCATGCCGCCCGCGGCGCGCGCGCCGGCTCACCGCCTCGCCCCTGATGGGGCTGCCGCGATGGCTCTGACAACCTACGACCCGCCTTTCCTGCGCCTGCTCAAAATCAGCCCCTTTGAGCGGCGAGCCACGCGGCTGGCGATTTCGGCACCAAACGGATCAGCGACGTGGTCGCGGCGCGCCTGGTCGCCAGCGGGCGCGCGCGAAGCGACGGCCAGCGGATCTGGCTCGCAACAAAGGAGATCGCGGAATGAAGGCCGCTTTCACAAAGCCCTCATGGCCCAAAGTGCAGCTCATGCGCCACGGCCCCGAATTGCCGCTGCCCGAGCGCGTCCGCCGCTACCAGCACAATATCACGGCCATCCGCGCCGCGGGCTGCAAGGTGCCATCCATCGCGATGCCGGACACGTTGGATGCGCAGATCATCGCTCACTGGTTCATGACCGGCGCCGAGACCAGTCGCCGGCTCAAGGCGCTGATCAAGACACTCGCCAAGCTCGACGCAGGTACCGAGATTCCCGTGGTGTTGCCATGAGAACCAAGCGCACGACGCGGAAGAAAAAACCCGCAGTCAAGCAGATCCTTTGGGATCGCGATATCAAGAGCTACATCGCAGCGCGCGCTGTCATGTTGGTCATCCGGTGCGACGCCGTGAAGTCCGCCTATCGGAACAGCTTGGTGAAAGCGCATTTCGCGATGGTCTATCACTATGCACATCACGAGAACGAGCAGATCGATCTGAGCATCAAAATCTCGCAACTAGTCAAGCCCTCCGGCATTGCCGCGCGTATCGTCGAGCGAAGCGCGGGTTCTGCGATCCCAGTGGTGCTGCCATGAGAACCGCTCTCCTGATGGCTATCGTCCTAGAGGACGAGCTGAAGAAATACGGCGTGCATGGCATCGATCTCGCGGCTTGCGAGGGCATCGCCCGCCGCATGGTCGCCCGCACTGCCGCCGGCGAATGGAGCAGCCCGCGGCCGCCGATCGAGCGCGTCTCGGCTGCGCCGGTGCCTCCGCTTGTGCCGGCGGCAGCCCCCATCATCATCCGGCCGGCAATCATCGGACTGTTGCTCGCGCTGGCGCTCGCAGCCGCCCTGGCGGCCGTCGCGATGCGAATGGCCTGAAAGCGCCCGCATGACGCCAGCAACTCCCCTGACCCTCTCCGAGGCCGCCGCGCGCCTGCGTAAGACCAGGCGCTGGCTTTTGGAGTGGCTGAGAGCACATCCACGCGATAAAGACGGCGAGCCCTATTTTACCCCTATCGGGCGCGATAAGATTTTTCACCAGGCCGACATCGCCCGCATCGAGCGGGACCTCCGGGAGGGGATCAAGTGCCGCTCAAGCTCCGGCCGCCGCGCCGCGGCAAAACGCCGAACTTCGAAATCAGAGGCTCCTATCTCGGAGTCCGCGTGGAGGTTAGCAGCGGAACTTACAAACGATCCGTCGCTCTTAAAGGACTCCGGAAAGTCGAAGAATGCATCGAGACCCACGGGCAATTTCCAGCGCCCGACGCTAAGCCTGATCCAGGGGAGCCGACCTTCATAAGCGCTTCCATCGCCTACATGCAGGCCGGCGGTCGGCGCAGATATCTCGCAAAGCTGATCAAGCATTTCGGCGAGACGCCACTCAAAGACATCACTCAAAAGGCGATCGACGATGCGGCCGCAGGGCTGCATCCCAACGTCACACCAGCTACCCAGAACTGCTACGTTTACACGCCGGTGTCGGCCGTACTTCATCATGCACTCGGCGACGCCTGCCCCGTCATCCGCCGCCCCAAGGGCGCGAAGGGCAGAATCAGAACGGACTTCATGTGGCCAACCGACGCGTTCGCGATCATCACCGCCGCTGATGAGATCGACGGCGAGTTTGGGCTTTATCTGCGGCTCCTGATCTACACCGGCATCCGCAAAAGCGAAGGTCTCGGAATCCTGGCCGCCGACGTGCAGCCTGACGAGCGCGCCGCATGGCTCAAGACCAGCAAGAATGAAGATCCGCGAATGCTCAAGCTGCGCGAGGACATCGTTAATCCCCTGCGATCACACCGTGAGAAGCACAAGGGCGACCGCCTCTTCCGATTCAACGACGGCGGCCACTTCAAGCATCTGCTCCTGCGCGCCAAGCTCGCCGCCTGCGGCAAGCCGTGCCCTGCACGCCGGCCGACAGGTTGGAAGCCGCCGGAGTACCGGTTAGCGTTTGTCGGCTTCCATACCTTCCGCCACACCTGGGCGACCTGGATGCGCCGTTACGGCGGCGCAGACGTCCAGGGCCTCGCCGAAACGAAGAACTGGCGCGATCCGAGAAGCGCCGCGCGATATGCACACGTCGTCGCGCGCGAGGAATGGGATCGCGTGGATAGCTTGCCGAGCCTGGGGAATAGCCGGGGAAAAGCAGCCAATGATTAAAATTTACGAATTCAATCAATAGCAAGCCTTCCCTCCCCCAAGAGCTGGCCGCAACTTTTTCCGCGCCCGTGAGCGCTGGATTTATTACGGATTTCGCGAAGCGTGATGCTCAAGCTCGCGATCGAACGCGGTTGGCTGTGGAAGCACGAGAGCGGCACTTACGTGAAGCTCACACCACCACTTGCTAGAGGGCCAATACAGCAATCCTGTTCGAGTTGTCGCGTTCAACACGGCGGAAGGCTGGTAGTCCAGTTGCATATCCAAGGTGGTACGTGAACTTCACGAAGCTGGAAAGTGATCACATCAGGGTGACGGCCAAGATCATTTAGTAATCGAACTGTTTCTGAAGTCGTCTCGACTAACGTGATGACAGTGAAGCAGGGACCAGCTCTCCGGGCAACGGGAGGCCATAGGATCATGTGTCTAGTGGCCACTAGGAGATAGCGATGGGAAAGACTACCGGATTGAGGGGTTTGATCCCTATCATACTGTCGAAGCCAGTGGTTCTAAAGATGCATTTTAGGTGCGGAACGCGGAACGTCAACGGCGTCATCTTTAGTCAAGTTGCCGATAGGTTGAGAAAAAGACAGATACATATCGATGTTGACCCAACCAAATTAGCCCCTGACGTTTTTGCGCAGTATCGCCCCCGCCACCACACTTTTGTTTTCTCAAGCCCATTTTTTGGACAGAACGTGTTCGAACAAGCCGCGATACTCCATGAATTGGTGCACGCTGGGTGGGATGTTATTGGGCATGGAAAACGCTTCAGATCAATTGACGACGAAGCGTCAGCCTATCTGGCCGAGAGTTTTTTTCTAATGAGTGCCGGTATTACTTTCGATCAGCTTGATGAGCCAAGTTTGGCGCTTCAGTTGGCGTTCACTATCGCCATGAATATGCGGGACAAGAAGCAATCCTCAGTGTCGGCTGATGACTTGGTTCTCTTGCGCAATGGGGTCAATAGGGACGGAATCACCGCCGGCGATCCCGACCTAAGAAGCGGGACCGACGAACGTGTCTATCGAGGCATACCCCCATAAAACCCCGCAAAACAAAGCACCGATGAATTCGCCGCGGTAGAACCGCAATGAAAATGCGCTTCGGCAACCGCAAAGCGCATCACCTCGAAGGGCATATGGGCATGAGTGTCCTGTTCCGATTCAACGGTCAAGCCGGCTACGCAGTTGATACTGGTCGCCTCAAAAAAATCCGCGTCGTATTTGGCATGATCGATGAGAAAAGAAAGTCGATGGCTTGGTACTTGTTTTCTTCGGACGGCGACGCAAAATCGAAACGAGAACTTGCGAACCCTGACCCCATGCCCCCGGAGCAATTTGGACATCGTGACAAAGGCGGACGCGATATTCCTCATACTTTCAAAAAAAACATTGGCTTGGACGAATTAGCCATCAACCCCAAAGGAACCCTCGCAACTCTTACGTTAGATACTACGTCTAAACGTTTCATAGGTTGCCGTATTGATAAACTAACGACAAAAGCAAAGGAGGTTGTTACTTTTCCTTTTGGCCTACAATTCGATTCTGATCCTTCAAGGAAGGGTAAAATCCTTGGAAAGGTATGGTTTTTGGAAACTGCGCCATTTGACGCAAATCAGTTCCCACAAGGCCCTCAGGGAAAGACGCAAATCTTCATAACTGGCCGGGCTTTGTAGGCTGCAGCTCCGCGAGGGTCGCATGCGGTCGGGGACGAACCGCGCGAGCGCTGTGCCGATCGCGGAGAAACATCCGTCTCTCTCCTCGATTTTTTGGAGCCCTATGATAAGGGGCGACCGATCCAATTGCCGCTGCCAATGGAGATCTGATTCGCATTTTTTTGGGCTCGCGCCTATCTTAGGCGCATGTTTGGATCGTTTGATTTTTGCTTTCCTGCTCGCGGCATCAAAGTATCCGACCTTCCGGAGTGGATTCACGCGGTCAAATATGACGGCTACCGCCTTCGCGTCGAGCGGGAGTGCGATTGCGTGCGACTGATCAACCCTGGCGGCTATGACTAGACCAAGCGCTACCCGTGGATTGTTGAGGCCGCGCTAAAGAACCGCTCGCAGCACTTCGTCATCGACGGCGAGGCCGTCGTCCTCGGCGTCGACGGCATCTCCGATTTCAATGCGCACGACCGAACGACGATGGATGGAGACCCGATTTCAAGAACCGCCGGTGGAAGCGACGTCAACGGTCAATGGGAATATCGCGACATGACCGATCGGGAATGCCTCGACTTCACGATTTGGTAGACAGCCCAAATACGCAGATTGGTCCCCGCTTGTGCGGACTCGCGATCAACGATCGCTTCACTATCTGGGATAGCATCTAGAGCTACTTGCTCGAGTTCCTGATCGGTAGAATTCTATTCAATATGCAAGCCTGTACGATGTGGCCGGCGGGGATCGGCTGAACGAGTCCTGCACGGATATCCTGGCGCATGAAGGAGCGGCGCAGCGCAGTCGCTCGGTATCCAGGGCCAGCGCTGTGCCCAGGAGCTGGCCGCGAGCTGGCCGCAACTTTTAACGAGGCCTTGACCATGGGCCGAATTGGGCGCTGCGGCGGCAACAATGCGGCTATCGCTGGTAAGGTCTGCCGTGCAAGCTGAGATCGAGAGCGCTTAGGTTGAAAGGAAACACCTCCGGTCCACCGTCACGAGCGCGTGACGGGTGCTTTTGGCGCGGACCTGAAGGAACCAAATCCATTTTCAAGGCGTTTACGTCGCTAAGGCGTCTTCTCGTCGGGAAGGAAGCCATGTCCGTTTTGAGTATTGTTGCAATCATTTGGGTCACTCTCAACGCCGCGATATTTGCGGCGCTACTGTTTCGCCGCCCCCATCCCGAGCTTCGGCAGGCCCTTGTCCGATGGGCTATTCGTGGGGCCGCCAAACCGGAAGACAAGTCGCGACGGCGCTCGCAGCATTCGCACGCCTGAAATTTCAGGTCACGCGATGAGCTATCCTGGGGCCGCAGCGGCAAGGGGAATGCATTTGCGCATCACCATGCAGTTCGGCGGACGCGCGAGCCTTTGACAGGGTGGTCGCCGTCTTGCGTGACTAAGCGACCTCCTCTTGAAATGCTGACTGGCGAAGCCCAAATCGTTGTGGCTTCCTGGAGCGCCTGTTCGCCCCGGCGAATCAGAGCCGCGGCGGCAAGCTCCTGTCCGGAGCTTACGGGGGTTGCGGACCTCGATTTTGTCGGATTTGTTGCTGAACAAATGTTCTCGCGCCGCAGTTGATGCAGCGCAAAAGAGTTTGCAGCGTCGGCGTCGCTTTCCGCGTTGAAACAAGCCGTTCACCAGCGGCCGTCTCCGAAACAATTCCTTTCGATCGGGCTTTGCATCTGATGATTCATCTCACGCGCGACGCCAACTCCCACAGCACCACCCGGACCGGCACACAGCCGATCGCACTTGCTGCGGCCACCCTCTTCGTCATTCTCGCAGGCGCGGCCTCGATCGCGCTGTGGCGGATGTATGCCGGTGGGCCGCCGGAATCCGACCGGCTGGTGGCTGTCCGGCAATTGCAGGCGCGGACAGCGCAGGCGTCCGAACAGTTGGTCGAGAAGACCAAGGGCCTGGAGGCCGGTCAGCAGGAATCGATCGACCAGCTCCAGATGATGCAGGATCAGTTGCAGACCGTCAGGCGGCTGCTCGCCGCCCAGCAGACCGACACACGACGGTTGTCGGAGCAGCTTTCCACGCTAACCCAGGCGGTCGACGGCCTGCGGCAATCCTATGCCAGCACGCAGGCGTCCGAGCAGCCTTCCGCCACCCCGCCCCGGAACAAATCGGTCCGAACCAGGGCCCATGCCTCCCGGGCCGCCCAGCGGCAACGCCATGGGAAATCTAAAAGCTAATTCAATGGCTTACTTCAATGTCAGCCACATCGGGCCGATCGCTTTAAGGCTGCTGTCATAAATTTTCGTGTTCAACTTGTGAAATGGATCACATTTAAACGAGCAAATCCGGGGCAAGCTGAAGGCTACCGGAAGGCGCGAGCCGATTTCAATTTCCGGGGCTGGCAAGGTCGTTGACGGCATACTGCGTCGACGGCCTTGTTTTTTGTGCCGCAGCATCGTGGGTCCGGTATGGCCCGAACGTGGCCGTCCCCACGGCCGCGTGATTTGCGTTCCCTGGTATTTCTTCGCTGAATGCGCCTCCCAAATAGCCGCCAAAAAGCTGGAGGAGCAAAGACATGAGTGCCGAGCCCGTGCTGACGTCCGATGTGATCGGACTGACAAAGACCCCGCCATTTTCGCGGCGCGGCTTCATGACCGCATCCGCCGCGGTCGCTGCAGGCTACACGCTGGCCGCGGGCCCGGTGCGCGCCGACGTCATCAAGACCGATACCGAGGGGCTCGATGCGGGCGACACCAGGATCAAGGTCGCCGATGGCGAGATGCCCGGCTATTTCGCGCGGCCGAAAGGTAAGAGCAATCCGCCGGTGGTGCTGGTTGCGATGGAGATTTTCGGCCTGCACGAATACATCAAGGACGTGACGCGCCGCCTCGGCAAGCTCGGCGTGTTTGCGATCGCTCCGGACTATTATTTCCGCAAGGGCGTCGATCTGACCAAGATCACCGAGATCCCGCAGCTCCTGCCGATCGTGAATTCAAAACCGGACGCCGAGCTCTTGTCCGATCTCGACAGCACGGTCGCCTGGGCGAAGTCGCAGGGCGGCGACACGAACCGCCTCGGCATCATCGGCTTCTGCCGCGGCGGACGCACGGTCTGGGAATATGCCGCGCACAATGCCGGGCTGAAGGCCGGCGTTGCATTTTACGGTCCGCCGGTCGATCCACCGAATCCGGCCTGGCCGAAGAGCCCGACCCAGCTCGCACCCGAGATGAAAGCGCCCGTGCTTGGCCTCTATGGCGAAGCCGACACCGGCATTCCCGTCGCGACCGTCGAGGCGCTGAAGGCGGCGCTCGCCGAAAACAAGAAGACTGCGGAGTTCAAGATCTATCCGGAGGCCCCGCATGGCTTCCATGCCGATTATCGCGCGAGCTACCGCAAGGAAGCCGCTGAGGATGCCTGGAATCAGATGCAGGCCTGGCTCAAGAAATACAACGTATTGGGCTGAACGCGACTGCGCGCGAAAGCAAAACGCGGCCGCTCTGTTATCGAACGGCCGCGTCTCTCAGATCATGAAGCGATTTGATGGAATCGCATCATGATCTCATCTCGTTGTTTGAAACTATCCGCAGACCTGAACCCGGCGCACGCGCAATCCATAGGCCGTATGCACGCGCCGGCGCACGATGTAGCAGCCGCCCTCGTCCTGGTAATACGGATAGCTCTCGTAGGCATAATAGTCGTTGTACGGATAGAAGCCGCCATAGAAACCGCCCAAATGGTGGAAGCCGCCGTGATGGAAGCCGCCGAAATGTCCGCCACCGAAGCCGCCGCCAAAATGGCCTCCGCCAAAGTGCCCGCCGCCGAAGCCACCACCGAAATGGCCTCCGCCGCCGCCAGAATGCCCTCCACCACCGCCCCCGCGCGCCGACGCGGCGTCCGGAGCGACAGCGGCCAGCGAGGCCACCGCCAACAAAGCGATCATCGTTTTACGCAACATTCCTAACACTCCCTCATACGATCGTCGCCGGTGACAGGCCGGCACGACATCCGTAACCATCTAGTTCGCCTTTTCGGCGTTCACCCGACCTGTGGCCTCACAATGACGCGACACCACGTGGCGCTTCATTCCGGCAAATGTGCGTGCAAGGCAGCGTTGCAGCGCTGATGGCATGCACGAAATTCGGATCCTCGATCGTCGCGCGGGAACCATCCGTTCGCGTGCCCATTGAGATCAAGGGAAGTCATGCTTGCGCAAATCGATTGCCTTCGACGACGACACGTTCGACAAGCGCAGGCAATCGGCAACGAAGACGATCGCCGCAAAGTCGAGGAAAAAGCCGTCATGAGCACCGATCCTGATCCGTTCGAACAGGGCCAGCGCGCCGCGCGCGACAACATTCCGGCCGAGGCCAATCCCTACGCCGACGGAAGCGAGCAGCACGCGCTCTGGGCCGCCGGCCACGAACAGATCGCGGGCGACATGGAAGCGGACGAGCAGGAAGGCGGATAGGGCATGATCGTTCGACCGAAGGGCTTTCGCCGTCAGCCGATCTTCTTCAGACCCTTTTTGTAGCGCGGTCCGTTGCGCATGTAGGATTGGGCCGGCCGTGTCATTTTCGCGGCCTGCTCGGGATCGAGCGTGCGGATCACGCGCGCCGGCGCGCCGATGATCAGGGAGTTTTCCGGAAACTGCTTTCCTTCCGGAACGACCGAGCCCGCACCGACCACGCTGCCGCGCCCGATCCGCGCGCCGTTCATGACGATCGCGCCCATGCCGATCAGCGCGCCATCCTCGATCGTGCAGCCATGCAGGATGACGTTGTGGCCCACCGTGCAGTTCGTTCCGATCACGAGGGGAAAGCCGGGATCGGTGTGGCAGGTGCAATTGTCCTGCACGTTCGAGCCTTCGCCGATCTCGATCCATTCATTGTCGCCGCGCAGCACCGCGCCGAACCAGACGCTCGCAGCAGCCTTCAGGCGCACCTTGCCGATCACGGTTGCGGTGTCGGCGATGAAATAGCTGCCGTCGTCGGGAAGTTCGGGTCCCTGCCCGTCCAGCTCAAAAATCGCCATCGAAATCTCCTGGTCTCAAGCAGACCTTGGCATGATGGCAGGCGCGTTATCAAGCAATCGGACCGCAGCGACGCGTGACCGGTTCCGGTCGGCGCAGAGGGAGTGGAGGTCAGGCCAGCACGCCTGCGGCGCGCAGCGTCATCAGGAAGAACGTGCCGGACATCAGGCTCCAGAAACCGGCGATCACGGTCGCAAGCATCACGAATTCGAAACGGCGGCGTTCGATCTGGATGCCGCGCAGCGTGTTGCGCATGATGATGAACGGCGCGGCGAAGACCAGGAACGGCACGGCCGCGAAGCGATGCGGCGCGACCCCTTCCTGCAGCAGCCCGAAGCCGGCGGGGCGCTCAGCCATATACTGGTACCCGCTCGCCAGGGCGCCTGCCAGCGCAAAGCCGATGAACAACGAAAAGAACGAATTAAACGCCTCGGGCGACACGGACATCTCCCGTCCTCAACAACATCCCTCTTCTGTCGCAAAATCGGCGGCCTACCGCCAGATCATCCTTAAAGAAAGGTTAACAAAGCGGGCCGGACGCCGTGCTTCGCGTATGGCCTGGCCATCATCCTGCGGCGCGAAGCCCTGCGGGAAGTTGCCGCAGCATGGCATATTGCCGTGCAAATGATTCGGCAGCCCTCCTCGCTCCTTACGATGTTCTCGACGGCCCGCCTCGGTGCCCGCGACTGGCACATCCGCGGCCACATGACCGCCCTGCTCGTGGCCTGCGGCATCGCCGCAACCGCGATCACGCTGGTCGTCTATCTGTTGTGGCCGACCTGGAGCGCGACCGGTTCGAGCACGCCCGGACGACTGCCCGTCAGCGTCGGCGGCGCCGTGTTCAACGTCCCGACGGGCGCGGTCCGCATGAAGATCCAGCGGCATTCGGGACCGCAGGAGCGCGTCGATCTGGCCTTCGACTTTCCCTCGCTCAACCCGCCGGACGCGCCCCGACATGTGACGGCAGAAACGGCGGCCGACGCCGATCAGCCGATCGACCGGATATTATTCCTGTCGATCGCTGCGCATCACGACGCGTTGGCGCCGGACGCGCGGTTGCGCACGATCTATCCGCGCTATCTCGATCAGATGCCGACGTCAGTCACGGATGGATTGACGATGCGCGCATTCCGCGACGGCACGCCCTACACCGGCGAGGATCTGTTCCTTGCCGAAGGTCCCGATCTGACCGCGCGCTGCACCCGCGATGCCGCGACACCCGGGAATGTGCCTGAGCGAGCGCCGCATCGACGGCGCCGATCTGATCTTCCGCTTTCCGAGGAGTTGGCTCACGCAATGGCGCGAGGTCGCGAACGCGATGGAGCGATTGACGGCGCAGCTCCATGGATCGAGGGGTTAGGCGCGCGAGCGTGCTCACGTCGTACCCGCGCCTGCCAGCGCGGGCCGCAGGATCGGCACGATGCGACCCCGCTGCCTTGATCCGCCCTACTCGACCAGATCGTCCTCGAGGATCGCCATCTGGAACTGAAACGAGCGGTCGTCGTCTTCGTCGTCGACGAACAGCACGCCGATGAACTCCTCGCCGATATAGACCTCGGCCGAGTCGTCCTTCTTCGGCCGCGGCACCACGCGGATCTTGGGATTGCCGAACACGCGCTTCAGATACGCGTCGAGCTTCCTGACTTCCTGAACGTCCACGGCTGTCTCCGATGAATTCTTCAAACTTTGCCGCGCGTTTGTAGGACGAGACGGCGCGCAGGGCTAGTGGCCCCTTTCACATATGCAGAGATGGCGCGAAGGCCTGTTCCGTTGCTCGACGCCGAAACTCAGCGAATGCCACCAAGCAAATGATTCCAGTGCGATTTTCAGATTCGGGCGCTTTCCACAGTTTCCGCAACCGCAGACCGACGCGCTGAACGCTGGGCCTACGGCTCACCGGAATTGTGGCGCTTTCGGCGTCAGAGCTTCGGTTCTGAAGAGACCGATCGCGTTGATCATCTGATCCATGGTGCGCGAGGGCTCGGCGCAGCCGGCCTCGCCGACGATCTTGGCCGGAACGCCCGCCACCGTCACATTGTGCGGCACGGGTTTCACGACGACCGAGCCGGCTGCGATGCGCGCGCAATGGCCGACCTCGATATTGCCGAGGATCTTCGCGCCCGCGCCGATCATCACGCCATGGCGGATCTTCGGATGACGATCCTCGTTTTCCTTGCCGGTGCCGCCGAGCGTCACGCCGTGCAGGATCGAGACGTCATCGTCGATGACCGCGGTCTCGCCGCAGACGAAGCCGGTGGCATGGTCGAGGAAGATGCCGCGGCCGATCTTGGCGGCCGGATTGATGTCGGTCTGGAACACCGCCGAGGAACGGCTCTGCAGATAGAACGCGAAATCCTTGCGGCCCTTCAGATAGAGCCAATGCGCCAGCCGATGGGTCTGGATGGCGTGAAAGCCCTTGAAGTAGAGCAAGGGATCGATGAAGCGCGAGGTCGCGGGATCGCGGTCATAGACGGCGACGAGATCGGCGCGGAAAGCATTGCCGATATCGGGATCGTCGCGCAGCGCCTCGTCATAGGTCTGGCGGATCAGATCGCCCGACAGCGCCGAATGATCGAGCCGATCGGCGAGACGGTACACCACCGAATGCTCCAGACGATCATGGTGCAGCACGCTCGAAAAGATGAAGGTCGCGAGCTCGGGCTCGCGGCGAATGATGTCCTCCGCCTCGCCGCGGATGCGATCCCAGATCGGATCGAGCGACGCCAGCTTGCCGCCCTGCTGCGGATTGACCTGATGCACTGCCATGAGTTGCTCCCGGAAGTTCTTGGCCGGACCTTATAACACGGTGGCGAGACAAAGTCCCAACGCGCCTCGCGCAACGGTGAATGACCGGCTTCTCTACTCAAACGATACACCATCAAGATTTCCACGACCGGCGAGGCGCCCGTTGCAGACGCCCCGGCCCCAAAACGTGGTCAGCGCCTTCCGTAAAATCAAGCCGCGCGGCCACATGAGCCGATGTCATGGCCGACGTGACAGAAAGTCAGTCACGCCGGCCTTGTAGACCTTGTCGCCGACGGCGCGCATGTGATCGCGGTTGGGAATGTCGAGGACTTCCGAGCCCGGAATGATGTCCCCGAGCTCGCCCGCGGAGCCCGCGACCTCGTCGGCCGTGCCGACCGCGATCAGCACGGGGACAGCGATGGCGGCCGCCTCGTCCCGCGTCATCAATCCGCGCGAGCCGCGCAGGCAGGCAGCGAGCGCCCGCCTGTCAGAACGGGTCTGGTCGGCAAAGGCGCGGAACGTCCGGCCAACCGGATCGGTGACATCCTCCAGCGACGGGGCCTCCAGCGCCACGGCGACATTCTCGCCGGGGCCACCGCCCTTGATCATGCCGATGCCGATACCGCCGAGGATCGCCGAGCGAAGCCGCGCCGGCTGCTTCAGCCCAAGCCAGCCTGCGATCCGCCCGCCGAGCGAATAGCCCATGATGTCGGCGCGCGGGATGTCGAGATGATCCATCAGCGCGATGGTGTCGCTCGCCATCGTCGGAATCGAATACTGCGCGGGATCGTAGAGCTTCCCGGATTCGCCATGGCCGCGATTGTCGAGCGCGATCACGCGCCGTCCGTCCTTGCGCAGATCCGAGACCCAGGTCGGATAGACCCAGTTGACGTTCTTGCTCGACGCAAAGCCGTGTACCAGCACGATCGGATCGCCTTCGCCTTCGTCGAGATAGGCGATTTCAACATCGCCGTTGTGGAAGCTCGGCATCGGTCATCCCATGTTCAAGTCAACAAAGGATCGGGCGTTTTGCGGATTGTTTCGCGGAACCCTAGCCGCAGGCGGCTGCGGTGGCCATTGTCGGCTCGCGCGCCTCAGCCATCTGTTTGCGCAGCCGCCGGGCCTTCTTGCGGTCGAGCCAGGCTTGGGTCGCCCGCTCCGTGGTGGCCTTGATCGAGCACAGAAAGCCGAACAGCGCGACGAGCGCGCTGAACAGCCAGAGCGTCAGGTTGAAGGCGCCGGCCGCGAGCAGCAGCGCGCCGCGACCGAGAATTTTCAGGATCGCGCGGGTCTGTCCGCCCTTGGCCGCGGCCAGCCGCGCGGCGCGGGTCACGTCCTTCGGGCCCTCGGCGATCTTCAGCGTATCGAGCGCGCCGCGGGTGCCGGCCTTCTCGGTCACGCGTCCGACATCCTTGGCGAGACGCACCAGCCCGCCGGCCTTCTCGGCGCGGAACGCAGCCTTGATCGCGCGTCGCGGTCTCGCCCGGCCGCAGCACCGAGCTCGATGCCACCGCCCGCTGCAGCACCGGCGTGTCGACGACCTCGCGCGCCGAGCGTCCGGTCCATTCGGCGAGACCCTCGCCGAGCCGGCCGACCTTGCGCGCATCCTTGACCAGCGTCAGCCCGGCACGCACCGGCACCGCGCCGCCGACGGAGACATAGGTTGCCGCCGTCACCGCGAGGCCCGCGGTCGCAAGGCCGAGCACGAGGCGATCGGTGTCTTCGCCCATCGCGAGGTGCTTGCCTTCGCGCACCACGTCGCGAATGTCGCCGAACACGAAGAGATCGCCGGCAACGGTACCCGACAGGCTCGCGACATCATCGGCATTGCCCGTGACCAGCCCGGTGGCGAAACGCTTGGCGAAATGCGCCGACGAATTTTCCTCCGCGACGGCATCCGCCACGCGGCGCGACTGCTCGTCGGCGACTGGAATATTCTTCTCAGCGGGCGAGCGCGACAAAACTGTCGGCGAGATCGGCATCGCCCGTGGCGAGCGCCGCATCGATCTGCTCGGCGACGAGGGCCTGATTTTTCTGCAACGCGGAAGCGACCTGGACGTCGGAAAGCGCGGCGGGATCGTCCTGGGCGAGAACCACGGCACCGGCGTCGCGCGCATGCGGCCATAGCGCCGCGCAGACGGCTGCGCTCGCCGCAATGGCCGCGATGGCCGAACTGATCCGTCCTCGTTTCATCCAAGACCTGACGCTGTCGCCTGCCTGAAACGACACATCTTTCGTCTCACCTCAAAATAGTGTGCCGAAATTGCGACACAACGGCCCCGACGAAAGAAGGGCTTCTCTGGAACGACAAGATTGTGTCGAATTTACCTGAGCAAATCAGCGGCAAGGGCTATAGGAATCAAGGCTTTCCACCGGTATGTGTGCGCGGCCTTCAAGGTCGCCGCTCCTGTGTCGATCGCGATCGAACTTTTTGCCACCCAAGGTGAATACGATGGCCGATAATGTCGTTCCGCACTTCCACAATGATGCCGGCGTTCCCGTCATCGAGATCGGCTCGCAGGAATTCATGTGCGTGGGCGCCAATCCGCCGTTCGACCATCCCCATGTTTTTCTCGACCTCGGCAACGACAACGAGATCATCTGCCCCTATTGCTCGACGCTCTATCGCTTTGCCGCCGACCTGGGCGCCGGCGAGGCCCGCCCGCCGGAATGCGTGCTGAAGGACGTCGCCTGATTTAGGGCAGTAGTGGCCGCGTCGCGTACGATTTTCATCGCAGGTGCCGGAATCGGGGGACTGACGGCGTCGCTGGCGCTGGCGGCGCGCGGCTTTCGCGTCGTCGTGCTGGAGAAGGCCGAACGGCTGGAGGAAGCTGGCGCCGGCCTGCAATTTTCGCCCAATGCCAGCCGCATGCTGATCGGGCTCGGGCTCGAGACCCGGCTCAAGCCGCGAGCCGTCACACCCGAGGCGATCAGCATCACGAGCGCGCGTGCGGGCGGCGAAATCGCCCGCCTGCCGCTGGGCGAAGCGGCGGGTTCCCGGGCCGGCGCACCCTATTGGGTGATGCATCGCGCCGATCTGCAGGCAGCGCTGCAGGCCGAGGTCAACGACCATCCCGACATCGAATTGCGGCTCGGCTGCCAGTTCGAAGATGTCACAACCCACGCCAAAGGGCTCACCATCGTTCAGCGCAGCGGCAACACGCGGCGGCAGGATCTGGCGCTGGCGCTGATCGGCGCCGACGGGATCTGGTCGTCGGTGCGGCATCATCTGTTCCCGGACGTGCAGCCGCGATTTTCCGGGCTGATCGCCTGGCGCGGTACGCTCGACGCGAGGCAATTGCCGCGCGAATATACCTCGCGACGGGTGCAGCTCTGGATGGGACCGAACGCCCATCTCGTCGTCTACCCGATCTCGGGCGCGCGCCAGATCAATGTCGTTGCGATCGTGCCGGGAACCTGGAACCGGCCGGGCTGGAGTGCGCCGGGCGACGACATCGAGCTGAAGGGCGCGTTCGACACGGCGCGCTGGCCGGGCGCCCGCGCGGATGATGATCGGCGCGGTCGATAGCTGGCGCAAATGGGCCCTGTTCACGGTGCCCGAGGGCTGCGAGTGGACGCAAGGCGCCATCGCCCTGCTCGGCGACGCCGCGCATGCCATGCTGCCCTTCGCGGCACAAGGCGCGGGCATGGCGATCGAGGACGCCGCGGTGCTGGCGAAAACCCTGGGCGAAGGGCCGATCGAAACCGCCGCGCAGATCGCGGCCGCCCTCAAGCGCTACGCGCGGCTGCGCCGCGCGCGGGTGGCGCGCGTGCAGCGCACCGCGCGCCGCTCGGGACGCATCTACCATCTCGCCGGGCCGTTCGCGCTGGCGCGCGATCTCACGATCAGGGCGTTGGGGCCGCAGCGCATGCTGGCGCGACAGAACTGGATCTACGACTGGCAGGCGTGAGCGACGCCGCGGCGCTCAATAAGTCGCCGCCGCTCGCCGGCTTCCATTTGGCAGTCATTTGAGCTGTCCGCCTTGGTGGCGTCCGCCGGCGTCCGCCGCCGGCGCTGGCGGGCTGTCGTGGCACCTGTTCTTCTGCCAGGCCTCCTCCGCGAAATGGGACTGGCCGCGCACCGCGACATAGTCATTGCGATAGGCAAGTTCGGACACGACGGAACCGGCAACGCCGGTCTTCGCCTTGGCCATCAATCCCTGCAAGTCGGCGGACCGATTCGCGAGAGTCTTGCGCTCCGTCTCGAGCTGCTTGCAATCATAGAGCTCGTATTTGGCCGGATCGGCAAAGGCCGTGCTGACGTTCTCACTCATGTCGGCGGTGCAGCCCGACAGCGAAAGGCCAAGCGAGCAGAGCGCGAACGAAGCGGCCGTGCGGCAAGACCCGGTGCTGCGAGACTCGGTGCGACAAACCTTCGATCAAATCCCAGATCGAGGCTTGGACAATCGAGCCTTGAACGATGAATGCGCGAATGATCATAACGTCCTGATAGACCCAAGAAGATTGAGATTGGCTAAAGCAGCCGCTCTTGTCCGGAATGAGGCTTTGCGTTGCGTCCTGTCACGCTTTAAGGAAGGTCTCAAGGCGCCATTGGCCATACGCCACACTAACCTCATTCCACTTGGCCAAAAAACACGCTAAGTATCTGATCTCCTGACCAAAGCGGACGTGGCGGAACTGGTAGACGCAAG
>CAWAXO010000049.1:0-24441 GCA_963786015.1 uncultured Alphaproteobacteria bacterium | reverse complement strand
TCCGCGACGAAGCCCAGGCTGTTCGACGAGGGCTCCAACCGCGTGGTGGCGAAGAACAACGACTCGGGCTTCGATCTCGTTCTTCAAGAGCGGCTGGAAGCGCTTCTATCTCAAGTGGTACGATGACGTCCTTCCGTCGCGCGCGACGCTGTGCCCGAAGACGGTCGAGCTGCTGCACGCGATCCCGTGCGATGCAAGGCGCGATGTTCGCGGTGCTGCCGCCCGGCGGCAAGCTCGATGCGCCACCGCGACCCGTACGCCGGCTCGCTGCGCTATCACCTCGGACTGGTCACGCCCAATCGCGACGAGTGCCGCATCTCGTCGACGGCGAGCGCTATGCCTGGCGCGACGGTGAGGACGTGCTGTTCGACGAGACCTTCATCCATCGCGCCGAGAACAAGACCGACGTCAGATCCGCATCATCCTGTTCTGCGATGTCGAACGCCCGATGAAGTTCCGCTTGATGACGGCGGTCAATCGCTGGGTCAGCGAACCACATCGTCAAGGCCTCGGCGACCCAGAACGTGGAGGGCGAGCGCGTCGGCGTGCTCAACAAGGTGTTCGGCTAGCCGACGAGATCTACCTTGTCGGCCGGCGCGTGAAGGAGTGGACTGCAAGGTCGTACTCAATATGCTGAAACATCCGCGACGATTGTCGTTGTTGGCCTGATCGTCGCGTCCGCTTTTAGGTGAGGCCGCAGATCGGGGCTCGACGGCTTCGAGATGCGTGACGCTGTTGACCATGAGGACGGCGTCGTGCCGGACCAGATGCCATCCTGAGGAAGTTGCCGTAGGCGAGCGTCTGGATCGATGCTTTGTAGATCGCCTAGAGAAGGATGGCCGCAGGTACGGCTGATCCTCAGGCCAAGAAAATACTCGAAGGGATAGGCTGGCCCATCGATCACCTTCAGCGTGCCGACGCCATCGACGCCGCACTCGATCTCGTCGCCGGGGCTACAGCGGCGGGGACGCCGGCCGGCGTGCCGGTCATGATGAGGTCGCCGGCGCCGAGCGTCACCTGCTGCGCAGTTGCGAGATGATCTCGGGCGAGTTCCGATCATCTCCGCGAGATCGCCGTCCTGCCGCACCGTGCCGTTGACGCTGAGCCAGATCCGCGCCTTCGAGGGGTGGCCGATCTCGGCCGCGGATTTCAGCGCGCTGCACGGCGCCGACTGGTCGAACGACTTTCCGATCTCCCAGGGCTGCTCCTTCTTGCGCGCCGCAGTCTGCAGGTCGCGCCGCGTGAGATCGACGCCGACGCCGTAGCCGTAGACGTGGTCGAGCGCCTTCTCGGCCGCGATGTTCGCCCGCCGCTCTTCAGCGCCACGATCAACTCGACCTCGTGATGGAAATCCTTGGTCAGCGGCGGAAACGGAATCTTCGCGCCGTCGCCGACCACCATGTCGGCATGCTTGGCGAAGAAGAACGGCGGCTGCCGCTCGTCATTGCCGAGCTCGCGGATGTGATCGAGATAGTTGCGTCCGACGCACCAGACCCGGCGCACCGGAAACGACTTGCCGGTGCCGGCGACGGGGATTGCGGCTTGCGGCGGGGCGGGGATCACGAAGAGGCTGCGTTCATGAGAGCTCTCGATGGGGTATAGGAGGAAAAAACGCGGCCCGTATTCACGCGGTCGCGCGGTCGGGGCGAACGCCGGTCCGGCCTGACGGAGTGCGGGTAGCTGCGGCAGGGAATTGGCGCCGTCGTGAACGGCACGGTGGAGACGAAACGCTCACGCCGGCCTGGTCCTGCGAGCCGATCACGTAGGTCGCGCAGAGGCCAGCACGGGACCCGAGCCGCTCCGCCCCGGTGCTGTAGCCGAAAGACGACGGATAGCGGCGGCCGCGTCGCAGCAGCTCGTCATGCCGGCCGCGCTCGACGATCTCGCCGGCCTCGATCACCAGGATCGTGTCGGCGTGCATGATGGTGTGCAGCCGGTGCGCGATGACGATGGTGGTGCGGTTCGCAGAGATGCTCGATCGCCTCCTGCACCTGCTTCTCGGATTCCGAATTCGAGTGCCGCGGTCGCGTCGTCGAGCAGGATGATCGGCGCATCCTGATCAGCGCCGCGCCACCGCGATGCGCTGGCGCTGGCCGCCGAGAGCTGCGCGCCGTGCTCGCCGACCGGCGTCTCGTAGCCCAGCGGGAAGCCCATGATGAAATCATGCGCGCAGGCAGCCTTCGCGGCGTCGACGATCTCGGTCGTCGGTCGCGCCGGGCTGCCGAAGGCGATGTTGGCGCGGATCGTGTCGCGGAACAGATAGACGTCCTGCCCGACATCGGCCGTCTGCTGGCGCAGCGAGCGGCGCGAGACGCTGGAAATCGACTGCCCGTCGATCGGATCTCGCCTCAGTCACCTGGTAGACCGAGCAGCAACGACAGCACGATCGACTTGCCGCCGCCGGAGGACCGACCAGCGCAGTGACCCTGCCCGGCTGGGCGACGAAGCTCATGCGGTCGAGCACCGGCTCGCCGGTGCGATAGGCGAACTGACGTCGCGCAGTTCGACGCGGGCTCGTCAGCTTCAAGCGCGGCTTGTCGTCGTCGGATGATCGCTCGCCGGACTGTCGACGATCCCGAGCCGCGTCCGCGCGCCGACCAGATCGCTTTCAGGTCGATATTGAGGCGCGCGAGCCGCTTCGCGGCTCATACGCGATCAGGAACGCGGTCATGAACGAGAAGAACTCGCCAGGGACGCCGACCGCTACCACGCCGTAGCCGGCATAGATCACGCAGCCGGCACCGCGAAGCCGCCGAGCATCTCCATCAGCGGGCTCGAGCGGTTGGACACGCGCGCCATCTTGTTGGCATCGCGCTCGACGGCCGACGATATGTTCGTCGATGCGTTCGCGCATCGTCCTCTTCGAGCGTGAACGCCTTGACCGTGCGGATGCCCCTGCAGCGACTCCTGCATGGTCTCCAGAATGTCGGCGGTGCCATGAACTGGCTGTAGGCGAGCCCTGATGCGCTTCACCAGCTTGCGCAGCACCAGCATCGCCGGCGGCGTCACGACGAGGCCAAGCAGCGACATCGGCGATCCTATCACCATCACGACGACGAGGCCGACAGGAGCAGGAGATCGCGGCCGACGGCGTTGATCAGTGGTCAGACGTCGTGATGGATACCGCGCCGCGTCAGCCGCGCGAGAAATTCCGACGAGTGCCGCTCGGAGAAGAAGCCGACGCTTTCGCTCATCAGCTTGGCGAACAGCTGGCGCTGATTGTCGGCGAGGATCGCGTCGCTGATCTTCGACAGCATCACCGTGTGGCCGTCGGTCGCGACCTTGACGATGAACAGCAGGACCGTCACGCCGACAGAGCCGCGATGCCGGAACGTTCTTGGCGATATAGGCCTGGTTGATCACCTGGCCGAGGATGAGGTCGCCGCGCGGTCGCGCCGCCGAGTGCCCATCAGCACGAACGCCGCAGGTACGCCGCCAGTAGACGAGCGCCCTGTTCCGTGACCAGGCGGCGAATCAGGATCGCCGCGCCATACGGGTCGTCGGTGATTTTCTTCGGAAATTCGGCCATCCGCGTTCCGTGACGGCGCGGACCGTGAGCCGGCCGCGCGTCCAGCGCTCATTGCCCGCTGTGTCGGGGCTTTTCAAGCCAATTAACGCTTGCAGCGTAGCAAGTTGGGCAGCCGATCTAGGCCGGCACCGCTGGCGACCTCGCATGGCGTTCGCGGAACAGTTTCTATTCCCAGGCCAGCGCGTGGGTCGCAATGGTGTCGAGATCGTCGTATTGCGGCGTCCAGTCGAGCATGCGCGGATGCGGCTGGTGTCGGCGACCATCGTCATGATGTCGCCGGGCCGGCGCGGCGCATATGCACCGGCGAAATTGCGGCCCGACACACGCCGGACCGCCTCGATGGTCTCGAGCACCGAATAGCCGCGGCCGTAGCCGCAGTTCAGCGTCACCGACTCGCCGCCGTCGCGCAGATAGGACAGCGCCGCGCGATGCGCCTGGGCAGGTCGCTGACATGGATGAAATCGCGGATGCAGCTTCCGTCCGGCGTCGGATAGTCGGTGCCGAAGACGTCGATCTTGGCGCGCTGGCCGTCGCGGCCTCGACCGCGATCTTCAGAAGATGCGTCGCGCCGACGGTGGCGAGCCCGATGCGCGCCTGGGGATCGGCGCCGGCGACGTTGAAATAGCGCAGCACCACGTAGCTCATGCCGTGCGCGCATGCGACGTCGTGCAGCATGATCTCGGTCATCAGCTTCGACGAGCCGTACGGCGACAACGGCCGCGTCGGCGCGTTCTCGGGCACCGGCGTCTGGTCGGGATTGCCGTAGACCGCGGCGGTCGAGGAAAAGATGAAGCGGTCGACGCCGCCTTCGATCGCGGCGTTCAGCAGCGCGCGCGTCGTCATGGTGTTGTTGCGATAATAGCCGAGCGGATCGCGCATCGAGTCCGGCACCACGACCGAGCCGGCGAAATCGATGACGCTTTCGACGTCGTGCTCGGCGATCGACGCTCGACGACCAGCGCTCTCGTCGCCGGCATCGCCGACCAGGAGCGGAACGCCGTCGGGCGGAAGGTCGGAAAAGCCGGTCGAGAGGTTGTCGATCACGACGACGCTTTCGCCGGCTTCCACCAGCGCATAGACCATGTGGCTTCCGATGTAACCGGCGCCGCCGGTGACGAGCACGGTCATGTCGTACGTCTCTCCGTTTTCTTGCTTGATGCTAGCGGCTGCCGCGGTGAAGAGGGGGTTTCGGTGCGGCTGAACTGGCCACTATGCTTAATGTTGCGTATAGGGATGCTCGCAAACGGAGCAGCAGTGCCGACGAGACCAACCTGCCGGCGATCTGCAGCTGATCGTGCCGAATCTGCACCGCCGCTATTCCGGCGTCACCGCGACCAACCGCATGGTGGCGCCGAGGCTCGCCAAGCTGTTTCGCGCGGCTGGCTCGGCTCCAACGCGCCTGACGGCATCGCGCGGATCGGCTTGGCGGATCTCCTGCGGCTGTGGCGGCGAGCGCGCCGCTGATCTGGCATGCGCGGCGCAACAACGAGATGATCGCAGGCGTCGCTGCTGCGCGCGCTCGGCTGGCCGCTGAAACTCGTGTTCACCTCGGCCGCGCAGCGTCACCACACCTGGATGACGCGCTGGCTGATCCGGCAGATGGACGCGATCATCGCCACCAGCGATCTCTCGGCCTCCTATCTGAAGCGCGAAGCGACCGTCATTCCGCATGGCGTCGATACCGACGTCTATGCGCCGCCGACGGATCGCGCGGCCGCCTTCGCCGAGAGCGGGTTGCCGGGCGCTACGCGATCGGCTGTTTCGGCCGGGTGCGCGCGCAGAAGGGCAGCGACGTCTTCGTCGACGCGATGTGCCGACCTGTTGCCGCGCTATCCCGATTTCACGGCCGTCATGGTCGGCGCGATCACGCCGGAGCAGACGGCGTTTGCCAACGATCTGAAGAAAGCGGATCGAGGCCGCCGGGCTGCGCCTCGCGCATCGTCATCACCGGCGAGCTTGCGATCGAGGAGGTGCAGCGCTGGTACCGGCGGCTGACGATCTATGCCTTCACCTCGCGCAACGAAGGTTTTGGCCTGACCCTGATCGAGGCGATGGCGGCGGGCGCCGCGCTGGTCGCGTCGCGCGCCGGTGCGGCCGAACTCGTGGTCGAGGATGGCGTCACCGGCGTGCTGATGCCGCCGGGCGACGCCGATGCGCTGGTCGCCGCGCTGGAGCCGCTGATGCGCGATCCTGCGGCCGCGGCGGCGATGGGCGCGCGGGCGCGCGAGCGCGTCCTGGAGAAATTCAGCCTCGATGCCGAGGCCAACGGGATCGCCGAGGTCTATCGAGGCTGGTCTGAGCCATCACGTCGGCGACAACGCTGTCAAGATCGCCGCCGAAAAACAGAAAGCCCGGCAGATCCGGCCGCCCGTGCGGCCTCGATATCGGTACCCCGGTCGCCAATCACGAAACTGCCCTCTGGCGCAACGGCCAATGCTGCATCAGGTCGTGGATCATGCCGGCGCGGGCTCGCGCCAGTGATGGTCCTCGAGATAGCCGGCGACGGTCCCGTCCGGGTGACGGGCAATACCTAACATCATCGATCCGGCGCCCTGGCCAGCAGCTCGGCGCGCATCGAGTCATGCAGCGTGTTGAGTTCCTGCTCGGTGAAGAAGGCCGCGTGCGCATGCCGAACGGTTGGTGAAGAAGAACACGAAATAGCCGGCGTCGTTGAACCGGCGAATGGCCTCCGCCGCGTTCGGCATCGAGCGGATGGCTCCGATGCGTGCGACATAGCCGTCGTCGTGATTGATGACGCCGTCGCGGTCGAGAAAGGCGGCGGGCGGGCGGACGATGTATCATGCGGCTCAGTGCGCTCGACGGAAATCACCGAAATGCGCCGCAGGCGCGCCGGCCTCGGCGAGCAGGCGCGCGGCGATGCCGGCGACATCGGCAGCCGGGATATCGCGCATGCAGCGATGGTCGTTCATGCGGCAGACCGGGCGATGGCAAGGTTGGCACGGCACGTGAGTCTTGGTTTGCACGGTGGCGGCCAGCCCGTTCAATGGCGCCCAATGGTACGGGCTGGTCGGGCCGAAAATGCCCATCGTCGGCGTCCCCAGGGCGGCGGCGATGTGCATCAGTCCGGAATCGTTTGATATCGCCAGGCGGGCTGCGGCCATCGCCAGGATGCCGTTGCGCAAGTCCGTGCCGGTCAGGTCGCGGACGCGGTTTCCGCCGGCAGCGACGATCTCGGCGGCCAGCGTCTTCTCGCCGGGACCGCCGACCACCCAGACGTCGAGGCCTTTTTCGGCGAACAGCCGTGCGGCCTCCGGATAGTAGGTCCAGCGCTTGGAGGCGCCGACCGAGCCGGGCGCCAGCGCCACCGCCGGCCCGTTGCCAAGCCCGTTGGCCTGCCGCCAGCGCGCCGCATCGGCTGCCGGAACCCTGAGCTCCGGCACCGGCCATTCCGGCGGCACCGGGGCCCCGTCGGGTAGCGCCAGCGCCGCGTTCTTGTCGATGAAGCGGGGCAGTGCCTTCTCGCCCCAGCGCCAACGGTTGAGGAGCCCGAACCGGGCCTCGCCGACAAAGCCGATCCGCTCCGGGATGCCTGCCAGCGCCGGCGCCAGCGCGGCCTTCCAGGTTCGCGGCAGGATCAGGGCCGTCCGGTAGCCCCGCTCGCGGAATTGCGCCGCCAGGGCCCATTGCGTGGCGAGGGCGAGCCGGCTGCGCGGCAGGTCGCAGACAAGGCCCGCGCGCACGCCGGGCATGTAGTCGACCAGGGGGGCGCAAAGCGAGGTGGTCAGGAGATCGACCGGTCGGTTCGGCCAGCGCTGCTTGAGCACGCGCACCACCGTGTGGCCGCGCACGAAATCGCCGATCCACATATAGGGCACGATCAGGATCGGACTGGTGTCGTCCGCATCCTTCATCTGCGCTGAATCAATTGAATTATTATTCACTTTTTGATAGCCCAGCGGCCGATTGCGGTCTCGGTAGCCGCTCCCTGTCTGCACGTAAAGCCGCACCGGTTGCGTTCATCCAAAGTCCGAGCAACCGGATCTTTTGCTCGGCAGGCCGGCGAATCAGCAAGAATTGATGTGTGATCTAACGGCTAACCGCTTGAGCGCAAATGACCTTCGCCAAGCGGCTTACACTTTGCGCCTTCATGCGGTAGGCAAGACCCGCCTCAGAGGATGGAGCAGGGGTTTAGATGTTACTGGTGACCGGCGGAGCCGGTTTTATCGGGTCGAATCTCGTGGCGGCGCTGAACGATGCCGGCCGCCTCGACGTCGTGGTCTGCGACCTGCTGGGCAGCGAGGGCAAGTGGCGCAATCTCGCCAAGCGTCAGCTCGCCGATATCGTTCCTCCCACCGAACTGCTGTCCTGGCTGGAAGGCCGGCAGCTCGAGGCCGTCATCCATCTGGGCGCCATCTCGGAGACGACCGCGACCGACGGCGATCGCGTGATCGAGACCAATTTCCGCCTCTCGATGCGGCTGCTGGATTGGTGCACGGCGCAGGGTGTGCCGTTCATCTACGCGTCCTCGGCTGCGACCTATGGCGACGGCGGCGAAGGGTTTGCCGACGATCCCTCGCTCCGGGCGTTGAAGACGCTGCGGCCGATGAACCTCTATGGCTGGAGCAAGCATCTGTTCGACATGGCGGTCGCGGCGCGCGCCGAGCGCGGCGACGCGCTGCCGCCGCAATGTGCGGGCCTCAAATTCTTCAACGTGTTCGGCCCCAATGAATACCACAAAGGCACGATGATGAGCGTGCTGGCGCGGCGCTTCGACGACATCAGGGCCGGCCGCGCGGTGCAATTGTTCAAATCCCACCGCGACGGCATCGCGGACGGCGACCAGCGGCGCGATTTCATCTATGTCGACGACGTGGTGCGGGTGACGATGTGGCTGCTCGCGACGCCGTCTGTCAGCGGGCTGTTCAATGTCGGTACCGGCAAGGCGCGCAGCTTCAAGGATCTGATGCTCGCAGCCTATGCCGCACTCGGCACCAGGGCGAACATCCAATATATCGACATGCCCGAGGCCATCCGCGGCAGCTACCAGTACTTTACCCAGAGCGAGGTCGATCGGCTGCGCAAGGCCGGTTACAATGGCGGCTTTACCGCGCTGGAAGATGCGGTTGCGCTGTATGTGAAGGGCTATCTCGATCGTGCCGATCGCTATCGCTGATACCGCAGTGTGACGGGGCAGGCAGCCCATGCAAGGAGACAAGAGGTGACGGCAATTGCCGGAGGTTCGACGGTGACGACGCGCGTCAGGCCGTGGCGCGATCCGGCCGCGTGGACGGCGACCGTCGACATCTTCGCGATTCTGGTCGCGCTGACGCTGCCATGGTCGACATCGCTGACCGGGATATTCTCGGTCGCAATGTTGCTGGCCATGGTGCCGTTCCTCGATCTCGATGCGCTCGTCCGGTCGATCAAGCGCCCGATCTCGCTTGTGCCCATCTCGTTCTTTCTGTTGGCGCTGGTCGGGACGCTATGGTCGGATGCGGCGTGGGGCGCACGATTTTACGCGGTCTTTCCGACCGCAAAACTCCTGGCTTTGCCGCTGTTGTTCTATCATTTCGAGCGGTCCGAGCGCGGCGTTGCGGTGTTCCTGGCGTTCCTCGCCTCCTGCGCGCTGATGGTGCCGATGTCGTGGGTCGTTGCGTTCCATCCGAGCCTGTCGCTCAAGCCCGCCGCGGAAGCCTCGCGCGGCATCTTCGTCAAGAACTACATCGATCAGAGCCAGGAGTTCACGCTATGCGCCGTGGCGTTGGCCTATCCGGTCATCACGCTGCTGCGCGAGAAGAAGGTATGGCCGGCGCTTCTGCTCGGTGCGGTCTCGTTGGGTTTTGTGGCCACCATGGCGTTCATCATCACCTCGCGAACGGCGCTGGTCACGATGCCGGTCATGCTCGGCGTGTTCGGCCTCGTGCATCTGAGCTGGCGGACGAACCTGATCATTCTCGTTTCTGCCGTCGTACTCGCGATGGTCGCCTGGGCTTCATCGGCGCAATTGCAGCGGACCCTCGCGACCTTCACGCATGAGTATCAGGCCTACAGGGAGCAGGGAGCGGCGACCTCGATCGGCGAGCGGCTGGAGTTCTGGCGAAAGTCGCTGCAATTCTTCGCCGACGCTCCCGTGATCGGCCATGGCACGGGATCGACCAGGGGCCTCTTCATTCAAGCCGCGAGTGGCCCGGCCGGCTCCGCGACGGCCGAGGTGATCGGCAATCCCCATAATCAAACGCTCAACGCCGCGGTGCAGTGGGGGATGGTTGGCGTCGTCGTGCTCTACGCGATGTGGCTCACGCACCTGTCGTGGTTTCGCGGCGAGGGGCTGGCGAGCTGGATCGGACTCCTGGTGGTCGTGCAGAATATCTTCACCTCGCTGTTCAATTCGCACATCTTCGACTTTCACGAGGGATGGATGTATGTGCTTGGCGTCGGCGTGGCCGGGGGAATGGTGTTGAAAACGCGCGCGGCCGAATTCACGGCAGGGCACAGATGAGTTCCTGTGAGGACCCGAGTGCTGGCGAGGCTGCGCGAGATCGGCTATCAGGGGCCTGGGAACGTCGTCCGCCCCGGACTCCCCACTTCTCGGTCATTTGAATGACGCGTTTCTCACATCTCACCTATCGCAACCTGCTGATTGCCATCCACGACGTCATTGCGACCGCGGCGGCGCTGCTCGTTGCCTCATATGTTCGTTTCGACGGCGGCATGAATTTCTACGAGCGTCTGCCGCTTCTGCTGCAAATCCTGCCCTACTTTCTCGCGTTCAGCGTTGTCATCTGTTACCTTTTCAATCTGACCACGACGAAGTGGCGTTTCATTTCGTTGCCGGATGCATTGAACATTCTGCGGGTGGCAAGCGTGCTGACGCTCGCGCTCGTTGTGCTCGACTACATCATCGTCTCGCCCGCCGTGCACAGCAACTTTTTCCTCGGCCGGGTCACCATCGTCCTCTACTGGTTCCTCGAGGTCTCTTTCCTGAGCGCGTTGCGGTTCACCTACCGCTATTTCCGCTACACGCGCGTGCGTCATCATGCACGGACCGGAGATTCCGCGCCGGCCCTGCTGATCGGCCGCGCCGCCGACGCCGAGATCCTGCTGCGCGGCATCGAAAGCGGCGCGGTGAAGCGGATCTGGCCGATCGGCGTGCTGTCGCCGTCGGCCTCCGACCAGGGCCAGCTCATTCGCAGCATTCCCGTGCTCGGCGGTGTCGACGACATCGACGATGTGATCGGCGATTTCTCCCGGCGCAACAAGCCGATCGCGCGCGTCGTGATGATGCCGTCGGCCTTCGCGCCCGACGCGCATCCCGAATCCCTCTTGATGCGAGCGCGGCGGCTGGGGCTGGTGGTCAACCGGCTGCCGTCGCTGGAGGGCGGAGAGGCGCCGCGGCTGACCGCCGTGGCGGTCGAGGACCTGCTGCTCCGCCCGAGCGAAAAGATCGACCATGCGCGGCTCGAAGCACTGGTGAAGGACAAGGCGGTGATCGTCACCGGCGGCGGCGGCTCGATCGGCTCGGAAATCTGTCACCGTGTCGTGACATTCGGTGCGTCCCGGCTGCTCGTGATCGAGAATTTCAGAACCTTCGCTCTATGCGATCACCGAAGCGCTTGGCGCGCATGAAAGCCGGGCCGAAATCGATGGACGAATTGCCGATATCCGCGACCGCGAGCGCATCCATCAGGTGATGAAGGAGTTCAAGCCGGATCTCGTCTTTCACGCGGCCGCGCTGAAGCATGTGCCGATCCTCGAACGCGACTGGAGCGAGGGCGTCAAGACCAACATCTTCGGCTCGATCAATGTCGCCGACGCCGCGCTCGCGGCCGGCGCCGAAGCGATGGTGATGATCTCGACCGACAAGGCGATCGAACCGGTCTCCATGCTCGGCCTGACCAAGCGTTTTGCCGAAATGTACTGTCAGGCGCTGGATCAGGACCTCGCCGTGCAGGCGGACGGCAGGCGGCGGATGCGGCTGATCTCGGTGCGGTTCGGCAACGTGCTGGCCTCGAACGGCTCGGTGGTGCCGAAATTCAAGGCGCAGATCGAGGCCGGCGGGCCGGTGACGGTCACCCATCCCGAGATGGTCAGGTATTTCATGACCATTCGCGAAGCCTGCGACCTCGTGATCACGGCGGCGAGCCACGCGCTTGGCGCGGAGAAGTCCAGCGTCTCGGTCTATGTGCTGAACATGGGTCAGCCGGTGAAGATCGTCGAACTCGCCGAGCGGATGATCCGCCTTTCCGGACTGCAGCCGGGCTACGACATCGATATCGTGTTCACGGGCATGCGGCCCGGGGAGCGGCTGAACGAGATCCTGTTCGCGAACGAGGAGCCTGCGGCCGAGATCGGCCTTGCCGGCGTCATGGCGGCCAAGCCCAATCAGCCGCCGATGCAGACGCTGCGCAACTGGATCGCCGCGCTCCAGCAGGCGATCGAGAAGGACGATCCCGCCATCAAGGCCATTCTGAAGGATGCCGTGCCGGAGTTCGGGGCGACGGCCGCGTGATCGGACGGCTGATGCGATGAAGGACACGCTGCCATGAAGGACGGCCGGCCCATCGTCCTCGTCACGGGCGCCGGCGGTTTCGTGGGCCGTCATCTTGTGCCGGTTCTGGCCCGTGAAGGCTGGGTCGTTCGTCGCGTCGTCAGGCATCCGTCGTCCGACAGCGATGACGTCGTGATCAAATCGATTGGGCCGGACACGGACTGGTCGGCTGCCCTGGAGGGTGTGGAGGCGGTCGTGCATCTGGCGGCGCATGTGCACCGGCCGCCGAACGAAAGCGAGCGCGGGCTCTACGCTGCCGTCAACACCGAGGGCACATTGAACCTGGCCCGATGCGCCGAGAGGGCCGGCGTCCGTCAATTCGTTTTTGTCAGCACAATTCTGGTGCATGGCAGGAGCAGCGACGGGCGTGCGCCGTTCAGCGAGAGGGACGTTCTGACGCCGGAGGGTCCCTACGGCACGTCAAAGGCTGCGGCCGAAGCCGGGCTCGAGACTCTCGCTCGAGGCAGCGGCATGCGAATCACGGTGATCAGGCCGCCGCTTGTTTACGGCCCCGGCGCGAAGGGCAACTTTTCCTTGCTGCTGCGCGCCGTACGGCGCGGCATTCCGCTGCCTTTCGCATCGATCGACAATCGCCGCGCCTTTCTGTCGGTCGACAATCTGGCGTCGTTCATCTCGATGAGGCTTTCGGCTAGGTGCGAAAAATTCGACGTGTTTCTGTTGGCGGACGCCGAGCAGGTGTCGACGCCGGATTTCGTCCGGCGGCTTGCAAAAGCCGCCGGAACAAAGCCGCGGCTTTTCCCGATGCCGATATTTTTGCTGAAAGGTCTGTTGACGATCAGCGGCCGCGAGCAAGCCCGTGATGGGCTGATCGGTTCGCTCGAACTCGATCTTTCCAAGCTGGCGTCGACGCCTTGGCGGCCGAGCGTGACAATGGATGAAGCTCTGCAGCGCGCGGTGTCCGAGCCCTGATCGGCTTGGGGTCACGGCGATCGACGCCGACTGAATCTCAGGAGCAACATCGCGACGGCCGCGGCTCCTGCGACTGCCGTCAGCGCATCGACCGTGACCGAGCCGGCCAGCGCGGATGCGATGGCCAGTGCGGCAAGCACGAGGTTGAGCACGAAGACTTCGCCGACCACGCGTGGCACGCTGAAGCCGTTGTCGGTTGCCCGTTGATAGAAATGCGTGCGATGCGCCGCCCAGAATGGTTCGCCCCTCGCGATCCGGCGAGCCAGCGTGAGCGTGGCGTCCGCCAGATAATAAAGCGGCAACAGCAGCGCCGCGATCAAATGCTGATGGCCGGCCAGATGCATCAGGCACCAGCCGGCGAGCAGTCCGATCGGCAGGCTGCCGACGTCGCCAAGGAATATCGTCGCGACCGGCCGGTTGAAGGGAGCAAATCCGAGCATCGCGCCGCAGAGCGCGGCGGCGACAAGGGCGGTCGGCAAGGTGAGTTCGCCCAGCCATCCCAGCAGGACCATCGCGGCCGTGACCGGCACGATCTCGGCGACGGTCATCAGATCCAGCCCATCCATGAAATTGACCAGGTTCACGAACCAGAGGCCTGCGAGGACAAGCAGTCCGCGTTCGACCGCGAACGGCCACGCCGGAAAGAGCCTCACATCGGAGGGCAACGCGTAGACCGCCGCGCCGACGGCCGCGGCCTGCAACAGCAGCCGCGGCAGCACGGGCACCGACTTGATGTCGTCGGCGGCTCCCACCAGTGTCATGAAGATGACCGCGGCAAACAGCAGCGTCGGAATGGCGATCTGCGTCGCGACGGCGCTTGCTGCGGCGACAACCAGGGTTGCCGCGATCACCGCGATGCCGCCGCCCTGTGGCGTCGGAATGCGGTGCGACGAACGGGCGTTGGGCTTCGCCATTGCAACTCGCCGCAGCAGGGGACGGATGGCCCAGGTGAGGCCGGCCGACAAGACTGCGGCTAAACCAGCGACGAGCAGAAACGGAAGGAGTTCGGAATGAGCCATCGCGCCGGTTCAAGGGTTGGTCGAGGCGGTCGGTCGGTTATCGCGGCGTGTCACTCAGATCCTCATAAAGCTCAACGATCGCGTTTCCGATGATTCTTGCGGACAGCCTGTCGACGACCAACTGTCTTGCCGCCGCACCATAGCGTGCCCGCAATGACGGGGATTCCGCGAGCCGCAGAATCGCCTGCGCCAGCGCGGGAGGATCCTCGATCGGCACCAGCAGGCCCGTCTGCTCGTTCAGCACGACTTCCCGGCAGCCCGGCGCATCGGTTGCGATCAATGGTCTGCCGCATGCGGCGGCTTCCATCAAGCTGCCCGGCAAGCCTTCCCGGTGCGACGGCAGCGCCGCGATATGACAGCGCTGCCAGAGCGACCTGATATCCTTGATCTGGCCAAGCCAGCTGATCCCGGGCTGCCGACCCCATTGCTCGATCTCCTCAGGCGAAATCGTTGCCGGATTGGCGGGATCGGGATTGCCCGCGATGAGGAGGTCGACCGCGTGGCCCTGGCTGCGCAGCATGGCATGCGCGGCCACCAGCGCGCGGATGCCCTTGTCGGCCAGCAGGCGTCCGGCGAACCCGATGGTGATCGGTCCGTCGGGTTCGGGCAGCGGCGTCAGGGCATCGGTGTCGACGCCGGACCCCGGAATCAGCGTCAGCCGGCCCGGCTCGACCCCGAGCTTCAGCAGCGCGTCGCGATCGTCCGGGTTCTGCACGAGAACGCGGCTGTTGTTCCGGTTCAGCAGCCATGGCAGCAGCCGGATAACACCCTGCTTCAACAGCCGCGTGCGCGGGCCGTTCGAGGTGAAGACATAGCCCAATCCCGTGATCGCGTTGACCGTCGGGATGTTGTTGCCGAGCGCTGCGGCCGATCCGAGCACGCTGCATTGCAGACCCGAATGGTGAATGACGCTCGGCTTGATCTTCGCTTCGATCCGCCGGATCGCCCGCAGCGTCGGGATTGCGGCCAGCGGCGACAGTCCTCCGCGACGAAACGGGATCTGATGCAGGACGAAGCCCTCGGCCTCGATCGCCGCAGCGCCCGCGTTCACATTGGTTGCAACATGAACCTCAAACCCCGCATCGCGCGCCGCGCGCGCCATCGGCAGGCGATTGAGCAGGAATGCCCAATCCTCGTTCACGACATAGAGGACGCATCGGGGCGAGGCGGGGGACGGGGTCATTTTTGGCAAACGGATTTGGCAAGGGTGCGAGATGTGTAGCGGATCGACGGGAGGCTGTCACAGGCTCGTATTTGCGGTCGTGATTGTCTCGCGGAGGATGCGGGGCTCCACGCGGCCGCAGCTTCCAAAGTCGTGCGATTATCGAGACGGTAATCGGTGAGGAAAACATATCCACACAGGTTGGCGGCACAATCGTGATCGCGACGGCGGACTTGCCAGCGGCATGAGATACGTACAACGTAGCATCACCGCGCTGTCCAGGGGGAACCGTGGCGGCCGTCCCGGCAGTATGGCACGGTCCCGTGCGGGTGTCTTGCGAGGCGAGTTTTCGCGTCCCAGCGGGCTCGTTTACGGCGGCTCATGCAATCGACTCTTCGCTATTTCCAAAACTCAGGACGGGCAGTGGCTGAGCATCAGGCGAATCAAAAACAATCTCATGTCGCGGCCTTGGACGGGCTGCGTTTTGTCGCCGCGCTTTCGGTGGTGGTGTCGCATGCCACCTATCAAATCTACCCACCCGGCAATTGGGAGGGCATGAGCTACGCGGTGTGGAACCTCACGCACCTTGCGAATTTCGGAATGACGCTGTTCTTCGTGCTCAGCGGCTTTGTCATCCATTGGAATTATCGGAGCGTCGTCCAGCAGCCCGGTGGGCTGTGGGCATTCTTCGTTGCGCGCTGGTCGCGACTTTATCCGCTGTTTTTGATTTTTATCGTCGGCACGATCTACGGGGTCGCCACCAAGGGCCAAGCCTGGCGCATGGCGGAGATGACACCCTATTTTCTCACCTTCACGACGAGCTGGTGGTACTGGCAGTTCGACGGAGCCTACATTTTCGACGGGCTCAACAATGCTGTGCTTGGGGTGACGTGGTCGCTTGCCACCGAGGCGTTTTTCTACTGCACCTATCCGCTGCTGGCGCCTCTCACGTCGAAGCTGTCGCAGCGTGGTGCAGCGGTCGGCCTTGTTGTCGCCGGCGCAGTCGGTGCAGCGATGAGCCTCGCCTTCGTCTCCTACTCCAACGAGATCATCGCCTTTGCGTCGAAACATTTGGGCATCACCACCGGATCGCAGTTCCTGTTCTGGCTCGGGTTTCATTCGCCATGGATGAGGTTTCCCTCTTTCCTGGTCGGGGTGTTCGCCGCGCAGCTCTCGCTGAGCGGACTTCCGGATACGGCCGATCGTGGCAGACATTGTCGCAGTCCTTTGCTTGGTCGCGATCTTTGCTCTCGCCCAGCACAGGACCTTGACAGCCATGGTCGACTCGAGCGTGCTTGCGATCTGTTTCGCAGGCATCTGCCTCTGCGCTTCGATCCCGCGCTCATTGTTCGCATTGGCTCTGTCCATGCCGCTCATGATTTGGGGCGGCGAGGCCAGCTATTCCCTCTATCTGCTGCATGATCCAATCGTGTGGTTGTCGGCGCGTGCGGCATTCGGCCTGCATTTGCCCGTGCCGGCGCTTTGGCTCACGTTGAGCATTGCCGTGGCTGTCATCGTCGCCCGATTGTCCTACGAGCGGATCGAGCGCCCGGCGCAGCGGTTCTTCCGCGCCGTAGGCGGGCATATGTTTGGGCTGCGGCGTCGACGAGTTCATCGACCCAGATGACGGCGACCGCGGTGAACGGATCGGGGGCGACGCTAGTATGGAGTCCGCGCCAGAGCGAGTGTCAGTTACATCTCGTTGAAGGAGGGAGTGGCCTCTCCGGCGCGGCCCGCCGCCGCGCCCCTCCGAGCGCGTGCTGTGAATATCGCCTTGGGCAGTCCTGGCTTCGATCGATTCGTCTAGCGCACGCCGATTGCCGGGACAGAACTTGCCCTTCGCCTTCTCAAGACATTCATCGCAGGGCGTTCGTAATAAACATACAACAACCGAGCCAAGGCGATAGACACGATGAAGCTGACAATGGCCCATTTATAGGTGTGGTTCATGTCGTAGACGTTGAAGGCGGGTTCCGAGAGTTTGACCTGAACAGCCGAGTGAATGAGATAAAGGGAATAGCTCGCTTCGCCGCCGAGGATCATGAGACGCACGGAGAGCAGGCGAGTGGCCCAAGCGCTTCGGCAGCAAGCCACGGCAAGACAGATCAACGCAAAACTGGGCGCGATCAACGTCATGTCATTGCTCCCGTACAACGACTGGGTTTTGAACATCAGCAGGAACATCAGCGCGATGACGGCGATGCAGCCGGCAACAAGGTAGTCCGCGCGACGCTGTCCAAGCTTGTATCCGCAGAGGCAGATCTGGGAGGCAAGCGCGCCCAGCAGGAATTCGCCGATACGCGGCCAGGGCGAATTGTAGGCAAACCAATGCGTGAACTGCCCGATTGAACGCGCCACCAAGCACCGGCTGCAGGACGTGGTAGAGGTATTCGATGTTTGCAACAATTGCCACGCCGGTGACGAAAAAAGCGCATCCGATGATGGCCATCTGCTGCGCTGCTTTCCGCAAGCTGAGCCTCGCGAGCCGCAGTGCGACAAACGGATAAAGGCAATAGAAAAATGCTTCAGTCGATAGCGACCACAGTACCCCGAGAAACGGTTCCTGGTATGTGGAGGCTGCAGCCGCTCCGCCGATCGACCAGTACCACCAGGATTCGGTGAAAGTTATAGAGCGGAATAGGGGCAAGCAGTTCAGTCGTCACGCCCTGGGTCACGGCCAGATGCAGCAACCCCAGAACAAAGACCAGAAAAAACATCGGATACAGCCTCGACCAGCGCGCGATGAAGAACTTCCGAAGCCCTCCCGGCATCTGAACGACCGTGTGATAATTATGGTGGATGACAAACCCGCTTAGAACGAAGAAGAGAATCGATTCCGAAGTTTGCAAGATGCAGTGCGCACCAAGCGAGGAACGGCCGGCTCGCAACGTCCAGAGGGCCATGCTTCAGATATTGCCAGAGCACCGCATGCGAAATCATGACGGTCGCGGCGGCGATGAAGCGTAAGCCATCCAGCGCAGCGATATGTTCTCGTTTGTCGACCTGCAGCATCTGTTCTCGAGTTGCCCTCAGGAAATCGGCGAGCACAAATAAGCACAACCGATGAGATCCCAACCACCCCAACGGCACGGGACCAACTGATTCTACCGGGAATGCCAACGATTGATTGAGCGTTGTGTCTTTTGTAGCACATGACGACGGTGCCTTGGTTTTTTCCCCGGGGCGCCTTCCTGACGTATCGGTGATGGTCAAGTGCTCAATTCGCTGCGGCAACGCTCGAAAATCTATTGAATTGGGTCCTTGCCACGCCGCAAGCGCACAAGAATGCTGCTACAGCAGTTTAAGCTGTCGCCAGTGTCGTTTCTGAGCCGCCAATTGTTAATCGCAGTCAGACCCAAGACGGTCAGCAGCATCGTTCCCAACGGTGGGAGAAGAAGCCAGCGGCCCAGGCCGCGGGAACGAACGATCCGGTGAAGTAGACGAGTCTCGACGGTTCGTAGCCTATGTTTGATCTTGTTCCCCACGAAGGTCGCGCTGATCTCGAAGCCCATCCATTCGCTTGGCAAAAGCTCCTCAATCGAGGCCGCGATTTCCTGAGCCAGGCCTTCCGACCTCAACGCGAAGTTCCATGATTCCATGTAGATCGCGATTTCAACGTCTTGCTCAAGACAGGGAGATATGCACTTCAGCATCCCGCGGACGTGCCCGGCGTGAGCGGAACTGACGTGACACAGTACATTCGAGTAACGAGTTTTCTGGGGGCGATCGCAGCGGTCATCTCCGATCAGCGCTTCGATAGCAAGCCGATCGAATGATTTTAGCTCGGGATACAGTGCTAGAACACTACCCTCGCTGAACAAGAGCAAATTTCGCGGCCGTGGACGCGCAGCAAGACTGTCGATCCAATTCAGGGCGAGGCGAATGTCCAGCCAGTGGTGGCGCCAGATCGAAACACGAGACGCAGTCCCAAAAGAGCGTCGCAGGCGATCGATAAAGCTCGTCGACACGGTTGCGGCCGCGGCTTCGGTTTGGTGCACAACAGCGAGTTCCGGAACATCCCACTGTTTTTTTGGTCGAAAGGTAAGCCACGCGTTGAGGCCGGCGGCCCAATAGGGATGGGCAGCGTGATGCACGGGAAGCGGGTTCATCAGCTTCTTCAGCTGCTCCATATACGCGGACGCTTGCGCGCGCACGAAGGGGAGCTGTGCCGGCAACTCTGCGGCATGGAACACGAAGTCATGCTCAGCGACCAGGCGATGTTCGCTCGTGGTCCAGTACGACAATTCATCGGCAATTTGCTGAGGAACGGGCCTGCCGCAACTGATACGATAGCCTTCCTGTCGCGTTCGCTGCAGCTCGAGCATGAAGAACTCGTCCGAGTCACGCAGATAGCTAACACGTCCGGTAGGCACGAGCTCCGGGACAAAACCGTAATCGCTATAGGAATTGACCGGCGGCATTGGCGTTTCCGGCCTGATGATCGGAATGAAGATCAAATAGTTTCTGGCGAGAAGAGTCGATTTGTCGACTTGCCAGTAGAGGTGATTGTATTCGTCGCACTTGACGACGCCCTGCGTAATGGTCTTCGCGATCACTGTCGGATGCAGATTTTCAAGCGCAAGGCGCACCATGTCCCGTGGCGGCAAGGCTAGGATTTGAGTCTCGGAATCGACAGCCTGCTCCAGAAGGGGGGCAACGTTTTCCGAGCGGGCGCGCAAGGAGGGTGCAAACACCACAGCACAGCCTTCCTTCATCTTCTCGCGCAGCGTCCTCAGCGAACCATCCGCCACGATAAAATCCGCATTTAGGAAGATGAAATAAGTGCTCGTCTGCGCATCGCCGCTGTCGCGCACGCCCCGTGCGTAGGCGAGCGTCAGCGTTACGCCGAAATTTGCGCCATCGATCAGATCATCGATGAAAATGAACCGGACGCGACAGATTTTTTTCAGTACACAGTATGCCGCTTCTTGATGGAAGAACTGCTCGCTCTTCCGCTGTGTCATGATCAGCACCTCGAAGTCCGTGTCCTCAGCTAGGACAGGCAAATTACCTGGCGCAAGCAGCGCCGGGAGCGCTATACGCGAAAATTCCTTCACGTATCGATCACCCCATACGACGACCAGGAGCTTGACCTTCTGCCGCTCAGTCATGGTTCGTGATCCGCCAACAGCTTCAACGTTCGAACAGTTGCAGTCTTGGTTGATCTCGTCGCGTGCGATGCCGCTCTCCGCAATGCGGACATCGAGCCGCTCAGTCATGAGCGCACTTTTGAGATCTATTTCGCTTTAAAAGTTCAAATGCAGCGAGGTTGCAGAAGCAGTTTTCTGTGACCAGAAGAAGCCTCGCGCAGGTCGATACAGCGACTTTGCAAAAGGCGTTTCCTGATCCCACTCATACTCTGAGATCGAGGTATAATGCAACCATTAAGCGATATTATTTTTGGTTAAACCAGAAAGTTTAAGAGAAAGAATCGGAGACGTTCGTGCGCCTGGCCGGCAAGCAACGTTCCACTAGTTTCCGTGGATGCTCCAGGCTTCATATTCGCGCCATACATCCGCCGGCGCGCCGTCGCTGCGTATGGCGCCCTTTTCCATCCACATGGCGCGGGTGCAGTTGTCTTTCACGATGCTTTCGGAGTGCGAGGCGATGAACAGGATGCCGGTGCGGCCGAGCAGGCTTTGCAGACGCACTTGAGCTTTTTTGACAAACGACGCATCTCCGGCTCCGATCCATTCGTCCATCAGCAGGATATCAGGCGTGATCGAGGTCGAAATCGCGAAGGCAAGCCGTAAAACCATGCCGCTCGAATAAGTCCGTACCGGCATTGCCAGAAAATCGCCGAGCTCGGTGACTTCGGCAATGTCTTCGATATGCGTGTCGATTTCCTTGGGCTTGAGACCGAGAAGCATGCAGCGGATGCGGATGTTTTCGTAGCCGTTTGCCTCCATGTCCATGCCAAGCGTGAGATCGATCAAAGATGTCACACGACCGCTCACCGAGATCTTGCCGAAGACCGGTTCGTAAACGCCTGCGACCGCACGCAGCATCGTCGATTTGCCGGCGCCGTTGTGGCCGATCAAGCCAATATGCTCGCCATGTTCTGCGGTAAAGGAGATATCGTTCAGCGCGGAGACGACGACGCGTTGTTTGGCGCTGACCCCGATGCTCCCGCCGGTCGTATATTGCAATACCGACCGTTTGAATGATCGGCCATGTGCCGAATAAATTGGAAATTCGATGCCGACCTTGTCGAATGTCACCGACGTCGCGGTCCGGGAAGTCGAAGGTTGAGCCATCGGGATCGCCATCAGAGCCAGTAAGCAATGCGGGCGCGCGTTCTTGCGAAGAACGAGAATGCCAGCAACGAGCCGCCAATCGCGCAGAAAACGAGAACCGCGTAAGCCTCATGCGGAGGGGAGAAGCCGAGCATGGGCGCTCGCACGGCTTCGATCAGGTAGTAAAACGGGTTAAGCTTGACAATCCAGCTAAGATGGGCCGGCAACGTCTCCGGCCGATACATTACCGGCGTCACGAAGAATAAAATTTGCAGAAAGTTGCCGATGATCGGGGGAAGGTCCCGGAAGCGGGTGCAGAACACTCCGATGATGATCGAGATCCAGGCAAAGTTGACGAGCATCAAGGCAAGGCCGGGGATCAGCAGCAGCAGGTGCCAGGTCAAGAGGGACGGCTGCCAGATATACAGAAAAACCATGACGGAGAGATTATGCGCGCTGATGATGAAATTGCGGAAGATCGTCCGAAAGACATGCAGCGACAGTGGTAATCCGCCTTGCTTGATCAGGCCTTCCGCCTGCACGAAGGCGGTGGCGCTTTCATTGATCGCCGCCGTACAGAAATTCCAAACGATGAAGCCGGCCGCGAGATAGGGAAGGAAGGAGTGAACGTCTTGCTTGAAGAGTCCCGCATAGACCGTGCCCAGCGTCAGGACCAGCACGGCCATGCTGATGGTGATCCAGAATGGACCGAGAACCGCGCGGCGATAACGTTGCTTGACGTCAAGCCATCCCAGTGAGGTCCATAGCTGCCACTGCCCGAGAGCGTCGAACAAGTCTTTACGGGTCGCGTCGCTTCTGTAACCGCTGGCAGTGCCGAAATAGATGACAGTCGGAAGCTCGCCCCGCGCCTCGTTCCAAGTGCCGGTATGTTGGTCCAAGCTCACCGTCCCTATACCACGACGCTTTGAGGCCCCCGAATTTTCCAGCGCTCTATATGGCATATCCATAGGTCAGGCAACCATCGGTGCTTGCTCGATCTGAAGCGTTGATTGAGCCGATTACGTCGGCAAAGAGACTTTGGCGAGCATCCATTCGGGTTGTTCTTGCGTTGACCGGAGTGGTATCAAGCGAGCTGTTCTTCGACATGAATTGATTCGGACATTGCCGTTCCGATACTTTTGGGCCGCTGGTTCCTGATGCGCAACTGACGGCCCCTCAAGCGCGCGGATTCAATCGTCACTTCTAGACTATTTAATTGGAAGGGATGCCGTCGATTCAACGTCGGCGGGCCATGGAGAGAGCATTGCAAGTGCGCGCTGTGGAGCCGGAATCGGCATTTTCAGAGATCCCAACAGTTCCCGGGGATGGGAATATTGGTTTGCGGCGCCAACTCGAAAGTCGAATGATTACAGTATTTTAGAGGAGGGGCGCGACAGTCTGGTTCCGTAAAGCGCAGTGCAAAATGAACTTGCTTCTCTCTCTCGATGAGTTGAGGTAAATGCGTTCTCTATAACCCGATGCCGGCTGGGGACATGAATGACCGCGCATCGAGGCACGCCAGTTCTGGAGGGCGGGATCCTTGGACCACTTGATCGATATTTCGCGTGCCGACGAGGTCTGTCGGGCGATCCATGCCTCGTGCGCTTCGGGCCAGACGATCGCATTCGTCTCCGGCAACTTCAACGTCGTCCATCCCGGACATCTGCGGCTTCTCAAATTTGCCGCCGAACAGGCCGATATTCTCGCGGTCGGCGTCAATCCGGACGCAACGCCGGGCGTGACAGTGCCGCAGGACATGCGGGTTGATAACGTTCGCTCGATTGCATTCGTCAATCATGTCGTCCGCCTGGAAAACTCCGCAACCTCGTTCATATCCCGCTTGCAGCCGACGGTCGTCGTCAAGGGCAAGGAGTTCGAGGATCGCGTCAATCCCGAGCAGGAGGCAGTCAATTCCTATGGGGGACGTCTGATCTTCTCTTCAGGCGAATTGCGCTTTGCGTCGCTGTCATTGCTGGAGCGCGACGCGAATGTGGATATTTCCACGGTTCGCAAGCCGCTGGAATTTCCCAAGCGTCACGGCTTCGACATATTGCAGCTCAAGGGCCTGCTTAGAAAGCTTGCCGGAATGCGCGTTGCGGTCATCGGCGACCTCATCGTCGATGAATATGTCACGTGCGATGCCGTCGGCATGTCGCAGGAAGACCCCACCATAGTCGTCACGCCCTTGATGACGCGCACCTTCGTCGGCGGCGCGGGAGCGGTCGCTGCCCATGCGCACGGCCTTGGTGCTGACGTCAAGTTTTTCACGCTCGTTGGCGACGACGAGGCTGCAAGCTTTGCGCGCGGCACGCTCGAGCAGCACGGGGTGAATTTCAATCCTTTCGCCGACTCCACCCGGCCGACGACACGCAAGCAGCGTTTCCGGGCGCTGAACAAGACCTTGCTGCGGGTCAATCATCTGCGCCAGCACGCCGCCGATGCCGAGCTCCAGCGGCAAATGCTGGCCTCCGTCGAGCGGGCGCTCAAGAGCAGCGATCTCCTGCTGTTTTCCTGCTTCAACTATGGCTGCCTGCCACAGGACCTGGTCGACGCCATCGCGGACCGTGCGAGGGAGAAGGGGGTGATGATGGCCGCCGACAGCCAGGTCTCGTCGCAGACCGGCGATGTCTCCCGCTTCAAGGGCATGACACTGTTGACGCCGACGGAGCGCGAGGCCCGCGTCGCGCTCAATGATTTCATCTCGGGCCTTGCCGTCATCAGCGAACGGCTGGTCGAGCGCGCCCGCGCCAGACACCTCGTCATCACGCTCGGCGCCGAGGGCGCGCAGATCAGCGCGACGGCCGACGGGACGTTCACGTCAGACCGCCTGCCGGCCTTCAACCCGTCGCCGAAGGACGTTCCGGCGCGGGCGACAGCTCCTCCATGGCGTCATCGATGGCGTTGCGGGCGGGCGCGGATATCTGGCAGTCATCTTATTCCGTTCGCTGGCCGCTGCGCTCCAGGTGTCACGTGTCGGCAACCTCCCGCTGACGACGGCCGAACTCGTGACCGAAATCGACGAAGCCGGCTTTACGGACGAATAACGGACCAAGTGA
>CAWAXO010000048.1:0-31572 GCA_963786015.1 uncultured Alphaproteobacteria bacterium | reverse complement strand
GAGTATCTCGCGAAACCGGTGTCATCAAGGTCGTAGTGAAGCCTGGAGCCGGTCGAGAGCTCCCAGATCGACAACGGGAGCAGCAGGGCGGCTCCGCACAGCGTGGTGAACGAAATCAGCGATAGCTGGTGCGTCACCGGCCGCCGCGTCATCAGGGCAGAGTAGAGCCCGAAAGCAAGCAGCGCACCCGTCAGCATCAGGTCGCCCTTGTTGAAGTGGATGCCGGCCAGCGCCGTGACGTCGCCGCGCAGGATGATGGTCAGCACGCCCGCAAGCGAAATCGCAATGCCGGCGAGTTGAGCCCAGGTCAGCCTGACTTTGAACAGAATGAGCGCCCACAATGCGACGAACAACGGCCCCGACGATTGGATCAACAGCGCGTTCAGCGCCTCCGTGTATTGGAGCGCCCAATAGGACAAGGCGTTGTTGATCGCAAAGCCCGTCGCCGACAGCCCTATCATGAGCGGCAGCCGTGCGCGCATGACCGGCCAATCGTGTCGCAGGTGCGTGCGCGCGAATGGCCACAGCATCAGGAACGCGCCGATCCAACGCAGGCAGGACAGCGTCATCGGCGGCACGTGGCCTGCGACATAGCGCGCGAGCACGATGTTGCCGGCCCAGAACAGCGAGGTCAGGCTGAGCAGGAGATAGGGCTGGTTGTTGAGCCAGCTCAAAGGAGAGCGTGACGGGGGTTTGGTGGTCAATGCGCCAGGTTCAGACCTTCAGTATGACCACAGCTTGTGACCAAGACGATGACGACAGGCAAGCCAGCAAAACGGATTGGTGCCATGCGGGACGCCGGCCACGCATGTGCCCTCGCGGGTCGGGCGGGTTACGTCGCCTGCTTGCGTGAGGCGGCGTAGACGCCGGCCAGCACCAGCGCGAAGCCGATGACGTGAAAAAGCTGCGGGCGTTCGCCGAGAAAGGCGATCGCCATCACTGAGCCGAACACCGGTACGACATGAAAGAAAGGAGCCGCGCGATTGGCGCCGATCAATTGTACGCCGCGATTGAAGCAGAGATAGGCGAGCGTGGAAGGAAACACCGCGACATAGAACAGCGCCGCCAGGTTTCTTGCATCGAGCGTCATGACCGGGCGCGAGACCAATTTCATATCCACAGCGGAATCAGGCAAGCGGCGCCGCAGCCGAAGGTGAAGGCGACGAACGAGAGGCCATGAATGGCGGGGCGCTTCAGCGTCAGCACCGAATAGAGCCCGAAGATCACCAGCGCGACGATGAAGATGAGATCGCCCTTGTTGAACTCGATGCTCGACAGCGTGGTCAGGTCGCCGTGCAGCAGGATCACCAGCACGCCGGTCATCGACAGCAGGACGCCGATCGCCTGCGCGATCGTGAGCCGCACGCCGAGCAGAACCAGCGACCATATGGCGACGATCAGCGGCCCTGCGGATTGCAGCAGCAGCGTGTTGAGTGCCTGGGTATATTCGAGTGCCCAGTATTGCAACGTGTTGAAGCAACCGATGCCGGTGATCGACAGCAAGACCATCAGGCCGAGCTTGCCGCGGATCGCCGGCCAGTCCTGCGCGAGGTGTTTCCACGCGAAGGGAAGGATCAGCAGGAATGCAAGCGACCAGCGCAGAAACGACAGCGTCACGGGCGGAATGTGGCCCGCGGCGAGCCGGCCGACGATCGCGTTGCCGGCCCAGCACAGCGCGGTGATGCAGAGCAGCAGATAGGGCTGATGGCTCAGCCAGTGGCCGGGGGAGGCGGCGCGCGAGGTGTGGTCGGTAACGGACATCGATCGGGGCTCGGGTGATAACACCGCGGCCCCGGCCCGGCGCCCGGGCCGGCTTGATTCCCCGGCCGTTTCAAAGACACGGATTTCCGTTCGCCATCAATGGCGCAGATGCATCCCGTCCATGCATCGAATGAAATCGCGGGGGCCTCGCTCCACCCGAGTAGTCGATTGATGGCGGAGTGCTCGTCTCTGATTGGCCGCGGGAGCTATCCCGGAGGAAGAGGAAAAGAACAGACTCCGGGTCGATCGACGATCAAGCGGCGCGCGTGACTGCTACTGCCTGAGAGTGAGCTCAGTTCGGGAACCTCCAACGATTGGAAAAAAATAGTTCTGCCTCATAACGATGATGTCTGTGACGCAAATGCTTCGAATAAGATGGCAATCCTGCTGCAAGACCACAACGCCCAATCCGTCCGGTTTGCGACGGCCGAGGACCGGTCATGTTGGACATCGCATCTGCTCGTTTGCGCACGCATACAAATAACATAGCACGCTATCGCCGCCTGCTCGAAACGAGCCTCACTGAGCTTGAGCGCGAGTATATCCAAAGACGACTGTCGGAAGAGCAGTCCAGCTTGGAAACGCTGAGATCGGTCGCATCCGCATTCGACCGGCCCGATATCGCGGCGGCCTATTGAGCAGCCTGTCAGGCAGCCTCAATTCTTCACACGACTTTGTCTGAGTGTGCCTGTCACTTTCAAAACAGGAAAGCGGCGCTACGCAGCGTTGCCGTCGTCGTCGGCCTGGCGTTTCACGATCTGCTCGGCGAGATGGATGAGCAGGCGTTTGGTGCGATGGTCGCGAAGCTGCGAAAAGGCGCGGAGCAGTCGAAGCTCGAACAGCGACAGCACGGAGCGCGCAACATCGTCGGACAGGATTTTCGCGCCCGGCTGATCGGCCGCCGATTGCCCGTTATGAAGCAGATCGGCCGGTACATCCAGTGCCTTGCTGACCCGTATCAAGCGTTCGGCGCTGACGCGCTCCGGGTCATCGTCCTGCTTCGATGACTGCTGAAGTACCGCGTTGAGGACTTCGGCAAGGTCGCGTGGCGACAGCCCGATCTCGAGCCAATGTGCTTTCACCAGCCTGTCGATCTGCTCGTCAGACGTACTGCCCGTCATCGGCTGGTCCTGCGTGCCCCGCTGACGTGCATCAAATGACTTTCGGCTGTGGCGCCCTCGAAGCCGGCTGAACACATCGACCGGCGGCTCCGAATGCGCATTCATGTTCCTGAGCGATCGCATAAATTTTACCCTGACCACTATCATTCTATCCAGAAATTGTAGTCCCGCGCAATCAAGGGACGATCGTTACCCAGTACCCAACCTGGATCTGCCCGCCGAAGCGCGGTGGACGGATCGACGGGAAACATCGTGAAAGCCACGCCTGCGGCGCCGTAGGTCCGCTTTTGGCCGGCATCGGCCGCGTCCGGTCGCGGCGGGCTCGTCCAATCGGGACCTGCTCAGAGATCGATCAGCCCGAGCGCGATGCTCTTGGCCACGCCGTGCGTCTTGTTCGACGCGTCCAGCTTGCGCAGGGCCTGCTTGACGAAGCCCTCCACCGTTTCAGGCGAGATGCCCAGGATTTGGGCGGTATCGGCGACGGTCTTGCCGCGGGCGGCCCACGCCAATACCTCCTTCTCCCGGGCGGTCAGCTGCACGTTTGCCGAGCCGTTGGTCGGCCGCAGGATCGCCGGCCCGTTGCGCTGCTCGCGATTGACCACGTCCATCGCGCGCTGCACCCAATAGATCATGATCAGATGCAGCTCGTGGCGATGGTGCGAGAACAGCTTCTGGAACCACTGCGGTTCGTCTTCCCAGAAGAAGACGGTGGAGCTTGAATGGATCGCGCCGAGGCGGTCGCGATAGTGGAAGGGCACGACGAAGCCTTCCTTGAAGCCGTGCTCCCTTGCCGCGTCCATCATCTTCACTTCGGGCGGCCGCTTGCGTCCGACTTTTTCGGGTAGCTTCAGTTCGCCCCAGTGAAAGGGCGTATTGGTTCGCCGCACGCGCGCCAGCGCTGGGTCGACATGCACGAAATCGTTCTGGATGTAGGCGCGCTCCCACGCGGGCGGATAGGTGCCGGTGTAGTAGGGTACGTCGAGCTCGGGCCGTCCCGCATCGATGAACGCGAAACCTGAAAATCCGTAGTTCTGGACGATGCGGTGCAGGCAGGAACGAAGCTCATCCATCGTGCTCGCAGCTTCGATAGCCGAGATCGCCTCGTCCAAACTCATCGTCAAAAACCCCCGGATTTGGGGGGTATCATAGATTTCGGTTTCTGTTCCAGATGATGCGTCATTTGGAGACAGCAGGATGTCGTACCCATTCGACCGGTATCACGCGCTGATCACCACGGAAGAAGCTGATCCCGATCATGTGCAATCGATGTTCCGTCTTCGCAAGCGTCTGTTCGTCGACCAGTGCGGATGGTTGCTCAAGACAGTCGGCGATCTCGAACGCGATCAGTTCGATGTCTGGTACACCGAACACTGCCTGCTATTTCACGGATCCGACCTGATCGGCGGTTTTCGCGCGATCCGAACCGACCATCCCTATCTGACGCAGGCGGTTTTCCCGCAACTTGCGGTTCGCCGGTTCCCCAATCGCCGAACTGTCTGGGAAATCAGCAGATTTGGCGTGCTTCCCACCGCGGCGGCGCGGAGCGCGCGGCTCAACTATGCGTTGATGTTTCGCTTTGCGGAATTGCGGGGGGCAGAGGCGCTGGTCGCGGTGGCCGATCTTACCTACGAGCGCTTCCTGCAGCGGATGAACATCCGCACGCGCCGCTTCGGTCCTCCGCAGGTCATCGGCGCGGACAGGAGCGGTGCGCCGCTGACGGCACTCGCCGGTGAAATTCCGCTCAACAAGTCAGACAACCCCGATCTCGGCAGCTTCCACGATCTTGGACGAAAACTGGAGATATCCGATGCCACATATGTTCTCGGACGTGCGCGCATTCCGGCGTGATCCGCTGAATTTCCTATTGGAGCGCGGAAACGGCGCGCCGCTCGGGCTGGAGCGGCTCCATCTCGGCCCGAGTCCGGTTTTCCTGGTGACAGATCCCGATCTGATCCGGCCGATCCTGAAGGCGCCGGAAACCGAGATCGGCAAGGGCAGGCTGATCAAGAAGCTGACGCCGGTGCTCGGCCGCAGTTCGTTGATGCTTCACGGCGACGAGCACAAGCGGCGGCGCGCGGTGCTGCACAAGCATATGGCCAAGGGTAGCGTCGAGAAATTCCTACCGCAATTGTGTGCCGAGATCCGTGCGGTCGGCGCCCGGCTCGCGCGGCTCGGTTCGTTCGATCCGCACAGCTTCACGGCGCCGCTCGCGCTTCGCACCATCTGCATCGCCGTGTTCGGAACGCAAGTGATCTCGGCCGGTGACGAAGCCGCGCTGGTGCAGGCGGTCGGCATGATCGAGGACGATCTCGCCGACGACATGTTCCGCGTGGCGCCGGTCGGGCCGGTCGGCTGGCTGCGGCGGAAGAAGCGCAGGAGCTTCGCCAAGCTCGCGATGTCGACCGTGGTCGACCGGCTCCGCGACAAGGCGCGCACCTCCAGCGCGCTGAGGGATTTCGAGGTGCTCGGGTTATCGGACCAAGACCTGCGCGACGAAATTCTGACGCTTCTGCTGGCGGGCCACCACACGACGGGAGCGGCGGCCGCCTGGGTGCTCTATCACATGGCGGCTGATCCTGCGCTGATGGATGCGATCGCGGAGGAAGCGGACGATTGCCTAGACGAGGGCGGCGAACTCCGCGCCGAGGCGGTCCGGCATGCCGAACTTTCCGCGACGCTGGTCCGCGAGGTCTGCCGGCTCTATCCCGGTGCCTGGTGGTTCTCCCGCGAGGTCGCGCAGCCGGTTACGATCTCGGGGCGCGATCTCAAGCCCGGCACCTCGCTGCTGATCTGTCCATGGCAGCTGCAACGCGATCCACGGCACTGGGAGACGCCCGACCGGTTCATGATGAACCGCCGCTACACCACCGATGCCTATGTGCCGTTCGGGGCGGGCCCGCGCGCCTGCGCCGGCATGGGGGTTGCGATGCTCGAACTGCAACTGCTCGCGCTCGAGATGGCCGCGGCCTATCGCTTCACCGGCGTGACGCCGAATCCGCGCCGTGGCCCAAGGCATCCGTGACGCTGCTCCCGCCAAGCATGAGCATCCAGATCGAATTGCGCCAGGAGCGGCGCCGCGACGATATCCACGACGATCGTATCGGTTCGCCGTTCGCGCGGCGAATCGGAATGGCGGCAGCCAGCCAGATGGCGATGTCGAAACAAATTGCTCGGGGGTGATGTCATGAACCGTAACGGCGCTTTGTCCGCTCGGAGGATCGAGATGAATGGTTTCAACGCCCGAACGCTGCGCGACGCCATCGCGGCGCTGACCGAACAGCGGGATGCGGTCGTCGCGCAGGGGGCGTCCTTTGCCGGCCACCTGATCGATCTCGCGATCATGGAGCTGCGTCTCACCGTCCACGACATCACCGAAGAAGAACTGTCCGGACTGTGCGATCGTCTGGAGGCCCCACCGGGCAGGCGAGATCCCGCCAATTGAGGCACGTGGCGATCCCCTCCGGCAACACGAATCGTGCCGGATTGCGTTTCAGGCCTTGTGTTTCAAGCGTTGTGTTTCAAGCCTTGTGTTTCAAGCCTTGGCGGGACTGCACCGCCAGGGCCTACATGTGTCCTTTGATTTTGCTCAATCTCAAGTTCTAAATGATATCGACAATATCATTTTAGGTGTGAATGCCTTCACTAGGGCGGGTGTGCTCGGCGCGCGGGGCTCCGCCGGGGTACGACAGGGTGTCCGCGGGACGGCTCTTCCGCACCGCCGCAAGGACATGAATTTTTAAGGGGATATCAAGGGCTTGGAGCCGTCTCCGGAGGGGTCTAAAGCACCCTTCTTGCTTGCCTAGATGAGCCGCTTCCTTTATCCGGTTAGCTGCCTCGCATGCGAGCGGCTGCGGCCGTGAATTGGGCTGGGCACATGATCCGGAATGGCACGCCTTCGGACGTTGCTCCGGGCGCGAAAGCACTTTTCGTGCAGATCATGCTCATATGACGCGATAGTTGTAGAGGGAATATTCGCGGATGGCCAATGTCGTCGTCGTCGGCGCCCAGTGGGGTGACGAAGGGAAGGGCAAGATCGTCGACTGGTTGTCGGAGCAGGCCGACATCGTCGTGCGGTTCCAGGGCGGCCATAACGCTGGACACACACTCGTGATCAACGGGGAAACCTACAAGCTGGCCCTCCTGCCGTCCGGCGTGCTGCGGCCGTCGAAACTGGCCGTGATCGGCAATGGCGTCGTGTTCGATCCGCAGGCTTTCCTCGACGAGGTCGAGCGGCTCAAGGGGCAGGGCGTCGAGGTCGGCCCGAAAAACCTGCGCGTGGCCGAGAACGTGACACTGATTCTACCGCTGCATCGCGAGTTGGATGCGCTCCGGGAATCCTCCAACGCGGTGACCGCGATCGGCACCACGCGGAGGGGCATTGGGCCGGCCTATGAGGACAAGGTTGGCCGCCGCGCGATCCGGCTGATGGATCTGGCCGATCTCGATTCGCTGCCGCACAAGATCGAGCGCCTGCTTGCGCATCACAACGCGCTGCGCCGCGGACTTCAGCTGGACGAGATCAAGGGCGACGCAATTCTGCAGGAATTGACGCGGCTTGCGCCGAAACTCTTGCCTTATGCCGAAACGGTGTGGCGGCTGCTCGACGCCAGACGGCGCGAGGGCAAGCGCATCCTGTTCGAGGGCGCGCAGGGCGCCCTGCTCGATGTCGACCACGGTACCTATCCTTACGTCACCTCGTCCAACACGGTCGCGGCGCAGGCGGCGACCGGAACGGGGATCGGGCCGGGCGGTGTTGGCTATGTTTTAGGCATCTGCAAGGCCTATACGACCCGGGTCGGCCAGGGGCCGTTTCCAACCGAGCTTCACGACGAGATCGGCGAGGAGATCGGCCGCAGGGGCCGGGAGTTTGGCGTCAACACCGGGCGCAAGCGGCGCTGTGGCTGGTTCGATGCGGTGCTGGTTCGCCAGACCGTGCGGACCTGCGGGATCAACGGGCTGGCGCTGACCAAGCTCGATATCCTCGATGGCTTCGATACGGTCGAAGTCTGCACTGGGTATAAGCTCGATGGTAAGGAGATAGACCATCTGCCGGCCGGTGAGGGCGCCCAGTCCCGGGTGGTTCCAATCTATGAGACAATTGAGGGATGGAAGCAGCCGACAGCCAATGCGCGTTCCTGGGCCGACCTGCCGGCGCAGGCAATTAAATATGTTCGCAGGATCGAAGAATTGGTGGGCTGTCCTATTGCATTGCTTTCCACAAGCCCGGAACGCGAGGATACTATCCTGGTTCAGAATCCATTCGAGGCATAACGACATTACCGTGACCGTGCAGCGCGCATAGTTGAGTGAGATGGCCGACTACTACCCGTTGATTGCCCGTGCCATCGCCGGCCTGGACCCCAGCGCCCCCGGCGAGAGCCGTCGTGCGCTTTACGAGCGGGCGCGCGCCGCGCTGATCGCGCAACTGCGCAGCGTGCAGCCTCCGTTGAGCGAGTTGGAGATCACGCGCGAGCGGCTGGCGCTCGAAGAGGCAGTGCGCAAAGTCGAATCCGAGGCCGCGCAACGCGCTCGCGAGTTGTCGCGCGCAAACAGCGGCGCAGCCCGCGCGGGCGACCAGATGCGTCGCGCCAATGCGCGCAACAGCGAAGCCGCGGCTGCGCAGGCTGCGTCACAAGCCGCTCCGGCCCCGCGCCCGCGTTCACCGTCCCCACCTCCGCCGCGTAACGATCGGCCGCCGCTCGGACCGGATGATCTGCAGGACATCCAGGAAAGGCCGGACCAGCAGCGTCCGCCGCGTAACCTGCGTGCCGATGCGCCGCCGCGCACGCAGCCGCCGCCCTTGTCGCAGCCGCCGGTGTCGATGCAGGATCCGCAGATGCCGCCGGTTCGCGAGCGTCCCGGCGGGCCGCGTCGCGGAGAAGGCAATGGCGGGCCGCAGCCACCCGGAGTGCGCGGCTTCCGCGACATCACCGCCGACGTCGACGATCTCGGCCGCGCCGCCGCGCAGGCTAACCGCGCCGCCCGGAAGACCTATGCGAATGTGCCGGCGCCGTCACCGGAGTTCGACCGGCTCGAGCCGAGCCTGGAGAGCCGCGGCGGCGATCCGGACGCGGCTTACTCCTATGACGAATTGATTGAAGAGGCCGAGCGCTACGCACCGCCGCCATCGTCGCGTTCGCGCGGTGAGCGCGACCCGAAGCGCGCGCGCGGCGCGTCCGCCTTTCCGTTCAAGAGCGCCATTGCCGTCGGCATCGTCCTGATCCTGGTCGGCGCCGCGATCCTGTGGGGTAAATCGGCGGTCAACGTCGTGAGCGGGATGTTCAAGCCGTCGGCCGTCGTGGAAGCGCCGAAGGACAATTCGACGCCGCTGTCCAAGCCCAAGATCACCGACCGCGTCGGTCAGTCATCGTCCTCGGATCAAGTCGCCCCGGTCGCGCAGCGCGTCGTGCTTTATGACGAAGATCCCTCCGATCCCAAGGGCAAGCAGTATGTCGGCTCGGTGGTCTGGCGCACCGAACAGGTCAAGGCTTCCGGCAGCCAGCAGGCCGATATCGCCGTGCGCGCCGACATCGAGATTCCCGACCGCAAATTCAAGATGACGATGTCGTTCCGCCGCAACACCGATACATCGCTGCCGGCGAGCCATACCGCGGAACTGACCTTCATCCTGCCGCAAGATTTCGCAGGCGGTGGTGTCGGCAACGTGCCGGGTATCCTGATGAAGTCCAACGAGCAGGCGCGCGGCACGCCGCTCGCGGGTCTCGCGGTCAAGGTCACCGACGGCTTCTTTCTGGTCGGACTGTCGAACGTCGAGGCCGATCGCCAGCGCAACATTCAGCTTCTGAAGGAACGCTCGTGGTTCGACGTGCCGCTGGTCTATACCAACCAGCGCCGGGCCATCATCGCGATCGAAAAGGGCGCGCCGGGCGAGCGCGCCTTCAACGATGCCTTCGCGGTCTGGGGCGAGTAGGCAGGGGTACCGCATCGGGCTGTTCGTTGGATGCGATCGTCTCGGGCCTCATGGTTCGAGACGGCGCGTTGCGCCTCCTCACCATGAGGGTTTAGGATCGCGCCACATGGAACACCTCATCCTGAGGAGCCCGCCGGAGGTGGGCGTCTCGAAGGATGGCCGCACGAAAACTGCTCAAGCAAGCTTTCCGTTCGGAGGAGTCCAGGCGGCGAATTTTGGCCGAAAGGCGTGTTCCAGCTTTCTCCGCTGCTGCTATAAATGGCGGGCAGGCGCGAAGAGGTTGAGCATGAAACGCTACCTGATTTTCGCAGCGGTCGGGCCTTTGCTCGGCGGGTTCTGGCTGTTGCTGACCAGCACGATTACATCGAGCTATTGGAGCCATCCGCCCAGTGCGGCCGAAGTCGGCAAGCTCATCACCCTGTTCTTCACCACGCTGCAATACAGCTATCTGTTCGGCGTGCTGCCCGCGCTGATGATCGGCGCGGTCGACGACATCATCTTTCACATCAAGCGAATTGGTCCGATGCTGCGCATGCTACTGGTCGGCGCGATCGCCTTCGTTGCGACAGAGCTGCTGTACGGGTCTCGCGGACCGGACAGCGGCGCCTTTCAGTTCGTCATGTACGGCCTGGTCGGCTTCATTCCGGGCGCCGTCTCCTCGTGGCTGGTCCATGAATTCGTTGAAGAGCCGCCGCCGGCGCAGGCGGCGGAGCAACCCGGCATGCACGCATCCTGATTGCTTCGCTTTGCCTCGCGCCGGCGAAGCCGTCAGCGTCCGTTGCCGCGGCAGCCGCCGTAAGGGCCGACGTGGAAGCCGCGAGGGCAGGCATGCGCGGCCGGATTGGCGAAGTTGCGCAGGCAGCCGCCATAGGGACCGCGATGCCAGCCGGGACCGCAGCCGCCCGCGACCCGAATGACATTGCTCTCTTGAGCATCGATCGGCGCAAGCGGCATCGCTTGCGCGCCCTGGACGATGACGCCGAGTGCGAACATGGTTGCGATCAGTCTTCGCATGGTGAACCTCCGTGAATGAGATGATGCGGGCATTTCAGGTTTTTGATTGAGCATGATCTCCGCGCAAACGCGCTCCGCGTTTGTCGCGAAGGAAAACTGCTAAACGGTTCTCCGGGTCTTGTTCTAGCCGCCGGCGGCAAAGGCGATGCCGGCGCGCACTTCGCCGATCGCCTGATCGATCAGCCCGAGCGCGCGCTCGCGGTGTCCGCCCTTGTTCGGCGTTGCAGCAGAGAGTTCGGCGCGCGCCGACTGCAGCAGCGTGATCGTCTCGGTCATGTGCGGCTGCGCGCCGATCGCGTAGCCGATGCCCATGCTGGCGGCGATCGCCGTGCCGAGCAGCAGTTTGCGCAACGAGGACGACTTCATCGTATTCTCTCCTTTTACGGGTATTGCCGAAGCGTTGTGCCAATTGTCGGTTGCGGAAGCGGCGCGGTGCCTGGCTTCACAAATCGTGGTCGGCCGCTTCCGGCGCCTCGATAGGGCGCTGGATGCGATTCTGTCTTGGACCGGCGGGCGTTGGGTTGCGAAGGAGGCGGACTGTCCGGCGCTGTTTCATTCTCAATCGAGTGTTGCTAGCATGCGCCTAGCACTTTCAGGCTACGTTCATGTCATGGCCGCTACATCCTCTGCGTCTCAGTATTTCTCGTTAAGTCGTTTTGCATGACCATCATCAAGAAGATGCTGTCGACCGACATGCTGCCGAAAAGCCTCGGCGAGCGGCAGCGCTTTCTCCGCTTCGCGGAGTTGCTCGAACATTTCTCAAATACGGCCGAGCTGCATCCGGCCTCCGGCATGCCGTTTCTTGCCGAGATGAGCTCCGTTGGCATCGGCACGACCGTGCTCGGCCGCTGCGACGGCACCTTCACCACCATACGGCGCGATCGCCGGCAGGTGCTGGCGACCAATGACGACCGCTATTGCCTGGGGCGCAACACCGGCAGGCGCGCAGCGGTGGTGATGCATCGCGGCCGCGAGTTCACCCTGCGGCCCGGCGCGATCGTGTTGCTCAAGCTCGACGAGCCGTTTCTCACTGCCGACGGCGCAAGCCACAAGCGCTTCACCAGCATGAACTTGCCGGCGGCGGCTCTGCGATCGATGGTGCCCTACGTCGACGAGATGGTCGCGCGCGAGCTCGAGCCCGGCGGCGCGCTGTCGCTTGCGCTGGATTACAGCAATCTGCTGCTCGATCATCCGACCGCGGCCGATGAGGCCGGCATGGTCATCGCTCAGCATCTGCTCGATCTAGCGGCGCTGGGCCTTGGCGCCGATGACGACCAGGCGCTCGCCGCGCAGCGGGGCGGCTTGCGCGCGGTGCGGCTGAGGGCGGTGCTGACTTTTCTGGAGCAACGATTTTCGCAGCCGGATTTTTCGGCACAGAAGCTTGCCGCCGCGACGGGGCTTTCGGAGCGCTATGTCAACGAACTGCTCTACGACGCCGGCGCGAGCTTCACGACCAGGCTGAACGAGTTGCGGCTCGGCAAGGCGGCGCGGCTGCTGGCGATGACGGCCAATCGCATCAGCGATATCGCCTTGGAATGCGGCTTCAACGATCTGTCCTACTTCAACCGCAGCTTTCGTCGCCGCTTCGGCCTGACGCCCACCGCGGCGCGCGGCAAATGAATGCAACGGACTGTCCGGCGCTGTTTCAGCCGCGATGGCACGTCGATAGCATGCGCGTGGCGTTTCGGCCGGCGTTGACGTCGCGGGCTTGTAATGTCTCCATGCTCTACTGCGCCTCAAGTGGCCTTCGATGACCATCATCAAGAAGTTGTTGTCGACCGACATGCTGCCGCAGGAGCTCGACGACCGGCAGCGCTTTCTTCGCTTCTCGGAATTGTTCGAGCATTTCTCCAACACCGCCGAACTCGATCCGGCATCCGACGTGCCGTTCCGCGCTGCGATGAACTCGGTCCACATCGGAACCACGCTCATCGGCCGATGCGACGGCACCTTCAGCACGGTGCGGCGCGAGCATCGCCAGGTATTGGCGACCAATGACGATCGCTATTGCCTGGCGCGCAACACCGGCGACCGTGTTGCGCTGATCGTTCATCGTGGCCGCGAGTTCACCATGCGCCCCGGGACGATGGTGCTGCTCAAGCTCGATGAGCCGTTCTTCAGCGCCGATGGCGCGAACCACAGGCGCTTTATCAACGTGCATTTGCCGGCGGCGACGCTGCGATCGATGGTGCCTCATGTCGACAACATGGTCGCTCGGGAACTCGAGCCCGGCGGCCCGCTGTCGCTGGCGCTGGACTACAGCAACCTCCTCCTCGATCGGCCGGGCGCGGCCGACGAGGCGGGCACGGTGATCGCGGCCCATCTGCTCGATCTCGTGGCGCTTGGGCTCGGTGCGCGCGGCGACCAGGCGCTCGCCGGGCAGCGCGGCGGGCTCCGCGCGGTGCGGCTGAAGGCGGTGCAGTCGATCCTGGAGCAGCGGTTTTCGGAGCCGGATTTTTCGGCGCAGAAGCTCGCCCTCGCGGCCGGGCTTTCCGAGCGCTATGTCAACGAACTGCTGTATGAGGCCGGCGCAAGCTTCACAGTCCGGCTGAACGAGTTGCGGCTCGGCAAGGCGGCACGGCTGCTGTCGATGACGGCCAATCGCATCAGCGACATTGCCTTCGAATGCGGTTTCAACGATCTCTCTTATTTCAACCGCAGCTTCCGCCGCCGCTTCGGGCTCACACCGACGGCCGCGCGGGCAAAATGACGCAACTTGCGCCGCGCTCGCGCGTTACTAGCTGATGAGCATGCACGACAGCGACATCTCCCTGGGCCGGCGGCCCCGATCAGGCCGGACCTCCGGCGCCGAGTTCAGGCGCGCGGAGGCGCGCGGGCCGATTATCGACCAGGACGGGCGGGAGATCCCGCACGAATCGGTGCGGGACGGATTTCGCGAATTTCGTTTCGATTTCAACACCGCCAATCCGTTCGGCAATCTCAGCCGCGAGCAGCGGCTGGCGCGGCTGGAGGCGGTGGCCAAGCTGCTCGATGTCGCTTTCATCCTGCCTGGCACCAAGATCCGCTATGGCGTTGACGGCCTTATCGGGCTGATCCCGGTGGTCGGCGATCTCATCGCGACCGCGTTTTCGCTGTGGCTGGTCCGCGAGGCGAGGGCGCTTGGCGCGCCCTGGCACATCACGGCGCGGATGCTCGGAAACGTCGCGGTCCAGGGCGTGGTCGGCGCGGTGCCGGTCGCGGGCGACGCCTTCGACGTGCTGTTCCGCGCCAATATGCGCAACGCGCGGCTGCTACGGCGCTGGCTGGATCGGCAACGCTAACCCCAGCCCACATCGGTATCGAGCGTCACATCGCGGCAATCCGCCAAAAGAAAACGCCCCCGGACTGGCCGAGGGCGCGGGTTATATGTGGAGACGGCCTGGTGGCTTACGCCGCGTCCTTGTCGCTGACTGCGTCGGCCGGCGCCGCGCGCGGCCGGCGCGGCAGCGGAAAGGCTTCGCTCTCATACAGCGAGCGGATGCCGCTCTGGTCGAAGCGCGCTTCCTCGACCTGCAGATACGCGCCGTTCAGCGAATCCGCCGGCAGCTCTTCCATAGCAAAGCGAACGGCTTCAGCCGCGGTGCCGAACCGCCGATAGGCGAAGCCCGCGCGCTTCTTCTTGCGAATGGCAGCGGGAAAGAGTTCGGCGGCGGTGTTGAAGTTGAACGGACGCATGGGACGCATGGTCGAGGACCTCTTATCTTATTGGGCTTGACGCTGACGCGAACAGATGGGGTTTCGAAGGTGGGGGGCACCGCAATCGGCGGCGCGCCGTACAGACCCTGTGCGGCCCCTAATATAGGCCTATTTGACAAAATTGCGAATCCCCAAAACCCAAAATAATGAATCCGGAACCTCTTCGGCGCGAGCCGAATAATCGTATTATCTCAATGGCTTAATGTGCCTAAAACTTGCCCAGCAACAACAGCACGATCAGTACAACCAAAACGACACCTCCCAGTCCCATTCCGGCATGGCCCATGCCGTAGCCATAGCCGCCGAACCGGCCGCTCAGGCCTACCATGAGGTATATGATTACTAGAATGAGCAGGATCATCCCGAGCGACATGGCACCCTCCTTCGCTAAGCGACCGGCGGGCGCATGTTCTCGCCGGTCCACCGGCCGAGCAAAGCATATTCCACACCACGGCACCACGAATCGCGGCGACGGGGTGCGCTCCGCCTGCCGCTCTCGCGCCGCGAGAAGGCAGACGGCCGCCGCTTACTTAGGCTCTTACTTGGGCTGCAGCTTCAGCGCCGCCGAGTTGATGCAATAACGCAGGCCGTTGGGGCCGGGGCCGTCATCGAAGACGTGCCCGAGATGGCCGCTGCATTTCGAGCACAACACCTCGGTGCGGATCATGCCGTGGCTGATATCGCGCTCTTCATCGACATGGCTCTCGGTCGAGGGCTGGGTGAAGCTCGGCCAGCCGCAGCCGGAATCGAACTTGGCGTCGGATTCAAACAGCGTCTGTCCGCAGCCGGCGCAGACATAGGTGCCCGGCCGGTGCTCATGCTCATATTCGCCGGTGAACGGCCGCTCGGTCGCCTTCTCGCGCAGCACGGCATATTGCATCGGCGTCAGATCGGCCCGCCACTCGGCCTCGCTCTTGGTGACTTTGTCAGATGCCTTGGTATCGGACATGGATACTCCCTTTGATACTCCCTTTATGTGGCGACAAGCGCTCCGGAGCCGGATCATGCGCTAGAGCACAATGCGACCAGATTGAAACGTCATCGCGCTCTAGCACTTTGTTTGAGCATGATCTTTTCGGAAAACCGGCTTCCACTTTTCCGGATCATGCTCTAGTTGGACACGCTCCGCACCAGCGTCGGCTTCTCGATGTAGTTGTCGGCAAACATCTTCTTCAGGTTCTGAACCTTCGGAATGTCGTTGTAGGCAATATAGGGTTGGTTCGGGTGCAGCGTCAGGTAGTCCTGGTGATAGTCCTCGGCCGCGAAGAAGCCCTGCAGCGGGCCGACCTTGGTGACGATCGGCTTGGGATAGACCTTGGCCGCGTCGAGCTGGGCGATATAGGCGTCGGCCACCTTCTTCTGCTCGTCCGATGTCGTGAAGATCGCCGAGCGATACTGCGTGCCGGAGTCCGGCCCCTGGCGGTTCAGCTGGGTCGGATCATGCACGACGGAAAAGAAGATCTGCAGAATCTTGCCGTAGCTGATCTTCTTCGGATCGTACTTGATCTGCACGGACTCGGCGTGGCCGGTCGAGCCGGACGAGACCTGTTCATAGCTCGCGGTCGACTTGTTGCCGCCAGCATAGCCCGAGACCGCGCTGGCAATGCCCGCGGTGTGCTGGAACACGCCCTGGACGCCCCAGAAACAGCCGCCGGAGACCACAGCGGTCTGCAGGCCGTCGGAGGCTGGAACATCGGCGGCCGGCGGCGGGATGACCACCGCATCTTCGGCGGCGCGCGACGGCGCGACCGCGAAGGCTGCGATCGCCAGTGCGCCAATCGCGGCGGCGCAAAGCGAGAGACGGCTGAGTTGGCTTCGGCGCATGGCATGTCCTCTTGGCGTTGATCGGAGGGATTTGACGGTCATTCTAAGGCGTCCGGCAGGGTCTTAACAATCACGCACGGCGTCCCCTTGGCCCAAGATACGCAGCAGGCGGGCCTCTGTTACAGGCAGGCGGACACGACTGCGTGAATTATTCCGCCGGTCCCGACGGGACGGCGCAAACAGGCGCAGCCGTTTACCTACGGCTCACCGGGCGTGCGGCAAGACAGCCCAGCCGCACACGCACGCTGCATTCGCGCAGTCGTGACGGTCGGTGATGAGCATCGGCCAGAGCGCTACCTACATACGCTATACAAACAATAATCGTCAGGGAAACGTCTCCGACCAGAGCAGCCGTCAGCGAACGCGAGTTCTCCGCACCAAATGACGGAGAACGATGATGTCTATATTCAAGATGTTCGCAGCGGCGGCGCTGCTTTCGATTGTGGGAGCGTCTTCTGCTTCGGCGCAATGGTCATACATGCAGCAGGAGCCCGCGGCGTTCCAGGCGATGTATCCCAACCGTGACGTGCTGAACGGCGGCGCGCTGACGCCCGCAGGCCGCATCGGCCTCGAGCGCGCCGGCGGTGCTGCAGCGGTCTATCCGGGCGCCTATGGTGCTTACCAAGCCTGGGATTATGAGACGCCCCATCGCCCGCGCGTTCGTCGCCACTGATGGCCGCGGCCGGTCCACACGCGGAACCGTCATTGCGAGCGCAAGCGAAGCAATCCAGAATCTCTCCGCGGTAACGGTCTGGATTGCTTCGTCGCTACCGCTCCTCGCAATGACGGGAGAGACAGCGCCTACACCACCACGCTCAGTCGTTTCGCCGCCCGCGTGATCCCCGTGTACAGCCACCTTGCGCGGCTGTCCTGGAACGCGAAGCTTTCGTCGAACAGCACGACGTCGTCCCATTGCGAGCCTTGGGATTTGTGCACGGTCAGCACATAGCCGTAGTCGAATTCGTCGTAGGGCTTGCGCTGCTCCCAGGGGATCTGCTCGATGCCGCCTTCGAAGCAGTCGCAGCGCACCGAGACCTTCGTCACCTTGTGAGCGAACTCCTCGTCCGGCGACAGCCGCATGCTGATGATGCGCGACGTCTTTGAGCGTGACGCGGTGCGCGATTTCACCCGCCACAGGCCGCCATTGAACAGGCCCTTCTTGCGGTTGTTGCGCAGGCAGACCAGCTTGTCGCCAGCGACCGGCAACGGCTCCTCGATGTCCTGGCGCTGGCGCATCCGCATGTTGTAGGCGCGGCGGGTGTTGTTGCGGCCGACCAGCACCTGATCGGCGCGCATCACCCGGTCCGGATCGAGCTCCGAGCGTGGCACGACCTCGCTCTCGCCATAGCGGCCGATATCGAGTGTGCGGCCCTCGCGCACATCCATCGACATCCGCACGATCGGATCGTCCTGCGCCTGGCGGTGCACTTCCATTAGCATCGCGTCAGGTTCGCAATCGGTAAAGAAGCCGCCGCCCTGGATTGGCGGCAGTTGCGCGGGGTCGCCGAGCACGAGCAGAGGGCAGTCGAACGACATCAGGTCGCGGCCCATCTCGGCGTCCACCATCGAGCATTCGTCGATCACGATCAGCTTGGCCTTGGAGGCGGGCGCGTCGTCCCATAGCTCGAAGCTCGGCTGCTCGACGCCGCTTTCGCGGGCGCGGTAAATCAGCGAATGGATGGTGGAGGCGTTGTCGCAACCCTTGTTGCGCATCACCAGCGCCGCCTTGCCGGTGAAGGCCGCGAATTTCACCTCGCCGTCGACGCTCTCCGCGATATGGCGCGCCAGCGTCGTCTTGCCGGTGCCGGCGAAGCCGAACAGGCGGAACACGGGCGGCGTGCCGTTGCGGCCGGGTTTTGCCTTCATCCAGTCGGCAACGGCCTTCAGCGCGGAATCCTGATGCGGGGTGAATGTGGGCATTGGTCTTAAGGACACGTCGCCAAGTGGCGACTTGGGGAACCTTAGAACCTAAGGGGTGATTCAAATAGATCAAGCAGACTGCAGGGGAATTACACATGGAAGCAAGCTTGATCGAGCAGTCTCTGCGTGGCCCATCCTTCGAGACGCCGCTGCGCGGCTCCTCAGGATGAGGGCTTTTCTCGCGGCAAAATCGTAATTCCTCATGGTGAGGAGGCGCGAAGCGCCGTCTCGAACCATGTGGCCCCAGACGGCCTCCAACAACGAAGCGCCATATGCGATGGCCCAGCCACAGACCGGGCAAGGTAAATCTACTGCCAGCCGGGAATGCCGCGCATGTCGGGGAGGTGATGCGCGATGCCCTTGTGACAGTCGATGCAGGTCTTTTCGCCCGTGAACAGGAATTGCTGGTGCGCATCGGAGGCACGCGGCGACTGCTTGGTGATGTCCATCGACTGCGAACTGTGGCAGTTGCGGCACTCCAGCGAATTGTTGGCCTTGAAGCGCGCCCATTCATGCAGCGCGAGTTCGAGCCGCTTGTCGACGAATTTGTCGCGGGTATCGATATAGCCGAACAGATGGCCCCAGACCTCCTTGGAGGCCTGCATCTTGCGCGCGATCTTGTCGGTCCAGTTGTGCGGGACATGGCAGTCCGGGCAGCTCGCGCGGACGCCGGAGCGGTTCGTGAAATGGATGGTCGATTTCAGTTCCGAGAATACGTTGTCGCGCATCTCGTGGCAGGAGGTGCAGAACTTCTCGGTGTTGGTCAATTCCAGCGCGGTATTGAAGCCGCCCCAGAAGATCACGCCTGCCGTGAAGCCCGCGAGCACCAGCACGCCAAGCCCGAACACCGAACTCGGCCGGATCAGCACGAACCACAATTCGACGATGAAATTCCAGGCCCGCCTGATCACGCCCGCCTTCGGTGCCGGCCGATCGAATGTGCTCATCGGCGTCCACCGGGCGCAGCGCGAGAGAGCATGGTGTCGATATCGACGAAGTCATTGCTCACCGGCGGAGTGGTGACGTTCTGCGGCACGTGGCACTCGGTGCAGAAGAAGCGGCGCGGCGAGACCGAGGCGAGGAACTGCCCGTCACGGTCCATGAAATGGGTGATCGAGACCATCGGCGCCTGCGATTCCGCCGTGCGTGCTCGCGCATGGCAGGACAGGCATTTGTTGCTGTTCAGGTCGATCTGGTAGCCGTCGATCGCATGCGGGATCACCGGCGGCTGTTCGGGATAGTTGCGTACTTCGCGTTCCGCCGTGTTGCGCATCGGCGTCATCGGCGGCGCCGGTCCTTCTTCATTAAGTGGGGTCGATCCGCGCAAGCCCGAGCCGACCGGATCCGCGAGCAGCGAACCCGTAGCGGCCGCGATCACCAAGGCGAGCAAAGCGATTGCGAGCTGTCTCATCATGGTCACACCCGCTCGATGCGGACCGCGCATTTCTTGAAGTCGGCCTGGAGCGAGATCGGATCGGTCGCGTCCAGTGTCACCTTGTTGATCAGCTTGGACTCGTCGAACCAGGGCACGAAGACGAGGCCGCGCGGCGGCCGGTCGCGTCCGCGGGTCTCCACGCGGGCACGGATGAAGCCGCGGCGCGAGACGACCTTCACTTCGTCGCCACGGCGCAGCTTGGCGTCCTGCGCATCATCCGGATGCATGAAGCAGACGGCCTCCGGGAATGCCCGGTACAATTCAGGCACGCGGCGCGTCATGGTGCCGGAATGCCAGTGCTCCAGCACGCGGCCGGTGGAGAGCCAGAACGGATAGTCCTTGTCGGGCGATTCCGCCGGAGGTTCATAAGGCAACGCGAAGATGCGCGCCTTGCCGTCCGGATAGCCGTAGAACTGCACGCCCGCGCCCGGCTTCACATAGGGGTCGAGACCTTCGCGGAAACGCCAGCGTGTTTCCTTGCCGTCGACGACTGGCCAGCGCAGGCCGCGCTCGTGGTGATAGGTTTCGAACGGCGCGAGGTCGTGACCGTGGCCGCGGCCGAACGAGGCATATTCCTCGAACAGGCCCTTCTGCACGTAAAAGCCGAACGCCTTCGACTCGTCGTTGGCGTAACCCTCTTCGATCTGCTCGATTGGGAATTTGTCGACCTGGCCGTTCCTGTAGAGCACGTCGAACAACGTCTTGCCGCGAACGTCCGGCTTCTTGGCGATCAGGTCCTCCGGCCAGACTTCCTCGATCTTGAAGCGCTTGGAGAATTCCATCAGCTGCCAGAGGTCGGAGCGAGCCTCGCCTGATGCCGCCACCAGTTGATGCCAGAAATGCGTGCGCCGCTCGGCGTTGCCGTAAGCGCCTTCCTTCTCCACCCACATCGCAGTCGGAAGAATGAGATCGGCGGCGAGCGCGGTAACAGTCGGATAGGCGTCGCTGACCACGATGAAATTGTCGGCGTTACGGAAGCCCGGGTAGGTCTCCTCATTGGCGTTGGGGCCTGCCTGCAGATTGTTGTTCACCTGCACCCAATAGGCATTCAGCAGGCCGTCCTTCAGCATCCGGCTCTGCTGCACGGCGTGATAGCCCGGCTTGTCGGGAATGGTGCCCTCCGGCAGCTGCCAGATGTGCTCGGCCTTGTCGCGGTGCTCCTTGTTGGTCACCACCATGTCGGCGGGCAGGCGGTGCGAGAAGGTGCCGACCTCGCGCGCGGTCCCGCAGGCCGAGGGCTGGCCGGTGAGCGAGAACGGGCTGTTGCCGGGCTCGGAGATCTTTCCCGTCAAGAGATGGATGTTGTAGACGAGGTTGTTGCACCAGACGCCGCGGGTGTGCTGGTTGAAACCCATGGTCCAGAAGCTGACGACCTTGGTCTTCGGATCGGCGTAGAGCTCGGCCAGTGCCTCCAGGCGATTGAGCGGCACGCCGGACATTTCGGCGGCCTTTTCCAGCGTGTAATCCGAGACGAACTTCGCATACTGCTCGAAGCTCATGTCGGTGGAATCATTTGGATTGGCCGCGCCCTTAGCCTTTGTCTGCAGCGGATTGTCCGGCCGCAGGCCATAGCCGATATCGGTCTGGCCGCGCTTGAACACGGCGTGCGCGGTGACGAACTCCTTGTTCACTCGCCCGGTCTTGATGATGTGATTGGCGATCGCATTGAGGAGATAGAGATCGGTCTGCGGCTTGAACACCATGCCGATGTCGGCGAGGTCGAACGAGCGGTGCTCGAAGGTCGAGAGCACGGCAACGCGAACATGGGGAGCAGAAAGCCGGCGGTCGGTCACCCGCGTCCACAGGATCGGGTGCATCTCCGCCATGTTGGAGCCCCACAGCACGAAGGCGTCGGTGGCTTCGATGTCGTCGTAGCAACCGGCGGGCTCGTCGATGCCGAAGGTGCGCATCATGCCCGCGACCGCCGAGGCCATGCAGTGCCGCGCGTTCGGATCGATATTATTGGAGCGGAAGCCGGCCTTGAACAGTTTCGAGGCGGCGTAGCCTTCCCAGATCGTCCACTGGCCCGAGCCGAACATGCCGATGCCGGACGGCCCACGCTTCTTCAGCGCAGCCTTGAATTGTTCGGCCATGATGTCGAAGGCTTCGTCCCACGATACGGCCTCGAACTCGCCGTTCTTGTCGTATTTGCCGCCCGTCTTGCGCAGCATCGGCCGGGTCAGGCGGTCGTGGCCGTACATGATCTTGGAGAGGAAGTAGCCCTTCACGCAGTTCAGGCCGCGATTGACCTCGGACTTGATGTCGCCATGGGTTGCCACCACGCGATTGTCCTTGGTCGCGACCATCACGCTGCAACCGGTGCCGCAGAAGCGGCACGGGGCCTTGTCCCATTTCAATTCGCTGGCATCGCGCTCGGTGACGAGATTGGCCGCGCGTGCGGGAATTGGCATGCCGGCCGCGGCCGCCGCGACCGCGGCGGCTTCCAGCTTCAGCATCTGGCGGCGATCGAGTTTCGGAGTGGTCATGATCGTTCTCCCGGCGACAGACAGTCAGCCGACGTCGATGGCGTGAAAAACGAGGGATGCGGCGTGCACATGAGCGAGTTGTGACATCGCGGTGAGCATCGCGCCGAGCGCGCCTGCGTCGGGCGCGTCGACCACGACGACGAGCTTGCCGCGCGGATCGCGGCCGTGGATCTCGCAGCCGGACAGCGCCAGGATGGCGGCCTCGACTTCGTCGAGATGCTCGGGACGGGCCTGCACGAGGACGCTCGCGATCTCGCCGCCGGGCGGCGCCATCACGCGATCCCTGGTCAGCACGCGCCCCGTGATGAGGGCACGACGGTTGATTGTTTCAGTCTGGGTCAATGCAGTCCTTCCTGATGCAGTCGGATCAATGCGCCGCAGGCGGCCCCGGTGGTCCCGCAATCATCTGATAGACCCACACGGCGAGCCCGTAGCTGCCGACCGTCGCAACCGCGAGGGCCGGCATCACCACTGCTGTCAGGAACAGGAACGCGAAGATTTCCATGCGCTTGCGGCGCGGACGTCCACGCGTGTCGTCACCCAGGGCCGACATGTTCGGTCTCTCGAAATTTGGGAGAATTGGACGGCATCCGGGCCGTCGCCTGCTTGCACAATAGGCAGCCACGCGCCCGCGACGCGTTGATCTGGATCAACGACGGCCTGTGCAGCGCATCTCCCGTCCCGCGGAATTGCTCAGGCGGTAGACACCGCACGCCCCGCCATTAAGATGTCCTTCAAGAACAAGAACCGTGGGAGAGGCGTGCATGAAATTCGGAATCTTCTATGAGCTGCAATTGCCGCGTCCCTGGCAGGACGGCGACGAGCTCAGGCTCTACCAGGACGCGCTGACGCAGCTCGAGACGGCCGACCGGCTCGGCTATGACTATGCCTGGGTGGTCGAGCATCATTTCCTGGAGGAATATTCGCACTCTCCCGCGCCGGAAAGCTTCCTCGCCGCCGCCAGTCAGCGCACCAAAGACATTAGGCTCGGCCACGGCATCTTCCAGCTCACCACCAACCATCCCGCGCGCGTCGCCGAGCGCATCGCGGTGCTCGATCTGCTGAGCCGCGGCCGTTGCGAGTTCGGCATGGGCGAGAGCGCGTCCATCACCGAGCTGACGCCGTTCGGACGCGACATGGAGACCAAGCGCGAGGTGTTCGAGGAGGCTGTCGCAGCGATCTTTCCGATGTTCACCAAGGTCGGCACCGAGCATCACGGCAAGTATTTCGACATTCCCTTGCGCAACGTGGTGCCGAAGCCGGTGCAGAAGCCGCATCCGCCGCTCTGGATGGCCTGCTCGCAGCTTCCGACCATCGAGCGTGCCGGCCAGAACGGCTTCGGCGCGCTGGGCTTCCAGTTCGTCAGCGCGGACGCCGCGCATGCCTGGGTGCATGCCTATTACAACGCGATCACCAAGCGCCTGAAGAAGCTCGCCGACTACGAGATCAATCCGAACATGGCGCTGGTGTCGTTCTTCATGTGCGCGAAGACGGACGAGGAGGCGCGGGCCCGGGCCGACGGCGCCACCTTCTTCCAGTTCGCGCTGCGCTTCTACGGCGCCTCGCAGAACCGGCAGCGTCCGGCGCCCGGCACCGTCAACATGTGGGACGAGTACAACAAGTGGAAGCGCGACAACCCGGAGGCGCAGGAAGCCGCGCTACGCGGCGGCCTGATCGGCTCGCCCGAGACGATCAGGAAGAAGCTCCGCCGCTTCCGCGCCTCGCATATCGACCAAGTGATCCTGCTCAACCAGGCGGGCAAGAACACCCATGAGCACATCTGCGAGTCGCTCGAACTGTTCGGCAAGGAAGTGATGCCGGAATTCCAGAACGATCCCGAGCATGACGCCTGGAAGCAGGGCGTGATGAGCGGCGCGATCAAGCTGGAGGAGATCGACACCGCCGCTTTCACCGACCGCTACGGCAAGCTCGCCGTCAGCGTCGCCCCGGCAAAGGCTGCGGCGGGATAGCAGGAGCACGCGCCGCTTGCTCCACCTCGCCCCGCTTGCGGGGAGAGGTCGGATCGCGCAGCGATCCGGGTGAGGGGGTACAGGTCTATCGGCCCGGCCAATCAGCAGTGGATTTGTGGAGACAGCCCCTCACCCCGCCCTCTCCCCGTGAAGAACGGGGAGAGGGAGAAATCAAGCAGCGACGTCGCCCTGCTTGATCCGACCGTCCCGGCCGTCCGTTCTTTCTCTTCCCGCGCAGCTCCATAGAACGGCGTTGTCGTTTGCACGCAAACAAAAGAAATTCTGTGAGATTGCGGAACTCTCGCCTTCGCCTGCATGATCGGCGAGGCGGACGTCGCGATCAGCGGCGCCGCAACCTATTTTGCGAACAGGCCGGGGACGAGGAATGTCGGATATTGCGATCAAGGCGTCGGAGCCGATCGCGCTGAAGGCGCGATTGAACGAGGACTGGCTGGCGGTCGTCATCGGCCTTTTGGTCTATGCGGCTGGCGCTGGTCTGCGATCAGCGGGACGGACCTGCTGGGCTGGGCGGTGACGACATCGGTCTACACCGATCTGACCACGGCGCTGGCGCCCGTCTGCCAAGGCCTATGCATGGCTTGGCGGCGGCGGTGCGCTGCTGGCGACCTATGCCGCGCTGCTCGTCGTGCTGAGCGCCGGCGTCGCGACGCTGGGGGCCGATGTCAAGAAATTCGCGCTCGCGTTTACCGCGGTGTTCGCCATCGCCTATGCGAGCTGGATCGCCGGCAGCTACGCCTATATCGCGGCGGTGACGCCGGCCGAGCAGCAGAAATTCGGCGTCGCCTGGTCGCTCAAGCTGACCAATGAAGGCGGCTTCATCGTCGCGCTGCTGTCGGGACTCGTGATCGCCAACTTCCTCCCGCGTTTCGCGGTCTGGCTGAAGGAGGCGATCCGGCCCGAACTCTACATCAAGATCGCGATCGTCATTCTTGGCGCCACCGTCGCGGTCACCGCGGCCGGACGCCTCAATCTCGCATCCTCGCTGCTGCTGCGCGGTGCTGCGGCGATCGTCGAGGCCTATCTGATCTACTGGGCGGTGATCTATTACGTCGCGCGCAAATGGTTCGGCTTCAGCCGCGAATGGTCGGTGCCGCTGGCGTCGGGCATTTCGATCTGCGGCGTCGCGGCGGCGATCGCGACCGGCGGCGCGATTCGGGCGCGGCCGGCGGTGCCGGTGCTGGTGTCCTCGCTGGTCGTGGTGTTCGCGGTGGTCGAGGTGCTGATCCTGCCGTTCCTGGCGCAGACATTTCTGTGGCAGGAGCCGCTGGTCGCCGGCGCCTGGATCGGGCTTGCGATCAAGACCGACGGCGCTGCGGTCGCCGGCGGCGGCATCACCGAGTCGCTGATCATGGCGAAGGCGGCGGCCGAAGGCATCCACTATCAGCCGGGCTGGATTCTCGCGACCACGACGACCGTGAAGATCTTCATCGACATCTTCATCGGCGTCTGGGCGTTCATTCTCGGCTACATCTGGACCAATCACATCGACAAGGGACCGGACAAGGCGAAGGCCGATCGGAGATCTGGCAGCGCTTCCCGAAATTCATCCTCGGCTTCATCCTCGTCTTTGCCGTCTCGCTCTGGCTCGCGATCGGCATCGACGCCGGATGATTGCCAAGGCGCTTCCGGCCGCGGCCGGCGAGGCCAACATCTTCCGGGTCATCTTCTTCATCCTGACCTTCTTCTCCATCGGCGTGCTCTCGGACTTCCGCAAGCTCTGGCAACAGGGCTTCGGCAAGCTGGCCGCGGTTTATTTCGTCAGCCTGTTCGGATTCATCATCTGGGTCGGGCTGCTGATTTCCTGGCTGTTCTTCAGCGGCTTCAAGCCGCCGCTGGCAAGCTGATCGAGTGCAAACCCAGGAAAATCCCATGTCGCAACCGGACCTCAAGAACGAAATCAACGCCGCCGTCGAGCCGCTGCTGCCGATCGAGAAGAAGCTGATCGGCTGGAGCCTCGGCCTCGGCATTGTGCTCCTGATCGTCCTGATCGCGATCAATCACTTCGTTCCCGATCAAGATTTGAGAGCTCGGCGTCGTGAAGCCGGGCTCAACTGCGGCCCGCCGTGACGTTCGATGACGGCGGAGCCTTCGCACGCTCCGCCTTTTGCCTTGAGTTCGTCAATTCGCAAATATCTTCCGCGCCGGGTTCCGCTGACCCATATCTAAGATTAACAAATTGGCGGCGAGTGTGCCGGGAAAAATGAGCCTCGGCCGAATTGCACCCGGCAATAAACCCATCGTCGCGCACCCGTTATGGCAGCGGTGTCATTGCTATTTTTGCCGAGCCCTCGACACCTCCGCAGACGCAGCACCATCATCATCCTTGCGATCGCACGCTCGCGGCCGTCGCGACATTGTCGCGCAGGATTTGAAACTTGCGTTGGATGAAACGATCGGTGGAGGTCGTCGAGCTGTCACTGGGTACCGTTTGCGCTCACGACGCGTCGGCGCCAGCTGCACGGCCGAGGCGCGCCGAAGGAGATCCGCATCGGGACCCAGAAGGGCGGCTTCTTCCCGGCCGTGCGCCAGCGCCAGACGCTCGAAAATGCCTTCAGGCCGCTCGGCATCGAGATCAAGTGGATAGACTTCCAGTTCGGCCCGCCGTTGCTGGAGGCCATCAATGTCGGCAGCGTCGATTTCGGCTTCGTCGGGGATACACCGCCGATCTTCGCGCAGGCGGGCGGTGCAAAGATCCGCTACGTCGCCGCGGTGAAATCTGACGGCAACACCCAGGCGATCATCGTGCCGAAGGACTCGCCGATCACTCGCTCGCCGATCTCAGGGGTAAGCGCGTTGCCTTCGGCAAGGGCTCCAGCGCGCACAATCTGCTGGTTGCTGCACTCGAAAAGGCGGGCCTGTCCTGGTCCGACATCACGCCGGCGCCGCTCGCGCCGGCCGATGCGACGGCGGCCTTCGTCAAGGGTTCGGTCGACGCCTGGTCGATCTGGGATCCGTATCTGGCGCTCGCCGAACTGAAGGAGAATGCGCGCGTCCTCGTCTTCGACAAGGACGTGCACAAGCCGAATGCCTATTACATCGCCAACACCGATTTCGTGGAAAAGTATCCGTCGCTGGTCGCAAAGCTCAACACGACCTTCGCGTCCGAAGGCGTGTGGGCGGGGGCACATCATGAGGAGGTCGCAAAGGCGCAGGCCGAGGCGACCGGCGTCGACATCGAGGCCGTCCGGCGTTTCGTCGACCGCTCCACCTACAGCGTGGTGCCACTCGATGCCGAGGTGATCAAGAGCCAGCAAGCGGTCGCCGACCGCTTTGCGAAGCTCGGCCTAATTCCGAAGCCGGTCAACGTCGCCGACATCGTCTGGAAGTGGACGCCGGGTTCGTGAGAACGCGGCGTCGCCACAAATATCGAAAGAGTGCTGATCCCTTCATGAGTAACGGTCACATCGAAAGCCAACGTCCTCTGGTTCCTGCCACCCATGGCGACGGCCGCTATCTCGGCACGACCGTCGGCGGACGCGAGGTCGACTCCGACTATCTGCGCCAGATCGCGCACGCCGCGGACCAGCTCGGCTATTTCGGCGTGCTGCTGCCGACCGGGCGCACCTGCGAGGATTCCTGGATCGTCGCGTCGGCGATCGCGCCCTCACCGAGCGGCTGCACTTTCTCGTCGCGGTGCGGCCGGGCCTGACCCACCGAGCCTCGCGGCGCGCATGACGGCGACGCTCGACCGGCTGTCGAACGGGCGGCTGCTGATCAATGTGGTCACCGGCGGCGATCCCGTCGAGATCAAGGGCGACGGCGTCTTCCTGAGCCACGACGAGCGCTACGCGGTCACGCGCGAGTTCCTGAACATCTGGAGCGAGCTCCTGCCGGGCGAGACCGTCGATTTCGACGGCAAGCATCTCCGCATCGAGGACGGCGAACTGCTGTTTCCGCCGGTGCAGTCGCCGCATCCGCCGCTCTATTTCGGCGGCTCATCGGATGCGGGCATCGAGGTCGCGGCGAACCATCGACACCTACCTGACCTGGGGTGAACCGCCGGCCCAGTCGCCGACAAGATCGCCGCGTCAAGGCGGTTGCGGCCGAGCGCGGACGCAAGCTCTCGTTTGGCATTCGCCTGCAGTCATCGTCCGCGAGACGACGCGAAGCCTGGAAGGCCGCGGACGAGCTCATCCAGCAAGCTCACGACGACACCATCGCCATCCGCGCAAACAAGCTTCGCGCGCATGGATTCGGTCGGCCAGCGGCGCATGGCGGCAGTTCATGGTGGCCGGCGCGACAAGCTCGAGATCAGCCCGAATCTCTGGGCAGGCGTCGGCCTCGTGCGGGGCGGCGCGGGCACGGCGCTCGTCGGCAATCCGGAGACGGTCGCGGCGCGGATGAAGGAATACAGGCCCTCGGCATCGACACGTTCATCATGTCGGGCTACCCGCATCTCGAGGAAGCCTATCGGTTCGCCGAGCTGGTATTTCCGCGCCTTGCCGCTGGAGCAGCCGGAGCGGCGCGGCATCCGGCCGTGTCAACACCGGGCCGTTCGGCGAAACCATCGCCAACGAACACCGGACGCTCATATCGATATCGCAGTCATCAGCGTGATCGAAACTCTGCCCCGGTTGCGGACCTTGCGGATACCGCGACCCGACGGCCTCATTCCCTGGGTCGTACCGCTTGCCATCCTAGTTGTCTGGCAGATCGCCTGCACGCTGGGGCTCGTGCCGCAGCGGGTTCTCCCGGCCCCGAGCGACGTCGCCGTCGCGGGTTGGAAGATGCTGCGATCCGGCGAACTGCTGCGCAACATCTGGGTGAGCTTTTGGCGCGCCGGCATCGGATTTCTGATCGGCGGCGCATCGGCTTCGGCTTCGGTCTTGCCAACGGCCTGTCGAAGCTGTCGCGGTCAGCTGACCGACACGACGTTGCAGATGGTACGCAACATCCCGCATCTGGCGCTGATCCCGCTTGTGATCCTCTGGTTCGGCATCGACGAGACCGCGAAGCTGTTTCTGGTCGCGCTCGGCGTGTTCTTTCCGATCTATCTCAACACCCTGCACGGCGTCCGCTCGGTCGATCCGCAACTGATCGAAATGGGGCGCAGCTACGGGATGAGCGAGCGCGAGCTGTTTCGCCGCGTGATCCTGCCCGGCGCGCTGCCGTCGATCTTCGTCGGCCTCCGCTTTGCGCTCGGCATCATGTGGCTGACGCTGATCGTGGCTGAGACCATCGCGGCCTAGTCGGGCTCGGCTACATGGCGATGCAGGCGCGCGAGTTCATGCAGATCGACGTCGTCGTGCTGTCGATCCTCATCTATGCGTTGCTCGGCAAGCTCGCCGACAGCGTCTCGCGCGCGCTGGAGCGGCTGACGCTGTCCTGGCACCCGGCGTTTCAGAAACATGAGGATGCATGCCGGAAGTCTTGTTTGAATCAGCCGGCATGCCGAACCGGTCGACCGTGCGATGTCGTCGAGCGGCGCCGACTGCGGCGCGGCCGGATGCCGTCGTCGCGCGGGCTCTCGCTCACGATCCGCCATCTCAGGAAGTCGTTCGACGATCACGAGGTGCTGCGCGGCCTCGATCTGCACGTTCCCGCCGGACAGTTCGTCGCGATCGTCGGACGCAGCGGCTGCGGCAAGAGCACGCTGCTGCGGCTGATCGCCGGTCTCGAAGCCGGACGCCGGGAGCGTCGGTCTTGGCGAGCGGCGTCGGAGCGGATGACGTGCGCGTCATGTTCCAGGAACCGCGCCTGCTGCCGTGGGCGCGCGTGCTTGGCAACGTCGAGGTGGGCCTTGGCAGCGACCGACGTCCCCGGACGATCGCAGCGCGGCCGGGCGCTGGTCGAAGTCGGCCTGGCCGACGGCGCGGAGCTGGCCCGCCGTGCTGTCGGGCGGCCAGAAGCAACGCGTCGCGCTGGCGCGGGCGCTGGTCAGCCGGCCGCGCGGATGCTGGCCCTCGACGAACCGCTCGGCGCGCTCGACGCGCTGACCCGCATCGAGATGCAGCAGCTCCTCGAGCGGGTGTGGCGCGAACAGGGTCTTCACCGCGGTGCTGGTCACGCACGACGTCGCGGAAGCCGTGGCGCTGGCCGATCGCGTCCTCATCATCGAGGACGGCAACATCGCGCGTGACATCAACGTCGACCCCCGGCCGCGCCAGCGTGGATCGGCCGAACTCGCCAGGATCGAGGGCTCGAAATCCTGCGCCATCTGCTTGGCGCCGCGGATGAGATACCTGACCTGTGAGAGTCTGCCATGAATGTCGTCGTCAATAAATTCACGCCTCGATCGCCGAGGTGACCTCGGCCGATTTCCGCCAGGCGCCATGCGCCATTTGAGCCGGCGGTGTCAGCGTCATCACGGTCGGGCAGGGCAGGCGACATCACCGGCATGACCGTCACGTCGGTCGTCGTCGCTGTCGGTCGATCCGCCCACGCTGATCGTCAGCGTCAATCGCGACGCCTCGTCCTGGCCGCTGTTGAAGCAGCCACGGCACTTTCGGCGTCAACATCCTCAACGCGGATCAGAGTCGACATCGCCGAGCGGTTCGCCGGCAAGGACGGCGCTGGCGGGCGCCGACCGTTTCGCGGGCGCGACATGGATCACGCGCGTCTCGGGCGTGCCGTTGCTTGGTCGGCGCGCTGGCGGCGATCGATTGCGAGGTCGAGGATATCGTCGAGCGGCATTCGCACGCGATCGTCATCGGCCGGCGCGCTGGACATGCAGGTCTCGCCGCGCACGGCGGCGCTGGCCTATTGGCAGGGGCAATATGTCGCGATCGACCGGAGCGAGGATGCGGTCAGGCTGGCGGAAGTCAGTCTGCCGGCCCCGCGCGCCGTCAAGCGGCATAACGCGTTCGCCTGACACGGCTATTGAGTGTCCGGGCGTGGAGCCTGGTTCCGCTCGGGCCGAGGCCTGGCTATTTCGCGTAAAAGCCGTCCTCGATGAAACGTATTGCGGCCTGGGCCTTCTACGCCGTCGGCGCGCTCGCGATCGTCTACCTCGCGCTTTATGCCTATGTCGGCGTTCACCGAGGCGCGACCTCGTGCCGGGCGAGCCCATCCACATCTTCCGCAAGCCCGACGCGCCGAGCTATTCGTAGCTAACGCCGTCATTCCGGGTTCGCGCTTCGCTGTCCCGGAATGGCGGCGTCGGTCGAGTACGCCCACCGCAACGCGGTGCGCGATCACGCGTCGCGCGCTGATAGTCGCCGGCGCCGGCGCGGCGTGATCGGCAGGCCGCCGTCGGCGTATTCGTTCAGCTTGTTGCGCAGCGTGCGGATCGAGATGCCGAGGATGTTGGCGGCATGGGTCCGGTTGCCGAGGCAGTGCTTCAGCGTTTCCAGGATCAGGTCGCGCTCGACATCGGCGACAGTGCGGCCGACCAGCGCGCGCGTCACCTGCTCGGCCGCGAGCGTCGCATGCGCGACCGCGGGCTGGGTCTTGA
>CAWAXO010000047.1:0-21302 GCA_963786015.1 uncultured Alphaproteobacteria bacterium | reverse complement strand
CCGCACACGCACGCTGCATTCGCGCAGTCGTGACGGTCGGTGATGAGCATCGGCCAGAGCGCTACCTACATACGCTATACAAACAATAATCGTCAGGGAAACGTCTCCGACCAGAGCAGCCGTCAGCGAACGCGAGTTCTCCGCACCAAATGACGGAGAACGATGATGTCTATATTCAAGATGTTCGCAGCGGCGGCGCTGCTTTCGATTGTGGGAGCGTCTTCTGCTTCGGCGCAATGGTCATACATGCAGCAGGAGCCCGCGGCGTTCCAGGCGATGTATCCCAACCGTGACGTGCTGAACGGCGGCGCGCTGACGCCCGCAGGCCGCATCGGCCTCGAGCGCGCCGGCGGTGCTGCAGCGGTCTATCCGGGCGCCTATGGTGCTTACCAAGCCTGGGATTATGAGACGCCCCATCGCCCGCGCGTTCGTCGCCACTGATGGCCGCGGCCGGTCCACACGCGGAACCGTCATTGCGAGCGCAAGCGAAGCAATCCAGAATCTCTCCGCGGTAACGGTCTGGATTGCTTCGTCGCTACCGCTCCTCGCAATGACGGGAGAGACAGCGCCTACACCACCACGCTCAGTCGTTTCGCCGCCCGCGTGATCCCCGTGTACAGCCACCTTGCGCGGCTGTCCTGGAACGCGAAGCTTTCGTCGAACAGCACGACGTCGTCCCATTGCGAGCCCTGCGATTTGTGCACGGTCAGCACATAGCCGTAGTCGAATTCGTCGTAGGGCTTGCGCTGCTCCCAGGGGATCTGCTCGATGCCGCCTTCGAAGCAGTCGCAGCGCACCGAGACCTTCGTCACCTTGTGAGCGAACTCCTCGTCCGGCGACAGCCGCATGCTGATGATGCGCGACGTTTTCGAGCGCGACGCGGTGCGCGATTTCACCCGCCACAGGCCGCCATTGAACAGGCCCTTCTTGCGGTTGTTGCGCAGGCAGACCAGCTTGTCGCCGGCGACCGGCAACGGCTCCTCGATGTCCTGGCGCTGGCGCATCCGCATGTTGTAGGCGCGGCGGGTGTTGTTGCGGCCGACCAGCACCTGATCGGCGCGCATCACCCGGTCCGGATCGAGCTCCGAGCGTGGCACGACCTCGCTCTCGCCATAGCGGCCGATATCGAGTGTGCGGCCCTCGCGCACATCCATCGACATCCGCACGATCGGATCGTCCTGCGCCTGGCGGTGCACTTCCATCAGCATCGCGTCAGGTTCGCAATCGGTGAAGAAGCCGCCGCCCTGGATTGGCGGCAGTTGCGCGGGGTCGCCGAGCACGAGCAGAGGGCAGTCGAACGACATCAGGTCGCGGCCCATCTCGGCGTCCACCATCGAGCATTCGTCGATCACGATCAGCTTGGCCTTGGAGGCGGGCGCGTCGTCCCATAGCTCGAAGCTCGGCTGCTCGACGCCGCTTTCGCGGGCGCGGTAAATCAGCGAATGGATGGTGGAGGCGTTGTCGCAACCCTTGTTGCGCATCACCAGCGCCGCCTTGCCGGTGAAGGCCGCGAATTTCACCTCGCCGTCGACGCTCTCCGCGATATGGCGCGCCAGCGTCGTCTTGCCGGTGCCGGCGAAGCCGAACAGGCGGAACACGGGCGGCGTGCCGTTGCGGCCGGGTTTTGCCTTCATCCAGTCGGCAACGGCCTTCAGCGCGGAATCCTGATGCGGGGTGAATGTGGGCATTGGTCTTAAGGACACGTCGCCAAGTGGCGACTCGGGGAACCTTAGAACCTAAGGGGTGATTCAAATAGATCAAGCAGACTGCAGGGGAATTACACATGGAAGCAAGCTTGATCGAGCAGTCTCTGCGTGGCCCATCCTTCGAGACGCCGCTGCGCGGCTCCTCAGGATGAGGGCTTTTCTCGCGGCAAAATCGTAATTCCTCATGGTGAGGAGGCGCGAAGCGCCGTCTCGAACCATGTGGCCCCAGACGGCCTCCAACAACGAAGCGCCATATGCGATGGCCCAGCCACAGACCGGGCAAGGTAAATCTACTGCCAGCCGGGAATGCCGCGCATGTCGGGGAGGTGATGCGCGATGCCCTTGTGACAGTCGATGCAGGTCTTTTCGCCCGTGAACAGGAATCGCTGGTGCGCATCGGAGGCACGCGGCGACTGCTTGGTGATGTCCATCGACTGCGAACTGTGGCAGTTGCGGCACTCCAGCGAATCGTTGGCCTTGAAGCGCGCCCATTCATGCAGCGCGAGTTCGAGCCGCTTGTCGACGAATTTGTCGCGGGTATCGATATAGCCGAACAGATGGCCCCAGACCTCCTTGGAGGCCTGCATCTTGCGCGCGATCTTGTCGGTCCAGTTGTGCGGGACGTGGCAGTCCGGGCAGCTCGCGCGGACGCCGGAGCGGTTCGTGAAATGGATGGTCGATTTCAGTTCCGAGAATACGTTGTCGCGCATCTCGTGGCAGGAGGTGCAGAACTTCTCGGTGTTGGTCAATTCCAGCGCGGTATTGAAGCCGCCCCAGAAGATCACGCCTGCCGTGAAGCCCGCGAGCACCAGCACGCCAAGCCCGAACACCGAACTCGGCCGGATCAGCACGAACCACAATTCGACGATGAAATTCCAGGCCCGCCTGATCACGCCCGCCTTCGGTGCCGGCCGATCGAATGTGCTCATCGGCGTCCACCGGGCGCAGCGCGAGAGAGCATGGTGTCGATATCGACGAAGTCATTGCTCACCGGCGGAGTGGTGACGTTCTGCGGCACGTGGCACTCGGTGCAGAAGAAGCGGCGCGGCGAGACCGAGGCGAGGAACTGCCCGTCACGGTCCATGAAATGGGTGATCGAGACCATCGGCGCCTGCGATTCCGCCGTGCGTGCTCGCGCATGGCAGGACAGGCATTTGTTGCTGTTCAGGTCGATCTGGTAGCCGTCGATCGCATGCGGGATCACCGGCGGCTGTTCGGGATAGTTGCGTACTTCGCGTTCCGCCGTGTTGCGCATCGGCGTCATCGGCGGCGCCGGTCCTTCTTCATTAAGTGGGGTCGATCCGCGCAAGCCCGAGCCGACCGGATCCGCGAGCAGCGAACCCGTAGCGGCCGCGATCACCAAGGCGAGCAAAGCGATTGCGAGCTGTCTCATCATGGTCACACCCGCTCGATGCGGACCGCGCATTTCTTGAAGTCGGCCTGGAGCGAGATCGGATCGGTCGCGTCCAGTGTCACCTTGTTGATCAGCTTGGACTCGTCGAACCAGGGCACGAAGACGAGGCCGCGCGGCGGCCGGTCGCGTCCGCGGGTCTCCACGCGGGCACGGATGAAGCCGCGGCGCGAGACGACCTTCACTTCGTCGCCACGGCGCAGCTTGGCGTCCTGCGCATCATCCGGATGCATGAAGCAGACGGCCTCCGGGAATGCCCGGTACAATTCAGGCACGCGGCGCGTCATGGTGCCGGAATGCCAGTGCTCCAGCACGCGGCCGGTGGAGAGCCAGAACGGATAGTCCTTGTCGGGCGATTCCGCCGGAGGTTCGTAAGGCAACGCGAAGATGCGCGCCTTGCCGTCCGGATAGCCGTAGAACTGCACGCCCGCGCCCGGCTTCACATAGGGGTCGAGACCTTCGCGGAAACGCCAGCGTGTTTCCTTGCCGTCGACGACCGGCCAGCGCAGGCCGCGCTCGTGGTGATAGGTCTCGAACGGCGCGAGGTCGTGACCGTGGCCGCGGCCGAACGAGGCATATTCCTCGAACAGGCCCTTCTGCACGTAGAAGCCGAACGCCTTCGACTCGTCGTTGGCGTAACCCTCTTCGATCTGCTCGATCGGGAATTTGTCGACCTGGCCGTTCCTGTAGAGCACGTCGAACAACGTCTTGCCGCGAACGTCCGGCTTCTTGGCGATCAGGTCCTCCGGCCAGACTTCCTCGATCTTGAAGCGCTTGGAGAATTCCATCAGCTGCCAGAGGTCGGAGCGAGCCTCGCCTGATGCCGCCACCAGTTGATGCCAGAAATGCGTGCGCCGCTCGGCGTTGCCGTAAGCGCCTTCCTTCTCCACCCACATCGCAGTCGGAAGAATGAGATCGGCGGCGAGCGCGGTAACAGTCGGATAGGCGTCGCTGACCACGATGAAATTGTCGGCGTTGCGGAAGCCCGGGTAGGTCTCCTCATTGGCGTTGGGGCCTGCCTGCAGATTGTTGTTCACCTGCACCCAATAGGCATTCAGCAGGCCGTCCTTCAGCATCCGGCTCTGCTGCACGGCGTGATAGCCCGGCTTGTCGGGAATGGTGCCCTCCGGCAGCTGCCAGATGTGCTCGGCCTTGTCGCGGTGCTCCTTGTTGGTCACCACCATGTCGGCGGGCAGGCGGTGCGAGAAGGTGCCGACCTCGCGCGCGGTCCCGCAGGCCGAGGGCTGGCCGGTGAGCGAGAACGGGCTGTTGCCGGGCTCGGAGATCTTTCCCGTCAAGAGATGGATGTTGTAGACGAGGTTGTTGCACCAGACGCCGCGGGTGTGCTGGTTGAAACCCATGGTCCAGAAGCTGACGACCTTGGTCTTCGGATCGGCGTAGAGCTCGGCCAGTGCCTCCAGGCGATTGAGCGGCACGCCGGACATTTCGGCGGCCTTCTCCAGCGTGTAATCCGAGACGAACTTCGCATACTGCTCGAAGCTCATGTCGGTGGAATCATTTGGATTGGCCGCGCCCTTCGCCTTTGTCTGCAGCGGATTGTCCGGCCGCAGGCCATAGCCGATATCGGTCTGGCCGCGCTTGAACACGGCGTGCGCGGTGACGAACTCCTTGTTCACTCGCCCGGTCTTGATGATGTGATTGGCGATCGCATTGAGGAGATAGAGATCGGTCTGCGGCTTGAACACCATGCCGATGTCGGCGAGGTCGAACGAGCGGTGCTCGAAGGTCGAGAGCACGGCAACGCGAACATGGGGAGCAGAAAGCCGGCGGTCGGTCACCCGCGTCCACAGGATCGGGTGCATCTCCGCCATGTTGGAGCCCCACAGCACGAAGGCGTCGGTGGCTTCGATGTCGTCATAGCAACCGGCGGGCTCGTCGATGCCGAAGGTGCGCATCATGCCCGCAACCGCCGAGGCCATGCAGTGCCGCGCGTTCGGATCGATATTGTTGGAGCGGAAGCCGGCCTTGAACAGTTTCGAGGCGGCGTAGCCTTCCCAGATCGTCCACTGGCCCGAGCCGAACATGCCGATGCCGGACGGCCCACGCTTCTTCAGCGCAGCCTTGAATTGTTCGGCCATGATGTCGAAGGCTTCGTCCCACGATACGGCCTCGAACTCGCCGTTCTTGTCGTATTTGCCGCCCGTCTTGCGCAGCATCGGCCGGGTCAGGCGGTCGTGGCCGTACATGATCTTGGAGAGGAAGTAGCCCTTCACGCAGTTCAGGCCGCGATTGACCTCGGACTTGATGTCGCCATGGGTTGCCACCACGCGATTGTCCTTGGTCGCGACCATCACGCTGCAACCGGTGCCGCAGAAGCGGCACGGGGCCTTGTCCCATTTCAGTTCGCTGGCATCGCGCTCGGTGACGAGATTGGCCGCGCGTGCGGGAATCGGCATGCCGGCCGCGGCCGCCGCGACCGCGGCGGCTTCCAGCTTCAGCATCTGGCGGCGATCGAGTTTCGGAGTGGTCATGATCGTTCTCCCGGCGACAGACAGTCAGCCGACGTCGATGGCGTGAAAAACGAGGGATGCGGCGTGCACATGAGCGAGTTGTGACATCGCGGTGAGCATCGCGCCGAGCGCGCCTGCGTCGGGCGCGTCGACCACGACGACGAGCTTGCCGCGCGGATCGCGGCCGTGGATCTCGCAGCCGGACAGCGCCAGGATGGCGGCCTCGACTTCGTCGAGATGCTCGGGACGGGCCTGCACGAGGACGCTCGCGATCTCGCCGCCGGGCGGCGCCATCACGCGATCCCTGGTCAGCACGCGCCCCGTGATGAGGGCACGACGGTTGATTGTTTCAGTCTGGGTCAATGCAGTCCTTCCTGATGCAGTCGGATCAATGCGCCGCAGGCGGCCCCGGTGGTCCCGCAATCATCTGATAGACCCACACGGCGAGCCCGTAGCTGCCGACCGTCGCAACCGCGAGGGCCGGCATCACCACTGCTGTCAGGAACAGGAACGCGAAGATTTCCATGCGCTTGCGGCGCGGACGTCCACGCGTGTCGTCACCCAGGGCCGACATGTTCGGTCTCTCGAAATTTGGGAGAATCGGACGGCATCCGGGCCGTCACCTGCTTGCACAATAGGCAGCCACGCGCCCGCGACGCGTTGATTTGGATCAACGTGGACGGCCTGGGCGGGAGCGCATCTCCCGCCCGGCGGAATTGCTCAGGCGGTAGACACCGCACGTCCCGCCATTAAGATGTCCTTCAAGAACAAGAACCGTGGGAGAGGCGTTCATGAAATTCGGAATCTTCTATGAGCTGCAATTGCCGCGTCCCTGGCAGGACGGCGACGAGCTCAGGCTCTACCAGGACGCGCTGACGCAGCTCGAGACGGCCGACCGGCTCGGCTATGACTATGCCTGGGTGGTCGAGCATCATTTCCTGGAGGAATATTCGCACTCTCCCGCGCCGGAAAGCTTCCTCGCCGCCGCCAGCCAGCGCACCAAGGACATCCGGCTCGGCCACGGCATCTTCCAGCTCACCACCAACCATCCCGCGCGCGTCGCCGAGCGCATCGCGGTGCTCGATCTGCTGAGCCGCGGCCGTTGCGAGTTCGGCATGGGCGAGAGCGCGTCCATCACCGAGCTGACGCCGTTCGGACGCGACATGGAGACCAAGCGCGAGGTGTTCGAGGAGGCTGTCGCAGCGATCTTTCCGATGTTCACCAAGGTCGGCACCGAGCATCACGGCAAGTATTTCGACATTCCCTTGCGCAACGTGGTGCCGAAGCCGGTGCAGAAGCCGCATCCGCCGCTGTGGATGGCCTGCTCGCAGCTTCCGACCATCGAGCGCGCCGGGCAGAACGGCTTTGGCGCGCTCGGCTTCCAGTTCGTCAGCGCGGACGCCGCGCATGCCTGGGTGCATGCCTATTACAACGCGATCACCAAGCGCCTGAAGAAGCTCGCCGACTACGAGATCAATCCGAACATGGCGCTGGTGTCGTTCTTCATGTGCGCGAAGACGGACGAGGAGGCGAGGGCGCGTGCCGACGGCGCCACCTTCTTCCAGTTCGCGCTGCGCTTCTATGGCGCCTCGCAGAACCGGCAGCGTCCGGCGCCCGGCACCGTCAACATGTGGGACGAGTACAACAAGTGGAAGCGCGACAACCCGGAGGCGCAGGAGGCCGCGCTGCGCGGCGGCCTGATCGGCTCGCCCGAGACCATCCGCAAGAAGCTCCGCCGCTTCCGCGCCTCGCATATCGACCAGGTGATCCTGCTCAACCAGGCCGGCAAGAACACCCATGAGCACATCTGCGAGTTGCTCGAACTGTTCGGCAAGGAAGTGATGCCGGAATTCCAGAACGACCCCGAGCACGACGCCTGGAAGCAGGGCGTGATGAGCGGCGCGATCAAGCTGGAGGAGATCGACACCGCCGCCTTCACCGATCGCTACGGCAAGCTCGCCGTCAGCGTCGCCCCGGCAAAGGCGGTGGCGGGATAGGCGTGCGCTTCGGGCCACAAACTCGCTGTCGTCCCTGCGAACGCAGGGACCCATAACCACAGGCCGGAGTTTGTGGCAGCGACGGCGGGACGGCTTTCTTTCCGACAACAAATATCACGCGGTATGGGTCCCTGCGTTCGCAGGGACGACAGATGAGACTGCATTGCGAGATGTGCACACGCCTTAATGCGTTCGCGGGGACGAGAACCCTCCCGGGCATCCGTTCTTTCTCTTGCCGGGCAGCTCCATAGAACGGCGTTGTCGTTTGCACGCAAACAAAAGAAATTCTGTGAGATTGCGGAACTCTCGCCTTCCTGCATGATCGGGACGAAGCGGATGTCGCGATCAGCGACGCTGCAACCTATTGTTGCGAACAGGCCGGGGACGAGGAATGTCGGATATTGCGATCAAGGCGTCGGAGCCGATCGCGCTGAAGGCGCGCTTGAACGAGGACTGGCTGGCCGTCGTCATCGGCCTTTTGGTCTATGCAGCGGCGCTGGTCTCGATCAGCGGGACCGATCTTTTGGGCTGGGCGGTGACGACATCGGTCTACACCGATCTGACCAAGGCGCTGGCGCCCGTCGCAAAGGCCTATGCATGGCTCGGCGGCGGCGGTGCGCTGCTTGCGACCTATGCCGTGCTGCTCGTCGTGCTGAGCGCCGCTGTCGCGACGCTCGGCGCCGATGTCAGGAAATTCGCGCTCGCATTTACGGTCGTGTTCGCCATCGCCTATGCGAGCTGGATCGCCGGCAGTTACGCCTATATCGCGGCGGTGACGCCGGCCGAGCAGCAGAAATTCGGCGTCGCCTGGTCGCTCAAGCTGACCAATGAAGGCGGCTTCGTCGTCGCGCTGCTGTCGGGACTCGTGATCGCCAACGTCTTCCCGCGTTTCGCGGTCTGGCTGAAGGAGGCGATCCGCCCCGAGCTCTACATCAAGATCGCCATCGTGATTCTTGGCGCCACCGTCGCGGTCACCGCGGCCGGCCGGCTCAATCTCGCATCCTCGCTGCTGGTGCGCGGGGCTGCGGCGATCGTCGAGGCCTATCTGATCTACTGGGCGGTGATCTATTACGTCGCGCGCAAATGGTTCGGCTTCAGCCGCGAATGGTCGGTGCCGCTGGCGTCGGGGATTTCGATCTGCGGCGTCGCTGCGGCAATCGCCACCGGCGGCGCGATCCGGGCGCGGCCGGCGGTGCCGGTGCTGGTGTCCTCGCTGGTCGTGGTGTTCGCGGTGGTCGAGGTGCTGATCCTGCCGTTCCTGGCGCAGACATTTCTGTGGCAGGAGCCGCTGGTCGCGGGCGCCTGGATCGGGCTTGCGATCAAGACCGACGGCGCCGCGGTCGCGGGCGGCGGCATCACCGAGTCGCTGGTGATGGCGAAGGCGGCGGCTGAAGGCATCCACTATCAGCCGGGCTGGATCCTCGCGACCACGACGACCGTGAAGATCTTCATCGACATCTTCATCGGCATCTGGGCGTTCATCCTTGGCTATATCTGGACCAATCACATCGACAAGGGACCGGACCGCGCCAAGCCGATCGAGATCTGGCAGCGCTTCCCGAAATTCATCCTCGGTTTCATCCTGGTCTTTGCCGTCTCGCTGTGGCTTGCCATCGGCACGACGCCTGATGTCGCCAAGGCGCTGCCGGTGGCTGCCGGCGAGGCCAACGTGTTCCGGGTCATCTTCTTCATCCTGACCTTCTTCTCCATCGGCGTGCTCTCCGATTTCCGCAAGCTGTGGCAGCAGGGTTTTGGCAAGCTCGCCGCCGTCTATGTCGTCAGCCTGTTCGGCTTCATCATCTGGGTCGGGCTTTTGATTTCCTGGCTGTTCTTCAGCGGCTTCAAGCCGCCGCTTGCAAGCTGACGTCTACGAGGCAAACCCATGTCGCAAAAACCCGTGTCGCATCCGGATATCGAGAACGAAACCGCAGCCGTCGAGCCGCTGCTGCCGATCGAGAAGAAGCTGATCGGCTGGAGCCTCGGCCTTGGCATCACACTTTTGATCGCGCTGATCGTGCTCAACCACCTCGTTCCGATCAAGATTTGAGACGAACGACATGCAGCTTGCAGGCCGGGCGGCGAATGCTGCGCGGCCTGTTGCCTGTTTTTTAAACAGCGGACTTTTTGAGCGGCGAACGTTTGGAACGGAGGCCGCCGCGTGAGATGCGCGCGGTCGCGCCGGCGATCGGCCGGCCGCATCATCAGTCATCACGGCGGCGTGTGCGCCAGGAAAAAATTTGCGCCGTGCCGCATCGCACCCGCGCAATAATTGCGTCGCCGCAGCGGTGCATGGCAGCGTCGGCGTTGCTATTTTTGCCGAGCCCTCGACACCCGAAAATCGCAGCACCATCATCCCTTGCAATGCATCATCGCGCCATCGACGCGACGTGCCGCGCAGGAGATCGTGAATGAGACGTCGTGAATTCATCAAGCTGTCACTGGGTACCGTTGCGCTCACGACGCTGTCTTCGGTTGCGCGCGCCGAGGCGACGCCGAAGGAAATCCGCATCGGTACCCAGAAGGGCGGCTTCTTCCCTTCGGTACGCCAGCGCCATTCGCTGGAAGATGTGTTCCAGCCGCTTGGCATCGAGGTCAAATGGATCGATTTCCAATTCGGGCCGCCGCTGCTGGAAGCCATCAATGTCGGCAGCGTCGATTTCGGCTATGTCGGTGACGCGCCGCCGATCTTCGCGCAGGCCGCAGGCGCGAGAATCCGATACGCCGCCGCCGTCAAGCAGAACGGCAGCACGCAGGCCATCATCGTGCCGCAGGACTCGCCGATCAAGACGCTCGCGGACCTGAAGGGCAAGCGCATCGCCTTCGGCAAAGGATCGAGCGCGCACAATCTTCTGGTCGCAGCACTCGAGAAGGCCGGCATCGCCTGGAGCGAGATCACGCCCGCGCCACTGGCGCCGGCCGATGCGACCGCGGCCTTCGCGAAAGGCTCGGTCGACGCCTGGTCGATCTGGGACCCTTATCTGGCGCTGGCCGAGCTGAAGCAGAACGCGCGCGTCATCGCCTTCGACAAGGACGTGCACAAGCCCAATTCGTTCTACATCGTGGGCGCGGATTTCGTCGAGAAAAACCCGGCGCTGGTCGGCCGCCTCAACACCGTGTTCGCCTCCGAAGGCATCTGGGCGAACCAGCACCACGAGGAGGTCGCGAAAGCGCAGGCCGAGGCGACCGGCGTCGATATCGAAGCCGTCAGGCGCTTCGTCGACCGCTCGATTTATAACGTGGTCCCGCTCGATCCCGATGTGATCGCAAGCCAGCAGGCGGTCGCCGACCGGTTCGCGCGGCTTGGCCTGATCCCGAAACAGATCAACGTCGCCGAAATCGTCTGGCGATGGACGCCGGGCTCCTGAGAACGCGCCGTCCACAAACATCGGTCGCCACAAATATCGAAAGAGTGCTGATCCATTCATGAGTACCAATTCATCATCGAAAGCCAACATCCTCTGGTTCCTGCCGACCCATGGCGACGGCCGCTATCTCGGCACGTCCGTCGGCGGACGCGAGGTCAACTTCAACTATCTGCGCCAGATCGCGCAGGCCGCGGACCAGCTCGGCTATTTCGGCGTGCTGCTGCCGACGGGGCGAAGCTGCGAGGATTCCTGGGTCGTGGCATCGGCGGTCGCGCCCTCGACCGAGCGGCTGCGCTATCTCGTCGCCGTGCGCCCGGGCCTGCAGTCGCCGAGCGTCGCGGCGCGCATGACCGCGACCCTCGACCGCCTGTCGAACGGGCGGCTGCTGATCAATGTCGTCACCGGCGGCGATCCCGTCGAGAACAAGGGCGACGGCGTGTTCCTGAACCACGACGAGCGCTACGCGGTCACGCGCGAGTTCCTGAAGGTCTACAACGATCTCCTTGCCGGCGAGACGGTCGATTTCAAAGGCGAGCATATCCGCATCGAGGACGGACGGCTGCTGTTTCCGCCCGTGCAATCGCCGCGTCCGCCGCTCTATTTCGGCGGCTCGTCGGATGCGGGCATCGAGGTCGCGGTCGATACCGTCGACAAATATCTCACCTGGGGCGAGCCGCCGGCGCAGGTCGCCGACAAGGTCAACCGCGTCAGGGCGGTTGCGGCTGCGCGCGGACGCAAGCTCTCCTTTGGCATCCGCCTGCATGTCATCGTTCGGGAGACGAACGAAGCGGCGTGGAAAGCCGCGGACGAGTTGATCCAGCATGTCACGGACGACACCGTCGCATCCGCGCAAAAAATCTTCTCGCGCATGGACTCGGTTGGCCAGCAGCGCATGATGCAGTTGCACGGCGGCCGGCGCGACAAGCTCGAGATCAGCCCGAACCTCTGGGCGGGCGTCGGCCTGGTGCGGGGCGGCGCGGGCACCGCGCTGGTCGGCGATCCCGAGACGGTCGCCGCGCGGATCAGGGAATATCAGGACATCGGCATCGACACCTTCATCATGTCGGGCTACCCGCATCTCGAGGAAGCCTATCGCTTCGCCGAGCTGGTGTTTCCACGCCTTGCGCTGGCGCAGCCGGCCGGCGCGGCATCCGGCCGTGTCAACACCGGGCCGTTCGGCGAAACCATCGCCAACGAACACCGGCCGCTGGTAAGGGCATCGCAGTCATGAGCCTGATCGAGAGTTTGCCGCGGCTCCGCGCATTGCGGATGCCGCGGGCCGACGGCCTGATCCCCTGGATCGTGCCGCTTGTGATTCTTGTTGCCTGGCAGGTCGCATGCGCCACCGGCGCCGTGTCCGCGCGGGTGCTGCCCGCGCCGAGCGACGTGGCCGTCGCGGGGTGGAAGCTCCTGATGTCAGGCGAACTGGCGCGCAACATCTCCGTCAGCTTCTGGCGTGCAGGCACCGGCTTCCTGATCGGCGGCAGCATCGGCTTCGGCTTCGGTCTTGCCAACGGCCTGTCGGAGCTTTCCGGCAAGCTGACCGACACCACGTTGCAGATGGTGCGCAACATCCCGCATCTCGCGCTGATCCCGCTGGTGATCCTGTGGTTCGGCATCGACGAGACGGCGAAGCTGTTCCTGGTCGCGCTCGGCGTGTTCTTCCCGATCTATATCAACACGCTGCACGGCGTCCGCACGGTCGATCCGCAGCTCATCGAGATGGGCCGCATCTACGGCATGAGCGAGCGCGAGCTGTTCCGCCGGGTGATCTTTCCGGGCGCGCTGCCGTCGATCTTCGTCGGCCTGCGCTTCGCGCTCGGCATCATGTGGCTGACCCTGATCGTCGCCGAGACCATCGCGGCCTCGTCGGGGCTCGGCTACATGGCGATGCAGGCGCGCGAGTTCATGCAGATCGACGTCGTCGTGCTGTCGATCCTGATCTATGCCTTGCTCGGCAAGCTCGCCGACAGCGCCTCGCGCGTGCTGGAACGGCTGACGCTGTCCTGGCATCCGGCGTTTCAGAAACATTGAGGATGAGATGCTAGAGGTTCTTCGTTTGCAGCAGCAGGATGCCGAGCTTGTCGATCGTGCTGATGTCGTCGAGCGGGCGCGCACGCTGCGGCGCGGGTCGGATGCCGCGTCTCACGCGCTTCCGCTGACCATTCGCGGCCTTCGCAAGGCGTACGGCGACAATCAGGTGCTGCGCGGCATCGACCTGCACATTCCCGCCGGCCAGTTCGTCGCCATCGTCGGCCGCAGCGGCTGCGGCAAGAGCACGTTGCTGCGCCTGATCGCGGGGCTCGAGAGCAGTGATTCCGGCAGCATCGGTCTCGGCGAGGGGTCGAAAGCCGGATGACGTGCGCGTGATGTTCCAGGAACCGCGGCTGTTGCCATGGGCGCGGGTGCTTTCGAATGTCGAGGTCGGGCCTCGGCCGCGACCGGACATCTCCTGACATGCGCGCGCGGGCCGAAAAGGCGCTGGTCGAGGTGGGCCTCGCCGAGAAGCGGGAGCAATGGCCGTCGGTTCTCTCCGGCGGCCAGAAGCAGCGCGTGGCGCTCGCGCGGGCGCTGGTCGGAGGACCGCGTCTGCTTGCGCTCGACGAGCCGCTCGGCGCGCTGGATGCGCTGACGCGGATCTCGATGCAGCAGTTGCTCGAACGGGTCTGGCGGGAACAGGGCTTCACCGCGATCCTGGTCACTCACGATGTCGCGGAGGCCGTGGCGCTTGCCGATCGCATTCTCTTGATCGAGGACGGCCGCATCGCACGTGATATCAATGTCGATCTCCCGCGACCGCGCCGGCGCGGCGCGGCGGATCTCGCGGCGCTGGAGGGTGAAATCCTGCGCCATCTGCTTGGCGCCGCGGATGAGCTACCTGAGCTGTGAGAGTGCGCCATGAATGTCGTCGTCAATAAATTCACGCCCGTCGCCGATGTGACATCGGCCGATTTCCGCCAGGCGATGCGCCAATTGAGCGGCGGTGTCAGCGTCATCACGGTCGGGCAGGGTGGCGACATCACCGGCATGACCGTCACGTCGGTCACCTCGCTGTCGGTCGATCCGCCCTCGCTGATCGTCAGCGTCAATCGCTCCGCCTCGTCATGGCCGCTGTTGAAGCAGCGCGGCACTTTCGGCATCAACATCCTCAATGCGGATCAGAGCGACATCGCCGAACGGTTCGCCGGCAAGAACGGCGTGGCGGGCGCCGACCGTTTCAAGGGCGCGACATGGATCACGCGCGTCTCGGGCACGCCATTGCTTGCCGACGCGCTGGCGGCGATCGATTGCGAGGTCGAGCATATCGTCGAGCGTCATTCGCACGCGATCGTCATCGGCCGGCCGCTCGACATGCTGGTCTCGCCGCGCACGGCGGCGTTGGCCTATTGGCAGGGGCAATATGTCGCGCTCGACCGGAGCGAGGATGCGGTCAGGCTGGCGGAAGTGAGCCTGCCGGCCCCGCGCGCCGTCAAGCGGTAACGGTCGCACGCGGATTATTCGGGGTGGTGTTCCCTGGGCCGGCGATCTAAAAGCCGTCCTCATGAAACGTATTGCGGCCTGGGCCTTCTACGCCGTCAGCGCGCTGGCGATCCTCTATGTCGCGCTTCATGTCTATGTCGCGTTCACGAGGCCCCACCTCGTGCCGGGCGAGCCCATCCGCATCTACCGCAATCCCGACGCGCCGAGTTATTCGTAGCTAACTGCCGTCATTCCGGGGCGATGCGCCAGCATCGAACCTGGAATCTCGAGATGAGGCGCGCAAGACAATCTCGAGATTCCGGGCTCACGCTTCGCGTTGCCCCGGAATGACGGCGTCGGTTGGAACGCCTCCTGCGGTTCGCGATCACGCGATCGCGCGCTGATGGTCGCCGGCGCCGGGTGGCGGAATCGGGAGGCCGCCGTCGGCGTATTCGTTCAGCTTGTTGCGCAGCGTGCGGATCGAGATGCCGAGGATGTTGGCGGCATGCGTCCGGTTGCCGAGGCAATGCTTGAGCGTTTCCAGGATCAGGTCGCGCTCGACATCGGCGACCGTGCGGCCGACCAGCGCGCGCGTCACCTGCTCGGCGGCGAGCGTCGCATGCGCGACCGCGGGCTGGGTCTTGATGATGTCGAGCCGGTCACCGTCGGGTGTCAGGATCGCATCCGCGCCGATCTCGTCACCCTGCGCCATCAGCACGGCGCGATGGATGGTGTTCTCCAGCTCGCGGACATTGCCCGGCCAGCGATTGACGGTCAGCACGCGCCTGGCTTCCGCCGAGATCGGCCGGAGAGGCACGCCATTGGCGTCCGAATATTTCTTGGCGAAATGCTGCGCCAGTTCGAGAACGTCGGCGGGACGCTCGCGAAGCGGCGGGATCTTCAGATTGACGACGTTGAGGCGGAACAGCAGATCCTCGCGGAACGTGCCCTCGCGCACCGCGTCGGCGAGATTGCGGTTCGACGTCGCGACGATGCGGATGTCGACCGGCACCGGGCGGGTGCCGCCGACGCGGTCGATCACGCGCTCCTGGATCGCGCGCAGCAGCTTGGACTGCAGCCGCACATCCATTTCCGAGATTTCGTCGAGCAGCAACGTGCCTCCGGTCGCTTCCTCGAACTTGCCGATGCGCCGCGCCACCGCGCCGGTGAACGCGCCTTTCTCGTGGCCGAACAGCTCGGATTCGAGAAGATGCTCGGGGATCGCCGCGCAATTGATCGAGATGAACGGCTTCCTGGCGCGCGCCGAACGGGAATGGACGTAGCGCGCCAGCACCTCCTTGCCGGTGCCGGACTCGCCCGTGATCATCACCGAGGCGTCGGAGCCCGCGATCTGCTGCGCGAGCTTGATCACCTTCGCCATCGCATCGTCGCGATAGACGAGGTCGCGGGAATCATTGGCGACGGCGGCAAGCACCGCTGCGATCAGCTCGGGATCCGGCGGCAGCGGGATGTATTCCTTGGCGCCCGCATGGATCGCGGCGACCGCGGCGCGGGCATCGTTGGTGATGCCGCAGGCGACGATCGGCACATGGATGTGCTCGGCCTCCAGCCGCATCACCAGGTCGCGGATGTCGAGCGCGACATCGACCAGCAGCAGGTCGGCGCCCTTGCCGCCGCGCAAGACGCGCATTGCCTGCTCATTGTCCTCGGCATGGGTGACGGTCGCGCCGTTCGCCATGGCGATCTTGGTGGCCGCGGTCAACTGGCCCTTCAAGGTGCCGACGATGAGAAGCCGCATATCGATCTCCTAATTTGTCTGGGCGCGCTGGTCCCGGCGCGCGTCATAAATTGAGTTCAGGTACGTTCCGCCTTGATAATTTCCGTCATGGTCACACCGAGCTTGTCTTCCACCAGCACCACCTCGCCGCGTGCGACCAGGCGGTTGTTGACGTAGATGTCGATCGCTTCGCCGACGCGCCGGTCGAGTTCGAGCACGGTGCCGGGGCCGAGTTTCAGCAGTTCGCCGACATCCATCTTCGAGCGGCCGAGCACGGCCGAGACCTGCACCGGCACGTCGAATACGGCCTCGAGGTCGGAGGCGATGCGCGCGGCCTGGTCCTCTTCGTTGTAGGTCACGTCATTGAGCGGCGGCGCGTCGGCCGAGTTGAGATCGGGAAGCGGGACCTGGGTGTCGGTGTCGCTCATGATTCAGATGACCCCTTCCTGGACGCGATGTAGCGCCCGACGAGTTCGTTGATTTTGGTTTCGATCGCCGCCCGCTCCAGCACGACGCCGCCGTCGGCCCATTCGATCCTGCAGTCGCCGTTCGCGATCTCGGGCTCGGCGAGGATCACGAGCCGGCCCTGGAAGCCGGAGGCCTTGGCCATGTGCTCGATGCTCTGATGCGCCAGATCGTAGAGCTGATCGTTGATGCGGACGACGAGATGCGGGGTGGCGACGAGATGCGAGAAGCATTCGGCGACGAGCCCGGTGATCTCGCCGAGCGGCTCGCTGGCGATCAGGGCGCCGCACAGCTTGCGTGCGACGGCGACCGCGACCTCGACGGCCTCGGTTTCCATTCTGGTCTCGATGCCGGCAAAGCGCGCGCCGATGCCCTGCAGGCCGATCTTGATCTCTTCGAGCGCCAGCGCGGTGCGGCGGCTGCTCTCGGCCTGCGCCTCGCGCTGACCGGCGTCGAAGCCGTCGCGATAGGCGCGCGCCTCGGCGGCCGCGATCTTCTGCGCAACCTCGGCAGCGCTTGCGGCTTTCTCGCGCGAGCGGTCCGGCGCGGAGAAGTCGGTGTCGAACAGGAATTTCGCAGGCGCTGCCATCAATACACCAGCTCGTCGTCGGCGCGATTCTTGGTGAGCGTGATTTCGCCCTTGGCGGCGAGATCCTTGGCGAGGTTGACGAGCAACGCCTGTGCCTCGTCGACGTCGCGCAAGCGCACGGGGCCCATCGCGGCCATGTCGTCCATCAGCATCTTGCCCGCGCGCGAGGACATGTTGCCCATGAAGAAGCCCTTGACCTCCTCATTGGCGCTCTTCAGCGCGACCGCGAGCTTGTCCTTGTCGACATGGCGCATCAGGGTCTGCGCGGAGCCGGAATCCAGCTTGACCAGGTCGTCGAAGGTGAACATCAGCGCCTTGATGCGCTCGGCCGACTCGCGGTTTTCTTCTTCCAGCGCGGTGATGAAGCGGGTTTCTGTCTGGCGGTCGAAATTGTTGAAGATTTCGGCCATCACCTCATGGGCGTCGCGTCGCCGGGTCTGCGACAGGTTCGACATGAACTCGACGCGCAGCGTCTGCTCGACCCGCTCGATGACCTCCTTTTGCACCGCTTCCATCTTCAGCATGCGCCCGACGACGTCGAGCGCCATGTCTTCGGGCAGGATCGCGAGCACGCGCGCGGCGTGCTCGGACTTCAGCTTGGAGAGCACCACCGCGATGGTCTGCGGATATTCGTTTTTCAGATAATTGGCGAGCACCTCTTCCTGAACGTTGGAAAGCTTCTCCCACATGTTGCGGCCGGCGGGACCGCGGATTTCGTCCATGATGCCGGTGACGCGGTCCGGCGACAGGTATTGCTGCAACAGCCGCTCGGTCGCGTCGAAATTGCCCATCAGCGCGCCCGAGGCCGACATGCGCGAGACGAATTCGAGCAGCATGTCTTCCACGGTTTCGGCCTCGACGTTGCCGAGCGTCGACATCTGCAGCGACAGCTCGCGCACCTCGTCGTCGTCGAGCAGCGACCAGACCTTGCCGCCATATTGCTCGCCGAGCGCCAGCATCAGCATTGCTGCGCGCTGCGGGCCGGGGATGTCCGCTTGGGCCCGTCCAGCCTGTCGTGGCGCGAGGCTGGCGAGGACCTGGGTGATGTCGTTCGAATTAGCGTTCGGCGCGGCCATTTGGGATCACACAAATTCAGATCAGGACGATGGGGTTTCGCTCAGCCACTGGCGAACAATGGCGACGGTTTCGTTCGGATTGCGCTCGGCGAGCTCGCCGACGCGATGCACGGACTGGGCGTGGACCTGGCCCTGCACCTGCGCGACGTCGAGCCATTGCGCGGCCGTTGGGCCGGGCACCAGCGCCTGGCCGGAGCCGGCGGGCTTCGCATTGGCGTCTTCGAGCGCGGCGACCGGGCCGTTGAGGCTGACGGCATCCTCGGAGTCGAGGATCTTCTTGACCATCGGCCGCACCACCATGAACATCACCACGAGGCCGAGCAGCATCATCACGCCGAGCTCGATGATGTACATGACGTCGTCTTTGGTGAACTGCACCATGCCGAGCAGGCCGCTCGGCTCGGAGATCTGCGGCACCGCGGGCGCTTCGGCGAATTTCAGGTTCACGACCTCGACCTGATCGCCGCGCTTCTGGTCGAAGCCGATCGCGGAGCGGACGAGGGTCGCGATGCGGTCGAGCTCTTCCTTGCTGCGCTCCTTGTAGACGAGGTCGCCCTTCTCGTTCTTGCCGTAGCTGCCGTCGACCAGCACCGCGACGGAGATGCGGTTGACGCGGCCGGCTTCGGTCACCTCGGTCTTGGTGGTGCGGGAGATCTCGTAATTGTTGGTCTCCTCGGTCTTCTTGCTCTGGTCGCGGGCGGCGGCGTTACTGCCCTGCTGGTTGCCCGGCAGCTCGTTGTTGACGGTGACCTGGCCGTTATTGTCGGTGCTCGCGGACTGCTCTTCCCGGGTCTGGGTGGAACGCAGCACGCGACCTTCGGGATCGAACTTGTCCGAGGTCTGGGTCACGCGGTTGAAGTCGAAATCAGCCGAGAGCTGCACGCGGGCGCGGCCTTGGCCGACCACCGACGTGACGATGTCCTCGACCTGCTTGCGCATCCGTTTCTCGAAGCCGGCGCGGCGCTCGTCGCCGACCGCCTGGTCGGCGTCGCTGGCGGCGCCGTCTGCGAGAAGCTGGCCCGATTCGTCGACGATCGAGACGCGCTGCGGCTTCAGCCCGTTGACGGAGGACGCGACCAGATGGCGGATCGCGTTGATCTGCTGCGGCTCGAGCGATCCTCGCACCCGCACCACGATCGATGCGGACGGTTCCGGCGTCTCGCGCGAAAACAGCGGCCGCTCGGGCAGGACGAGGTGAACCCGCGCCGCCTGGATGCGGTCGATGCCGCGGATGGTGCGGGCAAGCTCGCCCTCCAGCGCGCGCAGGTGATTGATGTTCTGCACGAAGCTGGTGGTGCCGAGCGCATCCGACTTGTCGAAGATCTCGTAGCCGATGCCGCCGCCCTTGGGCAGCCCGCCCTCGGCGAGCTTCATGCGCAGCCGCAGGACCTTGTCCTTTGGAACCAGGATGATGCTGCCCTCGTTGCGCAGCTCGAACGGGATGCCCTGGCGTTCGAGATCCTTGATGATGCCGGAGGAGTCCTCCATGCTGAGATCGGTGAACAGCGTCGTCATTTGCGGCGTGGTGACCCGCATGATGACGAAAGCAAAGAAGCCGAGCAGCGCGGCTGTCACCGCGATCATGGCCATCAGCCGGGCGGCGCCCAGACGTTTCAGAAAGTCGAAGAGACCTTGCAAACCAACTGCCCCAGAGTTTCGGCACCAACCGGCCGAGTGGGCAATTATTGCCTATGGGATAGTTTCAATATGGTTAACGGAGGTTAAGGGGTACGGCATAAAAGCGCGCGACGAAAAGCAAACGAAAAAAATCGGCCTCGCGACATGAGGCCGATTTTTTTTCGTCACGCCGATGCAGCGAGCGCGATTACTGGCGATATTGCTGAATGCGGGTGGTGCGCAGGCCGGCAAGGCCGTGCTGATCGATCGAGAACTGCCAGGACAGAAATTCGTCGACCGTCAGCGTGTAGCGGCTGCAGGCCTCTTCAAGCGAGAGGAGCCCGCCGCGCACGGCAGCAACGACTTCAGCCTTGCGGCGAATGACCCAGCGTTTGGTCCCGGGCGCAGGCAAATCGGCTATCGTTAGCGGACTGCCGTCTGGCCCGATGACGTATTTCACCCTCGGGCGGTGGGGTTCTGTCATGGCGTACTCACAAACTCTTAACCACTGAACTCACGGTACCAACCTACGCGCGGCGGCTTAAAATTTGCCTAAGCCTGCGGCTGCAATCAGATCCTCCTCGAAAATGCTTACAATCCGCCGAACCGATGACGCGCGTACCGCGTGATGGTCGGACCGAATTGTGAATGAACCGTTAATTTTTCCTTAAATTCCCTTGGCGTGGCTATGTGCCGATCCGCTTGATCTGGCTCATTGTGTAGTTCTGCCCCTGGATCGACAGCAGCGGTGGGCTTTGGGTGAGGTCGACGGATCGACCGTGCCCGAGATCTCGGTCGAGACGGCGACCGAATTGCCGGCTCGAGTCCTGCGCTGTCGCCGTCATCGTGTACTGGCCGTCCGGCCATTGCGTGCCGTCATTGCCCTGGCCGTTCCAGGTGAAGGGCTGATCGTTGCCGGCCGATGCCGAATAGTTGCCGGTGAAGACACTCTGGCCCGCGCTGTTGGCGATGGAGATCGTCACCGTCGAGGTGGTGGGAACGTTCAAGTCCCAGGTCGCCTGCGAATTCGAAAGCGCCGTGGTGCTGCCGTTCACCACCGCGGTCTTGCCGACGAAGCCGAGCGCCTGCGTCGCCGACGTCGTCTGCTGCAGCGAGATCAGGCTGGTGAGCTGGTCGTTGGTCTTGAGCTGCTGCTCGACGCCGGCGAATTTCCATGCAGCTGCTGGGTGAATTGATTGGTGTCGAGCGGATCGAGCGGGTTCTGATTCTGCAACTGCGTCGTCAGCAGCGTCAGGAAGGTCTGAAAGTTGCCGGCGAGCGTGCCGTCGGTGACCGAGCTGGTGCTCGAGCTCGAGCTCGACGAAGACGTCGAGGTTTGCGCCGTCGTGCCGGAAACGACGGGAGGGGCTGTGGTCGCGCTTGTCGTCGCCATGTCCGTCTCCGTCAG
>CAWAXO010000046.1:0-210979 GCA_963786015.1 uncultured Alphaproteobacteria bacterium | reverse complement strand
CTTTCTCTCGCGGTAAGCACGCCGGATGGGATGGTGCTCGTCGTCGGCTGCTCACATCCGGGGATCGAACGGATCGTGGAGGCGGCGGCGGCCATCAACCCCAAGATTCATCTGATTGCCGGCGGATTCCACCTTGTCGTCGCGCCGGATGACGTGATTGCAAAAGTGGTGACCTCGCTCAAGGACAAGTTCAACGTAGAAAACATTGCGCCGGGCCACTGTACCGGCGAGCCGACGTTCGCCGCATTGAAAAAGGCTTTTGGTGATCGGTATCTTTACGCCGGTATTGGCACTTTGCTTCCGCTCGCGGCAACCTCAGGCTCAGGTACGCGGCGGGGCGAGGTCCCTGCGCTCGATGAACTGATCGCTTATCGCAAACTTGCCAGCCGCGAAGATCAAGACTGACATCATCGGCCGGTCCGACAAATACACCGACGTTCATGTTACGACGCTAACCCCACCTCGGTTTAAAGCGACATTGGGCGATGCCCTCACCGCAAGAACTGCACTCGATGGAACTGTAAGCGACACAATGGCGGAGCTAAGGATCATCGCTCGGCGCGCCTTGGTTGGCTGTGATCTTTTGGCGCTCCTTGTGGTGGGCACTCCGCGTCAACTCGACAGTGACTTCGGCGGCGTGTGCCTCTAATCATGTTCGCCAAGGGTTTTGATGTAGGCTTTGCCATACGGGTAAAAAAGCTCCTTACGGCCCTGCTGCCACGCAGCCTTGAGTTCGGGCGTCGTGATGTCCCAATCCAGCCGGCATTTCGTGCTGACGGCTCGGAGGTCCTGGCGCAGTTCTTCGATGGTAGGGCGTCCGAAGAACCAGTAGCCATTGTAGATCTTGTAGATGACAAGGCCGGGCTCGAGCACAATCACGTGCGGAATCATCGGATTATGAACGGGATCAGTGTATTCGGCGATGTCGAGGTCCTTCTGAACGATACGCCGTGGATCGGAAAGAAAGGGCCAGTGGGCTCCCACCCCGCTACGATATTCGCTCGTCTGGGTGATATTGTCGGTGGTGATAGTGACCATCCGACAATATCCCACCTCCATCTCTCGATGGAGTTGGAGCAACCCCTCGGCCTGACGACGATCTTTTGGACAGAAGCCTCCGCGACCTAGGACGAGCACCATCGGATCCTGTCCTTGTAACTCGGAGAGTTTTCGATGCTTCCCGGTTTGGTCGCTGAGCTCATAATCCGGAAAAACAGCTCCCTGCATGATGTCGGATCGCACTTGAATTCCTCCGTAAGTTTGGCGCCATCAGGCCGATGGTGTCACAAATCGCGCGAGGTCGTCCAATAGAGAAAGCCGGCGGCGGTGGCGCCATACTGATCGCCAAGGATGACTTCTTCATCGCAATGGAAGCCGAGAGTACGCTGTGGGATGCCGGCTTCAAAGTGAGCGGCATGGCGACCACCGCGGAGGAAGCCCTCGACTTAGCGCGCGAGAGCACCGGCCGAGCTTCGTCGTCATGGATATTTGCGTGGCGTGGCGGCGCAATGGCATCGATGCCGCGGGCGAGCTATTCCGTGTGCTCGGCTTGCGGTGCGTCTTCGCATCCGTTCTCGACGACCATCAGACGCACGCCCGCGCCGAACTTTCGCGCCGTTTGGGTTGGGTCGCAAAACCTTACACCATGGCTTCTCTGATCGGTCTGATAAGACAAGTGATCGCGAAGCCGAGCCGAGGTGTGACGGATGCCGTAGACAGGCAAACAGCTCCCTACGTTTGAGCCAGTGCTTGTTCCAGATCATCGATGATGTCGTCAAGGTGCTCGATTCCGATCGACAGTCTGACATAGCCTTCGGTGACGCCCGTCTTAAGCTGTTCTTCGGCAGTTAGTTGCGAGTGGGTGGTTGTGGCCGGGTGGATCGCGAGTGAGCGCGCATCGCCAATATTGGCGACGTGGTAGAACAGTTTCAGCGCGTCGATGAATGTCCGGCCGGCGTCACGGCCGCCTTTCAACTCGAATCCGAGCAGGCTGCCATAGCCTCCCTTGAGGTATGCATCCGCGCGGCGCTTGGCTTCGCCGCTCATTTTAGACGGAAAGATCACCTTCGCGACCTTCGGATGTCCGGACAGGTAGTCTGTCACCGCGACCGCATTGGTGCAGTGCTGGCGCATGCGCAGCGGCAACGTTTCCAGGCCCTGAATGAACATGAAGGCGTTGAACGGCGACATTGCAGCTCCGACGTCGCGCAGCAAGGTCACGCGCGCCTTCAAGATGAACGCGATCGGGCCGAGCGGCTTCACGGCTTGCGTCCATACCGCGCCGTGGTAGCTCGGATCGGGCTTGTTCAGCATGGGAAAGCGCTCGGCATGCTTCTCCCAGTCGAACCGGCCGCTGTCGACGATGATGCCGCCGATCGAATTGCCATGACCGCCGATATATTTGGTGGTGGAATGTATCGTGATCGCTGCGCCATGGCGGATCGGCTGACACAGTACGGGGCAGGCCGTGTTATCCATAATCAGGGGCACGCCGAACTGTTCGCCGATTTTCGCCACCTCGCCGATCGGGAAGACGGCCAGCTTCGGGTTCGGCAGCGTCTCGCCATAGTAGCATCGCGTTCTTGCGTCTGTGGCGTGCCGGAAGTTCTCAGGATCGGCGGGATCGACAAACCGGCACTCGATGCCCATTGTGCTCAGCGTGTTCTGGAACAGATTCCAGGTGCCCCCATAGATGTCTGTCGCGCAAACGAAGTTATCGCCGGCGTGGCAAATGTTCTGGACCGCAAACAGCGAGGCGGCTTGCCCTGAGGCGAGCGCAAGTGCTGCGACACCGCCTTCCAGCGCGGCGACGCGCTCTTCCAGCACCGCCTGCGTGGGATTCATGATGCGGGTGTAGATATTGCCGAGCTCCTTCAGCGCGAACAAGTTGCCGGCATGTTCGGATGAATTGAACTGGTAGGACGTCGTTTGATAGATCGGCACCGCCACCGCGTTGGTGGTCGGGTCGGCGCGATAGCTTCCGGCATGTAGCACAATGGTTTCCGCGTTGTGGCTCTCGGTCGGCATGGTTTCTCCGCATCGTTGGATGATTCGGTAGGGTACGGTCGGACGAGTTTTCGATTTCCGGTCTGCGCTACTTCGGCGCAGGCGCAAACTCCGGAGCGGCGGGCCAGTTGCTCGTCTCAAGTTCGGAAGCCACAGATACAATCGCAAGATCGTCGGCGCGTTGGATATGCGCTGATATCAGCGGATTCACGAACCGGGCATGGGTCAACGGCAGCATGTGGCCGGCCGCGGGGAAGTGATGCGCGTCGGCGCCCGCAACGATCGAGGTGAGCCGGCCGACGATACGCTGCGTGAGATACGGTGAGAGTCCGCCCGACATAAGCAGTGTTGGTACGCCGATCGCGGCTGCGGCGGGAGTGACGTTCTCTTCCGAAAGCGCTGCGGTGAAATCGTAGGCGATCTTCTCGACGCGTTCGATCTTGCGCAGCCGCGCCTCGTCGGAGAGCTGTTCGGCGGGCCCCGATCCATTCCAGTAGGACAGGAAGCGGTCGACCGCCTCCATATACATGCCGTTCCAGAGATCGACCGAGACCTTGTGCGCCAGTTGAGCGAACAGGTCGTGAAGCCGCCGGTCCGCTGGATTTTCCTTGAGCAGCGTCGGCAGTACCGGCTCGATCAGGGTCAAGCTGCGCACGCGGTCGGCGAACCGCGAAGCGGTTGCGATCTTGAACGCGATGGCGCCGCCATACGAATGGCCGACGAGATGGATCGGTCCTTCGATGCGGTCGATGGTGGTGCCGAGCTGCGCAACTTCCTCGGCGAGCGTCTTCGGCAGGTTCGTCGGGCCCGGACCGCTGCCGTAACCGGAAATATCGGGCGCAACGACCCGATAGGAGGGACCGAGCTCGGCGGTCAGCTTAGTCCACTGACGGCCCGAGCCTAGCGAGCAATGCAGGGCCATCACACAGCCCTTCTGATATTGAGGATTTAAAGCGTTCATCGAATCACTCCCAATTGTGTTTCGTCATTCGCGAAATGAACGGGCGTTGGCACGCGCAGGCCCGAGGTCGCGCAATTGACGTTGTTTTATCGTCGCGGCGAGATAGAGATCTCTTCGGGGGCCTTATCGCTTGCACATCAGGCGTTTCCTCCCTGCCGGAGAGGCTGGGTTCGCGGTGTGCCGTCTCGCGTGACGATCGTATGGATCATGCAGGCGACGACGCCTGCGACCAGCATGGCGGCCGAGACGTTCAGCGCGTAGGAAAGGCTGCCGAATGCGTCGGTGATGGCGCCGGTCGCGATCGGACCAAGAGTCTGGCCGATGCTGAAGGCGAGTGTCACAAGGGCGATCGAGCTGGGCCAGACGTTCCGCGAATAGTTGAGACGAGCAAAGGCTGTCGCCGACGATACCACCGCGAAGAAGGCGTTCCCGAACACGGCGGCCGACAGGGCCAATACCAGCGGCGTGTTACCGAGCAGGGGGATCAGTGCGCCGACCGCAGTGATGGCAAGCAGCAGCGCCGTGAGGCGGCCGCTGGCCGCCTTTGCCATGGCGCTGCCCCACACCCACGGCTGCACGATTGCGCCGACGCCGATGCAGGTCCAGAACGCGCTCTGTGCCGCAGCGCCAGCCCCGGCGTTGCGTACATAAGCAATCATGAAGGTCATATAGGCGATATAGCCCGCGCCGAACAACGTGTAGCCGATCAGGTAGAAGATGATCGGTCCGGTACGGATCTCGGACTTGGAGGCTCCCGCGGCGGGTGTGGGTTCCGACAGGCGCACGGCCGGTAGCGCCAGCGCCATCGCTGCCGAAATCGCGGCCAGAACCGCCCATACGATCCTCCAGCTTCCAGCGCCTAACCATTCGAGCAGGAATGGCGCGACGAAGCCGGAAATCAGAATGCCGACCGCGGGTCCGATATAGAACAGGCTGAGATAAAACGCCTGGCGCGTCGGTTGCGCCTGCGCTATGTGGCTCGCAAGCGCGCCTCCGGAAATCATGGCGAAGGCCCCGGTGATCCCGGAGATCAGGCGCGACGCACCGAATGTGACCGCATTGTCCGTGATCGCCGAGAGTCCAAGCGTCGCGATGCAGACGACAGTGCAGTATTTGACGGTCGCAAGCATTCCGAAGCGCCGGATCACCGCGCTCGCAGCGAGCGCGCCGATCAAATAGCCCGCCGAATTGACCGTATTCATCAGGCCGGCCATGGACCAGGACCATCCCAGGCTCTCACGCATGTCCGGCAGCACCAGCGCATAGGCAAAGCGGCAGATGCCGAGTCCGATCGCGGGGGCGATGGCAAGGGCAATGATTAGCCAGGCGGGCCGCGGGTAAATTTGCTGGGAGTTGTAAGACATTCTGCTTTCTCAATATTTGTTTTGTTCGCAATGCCGGGTGGTCCGGGCTCCTGCGGAGTCCGGACCGCGTTCACTAGAACTCCCGAAGTCGGCATCACCGCCGGGTGATGACCACCTCGAGATATTCGCTGGGCACCACCATGGTGGCGTCGCCGGACTTGTTCATGCGCACGATCAGGGCGTACAGGTCGTTGTGGAGATCCTGTTGCGCGCCTGCATCGAGTGCGGCGAACGCCTTCAGCACGGGTCCATAAAAGGTCTTGAAGATGTCGAGGAAGTGCTCGGGCGAGCGGTAGCGGAAGTTGAACATGCGCGGCTCGGCCTTGATTGAGCTGGCTTGGCTGCCAAACATTTCGTCGAGCGCTGCGCGTGTGCCCCAGAGTGCGGGCGATTTGGCGCCGGCCGGTGGGGGCAGATATTTTCCGAGCGTCTTGAAGACCTGCCCAATGAAGCCCTCCGGCGTCCAGTTGGCGAGGCCGATCCGGCCGCCGGGTTTGCAGACCCGTGCCAGTTCGCGGGCAGCTTGCGCTTGATTCGGCGTGAACATGACGCCGAACGTGGAGAGGACCACATCGAAGGCAGCGTCATCGAACGGAAGGGATTCGGCGTCCGCCTCCATGAACTTGATTGAGAAACCGTCGGCGGATGCGCGAGCCCGCCCGCATTCGAGCAGAGCCGGGACGTAGTCTGTGGACGTCACGTCGCACCACCGGCGCGCGGCTGCGAGGCTGACCATGCCATTGCCAGCGGCCACATCCAGGACTTTCGAACCCGAGCGAAGATCGAGCGTCTCACAAAGTTGCTCGCCGACGATCTGCAGCGTGCTGCCGACCACGGCGTAATTGCCGGAAGACCACGCTGCCTGTTGCCGGGTCTTGAGGGCTGTGAGATCTGGTGTGGCAGTTTGTCGCGCGGCAGTCATTGTGGCCATTGTCCTCTCCTGGGGGGATTTTCCTGTGCGGATTTGCAGCGCGGTCATGCCGCGGTGAACCGAACATGGCAGTGCCTGGACTCAAAGACTCTGAGACGGGCTTGAGTTTGCCCTTAGGCCGTCTTGATTTTCTCGTGAGGTGGCTGGCGGGTGGGATTGGATCGGTGAGATTTCTTTTTGAAAATCAGGAGCTTAATGCCGAACGGCGCGAGCTGGCCTGCGCCGGTGAAAGCGTGCCGCTTGAGCCCCAGGTTTTCGACGTGTTGCTGTATTTGCTCGAGCACAGGGATCGCGTCGTCGGTAAGGACGAGCTGTTCGACAAAGTATGGGATGGCCGCATCGTATCGGAGTCGACGCTGACGAGCCGGATTAACGCCGCTCGGAAGGCCATCAAGGATACGGGAAAGGATCAACGTTTGCTGCGCACGGTCGCGCGCAGGGGCTTCCGTTTTGTCGGTGACGTGCATGTAGACCAACTGCCAGCGACACCCGCGCCACCTCCGTCCCACTCAGTTAATGAGGATGGTGTGCTGCCTCGGGCGGCACTTCCCGCGCTCGACCGTGCGGCGATCGCGGTTCTGCCCTTCACCAATTTGAGTGGTGAAACAGAACAGGAATACTTTTCCGATGGCATCAGTGAAGACATCATCACTGCGCTTTCGAAGCTGCGCTGGTTCTACGTAATCGCTCGCAACTCCTCCTTTGTCTACAAGGGCAAGTCGGTTCACCTAAAGCAGATCGCCGACGAGCTCGGCGTTGCCTATGTCGTGGAGGGCAGCGTGCGGAAGGATGGCGAACGCGTGCGCATCACGGCGCAGCTCAACGACGTGGCGACAGGTAGCCATATCTGGGCCGAGCGTTATGACCGCAGCCTGGCTGACGTTTTCGCAGTTCAGGACGAAATCACGGAGTCCATCGTCGCAGCGATCGAACCGCAACTCTATGCGGCGGAAAATTTCAGGGCGCAACGCAAGGCGCCCGACAGTATGGATGCGTGGGACCTTGTGATGCGCGCGCTGTCGCACTACTGGCGTGTGACTCGGCAGGACAACACGGTTGCCCAGGCGCTGTTGGAGAAAGCCATCAAGATCGATCCGCAATATGGGCAGGCGCTCGGTTTATTGGCCGCCAGCCACACATTCGGCGCCCATATGGGATGGGAAGACATGGCGAAGGCAGTTCCAGTCGCCGAGCGCGCGGCGCTCGCGGCCATTCACGCCAACAGCGAAGACGCTTGGGCGCATTATGCGCTGGCGAGCGTGTACCTCTTCACGCGCCGCTTTGATGATTGTCTCGCCGAATTCGAACTGGCACTGAAGCTGAATCCCAGCTTCTCATCCGCTCGCGGTTATTACGGCGTCGCGCTCGCTTATTGCGGCCGGTGGCAAGAAGGCGATCGTGCCGCGCGTCATGCGTTGCGTTTGAGCCCGCGCGACCCCTTTGCCGCGATTTACTATGGCGTGACCTCCTATTGCCAGTTCGTCGGCGGCAACTATGAGGAGGCAATCGGTCACGCACGCGAGGCGCTACGCCTGCGCTCCGACTTCGTCGGCGCCCACCGTGTACTCACTGCGGCCGCCGCGATGACCGAACAACGGGAGTTGGCAACCGAATCTCTCAAAGCGCTGCTCCGCGTCCAGCCAAACCTGTCGCTCGCTTGGCTGGCCAGCGAGATGCCCTTCAAATGCGAATCTGAGCGCGACCATTATCTGGCGGCGTTCCGCTGGGCCGGGCTTGAATAGCGGAGGATCACCTCGCGCTTTTCAAGCGTTTCTGGACGAAAACTCATGGGTCTCTGAAAGTCTTCGCCGGCGGCAAGGCGCATGCTTGTGACAGGCAAGCATTAGAGGCAGAAGACCATGACTTTATTGAACAGTAACTCGGGTTATTCCGAAACGTCCTACGCTCGGGAAATGGTTCGCTCCATCGGCAGATGGCTTTTCAGTCTCGCCAATGGATGGATTGCGGCCGTTATTGCTCAGCGTGAACACCAGGCGAGCTTGGCTGTCTTGCGCAGTCTCAGTGATCGGGAGTTGAGAGATATGGGCATTCATCGCGGTCAAATAGGCGATGGATTGGCAGATGCCGCTCGCGATCGCGCGTCAAGACAGCGCCCGATCTCCTGACGACCCACAACCGGTCCATGCAAGTGAGTTCTTTGGAGCGGCCCGGCCGCGTTCCGTAAGCACGCGCCGGGCCCGACCAGCCGCGGGGTCAGTGCTGCGCGCGACCGGCTGGCGGAAGTATGAACCAGCTTTCAATTCGGGAAAAGGCATCGACAAGGCTATTTGCCGCCCCAGCCAGCGGCGTCGAGCGCGAGACCTATAGCTGCATGCCGGTCTCGAAACAACAGCATCATCGGATTTACGCGAGATGGCGAGGCGCTAATTGGTCCGCAACGAGATGCTCAACTCGTGAAACCGTCGCGTCAGTTCGGCAACGCTTTTCCAGCCGGTCTTCTCGCGAGTGCGCCGGAGATGCGTGTATACTGTGGCGACGCTGACACGGCGCATCTTCGCATAAGCAACTGCCGTCATGCCGGTGCCAAGCGCCTGGACCAGCCGCGCCTGGGTGTCGGTCAGGCCGTAAAGCTCTTGCAGCATCTTTCCCGCGGCGAGGTTTTGCTGCAGGGGATCGTGTACCAATAGCAACGCGATGGCTTCTGAATAAATCTGTTCACTGGAACGAAGCAGACGTCGCACCGAAACCGTGTAAGGCGGCATGTCGTCTTCGCGGGGCACCGCAAAGTCGGTAGCCCGGCGCGCGACTTGGCAGTGCTCCCTGCGTGTCACTGTGCCCAACGCGAAAGCGAAACGACTGCGCAGGATTGGGGTCCTAAATTTGATCGCGTTGCGGTCGATACGGAAGTCGCTATTGTGCGCCGCGAGGTGGTGGAGTGCCGTGTTTGCGTAGATAATGGTGCTGTCGCGGCGGAGAACCGCAATGCCGTCCGAGAGAAGATCCAGCGCGTTCCCAAACACATCGTCTCGTGCGGAAGCGGGAATTGCGACGTCCACAACCGGCCTCGTTTGAGGCTTGTGCGCTTGGGGAGTGGTGGATAGGACCAACATGATTTTTGGAGAAATACCGTCGTATCATTGAAAGTTCTTCGTAAGTCATGATTGAAACATCTTTTAAGGTAAGGCAAATTTGTTGTTTCAATACTTTTGATAAGGAGAACTTTGGTTGCGCGGGCTCAGCTTCGACCAACTGCGCACTCTCCTTGAGGTGATCGAGCAAGGAAGCTTCTCCGCGGCGGCGCGCCGGCTCAACCTGACGCAACCGGCGATCAGCCTGCAAATTCGCGAACTTGAGCGGCGGTTCGGCGTGCGACTGATCGAACGCTTGGGCAAGCAGGCGCATGCGACCGCACCGGGCCTTCAACTCGCCGAGGCGGCCCGTCGCATCCTGGGCGAGTGCGATCATGCCGACACGGCGATGCGCCATTTTCGCGAAGATTGGATCGGCCGCGTCCGTGTTGGTACGACACTGACCACAATGATCTACCGGTTGCCGCCGATCCTGCGCATGCTGCGTATCGATCATCCTCGCATTGATCTGGTGGTCTCCAATGCGCCCACGCGCAACTGCATGGAAAACGTCATTCAGAACAAGGTTGATCTCGCGCTGGTTAATCTGCCTATGGAGAACCGGCAACTCAAGATCACGCCACTCTGCACAGAGTTGATGGTGGCAATTCTTCCGATAGGTACGCGAGGCGTTCCAGACATAGTGACACCTGGCTACGTCGGGAGACAGAATCTGCTGATCGAGCAAGCGACCAGCGCGGCTCAACCGCTTGTCCTGGATTGGCTATCGGGGCAGGGGTCGCCGTTGTCTGTGCCAACCGCGCTCGGAACTGTCGAGGCATTGAAGTCTGCTGTGGCATCAAATCTTGGCATGGCCATTGTGCCGGACATTTCTGTCGTCACGCACACGTCCGATTTCATTGTTCGTCCGTTGCGACCATCGCTTTCGCGCAAGCTCGCGCTCATCCAGCATCGCAACAAACCAGATGATCCCGCACTCGAAATCGTGCGCAACGCACTTCTGACATTGCGAGCGCGCTTGGTGCCTTGATGTTGCTGTCGCAGCACATGCCGGTCGGAAAGACGAATGTAATCCAGTTCACCAATTCAATGCCGCGGGACTTCCCCAAACTTTCGGCTAAGCTTTGATAGAATTGGTTTGGCGCTCTCCCCTAGGGAGCGCGAGATTGGCGCAAATCCTGCGGATGTGGGGGAAGACTGACGATCTTCCGATCTTCTTCGCTCTTTGGAAGCGAAAGAAGGTCGAGCGTCGTTCTCGCGCCAATCGAGGTCGTTCCAGTTTGTTTGCCGCCACGGACTTTCGCCGCAGCGCAGGCCGGTCAGGCTCACGGCCGGAAAAATGCGGGCGATTTTGGGTACGCGGACATTGCGGAAAGCGCAGCGAGACTGCTGACGTCGCTCCGCCTCAAGCTGGCGGACGCTGTTCAAGCGGCTAGCGCATTGACGATCAACGCCGCCGCGCTGGTGACACGTGACCGCGATTTCTCACGCGTGCGTTCGCTGCGGATCATCTCTTGATGGCCCGGTACCGTGCGTCACGCGGATCAGTCGTAAAACGCGCTGCGCAAGGGGGACGGCTTGCTTTATTCAGCGTGCCGCGATGCTGATCTCGCCGGCGATGATTGGGTCAACGCGCTCGCTGACAACGCAGGTCTTGTACGCGATCTCGGCGTTCTGTTCCGCATCCAGCGTCGCATAAAGGCCGTCATAGCCTTCGCGCGCCTTGGCCCATGTGGCTTTGAGCGGTGCGCATGCTGCGACATAGGCGGCGTGCCTTGCCATTTTCGCCTCCGCCATCGCTCGGCCACCGTCGCGGTGATCGATGAGAGATGCGAAGAGCAGCAAGCCGATGAATAGCGCGGGGAAGGCTGTCAAAACCTGGCTGGACTTGCTCATGCTGTCGAAGCGATGCGCGAGAGCCTTCGCGCCTGCAACGAACTCGCCGAGTGTCATCTGTCAGTCTCCCATCCCTGTTGGCAGGATTGCCCGGGCGACATCTAGCTGGCTGGAGACCACAAGGGCAACGCGTACCGCGTTACACGGTCAATGAAGAGTTGCGCCGGTTTCCGTTTTCCGAAGCGCGCCGGCCCGGGGGCCACAGCCCAGGGGACGGAGACGCCGTGTTAACCACGTTGGCGGAGACATTCGTCCATAGGTTGTAAGAGCGCGATCGGGTTGTAAGAAATGATCATCTGAGGTGCGCTCTGGAACATCGTACGGTGCAGTCCCAACCTCGACCCTCTAAAGAAACGTCTCCGGCGGCACGCCGAGCAGGATCTGCCCGACCTGTTCGAAATGGGCGCCGCGTGCCTGGATCTGCTGGGAGAGCGTGTGCATGTCGCGGAAGCGGCGCTCGAACGGGCTGCCCGGGAAGATCGCGTCGACGCCCGCTCCCTTGTAAGTGAAATCTGCCACCTCGACCGCGCCGTGGATCGCATTGGTGCAGGCGAGCCGCACGCGGGCCCGATCGGTGACATCGATCGGTGCCACGTCGTCGGCCTGCGCATGGATCGTGGTGAGCGTCTCGATGAGATAGGCGCGCGCCGAGCCGAGCCGCGCTTCCGCGCGCGCCACGTCGGCCTGCACGACGGCGTTGTCGGCGAGCCGGGCGAGGCCCCGCGGCGCCTTGCGGGAGGCCAGCGTGATGAACTCGGACAGCATGGCGCGCGCGATCCCGAGTGCCACGGCAGCGACCCCGGTCGCGTAGAGGCCTTGCATGGTAAAGGCATAGAGGGGACCGCGCTCGCGGCGCAGCGTCGGGTCCTCGCGCGTGGTGCTGAACGCCTCGGACACGAACAAATCGTCGACGCAATAGGAGTCGGACGCCGTGCCGCGCAACCCGATCGTGCGCCATGTGTCGAGCAGGGTCACCTTACTCGCCGGAAACAGCAGCGTGCGGACCGTGGGATGGCCGAAGCGGTTGAGCCGAAGCGCGCCGTCGGCTTCAAGCACAGGGCAGTGCGCGCCCATCCAGCGGGCCTGGCGGCAACCGCTGGCGAAATCCCACTTGCCGGTCAAGCGATAGCCGGCATCGGCCGCTCGCGCGCGCGACGTGTTTGGGGGGCCCCAGGCCACGATGCTGCGCGGATCGGCGAAGATGGCGTCATTGACCGCCGGCTCCAGAAAGGCGGCAATCAGGGCCGAACTGTTGGCGACGAATGCGTTCCACGCGATCGAGGCGTCGTGCCGTGCGAGTTCCTCGATCGCCGCCATGTAAACCGCGGGCTCCGTTTCCTCGCCACCCGCCGAGCGCGGCAGCAGCATGCGAAACAGCCGCGAGTCATGGAGCCGCTCCAGCAACGCCTCGGGGATGCGCCGCGTACGCTCGACCTCGTCGGCTGCGGCGGCGATCTCTGCCCCGAGTCCGCGGGCGCGAGCGACCGGATCCGGACGGGTCTGGATGTCCATGCGCCACCTCAGGCTGACGGGCCATTCCTATCGAATTACGCCGACGATAGCCTATCGCGCCACTACTAGGGGGAAATAGCATCGGCGTATTGCGCCAAGCTGACTTGCGATCGGCGCAATGCACCGGCGCCACCGCTGCCCGCACATCGTTGTATCGCGCTGCCAGGTAGCGCCGGACCTTTGAACAAACAACAACGGCTGCAATCCATTCAAGAGATCGCGGCCGCATCCGCAAGTGACAACAAGATGACGCGCAGCCACACGCACTATTGCGAATGAAACCACATGAAACCATATCATTCTTGCTCGTCCGAACTATCACGCGATATCAACCGCACCGTTGAAGCTTTGCTTCGTACGGAGGGGGTTGAACGCAAATGTCCAGATTTCTTGATCGACGTAAATTCATTCAGGCTTCGCTCGCGACTGCAGGTGGGCTTGGTCTGCCCGCGGCGCGAGCCGGCGCCAAGGGAGGCGGCGCCGTCGAACGCGACTCCTATGTGGAGGCGATCGTCATTGGCAGCGGCTTCGGAGGGGCGGTGGCCGCGCTGCGTCTTGGCGAGGCTCGCATTGAAACCCTCGTGCTGGAGCGCGGAAAACGCTGGCCGATCACGCCGGCCGGCAACACGTTCAGCAACAAAGAAAGCCCGGATGGCCGGTCGACGTGGCTGAGCAACACGACCATCCTGCCCAGTCCTCCTTTTCAGGACTTCCCCATCGACGTCTTCACCGGCGTTCTCGATCAGAAGAAAGCGGTGGACAGCGGCCTTGCGGCATTCCATGGAGCGGGCGTTGGCGGTGGTTCGCTGGTCTACGCCGGCATCACGATCCAGCCAACCGAAGACTTGTTCTACAAGGTTTTCCCCCGAACGCTGGACTACCAGCGGCTGAGCCGCGTCTACTATCCCCGCGTCCGCGCGATGCTCGATGCAACTCCGATTCCCAATGACATTCTTCAGACGGACGCCTTCCTGTCGGCTCGCCTTCTCATGGCGCAGGCGACGAAGGCCGGCCTCGCCGTAACCAAGCCCGACATGGCGTTTGACTGGAACATCGTTCGCGAGGAGATCGCGGGCAAGAGGGTTCCATCCGTCATCGCCGGTGAGATCTACTTCGGCACCAACAGCGGAGCCAAGAACAGCCTGGATCACAACTATCTTCCGAAGGCTGAAGACACGCGTCACGTCGAGATCAAGCCTCTGCATCAGGTCACCTCGATCGAGGAATCCAAGCGCGGGTACCGCGTCCTTGCCAACGAGCTGAATGAGCAGGGTCACGTCATCTCGCAAAAGTCCTTCGAGTGCCGTTACCTGTTCCTGGCGGCCGGATCGATTGGAACGCCGGAGCTGTTGCTGCGTGCGCGGACCCATCGCACCTTGTCCAATTTGAACGACGCAGTGGGTCAATTCTGGGGGCCGAACGGAGAACTCCATCGCTGGCGTCGTCACCCCTCAACAGACAAATATCAATCTTGGAACTGCCGGAGTTGTGACGGTCGACGATTTTAGCAACCCGATTGCCCCAGTATCGCTGCAGATATTCTCGGGAGTGCCCTTTGCTCCGGCGGGGGTGCTTTTTGTATTGGGGCAGCAGATATCCAAACCCGAGGGCCACCTGGCCTATAACCAGTCAACACAGTCCGCCGATCTGTTCTGGCCGAGCACCTCGCAGGATACCGTGAAAAATGCTGCGGCCATCACGAGAACCTACAATCGGCTCAACCAGGCAAACGGCACATCCCTGGCCGGTCCAGTGGATTCCCTGATCTGCGCGCATCCGCTCGGGGGCGCTGTCATCGGCGCCGTCTGCAACAACTTCGGAGAGGTCTTCGGCCACCGTAATCTGTTCGTCATGGATGGTGCGCTCATCCCGGGTTCGACAGGTTGCGCCAACCCGTCGTTTACGATTGCCGCTCTGGCGGAGCAGAGTATGGATAACTTCCTCGATCATTGTGATCGGTCGTGAAGCAATAGACGAGCGATTCTCAGTCGCTTCGATCACTCGACGCACGCGGATCGCCGGGCTCGCCCCGGCGACCGGAAAGTCGAGGATAGCGGGGATTCGCCATCGTCCTCCCTCTTCTCCGGTTAGGCGCGGCAGGCCTCAAATCCTTGCTTCAGCAGATCCACTGGTAGATCCCGGCCGATGAAGACAAGCCGGGATTGGGCTATCTCGTTCTTCTTCCATGCGCGCTGACTGCCGCCCTCGATCAGCATGTGGACGCTCTGCACGACAAATCGGCGGTCATCATCAGCCATTGCGATAATGCCCTTCATGCGCAGGATGTCCGTGCCGTAACGTTGAGTGGTGTCCTGAATCCACGAAACGAACCTGGCGGGATCCATTGGATCGTCGGCCACCAGTGACAGGCTGGCAATTTCGTCGTCGTGCTCGTGAGCATGCTCCTCGGTGAGGAACCCCGGCTCGATCTCGAGGACACGATCGAGATTGAAAGCGTCTCGTCCCAGTACCTTGGCGAGGTCGAGGCCACAGCGCTCCGTTCGGTGAATGGTCGCATAGGGATTGATCTTGCGGATTTGGCGTTCGACCGTCGCTAGGCTGTTCTCATCGACCAGATCGACCTTGTTGACGAGGACGACATCGGCGAACGCAAGTTGCTCCTGCGCTTCCGGGGTCCGATCGATCTGCTCCAGGAGATGCTTGGCATCCGCGACCGTGACAATAGCGTCGAGCTTAGTCTTGCGGCGAACGTCCTCGTCGACAAAGAAAGTCTGTGCCACCGGCGCGGGATCTGCGAGCCCCGTGGTCTCGACCACGATGCCGTCGAAGGCGCGGCTTCGCCGCATCAGGCCGGCGATGATACGAATAAGATCGCCGCGTACCGTGCAGCAGATGCAGCCGTTATTCATCTCAAAGATCTCTTCGTCCGCGTCGACGATGAGATCGTTGTCGATACCGACCTCGCCGAATTCATTGACGATGACCGCATACCGCTTGCCGTGCGTCTCGGTGAGAATGCGGTTGAGCAGCGTCGTCTTCCCGGAGCCGAGATAGCCGGTCAGGACCGTGACTGGAATCTGCGTCGCAGTTTCAGGCATGGGTGCGTCCTTATGTGAGGGTGTCAGTAAGGTGATCAATTGGCGATCGCCGTTCACAGCGGGCGCACGTGGCGTGTCATCTCCGCAGAACGAGCGCCAAGCCCGTGCGCAGGCCGTTTCGTGACGCTATTGGGTCCTTTTCGAACAGCCGGCCGCGTGACGGACCGCAAAGGGAGACCTCGTCGGTCCTATGTAATGTTATAACATTACATCTTTGGTTTGGAAAGCGCTATGTCGTTTAGCGCGCAATGCAAACCTTCAGTTCCAACTCCAATCACCAGCGCGGATCATGAGGCGGGCTCCTTTTGTGTCTCGATCGACAGCAGTGGCTCACCGTCGATCTTTGCCTCAAAACCGCGCAGCCGCTGATAGATCGAGATCAATTCGACGATCGTGCTCCACGAGTTGACGAGATACTGAAACGAGGTTCGCACTTGTGTGAACGCGTTGAGGATCTGATTCATCGCGCCGAGGGTGATCTTGCCCGCGATGATCGTGGGCGCGAGCAGGACGTAAGGAAAGATGACGTCAGTCTGCAAATAGACGATCCGGCCGACATTGAAGTACATGAAGTTCAGATAGAGCCGGAAGTAATTCCTCCGAATGTCGCTAAAGAGCACGCCTAATGTCGGCGGATTGGCGCGCGCCGTATCGTCCTCACCGAGGACGAGCTCCTTGCGATAGGCCGCTTCGACCCGCTGGTTGAGAAATTCGATTCTGGGCAACCGGATGCCGATAAGCGCGAGAACGCCGGTGCCCAGTATCGACCAGATGACTGCAGCGAACACCAGCGGATACGGAATTGAGCCGACCAGGGGCAGCTCCGTGACGTTACTCGACAGCCTCACTAAAACCGGCAGGAAGGCCAAGAGCGTGAGCACTGCGCTAATGAGATTGACCCCTAGACCTTCCATAGTGCTGGCAAAGCGCATAGTGTCTTCTTGGACCCGCTGGGAGGCGCCCTCGATGGTGCGCAGCCGTGGCCAATTGGCGACATAGAAATCGTTCATCGCCGTCCGCCAGCGGAAAATGTAGTGGCTGACGAAGAATCGCGTCATCACGCCCACCACGACGGCCACGAGCGCGATGCCGGCAAAGGTCAACAATTCGCTGTAGAACTGCTCGACCGTGACGGGCGCCGACTTCGAAAGCGCGGCCTGGACCAGATCATAGAACGGTCCATACCAGCTGTTGATCGCGACTGAGACCTGAACCTGAAAGTAAGAGGTGAACAGGATCAGCGCGGAGCCAAGAATGGACCACGTCGCCCAGGGATGCGGAGCAAATAACATCCATGCGGCCGCAAATACCGTAACGGTCAATGCAAAATAGAGATCGAACCACAGGGCCGCCGCCGACCAGAACGTCGCAAGCCCAACCGGCTTTTCCGGGGCTTGAAAGAGATTGCTGGCAAACCCATACCAAACCGCCATCGCCAACGCGGTCCAAAGAATTGACGACGGAAAGAACAACTTTGGTCGGGGGAAGAATGAAACGAACATGCTCGCTATCCTGGTCGACTTAGAACTTCAGCTCAGAAGATGAACTCATCGCGGTCATTGGCCAACTCTTGCCTCCAAATCAGGCTCACTCTTTCTTGCGGGTATACGCAAGCGCTCCCGCAAGTAGGAGCGGCTTGGGGTCGACGCCGCCTTTGTCCGGTGACGAAACAGAGCCAGAACGTGATGACTAGGGCAATCGAGAAAATCAGGATCTTCAACGACTGATTGCCCATCACCTATCCCGTGAACATCCAGAGTTGTTCGCTCGCCATGTAGCCTGCCAACAACAGCGTGCCGAACGCGACGATGAGCGCCGCAGCGCCGACCTCGATAGCTCTCATCGTGAGCATGCCGATTCCGGCCCGGGCCCTGGCGACGCGGCTTGCGATCTGTCGGGCGCTCATCGCGAGCGTTGCGATTGCTGCAACCGTCACCGCTGTGCCAAGCCCCATGAGCAGGGTGGCGCCGACACCGGTCCAGAACAGGTCCTGGGCCAGCGCGAAGATGAGGACGATGATTGCGCCGGAACAAGGCCGCAATCCAACCGCGACCACAGCCGACAGGCCTCGGCGCCAGCCTCCCGCGCCGGCGAGTTCAGAAGGCTCAGGCGCGTGGGCGTGGCCCCAGGCCGACGCATGATGGTCGTCGTGACAGCGAAAGCCGTGCTCGTGACCGGCGCATCCATCGACCATGCATCGTCCGCCACGCATGGTCATCGCGCCAAGATGCGGAGTGGGAAGCTGGAAGGTCTTGCCGCCATGACCTGAAGTGATCGCCAGGACGGGTGCCTGCGACCACGTCAGTTCGCGGCAGGCAATGACAAAGCCGCGGCCTTTGACGTAGAGAAGCCGCAGGCCGATCAGGATGACCAGACCATAGCTGACGATCTCAACGAGATGAACGGTCAGCCCGATCGCCTTCGCCGTCGCGCCGAGAAGAACTGCAGCTATAGCCACCACGACAATGGCAACGACGGATTGGATGCCCGCGGACGCGAATGACATGACAACACCGCGACGCCAGGTCTCTTCGTTGGCGACGAGGTAGGAGGAAATCACGGCCTTGCCATGCCCTGGGCCTAGGGCATGAAAGACACCATAGAGAAACGAGATGCCGAAGAGGCCCCACATCGCGGCACCATCCTCCTTGCTCGCCCGGATAAAGCCCGACAGCGAACGATAGAAGGCCGCTTGCTGTGCAAAGATCCAGCCCGTGAGGCCCGATGCCGACATGGCGTCGGCAGGATGAGAAGCCCCGAACGGCGCGGCCTGCACCGATACGACATCAATTGCACGGGCGACGAGGACCGCCACCAGCACGATCAAGATAAAACCGCGCGATCTGGTCATGGGCACTTCACCAGGATCTTGTTGGCGAAGGTCTCGCCATAGGAGCTGGATGCGTCGAGCGGGTCACTATCGAGCTGACCAAGCCGCAACTGTTCTGCCGGTGTCGGCTGGTGTGGCAAATCATAGGTCAGCAGGCATTGTGGCGCGCCGCTCAAAGAGACCGGCTTGTCCTTGGCAAATTCGAAATCGACGAAGATCGTGGGATCGTAGACCTCGATCTGTATCGCCTTTGCCGTGGCGGCCGCCTTCAACGGCAGGCTGAAATGTAGGGTGAGGGTGGCGTTCTTGTATTCGAGCCAGTAGTCGACGGGATCGGAAAACTTCAGCTTTTTGCCGTCCGCGCGCGCAAAAGTGAAATAGCCATACTCCTTCAGCGATTCCACATTGACCTGCGCGAGCGAGGCCAGCTCTTCCCGCGTGTACTCACCTTTCTTCCCATGGTGGATGCCCTGGAGCGCGTAGGCGGAAAACATGTCATCGAAAGTCCAGGCGTGGCGGACGCCCGTCATGCTGCCGTCGGCTGTGTAAATAATTTCGCTGTGGAAGGTGACCCAGACATGGGGATGGGCCTCCGCGCGATCGAAGGATACAAAGAGCAAGAGCACTGCACAGGTCCAGGAACATGCGTGTTTTATCATTGGCGTGTCCACCGACTGGAGGTTCGATGCGAACGCCGCACATGAGGAGCGGCGATCCCCTTCTGGAGCATTCCGTGTCGATTGCGGGTAAGGCCCGGCACTGAAGCATCTCGAGACGTGAGCCGATCGCATTGCTTCCGCCGCGAACCTCATGCGGATCAATGCGGCGCGGGCACAGGCTCTCGTTCGTAAGTGGGAATGCCGAGCCCTAAGCCTGGCGCGGCGAGAGGCGCCTGCAGCGTCCGCGAATTGGCTGTCAGCGGAGCGGTGGTGCGCGCGATTGAAATGGTGCGCGGTGAGTTTTCAGGACGCCGTCGAAGGTAAGTGCAAATGGGTGTCCAGCGTCCGTGAGGTCAAGTGATGGTGACGCCTGCGCCACATCCGGGATGAAGGAAGTCGCGAGTAGAAGGCCCGAGAAGCAGATCGGACAGTCCGCGTCATCGTCCGCCAGCTTCGCCGGAAGGCGTGCCGCAGATTGTTGCCCCATCGGGCCGCGCCACGCACGGGCGATATCTGCCGTAGAGCGGTCGTTGCCCCGGCCGGTGAAGTCTCGGGCATGGATATGCCCGTACGACATCGCGAATTGCAGCGTCAAGGCAAGCAGCGCAAGACAGGCACCGCATCGCCGCGTGAAGATACGCCACAACGTTAAGTGGGTCGGCCGCAAGCTGCGCACCCCTCCTCACATCACTTGAGCTGCGCCGCACGACGGCGCGAGCATCGCTATCCAGAACGGGTGAACGATCTGCCTGTCCAGAGATGAGTAAACAATGGAAGACATCCTTTTCCAGCCGCGCTTTTCGTCTCGAAATCCCGACTGCCCCGCCGATGCTCGACCGAAAGCGAATGTATCCGAGCCTATCCAACTTGACTTTCGTTGGACGTGTAACGTTATAACATAACGTGAGATGGTTTCAAGACGACCGCAACGAGCTGGACAAGACTGCTGCGGCTGCGAGGGTTTCGCCGTCTCGCAAGCGCATGCCCATTTCGTATCGATTTGGCCCCCTATTCGCCCAACGACATCCGCGAGCAACAACGGAAGGCGTGCTTTCGACGATTTCAGTTGCTGTTCCTTCTTGGCCTAGTGACGACCTCAGCGATTTCGCCCGCTTCGACGCAGGAAAAAGCGACGAAACTAAAGGTGGTCACGACATTCTCAATTCTCGGCGACTTCGCCCGGAATGTCGGCCAAAACCAGGTCGACGTTACGTCGCTGGTCGGTCCCAACGGGGACGTCCACGTCTACGCACCGACGCCAACCGATGCGGAGGCGATCAGGAATGCCGGACTCATGATAGTCAATGGTCTTGGGCTCGAAGGCTGGTTACCACGGCTCGTCGAATCATCTGGAAGCAAAGCGACCACCGTCGTCGCAACCCACGGCATCGTGCCGCACGCGATTGCGGCCGGCGAGATATTCAGTCGTGATCACGGCGCACGGGCACCAGACCCGCACGCCTGGCAATCCGTGCTGAATGCAGAAATCTATGTCGTCAATATCCGCGACGCCATGGTAGCCGCCGATCCCGCCAACGCCGCGACGTACAGAGCGAATGCCGCGGCTTACTTAGCCAAGCTCGAAGCGCTCGATCATGACGTTCGCGAGGCGGTAGCGCTGATTCCAGCTAACCGCCGGAAAGTGATTTCAACCCATGATGCCTTTGGTTATTTCGCCGCGGCCTACGGCATTACGTTCGTAGCACCAGAGGGCGTTTCGACCGAAACCGAACCGAGCGCGCGGGACATCGCAACGATCATCACGCAAATTAGGAAAGAGAGGATTCCGGCGGTCTTCCTGGAAAATGTCAGCGACCCAAAACTCATGCGCCAAATTGCGTCCGAGACCGGCGCGGCGATCGGCGGAACGCTGTATTCGGACAGTTTGACCAAGGAGGATGGCGATGCTCCCACCTACATCGCGATGGTCAGGCACAATATCACTACCATTGTGAGAGCCCTTGTGAACTAGCCGGCTTGTCCGTTCTCCCTGGGCCCGCAGTCTCCTCCACCATCACTTCGGACGGGGCTCAATACGAAGCTCAGCCGGTTCGCGGAAAATATCTGGCCCCCACGCAATCAAAGTGCCATTGACCTAGATCAAGCCGCAGGCTTGCGGCGCCTCTCTTGGTTGCCGACATAGGAGGCTTCCCATGTCGGACCCCGCAGACGCCATCATGGCCGCCATCTACTCCGCCTTTGAAAGCTACCCGAAGGAAGGCGATCCGGATTGGAGGAGCCCCAACTGGATTCTGCCGGAGGAATGCGCGCATCTCACGAAGGCGATTGTGCGGGAGCTGGACGCCAGGGGCTTCCAGATTGTGAAGAAGGTGACCTGACGCCCCGCCGCCGGATCGCGGCCGGCGGCTGCGAGGGCTGTGGTCCGGTCCTTTGGTCCGCCCACTCGATCATCTACGCCTGCCGTGCTAGACATGACTCGTAGGGCGACAAAGCTGGTTTTCGATTGAGTGGTGTTTTCCTCCAGGGAGCGCCGACCGTCCAATCGATTGGGGAGCGTTCTGGCCGCAGGCCTCACGCGAACATGCGACGGCGAAAGGGCTGTGTCATCGCCGGGACGGTCGCCGGAGTGGTTTTGCGATGATCGATGACATGGCACTCCTGAAACAGGCCATGGAGCAGATGGACGCGGAGGATCCCGAGGCTGCCCAGGCCGCCAAGGATCGGGCCGTGCAGACCCTCGGTGATGCCAATCTGAGCTTCGCGAAAATAGCCGAGCTGATCGAACAGCGCCGGTTGCTGCTGCGGCCCAGGATCGTGGCCGGCATCAAGCGCATGGATGAGCCTGGCATGCCCGGGGACGCGGCATTCCGCGATGCGAGCAGCGCGCTGCGGAGAGAAGGTCAGAGCTTTCGTCAAATTGCCGAGGCGATCGAACTGAGCACGCAGCCCGTGCCCCGATACGAGACGCTGGAGCGGAGCAGTGAGCCACTGTATCCGATCGCGGGCGAGCCGCTGGACCCGATGACGGGCGAGTCGCTGCACCCGATGATGGGCGAGCCGCTGCACCGGATGACGAACGAGCCGCTGCCGCGGTACGACATGGCGGGCGTGCCGCTTGAACCCGTGCGGGTCAGAGCGCTCATTATTGCCGTGCGCGCGTTTTTGCGACATCCCATACGGTTCCTCGCGATTGCACTGCTTGCCTTTCTTCTGTTCTATGTCTTCCAGGGCGTTATTCCCCCCGCTGCCGTTGCCGCCGTCCGCCAGAGCGCGGATCAAGCGATGTCCTCGGTGAGCAGTTTCGTCAAAGAGCATATCTCGCGGCGACCCAAAGAGGTGGCGGCGCTGCCAACGGCTCCCGTCGTAACCCCGTCTCCCTCGGCATCTCCGTCGCCGTCCCCGACGTCCGCAACTCTGTCGGCTCCTCCTGCATCGCCTCTTCCCGCGCCGTCCGTGGCGGCCCCGGCATCTCCGTCGGCTGCGCCTTCAATTCCGTCGGCTGGGCCTGCAGGTCCGCCGGTTTCACTGCCGCGTCGCGATGCGAAGGTCGCTCCGTCTGCAAAGCCGGCAACCGGCTGTGGTGCGGGGCGGGACGATCGCTGTCCCGGGTCTCGTCGCTTCACGTCTTTCGAAGACGATCGCTCGCGCGCTTTGGATGACATCATACCGGAACCGATCCGCCGCAGATCCCGTATCGGGGGGCCCTGTGTCGGTGGCGTAGGCGGTTGTTACTGGGGCGGGATTCACTACTGACTCGCCGCGTCACACGCCAAGGTCGGTGATATCGGCATTGCCGGAGAAAGCAGGGCGGGGAATGCAATCGCGTGTGCTGTTTGCCTTGATCGTCATCGCGGCCGCGTGTTCGGCCAAGGCTGCGGAGGCGCCGAGGCCGACCGAGCCGCCTGTCAGTCATTTTCAGGGCGCGTGCGAGAGCGATCCCGATGGAACGAGGTTCGCCGCGAAGGTCTGCTACACCGACTATTATCCGGGGCAGGCCGGCTCCGGCAGTGCGTACCATCCTCCGACCTGCAGCGAGAAGTCGGTATTGACCGATCGGCAGAAGGAGATGCTCGCCAACACATACAAAAGGGCGCCCGACTATATGCGGGCCAGGCTTTGCCTCCTGACGCGGCTGTTCGTGACCGCGTCGACGACGGGCGAGCCCTGGGGATGGGGCTTTTGGGAAGGACCGGACCGGCCGCCCGGCAAGGGAGTCTACGTCGCCATCACCGATCGGGACTTGAATGCCGGAAGATCCGTTGCCGACATTGAAAACGAGACGATGGCGGAGCTTATCGGCACATCGGACACTGGCCGGCAGTCCGGCCAGCGCCTGCTGCGTCTGAGCGCCAATGGGGCGCCGGCCGATCCTGAGGCGACCGTTCTTGCCGAGATGGCGCATGAAGTCGGCCACGTCCTGCTGTCCGACACCAATGCGGATGGGACCGATCCTCGCCACCCGAGACGGGAGGTGAGCGGGCCGCCGCGAAGCGCCTGTTTCGAGACCGCGTTTCTCGGTTCGTCGTGGGATGCGGACAGCTTCCACAGGCACATGCGGCGCTGGGCCGGGTTCGCGGAGCAAAACCAGAACAGGCACACAAATCCCGAGGTCGAATTCAGCCTGAGCCGGCTGATGAGCGCCGCGCGGCGCGGCAGGCTTGCACCTGCAAATGAAGCGATCAGCAACGTATTCCGGAGTTCGGGAATTCGTCAGCTTCGCCGCCGCGGTCGCTCCGGAGGAGGATTTCGTCGAAACCTACAAGTACAAGGTGCTGGCGGATGCGGCGCCAAAGCTGGCCATTGGCATTCACCTGCGCGGCCACGACATCAACACGCTTGGCTTGCTTGATTCCGGAAAACTCGCGAAGAAGGTATCGTGCCTCCGCGACCTCGGCATGCTGTCCGGTACGCCGTGAGCCGCCATCGCGAACTCCCGGTTATGGGCGAGCTTTCGCGTCCTCGTCACGCACGGCTTCGCTCCGCCTGCGCGCGTCCTCCCAGGCGAAGGTGTGCACGAAGCGATATGTCGCGTCGAATGGCGTCACGCCGCGCTCGAGATGCTCGCGCATGGCAGCGAGCATCTCTTCCGCATCGATGCGCTTCTGTCCGACACGCCCGTCGGGAAGCCATGTCGCGAAACGATCGAGCGCTGCTTGCCCAAGCCCGCGCCCGGCCGCGGCGGCCAGAATCGTTTCATACGTCCGTTCCTTGTAGAACAGCGACTTGGCGATCCCGACGAGCGGTGCCGCCAGCTCGGAGGTGATCACGCCGTGCTCAACTGCGCGCTCAATCGTGACGCGAACATCAACCATGGGCTCGGTGAGCTGTACATAACCGACTTCGGGCGGTCCATGAAGCACCGCGACCTCGTCGTCGTCTGTCAGCTCGCCGTCGTGGAATTGCTGATAGATTCGGCCGACGCCCTTCATGCCGAAATCCGCAAGCTCGGCGGCGCGCAACGCGCCGGTGCTGGCTGCGCCGTAGACATGAATGCCCTCGGCCATCGCCCACAGGATTTCCTTGTGCCAGACGGTTGGCACGCGTTCGAAATAGCCGTCGATGACGCCGATAAGGGCGGGGCGCTGCAACGCGGCAAGGTAGAGATCGCCCTGCCGGACCGGCGGCCGCCATTCGATTCCGGCAAGCGCCGGACGCAGGCGCGGCGGCAATGAGGGGCCTGCGAAGATGATGGCTGTCATTCGGCACGACCTCCGGCGCGTCGTGCGCGAGGGCCTGCGACATAGTGGGGATGTGTACAGTCCCATTCGAGACCGGGGATCACGACCCTGACGACGGGAATGCCGACATCGTCGCGCGTGAGGTCGACGGCGACGACGCGCACGACGCCGATCGCGCGCAGGCGCTCCAGCTCCCAGCGCAGATCGATCGCGACGTCGTCGCTGTCGAAGCTCGGCACATCGCGAAAGGCGCGGGCCTCGGCAGCCTGCGAGACCGCATCGAGCAGTGCCGCGCCCAGCCTGTCCTTATCCGACTCCGCATAGTCTGACAGATCGTCCCGAATACCCGCGATATAGGTGAGCCGGGTTTGGGCAGCTTCCGTCATGGCGCGCGCGAGCGCGATGCTGCGATCCGGATGGCAGCCGGCGCCGCGATAGCGTCTCAACCCGTTTGAAGGATCGTCGGTCGGGGCGGGGACGTCGCAGATGAAGGCCGGGATTCCGACGTCCGACGTCACGTCCCAGAGACGCGGCGCAATTTGCGCGGCCTCATAAAGGCCGAGAAGCCTGCGGCAATCCGCGTCATCGATCGACGCAACGTCCAATCGGCCGCGCGACCGTTCCAGCATGCTTCGCGCATGCCACAGCGCGACGGCGTCCCGCTCGACCAGTTCGCAGATCGCCGAACTGATCGCCTCCGCGAGATGGTTGCCCGAGGCCAGCCCATTGGTGCCTGACAGGAAGTGCTCGCCGCTGTGGCGGGTCGGTAGCGTGTAATCGGTATGCACGACCTCCCACGGCACCCAGCACGCTTCTCGATTGAGAAGATCATAGCCCTCGATCCACTCGATCGTCGTGTGGTCGGGCAGGGGATGTCCGGTGCCGCAGAGCGAGGCGGGCGGCACCACGCAGGTCCCTGCCGAAACCTCCTCGAAGCTCGCCGACACCGTGCGCCCGCTCAACTCCTCGCCATGAAACAGCTCGATGGCCTCCATCATCGCGGAAGCGCGAGCCTGGGAGAGGCCGAGGCCTTTGCCTTGCGAGACCGAAAAGGAGCGTGAGTTCGGGCGGACCGCGACCGTGACGGGAATCCCGATCCGATCGAGTCCCGTCACGTCGCCCAGACGCGTGATGCCGATTTGACGCGCCTTCGACGCCACGCGCGCAAGCGTGTCTTCCGGCGTGCTGGTCCGGTGCGTGCCTTGCTTGAACTGCTTGAGGACCGGATGACCGAGAACTCTGCGCCAAGCTATCGGTGGACGAGCGCGGCACGGTCTATGGCAGCGCCCGGGCACGAAGACCGAGACGCCGTCCCGGCCGCATCATTTGTTGCTCTTTCCGTTGTCGCCGTGGGACGTCGGCTGTTGCTTTGGCTTCTCGCCTTTGCCACTGCCGCCGCCGCTTGCGACGATCATCGCACCGACAGGCACGAAGACCGGCTGCGCCATGGCGCCCGCATCGCGCAGCAAATTCTTCAGATGTACGGCCTCGGCCGTATTCCCCAAGCGCAACTCCTCGAACGTGCGTCCGTCCCGCGAAATGGAGATGTTATCGCCATCAAGTTTGACCGCAACCTCATCGGACCGCGCTGCCACGGGCTTCAAGGCTTCCGGCGCGGACGGCTTGACGGGCAGCGCATCGGCACGCGCGTCCTGTCCAAGCAGGGCGCCAAAGCCCAGCACGAGTGCGCCCCACGCGGGCAACTGCGACCAGATACTCTTCAACCTCTCTTGCGACATGTGATTCCTCCTTGTTGCTTCGACCGCGTGCTGTAGCGGTGGTCCAATAAGGCGGGGCTCAATGTGGCGGAATCAAGCAAGCTGACAAGCAAGCTGAAACGAGTAGCGGGTGACCTGAACCAATTGTGCGCTACGTGCCAGCGGCCCGCACAAGTCGCATGAAGGCGATTGTGTCGCGAGGGCTGAAGCTTAATCCAGCCCGACCGGGCGGCGCTGGAACATGGGCATCATGCCAAGCGCGATGCCGCCGGCCTGCTGCGGGCGCGGCTTCTTGGCGACGATCGAGTTGGAGCCCGGAGTGCCGTTGTTTCCGGAAGGCGAGCCGCGGTTGGCGCGTTCAAGGCGCTTCGCCCGCGAGATGTCGGCGAAAGCGCGATCGAACTTCCGCAGGCGATAAAACACGATGCCGCGATCGATGTAGGCAGCGGAGAATTTCGGGTCGAGCATGATCGCCTGGTCGAAGTCGGCGATCGCGCCGTTCAGGTCGCCGTTGCGATAGGCTGAAATGCCGCGCTCGCGGAACGAGCGCGCTTCGCTGACGGTGAGATCGGACACCAGGCCGAGATTGGCGGCCATGGCGGCGCCCATGTCGGCCGGAAGCATCGCCGCGCTCATCGCGAGCGCCTGGTCGGCGGTCGGCACCACCATGTCGTCGGTCTCGGTGGCCTCGGCCTTCACCGGCGGCTGCGCAATCGTCTCCGGCGCGGCCACCGCAGCCTGCTTCTGCAACTCGACCGCCTGCTTGAGCACCTCGGCGGCCTGCTTCTGCATCTCCGGAGTCGGCGGCGTATGCTCTTCTGCGATCACCGATCCCGTGGCCTGCGATGCGGCGAGCTGGGGTAACTGCCGCACAGCAGCTTGCAGTTGCAGCAGGGGCGTCTTGTACTGTGCGGAGGCAAGGTGCAGATAGACCGCGTAACCGCCGACGGCCATGATCAAAACGACGGCAAAGGAGAGCACGGCGGAGGCGAATTGATAGACCCTGCGGGCGGTCGCCTGTTTCGCCATCGATGCCTGCTCGATGCGGGCGAGATCCAGCAAATGGTCGTAGGCCGCCCGCTGATCCGGATCGTTCAGAATCTCATTGGCGCGGACGATCTGCCTGAACCGGATCGCTGCCGCTGGATCGCCTGGATTGATGTCGGGGTGGGTCCCCTTGACGGCTCGGCGAAACGCTGCCCGCAAATTCTCAGCGTCGTCATTCGGAAGAGCTCCGAGCAGATCGTAAAGCGTCTCCATACTCGTACTCGCGGCCCTTGCTCTCCCATCCCCATGTGAAATTCACGCCGCGAATTTACGAAGGAGGATAGGGCGCCAATGCACGAAATAATGCATGTCCAGGACGGCAAAAAAATGACTAAATTGTGCGGCTGGGCCTTAACCCTACTGGGCGCCGGCAGGTGATGCGTCGCGGTAACTATTAACGCGCCGACGCGACCAGGCATCTGCTCGCCGCCTGCAGGTCGCGCAGCCGCCGGCGAACGGCACGCTCCGCGTTCTGATAGCAGCTAAGCTCATACTCAACTTTCAGGCGAGAAAATTCGTCCGGGTCCATGGCTTTCGAGGCCGGGCGCCTGAAGACGCAATCGGGCGCGCGCGGCGTCGTCAGAAGCCCCGCGGCGGGCCTGCAGATGTGAGGTTCCGGACGCGACTGGGACGCCGCGAACTGGGCCGGGTCCGATCGCTGCTGCAGGTCGGACGACTGCGGCACACAGCCGGAAAGCGAGACCGCGAGGATAATGGACAGCCGGCGCGGGACGCGCAGCCAGGCGGTATCGATTTTGCCAGTGATCTCGGATTGATCGCTCATTGCCGGTCGAGCCCTGCCTGCGTGACCACACATCATTCGGAACGCCTTGCAGCCTGCCGACCCATTCCAAATCCGAACCCCGTGCCATGCGCGACGGCTCTGCGATCAGGCAAAGCTTCGTCACTCTCACGCGAGGCCCGATGTGCGCATCCGCGAGCAATGGCGCCTGGACCGCCGACCAAGCGCCGCTATGATGAAGATCAGGTTTGAATTGCCCTTTAAGAATCTCGGTGAATGCCGCCTTAATCCGCGTTTTTGCCGCATTTTCCCGCTGGTACGGGCCGTACTCGAGCACCGGCCCGTGCGAGCGCTTCCGATCGCTTGCCGCATCGCGGCGTGGATCGCTATACAGCGCCTGCCATGCCCGATTTTCTGCCCGACTTTCACGGTGTGTTCCCCTATCTCGTCTCGCCGATCGATGCCGACGGCCGGATTCGCGGCGCGGTGCTCGGCCGTCTCTGCGACGACCTGATCAAGTCAGGCGTGCACGGGCTGACGCCGCTCGGCTCGACCGGCGAGTTCGCCTATCTCGACAACGCGCAGCGCGCGGCGGTCGTCCAGACGACGATCGAGGCCGCGCAGCGCCGCGTACCGGTCGTAGCCGGCGTCGCCTCGACCTCGACGGCGGATGCGGTCGCGCAGGCCAAAGCCTACGAGAAACTCGGGGCGGACGGGATTCTCGCGATCCTGGAAGCGTATTTTCCGCTCGCCGACGCGCAGGTCGAAAGCTATTTCCGGGCGATTGCGGATGCGGTCGACATTCCCGTCGTGATCTACACCAATCCGCAATTCCAGCGTTCGGATCTCACGCTCGATGTCATCGCGCGCCTCGCCGGGCATCCGCGCATCGGCTACATCAAGGATGCCTCCACCAACACCGGGCGGCTGTTGTCGATCATGAATTGCTGCGGCGACGCCATTAAGGTGTTTTCGGCGTCGGCGCATATTCCCGCCGCTGTGATGCTGATCGGCGGTGTCGGCTGGATGGCGGGTCCGGCCTGCATCATCCCGCGGCAGAGCGTCGAGCTCTACAATCTCTGCGAAGCGGCGCGATGGGACGACGCGATGAAGCTGCAGAAGAAGCTCTGGCGCGTCAACGAGGCCTTCGCGCGCTTCAATCTCGCCGCCTGCATCAAGGCCGGCCTCGCCATCCAGGGCTATGACGTCGGAGACCCTGTCCCGCCGCAGCTCCCGCTCCCGGCGGAAGGGCGCAAGGCAGTCGAAGCCGTGCTGCGGGACATCGCGTGAGTGACTCGATGTGAGTGGCTTATGCCCTGCATGATCTCTCCCCGTCATTCCGGGGCGCGCATCACCCCGGAATGACGGTGCGAGTTGTTTGAACTTCCAAATCCATTAAAAGCCTGCCGGCTTCGCAAAGACCAAGGACAAATCGATGAACATTCTTCCCGCCAATTTGCGGTTCGGTGCCGGCCAGCCGGTCAAGCGACTGGAGGATCTCAGGCTCTTGACCGGGAAAGGGCAGTTCATCGACGACAAGCCGGAGGACGGTGCGCTGTGGCTGCATGTGCTGCGCTCGCCGCATGCGCATGCGCAAATCAAGTCGATCGACACGCGGGCTGCGACCGGAATGCCGGGCGTCGAAGCCGTCTTCACCGGCGCCGATCTGATCAAGGACGACATCGGCACCATCCCGACGCTTGCGATCTTCAAGCGGCCGGATGGCTCGCCGATGACGGTGCCGCCGCGGCGGCTGCTTGCGCATGAGATCGTGCGCTTCGTCGGCGAGCCGATGGCGGCCATCGTCGCGACCTCGCGCACGGCCGCGCTGGGCGCGGCGGAAGCCATCGTCGTCGACTATGCGGAGCTGCCGTCGGTGGTCGATCCGATCGAGGCGATCAAGCCCGGCGCGCCGGCGGTCTGGCCGGAGGCGCCCGATAACATCGTCGCCGCCATGAGCTATGGCGATGCCGCCAAGGTCGAGGAAGTGTTTGCGAGCGCGCCGCATGTCGTGTCTCTCGATCTGATCAGCCAGCGGTTGGTGCCGTCTGCAATGGAGCCGCGCTCCACGATTGCCGAGATCGAGAAGAAGACCGGACGGCTTTTGTTGCATGTGCAGTCGCAGACCCCGGGCTCGACCCGCGACGTGCTTGCGGAAGCCGTGCTGAAGCGGCCGAAGGAGAGCGTGCGCGTGCTGGTCGGCGATATCGGCGGCGGCTTCGGCCAGAAGACCAATGTCTATCCGGAGGACGGCATCGTCGCCTATGCGGCGACCAGGCTCAACCGCAAGATCCGCTGGCGCGGCGACCGTGTCGACGAGTTCGTCGGCGGCACGCACGGCCGCGACCTCACCTCGACCGGCGAGTTCGCACTCGACGCCAAGGGCCGCGTGCTGGCCTATCGCGTGCGTTCGGTCGGCGGCACCGGCGCGTATATGACGGGTGCGGCCAATATCATTCCGCTGGTGCTCGGGCCGTTCGTGCAGACCGGCGTCTACGATCTGCCGCTGGTGCATTTCGAGGTGAAGACGGTGATGACCAACACCGCGCCGGTCGGCGCCTATCGCGGCGCGGGCCGGCCCGAGGCCGTGTTCATCGTCGAGCGGCTGTTCGATGCGGCCGCGCGCCAGATCGGCATGGACCCGCGCGCGATCCGTAAAGTCAACTACATCAAGCCTGCGCAGCTGCCCTACACCAACGCGGCGGGGCAGGTGTACGACTCCGGCGCCTTCGCGCACATGCTCGAGCGCGCCGCCAAGCTTGCCGACTGGGACGGCTTTGCGGCACGCAAGCGCGAGGCGAAGAAGCGCGGCATGCTCTATGGCCGCGGGCTCACCAGCTATATCGAGTGGACCGGCGGCCGGGCGCACACCGAAAAGGTGCATCTGCACGCCACCGCCGAGGGCCGCATCATCCTGCATTCCGCCACGATGGCGATGGGGCAGGGGCTGCAGACCACCTACACCCAGATGGTGTCGGATACGCTCGGCATCGCCATGGACAGGATCGACGTGATCCAGGGCGACACTGATCTCGTCACCGGGTTCGGCAGCGTCGGCTCGCGCTCGCTGTTCGTCGGCGGCACCGCGGTCGCGGTATCGACCAATGATCTCATCACCAAGGCGCGCGAGAAGGCCTCGAACCTTCTGGAAACCTCGGTGCAGGACATCGAATATCGCGACGGCTGGCTCACCGTGGTCGGCACCGACCGCCGGATCAATCTGTTCGAGATCGCAAAGCAGGAGGATGGCGCGCGGCTCTCGGTCGACAGCGAGGGCGAGGTCGACGGGCCGAGCTGGCCGAACGGCACGCATATCTGCGAGGTCGAGATCGATCCCGACACCGGTATCACCCGCGTCGTGCGCTACACCACGGTCGACGATGTCGGTGTCGCGGTCAATCCGATGCTGGTGACCGGGCAGGTGCATGGCGGCGTTGCCCAGGGCATCGGGCAGGCGCTCTATGAGGGCGTGTCCTATGATTCATCGGGCCAGCTTCTGACCGCGAGCTATCAGGACTATTGCCTGCCGCGCGCCGACGACATTCCGCCGATCTCGGTGACGTTGGACGATTCCGCGCCCTGCCGCACCAATCCGCTCGGCGCCAAGGGCTGCGGCGAGTTCGGCGCGATCGGCGGCCCGCCCTGCATCGCCAACGGCGTGATGGACGCGCTGAGCGATCTCGGCATCCGCCAGCTCAACACGCCGCTCACGCCGCAGAAGGTCTGGGAAGCGATCCGCGACGCGAAGGCCGCTGCGAAGCAGGCTTAGACGGGCAGCGGGGACAACGCGACGATCCGCGCGCCGGCCGAAAGCTGCACCGCAGCGGGAACGAGTTGGCCGCCTCGTGCATTTGCAAATCGGCCGCGGTCGCGGCTTTCGTTGCTTACCTGTCAGGATTGTTCTGGTACGCTTGCGGACCACCGTAGCGGGAGACTTCGATGCGCAAATTTCTGACAGTGCTGGCGGCGCTGGCGACGTTGAGCCTGACCAATTGCGGCTATAACCAGATCCAGACCAATGACGAGCAGGTCAAGTCCAACTGGTCGGAGGTCGTCAACCAGTATCAGCGCCGCGCCGATCTGGTGCCGAACCTCGTCAACTCGGTGAAGGGCTTTGCGCAGCAGGAAAAGGACGTGCTGCTCGGCGTCACCAACGCCCGCGCCAAGGTCGGCAGCATCCAGGCGACGCCCGAGGTGCTGAACGATCCGGCCGCATTCCAGAAATTCCAGCAGGCCCAGGGCGAGTTGAGCAGCGCGCTGTCGAGGCTTCTGGTCGTGACCGAGAACTATCCGCAGCTCAAATCGGATGCGCTGTTCCGTGACCTGATGTCGCAGCTCGAAGGCACCGAGAACCGCATCACGGTGGCGCGTAACCGCTACATCAAGTCGGTGCAGGACTACAACGTCGGCATCCGCACCTTCCCGAACAATCTGACCGCGATGGTGTTCGGCTACAAGGAGAAGCCGAACTTCACCGTCGACAACGAAAAGGAAATTTCGACCGCGCCGAAGGTGGACTTCAATCCGCCTGCAGCGCCAGCGCCTGCGCCTGCTCCGGCGACGTCACCCGCACCCGCTCCTGCCAAATAGCTCGAATGATTTGGTGAGGCGAGCGATGCTCGGGCAGTTCGCGCGCGGCCCATCCTTCGAGACGCGCGCAAGCGCGCTCCTCAGGATGAGGTCTTCACAGGCGGCACCAGGCCAGACCCTCATGGTGAGGAGGCGCAAGGCGCCGTCTCGAACCATGACCAGGCCCGACCGGATGCGGCTTGCGATCGAAGCAGCAAAGGCCACTCTCCTCGCGTTCTTCCTCTGCTTTGCTTTCGCCGCATGGGCCGATGTCGCCATACCGCCGCTCACCGGGCGCGTGGTCGACCAGACCGGCACGCTGTCGGAGGCCGACAAGGCCGCACTGACACAAAAGCTCAGGGATCTGCAGACGCGCAAGGGCAGCCAGCTTGCGATTCTGATCGTGCCGACGACCGAGCCCGAGACCATCGAGCAGTTCTCGATCCGCGTCGCGGAAGCCTGGAAAATCGGCCGCAAGAAAATCGATGACGGTGCGCTGATGGTCGTTGCCAAGAACGACCATCATCTGCGCGTCGAGGTCGGCTATGGCCTCGAAGGAAGCCTCACCGACGTCACCACCCACCGCATCATCGACGAGGACATCACACCGAAATTCAAGGCCGGCGATTTCGCGGGCGGCATATCGGCGGGCATCGACAAGATGATCAAGGTGATCGACGGCGAGCCGCTGCCGGCGCCGGAACCGCCACATTGGCAGGACACCGGCGCGATGGATGCATCCGATCTGCTCAATCCGGTCGTGCTGTTTGGGCTGTTCATCGTCGGCACCTTCCTGCGCACGCTGCTCGGCCGGCTTGTTGGCGCTGTCGCGACCGGCGGCGTCGCGGCAGCAGCCGCGTGGTTCATCGCGGGCTCGATCGGAGCGGCACTTCTGCTCGGCGTCATCGCCTTCTTTGTGACTATGATCGCCGGCAGCTTCATCCAGGCCGGTCCGCCCGGGCGCTATGGCGGCGGCTGGCCCGGCGGCGGCTATTCCGGTGGCGGATGGAGCGGCGGAGGCGGCGGTTCGCGGGACAGCGACGGCGGCTTCAGCGGCGGTGGCGGCAGCTTTGGCGGCGGCGGCGCGTCGGGAAGCTGGTAGGCGGGGCAAGCGGCATCATGACCATCAAGCGGATCGGCAAGCATCTTCTCGAACATCACTGGCGGGTGAGGCGGGTGTTCCCTGCGGCTGTGCTCGCGCGCATCGAGCAGGCGATCAAGGGAGGCGAAGCCACACATGCGGGACAGATCCGCTTCGTCGTCGAAGGCGCGCTCGACGGCGTGCCGCTGTTTCGAAACCAGCCGGTGCGCGAGCGCGCGCTCGATGTGTTCTCGCATTTGCGGATCTGGGACACCGCGCACAACAACGGCGTCCTGATCTATCTTCTGCTGGCGGACCGCGACGTCGAGATCATCGCCGACCGCGGCATCAATGACAAAGTCGGCGGCGAGGTCTGGGAGACGATCTGCCGCGCGATGGAAGCGGATTTCAGCGCCCGCCATTTCGAAACCGGTGTCATCAAGGGGATCGAGGCGGTGTCGCGGCAGCTCGCCGCGCATTTCCCGCCTGACGGTCCTCGGCGCAACGAACTGCCCGATCAGCCGGTCGTGATGTAAGCTGGTGGCGCGAGCGGCATCCACGCGCGAAAATCGGAGAGAGCATCTGTCCAATTGGATCGACCACGCCGTGCTCTGGCACATCTATCCGCTCGGCTTCGTCGGCGCCGAGCGCGAGGCGGATGCAGGCACTCAAGTCGCTCATCGCTTCGACAAACTCATCGCATGGCTCGACTACGCGGTGAACCTCGGCGCATCCGGTCTTCTGCTCGCGCCCGTGTTCGCCTCATCCACGCATGGCTATGACACGATCGACCATTTCCAGATCGACCCTCGGCTCGGGAGCGATGCGGACTTTGACGCCTTCGTCACCGCCGCGCATGCGCGGGGCCTGCGCGTCGTGCTTGATGGTGTGTTCAACCATGTCGGCCGCGCTCATCCGATGTTCCGCCGTGCGATCGTGGGCGGTCCGTCCGCGTCGGAAGCGTCGTGGTTTCGGCTGACTTGGCCTGCCAACGCGGCGCCGGGCACCGAGCCGGACTACGCGACCTTCGAAGGTCACCCGCAACTCGTCGCGCTCAATCATGACGAGCCGGCAGTGGCCGACTACGTCACGCGGGTGATGGCCCATTGGCTCGACCGCGGCGCTGATGGTTGGCGGCTCGATGCGGCCTATGCGGTTCCGAAGCCGTTCTGGGCCAAGGTCCTGCCCGCGGTTCGCGCCCGACATCCGGATGCCTATATCTTCGGCGAGGTGATCCACGGCGACTATGCCGGATTCGTCCGTGACACAGGCGTCGACGCGGTGACGCAATATGAGCTGTGGAAGGCGATCTGGTCGTCGCTGAATGAGCGCAACTTCTTCGAGCTTGCCTGGGCGCTGCGCCGGCAGAACGACATGCTCGATACCTTCGTGCCGCAGACCTTCATCGGCAATCACGACGTGACGCGGATCGCGAGCAAGCTCACCGACGAGCGCCACATCATCCATGCGCTGGTGGTGCTGATGACGTCGGGCGGCACGCCTTCGATCTATGCCGGTGACGAGCAGGCGTTCCGCGGCCTCAAGGAGGACCGCGCCGGCGGCGACGACGCGATCCGCCCGGCCTTTCCCGCGACACCAGAGGGGCTCGCGCCGTTCGGTCGGCCAATCTATCGACTGCATCAGGAACTGATCGGCCTGCGGCGTCGGCATCCCTGGCTGCATCGGGCCCGCATCAACCCGGTCGAGCTGCACAACACCGACGTCGTCTACGAAGCTCGCCACGGGGACGACCGGCTGTGGGTGGCGCTGAACACGGCCGATACCGCGATCACGCGCCAGATCCCGGCGACCGTGCAGAGACTGGCCGGCGAATTCTCGCTGCGTCCCGCCGGAGAAGCAACGGAGATCACGCTGCCGCCGCACGGCTGGGGCATCGTGGCGTAGCTCGAAGTGATTCTGGACAGCCAGAGGATCGCCGGGCAATTCGTAGGTGCGCAATAGCGCAGCGTGCCCACCATTCAAGTACGCGGAGATGACGGTGGGCACGTCGCTTGCGCTCCTTTGCGACGTGCGAATTCGCGCGGGCCGTCATTCCGGGGCGGCCCGTCAGGGCGAATCCGGAATCTCCGCAGATTCGGGCTCGCCGCTGTCGCGTCGCTCGCAATGACGGTGGAAGGAGTCGCGCGAACGCATTCCCGCCATGCGCAAACTGCCCGTCGTGCACATTTTCTCTTGCGTTGTCGGGCAAATCACAACGATGCTTCCGCGCGTCCCGTGCTCACAAGAGGGGCGCTTCGCGATCGTCACGGACGTTGGAGCGCGGGATGCGATGGACGCGGCGTGTTGTCGGACGAACGGCACGAAGCGGACGGCGAAGTCGTGTGGTCCTGACGCCCCAAGGCTGGCGTTAAGTTGCGCGACGACGATCAGCGCGGCGACGGTGACAACAAAGCCTGGTCACCGGGGAGATCACGTATAAGCCGTAAAACCATTGCGCAGGGAAGGCCGGACGTTTTCGGCTGAACCTGTGGTTCTGCCGCGTGCTTTTTTGTTGCACGCGGACCATGGGTGCCAGCCGGCGCCCGGTCTTCCCTGCGCCCTCTGTTTCGAAGAGGGTAGGATTGATGGAAAAACTCGGGTGTCATGCGCCGCGAGAACGTGAAGGCGTGGCAGAAATTCGTAGGGTGGGCAAAGGCGCAACGCGCCGTGCCCACCATCGATCTGCAAACGTTGCGAGTGACGGTGGGCACGCTGTCGCTTTGCCTAGCCTACGACTCGACCCGCGCGAGCCGTCTCTGGAATACTGGATCGCCCGGTCGAACCTGGCGATTCACACATATCGAAAGGCAATCTCATCTGTCGTCCCTGCGCACGCAGGGACCCATACCGCGTGATATTTGTTGCCAGAAAGAAAGCCGTCCCACCGTTGCTGCCACAAACTCCGGCCTGTGGTTATGGGTCCCTGCGTGCGCAGGGACGACAGCGAGCTTGTGGCTCGCATACATTAGGATCAAGCGCGAACGAACGTTAAGCCTTCACCGACGGCCGCTCGCCGACGCGGTCGAACCAGGCGGCGATGTTGGTGTTGGCGGCGTCGAGCGGCTGGCCGACCTGTTTGCCGAAATCGAGAAAGCTATAAAGCAGGATGTCGGCGAGCGTGAAGCGCTTGCCGCAGATGTAGTCGCGCCCGTCGCTCATCTGGCCGTTCAGCCATTGCAGGCGATTGGCCGCAATCATCTTCAATCCCGGCGAGGCCTCCGGCGCGACGGGAATGCGTTTCTCGAAGAACTTCAGCGCTTCGCCGAAGCGGTAGCCATTGGTGAGCGGCTCGGCGATATTGAGGTCGACGCGGCGGGTCCACATCCGGCACTCGGCGCGTTCTTCCGGGGTTGCGCCGATCATCGGCGGCGAGGGGTGTTTCTCTTCGAGATATTCGCAGATCGCGACGACCTCGGAGACGTAATTGCCGCAGTCGAGCTCCAGCGTCGGCATCTGGCCGTGCGGATTGCGCTTCAGATGCGCCTCTTGCCGGTTCTCGCCGCCGCGCAGATCGACCGGCTGCTTCGGCATCTCGATGCCCTTCTCGGCCATGAACATGCGGACGATGCGCGGATTCGGCCCGATCGAGTCATAGAGCTTCATGGATCATGTTCTCCCAACCTGTTTTTGTATTGTCGCAGCAATTGCCTATCAACAGGCCGCCGCGTTTCTTGTCAAATGACGGCGCGCGGCGCTCGGTGTGATCTAGCTGTCATCGAGCTTGTTGAGGTCGCGCACCGACTGCATGATCGGCTCGAAATTCGATCGCGCATCGAGCGCATCGAACAGTTGCGCGGTGTCCGACAGCAGCCCGTGCGATCGCTGCAGCGCGATGCGCACGTCGTCCTGCGGCGCGTCGGACAGCCGGCCGTGACCGGACAGCAGGATCTTCGCATTGAGCCCCTTCAGCCGCTCCAGCGACTGGATGTAGTCGCTGATGCTGCCCGAGCCGAATACGCCGCCCATCACGCCGCCGGGCATCAGCGTGTCGGCGGCGAACAACAGGCCCTTCTCCTGCTCGAACAGGGAAATGCAGGCCGAGGTGTGGCCCGGCGTGTACATCACGTGGAGCCGGAAATTGCCGAGGTCGATCAGGTTGCCCTCTTCGAGCCAGAGATCGACATTGATCGGCACGTTCGGTTCGTTGAACATCTTGCGCAGCATCGAGAAGTCGTCGCGCAGCATGATCTTGTTGGCGGCGAGGCGGTGGGCGGCGATGAAGCACTTGCCGTGGAAATGATAGGCCGCGCCGATGTGGTCGAGATGCTCGTGGCTGAGCACCACCATGTCGATATCGCCGGGGCTGACGCCGACATGGGCGAGGCAGGTCAGAAGGTGCGGATAGTTCGACGACAGTCCGACATCGATCAGGATCGTCCGCGACTTGCCGCGCACCAGATAGGCATTGGCGGCGCGGTTCTTGAAACGGATCTGGTAGACGTCCGGCGCGGCCTCGATCAGCGTGGTGACGTCGCTGTCGAGCAGGGTCTTGAACGGGCTCGGCCGGCGGTCGCTCATAGGTTGGCCGCGGCGCGATAATGGATGTCGTTCGAGGCACGCAGCCGCTTGCTCAGCGCATCCATGATCATCAGCGCAAACGCCGGCTGCTGGCTGACGAGATAGACGAAACGGGCATGGTTGATGCGCATGACGCGGGTGTTCGGAGCGCTGGATATCGCGGTGGCGGAGCGGGAGGAGCCGTCGATCACGGCCATCTCGCCGAAGAACTCGCCCTTGCCGAGCGTCACGATGACGGTCCTGCTCGCGCCGTTGCCTTTGGCGATGTCGACCATGCCGTCGATCACGACATACAGGTCGCGCCCGGTCGAGCCCTCCTCGAAGATGACCTCACCGACGTCGAATTCGTTAATGCATTTCTCGATGGCCATGGCGCCTCCGCCCTCTGGCTCAAACCCCCTCGACGAAAAGCGCGAAATATCGCGCCGGTCGCCCCACGCCGCATGTTAATCGGGAAACGGGCACACGCAATCGTTCCAACCCGTTCCCGGGCTGTGTTTTGGCCCGCGCTTGGTTCAAATCGGGACAGGTGCAGCGCCGCCGGCTTCGTCATATGGACCCAAATTTGCCTCGGAAAAGTCCCTAAAATTTCGGTAAGCCGAAGGCCGGGGCGCGCCCGGTAACGAATTGGAAAGCAATGAAAGTTACCAAATGGTCAACCCATAACGGAGGCTTTAAATCGTGAGCGAGCAACAGGCCGAGCAAAACCACGGCGAGAGCGGTTCCGTCGCTGCGGAGCCCGCGGTGCAGGCGTCCGTCCGAAGCAAGCGCGCCGGTCGCGGACGGCAGTACCGGAATCGAGCACCGTCGAGGCTCCTGCGATCGCCCCGGATCACGAGACGCTGCCGAAAGACGAAGCGCCGGCGGTTCCGCGCTGAGGCTTGGACGTCGTGAAGGCAGGACCCGCCCAGTGGCTTCGACCAAGCCGCGGTCGAAAGGGCGAAGGAATCGCTATTGTCGGGCAGGCTCCTGATCATGTCGCCCGGCGTGCGCGCGTGGCAGAAAGAGGCCGACGACGCGAAGACGGCGGAAGCTGAGCCGGTCGTCGAGGCTCCGGCCACAGCGCCGCTTCGCCGGCATGGCGGCGATCATCGCGCTGGCCACGCTCGCCGGCGCCGTCAGCGGCGCGCTCGCAACCATCGGCGTCTCGCATTTCGTGATGACGGCGGATGCCGCGAACACGGCCGGCAGCAACCAGGTGCTGGAAGAGTCGGTGTCGCGGATCGACGCCGACATCACCGCGATCAAGGCGGGCCTCGACCACGCCGCCAAGACGGCGCAGGGTCAGCTCAGCAAGACCAATGATCGTCTCGACAAGATCGAGAAGGCGCAGGCCGAGCCGACCTCGAAGATCGCCAAGATGAGCGAGGCGCTCGACAAGCTGCGCGCTGCGCAGGCGGCCGTTCCGGCGTCAGCCGTCGGAGGTACGTCGGTCGCCGCGAAGGACATCCGGGAGACAGGACACCACCCGGGAGCTAAAGGACACCAGAGAGAAGGATACGCGGGAAGCGACCGGTTCGGTGACGCAAGCGACGACCAATGTCGCGTCGGCCTCGCCCACGGCATCGGTCCCGCTCCCGACTCCGGCACCGCCGAAGACCGAGGTGGCGCGGCTGCCGAAGGTCGAGGGATGGGTGCTGCGTGACGTCAATCGCGGTGGCGCGCTGATCGAAGGCCGCCAGGGTCTCTACGAGGTCTATGCCGGCGATCCAGTGCCGGGCCTTGGCAAGGTCGACGCAATCCGCAAGCAGGATGGCCGCTGGGTCGTCGTCACCACCAAAGGCTTGGTGATGGCGCGCTGACGGCCGTACTTGCGACCGTACTTGGGAGTCTGTCTGGCGAAGGCGCTTCACCCCGACGTGAAGCGCCTTCTGCCTTGAATAGACATCTTTGCGTGGTGTTACTCCTGACATGACCCGCGCCTTCCGACCTCTCGCCGCCGTCCTTTTGCTCGTTATCAGCGCGCTGCCGGCGCGCGCGATCGAGGGCGCCCCGCTCGAGCGCGGAACTGCGATCATCGAGCCGTTCGCGCTGCGCGAACTGGATCACGGGCAGTTCGGTCTCGCCCGCATTCTCGCGCCATCGCGCTCCGCCGATACGCCGCTCAACGGCGACGAATTGTTCGCGCTGCCGTCGATGGCGCCGGTCCGCAAGGCGCTCGATCGGGATTACGATCGCTATGTCGGAGATCACAAGGCGACGCTGCCGAACGAGTCCATCGGCGTCGGCACCGATTTCGCCTTCCAGCTGTTCGATCGCGCGCTGCTCTATTCCGCCGACACGCGTTTTGTCCTGTCCGGCATCGTCAACCGCATGGACCGCGCCTATGTGCCGGGCCCGGACTGCGGCGAGATCAGGCTGCTCTATCGGTTGACGCAACCGAACAAGGCCGAGATCGGCGAAAATGCCGTGTCGCCGCGTCTGCCGATGACGCTGAACGTCATCTTGAAGGCGAGGGGTGACCATGCCCTCGATGCCGACGGGAAGCCTTTGACCTGCGCGGAGATCGCGCGGCGCTGGCTTGCGGCCGGCGATCTCACGGACACCGGCGCAGCACTTGCGGACAAGCTGACTGCGACGGGCGGCCCGCTGCAGGCGATCGCGCCCGGCGATGTCTTCCGTATCGAGACCAACATGCAGATCGCGCACGCGCCGAAATCCGCTGTCCGCGATTTCCGCACCGACTACATGATGAAGGTGTTCGACTTTGACGCGAAGTCGGCGAGCTTCGAAGAGGCGACGCTGGAGAACCAGATCGACCGCGAGCGGCTGCTCTCGGACGAGAGCTTCCGGCGCGATTTCAAGGCGTGGCTGCTCGAGCCCGAGCATTTCGCCGAGCTCGATCGCGGCACCATCCTGATCCCCGAGCGCTTCCTGGCGAGAGGCGCGATCGCGCCGACGCCGATCGGGTTCGCGCCATCGAACCTGCAGCCGGCCTTCGGCCTCGTGCAAGGCGAGGACGGCGCCGACAAACCAATATTCACCGAGAACGACGTCGTGACCGCGTTGAAGCAGGCTTCCGAGCATGGCGTGACGCCGCAGAACATTCTGTCGCCCGCAGGCTTCGAACGCAGGCTCAACGACATCGGCTGCGCCGGCTGCCACCAAAATCGCGGCATCGGCGGTTTCCATTTCCCAGGCGTCGACTGGATGGCGGCGAAGCCGTCGAATTCGACGGTCGTTCCCGGCTCGCCGCATTTCTTCGGCGACCAGGTAAGGCGGCGTGACATCCTGACTGCGTTCAGCGAGGACAGAAAGCCGGACTTCTCGCGCGGCTTCGCCAGCCGTCCGCAGACCCGCGGCAGCACCGAACTCGCCGGCACCGAATATGAGGATGGCTGGGGATCGCACTGCTATCGAGCAGCACGACAACGAGGCCGAGAACGACAAGAGCTTCCGCGCCTGGACCTGCTCCGAGGGCCTGACCTGCCAGGTCGCAAGCCCGGCGACGCGGATGGGGATGTGCTTCATCAAGACCCGATAGGAACGTCCGCCTATCGGCCAGATTGACAGTAAGCTTACTAATCGTGTTTCATTGCCTGAAATAGGATTTTCGGGACGGAAACATGGACGACATCATCATCGTCGGCGCGGGCATCGGCGGCTTGACGCTGGGGCTTGCGTTACATCAGGCCGGCATTCCCTGCCGGATTTTCGAATCCGTCCCCGAAATCAAGCCGATCGGCGTCGGCATCAACCTGCTGCCGCATGCGACCAAGGAGTTGGCCGCGCTCGGGCTCGAGGATCAGCTCGCGCGGGTCGCGATCGAAACCAAGGACGCGACCTTCTTCAACCGTTTCGGGCAACTGATCTACCAGGAGCCGCTCGGCCGCGCCGCCGGTTACGACCATCCGCAATTCTCGATCCATCGCGGCGACCTGCAGATGGTGCTGCTGGACGCGTTTCGTGCCCGCGTGGGCGTGGAGCGGCTAATGACGGGCAGCCATTGTCTCGGTGTCGAACAGGACGATGCCGGCGTCACCGTGACCTTTGCCGACGGCCCGGGCGGCGCAAACCGCTTCACCGTGCGCGGCCGTGCGGCGATTGCGTGCGACGGCATCAATTCTGCGATCCGCAAGCAGTTCTTCCCCGATGAAGGCGAGCCCCGCTATTCCGGCGTCAACATGTGGCGCGGCGTGACACGATGGAAGCCGATGCTGTCGGGCGCCAGCATGGTGCGAGCGGGATGGCTGTCGCACGGCAAGATGGTGATCTATCCGATCCGCGCCGCCGACAGCGACGGGCTGCAGCTCATCAACTGGGTGGCCGAGATCGAGACGCCGACCTATCGCAAGCGCGACTGGAACCGTGCGGGCTCGCTCGACGACTTCATTGGCGCATTCGCCGACTGGCACTTCGATTGGCTCGATGTGCCGGCCTTCATCCGCGCGGCCGACAGCGTGCTGGAATTTCCGATGGTCGATCAGGATCCGCTGCCGCGCTGGAGCTTTGGCCGGATCACACTGCTCGGCGACGCTGCCCATCCGATGGTGCCGCGTGGTTCCAACGGCGCGGGCCAGGCCATTCTCGACGTGCGGACCCTGACGGCGGCGCTGCTCGCGCATGACGATCCGGTCGCCGCACTCGCCGCCTACGAGAAGCAGCGGCTGGAAGCGACCACGCGCATCGTTCTGACCAACCGCAGCAACCCGCCGGATGCAATTCTGCGCGAGGTGTTTCAGCGTACCAACGACCGGCCGTTCGCGGCGATCGACGACGTCATCAGCCGCGAGGAGCTTGTCGCGCTCTCCGACGGCTACAAGCGCATCGCGGGCTATTCGAAGGAAGCGTTGCGCGCCTCCTGACGCCTGCGAGGCTGTTGTGTTGAAAGCGGTCGTAAGAACCGCGCCTGGTGAATTGAGGGGAGCGAGACGATGGCGATTTCTCAAGGCCCGACCGGCGCTTCGCCGCCGATCGACGTGATCGATTTCATCGACAATCGGCCGGTCGGCGGATTTCACATCCGCCTGCTCCTGACCTGCGCGGCGGTTCTGTTTCTCGACGGCTTCGACACTCAGGCCATGGGCTACGTCGCGCCTGCGCTCGCCAAGGAATGGGGGCTCGGCAAGGCCGCGCTTGGCCCGGTGTTCAGCGCCGGCCTGTTCGGGTTGATGATCGGTGCGCTCGTGTTCGGGCCGCTTGCCGACCGTATCGGTCGCAAGACGATCATCATCGGCAGCACGCTGGCGTTCGGCCTCGGTGCGCTCGTCACCGCGGTCGTCCAGGACGTCAACACGCTGCTGATCGTGCGTTTCCTTACCGGCCTTGGCCTTGGCGGCGCGATGCCGAACGTCATCGCCATGACCTCGGAGTTCAATCCGCATCGCCGCCGCGCCACCATGGTGATGATCACGTTCTGCGGCTTCTCTGTCGGCGCCGCGCTCGGCGGGCTGCTTGCGGCCGACCTTATCCCACGGTTCGGCTGGCGCTCGGTGTTCATCGTTGGTGGCGTGGCGCCTCTCGTCATGGTTCCGATCCTGGCATTGCGCCTGCCCGAATCGGTGCGCTTCCTTGCGCTAAAGGGCAACGCGTCCGCGCGCGTCGCCGTCCTGCTCCGCCTTATCGACCCCAAGGCCATGTTTGCGGCCGATACGGCCTTTGTCGTGCAGGAGAGCCACCTCACCGGGCTTCCGGTGGCGCATCTGTTTCGGGAGGGGCGCACAGCCGTCACGCTGCTGCTCTGGGTCGTGTTCTTCATGAGCCTGCTCGATCTCTATTTCCTGGCGAACTGGCTGCCCACGGTTCTCAACGACCTCGGCGCGTCGGTCTCGCAAGCGGTCGTGATCGGCTCGATGCTGCAGGTCGGCGGCGTGGTCGGAACCTTCGCGCTGGGGAGCCTGATCGACCGCTTCTCGTTCCGGGCGCTGGCGCTGGTCTATTTCGCCGCCGTGTTCGCGGTCGGCGCGATCGGCCAGCTCGGCCATTCCACGGCGCTGGTGACGGTCGCGATTTTTGCCGCGGGCTTCTGCATCGTCGGGGGCCAGATCGCCGCCAACGCGCTGGCGGCATCGTTCTATCCGACCTCGGTCAAGGCGACTGGTGTCGGCTGGGCGCTCGGCATCGGCCGGATCGGCTCGATCGTCGGGCCGGTCGTCGGTGGCGTGCTGCTGGAGCAGAAGTGGAGCGCGGCGTCGGTTTTCGTGGCGGCCGCAGCCGCCGCCCTCTGCGCGGCCTGTGCGGCGTTCTGGCTTGGCCGGCTGACCGGCGGCCCCGGCAAAAGCACCGTTGACCATTCGACATCTTTTGACGCTAAGCTCAGCCCGGCAGCCAAAGCTGGAACCTGAGCGGGGCCTGAGATGAGCAGCGCGGACAACGGCGACAAGGAGCGCAATCGCGAGATCGCGCAGAATGAGGAGATGCGTCAGACCGTCAGCGCGGTCCGCGTCAGCGGCTGGGCGATCGTGTTTGCCGTCATCATCGGCGTGATCGTCGTGGCTATCGTCTGGGCGTGGCTCAAGCGCTGAACGCCGGAACACATCTGCTAGTCGGCTCGCGCGTAATGCGTCAGCCGCTTGCCCGGCAACAGATCGTAGGCTGACTTCCAGCCGGGCAGGGCGGCGATGCGGTCGAGCCACGCGCGCACCGCCGGATGGCTGGCCGCGAAATCATAGCCGGTCTCGCTGCCCGGATAATGCAGATAGGCCTGCATCGAAATGTCGGCGATCGTCGGCCGCGCGCCGATCGCAAAGGCGTTCCGCTGCAGATGAGCTTCGAGGATCGACAGGAAGTCGTCGAGCCGCTTGCGCAAGTAAGCCAGCACATGCGGATCGGGCGAGGGCGTGAACGCGCGCTGGAAGCGATAGGTCGCCATGAAGCCTGTGAGCTTGTGGTTGTCCCAGAACAGCCAACGCAAGAGCTCGAACTGCTCCTCCTTGGTCTCTGCGCCGAAGCGGCCATATTGCTCGGCGAGCTTGAGCAGGATCGGCGCTGTCTGGGTCAGCCGCGCGCCGTCCTCTTCCAGCACCGGAATCTCGCCCATCTCATTCACGCTCCGCCGCCACTCCGCTGTCCGGGTGACGCCGCCGCCAAAGTCCGTCCACACCGGTTCGAAACTCTGCCCGCACAAGGTGAGCATCAGCGCGAGCTTGTAGCTGTTTCCTGATTCCGGGAAATAATGCAGCCGATAGACGGGCATATCAGGCCACCGCGCCGGCCGCGCGCAGCTTCGCGATCGAGGCGTCGTCGTAGCCGGCCTGGCGCAGGATGTCATCGCTGTGCTCGCCGATGCCGGGCGGGCGCCGGGGCTGCACCTTGCTCGAGCCATCCACCCAGATCGGGCTGCTGATGGTGAGCATGGTATCGTTCTCGAACGGCACCAGCACCTCGTTGTCGAGCATCTGCTTGTCGTTCGGAATGTCGTCGAGAATGCCGACCACGCCGAACACGAGGCCGTTGCCGTCGAGCAGTTGACGCCATTCGGCGAGCGGCTTGGTGGCGAACACCTCGTCAAAAATCTTGATCAACTCGATCGAGCGTTGGTGACGGCCGGCCTTGGTCGCAAACCGCTCGTCGTTGATCAGGTCCTCGCGGCCGAGGCAGCGGGCCAGCGTCGGCCACTGCCTCTCCTCGTTTAGCAGAGACAGGATGATCCAGCGCCCATCCTTGCACTTGTAGTGATTGGTGACGGCATTCAACGCGCGTTCGCGCGGCCGCCGCTCGCCGAATGTCGCGCCGCAGAGCTTGGCCTGCGCCAAGACCGAGGCCGCCCACACACCGTTCGCCATCAGGTTCGACGAGACATGCGAACCCTTGCCGGTGCGTTCGCGCTTGTAGAGCGCGGTGACGATCGCGCCATAGAACGCCATCGCGCAAGGATGGTCGCCCATGCCGGCGATCGAGCGTGCGGGCGTCGTCTCGGTGTCGGCGCGCACCAGATCCATCAGCCCGGAGCGGGCCCAATAGGCGTTGCTGTCGAAGCCGGGCTTGTTGGCTTCCTCGCCCTTCTCGCCATAGCCGGTGAAGGAAGCATAGATCAGCCGCTCATTGTGAGGTGCGAGATGGGCGTGCGTGATGCCGAGCCGCTCGCGCACCGCTGGCGGATAATTGGTGATGAAGACATCGGCCTCGGCGGCAAGCCGGTGCAGCACGGCCTGTCCTTCCGGCTTGCTGAGGTCGAGCGCGAGGCTCCGCTTGTTGCGAGCCTCCAGCAGCCAGGCGAAATTGTGCTCGCTGACCGGATAGCCCGGCAGGTTCGGCAGGTTCCGATAGGGATCGCCGGAGCCGGGCGGCTCGATCTTGATCACATCGGCACCGAAGTCCGACAGCACCGTCGCGGCCGCGGGCGCGGCGATGAAGCTCGCGCAATCCAGAACCTTCAGCCCTTCGAAGATGCCTTTTTCCATGTCCCTTCGCTCCCGTGCGATCTTTTCAGTTGTTCCCGCGTGGCGGAATTGCTGCCGTATTCAACCCGGATAGGGCGCCATTTGGCCCATATCGGGCGAGGGATGCAACGGCACTCTGCGAAGCCCGCTTTGCTCAGGACGAAGAGCTGCTGCAGGCGACGTCCACTTTCGGCACAGAAGCAGTTGCCGCGCGGCAGCGAGACGCATGCCACTGCAAATTCGCGGTGCTCGTAGCGCGCTGCGCGGCCTGCCGTCACTCGTCGCCCGATAGCAGCGCGGCATTGCCGCCGGCCGCCGCGGTGTTGATCGTCACGGTCTGCTCGGTCGCGAAACGGACGAGATAATGCGGGCCGCCGGCTTTGGGGCCGGTGCCGGACAGGCCGTGGCCGCCGAACGGCTGGACGCCGACGACGGCGCCGATCATGTTGCGGTTGACATAGATGTTACCGACTTGAAGCCTGTCGATCACGGCCTCGACCATGTCGTCGATGCGGGAATGAATGCCGAGCGTGAGTCCGAAGCCGGACCGTTCGATGGATTGCAGCACCTGGTCAAGCCGGCCTGCGCCATAGCGCACGACATGCAGGACCGGTCCGAACACCTCCTCGGTGAGTTGGTCGGCGCTTGCAAGTTCGAACAGATGCGGCGCGACGTAATTGCCGTCAGGTGCACGGCCCGCGAAATGCACGTGCGCCTCCTTGATCATGCGCGCGACATGCGCATCCAGGCGCTGTTTGGCCTCGGCGTCGATGACCGGGCCGACATGGGTCGCGACATCACGGGGATCTCCGACTCTCAGCTCGCGCGCGGCGCCCGAGATCATCTCGATCATGCGGTCGGCCACGTCGTCCTGCAGGAACAGCAGCCGCAGCGCCGAGCAGCGCTGACCGGCCGAACGAAACGCCGATGTCACGACGTCGTCGGCCACTTGCTCGGGCAGCGCGGTGGCGTCCGCGATCATCGCATTGATGCCGCCGGTCTCGGCGATCAACGGAACGATCGGGCCATCCTTCGCGGCCAGCGTCCGATTGATCGCACGCGCGACCTCGGTCGAGCCCGTGAACACGACACCGGCAATGTCGGGATGGGCGACCAGCGCCGCACCGATGGTGCCGTCGCCAGGCAACAGATGCAGCGCGGACGCTGGCACACCGGCTTCGTGCAGCAACCGGATCGCCTCGAAAGCGATCAATGACGTCTGTTCGGCGGGCTTGGCGACGACCGCATTGCCTGCCATCAGCGCTGCCGTTACCTGGCCCAGGAAAATCGCCAGCGGAAAATTCCAGGGCGAGATCGCGACGAACACGCCGCGCCCCCGAAGGCGCAGCACATTGCTCTCGCCGGTCGGCCCCGGCATCGCTTCGCCGTCGCCGAACAGTTGTCGTCCCTGGGCGGCATAGTAGCGGCAGAAGTCGGTGGCCTCGCGGACCTCCGACAGCGCATCGTCAAGCGTCTTGCCGCCCTCGCGCTGAAGCAGCGAGATGAAATGCGCCGCGCGCTGCGTCGAGCAGATCGGCGGCCTTTTCCAGCGCGTTCGCGCGTCTTTCTGCCGGCGTGGCGCTCCAGGAGATGAATCCGGCGCGCGCCGCGGTGACTGCCGTCCGGGCCTGTTCGGGCGTCGCCTCGATGATGGTGCCGATGCTGCTGGCAAGATCGATCGGACTGACGGCCGGTCGCGCCGTCCCGGCTGCATATCGGCCGTCGATCGACGGTGCGGCGGCGACCGGCGCGATCTCGGCGGAGACGTCCGCAAGCAGCGTCTGCAACGCGGCCCGCTCGCCGAACTCGATGCCGCGCGAATTCTGCCGCTGCGGCAGCAGCATGTCGCGTGGCAGCGGAATGTTCGGATGGTTCGCATGGTCGGCGCTGCCGATGATCTCCGACGGACGTCGCAACAGCGTCGCGACCGGCACGGCGTCATCAGCGGCCAGCGCGACAAAGGACGAATTGGCGCCGTTCTCGAGCAGCCGCCGCACCAGATAGGCGAGCAGGTCGCGGTGACTGCCGACCGGTGCGTAGGTGCGATAGGCGAGCTTCGGCTGGTCTTCACTCAGCCGTTCGTAGAGCGCTTCGCCCATGCCATGCAGGCGCTGGAATTCGAAGCCGCTATCGCCGCCCGCGAGTTCCAGCACGGTCGCGACCGTCAGCGCGTTATGTGTGGCGAATTGCGGGAACAGGCGCGGGCGCAAGCTCAGAAGTTTTTGCGCGCAGGCGACATAATTCAGATCCGTCATCGCCTTGCGGGTGAAGACGGGATAGCCGGCAAGGCCACGCTCCTGCGCGCGCTTGATCTCGGTGTCCCAATAGGCGCCTTTGACCAGGCGAACCATCATGCGCCGGTCATGCGCCCGCGCCAGCGCATCGACATAGTCAATCACGTCGCCGGCGCGCTTTTGATAGGCCTGGATCGCGAGCCCGAAGCCGTCCCAGCCTGCAAGTGACGCGTCGCCGAAAGCCGCGGCGATCACGTCGAGCGACAATTCCAGGCGGTCGGCTTCCTCGGCATCGACGGTGAAATTGAGGTCAAAGGTCTTGGCCTGCCGGGCGAGATCGATCAGTCGCGGCACTAGCTCGCCATGACGCGGCCGCGGCTCACCGCCTCGAACCGCGGATGCAGCGCGGAGAGCTTGACCGAAATGCCGGGTCGGTCGGGCAGCGGACGGTTGTCGACGGCGCGGCCGATCGCGGCGATAGCGCTTTGATAGGATTTGAAATAGCGCTCCGCGTCCGCGGCACTGCGTGCGCCTTCGCCGAGCATGTCGAAGGAGTAACGCGGCGCGCGCGCCGAATGAGCTTGCGCCCGTGCCAGGGCGGCCTCGATCGTCTCGCCCAGCACGAAATGGCTGCCCATCAGCCGCATGGCCTGCCGCGTCGCCGCGCGCACCGCGGGGGCGCCGAGCCGCTTGGCGAGCCGGCCGATCGTGCCCTCGGGCGTCTCTCCGGGTTGAATGACCCGCGCCGACATACCGAGCGCCCAGGCCGACGCATTGACCAGGAACGCGCTGGACTTGGTCTCGTGATGAACGAAGTCGCCTTCGCCGAGCTTGTCTTCGATGAATCGGTCGGCGGTGCGGGCGTCGGGCACGCGGAGCAACGCCTCCGCCAGCACCATCAGCGCCAGCCCCTCCTTGGTCGTCAGGGCGAACTCGCGCAGCATGTCCTCGACGCCGCCGAGACGGTCGTCATTGGCTCTCACGGCCTCGATCAGGCGTGTGGCCGTGCGGTCAATCCGCCCGTCCTGCTCCGCGCTGAAATGCGTGCCCTTTAGCAGCGCATGCGCCATCGCGCGATCGTCGGGTGCGAACGGCGCGGAGAACGGCTGCGAGACATGATCAAGCATCATGGCGTGCCCGGTGTTTTACGACGCAACCGGGGCCTGGCATCAAAAAGACCAGCTTGCACGCAAGAGCGGAACCCGCTCCTGCGGAATGCAATGTGCTCAATAAAGTTTTGAAAAGAGTGTCAATATACCTTGAGTTTTTCGGCCGATGTCTTGCCGCGATTGGCGATCTCTTCGTATTCGACGGTCTGCCCCTCATTGAGCGTCGCAACTCCGGCTGCCTGGACCGCCGAAATATGAACGAACACGTCTTTGCCACCCGTCGCAGGCTGAATGAATCCATAACCCTTGGTTGCGTTGAACCACTTGACCGTACCTTTAGCCATCCGTCGTCTCCGCGGGATCGAGAAAACAACACCGAACAGCCGGTCCCCGCAAACCGGAAAGTTCAACGGTGCAGGTTACGCCGGTTGTGGCGACCTTGGTAGCGTAAACAGCAGCAGATCATGCTGGAAACGATTTGATATTCACCGGGCATTTGAGCTTTCTGCCCTGTTTTGCGCGCATTTGACGCGGGCGGCGAGCTGATTTCGCTTTGGGCAGCGCTCTCCAGCCGATCTTCGGTGACGCGATTCGCGCTAGCAATAATCATCAGCCGTCGCGGCAAGCTCATTGATTTTCGCAAGCGTCCCAATTTGGTGCAGAAAATACCGCCTTGCGAAATAGATGGCATTGTCATGCGGGGGCAGCCTCCAAGCGGTCGATCAGGGCGGACAGCACTTTTGCCTCCGCGATCACGCGGACCATCATCGGCTCGTCTCGGCCGCGGATCGTGACCTCCTGTCGCGGCAGGTCGCCGTCGGCCAGGCCTGCCGCGATGCGAACCTCTTCGGAGATGATCGCCTCGCAAGCCAGGCTCTTGGTCATGTCCTGCAGCCTTGCGGCGACATTGACGGCGTCGCCGAGCGCCGTGAACACCATGTGATCGCGGTAGCCGATGTCGCCGACGATGACCTCGCCGCCGTGAATGCCGATGCCGAAGCGGATCGGCTCGCGCAGATCGTGGCTCAGGAATTGATTCAGCTCGTCGATATTGGCCGCGATCCGCGCCGCCGCGCGCAGCGCCTGCCGGCTCGCCGTCTCGTCATCGTTCGCGAGGCCGAACAGGGCCAACACGCCGTCGCCGACGAACTGGTTCGGCCTGCCGCCGCATTCGATCACCGCCTGCGAGACCGCGGCGAGGAAGCGGTTGACGACGAAAACGGTATCGAACGGCAGGAGCTTTTCCGCAAGGCGGGTCGAGCCGCGCATGTCGACGAACAGATTGACGAGATGACGTTCCTCCCCGATCCGCGTCGGATCCGTCGCGTGGGCGTTGGCCGATACCGCGCTCGGCAGGAACAACTGGAAGAACGACACGTCGGCGGTGGGGCGCAGTTGGCAGGCCAGGCGGACCGAAGGATCGGTCGTGCCGACACGTGCCAGCACGAACGCCTCCCGCGGCGAGGGCTCGGGCAGCGCGCTGCAGTCTCCGATCACGCGGATGCGGCAGGTCGAGCAGCGCGCGCGTCCGCCGCAGACGCTGGCATGCGGCACGTTGTGGCGCAGGCTCGCTTCGAGCACGCTGAGCCCTTTCGGCACTCGGACCGTCCGGCCATTGCCGTAGGAGAGGACGATCATGCCGCCGCGCCGCTCGCCGACATAGCGGGCGCCGCGCGCCAGCAAGGTCAGACCGATCAGGGCGAAATAGCCGATCAGGAAACCTCGGACGATGGTTTCCAGGGTCGCCTGCTCGGCCGGTGTGCCGACTTGATGATTCGATAGGTTCTCGGCACGCCACTGCGGATTTGGGCTGTCTGCGATAACGGTTCGCCCGGCCTGATAGATGCCGAGCATGGCAAGCGTCGGGATCAGCACGGCCGCAGCGAGCAGATAGGGCGCGCTGCGCGCGTAGAACGCCTTCATGCGCAGCCAGAAATGCAGGCCGATGCAGCCATGGACCCAGGCGATGATCAAGACCGCATACATCTGCCAGATCAAATAGGGGTGGCTGACCCAGAAGGCGTAGAGCTCCTGTGGATAGAGCTTTTCCTGCCCGTACAGGCTCTGCCCAAGCCGCGCGCCGACGACATGCATGACGACGAGAGCCGGGATGCTCAAGCCAAGCGTCAGCTGCAGCGGCTCGACTGCCTTCCAGCTGAACTGCCGGCGCTGATAGAGCGCCCAAAGTCCGAGACCGCCATGGACGAATACCGCGGAATAGAACGCGATCGCGACCGGCAGGAACTGCCAGAACACTGTATGGTAATAGACGCCGGCGGCAAGTGCATCGATCGAGATGTTGCCGAGCGCGTGATTGAGGAAGTGGCTGATCAGGTAGCTGAACAGCACCAGCCCGCAGACAAGCCGGACCTGCCGCACACCGACGCCGCGGATGGATGTCCTCAATTGGTTGCGTGACGTCAGCGCTCATTGGCTCCCTGGAGCCAATATCGGTGATGCTGGCATTTAATTCCACGTGCGTTACTTTTCCCTGTGCGACCGGCCGAGCGGCGCCGGCTATCGGCCTTTTTGCAACGTCTGCGAACCGTTCTATATCGCGTTCCCCGCCCGACGTTGACTCCCCCGGCGGAGTTGGGGAGAAAGCGCGCCGTGACATCCGCCCAGCCCGACCTCGGCCCCGCCCAACCGGATCCCTCCGCGTCGCGGCAATTGATCGTTGCGATCATCGTGATCGTGGCGATGACCGCGCTGCGGATCGTCTATGCCGGCCTGATCGACCTGCGTACCGACGAGGCCTATTATTGGACGTGGTCGAAGGAGCATGCGCTGTCCTTCCTCGACCATCCGCCGATGATCGCCTGGTTCATCCGGTTTGGCACCGCGATCTTCGGCGACACCAATCTCGGCGTCAGGTTCGCCGGCATTCTGGCGATGCTGGTGACGCAGTTGCTGCTCGCCGATCTGGTCCGCCGCGTCACCCACGACACCCGCGCGATCGTGCTCGCGGTCCTGATGCCGGAGGCCGCGCTCTATTATGGCCTGTTGATGTCCAAGGTCGCGCCCGACACGGCGCTGATCCCGTTCGCCGTCGCGATGATGTGGTCGCTGGTCAGGCTCAACGAGAGCAAGGACCCGCGCTGGTGGCTGGCCGCGGGACTGTTCGCAGGGCTGTCGCTGCTGTCGAAATTCACCGCCATCATGCTGCTGCCGGCGGTCGCAGCGTTCGCGTTGGTGCCGGACTGGCGACGCCGCTGGCTGACGAGCCCCTATCCCTGGCTCGCCGCGCTGATTGCAATCATCGTGTTCCTGCCGGTGCTGATCTGGAATGCGCAGCATGACTGGGCGTCGTTCCGCTTTCAGGCCGTGCGCGCCACCGCCACGCATGAGCTGTCGGGGCGCACGATCGCAGATTACATTGGCCTGCAGTTCGGACTGGTCGGCTTCGTGCTGCTGCCGGTGGTGCTGTCGGGCCTCTTGCTCACGGCACGGCGCGGATATCTCACGCGCGATCCGGTTGCCATTCTGCTGTCGACCGCGGTGCTGGTGCCGTTCCTCTATTTCTTCTGGAAATCGCTTACTCTGCGCGTCGGCGACACCTGGCCGATGTTCATGTGGCCGATCGGCTTTGCCGCCGCCGCCATCAACATCGCGATACTGCCGCGCGAGGGCTGGCCGGCCTGGATGATCAGGTCGACGATCGCCTGGGCCAAGATCGCGATCGTGTCCGGCATCGCGATGGTCGTGCTGGTGTTCCTCTACTATGTCGTCAGCCCCTACAATTTCATCGGCCACGCCGATCCGATCGGCGGTGAGGCAAATTTTGAGCAGGTGGTCTCGCGCGCGGAGGCGCAGCTCGAGAAGACCGGCGCGAGCTGGATCGCGACCACGGATTATCGCACCTATGCGATGCTGCGCTGGTTCTTGAGGGATCGCGTGCCGGTGATCCAGATCAACGAGCGCGGCCGGTTCCAGGGCTTTGCCGATCCCGGCATGACGAAAATCGCCGGCCACACCGGGCTCTATGTCGCGCGCGAGCCCGATAACACACTGCCGCTGTGGACTCTCACAGGAGCGACGCGCGAGCCGCTGGAGCGGGTCGAGCGGGTTTGGCGCGGTGTGGTGATGGATACCTACGCGCTGGAGAAGCTGACCGGCTGGACGCCTGACCTGTCGCCGCCGCCGGATTCGCCGTTCTTCCGCTGGCGCGTGCTGGCGGGAGATCTTCACGTGCGCGACGCCAGCTCTCAGCATAGCCGCTCATTCGTCCTCCTCGCGCTTGCGCATCAGGTCCTTGGCGAGGTCGGTGAGCGCCGGCCGCGGCAACGCGGTGAACGGCAGCGGCCGCGTCACCTCGATCGCGGCAAGCCCGAGGCGGGCGGTGAGCAGCCCGTTGAGCACGCCTTCGCCGAGCCGCTGCGACAGTTTCGCCGCGACGCCATGGCCCAGCATCTGCTGCACCAGGCTGTCGCTCGCGGCCATGCCGCCGGTGATGGCGAGATGCGCGATGACATGGCGCACCAGCCGGATCATGCCGAGCGCGCCCGGCCGGCCGCCATAGAGCCGCGCCAGTTGCCGGATCATCCGCAGCGAGGCCACGAACACGAACAGCACGTCGATCAACGCGCGCGGGCTGACCGCGGTCACGATCGAGACGCGCTGCGCGGCCGACGACACCAGCCGCCGCGCCTCTGCATCGAGCGGCGTCATCAGTTCGCGCTCGGCGAGCCTGATCATGTCGGCGCCGTCGATGATGTCGTCGGCGTGTCCCTCCAGCGCCGTGCGGGCGCGCGCGAGCTGCGGGTTCTGATGCGCGATCCGGACGAGGTCGCGCAGGATGGCGCGGCTCTCGGTCCGGTCATCGCTGACGAGCACCTCGGCCGCGCGCTGATGCAGCTTCTCGATGGTCGCAAGCCGCGCCAGCGCCGAGCGCCTCGCGCGCGGTCATGACGGACAAGCGCCAGCCCGGCCGCCACCGTGAACGCAACGCCGAGAAAACCGAGGCTCTCGCTGCGCGCGAACAGATCCTCGATCAGATGCGTGACGCCGAGGCCCAAGCCCAGCAGCACCAGTCCTGCGACGCCGCTCCAGAACACCGCGCCCCAGCGGAAGCCGCGCCGTTCGGGAAGCTGTGCCGCGACCGGCACGGGCAATTGCGCGGGATCGGGCTCCGGCGTGATCTGGATCGTGCCGCGCACGGGCCGGCCGGCGTCGTCGGCGTCCACCACGACGACGTCGGGATCGTCGAGCCGGAAGGTCGCCGGCCGCCGGTGCTTGCCTCGCTCGGTCATTGCAGCCTGTCTCCGATCAGGAACTGGAGGGCGCGGTCCAGCCGGATATGTGGGAGCGCGGGCTCGCCCTTGCCATCCTGCTCCACGAGCGGCGGACGGAAGCGCAGGAAGCGGAAATCGCTGTTGTCGGCGGCGGTCGAGGACAGGCCGCGAAAGCCCGTGCCGTTGAAAAGCTCTTCCGGGTCGGCGGGCAGATCGCCGGGGAAGGTCGCCACTTCCGTGTTGCCGTCGAACGTCTCGCCATTGGCGGTCTCGCCGGGCGCAGGCGTGCCCAGGATCGAGGGCAATTTGTCGCGGCCACGTGCGACCAATGCCTCGCGCGTCGCGCGGACTGCCGCGAGCGCCACCACGTCGATCTCGGCACCGGTCTGCTCGGCCCGCGCCACCGCGCCGCTCACGGCACGACGCAGCACGGCCTCGAGGCGATCGTGGCTCAGATGATGCAGATGATCAGCCTTGGTGGCTGCGAACAGGATGCGGTCGATCCGCGGCCGGAACAGGCTCGACAGGATGGTGCCGCGTCCGATCCTGAAGCAATCGAGGATGCCGGTGAGCGCGGCTTCGAGATCGTGCAGCGCTTCGGGACCCGAGTTGAACGCGCCGAGCGCATCGACCAGCACGATCTGCCGATCGAGCCGCGCGAAATGGTCGCGGAAGAACGGCCGCACCACGACATCCTTATAAGCCTCGTAGCGGCGGACCATCATCGCCCACAGCGATCCCTCGGGCGCCGTGCCATCGGCCGGGACGTCGAGCGGCGCAAACGTCAGCGCCGGCGAGCCGGCCAGATTGCCCGGCATCAGGAAGCGGCCGGGCGGCAACAGGCTCATCGCGAAACGCTCGTCGCGGCAGGCGCGCAGATAATCGGTGAACAATCTTGCCGCCGCCAGCGTCGCCTGCTCGTCCTCGCGCCCCTCCGCGCTTCAGCGTCGCGAGCTGCGCGTGCCATCCTCCGGCGAGATGCGCGCGCGGCGTCTCGCGCGACAGCGCGAGGCTTTCGCGCGACCACTGCTCGTAGCTCTTGTTGAGCAGCGGCAGGTCGAGCAGCCATTCGCCGGGGTAGTCGACGATGTCGAGCGTCAGCGTGCGGTCCGCTCCATTCTGCCGCTGATAGTCGATGACCAGCCGCAGCTCGCTGATGTCGACGGTCGAGTTCGGCCAGCGCCGCTCCTCGATCAGGGTGCGAACGTGGCTCTCGTAGTCGAAACGAGGCACCGCGTCGTCGGGCTGCGGCGCGAGCTGCGCGCGCGCGATGCGTCCGGTCGCGAAAGCCTCGAACACTGGAAAGCGTCCGCCGCGCGTCAACCCGTGGATCAGCGCGGTGATAAAAACAGTCTTACCGGCGCGTGACAGGCCGGTGACTCCGAGCCGGATGGTCGGATTGAAGAAATGCTCGCCGTAGTCGAGCAGCGCGCGCGCCGACAGGCGCGCCTCTTCGAGGATGTCGGTAAATGTACGGGCCATAAGGAGAAACGATGGAGGACGAAGCTGTGTGAGGGATCACACTGTCGAAAGTGGCGACTGAGGGGCCAAAATCAAGCATGACCTTGCGGACGGAACGGACTTCGGCGGTTCATTGACCGTACAGAACCGATGTTTTATCGATACGCAGCGAGCCCTTGAGGTGCCCATGACGATCTTCAGACTGAAGCAACTCGCCTCGACCTCGATCCACGCGGCGACGGACTCGATCCGCTGGAATTACGACCGGATCGAATTGATCGCCGATGGCGTCGTTCATGCGGTCGGCATCGTGTTCGGGCTGATCGCTGCCACGGTGCTGGTGGTGCTGACGGCGGTCTACGCCTCCGCGCTCGATATCTTCGCGGTGTCCATTTACGTCGTGGGCCTGTTGTCGATGCTGGTCCTGTCGGCCAGCTACAATCTGTGGCCGGTGTCGCGGACCAAATGGCTGTTGCGCCGCTTCGACCATTCCGCGATCTACGTGCTGATCGCGGCAACCTACACGCCGTTCATCATGGAACTGACGGACAGCGTGGTCGCGATAGCACTCCTGATCGGGGTCTGGTGCGTCGCGATATTCGGCATTGTGCTCAAATTGGGATGGCCCGGCCGCTTCGACCGGCTCGCCGTCGGGCTTTATCTCGCGCTGGGCTGGAGCGGCCTGATGCTCTATAATTCCGTGATCAACGAGCTGCCGCGCATGGCGCTGTGGCTCGTACTGGCCGGCGGAGCCCTCTACAGCTTCGGGGTGATCTTTCACGCCTGGCGGCGCTTGCGCTTCCAGAACGTGATCTGGCATTGTTTCGTACTGCTGGGCGCGGCCTGTCACTATACTGCCGTGCTCGATCTGATCTTAGCCTGAGGGCTCTCAAGCACGGAGCGGGACGATGCAGGTGACGGACAAGGTCGTGGTCGTCACCGGCGGCGCCAATGGCATCGGCAAGGCGCTCTGCGACGCCTTCCATCGCGCCGGTGCCGCCAAGGTAGTGGTCGCCGACGTCGACGGCGCGGCTGCAAGAGCTGTCGCGGCCGACATCCACGGTGCCGCGTTCAAATGCGACGTCGCCAAGGAAAAGGACGTTCTACACGTGATCGAGGAGACCGAGCGGCAGTTCGGCCCGATCGCGCTGTTCTGTTCCAATGCCGGCATCGGCGGCGGCTTCGATCCGTTGTCGGTGAATGCCGGCGGCAATTCGGATGAGCCCTTTGCGCGGAGCTGGGCGATCCATGTCATGGCGCACATCTATGCGGCCCGGCATCTGATCCCGCGCTACAAGGCCCGCGGCGGCGGCTATTTCCTCAACACGATCTCGGCCGCCGGCTTGTTGTCCCAGGTCGGCAGCCCCGCCTATTCGACCACCAAGCATGCAGCGGTCGGGTTTGCCGAGAACCTCGCGATCTCGCACAAGGCGGATAATATCCGTGTCTCGATCCTGTGCCCACAGGGCGTGGACACCAACATGCTGCGCTCGATCCCGAAAGGCCCGCAGTCCGGCGACGGCGATCTGACGCCGGAGCAGGTGGCGCAGGATGCGTTGAAGGGGATCGAGCAGGAGACCTTCGTGATCCTGCCGCATCCGCAGGTGCTCGGCTATATGCGCAAGAAGACCGAGAATTACGACCGCTGGATCGCGGGCATGGCGAAGATCCAGGCCAGGATGCGGGAAGAGTTCGGGAAGTAGCATTGGGGTGGTCATTCCGGGGCGATGCGAAGCATCGAACCGGAATATCGAGATTCCGGGTCTGGTGCTTCATCGAGCTCATCCCGGAATGACGTGGCGAATCAGTGCGTCAGGGCGAGGCGAAGCGCAAGCGTGCCCGCCATTTTGTCTCCAGTTGCGCAGATGGATGGTGGGCACGCGGAGCCTGTGCATCCCGGGCGCGCATAGGTCGCGACCCGGTGCTTTGCCCATCCTACAAGCGTTCAATTCCTCTGCGTGTAGAGCAGCGGCACTGCGGAATCGACTATGACCTCGACCACGCTGACGCCTTCATGCGCGAGGCCGTGCTTCAGCGCGCCTGCAAGCTCCGATGATCTGGCGACGCGGACAGCATCGCAGCCCATGCCTTGCGCGATCTGGACGAAGTCGATGCCGGGCAGATCGAGGCCGGGGACATTGCGCACCTGCATGACCTGGCTGAACGAGCGCATCGCGCCGTAGCCTGCGTTGTTGATCACGACGACGGTCAGCGGCAGCTTGCGCTGCGCCGCGGTCCACAGCGCCTGGATCGAATACATCGCCGAGCCGTCGCCGATCAGGCACACCGTGCGCCGGTCGCCTTTGCCGAGCGCCATGCCGACCGCGGCCGGCAGGCTGTAGCCGAGGCCGCCGCTCGCCATGGTGTAGAAACTGTCCTGCCCGCGCATCGGCATGAATTTCTGCATCGCCGGGCGATGCGAAGGGACCTCCTCGACCAGCGCGGCGTCGTCAGGCATCGCTCGCGAGAGCGTATGCAGGAGATGGTCGACGGGAATCGGATCGGCCGCCGATGGCGCCGGCGGAAGGGTGCGGCCCTGCGGCGCAACGCGCTTGGTGTCGGGCAGCAGCTCGAGCAGAAGGCTGAGCGCCGGCTTCATGGTTGCGACGATGCTGGCGCCGGACGGCGACACGGCCGCGGCGGTCGGATCATCGGTGATCTGGAAGATCGTGGTGGCGCCGTCGAAAATCGACGCATGGCCTTCGACATGGAAGGTGAAGACGGGGGCGCCGATCACGACCACCAGATCGTATGCGCGCAAGGCCTCGGAAAGCTGTCCCGGCGAGGCATGCAGGAAGCCCGCGAATTGCGGATGCCGTTCCGGGAACGAACAGCGCGCCGAGAACGGGCTGACCCAGACCGCGGCTTTCGCTTTCTCCGCGACCTTCACCATCAGATCGACAGCGGCTGCGCGATCGACGCCGGGACCGACGACAAGGGCAGGGTGCTTGCTTGCCGACAGCGCATCGGCAAGCGCCTTCATCGCGTCCGGCGCGGGACCGATCTCGCGGCTGACCTTGCGGGCTTCGATGGCTTGCGTGGGATGCATCCAGTCATCGATAGGGACCGAAACGAAGGTCGGCCCACACGGCGGCTGCATCGCCGTGTAATAGGCGCGCGCGATCGCGGCCGGCACGTCCTCGGCCCGCGCCGGCTCGACGCTGTACTTGACGTAAGGCCGCGGAAATTCCGAGGCGCGCTCGGCGTAGAGAAAGGCCTGCAGCGGCAGGATCGAGCGCGCCTGCTGACCGGCGGTGATCACGAGCGGCGTCTGGTTGCGGTGCGCGGTGTAGATGTTGCCGAGTGCGTTGCCGACGCCGGCCGCCGAATGCAGGTTGACGAAGCCGGCATTGCGGGTCGCCTGCGCATAGCCGTCGGCCATGCCGACCACGGAGGCCTCCTGCAGGCCCGAGCACATAGTCGATGTCGTCCGGCCAGTCGCTCAGGAACGGCAGTTCGGTCGAGCCGGGATTGCCGAAGACTTTTCGGATGCCGAAGGCGCGCAGCAAGTCGAAGGTGGCCTGCTTGACGGTGGTGGATTTGCTCTTGGTGGCAGGTTTGCGGGACGACATCGGTGACCCCGGGGGAAGCGACGGTGGGTTAGGCTACGTCATTCCGGGGCGATGCGTCAGCATCGAACCCGGAATCTCGAGATTCCGGGTTCGCGCTTTCAGCGCGCCCCGGAATGACGTGGAGAGAGTGGGTGCGTCATTGCGAGGAGCATCGCGACGAAGCAATCCAGACTGTTTCCGCGCACGGATCTCTGGATTGCTTCGCTTCGCTCGCAATGACGGTGAGAGAGCCCTCACCACGTCGCCGTGCCCTTCATCGTCGGCTGACCTTCGGCGTTCGCGGTCCACAGCTCCAGGCCGGCCTTCGGCGTCGTTTGCGTTGACCGAGAACTCGCTGCCTTCGAACAGCGGCTGCACGCCGCGATAGCTGAACGTCTTCGGCGGCTGTCCGCCATGCAGCTTGGCGGCGAACTCGACGATGAGGGCTGCCTGCAGCGGGCCATGGAAGATCAGGCCGGGATAGCCCTCGACCTTGGTGACGTAGTCGCGATCGTAGTGGATGCGGTGGCCGTTGAAGGTCAGCGCCGAATAGCGGAACAGCAGAACGGGATCGGATATATGGGTTTCGCGGTGCTTCGCGGCCGGTGGCGGCGGCGCGGCCTTTGCGGGCGCGGCTGGCTGCGTCGTCGAGACGTCGCGATAGACGATGTCCTGGCGCTCGCGGATCGCAGGCCCGCGCGGCGTCGTCACGACGTGCTCGACCGAGACGAAGCACAAGGTGCCGGTCGAGCCGGTCTTCAGCGTCACGTCCGAGATGCGCGAGGCTGCGCGTGGTCTCATCGCCGACGCGAAGCGGGTCGAGGAACTGCAACTCGCCGCCGGCCCACATCCGGCGCGGCAGCGGCACCGGCGGCAGGAAGCCGCCGCGCGTCGGATGGCCGTCCGGCCCAAGCTCCGACATCGGATACACCGGCTGGCCGAGACACCAGTGCACCGTGAACGGCGCGGCGTCTCCTGTCTTCGGCTCGCCGATCTCCTGGAACAGCGTCGCGCGCAGGCCTTTGACGAGCTGCGCGGTGACGATGTCGGTCGCCTCAGCCGTGCGGCCAACCCATTGCCGCAGATGGTCGAGATCGAGCTTGTCGGTCATGACGAGGCCCGCTTGCGAGACGCCATCGGAAGTTCGCGGTGCTCGCCGATATCAGGCACCGCGCCATAGTGCCGTGGCTGGTCGACGAAGATGGCGGCGGGCGCGGGATAGGTCACGACGCCCTTCGGCGTATTGACCTCGATCCGGCGCAGATGCGGATGGATGGTGAGGTCGGTCATGGTGTTGACCTCGGCAAACGCGATGTCGGCATCCGACAGCCGCTTCAACAACTCCTCGCGGCTCAGCGCGGCAAAACTGTCGCCGACGGTCTTGTCGGTGAGTTCGCGGTTGCGCACGCGTTCGACCATGCTGGCGAATCTGGGATCGTTCGGCAGATCGGGCTGGTCCATCACCTCGGCGCAGAGCTTCTTCCACTCGCGCTCGCTCTGGATCGAGATCAGGATGTCCTTGCCGTCCTTGGAGCGGAACACGCCATAGGGCGCGATCGAGGGATGCGCGAGACCCATGCGCTTCGGCGGATTGCCGGCCTCCGAATTGAGCAGCGGCACCGTCAGCCAATCGGCCATGACGTCGAACATCGAGATGCGGATGTCGGCGCCCTTGCCGGTGCGGCCGCGTGCGATCAGCGCTTCGAGGATCGAGGCATGCGCGGTGGCGCCGGTCGCGACATCGACGATGGACACGCCGACCCGCGACGGTCCCTCCGGACCGCCGGTGATCGAGGCAAGTCCGCTCTCGGCCTGGATCAAGAGGTCATAGGCCTTGCGATGCGCGTAGGGGCCTTCATCGCCATAGCCGGTGATGGTGCAGCAGATCAGCGCCGGATAATCCTTGCGTAGCCGCGTCAGCGAGAAGCCGAGCTTGTCCATCGAGCCCGGCTTCAGGTTCTGCAGCAGCACGTCGGCGTTGGAGATCAGCTCTTCCAGCGCCTCGCGGCCCTGCTTGCTGGCGAGATCGACCACCGCGGAATCCTTGCCGCGGTTGAGCCAGACGAAATAGCTGCTCTGGCCCTTCGCTGCCGCGTCATAGCCGCGTGCGAAAGTCGCCCTCGGGGCGCTCGATCTTGATGACGCGCGCGCCGGCATCAGCCAGGCGCGAGGAGCAGAACGGCGCGGCGACCGCCTGTTCGACGGCGATGACGGTAATTCCTTCAAGCGGCAGCATGTTATGTCTCTTGTCTGTTTTTCGCATGTGCTTCGAGCGGCGAACGGCTCCGGCTTCGCCAGGACAGGCGTTAATAGGATCGCGGCATGCCGAGCACATGCTCGGCGACGAAAGACAGGATCAGATTGGTCGAGATCGGCGCGACCTGGTAGAGGCGCGTTTCACGGAACTTGCGTTCGACGTCATATTCCTCGGCGAAGCCGAAGCCGCCATGGGTCTGGATGCAGGCGTTCGCCGCTTCCCAGGACGCATCCGCCGCGAGCATCTTGGCCATGTTGGCCTCGGCGCCGCAATCGAGCCCGGCTTCGTATTTGCGGGTGGCTTCCTTCACCATCAGCTCGGCCGCGCGCATCGAGGCATAGGCTTTCGCGATCGGGAACTGGATGCCTTGATTCTGGCCGATCGGCCGGCCGAACACGCTGCGCTCCTTGGCGTAATCGGTGGCCTTGGCGATGAACCATTTGGCGTCGCCGATGCATTCGGCTGCGATCAGGATGCGCTCGGCGTTCATGCCGGAGAGGATGTAGCGGAAGCCCTTGCCTTCCTCGCCGATCAGGTTCTCCGCCGGCACCTTCATGTCGGTGAAGAACACTTCCGTCGTGGAGTGGTTCATCATGGTGCGGATCGGGCGGATCTCGAGCCCGGCCTTCTTGGCCTCGCGCATGTCGACGATGAACACCGACAGCCCGTCGGTGCGCTTCTTGGCCTGCTCCTTCGGCGTGGTGCGCGCGAGCAGGATCATCAGGTCGGAATATTCGGCGCGGCTGGTCCAGATCTTCTGGCCGTTGACGATGTAGCTGTCATTGCCCTCGCGCTTGGCGAAGGTCTTCAGCGAGGAGGTGTCGGTGCCGCTGGTCGGCTCGGTGACGCCGAAAGCCTGCAGGCGCAGTTCGCCGGTCGCGATCTTCGGCAGCCATTTGGCCTTCTGATCCTGGCTGCCGTGCCGCAGCAGCGTGCCCATCGTGTACATCTGGGCGTGGCAGCCGCCGCCGTTGCAGCCGGCCCGCTGAATCTCCTCCAGGATCGCCGCCGCCGCCGACAGCTTCAGCCCCGCACCGCCGAACTCCTCCGGGATCAGCACCGAGAGGTATCCGGCCTGCGTCAGCGCGTCGACGAAGGCGGAAGGATACGCCATCTCGCGGTCGAGCTTGCGCCAATATTCGCCGGGGAACTGCGCGCAAAGCTTGGCGATGGCGTCGCGGATGTCGGAATGTTCGTCTTGCGGGTCTTGTTGCGCTTCTTGGGCGGTCATCGCGGCTCGGCTGGCATGTCCAAGGGGCGCGCCGGGGCAAAAAGCACAGGGCGCGTGGGGGGCCTTGGTTAGCAGGGCCAAGCCGTCCGGGGTAGGGGCTAAACGCCGGTCGGCCTGCCCCGTATGCGCGGCCTACCCGGGTATGCGGACCGGAAGATCCTCGTAGCCGCGGATGAAGCTGGAATAGATCCGCTTCGGCTCGCCGACCACCTCGATCCGGTCGAACCGCTTCAGCATCTCTTCCCAGACGATGCGAAGCTGCAGCTCGGCAAGCCGCATGCCGACGCAGCGGTGGATGCCGAAACCAAACGACAGATGGGTGCGGGGCCGGGCGCGGTCGATGAGGAACTCGTTCGGCCGCTCGATCACCTCTTCATCGCGATTGCCGGAGACGTACCACATCACCACGCGGTCGCCCTTCCTGATCTGTCTTGCCGCCGAGCTCGGTGTCGACCAGCGCGGTGCGCCGCATATGGGCGAGCGGCGTCTGCCAGCGGATCACCTCCGGCACCATGGAATCGATCAGCGCCGGATTCTCGCGCAGCTTCCTGTACTCGTCGGGATTCTCGTTCAGCGCCAGCACCGAACCGCTCATCGTGTTGCGCGTGGTGTCGTTGCCGCCGACGATCAGGAGGATGATGTTGCCCATCAGATTGTCGGGGTCCATGTGGCGCGTCGCCTCGCTATGCGCCATCATCGACAACAGATCGTTGCGCGGCTCGGCATTGACGCGCTCGTTCCAGAGGTTGGCGAAATAGACCCTGCATTCCTCCATCTCCTGGAAGCGCTCTTCCGGCGAATTCACGACGCCGCTTTTCGGCAGCGCGGTCGAGACGTCGGACCAGCGGGTCAGCTTGCGCCGCTCCTCGAACGGAAAATCGAACAGCGTCGCCAGCATCTGCGTCGTCAGCTCGATCGACACGCGCTCGACGAAGTTGAAGGTCTCGTTGCGCGGCAGCTCGTCGAGCACCTTGGCCGAGCGCTTGCGGATCAGCACTGCAAGCTCGTCGAGATGCGTCGGGGTGAACATCGGCGACACGGTCTTGCGCTGCGCCGCATGCTTGGGCTGATCCATCGCGATGAAGCTCGGCCAGTCATAGCCCGGCGGCAGGTCGCGGATCGTGATACCGCCGAGCGCCGCATCGGAGGAAAAGACGCCGTGATTGGTGTCGACATGCATGATGTCGTTGTATTTGGTGACCGACCAATACGGCTCGATCGGCGCGTTGGTGCAGTAATGCACCGGCTCTTCCTTGCGCAGCCGCTCGAACCAGGGCCACAGCGTATCGTCCTGGAACAGCCGCGGCGCGCCCGGATGAAAGTCCTTCAGCGGCGTCGCATAGGCCTGCTCGCGCGCCTGGCGCAGCAGCTCAGCCTTGTCGGGACGAATGGCGGTCTGCACGTTCATGGTCGATCGATGCCTGTAAATCGATGCCTGTGACAACGGTGGTCAATCGCTTGCGAAAGCGGCGGGCGCCGGGTGTTCGTCAGCCGGCAATCCGAACCGGCATTGTCTCGTAGCCGTTGATGAACGTCGAGTACACCCGCTTGGGTTCGTCGACCACCTCGATGTGGTCGAAGCGCTTCAGGATTTCTTCCCAGATGATCTTCAACTGCAGTTCGGCGAGCCTGATGCCGACGCAGCGGTGAATGCCGAAGCCAAACGACAGATGGGTACGCGGCCGCACCCGGTCAATGATGAAGTCGTAGGGTTTCTCGATCACGTCTTCGTCGCGGTTGCCGGAGACGTACCACATCACGACCTTGTCGCCCTTCTTGATTTGCCTGCCGCGGAACTCGAAATCGGCCAGCGCGGTGCGGCGCATATGCGCGAGCGGCGTCTGCCAGCGGATCACCTCCGGCACGAAACTGTCGATCAGCGCCGGATTGGCCTTCAGCTTCTCATACTGGTCCGGATGCCGGCTGAGCGCGAGGATGCTGCCTGACAAGGTGTTGCGGGTGGTGTCGTTGCCGCCGACGATCAGAAGGATCAGATTGCCGAGGAAATTCTTCGGGTCCATGTCACGCGTCGCGGGGCCATGCGCCATCATCGACAACAGGTCGCTCTTCGGCGGCTGATCGATGCGTTCCTTCCAGAGTCTGGCGAAATATTGCGCGCATTCGACGAGCTCGGCCTGCCGCTCGTCCTCGGTCGCGACCAGGCCCTCCGGTCCCGGAATCGTCATCGCGACGTCGGACCAGCGGGTCAGCTTGCGGCGATCCTCCCAGGGGAAGTCGAACAGCACGGCGAGCATCTGCGTCGTCAGCTCGATCGAGACCCGATCGACCCAGTCGAACACTTCATTCCGCGGCAGATTGTCCAGGCACTCGGCCGAGCGCTTGCGGATGTTGATCGCCAACTGATCGAGATGGGTCGGCGTGAACATCGGCGCCACTGTCTTGCGCTGCGCGCTGTGCCGCGGCGGGTCCATCGAGATGAAGCTCTCGCGCCGCAGGTCGGACGGCATGTCGCGGATGACGATGCCGCCGAGCGCCGACGCCGAGGAGAACACCGCGTGGTTGGTCTCGATATCCATGATGTCGTTGTACTTGGTCACGGACCAGTACGGACCGTACATGCTGTCACTGACGTAGTGGACCGGATCTTCCTTGCGCAGCCGGTCGAAATAGGGCCAATGCGTGTCGGTGCGGAACAGTTCGGGTTGCGCCGGATTCAGATCCGAGAGCGGCAGCGAGCGCGCGTGCTCGCGGGCGGCGTCCAGTCGGCTGCTCTCAGCGCGATCGATTGTCCCGTGCATGACGCTCGCTCCCTGGCAATCTCTCCGACCGTGCCCGGAGAGGATGTTTGATGCGAATTACATCTGGTTGTGCGCGGCAGGGCAAGCGCGCCGGTTTCTGTGATGCACCAAATGCACGCGTCGGTTTAATTTACAGGCTTTTCCGCACGTGACAAGTGTGCCGGCGGCGAATAAGCCTTGCAGCCAGACGACAGCCGGAGGGCTCAAGACCATGATTTCCAACGCTTACCGCATGTTCAACTTCGATCTCGGCGAGACGGCCGACGCTATACGCGAAACCGTCCAGAATTTCGCCGGCAACGAGATCGCCCCGCGCGCGGCCGAGATCGACCGGACCAACCAGTTCCCGCGCGACCTCTGGCCGAAGATCGGCGCGCTCGGCCTGCATGGCATCACGGTTGAGGAGGATTATGGCGGCGCGGGCCTCGGCTATCTCGAACATTGCATCGCGCTCGAGGAGATCTCGCGCGCCTCGGCCTCGGTCGGCCTGTCCTACGGCGCGCATTCCAATCTCTGCGTCAACCAGATCCGCCGCAACGGCAGCGAGGCGCAGAAGCGCAAATACCTGCCGAAGCTGATCTCCGGCGACCATGTCGGTTCGCTCGCGATGTCGGAGCCCGGCGCCGGCTCCGACGTGGTGTCGATGAAGACCCGCGCGGACAAGAAGGGCGACCGTTACGTCCTCAACGGCAGCAAGATGTGGATCACCAACGGGCCCGTCGCGGAGACGCTGGTGGTCTACGCCAAGACCGATCCGAACGGCGGTCCGCGCGGCATCACCGCCTTCATCATCGAGAAAGGCATGAAGGGCTTTTCCACCGCGCAGAAGCTCGACAAGCTCGGCATGCGCGGTTCCGACACCTGCGAGCTGGTGTTCGAAAATTGCGAAGTGCCGGAGGAGAACGTGCTCGGCGAGGTCGGCCGCGGCGTCAACGTCCTGATGTCCGGCCTCGACTATGAGCGCACGGTGCTGGCCGCGGGACCGATCGGCATCATGCAGGCCTGCATGGACGTGGTGCTGCCTTACGTGCATGAGCGCAAGCAGTTCGGCGAACCGATCGGCGGCTTTCAACTCGTCCAGGGCAAGCTCGCCGACATGTACACGACGATGAACGCCTCCCGCGCCTATGTCTATGCGGTGGCGAAGGCCTGCGATCGCGGCGAGACCACCCGCGAGGACGCAGCCGGCGCCATTCTCTACGCCGCCGAAAAAGCGACGCAATGCGCGCTCGATGCGATCCAGCTGCTCGGCGGCAACGGCTATATCAACGACTATCCGACCGGACGGCTGCTGCGCGACGCCAAGCTCTACGAGATCGGCGCCGGCACCAGCGAGATCCGCCGCATGCTGATCGGCCGCGAACTGTTCGAGAAATCAGCGTAGGGCACGATCCGGAAAAGCGTCCTAAGCCGCCGATAGCGTCGGGATCTTGGCTATCTCCTTCGCGAGTTCTCGCCCGGCAACGTGGAGGTCGTGCTTCCGCTGCAGATTGAGCCACAAATCGGGGCCATTGCCGAGAAGCTTGCCGAGCCTGAGAGCCATGGCGGGCGTTACCGGCTGCTTTTCGGACAGGATGTCGTAAAGGGTTTGCCGGGATACCCCGAGCAGTGCCGCGATTTCGGTTTTCGGCCTGCCGAGGGCAGGGAGTACATCCTCGCGCAGGACCGCGCCAGGATGCGCCGGAGCGATGCCTTTCAAGAGCGGGTTCGTCATCAATGATAGTCCTCCAAGTCGAGATCGATCGCGTCCTCGCCCGACCACGCAAACGTCACACGGTAATTGCCGGTCACCCACACTGAAAACCGGCCCTTATCCCTGCCCTTGAGGGCGTGAAATCTGAAACCGGGAATGTTCATTTGATCTGCGGCGGTCGCTGCGTCGAGCAGCGACAGAATGCGCGCGACGCGATCGGAATTTTGGACGCTCAATTTCGAGGCGTCGCCCTTCGCGGCGAAGTTTCGGAGGGCTTTGCTCCGGAACGACTTGATCATGCCGTCAACGTAAGGCGCTAGCTTACATGTGTCAAGCGTTGCCTTACAGCAGGATGGAAATCATCCCCCGAAAGTGGCGCTGCTGCGCATCGCGCCGGCTGCACGGTCGGTGCGGAGTTTAGCACCAAGTCTCGCCCTGAGCGCGTGAGGCTATATTTGGCCGCGTCCGGCCATAACAATGTGACTAAAGCCTTAATTCAGGGCGGCTCGTTTCGTTACACCAGGGATAATCGAACCCGATCGTCTTCCGCATGACAAATCTCTCATGTAGCTTGCGGCCTCTCAGGTTGCGTGCTGCGCGGAATTTCTGCTCAGGGAGATTGTGTCGTGAATCAGATGAGTTTCGTTCCGCAGCAACCGCCGCCGCTTCCGCCGGTGCCGGTCGCCTTTTCCGGCGATCGCGGCGCGTTCTTCCGGCTGGCGGCGCGGGGCGCGGCGCTGGAGCTCGTCACGGTCGGCTTCTACCGGTTCTGGCTCGTCACCGATATCCGGCGGCATTTGTGGTCGCACACCACGATCGACGGCGATGCCGCGGAGTACACCGGCAACGGGAAGGAGCTGCTGATCGGATTCCTGTTCGCGCTGGCGATCCTGGTTCCGATCTATCTGGTCTATTTCCTGATCGGCATCGAGGCCGAGCGCTTCCGCGCGTTCGGGAGCTTTCCCCTGCTGATCGCCTTCTATGCATTCGGACAATTCGCGATCTATCGCGCCCGGCGCTATCGCCTGACGCGCACGGTCTGGCGCGGCGTCCGCTTCTGGATGGACGGCTCCGGATGGGCCTACGCCTGGCGCGCGATCCTGTGGGGCCTTCTGGTTTTGGTGACGCTCGGCGGCGCGCTGGCATGGCGCGAGGCCGCGCTCGAGCGCTACAAGATGCGGCATTCCCACTACGGCGACCTGCAAGGCAGCTTCGAGGGACGTGGCTGGGAGTTCTTCAAGCAGTCCTGGTGGCTGTGGCTGTTCAGCCCGGTCGCGATCATTTTGTTTCCGCTCGCGCCGTTCTTCTACGCGGAGTTCAAGGCGAGGGAGTGGCGCTGGTGGCTCTCCGGAATCCGGTTCGGCGGCGTTCGTGTCGAATCGAAGCTAAGCCACACGGCGTTTTACGGGCTGTATTGGAAGGTCATCGGCTGGTCCATGCTGCTGTCGATCGGCTTGAGCATCTATGTCGGCTTGTGCGGAGCTCTGGTCGCGAGCATGAGCGGCCCGGCTGTCGGCGCGCAGCAGGCGCTGGCCAAGAGCATTCCGTTCCTGGTTCTGATCGGGCTCGGCTATCTTGCGCTGGTTCTTTCGCTCAATGTGGCGATGCGGCTCTATCTTCAGCGCGACATGTGGGCGAGGGTGGCCGGGACGATCGGGGTGCATGGCATCGAGGCTGCCGCGAACGTCGCGGCCAAGGGCGATCTGGCGAGCGCGCTTGGCGAAGGATTTGCCGACGGTCTGGATGTTGCGGGATTCTAGCGCGTGAGCCTCGATTCGATCGATAGCGTCGCTGGGGATGAAGCCAATCCGGTCCGGACGGCCGTATATTTCGACGGGACGTCGAGCCGACGATGGACGGTCGATCTTGCCTTCAAGGAGCAGCTCGAGATCAGCGCCGAAGCTCTGTCCCCGGCATCGTGGGCCTATTCCGATATCCGCCGTGTCGACGCTGCGCCGGGAGTCCTGCGTGTCAGTTGCCTGAGCGCTCCGCCGCTGGCGCGGCTCGAAATTCGCGATGCGTCGCTTGCGGCCGAACTCACCTCCCGTTGCCCGCGGCTCGGCGAGTATCGCCCGGACGGACATGGCGCCGCCAAGATCGTCGGCTGGTCGCTGGCGGCGGCCGTTTCCATCGTTCTCGTCGTCCTGTTCGCGATTCCGCTCGCGGCCGATCGGCTGGCGCCGTTGGTGCCGGAAAGCTTCGAGCGGCGCATGGGCGATGCCGCGGATGTGCAGATCAAGACGATATTCGGCGGGCATGCCTGCAATGACGCGGCGGGGCAGGCGGCTTTCAGCAAGCTCGTCGAGACGCTGCGCAAGTCGATGGATCTGGACGTCTCTCGTGCAGCCCGCCGTGCTCGCAACGCCGATACCGAACGCCTTCGCGCTTCCCGGCGGCAGGGTGTATCTGCTCAACGGGCTGCTCGCGAAAGCGGAGAATCCGGACGAGATCGCCGGCGTGCTCGCCCATGAACTCGGGCACCTGAAGCATCGCGACAACCTTCGCGAGCTGATCTACAACGGCGGCACGTCCTTCCTGATCGGTCTTCTGTTCGGCGACGTCACGGGCTCGAGCGCGGTCATCTTTGCATCGCGCAGCCTCGTGACCGCCTCCTACTCGCGCGATGCCGAGCAGAATGCCGATACGGCCGCGATCGAAACCATGCAGAGGCTTGGCCGGTCGCCCAAGCCGATGGGGGAGCTGCTGTTTCGCGTCACCGGAAAGGAAGGCAGCAGGAGCCTGTCGATCCTCGCCAATCATCCGCTGACGGAAGACCGCCTCAAGCGAATGAGCGATCTGGATCGGCCGGCCAGCGGTCCGCCGCTGCTGACGGCCGCGGAATGGAGCGTGCTCAAATCGATCTGCGGCACGCACGACAAGCTGTGAGGCATAAGTTCGGCGGAGCTCACGACGGCCGCCGTATCACTGCTGCGGAGGGCTTGACTCGTCTTCGAGCGGATTGCCGTCCCACACCGCACGCATGGCTGCGAAGGCGCGCGAAATCGTCGGCTCCTGGCGGCGCGCGGCCAGGCACGCGAAACTGAGATCGCAGGCGAGCGAAACCTTGTCGGCGATGATGAAGTTGCGCTTGCCCGTGACGCGCTCGAGAAACGAGTCGCGGGCGAGACTGAGGCAGACACCGGATTCGACGAAATCGATCATGGCCTCTTCCTGATCGGTGAAGCCGACGCGTTTCGGCAGCGGCCCCAGCGGTCTGAAGATCTCGTCGAGCAGTCGCCTGTGCGCTGACGGCGAGGGCGTCGCAAGCCACGGCAGCCCCGCGAGATCGGCCCAGTCCTTTCCCAGCACCTTGCCGCTCCATTCCGCCGGAGCGATGACGCGGTAGGTATAGCTCAAGAGCGGCGCTACCGTGAACCTGCCGTCCTCGATGCAGCGCTCGCAATGCGGATGCAGCGCCGAAGCGGGTGTTCGATCGATATAGTAGCCGACATCGAGCTCGCCCTTGCCGATCTGGGTGAGCACGTCGTCGCTCATGCCATGGCGCAGGAATATCTCCGCCTTATGAGAGGCGGCCAGGCTTCTCACGAACGGTCCGAGCCGCGTGAACTCGGGATCCAGGATCGTGCCGACACGCAGCATGCTGCGCTGCGACTGCCTCAGCGCGTTTGCAGCGGATATGAATTCGAGCGCCGCCGACACCGCCTTGTGGGCAAGCGGAAGCAGGGCCGCGCCCGCTTCCGTCAGCGTGAATCCGCCCGGCGTCCGGTTGAAAAGCTGCAGGCCGGTGGACTCTTCCAGGCCCTTCAACTGCAGGCTGACCGCCGGCTGGGTCAGGTGCAGCAACGAAGCAGCCCGGGACACGGTGCCTTCACGTGCAACCGTTATGAAGCAGCGCAGGGCCTGGGAACGCGGGAGCTCGCTCATTTGGAATGCTTATACCGCATTTCCAATAATTCATTAGACAGCAGGCACGCTTCCAAAGCACAATTTTACTCTTCCTAAACTTTTCGTTGTCGCGATCAGCGGCAATTGAATTAAAGAATCTTTTAACGTTTCAAAGCACTTCGCAAGGGAGCCGTGGCCCATGATGTCCGGTCGGCAGCTTCGTCGTCCAATGCCCGGGGTGCCGGGTCCGCAATGCTCGTCCGGCACCGGGGTTGCGAAATTTCGCGGCGTGCGAGCGGCGACGGTCAAATTCTGAACGTCCTTTGCGTTGATGACCGATCCGTTGCGCTGTCGTGAGATCACCCTGAACCTTTCTTGAACTCGTACCGGCCGTCCATGACAAAGCCCAGAGACACCTCCGCTCCGCTTCCCGATGCCGAGATGGCGAAGACCTATCGGCACCTTCGTTTCATGAAGGCTCTGTTTGAAATCGACGATCCGGAGCTCGAACGAGCCCTGGCCGTCATCATGGATCGGCTCGCCAAGGCGAACGCACCCGCCGATGATGCGTTGTCAGCGGTGCAAACGGACGGCGAGCCGAAATCCTCGCAGGATTGACCGGTCGGCCGGTCCTTCCATGAGGCCCGGGATCACTCCGGCAGATTGTTCACCTTGCGCACCCAGGCGCGGACGTCCGGAAGGACATCCGGCAATAGCGCGTTGACCTCGCCGACCGTCATGCCGGCCTTGATGCGCGGGTCGTAGAGCAGGTTGAGAATGTACTGGTCGTAGATGTCGAAGAATCCCATGGAGACCTTGTCGTTGAACATGGTCCAGGGCACCGAGCTCGTGTCGTTGATCGGACCGAGCGACTGCAGCAGTTCCTCGTAGGCGCAATCAAGAAAGACGAAATCGCCGCTGTCGACGGTCAGGATCACGTCGGAGTGCTCGATTTCCAGTTTCTCGTTCTTGCGAAATCCCGAGAGGCATTGCGGATCGAGCGAGTGTTTGATCTCGCGCGCCCGTTCCTTGCCGTAATCGGCTGCGATGGTGCGATAGAGATCGCGGTCGCGCACCAGCTTGACGCTGACATTGGCGTCTTCGCGCCTGTCCGTCATGGCGATGTCGAGATGCTGAACGTGCCGCGCGATGTCGTCGACGACGGTGGCGAGTTGCGCCTTGCGGTCGGCGCGGCTGCCGTCGGCAAACACGCGCACCGGCACGTTATATTTGCGGATGCGATCGACGCGGCCGGCCAGATGATATTCGGCGCCGAAAGCCGTTTTCAGGAAGCCCTCGGTGATCTCGGCGTCGGTGAACGTCTTCTTCTCGGTGCGCTGGCGCGCCGCGACAGCCGGGATTTCGGCCTGCGCCGGTGCCGGCCAGACCGCGGCACACAAAGCGAGGACGAGGATTGCCGCGACGATCCTTGAAGAGAAGTAAAAGATGATCAGAAGCGCGCATGGCTTCTCGACGCTGCTTCAGGCGGCGAACTTGCTCTGCTACGGCTCAGTTCTTGACCACCACCGTGGCGCCGACCGAAACGCGGTTATAGAGGTCGGTCACGTCCTCATTGGTCATGCGGAAGCAGCCTGACGAGACGGCCTGCCCGATCGTCTCGGGCTCGTTCGAGCCATGAATGCGATAGAGCGTCGATCCGAGATAGAGCGCCCGCGCGCCGAGCGGATTCTCGATACCGCCCGACATATGACGCGGCAGGTCGGGACGCCGCCTCAGCATATCCCGCGGCGGAGTCCAGCTCGGCCATTCCTTTTTCGCGCTGACGCGATGGACGCCGCCCCAACGGAAACCGTCGCGCCCGACGCCGATACCGTAGCGCAGCGCTTCGCCGTTCCCGAGCACGAGGTAGAGCCGCCGTTCGGCGGTATTCACGACGACGGTGCCCGGCGCATAATTGGTGGGGTACATGACGGTCTGGCGCGGGATCGGGCTCGAGCCGGTTGCAAAGAAATTCGGGCCGCCGCCCATGATGTCCCGGGAGTCCCAAAAGCCTCCCTGAGCCTGCGCCTGGCTGCCGCCTGCAAGAAGCGCCGCTGCTGCAATCGATATCAGAAAGCCCCGGGTCATTTATTCTTCCCCCTGGAAAAGCGGATTCTTGGAAACGCGAACAACGTCGCAAGAAAGGCCATAATCCGCGGCATTTCGCAAGCCACGCCCACGTGAGATAGGCATGCATGCGCCCCCTTTGACGAAGTAGGCGAACAATGGTTGATCATCGCATGATCGCGATACCTGCCTGCGAACGGGAGTGGAACGAATGAACGGTGCGGAAAGCCTGGTGCGAACCCTGGTCGCGGGCGGCGTGGATGTCTGCTTCAGCAATCCCGGAACTTCCGAGATGCATTTTGTCGCCGCGCTCGATCGCGTCGAGGGGATGCGCTGCGTGCTCGGCCTGTTCGAAGGCGTGGTGACCGGGGCGGCCGACGGCTATTTCCGCATGAAGGGCAAGCCGGCGTCGACGCTGCTGCATCTCGGTCCCGGCCTCGCCAACGGCCTTGCCAATCTGCACAACGCCAAAAAGGCCCATTCCGGCATCGTCAACATCGTCGGCCAGCACGCGACCTATCACATCGGCTACAACGCGCCGCTGACCTCCGACATCGAAGGGCTGGCGCGGCCGATGTCGGCCTGGGTCCGCACCTCTCCGGACGCGAAGTCGGTGGCGAAGGACGGCGCGGCGGCGATCGCGGCCGCGAAGAGCTCGCCGCCGCAGATCGCGACCCTGATCTTGCCGGCCGACACGGCCTGGAACGAGGCCGATGGCACCGCGCAGGTTCCCGCGGAAGCCCAGCGCCCGGGCTTCTCGGCCGAGGCGGTCGAAAAGGCGGCCAAGGTGTTGCATGGCGACGGCGCGCACACACTGCTTCTGATCGCCGGCAGCGCGCTGACCGAGCAGGGGCTGGCACTGGCCCAGCAGATCGCGGGCAAGACCGGCTGCAGGGTGATGGGCCAGACCTATCACCCGCGCATGGCGCGCGGCCGCGGCCGCTTCTCGATCGACCGCATCCCCTATGTGATCGAGCTGGCGCTGCCGATCCTCAAGGACTTCAAGAACATCGTTCTGGTCGAGGCCAACGATCCCGTCGCGTTCTTCGCCTATCCGAACAAGCCGAGCATCCTCAAGCCGGAAGGCTGCGAGGTGCATCGCATGACCGCGTGGGGTGAGAACTCGGTCGCGGCGCTGGAGGCGCTTGCGGACGCGCTCGGCGCCAAGCCTTCCGACGTGAAGCCGCAGAAACTCGCCGAGCTCAACAAGCCGACCGGCGCGCTGAACCACGCATCGATCGCACAGGCGATCGCCTACGCCATTCCGGAACATGCGATCATCATCGACGAATCGATCACGACGGGCCGCGGCTTCTTTCCGCCGACGGCCGGCGCGGCTCCGCATGACTGGCTGCAGAACATGGGCGGCTCGATCGGCTTCTCGCCGCCGGTCGCGACCGGCGCTGCGGTCGCCTGTCCGGATCGCAAGGTGATCTGCATGGTCGGCGACGGCAGCGCGATGTACACCATCCAGGCGCTGTGGACCCAGGCGCGCGAGGGCCTGAACGTCGTGACCATCGTGTTCGCCAACCGTATCTATCAGATCCTGCGCGGCGAGTTCGACGGCGTCGGCGCCGGCGAGCCCGGCAAGCGCGCCCAGGACATGCTGAAGCTCGACCGGCCGAATCTCGATTTCGTCGCGCTCGCGAAAGGCATGGGTGTCGAGGGACGCGCCGTGACCACGGCCGACGAGTTCAACAAGGCGCTTGCGGAAGCCATTGCTGCGCCGGGACCGCGGCTGATCGAAGTGCAGATGTAAGGCGCCGCTCACAAACGAGCGGTCAGTGCGCAACGTGCCCGGTAACCGGCGAAGCGAACTCATCCCACATCATGTCAAAGCCTGGATTGCATCGTAGCTTTGTGCTCTGAATGACGATGCGTTGGGGTCGGAAGCGTCGTGCACGCCGAGCTGGACAGAGTGGTTGCCGCGCTGCGGGCGTTCTACGCACGCGAGAGCTTTCTGCTCGATCAGGATTTTGGCGAACGCGCCTTGACCCACCGCCTGGCGGTGCACATCGAGGCGCAGTTTTCCGGCTGGGATGTCGACTGCGACTACAATCGGCTGGGTCAGCGCAGGATGTTGCTGCCGCGGGGGACGATTGCCTCGACCGACGACTCGCTTGGCAAATCCGTCTATCCCGACATCGTCGTGCACCAGCGCGCCATCCCGAAAAACCTTCTGGCCATTGAAGTCAGGAAGGCGGCCAATCATCAGCCGCTCGATCACGACCGGCACAAGCTGCGGGCGCTGACCGATCCGCATCTATGGTTCGCCTATCGGATCGGCATGCTTCTGCCATTGGCAGGACGGCAGGTCGTCGACCCCGAGATCTATATCGGCGGCGTGATCGATCGTCCGCTGACGGTGGGGTTCGTGGAACGGCTGAAAGAGGCAGGATTGACGCCGGGCTGATTTGCAGAGCGTCGATCAGAACGCGATCGCTCTACTCGGCGCGGCGCAATTCTACATCCGGACCGTCGGACACATGACGGCGCTACTTTTGTGTCGAAGGCTGGCCAAACCTCGCTTCGGTCTCACGGAGTATGCTTGGCACAAGCCGCTCCGAGAAGCCTGCCAGGAAACTCCAGACCACAAGAAGTGCCCATGATTGTGTCGGATAATAAAGTCGAAATGATATTGTAGACGGAGAATCAGTAGGGGGTTTTATCTTGAACTCTTCCACCCCGATCTGGGAAAAATCCGGAAAGACACCGCCACCGATAATTCCCGACTTCAGGAAGAAAAATACGAGCACCGCACCGATCATGCCGACACATGCTCGTAGTATGATCGAGGCGTATTCCTTTGCATCTTTGAGGCCGCCGATCGTGAGCGCATCCCAGTTCTGCTGCAAATACAGCAGACGACTGAAGAGTGCGCCGAACAAGCCGCTGGTTGCAACGGTATAGATCGGGAGCCACGCCCACGACTTGATGTCGATTTTCTCTCCGTTGAACAAATTATAGTACAGGACGAAATACGGAAGTATGAAGAGGAAGAACGCGAGCATACCAAAACACACAATTCTGGTAGTCGCCTTTTTTCGGATTGGCCGGGAATAGAACTTGCGCTGAATTGTCGAGTGGGTGTCTTCCAACGTTTCCAGCAACAGCGATCGAACGGCCGCGTCACCCCCAGGGGCCAGCCCCCCTTTGGGGTCGAGGACCACCGGCGCAAGAGCTTCGGTGGCCAACGAAAGACGGCTATACGATTTGACATTTTCTTCGGCAGCCCTGGCCAAGCGCCGCTTAAGTTCTAACCAAAGCAGGTCGGAGGGTTCTACGAGCGCAAACAATCGTTCTAATCGATAGGCTCGATTCCAGGTTTCGTCCTCGTGCATGGAGTGGTTGGTTTGCAGCTCCTCCAGTCCTTTCGCAATCTCTTGGAGGGCATCGTCTTTCACGATGTCGTCTCCCGGCTTTATGGTTGGCGTTATCCGCCGAAGCCTCACGTCGAGCAAACCAAGAAAACAGGCCAGCATGGGATCGAGTGTTGGCGTTTTCACTTTACGGCCCCAAAACCATCGATAGGCGGCAATTGGTGACGTTCAAGCAACTCTAATCGTCAATTGCTATATTCCATCACAATTAAAGGTTGTTGTAAAGTTGATGAGCCCGCTGGTTGCGTGTCGGAGCTGCAACGTCTTGCCGCAGGCCACTGATGACAAGCGTTTCGCAACTGCGTGAAGCTCTCGGTCGCTGAGCTCGTAACCGCCGAAACGAAAAAGGCCGCCCGGAAGGGCGGCCGTGCCGTAAGTGCCGGTTAAACGTCTTACTGCTTGGTCGTATCGTCGCCGGACTTCTTCGACTTCTTGCTCTTCTTGCTCATCTTGTCCTTGGACGTATCGCTCTTGCTCATGCTGTCGCCGGTCGGCGCTGCCGCCTTGTCCTGAGCGAATGCCGCGGTCGAGGAGAGAAAGGCGAGGGCAGTGGTGGCGATGATGAGTTTGCGCATGCGAGTAACCTCCGTGTTGCGTGCGGGCGCACCATAACCATACTTTCCGACCCTGCGTTCCATTGTCGCAATCAGTTATTTGTGAGTGAATGAGCCATTGTATTGGCGCTTTTGAGTGGTGGCGGCGTCCGATTCGAGAAAGTGCGCCACGGGGGACGTCGCGCACGCCTCGGCATCCGGCTCAACTGTTGCAGCCGTAGCTATCGCGTCGTGACATGCAATACATCGGTAACAACACGAATGCTCTGTGCATGCTTTCCGATTGAGTGGAGGATGGCATGGCGGATCGGTCGCCGTTTGCGACAAGCGGCATTCATCATGTCGCCCTGCGCGTCGAGGACGTTGAAGGGCCCAAGAACTGGCTCGTGACAGTGCTTGGTTTCCGCGTGGAGCGGGAGTTTCAGTTTGCGGGCAACGAGGTCGTCCTGCTTTCGCCCGGCGGCGCCAAGGTCCCGGTCATCGAACTCATCGGCGGCCCCGTGGAAAACGATCGTCAGCTCCCTGGAAGCGTCCTCGATATTGTCAGGCGGCCCGGCTGGCACCACGTATGCTTGCAAGTCAGCAGCGTCGAAGAGTGCATGTCGGATTTGCGGCGCCGCGAGGTCAAGATACTTATCGACGTGACCGATGGTGTGCCCGAAATCGGTGTGGAGAAAATTGCTTTCATCTCCGACCCCTGGGGAAACGTCTACGAGTTGCTTCAACTCGCCGATGAAAGATAGACCCGGGGTAACGGAGCTTGATGGTGGGCGCACAAGGGATCGAACCTTGGACCTCTCCCGTGTGAAGGGAACGCTCTCCCGCTGAGCTATGCGCCCGGGAACTGGTGCTTCGTCGATGGCCGGGAGGCCGGTGCCGACGATGCCTGCCGTCAGAGCCCGCGATTTACGAAGCGTAGACCACAGGTGTCAAGCGATCTGAGACGCAAAGAGGGGCATCATGCCTCTTGCTGGCGGGCTCGGGAGGCGTGGGCCTGCAGCGCCCGGATCCGCTCGGCCAGTGTTCCGCCTTCGATTGCCCCGCTTTGGGCTGCCGCGCCGTTGACGGGCCGGACCGGCTTTGCCGGAGGGGTCTCGGACAGTATCGCCTCGATCGGCGAGTTCGGCCCTTCGAGCTGCATCGCGAGCTTGGCGACCTCAGCGGCGATATCGTTGATTCGTTCGCGCAGCAGCGCGTTTTCCATGCGCTCCGTCGCCCAGGAGCTCTCGGCCTGCTGCTGGATCGCCTGGACGTCGCGCTGCAGCTTGGCGCGCTCGTCACGCGCGAGGCGGAGCTGCTCCTCGACGGCGGCCTTCTCGGCCTTCATCTTTTCCAGCACCGGCGCCCGTCCGCCATTGTTGAGACTGATCTCGTCGCGCAGCTCCTTCACCAAGCGCTCGGCGGCCTGAGCGGATTGGCGCAACTGGTTGTTCTCGAAATCGCGCTCGGCGAGCAGCTTGCCCTGGGTCGCAAGGCGCGCTTCCAGGTCGGTGACCCGGCTGCCGAGCATTTCGGCTTCCTTGACCTGGACGATGAGCTGGCGGTCGAGATCGGTGACGCGCTGGCTGAGATTCTCGACCTGGCCGCGCGCTTCCGAGAGCGCGCGCGTTGCGGCTTCCGATTCGCCGCGCTCTTGCGTCAGCCGGGCCTGCGTCGCCGTGAAGTCCCGTTCGGCTTCGCCGACCCGGCCCTTCAATTCCTCGATATGGGCGCGCACGGCAACGAGCTCGACCTGGCGGGTGTCCGCCGTCATCGAGCGGTCGTTGAGCTCGGTATTGAGCTTGGTAAGCTCGTTCTGGCGTTGGTTGAGGGATTGCTCGGCATTGCGCAACGCCTCGGTCTTCGCCGCGAATTCCTCTTCGGTGGCGCGGAGCTGTTCCTTCACGGCCTTCTCGCGCGCCTCGAGCGCGAAGATCGTGGCGTTCTTTTCGCCGAGCTCGATCTTCATCCGGTTGATCGCATCGGTCTTCTTGCCGAGTTCGGCAAGCTGGCTCGTGGTTTTGTTCTTGAGCTGCTCGACGTTCATCTCGAGCCGGCGCGCCGACATCGCGAACTCCGCGCGCAACTGGTCCTTGTCGGCCTGGATCTCGGCCATCGACAACGGGGTCGCCGCTTCGAGCCGGCGCGTCGTCAGTCGCACTGCGCGATTGTGCACCAGCGGTACGATCATGAGGCCGCACAGCATCGAGATCAGAAAACCGATCGCCAGATACATGATCGGCTCGATCATTGAGCGCATCTCCCGGAGAGAACGTGCCGATCACCATGACACGGGGGCAAGGCAAAACTCCAGCCCGTTGCAGCGTTAACGTGAATTCACAACGCGAAGCGTGGCCTTTGTGTCAGCAAGCCGCCGGTGACGGCGGATCAGAACGGGTTCCAGGTCGCGTGCGGTGTGTATTTGAGATAGCCGATGTTGGCGCCGAGTCGCAAACCAAGACCTGAGCGGATCGGCACCAGCACGATGTTGTTGGCGGTGAGCGCGGTCATGCCGAAACCGCCGACGATGTAGGCCGAGCCGTCGATGCCGGCGAAGCGCTGGTAGATCGCGCCGGTCGCCGGGAGGTTGTAGACCAGCGTCATGGTGCGCGCGCCGTCGCCGCCCCAGTCGAAGCCGACCGACGGTCCCTGCCAATAGACCCGCAGGTCGCCGGCATTCTTGGTGTAGAGCGTGCCTTCGCCATATCTCAACCCGGCGACAAAGGCGCCCGAGCCTTCTTCGCCCAGGATGTAGCCGTTGGGCAGGCCCCATTGGCTGACCGCGCGCTCGATCACCGACGCCAGCCCGCGGGAGACGTTGCCGAAAAACCGATGCCCGGCGCCGACCAGCTCGTCCGGGCCGTAACTGTCCGGGCTGGGCGCACGCTGCGGCGGCGGCAGGTCGGGCGGCGGCGGGCCCCCCTGGGCCGAGGCCGCAACCGTCCAGCACATCAGCGCCGCGAGCGTCACCGCAGCAAGCCGTGGAACGAATTTCATGAAAGAACCCCTGATATGGAAAGTCCGGCCGCCGCCTTAACCTGACGCCAACAGCATGGTTCTAGCCTTGCGCCCTGTCTGTGTCCCCTCGATTCGAGGTTATCGGGACCAACTATGACGGCACAACGGCAAGAAATAAACGGGAGTTTCCAGACTGTGGCGCGCGGCCTCGGAATTGCCTTGATCGCAATATCCGCGGTTTGGGGCCCTTTCACTGGAAGATTCGCCGCCCGGGCGGCGACCACCGAGCAGGTGGTCGTCAACCGGTTCAGCGGGCTTGCGATCGAAGGGTTCGACCCGGTCGCCTATTTCATCGACAACCAGCCGGTGATGGGATCGGCCGATTTCGAGGCCTCGCAGGCGGGAGCCGTCTGGCGGTTTCGTAACGAGGGCAACCGCGCGTCCTTTGTCGCCCATCCCGAGATCTACGGGCCGCAATTCGGCGGTTATGACCCGGTCGACGTCGCCCGCGGCGTTGCTTTCGCCGGCAACCCCAGGTTTTGGGTGATCGCGGGCAGCCGGCTTTATCTGTTCGGCCTGGAAGAGCATCGCGACGCGTTCGCCGCCGACCCGGACCATTTCGTGCAGCCGGCGCGCGCGCGCTGGCCGAAGCTGCGGCAGACGCTCGCTCAATAAGGACCGGCTGCGGCCGCGGGGTCTCCCCAGGCAATGAAGGCCGGGACGAGAAAGCCGTCGGCTTGGCCGCCGAAACGCAGCGGAGCGCCGCGCGCGTCGGTGACCTTGCCGCCAGCGGCGGTCACGACCGCGCAGCCGGCCGCGACGTCCCATTCCGACGTCGGCGCCAGGCGCGGATAGATATCGGCCGCGCCTTCCGCGAGCCGGCCGAATTTGACCGCAGAACCGAGCTGCTCGCGAACCGCGCCGGTGCGTCGGGCGATGAAAGCCTCGGTGTCGGCATCTCCATGCGACCGGCTGACGGCGGCGATCCAGGGGTCGCCCCGCTTGGGCAGGCTTCGGGTGCGGATCGGTTCGGCGGCCCCGACGACCGTGCCGGTCAGCCTCACGCGCTCGGCGCCCCGGCCGACCAGCCCGCGCCACAACCACCCGAGCGCCGGCGCGCCGATGATGCCGAGCAACGGCGTTCCATCGGTGACCAGCGCAAGATTGACCGTGAACTCGTCACGGCCGGCGACGAACTCCTTGGTGCCGTCGAGCGGATCGATCAGAAAGAAGCTGCCGCGATAGGGCGCCTTGCTCTGCTGCACGCGCTCCTCCGACAGCACCGGAATGTCCGGAGCCAGCCGTGCCAGGCCGTCGCAGATGATTCGGTCGGCGGCGAGGTCCGCTTCGGTTACCGGCGAGCCGTCCGACTTGTCTGCGACCTCCATCGCGTGGCGATTGACGGCGAGAATGGCCTGTCCCGCCTGCACCACGAGATCGGTCAGGGGCGCCATCAGGGAGGCTGCCCGATCGATCGCGTGTGCCTGTGATTGCGGCTCATTCATCGGCTGACCTCATCATCCGCAGGTCCGTCCGTCTGTTGGCAGTTCCCGGGCCGGCAGTGTATCTAGCCTGAACGCTTGCATGATTCGCCATCTTGTCGCGCCAGGTTCGTGCGGTCGCGTCCATCCAGGAACATCTGATGTCCGGTACCTCTCCAACAGGCCCCGCTCCCGATACCCTCGAACTTGCGGCGCTGTTGTGCTCGCGGGTTTGCCACGATCTGATCAGCCCGGTCGGCGCCATCGTCAATGGGCTGGAAGTCCTCGACGACAATCCGAAGCCTGACGACCGGGAGTTCGCCCTCGACCTGATTCGCAAGAGCGCCAAGACCGCATCGGCGCGGTTGCAGTTCTGCCGTCTGGCGTTTGGCGCCGCCGGATCAGCGAGCGCGCAGATCGATCTCGGCGACGCCTTGAATATGGCGAAGGGGCACATCGAGGACGGCAAGTGCACGATCGCCTGGAACCTGCCGAGGCTGCTCCTGCCGAAGAACAGGGTCAAGCTGCTGCTCAACATGCTCATCATTGCCCAGCAAACCATTCCGCGTGGCGGCACGCTCACGGTCGATCCGATCGGCGAGGGCGAGGCAATGGCGTTCCGCGTCACCGCCGCCGGACTGAACGCGCGCCTGCCGCAGAACATCGTCACGCTGCTGGGCAGCGATCAGGGGCCGAGCGTCGATGCTCACGCCGTCCAGCCTTACTACACGAGGCTGCTCGCCGAGTCCTGCGGATTGAAGGTCACGCTCGCGGCCGATGGCGAAGCGATGGTCGTGCAAGCGTCATAGACGACCTCACTCGAGGGCGCAACTCCCGCCGATATGGTTAATCAAAAGTTTAAAGGCGGCGCCAAAATTCCTCGGCGTCGCCTTATCTCTTTGTTGAGGCCATTCATTTGCGGATACTCAACCAATATTAAACCCTTTGAAGAGAAGCTGGCCGAAGTTAGACGGGCGCGCCACAATTGCGTGCCGCTGCGTGCGAAGGCCGGTTCCATGGATGATCTGTTGCGGGAGTTTTTGACGGAGACGAGCGAGAGCCTCGATACCGTCGACAATCAACTGGTGCGGTTCGAGCAGGAGCCGAACAACGCGAAGATCTTGGACAACATCTTCCGCCTGGTTCACACCATCAAGGGGACCTGCGGCTTTCTGGGATTGCCGCGGCTGGAAGCGCTGGCCCATGCGGCCGAGACCTTGATGGGCAAATTCCGCGACGGCATGCCGGTGACGGGCGCGGCGGTGACGCTGATCCTGACCACGATCGATCGCATCAAGGACATCCTGAGTCAGCTGGAAGCGACCGAGGCCGAGCCGGAGGGAAATGACCAAGACCTGATCGGGGAGTTGGAAGCGATGGTTGAGCGCGGCATGGCGGACATGGCGGCAGCGGACGTCGGCGCCCGAACCAGCGGCAAAGGCCGCGCCCGCCGTGACGCAGGGCAGCCTGATTGCGCAGACGCTGGAGCGTCCCTTGCGTCCGGGCGAGGTGTCGCTCGACGAACTCGAGCGCGCCTTCCAGGAGACCTCGATCGAGGTGGCGCCGGCGCACGCCAAGCCCGTTGCCAAGCCTGCTGCAGCGGCGCCTGCCGCGCAGCCGCAAGCCGCGGCGAAGCAGGCCAAGCCGGACGTCGCGAAAGATGCGAAGGTTGCAGAGAAGGCCAAGCCCGCGGCCAAAGCCGCCGCAGCCAAGGCGTCCGGCGACGACGCCTCGGAAGGCGACCGCGTTGCGAACCAGTCGATCCGGGTCAATGTCGACACGCTGGAACATCTGATGACGATGGTCTCGGAGCTGGTGCTGACCCGCAACCAGCTGCTCGAGATCTCCCGCCGCAACGAGGACACCGAGTTCAAGGTGCCGCTGCAGCGGCTCTCCAACGTCACCGCCGAGCTGCAGGAAGGCGTCATGAAGACGCGCATGCAGCCGATCGGCAATGCCTGGCAGAAGCTGCCGCGCATCGTGCGCGACCTCTCGGGCGAACTCAGCAAGCAGATCGAGCTGGAGATGCACGGCGCCGACACCGAGCTCGACCGCCAGGTGCTCGACCTGATCAAGGACCCGCTCACCCACATGGTGCGCAACTCCGCCGATCACGGCCTGGAGACGCCGGCCGAGCGCGCCGCCGGCGGCAAGCCCGAGCAGGGCACCATCCGCCTGTCCGCCTATCATGAAGGCGGCCACATCATCATCTGCATCGCCGACAACGGCCGCGGCCTCAACACCGAGCGGATCAAGGCCAAGGCCCTGACCAACGGCCTCGTCACCGAGGCCGAGCTCGAGAAGATGACCGAAGCGCAGATCCACAAGTTCATCTTCGCGCCGGGCTTCTCGACCGCGGCGCAAATCACCTCGGTGTCCGGCCGCGGCGTCGGCATGGACGTGGTGCGCACCAATATCGACCAGATCGGCGGCACCATCGACATCAAGTCGGTGGCCGGCGAGGGCACCTCGGTCACCATCAAGATCCCGCTGACGCTTGGCCATCGTCTCGGCGCTGATCGTGGAAGCCGGCGGCGACCGCTTCGCGATCCCGCAATTGTCGGTGGTCGAGCTGGTCCGTGCGCGCGCCAATTCCGAACACCGCATCGAGCGCATCAAGGACACCGCGGTCTTGCGGCTGCGCAACAAGCTGCTGCCGCTGATGCACCTGAAGAAGCTCTTGAAGATCGACGACGGCTCCTCCTCCGATCCGGAGAACGGCTTCATCGTGGTGACCCAGGTCGGCAACCAGACCTTCGGCATCGTGGTCGACGGCGTGTTCCACACCGAGGAAATCGTGGTCAAGCCGATGTCGACCAAGCTGCGCCACATCGACATGTTCTCGGGCAACACCATCCTGGGCGACGGCGCGGTGATCATGATCATCGATCCCAACGGCTTCGCCAAGGCGCTCGGCGCCGCAGGCTCGGCCTCGCACGCGGTCGCCGACGAGAATGCCGGCCACCATGCGATCTCCGGCGAGCAGACCACCTCGCTCCTGGTGTTCCGCGCCGGCACCGATCAGCCGAAGGCGGTGCCGCTGGCGCTGGTCACCCGCCTGGAAGAGATCGCCGCCGACAAGATCGAGGTCTCCAACGGCCGCTACATGGTGCAGTACCGCGACCAGCTGATGCCGCTGGTGCAGATGGAAGGCGTCAGCATCCAGACCTCGGGCGCGCAGCCGATCCTGGTGTTCGCCGACGACAAGCGCTCGATGGGGCTCGTGGTCGACGAGATCATCGACATCGTCGAGGAGCGGCTCAACATCGAGGTCGCCGGCGCCCAGTCGGGCATTCTCGGCTCGGCCGTGATCAAGGGCCAGGCCACCGAGGTGATCGATGTCGGCCACTTCCTGCCGATGGCGTTCTCCGACTGGTTCGTCCGCAAGGAGATGTCGCCGGCGCAATACTCGCAGTCGGTGCTGCTGGTCGACGACAGCGCGTTCTTCCGCAACATGCTGGCGCCGGTGCTCAAGGCCGCCGGCTACAAGGTGCGGGTCGCCACCAACGCGCAGGAGGGCCTCGTCGCGCTGCGCTCGGGCCAGAACTTCAACGTGGTGGTCACCGACATCGAGATGCCGGACATGAACGGCTTCGAGTTCGCCGAGACCATCCGCGCCGACCAGAACCTGAGCGAGATGCCGATCATCGCGGTGTCGTCGCTGATGTCGCCGGCGGCGATCGAGCGCGGCCGGCAGGCCGGCTTCCACGACTATGTCGCCAAGTTCGACCGTCCGGGCCTGATCGCGGCGCTGAAGGAACAGACCGAAGAACGCGCCAAAGCGGCGTAACGAGACGGCGCAAGGAGCAAAGATGAGCAAGAGCGAGTCCAGCGAAGGCATGGTCGCCGAATACGTCACCGCCCTGATCGGCGGGCAGTTGTTCGGCCTGCCGATCTCGCGGGTGCAGGACGTGTTCATGCCGGAGCGGCTGACGCGGGTGCCGCTGTCGTCCAGCGAGATCGCGGGCGTGTTGAACCTGCGCGGCCGCATCGTGACCGTGGTCGACATGCGCGCCCGGCTTGGATTGCCCAAGGCGGACGACGGCAAGCCGCCGATGGCGGTCGGCGTCGACCTGCGCGGCGAATCCTACGGGCTGCAGATCGATACCATCGGCGAGGTGCTGCGGCTGTCCGATGACAGCCGCGAGGAGAACCCCGTCAACCTCGATCCCCGCATGGCCAAGTTCGCCGGCGGCGTCCATCGCCTCGACGGACAGCTCATGGTCGTGCTCGACGTCGATCGTGTCCTCGAAATGGCGCCCGACGCGAAGGCGGCCTGACGCGAATAGCAAGAAACGCGGGAACGCAAATGTTCTCCTTTGTAAGACTGAGTAGGAGGCTGAAATGAGAACCTGTCTGGTGGTCGATGATTCAAGCGTCATCCGCAAGGTCGCACGACGCATTCTGGAAGGTCTGGATTTCCAGATCATCGAAGCCGAGGACGGCGAGAAGGCGCTTGAAGTCTGCAAGCGGCAATTGCCCGAGGCGATCCTGCTCGATTGGAACATGCCGGTGATGGACGGCTACGAGTTCCTCGGCAATCTGCGCCGGCTGCCCGGCGGCGACGCGCCCAAGGTGGTGTTCTGCACCACCGAGAACGATGTTGCCCACATCGCGCGCGCGCTGCACGCCGGTGCCAACGAATACATCATGAAACCATTCGACAAGGACATCGTGACGGCCAAATTCCAGGAAGTCGGCCTGATCTGATCCGTCCATGTCGTTCCGGCGGCTCAACGGCCCTCGGCGCTTCGGTTTCCATATTGCCGCTTGAGCCCGTTTTTGGTGAACAATGACTGTTGCCTTGGCAAGTGCCTCTACCCTGAGTTCCACACGGCAAGAACCTCTCCGGGTAATGGTGGTTGATGATTTCGTCGTGATCAGGGGTCTGATCTCGCGCTGGGTCGGATCTGAACCTGACATGATGGTGGCGGCATCGCTGCGCACCGGATTGGAGGCGGTCAATCAGCTCGACCGCATCAAGCCCGATGTCGCCGTGCTCGACATCGAAATGCCTGAGCTTGACGGCATCTCGGCGCTTCCGCAGCTTCTTGCCAAGAAACGCGATCTCATCGTCATCATGGCGTCGACCTTGACCCGGCGCAACGCGGAGATCAGCTTCAAGGCGCTTTCGCTTGGCGCGGCTGATTACATCCCGAAGCCGGAAACGACGCGCGAGCCTGCCGCCGCCGACATCTTCCATCACGACCTGATTCAGAAAATCCGCTCGCTTGGCGCCAAGCTGCGCCGCTCTCAGCCGCCGCCTGCGCATGCTCCGGCCTCGGTGCCCGCCCATGACAAGTCGCGAGACCCCGCGCTACGGCACGCCCCGGCGTCATCAGCGCATCCGCCGCTGGTGCGTCGCGCCTTCAGTACCCAGATGCCCCGCGCGCTGCTGATCGGTTCGTCGACCGGCGGTCCGCAAGCGCTGATGTCGCTGGTGACCGAGATCGGGCCGGTGATCGACAAGTTTCCGGTGCTGATCACCCAGCACATGCCGCCGACGTTCACGACCATTCTGGCCGAACATCTGGCGCGAGCGAGCCGGCGCCCGGCGGCCGAAGCCGTCGACGGCGAACCCGTCAAGCCCGGACGGATCTATCTGGCGCCGGGCGGACGCCACATGCGCGTCGCCCGTCATGGCGTCGAGACCGTCATCGTGCTCGACAATGGTCCGCCGGTGAATTTCTGCAAGCCGGCCGTCGATCCGCTGTTCACCTCGGCGATCGAAGTCTGGCAAGGCGCCACGCTCGCAGTTCTGCTGACCGGCATGGGCTCGGACGGAACGCGCGGTGGCAAGGAGGTCGTTGCGGCCGGCGGCAGCATCATCGCCCAGGACGAAGCAACCAGCGTGGTCTGGGGCATGCCGGGCTCCGCCGCCCATGCAGGCATCTGCGCCGCCATTCTGCCTCTCAACCAGATCGCGCCGAAACTGGTCCGGCTGTTCGCGGGAGATCGTTCGTGACGTTATTGGACTATGAGTATCTGCGTAAGCTCCTGAAGGAACGTTCCGGTCTCGATCTCTCCGCAGACAAGCAATATCTGGTCGAAAGCCGGTTGATCCCGCTTGCCCGCAGGGCCGGGCTCAACGGAATTGGCGAGCTCGTCCAGAAGATGAAGAACGGCTCAGAGGCGCTCACGACGGACGTCGTGGAGGCGATGACCACCAACGAGACGTTCTTCTTCCGCGACAAGATTCCGTTCGACCATTTGCGCGACACGATCCTGCCGCATCTCATTCCGGCGCGCGCGAACCGTCGCGAGCTGCGCATCTGGTCGGCGGCGTCCTCGACCGGGCAGGAGCCATATTCGATCGCGATGTGCCTGAAGGAATGGGGGCCCATGCTTTCGGGCTGGCGGATCGAGATCGTCGCGACCGATCTGTCTCACGAAGTGTTGGAGAAATCCAAAGCCGGCATCTACAGCCAGTTCGAAGTGCAGCGCGGACTGCCCATTCAGATGCTCGTCAAATATTTCAAGCAGACCGGCGAGCTGTGGCAGCTCAACGCCGATGTCCGCGGCATGGTGCAGCACAGGCAGCTCAATTTGCTGCAGGACTTCTCCCACCTCGGCAAGTTCGATGTCATCTTCTGCCGCAACGTTCTGATCTATTTCGACCAGGACACCAAGGTCAGGACGTTCGAGCGTCTTTCCAAGGTGCTCGAGCCGGACGGCACGCTGATGCTCGGCGCGGCGGAAACCGTGGTCGGAATCTCCGACGCCTTCCGGCCCTATCCCGAGAAGCGTGGGCTCTATCAGCTCAACCCGGCCCGCGCGCTGCGGCCGGTCGCCGCCGGCGCGCTGCCGCAGGCGCTGAGGGTGGTCGCCGCGCGCTGAAAACGTCGCGCTGCTCGCCGCTTTACGCGTCCCTGAGTGACGATGGAGAAGGCTGGCGCGTAGGATGGGTAGAGCCGAAGGCGAAACCATCGTTCGTTCCACGCGTGCCGGGCGACGATGGGTTTCGCTGCGCTCGACCCATCCTACACGTCGGAAACGCAACGAACCTCAGAGGATCGCGTGCGGCAGGAAGCGGGATGTGTTGCCGGTGATCGGGCTTTCGTCCTCTCGGAGCGAGAGCCCGCAAGGCGTGTGATCGACCAGCCAGCTTCCGAGCACCGGATATTGCCGTGAGAACGGCCGCAGCGTCGCGAAGGCCTGGCGGACGAAACCTTCCGCGCCATACGGGCCTTCCTGCGCGGCGAGCGCAACGCCGCCGCTGATCAGCGCGACATTCGCGCCTTCGCGTGAATAGAGCGGCTTGCGCACGAAGGATGTCCCGAGTTCGGCTGCTCTCGGATCGTCCTCGAAAAAAGCGGGCAGCAGGTTCGGATGGTTCGGAAACATCTCCCAGAGCAGGGGAAGGATGCCCTTGTTGGAAAGCACGGCCTTCCACGGCGGCTCGATCCAGCGGGTCGGCGCCTCCAGGAGCTTGGCGCCGAACGCATCGCGAAACATCCACTCCCAGGGATAGAGCTTGAAAGCGAGCGCGATGTCGCGATTGTCGAGATCGACAAAGCCGCTGCCGTCCTCGCGCCAGCCGATGTCCTCGATGTCGATCATCGTGGTTTGCAGGCCGGCCTGCACGGCAGTGTCCTCGAGATAGGCCAGCGTGCCGGCATCCTCCGCATTTTCGGTGGTTCCCGTCAGATGCAGATGCCGGGCTTGGCCAGATTTTCCTTGCCCGAATTTTCCTTGGCCGAGCTTCGTCCAGGCCTCGATCAGACGTTCGTGGATCGAATTGAACTGGTCGGCGTCTTTCGGAATGATCTGCCGCTCGATCGCCTGCTCGAGCCAGGTCCATTGAAACACCGCGGCCTCGAAGATCGAGGTCGGCGTATCGGCGTTGTATTCCAGAAGTTTCGCCGGCCGTGCCCGTCATAGCTCAGGTCGAGCCGGCCGTAGAGACTGCCTTCGTCGCGATGCCAGCTTTCCGAGATCAGCGGCCAGAAGGTTTGCGGAATCTTGAGCCGCTCGAGATATTCTTCGTCGTCGATCGCGCGGCTGACCAGTTCGAGACACATGGCGTCGATTTCGCCGGTCGGCCCCTCGATATCGCGCTCGATCTCCTCCAGCGTGAACGCGTAATAGCCGCGCTCGTCCCAGTAGCGCTCGCCGTCGATGGTGTGGAAATCGAAGCCGCAGGCGTCTGCGGTGCTTTGCCAGTCGTCGCGCTCGGGGCAGATGATGCGCTGCATCGACGCTAGATCATGATGCGAATCGCATCATGATCTCATCTCTTTGTTTGAGCATGATCTCCGCGCAAACGCGTTCCGCGTTTGTCGCGAGGGAAAACCGGCTTCCACTTTTCCGGATCATGCTCTAGCCGCCACCATGTGCGTGGCCGCCGTGACCGTGCCCATGGACACTGTGCAACGTGCCGCCAAAGCCGCCATGAATGGCGCGGCAATAGGGCTCGCCGTTGGGGCCGGGAATGGCGGTCAAGCCGGGACCGCAATCCATTCGCGGGACGAAACCCATCGACACGGCGCCGACGGTAGCGCTTCCCATCAAGGTCAGCACGACCCGGCGTGAGCGTTTCATGACAGGCCCTCTCATTGAAGTGATCGGATCATCCTCGCCAGCTCGAGGCCGAACAGGCAAGCGAAACGCGGTTATTTCACGGCATCGTGCGCTGTCTTATCCCCGTCCGGAAAAGCCGAACGCGTGCGCGAGGCCTCCGAAACCGCCGCGCGTCACGCCGCCCGAGCCTGCATCCGAGGCGCCCGTCGATGACGAATGGCCCGATGAGGAATCGCCGCCGAAGAAGCTGAACCCCGACGACCTGCGATAGCCACCGCCACTGCCCGACGAACCGCGCGACGACGAGCAGGATGTCGTGGTTTGCGGCAGGGCAGGCGCGGCCATCCCCGGCGCAACCGCCGCGGACGACGCCGGGCCGCAGCTTTCCCGCGGCATCAGCGCGTAGGCGCCGCCGCCGACCGCGAGCGTCCCCATCACCAGCAGCGCGACATGGCCGGAACGCTTCGCGGGGGGCTGCGGCGGGAGCGGCTGGACCGGCCGCCGCTTGCCGAATTCGATCGGCTTCTCGGACATGGTCAGTAGATCATCGATGCGGCGTTGAGCGCGCCGGCGGCCAGCGACGACAGCCCGAGCCAGATCGCGGCCGCGAGCTCGCCCGCCGCGATCCGTTGCGACAGGTTCGGCACCGGGATCTTGACGAGGTAATAGACCACGATCTGCACGAACAGCGCGATCGCGCTCCAGATCAGGCAGTCCACGACATTGGCGGCATGCGCGATGGCGCTGACGACCGGCAGCGAGAAGCCGAGCAGGCTTAAGCCCAGCGCGATCGCGGCTGCCGGATCGTTGTCGCGGATGAGCTGGAACTCACTATGTGGCGTGACGCGCGTATAGACGAAGAGGTAGGCAACCACCGCGATGATCGCGGTACAAAAATAGACCAGGAACGCCGGCAAGCCGGCGAGAGATTGGAGAATCATGTCGATGTGCGCCCCCGCGCCAGAATGGCACGAGGAGTCTGTCGGCGCATGGTAATCCCCGGTTCAATCCCAAACAAAACCCCGCCCAAACAAAAACCCCGCCATTTGCGGCGGGGTCAGTCCGGGAGGAGCAGGCCTTCCGGCCTGCGATGGAACTCTTGCGATCAGGCGGGGATGCGCGCGTCTTCGTCATGCGGCTCGCGCAGCACGTAGCCGCGGCCCCAGACGGTCTCGATGAAGTTGCGGCCTTCGGACGCGTTGGCGAGCTTCTTGCGCAGCTTGCAGATGAAGACGTCGATGATCTTCAGTTCCGGTTCGTCCATGCCGCCATAGAGATGGTTGAGGAACATTTCCTTGGTCAGCGTGGTGCCCTTGCGCAGCGAGAGCAGTTCCAGCATCTGGTATTCCTTGCCGGTCAGGTGGACGCGCTGACCACCGACCTCGACCGTCTTGGTGTCGAGATTGACCACGAGGTCGCCGGTCTGGATCACCGACTGGGCATGACCCTTCGAACGGCGCACGATCGCGTGGATGCGGGCGACCAGTTCGTCCTTGTGGAACGGCTTGGTCATGTAGTCGTCGGCGCCGACGCCGAGACCGCGGACCTTGTCCTCGATGCCGGCGAGGCCGGACAGGATCAGGATGGGCGTCTTGATCTTGGAGACCCGGAGCTGCTTGAGCACGTCGTAGCCGGACATGTCGGGCAGGTTCAGGTCGAGAAGGATAATGTCGTAGTCATAAAGCTTGCCGAGATCGACGCCTTCCTCGCCGAGATCCGTCGTATAGACGTTGAAGCTCTCGGACTTGAGCATCAATTCGATCGACTGCGCGACGGCGCTGTCATCTTCAATCAGCAAAACGCGCATGCCAAGTTCCCCATAGTCGCCGCACCGGGCGTCAGGTCCGCCGCGAGACTGCGGCAGTCAAACGCCTTTGAACAACTGATTCGGATCCTGACGATACATGGTTAACAAAATCTGATTTATGTCCGCAAGCTCTTTGAGTGCAATTTTTATCGAATCGCCCTAAGGTGTTGCGTCAAGTCAGCTTTTTGTTTCCGTTAGCGTTCAAGTTCCACACTAAGAGCCGGGCCTAACCGACTTCCGTGACTTGGATGTTCGTTTGTCGCACAGCCGAGCAGGCTCAGTTGTCAAAGACAGTGACGCAATGATTAACGACGCGGGTAAACACGAAGTTAAGCAACGGTCAGAAACTCTTCAAAACTTAAGGTTTTCGCAATGAAGGCCCTCGCAGAGCAGATCGGTGATATCGACGGTGTCAATATATATGGCCGTGTAGTCGGTGTTCGCGGGCTGATGGTCGAGATCGCGGGTCCGATCCATGCCATGTCGGTCGGGGCCCGCATTGTAGTCGAAACTGGCGGCAACAGGTTCATTCCTTGCGAGGTCATCGGCTTCTCCGGCAGCAACGCCGTGGTGATGCCGTTCGCCGGGTTGGAGGGCGTGCGGCGCGGCTGCCGCGCCGTGATCGCCAATGCCGCAAGCCAGGTCCGGCCGTCGCCGGCCTGGCTCGGGCGCGTCCTCAATGCGATGGGGGAACCGATCGACGGCAAGGGGCCGCTGGAGCAGGGCGCGTCGCCGATGCCGTTCCGGAACAACCCGCCGCCGGCGCATTCGCGCAAGCGCGTCGGGGAACCGCTCGACCTCGGCGTCCGCGCGCTCAATACTTTTCTGACCTGCTGCCGTGGTCAGCGCATGGGCATCTTCGCCGGTTCCGGCGTCGGTAAGTCGGTGCTGCTGTCGATGCTGGCGCGCAACGTCGATGCCGACATCTCCGTGATCGGCCTCGTCGGCGAACGCGGCCGCGAGGTGCAGGAGTTCCTGCAGGACGACCTCGGCGAGGCAGGTCTGGCGCGCTCGGTCGTCGTGGTGGCGACCTCGGACGAGCCCGCCTTGATGCGGCGGCAGGCCGCCTATCTGACGCTTGGCGATCGCGGAACATTTCCGCGACGAGGGCAAGGACGTGCTGTGCCTGATGGACTCGGTGACGCGCTTTGCCATGGCCCAGCGCGAGATCGGCCTGTCGGCGGGCGAGCCGCCGACCGCCAAGGGCTACACCCCGACCGTGTTTACGGAGTTGCCGAAGCTGCTGGAGCGCGCCGGTCCCGGCATTGGCGAGGGCTCCATTACCGGCATCTTCACCGTGCTGGTCGATGGCGACGATCATAATGAGCCGATCGCGGACGCGGTCCGCGGTATCCTGGACGGCCATATCGTGATGGAGCGATCGATCGCCGAGCGGGGCCGCTATCCCGCCATTAACATTCTCAGATCGGTGTCCCGGACCATGCCGAAATCGGCCGATCCGGTTTATCTGCCGACCATCCAGAGAGGACGGCGGGTGATGGCGACCTATGCCGACATGGAGGAACTGATCCGGCTCGGGGCCTACCGGGCGGGGTCGAGTCCCGAAGTCGACGAAGCCATCCGGCTGCACGAGCCGCTGGAAGCGTTCCTCCGACAGGCCAAGGACGAGGTTGCGAACCTCGGCGACGGCTACCGCCAACTCGAACAAATCCTCGGACATCTGGAAACGGAAAGCTAACTTTGTCCGGCCATGATCCCCGCCAGACACTTGCAAACGCCGGCGTGGCCCCGAACGCGCGCCGGACCCGTCCCGCGTTCAAATTGGGACTTCTGGGGAGTATGAGTTGATGAAGTCACGCGAAACGCTGATCCGCCTGAAGAAGTTTCAGGTCGACGAGAAGCGCCGAAGGGTCAACCAGATCGAAGGCATGATCGCCGATTTCCAGCGCATGTCGACCGATCTCGAGCGCGAGATTCAGACCGAGCAGGACCGCGCCGGTATCAACGACCCCACGCACTTCGCCTATCCCACCTATGCCAAGGCTGCGATCCAGCGCCGGGAAAACCTGACGCGCTCCGCCGATGAACTGCGCGGCCAGCTCGAGGACGCCAAGGGCCTGCTGGCGGAGGCGTTCGAAGAGCTGAAGAAGGTCGAGCTGCTGGATGAGCGCGACCAGGCCCGCGAGCGCGCCGAAGAGAGCGCGCGCGAGCAGGCCGATCTCGACAGCATCGGCCTGATGCGTGCGCGCCTCGGCGTCATCGCCTGACGGCATCGCGCCCAGCCGGACAATCAAGCCCGGGCCGCAAAGGCTCGGGCTTTTTCGTGGTGGATATGCACAGCCTGCCACCGTGGGATTTGACAATCGCGCGGTAATTTCCGCGAATGCAGGGGTTCGCGGCCAAGCGACATTTCCGGGGCCATTTGATGGCCCGGGCTGACGCGGTCTATGTTACGACGGAAAGGACTGGTGCCGGTGCTGAGGCGATCGGGCATCGCGATTTGGGGGACGCCGAATGCTGACGCCAGCTGAGCTGGTCTGGCTGATCGCCGCGGTTGCCAAGGGGGACGAGGCCGCTTTCGAGCGCCTCTACGCCGCGACCCGCGCGAAACTTTATGGCGTCGTGCTCCGTATCTTGCGCAGACAGGATCTCGCAGAGGAGGTCATTCAGGAGACTTACGTCAAGATCTGGAATAGTGCCGGACAATTCAATCCCGGCCTGTCATCGCCCATCACGTGGATGGCATCGATCGCGCGCAACCGCGCCATCGATCTCGTGCGCAAGCGGAGCGAACTCTCGATCGAAGAAGAGCCGGCGGCGATGGAAGTGGCTGCCGACAGTCCCGACCCGCTCGCGCGGCGGGAAATGACGGAAGAACTGAAGCGTCTTTTGGAATGCGTCGGCCGTTTGGAGCCGGATCGTCAGAAACTCGTGCTGCTGGCCTACTACAATGGCTGGAGCCGCGAGCAGCTGGCGACGAAGTTTGACGCGCCTTTGAACACGGTCAAGACATGGCTGCGCCGCAGTCTGATGGAAATTCGGGAGTGCCTTGGACTTTAGACGATGGACTATAGTGATGACCATATCGCGCTCGCAGCGGAATATGCCCTAGGTACGCTCAACGCTGACGAGCGCGCCCAGGTCGAGACCATGATGTCCGTCGACAAGGACTTCACGGCCATGGTGCGGGCCTGGGAGTACAGGCTCGGTGCGTTGAACCAGATGGTGGGCTCGGTCGAGCCGAGTCCCGAACTCTGGGACAGAATCAAGACCGCGACGGGATTGGCCGATCCGCAAGAGCCGCTCGTCCTGCCGGAGGCGCCGCTCACGGCGCCGTCAGACCTGCCGCCGCCGGAATTGCCGCCGCGAATGGGCGAGCACGCAGCCTCCGTTGCCGATACGTCGAACGTCGTTCGTCTGGAGCATCGAGCCCAGGCGTTGGCGCGGCGTCGCGTCGGCGATGACCGCGATCGCCGCCGCGCTCGTCGCCGTCATTGGTGTTCAGGTCGCGCAGCCTGACTGGCTGCCGCAACGCCTGCGTCCGAAACCGCGCACGCAAATTGTCGAGGTCAAGCCGCCGCCGGCCGCGGCGTTATCGGGGCAATTCGTCGCCTTGCTGCAAGGGCAGGCGGGAGGTCCGGCCTTCATCCTGACCGTCGATGGCAACACCAAGAATTTCACGGTGCGGAGGGTCGGGGGAACGTCCGCCGACGCGGGCAAGAGCTTCGAGCTTTGGCTAATCTCGGACAAGCTGCCGAAGCCGCGCTCGCTGGGCGTCATCGGCGGCGACGAGTTCACCGCGCGGCCCGTTCTCTCGGGGTATGACGCCGATATCGTCAACAACGCGACCTACGCGGTCACGGTCGAGCAGGCCGGCGGGTCGCCCGACGGTAATCCGCATTCGACGCCGGTGTTTTCGGGCAAGCTGATCGAAACGGTGCCGCCCGCGCGTTGATCGCGCCGCGTTGACGAGCGCGTTCCGCACAACGACGTGAATGCCTTCACGCACCACGACAAGGCATACCCCACAAAATGAAAACGCCCGTGGGGAGCGGGCGTTTTCTTTGTAGTCGACTTGGGGGTTGGGTCTTCTACATATCCACGCGGGACTTTGGGGGGCTGGTAAAGAGCCGCGCGAATTCACAAATTCCTTTTCTGCGTTAGCGCACCGTCGATGTGTTGGTGCTGCTCACTGCCACCGGCTTGTCGGCCTTGATGACGCGTGCCGTCTGCGTGTAGCCGTCGTCCGAACTCAGGCGAGAGGCAATACCAACGCCAGCCACCGTGATACCGGCAACCAAGCGCAACCACCACAACCTTCAGGTGGGTCGCACGATCCGCACTGTAGATCGAGTGGTTCATGGAGGCCTCCGAGCCTTCCTGCTTGCTTCTGCCCTTGACGCTTGCCCTCGTTAATTCGTCGATCTCATCAACGATCGGGTTCAACGTCCGTGTAGGCCAGAACGTGGTGATGGCTCATTTCGTTCCAAAGTGGCGATCACAAGTTGGTGAAAATACTTGATAGTCCGCGATCAATGGAACCCGAAGCATGTCTAAAAATTTAGGTATTCCAGGATGTTACAAATTCAGCCCATGATGCGGCGCAGAATGGCCGCAATCCGTAGATCGCAAAGAAATAAGTTGCCTGTGGCGAAAAAGCACAGGTGCTAAGTGCTTCGTTCTACACGCTTCCGACCGTTTTCAGCCGCGCGCGCGGGTGAATTTCCGCCTGTGACAATACAGTCGTTTGGGAGCGGAATCGTTCCACCAGCGAGCGAACGAACGGCCGGATCGCCGCCGATGTGACCAGCACCGGCGCCTCGCCTTCGCGTGCGGCGCGCTCGAAACTGTCGCGCACCGCGGTCATGAACTCCGAGAGTCGCGACGGCTGCATCGCGAGGCTGCGCTCTTCGCCCTGGCCGACCAGGGATTCGGCGAAAGCCTGCTCCCATTTCGCCGACAGCGCGATCAGCGGCAGGTAGCCGTTGATGGAGGTATTCTGCGCGCAGATCTGGCGCGCGAGGCGGGCGCGCACATGCTCGACCACGGTCGTCGGATTGCGCGAGAAGGCCAGCGCATCGGCGATGCCTTCGAGGATGGTGGAGAGGTCGCGGATCGAAATGCGCTCGGCGAGTAGCAATTGCAGCACGCGCTGGATGCCGGAGATCGTGATCTGGCTCGGCACGATGTCCTTGACGAGCTCGCTCTGCTCCTTCGGCAATTCCTTCAGGAGCTTCTGCACCTCGCCGTAGGACAACAGGTCCGACATGTTGCCCTTGAGCAGTTCGGTCAGATGTGTCGACAGCACGGTCGCCGCGTCGACCACCGTGTAGCCCTTCAGCGAGGCCTCTTCCTTCAGGCTGGCGTCGACCCAGGTGGCCGGCAGGCCGAATGTCGGTTCGATGGTATGGATGCCGGGCACCGAAACCTGGCTGCCGCCGGGATCCATGACCATGAACTGGTTCGGCCAGATCTTGCCGGTGCCGGCGTCGACCTCCTTGATCTTGATGATGTAGGTATTGGCTTCGAGCTGGACGTTGTCGAGGATGCGCACCGACGGCATCACGAAGCCCATCTCGATCGCAAGCGAGCGGCGCAGCGCCTTGATCTGCTCGGTCAAGCCGGTCGGTGCCGTCGGGCCCGTTCACCAGCGGCAGCAGCGCATAGCCCAGCTCGATCTTGAGGTCATCGATCTTGAGCGCGGCGGAGATCGGCTCTTCTGCTGCCGCGGCCGCAGCGGCTGCGGCGGGAGCTGCAGCGGCCTTGGCGTCGGCGGCCACCCTGGCATGCTTGTGCTTGTGTGCCTGCCACGCCATCGCCCCCGTGCCGGCGCTCAGCAAAAGGAACGGGATGGTCGGAATGCCCGGCAGCAGTGCCAGCACGAACATCACGGCCGAGGCCATGCCGAGCGCCTGCGGATAGCCGGAGAACTGCTTGATCAGCGCCTTGTCGGCCGCGCCGGAGACGCCTGCCTTGGAGACCAGAAGGCCGGCGGCGGTCGAGACCACCAGTGCCGGGATTTGCGTGACGAGGCCGTCGCCGACGGTCAGCAGCGTGTAGGTGCGGCCGGCCTCGCTGAAGCTCAGGCCCTGCTGGGCGACGCCGATGATGATGCCGCCGATGATGTTGATGAACGTGACGAGCAGGCCGGCGACTGCGTCGCCGCGCACGAATTTCGAGGCACCGTCCATCGCGCCGAAGAAGCCGCTTTCGTCTTCCAGCGCCTTGCGGCGTTCCTTCGCGATCTTCTCGTCGATCAAGCCGGCGGAGAGGTCGGCGTCGATCGCCATCTGCTTGCCGGGCATCGCGTCGAGGTGGAAGCGTGCCGCGACTTCGGCGATACGGCCCGAACCCTTGGTGATGACGACGAAATTCACCGTGATCAGGATCGCGAAGACGATGATCCCGATCACGAAATTGCCGCCCATCACGAAGTTGCCGAAGGCCTCGATGACGTGGCCGGCGGCGTCGGTGCCCTCGTGGCCGTGCGACAGGATCAGCCGCGTGGAGGCGAGGTTGAGCGACAGCCGCAGCATCGTCGAGATCAGCAGGATGGTCGGAAACGACGAGAATTCGAGCGGCGTCTGGATGAACAGGGAGGTCATCAGGATCAGGATCGACAGCGTGATCGAGATCGCGAGGAACAGGTCGAGCACGATCGAGGGCAGCGGCAGGATCAGCACCGCCAGGATGGTGAGGATGCCGAGCGCCAGCGCGATGTCGCCGCGCTTTACGATGTCGATGATATCGCTGAGCTTGAAGCCGCTCCCTGCGCTGCCTGCGCCTTGACCTGCGGTCACATCAACCATGGCTTCTTCCCCCCGCGTCTGCCGTTCACGGGCCCCAAGCGACTTCCCGGCGGCCACAGGGCCACCGCTCCGAAAGTGAGGCACCGCACTGGCGTCCACGGAGATCTCCCCCGTTCACCGCGATCGACGACACTCGACTTCACCCGGCAATTTTTGCCCGGTGTATGGTTAGGAAAGAGTTAACGGGAACCGGCTACCGGCCGGATCGAGCGCAGAAGCGAGGCACGAGAAGGCCAGCGCGGACTTTGGGTCACGTTTCGGCGCCGACCGGGCATGCGCGCTGTCGCGCGCCGCGCCGCGTTGTCGTCTCGATCAGGCGATGGGGGGACGGTAGAGTAGCGGAGGGGCGTTGTCCGGCGCGCCCCGGTCCACCTCGACGACGCAGAGCGAAATCGGTTGCGACGGGGCAACGATCGCCGGCAAGTCGGCGGGGATCGCCGAGACGCACATCATCGCACAGCAGGGACCGGGCAGGGTGCTGTGCTTGTGATGATGCCCAACTGCATCGTCCGCAGCGGCACCATGGTGGTGCGCCTCGTGCCCGTGGTGATGGTGCGATGGTTCATCGCCACTCATCTGCATCTGGTCGTCCTGCACGGATGCAATGGCGACCGTCGCCATCTCGTCGGCAAGAATCTCGTCGGTAAGACATGGCGCGGGTCCGCTGCCGAGCGCCAATGCGAGGCCCGGAGTCGCGACGCAAAAAAGATAGGCAAAGGCGACAAGCCATCCTGCCTGAACCCTAATTCGTCGTGCTAGCCGCAAAGACATGACTGCGTAGACATCGGCAGGAAGCGACCCCTTGAAGCGTGCCTTGGCGTTCCAAAGCCGTGGTCGACCATAGTTTCAAAGTTGGGCTCGGCCAAGGCGGCGCGGTGAGAGCTCGCATTGTTGTGTGTTGGAACAGCAGGACGAATTTGCTGCGCCGCACTCTGCATGCCTAATCTCGCGCCAGCATGGGTTGACCCTTAGGCAATGAACGGCGAACTTGCGTGCACCGTGCACGCTCCCGCCGACCGATCACACGAACCCGCGCGCTTCACCCCTGATTCCGGTCAGGCCTGGGTGCGGCTCGGCCTTGTGCTGCTGATCGCATCGATCGGCGCCATCGGCATGTGGTCGGTCGTGGTCGCGCTCCCGGTCGTGCAGGCGGAATTCGGCGCCACGCGCGGCGCCGTGTCGCTTGCCTTTACGATGATCATGATGGGGTTCGGTCTCGGCGGCGTCGTCATGGGTCGGATTACCGATCGTCTCGGCATCGTTGCCGCGATCGGCCTGAGCATCACCTTTCTCGCGGTGTCCTATGTGGCGGCCGGTCTGTCCGCGACGCTGTGGCAGTTCATCGCTGCCTCGTTCCTGATGGGGCTTGGCACCTCGGCGACCTTCGCGCCGCTGATGGCCGAGGTCTCGCACTGGTTCGAGCGCTATCGCGGGCTCGCGGTCACGATCGTCGCGAGCGGCAACTATGTCGCCGGCACGGTTTGGCCGCCGCTGGTCAATTGGAGCATTTCGACCGCCGGCTGGCGCACGACCCATATCGCGATCGGCATCCTGTTCCCGGTGGCGATGGCGCTTCTCGTGCTGGTGCTGCGCGCGCAGATCGGCGAGGAGAAGACGCGCGACCACGCCAATGCGCCGCCGCCGCAGGTCGATCTCAATCTCTCCACCAACGCACTCACCGTGCTGCTGTGCATCGCCAGCATTTCCTGCTGCGTGGCGATGGCGATGCCGCAGGTCCACATCGTCGCCTATTGCGGCGATCTCGGCTATGGCGTGGCGCGCGGCGCCGAGATGCTGTCGCTGATGATGGCCTTTGGCGTCGTCAGCCGCATCGGCTCCGGATTTCTCGCCGACCGGATCGGCGGCATCCGCACGCTGATGGTCGGCTCAGTGGCGCAGGGCTTCGCGCTGCTGTTCTATCTGTTCTTCGACGGCCTGACCTCACTCTATCTCATCTCCGCCATGTTCGGCCTGTTCCAGGGCGGCATCGTGCCGAGCTACGCCATCATCGTGCGCGAGGCGATGCCGGCGGCGCAGGCCGCGACGCGCGTGGGCATCGTGATCTTCGCCTCGGTGTTCGGCATGTCGTTCGGCGGCTGGGTGTCGGGCGTGATCTTCGACGCGACCGGCTCTTATGCCGCAGCCTTCGCCAACGGCCTTGCCTGGAACGGGCTCAACATCGTGATCGTCGGCGCGCTGCTGCTGCGGGCGCGTGCGAGCGCGGGCTTCGCCGGCAGAGTGGCCCAGGCGGAATAATCGAGCCGGATCGAGTGAGCGGGAAATCCGTGCGCGGCCCGCGCATGTGGACATGGCTTACTTGAGATTGCGCCTCTCCGACGGCACAGTGCCGCAAAAGCACAAGGGGGAGACGCAGATGGTGCAAGCCAAGCCGGAGCAGGCCTGCGACATCGTGATGAAGGGTGGCATCACCAGCGGCGTCGTTTATCCGCTGGCTCTGGTCGAACTCGCCAAGAAGTATCGTTTTTCCAGTATTGGCGGTACGTCGGCGGGCGCAATTGCAGCAGCCGCCGCGGCGGCCGCGGAATATGGCAGGCAGAAAGAAGGCGCGGGGTTCGAGCGGCTGGCGAAGATACCGCAGGAGGTCGGTCCGAATCTTTTGTCCTTGTTTCAGCCGACGCCTATCCTGAAACCGCTGCTCAATATCTTCATCGCAACCCGAAGGCGAAAAGCAGCATCGGCAAGTTGCTTGCAGCCTCGACTGCGGCGACCGGCGGATACCCGGTGAATGCGCTGCTGGGCGCCCTACCTGGTATCATCTGTGTCGTGATCGCGGCGTTTCACGCCGAGGCAGGCTTTGTCGCCTTCGGCGTGTCGCTGGCGCTGGTCGGGCTCGTGCTGGCATTGATGCTGCGCCTGCTGAAAGCCGTCACGACGGATCTTGCTGCGAGCGACTTCGGTATCTGTCCCGGCATCCGGCAGGTCCGCTGCTTGCCGGAGGCATTCACGGACTGGCTTGCCCGGTTGATCGAGGAAGCGGCCGGCCATCAGGATGCGGGCCGCCCGCTGACATTCGGCGATCTGCAAACGCCGCCGGGCAACGTGCCGCCGATCCGTCTTTCCATGATCACGACGAGTTTGATGGAAGAGCGCCCCTATACGCTGCCGATGGACAACAAGCGGTTCTTCTTCGAGAAGAGCGAGTGGGAAAAAATCTTCCCCGGTCATGTCCTGAAGTATCTGACAGACAACTGCGATCCGTTCATTCCCGAAGGAGGACAGGCGGGCGAGTTCTTCTATTTTCCGGACGAGACCCGTCTGCCGCTCATCGTCGGTGCGCGGATGAGCCTGAGCTTTCCCGGGCTTGATTTCCGCGGTGCCGCTTTGGACCCGCGACTTCACCTTGACGGAGGAAGAGGAGAAGCAAAAGCTGCGCCGATGTCTGTTCAGCGACGGTGGGCTATCGAGCAATTTTCCGATCCACTTCTTCGATCATCTCTTTCCGAGCAGCCCGACTTTTGCCATCTCGCTGGATGCTTTCGACCCGAAGCGGAATTACAGCGATGTCTGGCTTCCGGCCACCGAGGAGAGCCGCAGCGGCAGCCAACTGCCGATTCTGCCGTTCGATGGTCTGGGCGGATTTCTGTCGCGACTGCTCAATTCCGCCAAGAATTGGCGAGACAATCTGCAAAGCACGCTCCCCGGATATCGCGAGCGCATCGTGCATGTCGTGCTCAAGCCGGATGAGGGCGGCCTCAATCTTGCGATGAGCCAGCAGACGATCGAGAAGCTGGTCGACTATGGCAAGCAGGCCGGTGCGGCGTTGCGCGACGACTTCGATCTCGATGCGCATCGGTGGCGTCGTTTTCTCGTTTCGATGGCAAGGATGGAAGAGACGCTCGACGACGTCGCCAAGGCCTATGAGGAGATGCCGGGGCAGTTCGGCGATTTCCTTGAACGCTATTCGTCCGATCCGGTTTCTTACAAGCAAAGTCCTGCCGAACTCACCGAGATGCTTCGGCGAGGCAAGGTGCTGGCCGAACTCGGTGAGAACTGGCGGAAAGACCCGACCGTTCGACACGGGACACATACCGAGACCGCAGACGCATCTTCGCATCACGCCGAAATATTGAGCGGCGCGATCGGTCGCCGCTCTACACCGCCTGCCCGGCCTTCAGCAGCCTGCAGCCGGTGATCTTCAGGCTGCCGTCGGACTGCTGCTCCAGCGTATAGAGCGCCTCCCAGGCTTCCCCGTTGTCGTCGACGATATGGACGCGCTGGGCGATCTGATGCTCTGCGGCACGCGCCTCGCCGAAATCGAAGCTCTTGTGACGATAGACCGGCGTATAATTTTTCTGGACCATGAACATGAAGATGTCTGCCTGCGGGAACAACTCGCGGATGCCTCGGCGCGGCATAGAAATAGGCCGTGGATGCATCGTCACGGCGGAACGCATCTTCTTGCGCCCGGATCACGCTCTGCGCATTGGCGACGTCGTCGGCCAGAGCAGGGACGATGAAGTTGAGCAGGAAGGCGGCAAGCAGGACGAGGACGCGCATGGTGTGGCTCCGCGGCTGAACCTTTGATGCCGCCATCGTACAGGCAAACCGCGGCTTCGGTCCGCGCAAAAATGCGTCATCCGGACTGCCATTGATTGCCTTCCAACGCGGCATATTCGCCGGCGAGGGATTGCCGACCTGCGACTAACGGGAGTGCGCAGACCGCCTCTGAGGCCGAGTCGCGGCCTTCGGCCGGACTGGCGGTGTCTCGCCCGACGGGTGCGCCGGGCCTCTGCCCTGTGCGATCAAGGTATTCTCCTGCGCATCGCCCGCGCTCATGCTCTTGAAGAGATCGATGAAGCGGCGGGCGGCGGGCGAGAGGGATCGCCCACTGCGTGAAATGACGGTGAGGTTGCGACGCACGACGGGATTGCGCAGCGGTACCGCGACCAGCATCGGATATTGCAGATAGGCGACCAGATAGCCCGGCGTGATCGTGATGCCGAGGCCTTGCGCCGTCATCGAGAGCGCCGTGGTGAGAAAGGCGACTTCCCAGGCCGGTACGATCTTCTTGCCCTTGCGCGCCAGCGTCGCATCGATCAGCTCGCGGATCCCGTTGCCGGGCCCGACGCAGATGCAAGGCGTGCGGAGCACTTCGTCCCAGCTCACCTCGCTGCGCCGGCCGAATGCATCATCTCGCCGGCAGATGGCGCTGAGGCGATCGCTGATCAGCGTCTCCTGCGCGATCTCGCGCGGCGGCGAGGTGATGGTGCCGATCGAGAACTCGACCTCTTCGGAGAGAACCTTCGCGACGAGCTGATCCGGCGCGACATCCTGCATCGCGATGGCGACGCCGGGATGCTGCCGCGAAAATTGCGCCAGCGCGCTCGGCATCAGCGCCGAGGCTACTGCCGCCGTCACCGCGAACGAGATCCTGCCCTGCTCGACATCGGCCAGTGCCTTGACCGCGCTCACCATCGAATCGCGATCGCGCAGCAGACGCTGCGCGCGGGGCAGCACTTCACGGCCGGCGGCAGTCGGATGCAGCGTGCGTGTGGTCCGATCGAGGAGCTGGGCGCCGACGCCAAGCTCGAGCTGCCGGATCAAGACGCTGACTGCCGATTGCGTCAGGCTCATGCGTTCGGCAGCCGCGGTGAGGCTGCCGAGGCCGCAGGTCCAGACGAACGCCTCGATCTGGCGCAGCGAGGGATTGATGAATTTCATTTATGAAGCCATCAAAATTATCAAATTTATTTTAGTCGTCGCCGCCCCTATGTTCAATGCCGAAGGACGTCAAATCCAGGATTCCAAAGATCCGGTATTGAGAGGGGGAAACGCTTGGAGAGGTTCGACACGGATGTGCTGGTCGTCGGCGCGGGCCCGGTCGGTCTGACGCTGGCGATGGACCTTGCCTGGCGCGGCGTGCAGGTCACCGTGGCCGAGCTGCGCCATCGCGGCGAGCCGCCGAACGTCAAATGCAATCATGTCTCCGCGCGCTCGATGGAGATTTTCCGCAGGCTGGGCGTCGCCGCCGCAATCAGGAACGCAGGCCTCCCCGCGGACTATCCCAACGACGTGTCCTATCGCACCACCGCGACCGGCGTCGAGCTGGCGCGCATCGCCATTCCCTGCCGCGCCGATCGCTACACCGATAGGTCAGGTCCGGATGGCTGGTGGCCGACCGCGGAGCCGCCGCATCGCATCAACCAGATCTATCTGGAGCCGGTGCTGTTTGCCCATGCCGAAGCGATGCCGGGGCTTCGCATTCTCAACCGCACCGAGGTCGAAGCCTTCGTGCAGGATGACGAGAGCGTGACGGCGACGCTGCGTGACCTCGAGACAGGTGAGAGCAGGCGGCTCACCGTGCGATTTCTCGTCGGATGCGATGGCGGCAAGTCGGAGGTTCGAAAAGCCATCGGCGCCAAATTGCATGGCGACGCCGTCGTGCAGAAGGTGCAGTCGACCTTCATACGCGCGCCGAACCTGCTCGGGCTGATGAGGGAGAAGCCCGCCTGGGCGACCTTCTCGACCAATCCACGGCGCAGCGGCAACATGTATGCGATCGACGGCCGCGAGACGTGGCTGATCCACAACTATCTCAGGTCCGGCGAGAGCGATTTTGAATCCGTCGACCGGGACCGATGCATTCGTCTGATTCTCGGTGTCGGGCCGGATTTCACCTATGAGGTGATCAGCAAGGAAGACTGGATCGGGCGGCGGCTGGTGGCGGATCGCTTCCGCGATCGTCGCGCCTTCATCTGTGGTGACGCGTCGCATCTCTGGGTGCCGATGGCGGGCTACGGCATGAACGCCGGGATTGCGGACGCAATGAACCTGTCGTGGCAGATGGCCGCCGTGCTCAAGGGCTGGGCGGCTTTCGACATTCTCGATGCCTATGAGGCGGAGCGGCAGCCGATCACCGAGCAGGTCTCGCACTTCGCGATGAACCATGCGATCGCGCTCGGCAGGCAGCGCGCGGCGGTGCCGGACAATATCGAGATGCCTGGCGCCGAAGGCGACGCGGTTCGCGCGCAATTCGGGCGGCAGCTCTACGATCTCAATGTCAATCAATATTGCTGTGGTGGGCTCAATTTCGGCTACTTCTACGACAAGTCGCCGATCATCGCCTATGACGGCACGGAAGCTCCCGCCTATACATTGGCCTGTTTCACGGCTTCGACCGTTCCTGGGTGCCGGACACCGCATGTCTGGCTACGCGACGGACGTTCGCTCTATGACGCGCTCGGTTCGGACTACACGTTGATGCGGTTCGATCCCGCGATCGATGTCGGCGCGCTGACGTCTGCCGCCGTTGCGCGCAAGGTGCCATTCACCGTGCTCGATGTGCAGCCCGACGACAACGATCTACCGGCGATCTATCGCGAGAAGCTGGTGCTCTCGCGGCCCGACCAGCATGTCGCCTGGCGCGGTGACGCGTTGCCACCCGATCCCGAGCGGCTCATTGATCTCATACGTGGTGCCGGATCAGGCAGCCGGGAGCGGCAGGCCGCCTGATCGATCTTGCGAAGAAGACTTCAAACAAAAGAAACAAGCGGGGGAGGATATCGATGAGCGAGGCCGCATTGTCCGGTAGGACCGCGGGCGCGAGCGCCGACGCCGGGGAGCTCGTGGTGAGGAAGGTGTTCTGGCGCCTGATCCCGTTCCTGTTCGTGCTCTATGCGATGTCTTATCTCGACCGTATCAATATCGGCTTCGCCGCGCTCTCGATGAACCAGGAACTCGGGCTGTCGCGGACCATGTTCGGCGCCGCCAACACGATCTTCTACATCGGCTACGTGCTGTGCGAGGTGCCGAGCAATCTGCTGCTGGTCCGTTACGGCGCGCATCGCTGGATTCCCCGCATCATGATCACCTGGGGGCTTGCGTCGGCGGCCACGATGTTCGCCGTCGGCCCGAACAGCCTCTATGCGCTGCGGCTCCTGGTCGGCATTGCCGAAGCTGGATTTCTGCCGGGAGTCCTTCTTTATCTGACCTTCTGGTTTCCGCTGCGATGGCGCGCGCGTGCGACCGCGATCTTCATGGTGGCGCAGCCAGTGACCATTGCGTTTGGTTCGACGCTGTCGGGCTTCATCCTCGACATGCACGGATGGTTCGGCCTCTCCGGATGGCGCTGGCTGTTTCTCATCGAGGGACTGCCATCGATCGTGCTCGGCGTTGTCGCATGGTTCTATCTCAGTCCGTCGCCGGCTGCAGCGAACTGGCTGAGCAGCGAAGAAAAGGCCGACGCTGAATGCTGAGCTTGCGCGCGAGGAGCCGAAGATCGAAGCCAAGAGCAGCATCTGGGCCGAGATGGGGAGCGCCCGGGTCCTGCTGCTGTGCCTCGCTTATTTCGGCCTCGTCACATCGCTGAACACGATCGCGACCTGGACTCCGCAGGTTGTCGGCGAGGTCGTGTCCGCGCGAGGAAGCTACGCCACCGTCGGTCTGTTGAGCGCGTTGCCGGGGTTGGTCGCGGCCATCGCGATGCCGATCTGGAGCGCCAGCTCCGACCGGCGCGGTGAGCGAATTGTCCATTACACCATCCCGGTCGCGCTGACGGCGTTGGGATGGATTGTCGTGATCGCGATCGGGGATCTGTCATTTCGCGTGCTGGGTCTGGTGTTTGCCACGGCGGGCGCTTTCACCGCGATGGCGATCTTCTGGACGGTGCCGGCCTCCGTTCTCTCCGAGCGCGGACGTCCGGCCGGCATCGCTTTGGTCAGCTCGGCCGGCATCCTGGCGTCCGCCATCAGCCCGTCCGTGATCGGCGTGCTCCGCGACCTGACCGGCAGCTTCGCGTCCGGCCTATGGTACGCGACGATCCTGCTCGGCGTTTCGATCGTTGCGATGCTGTCGATCAAGCCCGGGCTCACGGGTAGCGATGGCACGGCCGATGAGCGCCAAGGCATGAAGCCGGAAGCGAAGCGCGCGATGGGATGATTTTGATCGCCCGCTACAGAACGCTCTTGTATCCTTGAAGATTGGACAATCTGAACGACGGAACAAAGCTCTTCATTGAATAGAGCTGCTGCAGCTGGGGCTGCGGAACCGCCCGTAATGCGGATTTCGGCAGCGAGTTGCCGCCGCCGTGCTTCCACGCGCTTTCCCAGATCGCTGCCATCGCATGCGAGCCGGCGGCTATATTGGTGATCGTGCGGTCTCCCAGCGCGTCCCACATCTTGTCGAACCTGCCGCGTCCCTTCGCGGTTCGCCAGACACCAAGGATTTCTTCCGGCGGCAATAGGTCGACCGTGCGCTTCATCAGCTGCAGCACCAATCTCGCCGCGTCCTTGCCGTCGGGGCCAATCAGCTCATGCGGGGAGACTTTCTGAGTGATGTTGTCGACGCCCTGGAACAATTCCTCCGCCTTGCGGTCGATCATTGCGGTTTCATAATCGGAATGGACACCGGCCTCTGACGGATTCGCGCCGTGATGCAGGAACGAGATGTGGAGCGGCTGGCAGGCATCGCCGACATAATGCGCCATCGTGCCACCGGCGACGAGAAACTCGTCGACCTTCCGATCGCGCAGCGATGCGATCATCTGCTTGTACATCTGCCAGACGCGGAACGGCAGCGCGCCCTCGCGTGGACTTGGCTTGTCCTCGCCGGTCTCCTTGTCCTTCTTGAAGACCGGTTTCACCTTGTCCATCCGCTGGTCGTAATCGAGCCAGACATCGATATCGATATTGGCGTCGTCTTCGAGGCTGAGCTGAAGCAGCGTCTTGCCGCCGAACACCCTGCGGTCGGACTCGTCGATGTCGGAGAAATGATTCAACTCGTCGTCGGGCCGCGTCGAGCGCCAGATGATATCGGCGACATCCGCCAGCGGCACGAAATCATGCGTGAACTTTCCGCTTACGACCTTGCCGGAGAGCAGATCATCGTCGGAATTGCCAAGGCTGGATTGGTTGTTGCCGAGCAGAGACGCGAGGTTTTCGTTGCCGACGAGGTCGGCGGCGCGGAAACCGATCTTGAAGTGGCCGGTCTTGCCCCAGGTATAGGGCTGGTCGACGTTCCAGCCCCTGACGAGGTCGATGTCGAGCAGCCGGCAGACGTTGCCGAGGCCGGTCGCCAGTCCATAGCCCATCGACGTTTGCTTGGCGCCGCTGGCAAACTCGTGCGTACCCCAGACGATGGCGAACGGGCGAAGCCCGTCGGGCGTTTCCATCGAGAGAACCGCGCCGGAGTTGCCGTGGCGAACCACGGCAGTCTCCTGTTCCGCAGGGCCAATCAGGAAATCGCACACATATTCGATGCCGCCCATCGACCGGTAGCGGTAGAACAGCGCGCTCACCTGCCCGTTGATCGCCCCGGAGCCGGCGCCGAAGCCGCGGACTTTCGCGCCGATGATGGAGAGGCCGAGACTGTTGACGTTCAGATCGGCGATCGGACCGAGCGGTCCGATCTGAAAGACGTCGGTGCGCCATTGATTGATGTTGTCGACGTCGACCAGCCCGACGTCGGCATTGACGAATAGATGCGCGCCCGGCCATCCCGGATACACGTCGGCGAAGGCGAGCTTGGAGAGCTGCATGTCACGCGAGGCGGCGCGCCCGACGGGGACGAAGTCATCCCCGAGTTGGGCGTAGATCACACGTCCGGCCTCGCCGCAGACGTGGCGATTGGTCAGCCCGTAGTAACGGCTGCCGTCGGTGACGAGGCAGCCAACGGTCGCGATGTGCTCTCGCTCCTGCACCTTGATTTGGAGCGGAAAGCCGCCCCCGATGATGCTCCTGGGATAACGGGTCTTGGTGTTGACCGGCGCGTCGACCGGATCGAGATCGCGCCTTGCGAGGACGATGCAAACCGGCACGGCGCGTCCGTCCGGCAGATAGAGCGTCTTCGGAATTACCGCGCCGGCCGAGTGCGACGTAATGAGCTGCTTTTCCGTCTGCCATTGATCGACGAACACCAGGACGCATGGCCAGGATTTCTCGGGATCTGCTGCGGAATTTGCCAACGTCCGCACCGGTCGTTCGCCGTCGGCATCCGGCGTGTCGAAGCCCGGCTTGCGGATCAGGTAGCGGCCGATCGCGGTCGCAACCACGTTCGGGTGCCTGGTCAGGAAGACGTGATACTGCTCACGCGCGGCGAGAAGATCGGTGATGTTGAGATGGCTGAAGCCGGCCATCATGCCGCCGGCAAAGCTTTCGAAGCTCATGGGCGGTCCCCTGCGATACGATTTTGTTTTTGCGAGCGAATCGAATTTGGAAGTGATTACATCGACATGACCACGACGATATGTCGCGCGGATGTGGAATAGGACACACTTCGCGACGGTGAGCCTCAAGCGCGATCACAGCCTTGCGACGCGCGAGATGACATTCAGTTGTCATATTTTTGTAACGCGGGGCGTCGCGCCGATCCGAGCAATCGGCGTGCTACGTTCAGCCCTGCGCGACCGCCTCGCTCCAGGGCGGGAAAGGTTCGCTAGCGCCGCTGCTGGTGTCGCCGTCGCGCAGCACGACGCTCGGGCAGGCGAATTTCAGCGGGAAGTTCTGCCGATGCGCGTCTTCGGTGTCGAAGCGGTCCCGCAGCGCCGTGCGCAGTTCGGCCGGCAAGTTCATGTCGGCGATTACGACATTGCCTTCGCTGGCGTCGATGCGCGGCTGATGGATCGCGGCGTCGAGATCCATGCCATAGTCCATCACGAACGACAGGATCTGCATCACGGCCGGCATGATGCGTCGTCCGCCGGAGGCGCCGAGCGCAAGCCGCCGGCCATCCGCGGCCCGTGCGACGACGGGCGTATAGTTGGTGAGGCACCGCTTGCCGGGCGCCAGCGAGTTGGGGCCGCCGGGCACAGGGTCAAACCACATGATGCCGTTGTTCATCATGATGCCGCTGTGCGGGGTCTGGAATCGCGAGCCGAAGGTCGACAGCAGCGTATGCGTCACCGCGGCCATGTTGCCGTCGCGTCAACGACCGAGAAATGCGAGGTGCAGCTTGGCGCGACATGCTCCGCGCCGAGTGCGCGGCGGCCGTCGGCATCGCCCATGCCCTTGAGACGCTCGCGATAGGCCGCGTGCACAGCTTGAACATAGCTCGCATAAGCCGAGACATCGGGGCTGGCGCCTTCGGGGCGTAGCGCCTCCTGCAGCAGGCGCAACGCATGGGCAAGCGTTGGGCCCGCGGTCAACTCCGGCGTCGCGTAGACCGTGCCACCGCGATAGGGGATCGCGAGCGGCTCGCGGACATGGGCGCGGAACGCTGCGAGATCCTCGGCTGTGAGCGAGCCACCGCTGGCCTGGATATCATTCGCGATGCTCCGCGCCAGATCGCCCTCATAGAGATCGCGCGCGCCCGTTGCAGCGAGATGCTGCAGTGTGGACTTCAATTGCTCCTGCGGCATTCGTATCTTCGACCGAATTCCCCATTGCGGATGGGGTGGCAGCCCGTCATTGAGGTAAGCCGCCGCGCTCGCGGGATAGCGCCGAAGGTCGACGGCCGAGCTTGCAATTTCAAGCGTCGTCCACCAGTCCACCAGCAGGCCTTCGCCGGCAAGCCTGACGCTTGGCGAAAGCAATTCGCTCCATGGCATTTTGGCGTGGCGGCGATACGCCTCGTCCATGCCCGCCGCGACGCCGGGCACCGCGACCGAGCCGGGACCATGGATGTTGCGGTCGCCCTTCACGCGGGGCCACGGGAAGATGTCGGAGGCCGTGCCGTCGCCGCTCAGCGGATAGTCCTCAACCCGCAGGCTTGAGGGTGCACGCATGCCGTAGTCGATCACCTCATAGCGGTCTTCGCGGGCGCGGTAGAGCACCATCGCACCGCCACCGCCGAGCCCGCTCATCCATGGCTCCAGCACGCCGAGCGCAAAGCCCGTTGCGATCACGGCATCGACGCAGTCGCCGCCGGCCGCCAGCACCTCCGCGCCGATCTCCGCGGCTTGTCGCGATTGCGCTGCAACAACGCCGCCCTTCGAGAGGACGGCTGGTTTTCGAATCTGCTGACGGTTGGAAAATTGTCCGAGCATGAGGATGTCCTCGCGGGTCGCTTTTCAGAAGCGTGACATGGCGGCAGGGCGCGAGGCAATGTCGTACCGCGTCTGGCTCATGCGACTTCTTGGAATGGCAGCGCGCGAAAAAGACTATGGCCGCCGGCAGACCAGATCGATTTCGATCAGCGCATCATAGGCAAGTCCGGTGACGCCGACACAGGTGCGGGCGGGCAGGCGGCCTTGCGGGAAGTAGCTGCGGTAAGTCTCGTTCATCGCCGCGTAGTCTTCCTTGAAGCGCGTCAGATAAATCCGAGCCATCACAACATGTTCGAGTCCGAGGCTCAGTCCCTCCAGCACCACCTTGAGATTCTCCATCACGGCCTTCGTCTGCGCGACGATGCCATCGGGCAGCACGCCCGGCGTCGCGGGCGTGTCCGGCATCTGGCCGGTGACGAAGACAAAACCGTCGGTCTCGACGGCGTGGCTGAAGGGCGCGACGGGCTTCGGCCCGCCGGCGATCATGTGAAACTTCATCTGGCTCATCCTTTGATTGGAAAGATCACGTCGCGTCCTGGAACAGACGCTTGCTCAGGATCGCATGCACGCCCCAATTGCCGTCGACCACCTGGGTGACGCCGAAGTCGACCGCGGCCGACATCAAGGCGATCGCCTCGTCTTCGCTCAGGCCTTTGATCTGCATCAGGAAGCGCCGCATCTTGCGGAACGCGTCCTTCATCGCAAGGTCGAGCGAGGAGGTCGCATAGACCTCGCTCTGTCCCTGCGCGCCGAACTCGGCGAGATAGTTCGGATGGCTGAAGCCGGTCAGCACCCAGTCGGTTTCGGTCTCGATCAGCGGATAGCTGAGATCGGCAAAGGGCTGCCCGGCGAGTTGTCCCTTCTTGTGCAGAATGACCTGGAAGGTGCCGGTCATCGAGCACTCGATCGCGGTGCCGCTCAACTCGCCGTCGCCTTGGGCTGCATGGGGATCGCCGACCGACAACAGCGCGCCCGGCACCGAGACCGGCAGATAGACCGTCGACCCCTTGCCGAGCCGCCAATTGTCGAGATTGCCGCCGAAATAGGAGGGCGGCACCGAGTCGACGAAATCGACCTCGCGCGGCGCGACCGCGATCACGCCGAAATGCGGACGCAAGGGGATGCGGATACCGTCCAGCACGGCGTGGCGGCGCTTGACGCTGTCGGGCGCGACGAGAACGCCGGGATAATCGTAGGTCTTGTGCAGGACGCCGAACGGATCGGTCTGCGGCTGCCAGCGATAGGAATAGAGCGCGCGGGCATGCGGCGCCTCGCCGTCGGCGAAAATCTCGTAGATCGTCACGGCCTCGCGCGGCTTCGGGCCTGCGAGAAACTCGTTGTAGTGATAGCCCCACCAGGCCGCGACGCTGGAGCCGAACACGCGGCCTTCATAATCGGATTGCGGCTTGCCCGCGGCACCATGTCGAGGATGCGCACTTCCAGCACGTCGCCGGGCTGCGCGTCCTTCACCGCGACCGGGCCGGTGCAGATGTGCACGCCAAAGCCTTCGCCCGCGCCGCGCCCGAACACGCTGGCATCCATCGGGCCGGCGCCGCGCCGGTCCACGTTCTTGCTGTCCTTCGTCCAGCCGAACACGCTTTCGGCGCCGGCATCGCCTGTGATCATCCGCTCGGGATCGTCGGAGGCGTGCTGCGTCAGCGTCTCGATGGTGATGGTATCGCCGGAGGCGATCTCCATCTGCGGCGGCAGCGAGCGGCTGAAATAGCCCCAATGCACGCGCGACGCATCGGCCGCGAGATGATGATGCGTGTGTCGCTCCACGGCCTGCCGGTCGTCTGCCGATGATGAATGAATGACCGCGATCGATCTTGGCGAGCGCTGGACGGGTGCGCACGCAACTGCGCCAGCGCATCGTGTGGCCAGCCGCGCTGCTCCTGACGCCGCAGAGTCGATTGTGGTTCGTTCGGCCTCCTGCTGCCGGAATTCGCGCGGCGACATGCCGAAACGCTGGCGGAACGTCCGGCTGAAATGCGCGGAATCGACAAAACCGCAGCGATAGGCGATTTCCGAGATCGAGCGGTGCGCTTCTGTCGGATTGGACAGATCGGCCCAGGCGCGTTGCAGCCGGCGCTCGCGCACATAATGGGTGAAGTTGTCGCCTGCGCCTTCGAACAGCTTTTGCAGATAGCGCTCGGAAATGCCCTCGGTCTGCGCGACGCGCGCGGGCGAAAGGCCGGGGTCGTCGAGCCTGCGCTCGATGGTCTGGCAGATCCGGTGCAGAGTCGCGCTGTGACTCGCATCCGAGGTCTGGGCCGAAAGCCGGTGAGCCATGGTCAGCAGCAGGTCGACGAGGCTCTGTGCAATGGTCGACCATTCGACGTCGCTCAGGTTTTCCAGCGTTCGCGCGGTCGCGTCCAGCATATGCGAAAACACATCGGCAAAGCCGCCGGGCGCGACCACGCGCGGCTCGCTGAATTTGAGCTTGCCGGTGATGCGCCCGTGCAGCGCATCGGAGGACACAGCGAGCACGGCCGCGCGCATGTCGCGCTGGAACACGACGCTCCAGTCGCCGCATCGCGGCAGCAGCAGCAGATGGCCGGCGGGAACGATGCGGTGGCCCGCGCCGCTTCGCAGCATCACGCCATCTTCCATCGACAGCAGAACGATCGGCAGATGCTCATTCGGTTGCGGCAGCGGCGCGATCGTCTGCGATCCCGCCGCGATCCTGGTCAGCGCGATGCCGGCGGCGCTCCGATGCGATGCGGTCGCGTGACCATCATAGAAGGAACCGGCTGCGGCAGGCTGCAAGCCAAGCGCGCTCAGGACGTCCCGCCAGGCTTCGGGGCGGTCGTCCTGGGCATAGGATTCGCTGGTGAACGGACGGAAACTCATGCGGCAACCCAACGTGGGAATGACGAAGCAACCCCCGTGCCAGACAAGGCTGACCGTTCGCCGCGACGGCGGCGTCAAAACGACGCTCACTCTCTCGAACCCGACGCTAAAAGCCGTCTTTACTCAACGCATTAGTCGCACCTGAAGATGTTCTTGCGGATCGTGCCGTGCACGCCCCAATTGGCGTCCACGACCTGGGTGACGCCGAAATCGGCGCCGACCGACATCAGCGAGATCGCCTCGTCTTCGCTCAGGCCATGCACCGTCATGAGGAACCGCCGCAGCTTGCGGAACGCATCGCGCATCGCACGGTCGAGGCTGGAGTGGTTGGCAATCTCCGTTTGCGCGTTGGCGCCGAGTTCGGCGAGATAGTTTGGATAGGTAAAACCGTAGACCGACCAGGCCTGCTCGGTTTCCAGCATCGGGTGGGAGAGGCCTTCCAGGCTCGTGCCGCCGAGGTCGTTCTTCTTGTGCAGGATGAACTCGAAATCGCCGGTCAGCGAGGTCTCGATCGCAGTGCCGCCGAGCTCGCTGTCGCCTTGCGCCGCATGGGGATCGCCGACCGAGAAGTACGCGCCGGGCACCGCGACCGGATAATACATCCGCGCGCCCTTGCCGATGCGCCAGTCGTCGATGTTGCCGCCGCTATAGCTCGGCGGGATCGAGCTGACGAAATCGGCTTCCGATGGCGCGAGCCCCATGGTGCCGAAATGCAGCCGCGCCGGCACCTTGACGCTCCTCATGATGTTGTCGCGCTTGACGATGGTCGCGTGATCGACGCGCACGCCGGGATAATCGATGGTCGAATGCACGATGCCGTCGGGATCGGTCTGTGGCGTCCAGACATAATTGTAGACCGCCTTGGCGAACGGCTCACCGGCCGTGTCGAGCTCGAAGATGGTGATGACCTCGCGCGGCTTCGGCTCCTCGATCAGGTCGTGATAGTGAAAGCCCCAGTTGGCCGCGACGTTGGAGCCGAAGCAGCTTGCCGGCATGGCAGGCGCTGCAACTCGGCCGCGGGCGGATGTCGAGGATGCGGACTTCAAGGATGTCGCCGGGCTCGGCGCCTTCGATCGCGACAGGACCGGTCAGAAGATGCACGCCGAGGCCTTCGCCGGAGCCGCGGATGAACGGGCCTTCCGTGGGGCCCGCGCCGCGACGCGCCACCGCCTTGTGCTCGCGCGTCCAGTGGAACACGCTTTCGGCGCCGGGATCGTCCTCTGATCATCCGCTCGTAATCGTCATTGGCGTGATGCGTCAGCGTCTCGATGGTGGCGCGATCGCCGGAGCGCAGCGTCAGCGCGGGCGTGACCTTCTTGCTGAAATAGCCCCAGTGCACGGTCGCCGGCGACACCGGCAGGGTGAGATGCTTCATGCGATGGCCTCTTCGGGAAACAAGCGAGTGATTGCGCGGGGGCGGGGAGCCGGCTTCATCTCACCGCCTCCGGCGCCTTGTCGGCCTCCATCACGTTGAGGAAGCGCGCGGTGACGGGATGGCGTGGATTGGACAGCACCTCATGCGCCGGTCCTTCTTCCAGGATCGTGCCGCCGTTCAGGAACGCGACGCGATCGGCGACCTCGTCGGCAAAGCGGATCTGGTGGGTCGAGATGATCATGGTCAGACCGTCGTCGATCGCAAGGCGCCGGATCACCTCCAGCACCTCGTTGACGAGTTCGGGATCGAGCGCCGAGGTCGGCTCGTCCAGCAGCAGTACGCTCGGGTTGGGCGCCAATGCGCGGGCGATCGCGACCCGCTGCTGCTGGCCGCCGGAGAGATGCCGCGGCAGCGCATCGGCGCGGTGCGCGAGGCCGACGCGGTCCAGCAGCTCGGCCGCGCGGCGCTCCGCATCGACGCGGGTCACGCCGTGCACCCAGCGCAAGGGGCCTGCGACATTCTCTTTCGCGGTCAGATGGCTGAACAGATTGAACTGCTGGAACACCATGCCGACGCCGACGCTCGGCGCGTTCATCGGCGATCGCGCGCGGCGACAGCGGCTTGCCATCCTCGCCAAAGCCGACGCGTCGGCCGCCGACGCGCACCGTGCCGGAATCCCAGTTGTCGAGATGGTTGATGCAGCGGAGCAGCGTGCTCTTGCCGGAGCCGCTGGGGCCGAGCAGCGCGACCACCTCGCCGACGCGCACGGTCATGTCGAGGCCGTTGAGCACGGTCTGCGCGTTGTAGCTCTTGCGCAGGTCCTTCACGTCGACCGCGATGTTGTTGCGCGCGATGGTCGCGGCGCGCTTGGTGCGGTCCTGGCGGGTCAGCGCCAGCGGCGGCGTATCCGCAAGCTCGGCCGGCGATGCGGGGCCGGCATCGATTGCCGGCGCGGTCTTCGCCGCGAGTTCGAGCTTGGTCGGAAGATCGACCCGGCGCCAGGGCAGGTAGTCGGCGAGCCGGCGCTGCCGCGTGGTGCGATCGAGATCGAGCAGCCATTCGAAGCCGAGCTGGATCGCGCCGACCGCGCCCGTCAGGACCAGATAGAGCAGGCCCGAGGCGAAGAAGATCGAGAAGAAATCGAAGGTCGAGGACGCGAGCTGCGTGCGAGCGCAACGTCAATTCCTGCACCGCGATGACGGAGGCAAGCGAGGAATTCTTCAGCGCGCTGACCGACTCGTTGCCGAAGGCCGGGATCATGGTGCGGATCGCTTGCGGCGCGATGATCCGCCGCATCAGCACGGCCGGCGTCATGCCGAGTGCCTGACCCGCCAGGAGCTGCCCGCGATCGACGCCGAGCACGCCGGCGCGCAGCATTTCCGCGATGAACGGCGCCTCGTTGCAGGCGAGCGCGAGGCCGGCGGCCATGATGGCGGGCAGCTTGATGCCGATATGCGGCAGCGCGTCGTAGGCGAACACCATCTGCAGGATCAGCGGCGTGCCGCGGAAGATCACCGTGTATCCTCGCGCGAATGCGGCGAGCAGCCAGAAGCGGCTGAGCTGCATCCACGCGAGGATCAGGCCGAGGAACAGTCCGCCGATCAAGCCCGAGGGCAGTGACCTGCAGGGTCAGCTCAATGCCCTCGAGCAGATACGGCAGACTGAGGTAGTGAAGGAACAGCGACATCAATCAACCGAGAGGATGTCCGGTTCCTTGAAGTTGTTCACGTCGAGTTCCCACTTCTTCAGGAGATCCATGTGGGTGCCGGCTTTCTGCACCTCGATCAGCGCAGCCAGGACGGCGTCGCGGAAAGCGGGCTTGTCCTTCGGCACGGCGATGCCGACCGAATAGGGGATCGTCACCGCGATCGCCTTCTCCAGCTTGTCAGGATTGGCCTTCACCGCCTGATCGACCGTGTTGACGTCGTTGACGTAGGTGTCGGCGCGGCCGGCGAGGATGGCCTGGATGCAGTTGGCATTGTTGTCATAGAGCTGCAGCGTCGGCTCCGGCTTGCCGGCTTCCTTGCACTTCGGTCCCATGTCCTGCACCAGCGGCACCTCGACGAAACCGGTGTTCTCCGCCGCAGCCGCGCCGCACAGCGTCAGGTCGATGCCGTGGATGCCCTTCGGATTGCCCTTGGCGACCAGCACGCCGTCGAACACCTTTGAATAGGTGATGAAGTCGGCCGCCTTGGCGCGCTCCTTGGTGGCGTAGATGTCGGAGATCACGATGTCGGCCTGACCGCTTGCGAGCGTGGTCAGGAGCGCTGCGAACGTCACCGGCTTGTAGGTCAGCTTGAAGCCGAGGCAGTCGCCGATCGCCTCGCCGAGATCGATGTCGAAGCCGACATATTTGCTGGGGTCCTTCGGATCGATCGCCTCATAGCCCGGCGTGTGCGGGTTGATCGCGTTGACCAGCGTCTTGCCCTTCAGGTCCGGATATTTCGTCTGCAGCGCCTCGCAGCCGGGAGGCGTCGCCGCTCGCGCGCCGATCGGCATCAGGACGCCTGCTGCGAGGATCGCGCCGAGCGCGGCGAGACACGCGTGCCGCGCCTTGGTGAAAAGCCAATTCTGCATGTTGCCAGCTCCTTCGACATTGTCATGGCGCCTGCCATGTTCCAAAGTTCGAAGGAAATCCTAGTGGCGGGGGCGTGCCGAAAGACTTGTCCGAGGGCGCACAAAAAATTGGATCGCGCCGGTTCAAGATTTGGGCAGGTGGTGCCCAAAAAATATCCGCGAAGCGGCCGGCGCGCCGCGCCTGCATGTGAAGTGCTCATAGCTCGCTGCTGTTTCCTCCGATACATTGTTTCCGGCATGCCGCGTTGTGCGGCGCGGTACCGATTTGTGGCGCCAGAACAGGCGGAAAGGTGAGATGACGGATTTGAAGAATTCGCGGCTGAGGGTTGCGGTGGCCGGCCTTGGCGCCATCGGCGCCAAGCTCGTCAAGGAGCTCGATCGAGGAATAGATGGGCTGGAGCTTGCCGCCGTCTCGGCCCAGAATGCCGAAAGGCATCGCGGTTGGCTCGGCGATCTCGCAACGAAGCCGAAGATGCTGCCACTCGATGCGCTGGCCGATGCGGCTGACATCGTGGTCGAGTGCGCGCCCAGCAAGCTGGTCAGGGAGATCGTCGCGCCTGTCGTCAGGCGCGGCAAGACCGCGATCGTGCTCAGCGCGGGCGCGTTGCTCGCAGAACGACGACCTGATCGCGCTGGCGCGCGCGCATGGCGGACAGATCGTGGTGCCGACCGGTGCGCTGATCGGGCTTGATGCCGTCACGGCCGCCGCTGTCGGAACCATCCATTCGGTGCAGATGGTGACGCGCAAGCCGGTCGCCGGAACTCGCTGGCGCACCGTACATCGTGGAGAACAACATCGACCTCGAGCGCATCTCCGAGCCGCTGAAGATCTTCGACGGCACCGCGCGTGATGCGGCGAAGGGATTTCCGGCCAACCTCAATGTCGCGGTTGCGCTGTCGCTTGCCGGCGTCGGTCCGGACCTGACGCGCGTGCAGATCTGGGCCGATCCGACCGTCACCCGCAACACCCATCGCATCGAGGTCGATTCGGACTCGGCGCGGTTCTCGATGATGATCGAGAATATTCCGTCGGAGAATCCGCGCACCGGGATGATCACGGCATTGTCGGTCATCGCCTGTCTTCGCAAGATGCGCGGCGCATTGCGCGTCGGGACTTGAACGGTTGCGCAACTGCGCGCGGAGACGCTGGCGCCCCTCGCAACGACGTGTGATTCAATTTTCAAACAACTCTCTCCATCGTCATTCCGGGGTACGCGGAGCGTGAACCCGGAATCTCGAGATTGCGGGTTCAGCCCTGACGGGCCGCCCCGGAATGACGGACGTGACATGCTATGGGCAGGCAAGCGCTCGCATTCTCGCGGCGCATTTCGCGTCCGGGTTATGCATCTCGATGTCCCTCTTCAAAACAGAGGGCGCAGGGAAGACCGGGCGCCGGCTGGCACCCATGGTCCGCGTGCAACAAAAAAGCACGCGGCAGAACCACAGGTTCAGCCGAAAACGTCCGGCCTTCCCTGCGCAATGGTGTTACGGCTTATACGTGCTCTCCCCGGTGACCAGGCTTTGTTGTCACCGTTGCCTCGCGTTCATCTCGCAAGGCGTAACGCCAGCCTTGGGGCGCCAGGACCACACGACTTCACCGTCCGCATCGCGTCACTCGTCTCGTGACGCGCGCGTCCATCGCATCCCGCTTCCAACGTCCGTGACGATCGCGAAGCGCCCCTCTTGCGGCAGCGAGACGCGCGAATGATCGTTGTGATTTGCCCGACAACGCAAGAGAAAATGTGCACGACGGGCAGTTTGCGCATGGCGGGAATGCGTTCGCGCAACTCTCTCCGCGTCATTGCGAGCGCATGCGAAGCAATCCAGACGCTCTACGGGGACGCAGTCTGGATTGCTTCGTCGCTGGCGCTCCTCGCAATGACGGCCTTGGAGAGAACACGACAATCCCGCACAATCCGTCATTCCGGGATGCGTCCGCAAGGCGAACGCAGGTGCGCAATTGCGCATCTGGGAATCGCGAGATTCCGGGTTCAGCCTTCGCTCGCCCCGGAATGACGGACGGCAGAGCGTTCACGTCACCGGCGCCGGATTGAACAGCGTCAGATCGTTATGAATGCCCCAGCGGTCCGACCACGGCTTGGTGCGGCCGCTCGCGACGTCGAGGATCAGGCGGAATAAATCCCAGCCGGTTTCCTCGATCGTCATCTCGCCGGTGGCGATCCGGCCGGCGTCGAAGTCGATCAGGTCCTTCCAGCGCCGCGCCAGTTCGCTGCGGGTCGCGACCTTGATGACGGGCGCGGCCGCGAGCCCATAGGGCGTGCCGCGGCCGGTGGTGAAGACCTGCAGCGTCATGCCGGAGGCAAGCTGCAGCGTGCCGCAGATGAAGTCGGATGCCGGCGTCGCCGCGAACAGCATGCCCTTCTGCCGCGCCCTCTCGCCCGGCGAGAGCACGCCGGTGATCGCGCTGGAGCCGGACTTGACGATCGAGCCGAGAGACTTCTCGACGATGTTGGCGAGGCCGCCCTTCTTGTTGCCGGGCGTGGTGTTGGCGCTGCGGTCGGCGCCGCCGCGGGCGAGATAGGCGTCGTACCATTCCATCTCGCGGATCAATGCGCGGCCGACCTCCTTGTTCGCGGCGCGGCGCGTCAGAAGCTGGATCGCATCGCGCACTTCGGTGACTTCCGAGAACATCACGGTCGCGCCCGCGCGCACCAAGAGATCGGCGGCAAAACCGAGGGCGGGATTGGCGGTGACGCCGGAGAACGCGTCGCTGCCGCCGCATTGCAGTCCGACGACGAGATCGGACGCCGGGCAGGTCTCGCGTTTGCGCCGGTTCAGGATCGCGAGGCGCGCATCGGCCTGCGCCATGATCGCGTCGACGATCGCGCCGAAGCCGTCGAAGGCCTCGTCCTGCATGCGCACGATGCTGTTGCCGACGCCCTCCGGCAGCAGCCGCTCGGGCGCAAGCTTCTCGCAGCCGAGACCGACGACCAGGATCTCGCCGCCGAAATTCGGATTGAGCGCGAGATTCTGCAGCGTGCGGATCGGCACCACCGCGTCAGGCGCGGCGATCGCGACGCCGCAGCCATAGGCATGGGTCAGCGCGACGACGTCGTCGACATTGGGATATTTCGGCAGCAGCTCGGCGCGGATGCGCTTGACCGCATATTCCATCGTGCCGGCGACGCATTGCACGGAGGTCGAGATGCCCAGAATGTTCTTGGTGCCGACCGAGCCGTCCGCGTTGCGATACCCCTCGAATGTGTAGCCGTCGAGCGGCGGCAAAGGGGCAGGAACCGCGGTCGCGATCTCGATCGTGTCGAGCGACGGCGCGTCGGGCATGCGGATGCGTGCTTCATCGACCCATTCGCCGGCGTCGATCGGAGAAGCGGCATGGCCGATCACCTCGCCATAGCGGACGATCGGCGCACCTTCGGCGATGTCGGATAGTGCCATCTTGTGACCCTGCGGCACGAAGCTCTTCAGCTCCAGGCCGCAAGGAAAGCGCGAGCCGGCGGGCAAGCCGAAATCGTTGACGACGATCGCGACATTGTCGTGCGCGTTCAGCTTGATGTAGCGGGGCTGCTCGGTGATCGCTTCCCTCTTGCCCATCGTCGCAACTCCTTGGCCTGAATTTACCCCGGGAATGTATAGGCGGTTTTCACCGTCGTATAGAACTCGCGTGCATAGGCGCCCTGTTCGCGCGCGCCATAGCTCGAGCCTTTGCGGCCGCCAAAGGGCACATGATAGTCGACGCCGGCGGTCGGCAGGTTGACCATCACCATGCCGGCCTCGCTGTTGCGCTTGAAGTGCGAGGCGTATTTCAGGCTCGTGGTGCAGATGCCCGAGGCGAGGCCGAACTCGGTGTCGTTGGCGATCGCGAGCGCCTCGTCGTAATTCTTGGCGCGGATCACTGAAGCGACCGGGCCGAAGATCTCCTCGCGCGCGATGCGCATCGTGTTGGTGACTTCAGTGAAAAGCGCCGGCTGCAGGTAGAAGCCGGGCGTTTCGCGGTTGAGCAACTCGCCGCCCCAGTAGAGCTTCGCGCCCTCGTCCTGTCCGATCTTGATGTAGCGCAGGTCCTGATCGAGCTGGCTCTGGTCGACCACCGGCCCGACATGCACGCCTGCTTTCAGCGCGTCGTCGACCTGCAGGCCCTTCATCCGCTCGGTCATCGCCGCGACGAAGCGGTCATGGATGCCTTCGGTCACGATCAGGCGTGAGGAGGCGGTGCAGCGCTGGCCGGTCGAGAAATAGGCGCCGTTGACGGCGACCTCGACCGCGACCTTCAAGTCGGCGTCGTCGAGCACGACCAGCGGGTTCTTGCCGCCCATCTCGAGCTGGAATTTCTTCATCGGGGTCGACAGCACGCAGGCCTGCGCGAGCTTGCGGCCTGTGCCGACCGAGCCGGTGAAGGAGATCGCCGCGACGTCCGGATGCTCAAGCAGTGTCTGGCCGACCACCGAGCCCGGGCCGACGACGAGATTGAACACGCCTGCGGGAAGGCCGGAGCGGGTGATGATCTCGGACAGCGCATGCGCCGAGCCGGGGACCAGTTCGGCCGGCTTGAACACGACCGTGTTGCCGTAGCAGAGCGCGGGCGCGATCTTCCAGGCCGGGATCGCGATCGGGAAATTCCAGGGCGTGATCATGCCGACGACGCCGACCGGCTCGCGCGTGATCTCGACCTCGAGGCCGGGCCGCACCGATTGTCCCTTCTCGCCGGTCAGCCGCAGCGCTTCACCGGCAAAGAATGCGAAGATCTGTCCGGCGCGCGCGACCTCGCCAATTCCTTCAGGCAGGGTCTTGCCTTCCTCGCGCGCGAGCAGGCGGCCGAGCTCTTCCTTGCGTGCGAGGATCTCGGTCGAGATCTTGTTCAGCGCGTCATAGCGCTCCTGCGGTGTCCCGCGCGACCAGGCCGGGAAGGCGGCTTTCGCGGCGGCGATCGCCTTCTCGGTCTGCGCCTTGTCGGCCTTGGCGTATTCGCCGACGACATCATTGGTGTTGGAGGGATTGATGTTTTTGGTGACGCCTGCTCCGTCAACCCATTCGCCGCCGATGAAGTTCTTCAGCATTGCCGTCATGGTGTCCTCCCAGGTGTTGTTTTAGCGCACGAGGCATGGGCGCTTGTCGTCGAACGTCCAGCCCGGAATAAGATACTGCATGGCGATGGCGTCGTCGCGCGCGCCGAGGCCATGCTGCTTGTAGAGCGCATGCGCCGCGTCGATCGCGGCGCGGTCGATCTCGATGCCGAGGCCCGGGCGATCCGGCACGGCGATCTTGCCGCCCTTGATCTGCGAGCGGTTCCCTGGTCAGGGCCTGGCCGTCCTGCCAGATCCAGTGCGTGTCGATCGCGGTGACCTTGCCCGGCGCCGCAGCGCCGACATGAGTGAACATCGCGAGTGAAATGTCGAAATGGTTGTTGGAGTGCGAACCCCAGGTCAGGCCATTGTCGCGGCAAGTCTGCGCCACCCGCACCGAGCCCTGCAGGGTCCAGAAATGCGGATCGGCGAGCGGAATGTCGACCGCGCCGAGCTTCAGGGCATGTGAGAGCTGGCGCCAGTCGGTCGCGATCATGTTGGTCGCAGTCGGCAGTCCCGTGGCTTGGCGAAACTCCGCCATGATCTCGCGGCCGGAGAAGCCTGCTTCCGCGCCGCAGGGATCCTCGGCATAGGCAAGGATGCCGTGCATGTCCTTGCAGAGCCGGATTGCCTCATCCAGCGACCACGCGCCGTTCGGGTCAAGCGTCACGCGCGCGTTCGGGAAAGCGTTTTGCGATCGCGGTCACGGCCTCGATCTCGTCCTCGCCGCGCAGCACGCCGCCCTTCAGCTTGAAGTCGGCGAAGCCGTAGTGGTCATGCGTTGCTTCCGCGAGCCGCACGACGGCCTCGGGCGTCATCGCCTCCTGGTGACGCAGCTTGAACCAGCCGTCTTTCTCGCCTTCGCCGGTCGCGTAAGGCGAGGTCGGTCTTGCGGCGGTCGCCGACGAAGAAAAGGTAGCCGAGCGTTTCGACGCTTTTGCGCTGCTGGCCCTCGCCGAGCAGCGCCGCGACGGGCAGAGCGAGATGCTGGCCGAGCAGATCGAGCAGCGCCGATTCCACGGCCGTGACCGCATGGATCATGACGCGCAAATCGAACGTCTGCTTGCCGCGCCCGCTGGCGTCACGATCGGCGAAGGTGGTGCGCATCGAGGCGAGGATGTTGTTGCACCCTCCGATGCTCTGGCCGACGATCAGCGGGCGAGCATCTTCCAGCGTCTGGCGGATCTTCTCGCCGCCCGGCACCTCGCCGACGCCGGTATGGCCGGAATTGTCGGTGAGGATGACGAGGTTGCGGGTGAAGAACGGCGCGTGCGCGCCGCTCAGATTGAGGAGCATGCCGTCGCGGCCCGGCGACCGGGATCACCTGCATCTCGGTGACGACGGGTGCGCCGGAAAATCCGGCGCGGATGGCTTCCTGCACCATCGGCTCCTCCCTTTGCTGTTGTTTTCAGCCGGCGGTTATTCCGCCGCCTGTCGTGTCTTTGCGGCGGCCGGCAGCTTCGCGACCAGCGCGGCGAGTTCCGCGATCTCGGCCTCAGTCAGGTCGGTCAGCGGTGGTCGCACCGGACCGGAATCGCGGCCGATCACCTTCATACCGGCCTTGATGATCGAGACAGCATAGCCCTTCTTGCGATTGCGGATCGCGATCAGCGGCAGGATGAAATCCTTCAGCCCGGCATGGATCGCCTGGTGATCCCTGCGGCGGACCGCTGCGTAGAAACTGGTGGCAAATTCGGGCACGAAGTTGAACACGGCCGACGAATAGGTCGTGACGCCCATGTCGAGATAGGGCAGCGCGAAGGTTTCCGCCGTCGGCAGGCCGCCGACATAGGTCAGCGCGGTCGCCCATTTTGGTATAGACGCGCTGCATCAGCTCGATGTCGCCGATGCCGTCCTTGTAGCCTATGAGGTTCGGGCAGCGGTCGCAGAGCCGGGCGAGCGTATCAGGCTGCAGGATCGCATTGTCGCGGTTGTAGACGATGACGCCGATCTTGACGGCGGCACAGACCGCCTCGACATGCGCGGCGAGGCCGTCCTGCTCGGAATGGGTGAGATAGGGCGGCAGCAGCAGCAGGCCGTCCGCGCCGGCCTTCTCCGCGCCGATCGCGATCTCGCGCGCGATAGCGGTGCCGTAGCCGGTGCCGGCCAGCACGGGCACGCGGCCCTTGGTCTCGCTGACGGCGACAGCGACGACCTGCGGCACCTCGGCCGGTGTCAGCGAGAAGAACTCGCCGGTGCCGCCGGCGGCGAACAGGCCCGCGACGTCGTAGCCGCAGAGCCAATCCATGTTGGAGCGGTAGGCCGCCTCGTCGAACGAAAGATCCGACTTGAACGGGGTCACGGGGAAGGACAGGAGGCCGCCGCCGATGCGGCTCGCCATCTCCTGCGGGGTCATCTTGCTCATGGCGCCACTCCTCAGGGGTCTCGGTGAAGGACGCTGACGGTTTTCTGCGTCCGCACGCGTCTTCTGTAGAAAAAGCGTCGATGCGCGTCCAAGCCAATCACGGCATCGACCGATGCGCGATCAGCATCAATCGTCCGACGGCTTTTGCGCGCCCACCTTGCCCGCGATTTCGACCAGCGACGGCAGCAGCGGGTTCTCGATGTCACGCTGCCAGACCAGGAACAGCTCGACCGGCCTCTCGGTGCGCAGCTTGAGCGGACGCAGCCTGACATCGGCGATCTTCAGATTGCCCGCCGCGGCGGGTACGATGGCCAGCCCAAGGCCCGCGCGCACCATCGCGAGAATGGAATGGATCTGGCTGATGTGCTGGACGTAGCGCGGCAGAATGTCGGCGCGCGTGAAGAGGGCGACCAGCAGGTCGTGGAAATAGCGCGACTCGTAGGGCGAATACATCACGAAGGGCTGGCCGTCGAAATCCTTGATCGTGATCGTCTCGCTCGAGGCCAGCGGGTGCTTTCGCGGGATCGCGGCGAGCAGCGGCTCGGCGAGCACGCGCTTGCTCGCAAGCTCCGGCCGCGCGATCGGCGGCCGCAGCAGGCCGGCATCGATCTGACCGGAGGCGAGCGCTTCGAGCTGATCGCCCGAGACCATCTCCTTCAGCGAGAAATCGACCTCCGGCAGGCGCGCGCGGCAGGCCGCGATCAACTCGGGCAGGAAACCGTAGGCCGCGGCCGCAGTATAGCCGATCTTGAGCGAGCCGGTCTTGCCGAGCGCGATGCGATGCGCCACCTGTGCGGCACTTTCGGCGAGCTTGAGAATACGCCGCGCCTCGGGCAGGAAGCTGCGTCCCGCAGGCGTCAGTCGCACCGAGCGGCTGGTGCGCTCCAGCAGCGGCGCATCGATGATGTGTTCGAGCACCTGGATCTGCCGGCTGAGCGGCGGCTGGGTCATGTTCAACCGCACGGCGGCGCGTCCGAAATGCAGTTCTTCCGCCACCGCGACAAAGCAGCGGAGCTGGTTCAAGTCGAACATCGATGCATGCCCGGAATAGAAGAGGCGCTTGTTTGTCGTTTCTAGCATCGATCCACCGTCAAAAAAAGACGGCGGCCGAAGCCGCCGCAGTTTCTGGTCGGACGCGCGGCAGCGTCCTCTCAGGAGGTTCTCAAAACGACGCGCTCGATCTTGCCGACGATCACGAGATAGGCGATCGCGGCCACCAGCGCGTTGGCGCCGACGAACACCAGCGCACCGTTGAACGAGCCGGTCGCGGCCAGGATGTAGCCGATCACGATCGGCGTCGTGATGCTGGACAGGTTGCCGAAGGTGTTGAACAGGCCGCCCGAGACGCCGCCGGCTTCCTTCGGCGAGGTGTCGGAGACGACAGCCCAGCCGAGCGCGCCGATGCCCTTGCCGAAGAAGGCGAGCGCCATGAAGCCGACCACCAGCGCCTGGCCGTCGACATAGTTGCAGGCGATGATCGACATCGACAGCAGCATGCCGCCGACGATCGGGATCTTGCGGGCCAGCGTCAGCGATTTCGTCCGCAGCAGGATGGCGTCGGAGATCACCCCGCCGAGCACGCCGCCGATGAAGCCGCACAGCGCCGGCAGCGTCGCGACGAAGCCCGCCTGCAGGATCGACAGCCCGCGCTCCTTGACGAGATAGACCGGGAACCAGGTGAGGAAGAAATAGGTCAGCGTGTTGATGCAATACTGCCCGATATAGACGCCGAGCATCATGCGGTTGGAGAGCAACTGCCGGATGTGGTTCCATTTCGGCCCGTCGCCCGTGGCGCTGGGAGTCTTGCGGGCCGTCGAGATCGACCAGCGCGCCGCCGTCCTTGATGTAGTCGAACTCGGCCTCGTTGATTCCGGGATGCTCCTTCGGCCCGTACATGGTCTTGATCCAGATCGCGCCCATTGCCACGCCGAGCGCGCCCATCACGACGAAGACGTAGCGCCAGCCGTAATCATGCGCGATCCAGCCCATCAGCGGTGCGAAGATCACGGTCGCGAAATATTGCCCGGAGTTGAAGAAGGCCGACGCAGTGCCGCGCTCATTGCCCGGGAACCAGGCCGCCACGATGCGCGCATTGGCCGGAAACGAAGGCGCTTCGGCAAGTCCCACCAGGAGCCGCAGCCCGAACAGCACGATCACGGCGGTGCCCGCGGTGAAGAAGCCGACCCAGCCCTGCATCATCGTGAACAGCGACCAGATGATGATGCTGAACGCGTAGACCGAGCGCGAGCCATAGCGGTCGAGCAGCCATCCGCCCGGCACCTGCGCGATCACATAGGACCAGCCAAAGGCCGAGAACACGTAGCCCATTGCAACCGGATCGAGGTTGAGTTCCTTGGAGAGCGCGGAGCCGGCGATCGAGAGCGTGGCGCGGTCGGCGTAATTGACGGTCGTGACCAGGAACAGCATGGTCACGATGAATATGCGGACGCGTGATCGTCGCACCTCCGCAGCGGCCACAATGGCGCTCATGCGCATCTCCTTGAATTTTCCTCTGCTGCCTTCCTAGACGGGCCGCGACAGGCGGTCCAAGCCCAAACCTGTATCGATCGATACCGTTTTTGAATTGATCGATCGCGATCGGTGTGTTGAGCGAGGCGGGCAATCATGCGAGCGTCGCGGCGGATTTAGGTCGTGGTGAGCTTGGGAGTTCATGAGTGAGGGCGGTGTATACCGAACGGCATCGGAGCCATGATCCCCAGTTCTTCCTGGTTCGCGGTGTCGTCAAGCGCACGACCGAGCAGCCCGAACGTGCGGACCGGCTGCTGGCCGGATTGAAAGCCGGCAAGCATCAGTTGATCGAGCCGACGGAGTTCGGGCAGGGGCCGCGCGCGCGGGTGCACAGCGCCGAATATCTCGCCTTTCTCGATGAGGCCTGGGAGGCCTGGTCCGCGCTCGGCGATTCCGGCCCGGAGATGATCGCCAACATGCATCCCGTGCGCAATGCCGCAACCTATCCGACGCACATCGTCGGCCGGCTCGGCTGGCACACGGTCGACACCGGCTGTCCGATCGGCCCCGGCACCTTCGCCGCCGCATGTGCCGCAACCGATGTGGCGACGACGGCGGCGCAGATGGTGCTTGATGGCGAAGACGCAGTCTACGCGCTGTGCCGGCCGCCCGGCCATCACGCCTATCGCGATCTCGCGGGCGGATTCTGCTTCCTCAACAACAGCGCGATCGCCGCTGCCCACCTGCGGCAAAAGCATGAGCGCGTGGCGATCCTCGATGTCGACGTGCATCACGGCAATGGCACGCAGGGCATCTTCTACGAGCGGCCCGACGTGCTGACGATCTCGATCCATGCCGATCCCGCCTGCCTATTATCCCTATGTCTGGGGCTACGCGCATGAGCGCGGCGCGGGCGCGGGCCTTGGCGCCAATTTCAACATTCCACTGCCGCTCAAGACCGGCGACGACGGCTACATCCACGCGCTCGACGTCGCGGCGAAGAGGATCAAGGCCTTCGCGCCCGGCGCGCTGGTGGTCGCGCTCGGCCTCGATGCTTCCGAGCATGATCCGCTCGCAGGCCTCGCCGTCACCACACCAGGCTTCCACCGCATCGGCGCTGCGCTGGCGCAGATCGGTCTGCCGACCGTGCTGGTGCAGGAGGGCGGCTATCTCTCCGATATTCTCGGCGAGAACCTCACCGCCGTGCTCGCGGGATTCGAGGGGGCGACGGTGAGAAGGCAGTGAAATTCCCGTTCGAAACGAACGGCAAATCACAGGAGGACATCATGTCTGGAGAGAGCAACAAGGTCGCCCTGGTCACCGGTGCATCACGCGGCATCGGCGCTGCAATCGCGGAACGGCTGGCGCGCGACGGCTTCGCGGTGATCGTCAATTACGCAGGCAGTGCCAAGGACGCGGAAGCCGTGGTGTCCAAAATCGAAGCGAATGGCGGCAAGGCCATCACGGCGCAGGCCGACGTGAGCGATCCGGCATCGGTCGCGCGCATGTTCGACGCGGCGGAAGCTGCGTTCGGCGGCATCGACGTGGTGGTCAACAATGCCGGCCTGATGAAGCTCTCGCCGCTCTCTGAGACCACCGATGCGCTGTTCGACAGCCATGTCGCGGTCAACTTGAAGGGCACGTTCAACGTGCTGCGGGAGGCGAGCCGCCGGATGCGCGAGGGCGGACGGATCATCAACATGTCGTCGAGCATGGTCGGCCTGCGCCAGCCCACTTACGGCGTCTATGCCGCCACCAAGGCGGGCGTCGAAGCGATGACGCATATCCTCTCCAAGGAGCTGCGTGGTCGCAATATCACCGTCAACTCGGTCGCGCCGGGACCGACGGCCACCGACCTGTTCCTCGACGGCAAGCCAGAGGCGGTGATCGAGAATTTTCGCAAGCTCGCGCCGCTCGAGCGGCTCGGCCGGCCCGAAGATATCGCCGGTGTCATCGCCTTCCTCGCCGGACCCGACGGCGGCTGGGTCAACGGCCAGGTGCTCCGCGCCAATGGCGGCGTGATCTGATCCGTCTTTTCACCGGCGCCGACCGATCAAGTGTACGCGCGCAAAACGACTTAAGCCACGAAGACGATGTCAGTCCCGGCGAACGCAGGGACCCGTACCGCGTCATATTCATTGCCGGACGCGAAAGCCGTCCGACCTTCGGTGCCACAACCCCAGGCTGCGGTTATGGATTCGCCTGCGCCTTTCGCGCATCCCGGAATGACGGCGGAGTGGGTGTGGTCGTCCCGGAGGTGCGTGCATGCTTTAGCATGAACGCAGGGACGACAGCGCGTTTGTGGTTGAGATTGATCCGACAGGCGTGAGCGTCGCATAGATAAAAAAGGGGCTGCGACAGCAGCCCCTTTTCAGTTTGCCGCGACCATTTCATGCGCCGCGGTTTTCGTCCCGTTCAGCCGATCGGCACGGCGACGAAGTGGGTGTTGTCGGCGGTCTTGATCCGCATCAGCACGTCGTGCTTGCCGCCGGACTTTGCGTCCGCCAGCGCGCTGCGGAGTTCGGACACGTTGCTGACGCTCTTGCCTGCGACATCGAGGATCACGTCACCGGACTGCAGGCCGCGCTGCGCGGCCGGACCATTGGGGTCGACGGCGGTGATCACGACGCCCTTGTTGCCGGCGCCTGCGACCTCGCTTGCCGGCGCAACGGACAGACCAAGACGCGGAGCGCCAGGCGTGGAGCCGTTGTCCTGCTTGCCGGCATTGGCCTGCTTCTCGGGCTGGTTCGGCATCGTTGCCAGGGTCACCGTGATGCTCTTCGATTCACCCTTGCGCAGGATGTCGAGCTTTGCGCTGCTGCCCGGGCCCATCCCCGAGATCTCGCGCGCCAGCGACCGCGAGTCCTTGACCGCAGTGCCGTTGACGGCGGTGATCACGTCACCCGGCTGGATGCCGGCTTTGGCTGCCGGGGTGTCGGGCTGGGCTTCTGCGACCAGCGCACCCGCGGCGTCCTTCAGGCCGAGGCTTTGGGCGATGTCGGCCGTGACCGGCTGCACCTGCACGCCGAGCCAGGCGCGCGTCACCACACCCTTGTCCTTGAGCTGCGCGATCACCTCTTTCGCGGTCGCCGCCGGGACGTCGAAGCCGATGCCGATCGAGCCGCCCGACGGCGAATAGATCGCGGTGTTGACGCCGACGACGTTCCCGCTGGTGTCGAATGTCGGCCCGCCGGAGTTGCCCTTGTTGATCGGCGCGTCGATCTGCAGATAATTGTCATAGGGGCCGGAGCCGATGTCGCGTCCTTCGGCGGAGACGATGCCGGCGGTCACGGTGCCGCCGAGGCCATAGGGGTTGCCGACCGCCACCACCCAGTCGCCGATCCGCGGTCTCTCATTCCCGAAGTTCGCGTAGGCGAAGTCGTTCTTGCCCTCGACCTTGATCAGCGCGAGATCGGTCTTCGGATCGGTGCCGATGACCTTGGCCGTGTAGGTCTTGCCGTCATCGGTCGTGACCTCGACCGAGCTGGCGTGATCCACGACGTGATTGTTGGTCACGGCATAGCCGTCGGCGGAAATGAAGAAGCCCGAACCGACGCCGGTGATCATTTGATGACGGCGCATCCGCGGGCTGTTGTCGAAGCCGTGCTGGTGGAAAAATTTCTCGAACGGCGTTCCGTTGAATGACTGCGGCAGGTCCTGATCTTCGCCGTTCTGGCTCAGCGTGTTGTCTCCGGAGCTTTCGTCAAGCTTCACGCGCACCGAGATCACGGCGGGCTTCACTTTGCTGACGAGATCGGCAAAGCCGTTGGGGCCTTGCTGTGTCTGCGACACGGGCATCGCTGCGAAGGCATTGCCGGCGAAGCGTCCGTATCCAAGCGGTCCTGAAAGGACAATCGCGGAGCCGAGAACCGCTGCCGAGCCGAGCAGCGTCAGGCGGCGCGCCGAAAAAAGCTTGCGATGAGGGCGCTCACTCAAGTCTGTCATGATTGTAATCTCCAAAGGTGTCGAGCCGTATTGGCTGCGTTCAGAGTTACAACCCTGGGATTACGGGGGCCTGTCGAACAGATTAATTTGTCCTGTCGGGAGAATTAATTCGTCGTAAAGCGGGCGCTGTCGCTCCGCGCGGCTGCGACAGCACGACGCACGGCGCTGCGTCGATCACCGGGCCTTTGTCGCGTAGTCGAGCGGCAGCTTTCGAAAGGATTTGCGGACTTCGCTGGAGGCGGCGCCGCCGACGACGATTTTCGCGAAGCTGTCGAGATCGGCGAAGAACGCCGGCTTGAGACTGCCGAGCTTGCTCGCGTCGACGACCAGAATGCTTTCGACGGCGGTCGCCAGGGCCGCCTGCTTGATCGCAATCTCGTGGAAATTCGAACAGCTCGCGCCGCGCATCGGATGCACGCCGCCCGCCGATATGAAGGCCTTGTTGATCCCGAGCTTGCGCAAGTAAGTCAGCCCTTCGTCCGACGAGAAGGACTGCGACGACGCGTGGTAGAGCCCGCCCATCAGCATGACCTGCGTCGCAGGCCGCCGTGTGACGATCGCCGCCACGTTCATCGAATAGCAGATCACCGAGAGCGGCAGGCCATCGGGCAGGCAGTCGGCGAGTGATTGCATCGTGGTGCCGCAATCGATGAAGATCGTATCGCCCTCGCGCAGCGACGCGACGGCGGCGCGACAGGCCAGCCGCTTGTCCTGCGTATGCTGGTCGATCTCCTGCTCCAGCGTATATTTGACCGCCGTCGGCGACGCCGCGTTCACGACATAGCCGCCGAGGCAGGCGAGCGCGGCATCGGAGGAGGCGAGATCGCGCCGCACCGTCATTTCCGAGACGTTCAGAAGCTGCGCAGCGTCTCTCAGATGCAGCGTTCCGTTCTCGGCGATGGCGCGGCGGAGTCTCGACAGGCGCTGCGCGCGCGCATCTCCTTGGGCCATAAGGATATTTGACGCGTCCGTCATTTCCGTTCAGCGACCTCGCCATAGGCGGTTGACAACGATACCGCGCAGTGTGATGTTTCGAACTTGAATGTTACAATAATAACATCCGCAACTCCAGGCGATACTAAGCGGATTGCAGGTCACTTGGCGAGTTTTGGCCATGTGCGGCCTGCACCATTCCTGGGAGCGGGGTGTGGGAGGAAAGCGATGTTGCGATCGAAACATCCGGCGCGTCCGGATGCGAGCGCGTTGCGCTGACACGCAAGGCGGCTCACTTGCCGGACAGCACGCCGATATCGACCTCTCACGCGACGCCCTTGCGCGGCCGCGAGCGGCACCTTGCCGTCGTGGCGCAGGCTGTTCCGCGCAACGAAGGCCATGCGCTGGAGATGGATTGGGTGGACGAGATCCGCGTCAATCTCTCCGCCGCCGAACGCCGCGTCGCCGCGTTGCCCGGCCGGCGCACGGTGAAGAACGAGGCGCAGGCCGGCTGGCTGCTGAAGGCGATTTCCTGCATCGACCTGACCACGCTGAACGGTGACGACACCGCCGGTCGCGTCAGGCGTCTCTGCGCCAAGGCCAGGTCTCCCGTGCGGGCCGATATCCTCGATGCGCTCGGCTTCGCCGGCCGCGATCTGCACACGGGTGCGGTCTGCGTCTATCACCGCTTCGTTGCAACCGCCGTCGAAGCGCTCGAGGGCTCGGATATTCCGGTTGCCGCGGTCTCCACCGGATTTCCGGCGGGCCTCGTGCCGCACGACGTCAAGCTCAGGGAGATCGAGGCATCGGTGAAGGACGGCGCGCACGAGATCGACATCGTCATTACCAGAGAGCATGTGCTGACCGGCGACTGGCGGGCGCTCTATGACGAGGTGAGGGATTTCCGTTCCGCCTGCGGCGACGCGCACCTGAAGACCATTCTTGCGACCGGCGATCTCAAGACGCTGCGAAACGTCGCCAAGGCCTCGATGATCTGCATGATGGCGGGCGCCGACTTCATCAAGACATCGACCGGCAAGGAGACGGTCAATGCGACGTTGCCGGTGACGCTTGTGATGCTGCGGATGATCCGCGCCTATCAGGAGCGCACCGGCTACAAGATCGGCTACAAGCCGGCGGGCGGCATCTCGACGGCGAAAGACGTGCTGAACTATCAGTTCCTGATGAAGGAGGAACTCGGGCGCGAATGGCTGGAGCCGACGCTGTTCCGCATCGGCGCGTCCAGCCTGCTTGCCGATATCGAACGTCAGCTCGAACATCACGTCACCGGCCGCTACTCGGCCTTCAACCGCCACCCGCTCGGATGAGACCCCCGTCATGAGCGTCGTGCATTATTACGAGACCATGGACTACGGTCCCGCTCCCGAGGGAGACGGCGAAGCCCGCGCCTGGCTGAAACGGCACGGTGCGACGTTCGGCCATTTCATCGGCGGCGCGTTCGTCGCGCCGCACGGCGGCAAGCACTTTACGACGTCGGAGCCCGCGACCGGCAAGGCGCTGGCCAAGATCGCGCAGGGCGCCGTGGCCGATATCGATGCGGCCGTCGCCGCTGCGCGGAAAGCGCAGCCAGCCTGGGAACGGCTCGGCGGTCATGGCCGCGCGCGTCATCTCTATGCGCTGGCGCGGATGCTGCAGCGTCACGCTCGGCTGTTCGCCGTTCTGGAGGCGATCGACAACGGCAAGCCGCTGCGCGAGACGCGCGATCTCGACATTCCGCTTGCGGCGCGCCACTTCCTGCATCACGCCGGCTGGGCGCAACTGCAGGCGCGCGAATTTGCTGATCATGCGCCGCTCGGCGTGATCGGCCAGATCATCCCCTGGAATTTTCCGCTTTTGATGCTGGCCTGGAAGATCGCGCCGGCGCTCGCGGTCGGTAATACGGTCGTGCTGAAGCCCGCCGAATTCACCTCGCTCACGGCATTGTTGTTCGCCGAACTCGCAACGCAGGCCGGCCTGCCGCCGGGCGTGTTGAACGTCGTCACGGGCGACGGCGCGACCGGCGCTGCGCTGGTCGATCATTCCGGCGTGGACAAGATTGCGTTCACGGGATCGACCGAGGTCGGCCGTCTGATCCGTCAGGCCACCGCCGGCACGGGCAAGTCACTGACGCTGGAGCTTGGCGGCAAGTCGCCCTTCATCGTGTTCGATGACGCCGATCTCGATGGCGCGGTCGAAGGTGTGGTCGATGCCATCTTCTTCAACCAGGGCCAGGTGTGCTGCGCGGGCTCGCGGCTATTGCTGCAGGAGGGGATTGCGGAAACCTTCCGCAAGCGTCTGATCCGGCGGATGGAAACGCTGCGCGTCGGCCCGCCGCTGGACAAGGCGATCGACATCGGCGCGATCGTCGACCCGGTGCAGCTCGAACGGATCAAGTCGCTGGTCGAGACGCGGCGTGAAGGAAGGCGCGCAAAAATATCAGGCCGCAGCGGCGCTGCCGGAAAGCGGCTGTTTCTATCCGCCGACCCTGCTCTGGAATGTGCAGCCGTCGTCGACGGTGGCGATTGAGGAAATCTTCGGTCCGGTGCTGGTGGCGATGACGTTCCGCACGCCCGATGAAGCTGTGGCGCTCGCGAACAACACGCGCTACGGCCTTGCCGCGAGCGTCTGGAGCGAGACGATCGGGCTTGCGCTCGACATCGCGCCCAAACTGAAGGCCGGCGTGGTCTGGATCAATGCCACCAATCTGTTCGACGCCAGTGTCGGCTTCGGTGGTTACCGCGAGTCCGGCTTCGGCCGGGAAGGCGGGCGCGAAGGGATCATCGAATATCTCAAGCCGAAGGCGTGGAGTGGACGCAAGCCGCGAGCGACGCCGGCCGCGCCATCCGCATCTGATGATCGGTCCGGATTCGATCTGCCGCCGATCGATCGGACACCGAAACTGTTCATCGGCGGCAAGCAGGTTCGTCCGGACGGCAACTATTCCCGCGCGGTGCTCTCACCGAAAGGCAAGCATCTGGGCGAGGTCGGCGAGGGCAATCGCAAGGACATCCGCAATGCCGTTGCGGCGGCGCGCGCTGCCGAAGCCTGGGCCAATGCAACGCAGCACAATCGTGCGCAGATCCTTTATTACCTCGCTGAAAACCTTTCGGCGCGCGGCGACGAGTTCACCGCGCGTATCGCCGCGCATGACCGCCACGACGAATGCCAAGGCGAAAGCCGAGGTCGAGGCCAGCATCGCGCGCCTGTTCAGCTATGGCGCCTGGGCCGACAAATATGAAGGGGCGGTTCACATGCCGCCGCTGCGCGGCGTCGCACTCGCCATGCATGAGCCGATCGGTGTGGTCGGCGTTGCCTGTCCGGACGAGGCGCCGCTGCTGGCGTTCGTCGGCCTGGTCGGGCCGCTGATCGCCATGGGCAACCGTGTCGTCGTCGTGCCGGGCGAGCGGCATCCGCTCGCCGCGACCGACTTCTACCAGGTGCTCGAGACCTCGGACGTGCCGGCCGGCGTGGTCAACATCGTAACCGGCGCCCGCGAGGGCCTTGTGAAGGTGCTGGCGGAGCACGACGATGTCGATGCGCTCTGGGTGTTCGGCTCGAAGGCGGCTTCGGCGACGGCGGAGAAGCTCTCGGTCGGCAATCTCAAGCGCACGCTGGTCGATCATGGACTGATGCTCGACTGGTACGACGGCGCGGCCTCGGAAGGGCCGATCCTGCTCCGTCACGCAGTGCAGGTGAAGAATATCTGGATTCCTTATGGCGACTAGCAACTCGACCAAACGGCACAAGGACCGCTAAGGTCGGGCCTAAGCAAGAAACAGAAGGGAGGGACCATGCTGAAGACCATTGATCCGCTGCTCAATGCCGACGTGCTCTATGCGCTGCGCGCCATGGGACACGGCGATCGCCTGGTCATCTGCGACACCAATTTCCCGGCCGATTCCATCGCGCGTCAGACGGTGTTCGGCGAGCTGCTGCGGATCGACAACGTCAGCGCCGCGCGCGCCACGCAGGCGGTGCTGTCCGTGCTGCCGCTCGACACCTTCGTCGACGACGCCGCCATTCGCATGGAGATCGTCGGCCAGCCCAAGGAGGTGCCGCCGGTGCAGCAGGAGGTGCAGGCCGCGATCGATCGCGCCGAGGGCAAGTCCTGGCCGCTGGTCGGCGTCGAGCGCCATGCGTTCTACGAGCTGGCGAAGACGGCCTATTGCGTGATCGCAACCGGCGAGCGCCGGTTCTACGGCTGCTTCCTCTTCACCAAGGGCGTCATCCCGCCGGATGGAGAGCATCGATCATGAGCCAGAACGGCGTTGCCATCCTCGGCGTATTCGTGGCGGACCTGGCGTTTCGCGCGTCGAGATTGCCGGCGATCGGCGAGACGATGATAGGCTCCGGCTTTGCGGTCGGGCCTGGCGGCAAGGGATCGAACCAGGCGGTTGCCGCCGCGCGGGCCGGCGGTCGCGTCAGCTTCATCTCCAGGATCGGCAAGGACACTTTCGGCGAGCTTGCGCTCAAGACCTGGAACGCCGAAGGGATTGTGCCGCGTGTGACGCAGGTGGACACGCCGACGGGTGCTGCCTTCATCTATGTGCACGAGACGCGCGGCGATAACGCCATCATCATCGTGCCGGGCGCGGCGGCCGAATTGTCGCCGGCCGATATCGACGCCGCGGCGGATGCGATCCGCACGGCGCCAGCGTCTTCGTGACCCAGCTCGAGCAGCCCATCGATGCCGCGCGTCGCGCGCTGGAGCTTGCGCGTAGCGCCGGCTGCATCACCGTGTTCAATCCCGCGCCCGCGGCCAAATTCGACGACGCGCTCTACAGCCTCAGCGACTACGTCGTGCCGAATGAGACCGAGGCCGAAGCACTCACCGGCATCGCGGTCTCGGATTTCGACGGCGCGCGCCGTGCCGGCGATGCGCTGCTCGCCAAGGGCGCGGGAACGGCGCTGATCACCCTCGGCGAACGCGGCGCGCTGTTTCACGCCAGAGATCGCTCGGTGCATGTGCCGCCATTCGCCGCCGGCAAGGTGGTCGAGACGACCGGCGCGGGCGACGCGTTCGTCGGTGGTTTTGCGGCGGCGCTCGCGGCCGGCGCCGATCCGCTTCAAGCCGCGCGCTTCGGTTCGGCGGGGGCGGGGATCTCGGTGACGCGGCCCGGCACAGCGCCCGCGATGCCGCGCCGCGCGGAGATCGAGGCACTGCTGAAGGAGCGATCCCCGGCATGATGCGGAACGATCCGATCAAGCATGTCTTCATCTGGCCGGCGGTGCTCGTCGTGCTGGCGATCTCGATCTTTCCGCTGATCTATTCGTTGACGACGAGCTTCCTGAGCTACCGCCTGATCCCGCCGATGCCGCCGCGCGTGGTCTGGCTGGGCAATTACGTCTCGCTGCTGCAGGAGCCGCGGTTCTGGAACGCAATCCTCACCACGACGCTGATCGCCGTCGTGGCCGTCGGCTTGCAATATGTGATCGGGTTCGCCGTGGCGCTTGCGATCAACGCGCGCGTGCCGGGTGAGGGACTGTTCCGCGTCGCGTTCCTGCTGCCGATGCTGCTGGCGCCGGTCGCCGTCGCGCTGGTCGCGCGCATGATCTTCAATCCGACCATGGGGCCGCTCAACCAGTTGCTCAGCCAGTTCGGCCTGATCAACCTGCCGTTCCTGACCAACGGCCATTGGGCGCTCGCCTGCATCATCGCGGTTGAGGTCTGGCAGTGGACGCCGTTCGTGATCCTGATGCTGCTCGCCGGCCTGCAGACCCTGCCCGAGGATGTCTATGAGGCGGCCGAGCTCGAGAATGCGAGCCACTGGCAGCAGTTCTGGGGCATCACCTTCCCGATGATGCTGCCGATCTCCGCCGCCGTCGTCTTCATCCGGCTGATCGAGAGCTACAAGATCATGGACACGGTGTTCGTCATGACCGGCGGCGGGCCGGGCGTCGACACCGAGACGCTGACGCTGTTTGCCTATCAGGAGGGATTCAAGAAGTTCAATCTCGGCTACACGTCGGCGCTGAGCTTCCTGTTCCTGATCGCGATCACGATCATCGGCGTCACCTATCTCGCGTTGCTGAGGCCACATCTGGAGAAGCGGCGATGAGCGCGCGTTCGCTGACCGGTCTCTCGCCATGGGCTCGCCGTCTGGTCGCGGTCGGCTGCGGCGTCTGGTGTGTGATCACGCTGTTTCCGCTCTATTGGGTCGTGGTGACGGCCTTCAAGACGCCGCCCGGGGTCGTCGGCGGTCCGACCTATTTTCCTTTTCTCGATTTCACGCCGACGCTGCAGCCCTTCATCGATCTCTACCAGGGCATTCGCGGCGAATTCTTCCACACATTCGTGAACTCGACGCTTGGTGGGATTATCGGCCGCGCTGATCGCGACCGCGGTCGGCGCGATGGCGGCTTATGCACTGGTTCGCTTCGAGTTCAAGGTGCGCCTGGGAGCGGGCCTTGCCTTCTTCGTGCTGGCGCTGGGCGGCTATCTGGTCCTGAATTACTATCTCGGGTTCACCCGGCCGCGGGCGCTGCTGCTCGCATTTCCGGTTGCGTTGATCGCCGCGATCCTGGCCAACCGCCTGCCGCTGCCGGGGCCGATCCTGGGCAATGAGGACATCCTGTTCTGGTTCGTCAGTCAGCGCATGTTTCCGCCGATCGTCACGGCCTTCGCGCTCTATCTGCTCTACAGCGAAATCGGCCGGATGGGCTTTCAGCTCATCGACAGCTTTGTCGGCCTGACCTTGTGCTACGTCGCCTTCTCGCTGCCGATCGTGGTCTGGCTGATGCGTGACTTCTTCGAGGCGCTGCCGATCGAGGTAGAGGAGGCCGCGATGGTCGACAACGTGCCGGGCTGGCGCATCTTCCTCGGCATCGTCGTGCCGATGTCGATGAACGGGCTGCTGGCGACGTTCATGATCACGCTGGCCTTTGTCTGGAATGAATTCCTGTTCGCGCTGTTCCTGACCAATTCAAGATGGCAGACGCTGCCCATCCTGGTGGCCGGACAGAACAGCCAGCGCGGCGACGAATGGTGGGCGATCTCGGCCGCAGCACTCGTCGCCATTGTTCCGATGATGATCATGGCGGGCCTGCTCAGCCGCATGATGCGTTCGGGATTGATGCTCGGAGCCATCAAATGAGAGCCGACCAACGAAAAAATGCAAACGGAGGAAACACCATGTTGAGAAGAACAATGTTGATGCTGGCGACTTCGCTCGTCGCCGTCTGCGCTGCGGGGCAGGTGCGGGCGGCCTGCAACCCCGACTATTCCGGCGTCACGCTCACCGTCGCATCGCAGACCGGGCCGTATATCGCTTCGGCGCTCAAGCTCGGCGCCGACGAATGGAGCAAGAAGACCTGCGGCAAGGTCAATGTGGTGGAGTTTCCCTGGTCGGAGCTCTATCCGAAGATCGCGACCTCGCTGACCTCGGGTGACGCGACGTTCGACCTCGTCAGCTTCGCGCCGGCGTGGCTGCCCGATTTCGTTCCCTATCTCAGCGAGATGCCGAAGGACATGCAATCCGGCAAGGATTGGGACGACGTCGAGCCCGCCTATCGCGAACGGCTGATGGTGTGGGAAGGCAAGATCTATTCGCAGTCGATGGACGGCGACGTTCACACCTATACGTATCGCAAGGACCTGTTCGACGATACCAAGGAGAAGGAGACGTTCAAGGCCAAGTATGGCTATGACCTCGCGCCGCCGAAGACCTGGAAGCAGTATCTCGATATCGCCGAATTCTTCCAGCGGCCGGACAAGGGATTATGGGGCACGGCGGAAGCCTTCCGCCGCGGCGGCCAGCAGTTCTGGTTCTTCTTCAGCCACGCAGCCGCCTACACCAACAACCCGAACTATCCCGGTGCGATGTTCTTCGATCCGGAAACGATGGATGCGCAGATCAACAATCCGGGCTGGGTCAAGGGGCTGGAAGAATATATCCGCGCGTCCAAGCTCGGGCCGCCCAATGCGCTGAACTTCTCCTTCGGCGAGGTGAACGCGGCGGTCGCGGGCGGACAGGTCGCGGAGTCGATCGGCTGGGGCGACACCGGCGTCATCGCCGCCGATCCGAAGCAGTCCAAGATCTCGGGCAAGGTCGGCTCGGCAGTGCTGCCCGGCTCGGATGAGATCTGGAATGCCAAGACGAAGAAGTGGGACAAATTCCCGGAGGTGATACCCGGTCCGTTCATGGCGTTCGGCGGCTGGCAGATCGCGGTGCCGAAATCCGGCAAGAACCAGCAGGCCGCCTGGGACTACGTCAAGACGTTGACGAGCCCCGAGGTGTCCGGCCAAGCCGCGATCACCGGCGGTACGGGCGTCAATCCCTATCGCAAGTCGCACACTACCAATCTGGAACTGTGGAGCAAGATCTTCACGCCGCAGGAAGCCAAGGAATATCTCGGCGCGCAGGCGGATTCGATCAACGGCAAGAATGTCGCGCTCGACATGCGTCTGCCCGGCTATTTCTCCTACACCGAGGTCGTTGAGATCGAGCTCGGCAAGGCGCTGGCCGGCCAGACCACGCCGCAAGCGGCGCTGGATGCGATGGCGAAGGAGTTCAACAGGCTGACCGACGAGTTCGGCCGCGACAAGCAACTCGCCGCCTATCGCGCGGCGATGGGCCTGCCGCCCAAGAAGTAGCACGTTGACGCGATGGCTCCGGATCGCGCGCACGCGTCATCCGGAGCCGTTGGCAGTGCCCGGAGAGACGAAAGCGGACTGACGAAAGCGGGTTCATGGCTCACGTCGAAATCGAGAATGTCAGCAAGGCCTACGGACCCTACAAGGTCATCGAAGGGCTCGATCTCGCCGTCGCCGACGAGGAATTTGTCGTGCTCGTCGGCCCGTCCGGATGTGGCAAGACCACGACTCTGCGGATGATCGCGGGGCTGGAGACGGTGACGCGGCGGCACGATCCGCATCGGCAATCGCGACGTCACGGATCTGCGTCCGGGCCTGCGCAATTGTGCGATGGTGTTTCAGAACTATGCGCTGTACCCGCACATGACGGTCGCCGAGAACATCGGCTACGGGATGAAGGTGCGGGGCGGGGCGCGTGGAGAGATCGCGAAGGCGGTGCAGGACGTGGCGCGCATCCTGGAGCTCGAGAAATATCTCGATCGCCGTCCCAAGCAATTGTCCGGCGGCCAGCGCCAGCGCGTGGCGATCGGCCGCGCCATCGTGCGCAGCCCGGATGTGTTCCTGTTCGACGAACCGCTATCCAATCTCGACGCCAAGCTCAGGATCGAGATGCGCACCGAGATCAAGGCGCTGCACCGACGGCTCGCCAAGACCATCGTTTATGTGACGCATGATCAGGTCGAGGCCATGACCATGGCCGACCGCGTCGTGGTGATGAACGGCGGCCGGATCGAGCAGGCCGCAGATCCCATTACACTTTACGAGAAGCCGGACAATCTGTTCGTCGCGGCCTTCATCGGCGCGCCGAGCATGAACTTCATTCACGGCGAGATCACCGCGCGCGACGGCGCACTCGTCTTCACCGAACCCTCGGGCACGGCGCTGACCTTGCCGAAATGCCGTGAGGCGGCTTATGCCGGCAGTGTCGGCAAGCCGGTGATCCTTGGCGTGCGGCCGGATCACATCCTTCGTCAGGGCGGTGCGGCGAACGGCGCGATCCGGATGATGGTCAAGGACGTTGAGCCGCTCGGCCCGCATACTCTGGTCATCGGCACGATCGGACCGTTCCCGTTCACGGCGCAGATGCCGGTCGGCGTTGCCGCGGAGCCGGATCGGCCTTTCGACGTGTCGCTCGATCTCGAAAAGACGCATCTGTTCGACAAGGCGACGGGGCAGGTCGTCGTGACCTGATCCCTGCATTGCAGGTCTATACGCGGCGAGAAAGGACGGCTGAATGAGGCGGGTAAAGCTCGCGGGCGGGCGGCTGGAAGTCACGGCGCTGGGATTCGGTACCGCGCCACTTGGTGGATTGTTCGCGCCGCTCAGCGACGCCGACGCCGATGCTGCGATCGCGCGAGCGTGGTCGTCGGGCGTGCGCTTCTTCGACACTGCGCCGCTCTATGGCTTCGGCCTCGCCGAGCGTCGCCTTGGACGCTTCCTGCGCCAACAGAAGCGGGACTCCTTCGTGATCTCGACCAAGGTCGGACGGTTGTTGCGCGCCAGCGCGCCCGCGCCGGCCGAGGACGGTCACTACAAGGGCACCCCGATCGAGCGGCCGGTTTTTGACTACTCCTATGATGGCGTCATGCGTTCGGTCGAAGAGAGTCTCGATCGCCTTGGTCTCGACCGGGTCGATATCCTGCTGGTGCATGATCCTGACGCCCATTATGATGCTGCGGTCTCAGGCGCCTTCCGCGCCTTGCAACGCCTGCGCGACGACGGCACGGTGCGGGCGATCGGTGCCGGCATGAACCAGTCCGAGATGCTGGCGCGTTTCGCCGAGGCGGTACCGGTCGACTGCTTTCTCCTCGCCGGCCGTTACACCTTGCTCGACCAGGGTGCGCTCAGGACGCTGTTTCCCATCTGCCGCGCGCGCGACATCGGCATCATCCTGGGCGGGATCTATAACAGCGGCATTCTTGCGAATCCGCGGGCCGGCGCGAAGTTCAACTATGAAGACGCCGATCCGTCTCTCGTCGCACGCGCCCGGGAGCTGGAAACGCTCTGCAAAAAGCACGGGACGGAACTCAAGGCCGCGGCGATCCAGTTTTGCCTGGCGCACCCCGCGGTGACGGTCGCGCTGCAAGGCGCCCGCTCGGCCGAAGAAGTCGCTGACAACATCGCGATGGCCGAGTTGCCGGTGCCGCAGTCGTTCTGGCGTGAGCTGCGCCAGCGTGGCCTGGTCGACGCCGACGCGCCGCTGCCGGGGGAAACGGCATGAGCACGGTCATCGATGCGCATCAGCATTTCTGGGACCCGGCGCGGGCGGACTATCCCTGGATGGCGGGGGACGCGATGGCGCCGATCCGCCGCGCGTTTGGACCCTCCGACCTCGCGCCGCTGCTGGCCGCAAACGGCGTCGATGCCAGCATCGTCGTGCAATGCCGCGCATCGCTCGGCGAGACCGAGGAATTTCTGCGCATCGCGGGCACGACGCCATTTGTTGCCGGCGTGGTCGGCTGGGTTGATCTGACGGAGCGATCGGTTGGCGATACGCTCGCGCGGCTGCATGGCCTGCCCGGAGGCAAGAATCTGGTCGGCATTCGCCACCAGGTTCACGACGAGAACGATGCTGAATGGCTGCTGCGGGACGACGTCCAGCGCGGAATTGCGACTGTGCTCACGCGGGGCCTCGCCTATGACTTCCTCGTGCGCACGCGCGAGTTGCCGGCCGCGATCGCGACCGCGCGTACCTTTCCGCAGGGGCGGTTCATTCTTGACCATGCCGCCAAGCCGCCGATCGCCGAAGGTCTTAGTCGTGAATGGGCGGATCGCATGGCCGCGCTCGCCAACTCCGGCAATGTCTGGTGCAAGATCTCCGGTCTGGCGACCGAAGCCAAATGGGACGACTGGGACGCGGCACGCCTGTTCCCGGCTGTCTCACATGCCGCGAAATGTTTCGGCGAGAACCGGCTGATCTTCGGCTCCGATTGGCCGGTCTGCCTTCTGGCCGGCAGCTATGGCAAGATCAAGCGCGCGCTCGACGAGTGCCTGGTGAGACTTGGTGGCGAATTTCGCTCCAAGGCGCTGGGTCCGAACGCCCAGCAAGCCTATCGCCTCGCAACCACAACGGCGGCCGGGAAGCCCGGGATATGACAACGGCCGGACGAGCGAGATAGACTATCAAGGAGCGCGTCCGCCGGTTGACTTAGGTCAAACGCGATCGCTTGAACCCGGTGTTTGCTGGATAAAATACCGGGAGGCACGTCATGAGCGAGATCACTCACTTTGTCGCCATGCCGTTCGACCTGACCAAGGACGGTCTGGTCGCAGGCGAGCCCTATAAATGCGCGAGCCCGGCGAGTGCGATCGATCGGGCAAAAGGATATTGGCAGATCTTCGGTCATGCCGGCGCCGTGGCTTTCGCCCGCACCGGCTATCCCGTCGCGGAAACGACCGTGCTCCGGACATTCGGCAGCGTGCCGGAGAACCTGCCGATTTGAGCGCACGATTGCTCAAGTTCCGGAGTGCGTGATCCGATCACGAGCCCGTTGCGCGATTGCGCCGCCAAACAAGAACGCCCCGGCGAGCCGGGGCGTTCGAGATCAAATTTCCGGTCAGCGACGGCGCAGGCGACGCCGCTCACGAAGCTTGCGCTTAATTGGAGACCTCGGCGTAGCCGCCCTTGTCGTTCCACTGGTAGACGACGAAGTCGATCTGCTTGATGTCGCCCTTGGCGTCGAACTCCAAATTGCCGAGCACCGTATCCCAGGCGCCGGCCTTGATCGTCTCCATCACCTTCTTCGCATCGGTGGTCTTGGCCTTAGCCACGGCCTGTGACCAGACCTGCATTGCGGCGTAGGTGTAGAGCGTATAGCCCTCGGGATCGACGTTCTTGGTCGCGAACTTGTCGACGATCGCCTTGGCGGTCGGCTTCTTGCGCGGATCGGGGCCGAAGGTGAAGAGCGTGCCTTCGCCGGTGGGGCCGGTGATCGAGGCAAACTCCTTGTCGGCGAGCGAGTCGCCGGCCATCAGCACCGTCTTCAGGCCCTGGTCGCGCATCTGGCGCTGGATCAGGCCCGCTTCCTGGAGGTAGCCGCCGACATAGACGAGATCGATGTTCTCGAGCTTCAGCTTTGAAACGATGGCGTTGAAGTCCTTGTCGCCCTTGTTGTAGGAATCGTAGATCTTCTCGGTGATGCCGGCCTTGCGCAGCGCCTTCTTGGTTTCGTCGGCGATGCCTTTGCCATAGGTGGTCTTGTCATCGAGGATCGCGATGTTCTTGCCCTTGTAGTGCTTGGCGATGTAATCGCCGGCGATCTGTCCCTGCTGGTCGTCGCGGCCGCAGACCCGCGCCACGTTCCAGAGCTTGCGCTCGGTGAACAGCGGGTTGGTCGACCCCGGCGAGATCTGCAGCACATTGTTGTCCGCATAGGCTTCCGAAGCGGGAATCGACGAGGATGAGCAGTAGTGACCCGCCACGAACGGGATCTTTGCGCTGCCGATCTTCTCGGCGACCGAGCGCGCCTGCTTCGGGTCGCAGGCATCGTCCTCGATGTCGAGCACGAGCTTCTTGCCGAGAACGCCGCCGGCGGCGTTGATGTCGGCCACCGCCATCTCCGCGCCGTTCTTCATCTGCCGGCCGGTCGCGGCTTCGCTGCCGGTGATGGAACTCGCGAGCGCGATGGTCAGGTCTTCGGCGAACGCCGCGCCCGAAAGCGCGAGCGATGCGCCCAGCGCCAGGCTGGTGAGTTTCAAAGATTTCATGAGGGGTCCTCGATCAATCACTTTAGGGTGTGCCGGGCAATCCGGTCGGAAAGCCCGTCCCTGTCTTAGCGCGAGGCCGTCGGCAATTTTCGGGCAAACGCGTGTTGACGCGTAACATGTTGCTATTCATGTCGCCCGGGCTGCTCTCTTTTTTGTTACATGGTGACAGATTTGCGACTCATGACTGTCGTGGTTTGATTATTCTGAAATTTCAACTGTAAGTTGGTGATGGTCCTGTTAGAAATTTGATCGGGGCGAGATCACTTCGCGTGGTTTACGATCGAGCGAGCTGCGCTGCAGATCCGACGCGGAGAGATTCGGCGTCATAAAAACGCCCTTGCTTCGCATGATCCGACATCTGAGTCGGCATCACGTCGCCAGTGATCTGCGGTTGGGCCGCGGGCCGACTTTTTTCCGCCGTCGTATGGACGATTTTTCCGTGCTGTCGTAAGGGATCACCTCAGGGGGCAGGATTTTCGAAAATGGTCTTGCGTTTAGTCGGCTTCCTGTTCGCCGCGGGAACGGCCGTGTTCTTGGTGGCCGTCGCAGCGATGGCGGGGCTGATCTGGAATTTCTCCAAGGATCTCCCGGATTATTCTCAGCTAAGGGATTACGAACCTGCCGTCATGACGCGCATCCACGCATCTGACGGATCGCTGTTGGGCGAATATGCCAGGGAGCGGCGCATCTATCTGCCGATCCAGGCCGTTCCGAAGCTGGTGATCAACGCCTTCCTCTCCGCTGAGGACAAGAACTTCTACGAGCATGGCGGTGTCGACTTTTCCGGCATGGCGCGCGCCGGGCTGCTTTACATCCGGAACTACGGCTCCAACCGCCGTCCGCAAGGCGCCTCGACGATCACCCAGCAGGTCGCAAAGAATTTCCTGCTGACCAACGAAGTCTCGTTCGGCCGCAAGATCAAGGAAGCGCTGCTCGCGATGCGAATCGAGCGCGCCTATTCGAAGGACAAGATTCTCGAACTGTATCTCAACGAGATCTATCTCGGCCTCGGCTCCTATGGCATCGCCGCCGCGGCGCAGGTCTATTTCGACAAATCGGTCAACGAGCTTTCGATCGCTGAGGCGGCCTATCTGGCGGCGATGCCGAAGGCGCCCGGGACGCTGCATCCGGTCAAGAATCACGACCGCGCGGTCGAGCGCCGTAACTATGTGATCGACCGGCTTCAGGAAAACGGCTGGATCACGCAGAACGAGGCCGAAAAGGCGCGCAAGGCGCCGTTGCTCGTCGCCAGCCGCTCGAATGCGGCGCATACCTTCGCCGGCGAATATTTCGCCGAGGAAGTGCGGCGGGACATTTTCGAACGTTACGGCGAGAAGAAGCTCTACGAGGGCGGTCTGTCGGTCCGCACCACGCTCAATCCGAAGCTGCAGGTCATCGCCCGCAAGACGATGGCCGCCGGCCTCGTGAACTTCGACGAGGCGCAAGGCTGGCGCGGAGCGGCGAGCAGGTTGGATATTTCGGGTGATTGGGGCGTCAAGCTCGCCGACGTGAAATCGTTGTCGGACATCTCGCCGTGGCGGATGGCCGTGGTGCTCGAGACCAACGACCAGTCGGCCCGCATCGGCTTTCAGCCCGATCGCGAGCTCGGGGGCGCGATCTCCAGGGAACGGCAGACCGGGCTCATCGCACTGGATGGCGTCAAATGGGCGAGCGCGGCCGCCGGTCCGTTGCGCGGCAAGACGCCGACCGCAGTCTCGCAGGTTCTGTCACCGGGCGATGTCATCTATGCCGATCCGCTGATCAAGGACGGCAACATCGTCACAGGCCAGTATCGGTTGCGGCAACTGCCTGAAGTTTCCGGTGCCATGGTCGCGATGGATCCGTTGACCGGCCGCGTGCTTGCGATGGTCGGAGGATTCTCGTTCGATCAAAGCCAGTTCAACCGTGCCACGCAGGCCTACCGGCAGCCGGGGTCCACTTTCAAACCCATCGTGTACTCGTCGGCGCTCGACAATGGCTACACGCCATCGACCATGGAGGTCGACGCGCCGCTCGAGATCGATCAGGGGCAGGGCGGCGATGCGTGGCGTCCGGATAATTTTTCGGTCGGTCATTACAAGGGCCCGACCACGCTTCGCGAAGCGCTCAAATGGTCTCTCAACACCGTGACGGTGCGCTTGGCGCAGGACGTCGGCATGCCGCTGATCGGCGAATATGCCAAGCGCTTCGGTGTCTATGAGGAACTGCCGAACTATCTCGCCTATTCGCTCGGCGCCGGCGAAACCACCGTCATGCGGATGGTCACGGCCTATTCGATGTTTGCCAATGGCGGGCGGCGGGTCAAGGCGACACTGATCGACCGCATTCAGGACCGTTACGGACATACGATCTTCAAGCATGATGGCCGCGAATGCCGTGGTTGCGACGCGCCTGAAGGCTGGAAGAACCAGCCCGAACCCCAGCTCGTCGACCATCGCGAGCAGGTGCTGGACGTGATGACGGCCTACCAGATCACGTCAATGATGGAAGGCGTGGTGCAGGGAGGCACGGCGGCGGTCTTGCGCGAAGTGGGCAAGCCGATCGCCGGCAAAACCGGCACGACCAATGAAGCCAAGGATGTCTGGTTCGTCGGCTTTTCTCCTGATCTCGTCATCGGTCTCTATCTGGGCTACGACAAACCCCGCAGTCTGGGCAGGACCGCGCAGGCCGGCCACATCGTCGGTCCAATCGCCAGGGATTTCATGAAGCTTGCGTTGGCCGACAGGCCGGCAATTCCGTTCAAGATGCCCGCAGGGATCAGGCTGATCCGCGTCGACCCGAAGACGGGCATGCGCGTGGCGGCGGGGACGGGCGGTTCATCGATCCTGGAGGCGTTCAAGCCGGGCACGGCGCCGCCGGACGACTACTCGGTGGTCGGCGATGCCGACGGCAGCTCGCCTGCAGTGTCGCCCGACGTCGATCGCGCAATCGTCCGTTCAGGCACCGGTGGGCTGTACTAGGCGGCGTGGACAAATTCCACATGCCACGGTTGCCCCTCAAACGCCCCCGGGCAGGCAGGGAGCGAGGCGCGAAGCCGACGGTGGAGTTGGACCTCCGTCAAGGCCGAGCAACGCTGCCAGCGCCGCCGCTTCGATAGGGGCCTTGGCCGACGAATTTTCGAGGAGGGTTTGAGCTTCCTGTTCGTTCCTTCGTCACCACGACGAAACCCGAACCCTCCTCAATATACACCCCTAAATGTCTACCATAGGCGATAATGGATGAGAGATGTCGTCAAGACCTGATGAACGAGAGCAGGTCGGGGTTGAGGACATCCGCATGCGTGGTGAGCATGCCATGGGGATAACCGGGATAAGTCTTCAGCGACCCGTTCTTAAGCAGGTCGACCGCACGCGGCACTGAACTTGCGAACGGGACGACTTGATCAGCCTCGCCATGCATCACCAGCACCGGCACAGTGATCTTCTTGAGGTCGTCGGTATAATCTTCGAGCCAAGAGTTCGACGGTTGCGTAATGAGCGAGGGCACCGCCGGCCATGCCTTGGCGCCACCAGTTCGCAATCGTCGCCTCCGAAGGCTTCGCCCCATTGAGGTTGTAGCCGTAGAACGGGTTCTCAGGGACGAAACGGTAGAACTCCGACCGGTTGCCCCGCACGCCTGCCCGGATCGCTTCGAACCACTCCGGCGGCTGACCGGCCGGGTTGTCCTCGCTCCGGTACATGTTCGGCGTCAGCGAAGCGACCAGCGCCGCCTTCGCGACGCGCTCCTGGTGGCGAGCGACATAGCGAGCCACCTCACCGCCACCTGTCGAGTGCCCGATATGGATCGCTTCGCGCAGGTCGAGGTGTTCCGTCAGGGCCGCGAGGTCGGCAACCCAGTGGTCCATGTCGTTGCCGGTGCTGGGCTGGTCGGACCGGCCGTGGCCGCGCCGGTCGTGGGCGATCACCCGATAGCCGTGATGAAGGAAGAATGTCATCTGGGCATCCCAGTCGTCCGCTGTCAGCGGCCAACCGTGGCTGAAAACGATCGGCTGACCTGATCCCCAATCCTTGTAGAAGATGTTTACGCCGTCTGTAGTAGTGATCGTGGGCATTGTTCAGTTCCTTTAGATTAGCCGCGGACAGACGTCATCACTCACTGGCGCGGCGTTCCAGCGAGAAACTTATTAAAAACATATGACCGGTCGTCTATTTACCGGCCAAAATTGTTCAGGAGACAAGGGCAGGCAAAACGAAACCTTCAAAGCTGTCGAACGGCGACCGGTCACGTTCGACCTTGGCACGCGTGACGCCGTCTCACCGTGTTGATTCAAAGCTGCTTTTTGGAGGCAGGCTTGAGCAGAGGCGCTCCCGACGCCCTGCTTGCGGACAAGGGCCACGATGCTGACGCCATCCGCGCCGATCTTGCCGGACGGGAGATCGAGGCGGTTATTCCGGGTCGGTCAAATCGTCGCGTGAAGATTGAACATGACCGGACACTCTACAAGCAGCGCAACCGCATCGAGCGTATGTTCGGCCACCTGAAGATCAACCGCGCCATCGCCACACGATACGATCAACTGGCCAACAGCTTCCTCGGCATGGTCCATCTAGCCACCGCGAGATATTGGCTCAAATTTGTCCACGCCGCCTAGAGCTTGGCGAGGTAGCCGTTACTCCGACTGCGGGGATGCTTCGCGCAAGACGCGCGCTTTCGCGTTCAGGACATGGTCCTGCATGAGCTGGAAGGCCTTTGCCGCGTCGCGGCTCTTCAGCGCCTTGAAGATCGCCCGGTGCTCCAGGTTGGAGGACTTCATGCGCTCCTTGCTGAGCAGCGCGCTGCGGCGGAACAGATGCAGCTCGCGCACGCAGTTCTGGTAGGCCGACAACAGCCGCGCGTTTCCGGACAATTCGAGAATGGCGCGGTGGAATTGCAGATTGAGGGGGTAGTACTCCTCGAGCTCGCCACTCGCTGCGGCAGTCTCCATCTGCGCCAGGAGGTCTTCCAGCCTGGCCAATCCCTTGGCATCGATGATCGGCGCCAACAGCCGCCCGGCCAGTGCGAACAGCGCCGATCGGAGATCGTAAAGCTCCGCGGCCTCCTTCAGCTCGATCTGTCGCACGAAGGCGCCGCGGTTGACCACGAAACGCAGCAGGCCGATCTGCTCCAGCCCGCGGCAGGCTTCCCGAACCGGGCCGCGGCTGACCCCGAACCGCTGCGCCAGCTCGGCCTCGTTGACCCATGCGCCCGGCAGCAATTCGCCGGCCTCGATGAGACGCGTGATCTCGTCGCGAACGATGCCCGTCAGCGAGGTCTCTTTGTAAATCCGCAGGGTTTCGGCGGTTGTCGGCAATGGTCAATCCTTCGAATCCGCAAGTCCGACCATAGCGGGTTCGGAAAGGCACCGCCATCAAAATCCGAAATCGTCGACGATTTTATGTTGACAGGCGATCCTGATCGGCAGAGCGTTGCGGTCAATCAAGACACCGGGAGGCCGCCGCTGATGATGGAAGGGTTCAAGAAGGAGACGCTTCACGTGAACGGCGTCGACATCGTGCTGCGCCATGGCGGCAAGGGGCCGCCGCTGCTCCTGATGCACGGCAACCCGTTCACGCATCTGTCCTGGAATCGCGTCGCGCCTGAACTATCCAGGCATTTCACAGTGGTGACGCCCGACCTGCGCGGCTATGGCGACAGTTCGAAGCCCGACGGCGGCGACGATCACTATGCCTATTCGTTCCGCGAGATGGGCAAGGACATGGTCGAGCTGATGGCGAAGCTCGGCTTCGACACCTTTGCCGCTGCCGGCCACGACCGCGGTGCGCGGGTGCTGCACCGGATGTGTCTCGATTATCCCGACAAGCTGAAAAAGGCCTGCTTTGTCGACATGCTGCCGCAGCATCACCTCCTGAACAACGTGACCTTCAACTGGGGCAAGTTCTCCTGGCACTGGTTCTTCATGATCCAGCCGACGCCCTATCCGGAGACCATGATCAACAACGATCGCGGAATTCTTCATCCGCAAGAAGCTGTCGAAGACCGAAGCAGGGCATCGACTTCTTCGTTCCGGAAGCGCTCGACGAATATATCCGCTGCATCAAGAACCCGCGCACCGTCTATGCGATGTGCGAGGACTATCGTGCAACCGTCTCCTGCGATCTCGACATGGACACCGCCGACTTCAACGCCGGCAAACGCGTGACCTGTCCGACATTCCTGCTGTGGGGCGCGACCGGCGGCGTCGGTCGCAACCACAATGCCAGGGAGGTCTGGTCGAAATATGCGACCAACATCGTCGGCACCGCGGCCGCGCCGGCCGGGCACTACGTGCAGGAAGAGGCGCCGAAGGAAACGCTCGAGGTCATGCTGAAGTTCTTCGCGGACTAGAGACTTAATCTCGATCTCGCCACGGCGGACGAAGCGATCCGGCTGCGCAACAACGCACAGCCGAGAAAAGAACAAGAGTTCGGGAGGTGTTTCGTGGCCGTTCAATCCGGCGGCGTGTCCGCCAGTACCAAGATATTTGCGCTTCTGTGCGTCAATGCGATCGTCATGTACATCGACCGGACCAACATCTCGGTGAGCGCGCCGATCATCCAGAAAGAACTCGGCCTGAGCAACGCGTCGATCGGCACGGCCTTCTCCGCGTTTTCGGTCACCTATGCCTGCTTCATGGTGATCGGCGGCAGGATCGCCGACGCGGTCGGCTCGCGGCAGGGCCTCGTGGCCTGCGGCATCCTGTGGGGCGCCGGCACCATCGCGACCGGATTGGTCGGCGGGCTCGCAACGCTGATCCTGGCGCGGCTTCTGGTTGGCACCGGCGAATCCGCCGTCTATCCGATTTCGTCGGCGGTGATCAGCCGCTGGGTCAAGGCAGATCGGCGCGGCTCGGCGCAGGGCATCATGCACGGCTGCGGCCGTCTCGGTGCCGCTATTGCGCCTTCGGTCGTGACCGCGCTGATCCTGCTCTGGTCCTGGCGCTGGGCATTCATCATCCTCGGCGTGGCGAGCCTGTTGATGGCCGCGATCATCGCCTATTATCTGCGGGATGATCCGAGACTTCATCCGGCGATCACCCGTGATGAGGTCGAAGCGCTCGGCCATCGCGCCGATGAGATCGGGCGAGCGGATCTCGCAACGCCCGCGCCGCTGGTGTGGCCGGAATTCTTTGCCAAAGTCTGGCCGGCGACCGTGATCTCGTTCTGCTACGGCTGGTTCTCGTGGTTCCTGTTGAGCTGGGTGCCGCTTTATTTCAGTCATGCCCATGGCCTGGAGATCAAGAGCGTCGCGATGTTCTCGACGCTGGTCCTGATTTTCGGCGTGCTAGGCATGGTGGGCGGTGGGCTCGCCACCGATCTGTGGCTGAAGCGAACCGGCAGCATTCGGCGCGCGCGCCGCGACGTGATCGTGGTCTCGTTCATCGCGGCGTTGCTCTGCGTCGTTCCACTCCTCGTGACGACCGATCTTGCCGTCGACACCATCGCGCTGGCGCTCGGCTATTTTTTCATCGAGCTTGCGGATTCGTCGATCTGGATGCTGGGCATGGACGCTTCGCCGCAGCATTGCGCGACCTCGACGGCCGCCGTCAATACTGGCTTCGCCATCGCGGGCGCGGTGTCACCCATCATCGTGGGCTGGCTGCTCGATGCGACGCAGAACTGGGAGAACGTCTTTCTCCTGACCATCGTCGTGCTGGTGATCGGCACGCTCGTCATCTTCCGGGTCCGGATTCATGACGAGGAAAGCAACGCGCAGCCTCAGCTTCGGAGTGTCACGTGACGTCAAATACTGCCGAAACGCAATCGTCGCTGACGATGCACGTCGCCGAGTTCGTGACGTCGTCGCATGGCTCCAGTTTGCCGGACGACGTCGTCGAACTCGGCCGCAAGTCCATCCTCGACGGGCTTGGGCTCGCGATTGCGGGCAGTGCCTGCAAGTCCGGGCATCTCGTCAACGACTATGTGCGCGACTTCGGGGGCAATCATGCGTCCTGCAGCGTGCTCGGTACGAACCTGAAGGTTCCGGCGCGCTTTCGCGGCCTTCGCCAACGGCATCGCCATCCATGCGCATGATTTCGACGACACTCAGCTCGCGTTGGCGCCGAACCGGGTCTATGGGCTGTTGATGCATCCGACCGCGCCGGTGCTCGCCGGCGTGCTCGCTGTTGCCGAGCGGGAAGGCCTGTCGGGCGCCGCGCTGACCGCCGGTTATCATGTCGGCATCGAGGTGTGCTGCAAGGTCGCGGAAGCGGCCAATCCGCGTCACTACGAAGACGGCTTTCACACCACCGGCACAGGCGGCACGTTCGGCGCCGCAGCCGGAATCGCCAACATGCTGAAGCTGTCCGCCGACGATGCGGCGGCCGTTCTCGGCCTTGCCGCCAGCCAGTCGGCCGGCTTGCGCGAAAATTTCGGCACGATGACCAAGCCGTTCCATCCCGGCCGCTCTGCTGAGAGCGCAGTGCTCGCAACCGATCTCGTCGCGCGCGGCTTCTCGGCGGCTCGCAACATCCTGGAAGCGCGCCGTGGATTCTATCATGCCGCCTGCGGCGGTTATGACGACGGCGCCATTCGAGGCAAGCTCGGTGCACCCTGGACGTTCGCCAAGCCCGGAATTTCCATCAAGCCGCATCCGTCGGGATCGCTCACGCATCCGGCGATGTCCGTCATTCTCGAACTGATCGAAACGAACGATATCAGGCCGGAGCAGATCGAGCGTATCCGCGTCGGCACCAACCATCACATGCCGACGACCCTGCTACACAACAATCCCACGAACGAGCTTCAGGCGAAGTTCAGCATGCCGTTCTCCGCTGCCATTCTTGCACTGCGCCGTCGCGCGGGCCTGACCGAATACACCGACGACGTGGTGCGCGCGCCTGAGACGGTCGCGATGATGAAGAAGGTCGATTTCTACGTGAACGAGGAGGCTAACGCCGCCGGCTTCCACAAGATGACCAGCATCGTCGATATCATGCTGACCGATGGACGCTGTATCAGCGGCCGGGCGGAATTCGGCAAGGGCAGCCCGGCCAGCCCGATGAGCTGGGAGGAGGTCGCGGACAAGTTCCATGGCTGCGCCAGCTATGGCGGACTGCCGTCCGAAAAGGCCCGCGAGGTCGTGAAAATCGTTGCCGATCTGCCCTCACTCAGGGATGTCCGGACGCTGACGGCAGCTTTGACCATCTAGACGATCCCTGCCATCGTCAGCCTGCCGCGCGCGACCGATGTGACCCGAGTTGAAAAGGCGTTACAAGGGTGGTCGGATAGACTTTGTCGGCGGCGAGAGGAGGGTGGCGATGGACAAGCAATGGGACTATCAGGTTCGGATCTATCTCGACGACGAGCTGGCGGGCGTAGTCAGGCGCGATCCCGGCGATCCCGCGATCAAGCCGCTCGCCGACATCCTCGCCAAACATCATGCAACAATGAAATCCCAGTACGATGCCTTCGCCGATTACGTGGCCGAGGCCGAAAAGCAGGGCGTCGATGACTATCCGCTTTACGCATGGACGAAAGCGACGATCGAAGATCCTGCAAAACAGGCGAAATACATCAAGGCCTTCACGCTGTATGTCGAAGGCCAGGAAGTTTATGCCAAGCCGCTTGGCGGACGCGCTCGAGGCAGACCTTCAGCCACTGCTTGGTAGCCAGGTGATCACCCGGCTCTCCAAGCACGACACGAATCCAGCGAACAATCCTCAGGCGCCGGCGCAGTATCGCAACTAAACTCGCAACGCCCGTAAGCGCCAAAGCGGATCGCCGCGCAGACGGCGAAAGCCGGCGTCCAGCGCCGGCCTTTGCAATGCAGATCAATTTCCCTGGATCAGGCGCGGCACCGCCAGCGTGAACCAGGGGACGAAGGCCACGACCAGGACGCCGATGATCAGCACCGCGAGATAGGGCAGCATCGCGCGGCTGGTCGCCTCGAGGCGGCTCTCCGACACCGTGCAGGAGACGTAGAAGCCGATGCCGATCGGCGGGATGAAGATCCCGACGCCCATCGCGAGGATCATGATCATGCTGTAGTGGATGATGTCGATGCCGTATTGGCTTGCGATCGGCATCAGTAGCGGCCCGAGAATGATCAGCGCCGGCAGCCCTTCGAGCAGCGATCCAACCACGATCAGCAGCACGATCGATCCGAGGATGAATACGATGCGGTTGTCGCCAAGCGAATGCAGGATCGCGGCGAGGTTCGCCGGCAGGTTCGCCGCCGTCAGCGTCCAGGCAAAGGAGAAGGCGGCCGCAATGATGAACAGCACCATTCCCGCCAGCAGGCAGGAGTCCACCGCGATCTCGGTAGAGCGCCTTGAGATCGACGGCGCGATAGATGACGAATGCCAGGATCAGGCCGTACAGCACCGCCACGCTCGACACCTCGGTCGGTGTGGCGACGCCGAACCGGATGCCGATCACCATGATGACAGGCATCACCAGCGGCAGCACGGCGCCGATGGTCGCGCGCAGCAATTCGGGCGCGGTCGCGCGCGGCGCCGAGGTCATGTTGCCGTGCCGCGACAGCGCATAGTTCAGCAGCATCAGCAGCAGCGCGATGACCGCGGCCGGCATCAGGCCGGCGATGAACAGCGTCCCGATCGAGATCGGCGCCACCGATCCCAGCACAAGCATGGCGAGGCTCGGCGGGATCGTCTCGGACATGGCTGCGGAAGAGGCCAGCACCGCGGCGCCCTGTTCCGGCTTGTAACCCTGGCGCTGCAATTCGCGGCGCAGCACCGATCCGACCGCGACGACATCGGCGATCTTCGATCCGGAAATGCCCGACACCATGTAGATGGTCAGCACGACGACCTGCAGCAGGCCGCCGCGCATGTGGCCGACCAGCGTCATCGCGAAGCGGACGAGGCGAAGGCTGATGCCGCCTTTCTCCATGATCAGGCCGGCCCAGATGAAGAAGGGCAGCGTGAGCAGGATATAATTGCTGGTGCCGTCAAAAGTGTTCTGCGCCACCGCGATCAGCGGGGCGACGCCGCTGATCATGAGAAAGGTCACCGATCCCAGCAGCATCGCGAAGCTGACGGGAAGGCCGGCCAGAATTGCAAGCAGGAACGCGATCAGCATGACGCCGAGCGCCGTGCCGTTAGCGAGATGCAGCGACGGCATGATGCTTGCGGCATAGATGATGCCGGCCAGCAGCGCGACGACGATCGCGGCGGGAATGACGTCGCGGGAGGCATAGACGTAAACCAGCCGCTCGATGGCAAACAGCGCGGTCAGCACGAGGCCGACCGTGAGCGGAAGCACCAGCCATGCCGCGTTGATCTGGAGGATTGGCGTGTTCGATGTCGCCGAGATCGACAGCAGGTCGAGCGAGACATCGCCGACGACCACCGCTGCGACCAGGATCAGGAGATCCATGCCGATCGCGACCGAGGTTCGCCAGCGCGGCGAAAGCTTCGCCGTCAGGAACTCCACTGTCGTGTGGTGACGGGCGCGAAAGGCCAGCGCGCCGCCGACGAAGGCCGTCAGCGACAGGAACAGCTTGGCCGCTTCATCGGCCCACAGCAGCGACTCGTCGAACCAGAACCGCGAGACGATTCCGGTCAGGACGATCGCGAGCTGGATCACCAGCGCGATCACCAGGATCGCCCGAAACGCCAGGTCGATGCCGTTCAGCCCGGCGCGGACGCGGTCCGCAACCGGACCGCGTCTGATCGCAGGCTCCGCGGGATGGGTCGATCCGGTTACCGTCGCAAGCTCGCCATCGGGCAACGCCGAAAGCGGCTCAAGCATGCCCGGCTTCCTTCAGGACGGCGTCGTAGAGATCGGCGCCAATGATGTCCTTGAATTGCGGGTACACGCCTTCGGTGGCCTTGCGATAATCGTCGCGGTTGGGCTCGACGATGGTCATGCCCTTGGTCTTGTAACGCTCCGCGATTTCTTCGCTCTTGGCGGCGATCGTGGTCCGCCAGTCCTTGGTGAGGTTGACGCTCGCGGCGCGGATGGCCTCCTGCGCGTCCTTCGGCAAGGTGTCGAACTTGGACTTGCTCGCCATCATGACACCGACATTGTAGACCTGATTTGTCAGGTTGATGGTATTCACGATCTCGTCGTGCTTGGTCGCGGCGAGCGAAATCATCGGCGTCTCGACGGCGTCGATGACGTGCTGCGACAGCGCGAGATAGACCTCGGTCAGATCGATCGCAACCGGGCTTGCGCCGAGTGCCTTGAACGTCGCGGCAAAGATGGCGCCGGGCTGCACGCGGATCTTCAGTCCCTTCATGTCGGCAGGCTCGGGCGCCTTCCTGCCGACCGTCGACACGACGCGCCAGCCCCAGTGACCCCAGCCGAGGCCGTAGATGCCCTTGGTCGGCAACATCTCGAGCAGCTTGGCGCCGGTCGGACCGTCGAGCAGGCGTTCGGCTGACGCCGAGTCCGAGAACAGGAACGGCAGATCGACGACCTGGAATTTCGGGAAGATGGTGTCGATGAAGCCCGACGTATGCGCGCAGAAGTCGATGATGCCGGTCTGCAACCCAGTGAGGATGTTGGTGCCGCTGCCGAGCTGGCCGATGCTGAACACCTGGATGTCGATGGCCCCCGACGTCCGTTTCGAGACATCTTCGGAGAAACGCTTGAGCACGTCGTAGAGCGGATGGCTCTGGGTATCGGCGAACGTCAGCTTGAGCGTATGGGTCGGCGCGGCAGCCCATCCGGTTCGGCCCACGAAAGGCATCGCCACCGATGCCGCGAGGCCAGTCGCCCCAACCTTCAGAAGCTTGCGTCGCGCGATCATGATCGAGTCTCTCCCTGATGTTCTTCTTTATGCCGATTTCTTGGAATGCCGAGTAGCACGAGTTTCACCCCATGCCTATCGCCCCATTTGCATGGGCCTTAGCCGAGGTCTGTCCGCGGATATGGTCCGATGCGCGGATTCGCGCCGGGCTGAGCCTGTGGCGACGACGCCGGGGCAGATCGCGTTCGACCGTCAGAGCCTGTTCGGCAGATATTGCGAGCCTTCCTTGCCGAGGAAATCGAGCATCGCCTGCGCGGGCGGCAGCAGGATCTTGTCGGCACGGCGGATCGCGTGCCACTGGCGGATCACCGGCAGGCCTGCGACCTTGAGCGTGACAAGCCGGCCGTTCTCCAGTTCATGCGAGACGGTGTGTTGCGAGATGAAGGCGATCCCGAGCCCTGCGATGACGGCCTGCTTGATCGTCTCATTGCTGTCCATCTCCATGCCGACCTTCGGCTTGAGACCCGCCTTCTCAAAGAACTGCTCCATCAGCATGCGCGTGCCCGATCCGCGTTCGCGGGTCATGAACGTTTCCTGAGCGAGGTCGGCCGCCGTGAGCTTCTTCTTTCGTGCCAATGCGTGATCGGCGGCGGCGACGATGATGTGCGGATGCTTGCCCAGCGGACGCATCTCGACGTCGACGCCGGCAGGGGGCTGGCCCATCACCGCGATATCGAGGTCATAGCCGCGTAGCGCGTTGCGTATCGTTTCGCGATTGCCGATCGTGAGCGTGACGTCGATCTTCGGAAAGCGGCGTGAGAAGCCCGCGATTGCGAACGGCACGAAATATTTTGCCGTGCTGACGGCGCCGATCGAAACACGCCCGCCGGTCCGCCCCGCAATCATGTCAAGCGACTGCTCGCAGTCGAGCAAAGCGGCTTCGAGACGTTCGCCAAGCGCGAGAACGAGGCGCCCCGCATCTGTCAGCGCCATACCCTCGCCGGTCCGCTGGATCAGCGGAAGTCCTGCGAGTACCTGCAGGTTGCGAAGCTGAAGCGTGACCGCGGGCTGGGTCAGGTTGAGCCGGTTCGCGGCGGCCGTGATCGAGCCTGCTTTCTGCACGGCCGCCAGCGAGCGAAGCTGGCGGATGGTCAGGTCACGCAAAAATCGTCCGGCCATGACTGAGCTCCATAAGAAATACTTTGGTCGATCCAAAGATATTAAAACTTCCCTAATTATGCAATTTGCGCGTTGATGGTGATCCGGTGCCGGTCGCGGCATCGCGGGATCGAAGCCCCCACCGAACGGGGGACGATCGGAGGGAGCGACGCGCATGGAAGACCGTCTGACATTGCAGTCGTGCCTGGGCCGCGCCGCACCGCACACAACGATCCGCGCCGCGTCGGTCGTGGTGATCGAAGCGCTCGCACGCGCCGCGGTCGATCTCGCCGCGATGATCTCCGCCGGACCGCTTGCCGGAATTACCGGCGAGGCCGGCGCGCTGAATGCCGATGGTGACACGCAAAAGGACATCGATGTTGCCGCAGATCGCCTGATGCGCGATGCGCTGCGGGCCGCGCCGGTCGCCGCCGTGCTGTCGGAAGAATTGGAGTTGCCGGAAATCTTCGACGAGGCGGCGCCGCTCTGCGTCGCGATCGATCCGCTCGACGGCTCCGCCAATCTGGAGAACAACATCTCGGTCGGCACGATCTTCTCCATCCGGCCAAAAGGGCACGACGCCATATCGACATTTTTCGAGCCCGGCACCGCGCAATGCGCGGCCGGCTTCTTCATCTATGGTCCACAGACGCTTCTGGTGCTCGCGCTCGATGCGCAGGTCGACGTCTTCATTCTCGATGCCCGCATTGGCGCGTTCGTCCTCATGAAGCAGGGCGTGCAGGTGCCCGCCGACACCCCGGAATTCGCGATCAATGCCTCCAACCGCCGGCACTGGAGCAGCGCGGTGCGCCGCTATATCGACGGCTGCCTGGCCGGGGTGACAGGCGAGCAGGCGGGGGATTTCAACATGCGCTGGATCGGCTCGCTGGTCGCGGAGGCCTATCGCATCCTCGGCCGCGGCGGCGTGTTCCTGTATCCTGCCGACGCGCGGCCGGCCTATCGTGAAGGCCGGTTGCGCCTTGTCTATGAAGCGCATCCGATCGCGCTGATCATGGAATGGGCGGGCGGTGCCGCCAGTGATGGTCGCGCGCGCATCCTTGAGCTTTCGGCCAGGACGCCGCATCAGCGCGTGCCGCTGGTCATGGGTTCGGCGCTCGCGGTGCGTGACGTCAATCTCATTCACGACGGCTTCGAGCCGCTGTTCGAAAACAACGACGCGCCGCTGTTCGCGCGCCGTGGCCTGTTTCGCTGAGGGCCGCCGATGTCACGCCGCCATCCCATCATATCGATCACGGGCTCGTCGGGCGCCGGCACCACCTCGGTGAAAAAGACGTTCGAGAACATCTTCCGCCGTGAGAACGTTACCGCGGCCTTTATCGAAGGCGATGCGTTCCATCGCTACGACCGCGCTGAGATGCGCAGCAAGATGGCTGAGGAGGCCGAGCGCGGCAGCAAGCCATTCAGCCACTTCAGTCCCGAGACCAATCTGTTCGAAGAGCTCGAAAAGCTGTTTCGGGACTACGGCGAATCCGGCACCGGGACGACCCGGCACTACGTTCACGACGAGGAAGAAGAGCGGCTCTATGGCGCGCCGCCCGGCACCTTTACGCCCTGGGAATCGCTGCCGGCCGGTTCCGATCTTCTGTTCTACGAGGGACTGCATGGTGCCGTCGTCACCGACCGGGTCAATGTCGCCAAATATGCCGATCTCAAGATCGGCGTCGTGCCGGTCATCAATCTCGAATGGATCCAGAAGCTGCATCGCGACAGGCAGACGCGCGGTTATTCCACCGAGGCGGTGACGGACACCATCCTGCGCCGCATGCCGGATTACGTGAACTACATCTGCCCGCAATTCACCGACACCGACATCAACTTCCAGCGCGTGCCGACGGTCGACACGTCGAATCCGTTCATCGCACGCTGGATCCCGACGCCGGACGAATCGATGGTCGTGATCCGGCTGAAGAACCCGCGCGGAATCGACTTTCCCTATCTGCTCTCGATGATCCCGCACAGCTTCATGTCGCGCGCCAACTCGATCGTGATCCATGGCGCGAAGCTCGATCTGGCGATGCAACTCATCCTCACGCCGCTGATCCTGCAATTGATCGAACGAAAGAGGCGAACGATATGAACGTGTCCATGCTGTCGCCCGTTTCCGTTCGCCCGGACGTCTCCCATGCCGAGATGGCGAATGCGATTCGCTTTCTCGCCATCGACGCCGTCGAAAAGGCAAAGTCCGGTCATCCCGGCATGCCGATGGGCATGGCCGATGTGGCGACCGTGCTGTTCTCTCGCTTCCTGAAATTCGATCCGGCCGATCCGGCATGGCCGGACCGCGACCGCTTCGTGCTGTCGGCCGGTCACGGCTCGATGCTGCTCTACGCGCTGCTTCATCTGACGGGCTATGAGGGCGTGACGCTCGATCAGCTCAAGGCATTCCGGCAATGGGGCTCGAAGACGCCGGGGCATCCCGAATATGGCCATACGCCCGGCGTGGAGACGACGACCGGGCCGCTCGGGCAGGGGATCGCGACGGCGGTCGGCATGGCGCTCGCCGAGCGGCTGATGAACGCGCGGTTCGGCGACGAGCTGGTCGATCATTTTACCTATGTGATTGCCGGTGATGGCTGCCTGATGGAGGGCCTCAGCCACGAGGCGATCTCGCTCGCCGGGCATCTGCGGCTCAACCGGCTGATCGTATTGTTCGACGACAACCAGATCTCCATCGATGGCGCGACATCGCTGTCCTGTTCGGACGATCAGCTGGCGCGCTTCGGTGCGTCGGGTTGGTCGGTGAGCAGGATCGACGGGCACGATCCGCAGGCCATCGCTGCCGCGATCGAGCAGGCGCGGGCGAGCGATCGTCCTTCGCTGATCGCCTGCCGCACGGTGATCGGGTTCGGCGCACCGAACCGCCAAGGCAGCGAGAAGGCGCATGGCGCACCGCTCGGCGCCGAGGAAGTCGCAAAGACGCGCGCGGCGCTTGGCTGGCCGCATCAGCCTTTTGAGATTCCGAATGACGTCCTTGCACGGTGGCGCGAGGCCGGCCAGCGCGGCCAGGATGCGCGACGCGCCTGGATCGAACGGGCTCGCCGCGGTCGTGTCGGCGACCGGTCGCCGTTCCACGATGCGCTCAACAAGAAGCTCCCTGGCGCCTATGCCGAGGCGATGAGCGGGCTGCGCGCGCGTCTCGGCGCAGAATGTCCGAAGATCGCCACCCGGCAAGCCTCGCAGCAGGTGATCGATGCGATTGCGCCAGTCCTTACCCAATCTGCTCGGCGGCTCGGCCGACCTGACGCATTCCAATCTCACGCTTGCGAAAACACAGCAGCCGGTGCGCTTCGACGCGTTCGACGGCGGCTACATCCATTACGGCGTGCGCGAGCACGGCATGGCCGCGGCGATGAACGGCATCGCGCTGCACGGCGGGTTCATTCCCTATGGCGGCACGTTCCTGGCGTTCTCGGACTATAACCGTCCGGCGATCCGGCTCGCGGCGCTGATGGGCATCCGTGTCATCCATGTGATGACGCATGATTCGATCGGGCTCGGCGAGGACGGTCCGACCCACCAGCCGGTCGAGCACATAGCCGCACTGCGGGCCATTCCCAATCTCCTGGTGTTTCGCCCGGCCGATGCCATGGAGACCGCGGAGGCCTGGGACTGTGCGTTGCGCGCCGAAGGCTCGCCGTCGATCCTCTGTCTGTCGCGGCAGGCGTTACCCGCATTTCGCGGCCAGGAAGCCGAGGTCAACCATGTTGCACTCGGGGCCTATGTGGTCACCGAGACGGACGGGCCGCGCGACGTGACGCTGATGGCGACGGGCTCGGAGGTCTCGGTCGCGCTCGATGCCGCCAAGATCCTGGCGAAGGACGGCATTCAGGCCGCTGTTGTCTCCGCGCCGTGCTTTGAGCTGTTCCGCAGGCAGTGCCCGGACTACCGGACGAGGGTGCTCGGCGATGCGCCGCGCGTCGGCGTGGAAGCAGCCATCGAAGGCGACTGGGCGCGCTGGCTCGGCGAAGACGGCGAGTTCGTCGGCATGACCGGCTTCGGCGCATCCGCGCCGGCGGACGCTCTCTATCGTGAATTCGGCATCACGGCCGATGCCGTCGCACTGGCGGCGATGCGCGCCATCGTGCGATCGCGCCAGTCGCAACTCCGCGCGGATCAGTTGAAGGGAGGCATTGATGGCTCGGATTACATTGCGACAATTATTGGATCACGCCGCCGAACGCAGCTACGGCGTGCCGGCCTTCAACATCAACAATATGGAGCAGGGGCTGGCGATCATGGAGGCCGCGGCCGCCGTTGACGCGCCCGTCATCATCCAGGCCTCGCGCGGCGCGCGGTCCTACGCCAACGACATCATGCTCGCGCGGATGATCGATGCGCTGGAGGAAATGCTATCCGCAGATTCCGCTCTGCCTGCATCAGGATCACGGCAACGAGGAAGCCACCTGCGCTACCGCGATCAAGCACGGCTTCACGTCGGTCATGATGGACGGCTCGCTGAAGGCCGATGCCAAGACCGCCGCGGACTACGACTACAACGTCGATATCACCCGGCGCGTCGTCGAGATGGCGCACTGGATCGGCGCCTCGGTGGAAGGCGAACTTGGCGTGCTCGGCTCGCTCGAGCACGGCGGCGGCGAGCAGGAGGACGGCCACGGCGTCGAAGGCCAGATCGGCCAGTGATCAGCTTCTGACCGATCCGGACCAGGCCGTCGATTTCGTGCGCGCCACCAAGGTCGATGCGCTGGCGATCGCGATGGGCACCTCGCACGGAGCCTACAAATTCACGCGCAAGCCCGACGGCGACATCCTTGCGATGAACGTCGTCGAGGAAATCCACCGCGGCTGCCGAACACTCATCTCGTCATGCACGGCTCATCGTCGGTGCCGCAGCCTTTGCAGGACATGTTCAATCAGTTCGGCGGCGAGATGCCGCAGACCTGGGGCGTGCCGGTCGAGGAGATCGTGCGCGGCATCAAGCACGGCGTCCGCAAGGTCAACATCGACACCGACTGCCGGCTGGCGATGACCGCCGTGTTTCGCAAGGTCGCGACACAGAGCCAAGAGCGAATTCGATCCGCGCAAGTTCCTGAAGCCGGCGATGGACGCGATGCGCGACCTTTGCCGCGAACGGTTCGAGCAATTCGGTACGGCCGGCAATGCTTCAAAAATCAAGGTGATTCCGCTGGCGGAAATGGCCAAGCGCTATCGCTCTGGAAGCCTTGATCCACGTATTGGCGGCATGGCCTCCGCCGCCGAATGAGTTGCAATCGTTTCGATCCAGATTCGCTGGTCAGAGAATAACAGGAGAAAGACATGAACGAACAATCGATGGCCGCCAAGGAACGCTACAAGTCCGGTGTCATCCCCTATAAGCGAATGGGCTATTGGGACGCCGACTATGTGCCCAAGGACACCGACGTTATCGCGCTGTTCCGCATCACGCCGCAGCCGGGCGTCGATCATGAAGAGGCCGCGGCGGCCGTCGCAGGCGAGTCCTCGACCGCAACCTGGACCGTGGTGTGGACCGACCGCCTCACCGCCTGTGATCTATATCGCGCCAAGGCCTATCGCTGCGAGCTGGTCCCCAATACCGGCCCCGGCACCAAGACCGAGGCGCAGTATTTCGCCTATATCGCCTATGACATGGACCTGTTCGAGCCTGGCTCGATCGCTAACCTTACCGCTTCGATCATTGGTAACGTCTTTGGCTTCAAGGCCGTCAAGGCGCTGCGCCTCGAAGACATGCGCATTCCTGTGGCGTATCTGAAAACCTTCCAAGGGCCGGCGACGGGCGTCATCGTCGAGCGCGAGCGCCTCGACAAATTCGGCCGTCCGCTGCTGGGGGCGACCACCAAGCCCAAGCTCGGCCTTTCCGGCCGCAATTACGGCCGCGTGGTCTATGAAGCGCTCAAGGGCGGACTCGACTTCGTCAAGGACGACGAGAACATCAACTCGCAGCCCTTCATGCATTGGCGCGACCGTTATCTCTACTGCATGGAGGGCGTCAACAAGGCCCAGGCCGAAACCGGCGAGGTGAAGGGGCACTACCTTAACGTCACCGCCGGTACGATGGAGGAGATGTATGAGCGCGCCGAGTTCGCCAAGGAGCTCGGCTCGGTCATCATCATGATCGATCTGGTGATCGGGTACACCGCGATCCAGTCGATGGCGAAGTGGGCGCGCCGGAACGACATGATCCTGCATCTGCACCGCGCTGGCAACTCGACCTATTCGCGCCAGAAGAACCACGGCATGAACTTCCGCGTCATCTGCAAGTGGATGCGCATGGCGGGCGTGGACCACATCCATGCTGGCACGGTGGTCGGCAAGCTCGAAGGCGATCCGCTGATGATCCGCGGCTTCTACGACACGCTGCTGGACACGCATACCGAGCAGAAACTGGAGCACGGCCTGTTTTTCGAGCAGGACTGGGCCTCGCTGAACAAGGTCATGCCGGTAGCCTCCGGTGGCATCCATGCTGGGCAGATGCACCAGCTCATCCACTATCTGGGCGAGGACGTGGTGCTCCAGTTCGGCGGCGGCACCATCGGCCACCCGATGGGCATCCAGGCCGGCGCCACCGCCAACAGGGTGGCCCTAGAAACTATGATCATGGCCCGCAATGAAGGCCGCGATTATATGCGCGAAGGCCCGCAAATTCTCGAGGATGCGGCCAAGTGGTGCAGCCCGCTGAAGGCGGCGCTCGACACTTGGAGAGACATCTCCTTCAACTACGATTCCACCGACACGGCCGACTTCGTGCCCGTTGCGACGCCCGCCTACTGAGCGATACCCTAAGGAGATTTACGCCAATGATGACCAATCACGGCAACCGTGTCACGCAGGGACAGTTTTCATTCCTGCCCGATCTCACCGACGCGCAAATCACCGCGCAGATCGAGTATGCGCTCAGTAACGATTGGGCGATCAGCGTCGAATACACCGACGATCCGCATCCGCGGAACACCTATTGGGAAATGTTCGGCATGCCGATGTTCGACTTGAAGGATGCCGCTGGCATCATGATGGAGATCAACGAATTGCCGGAAAACCTTTCCTGCCCACTATATCCGCGTCACGGCGTTCAATTCCGTGCGCGGCGTCGAGAGCCCGGTAATGTCCTATATCGTGAACCGTCCGAAGAATGAGCCAGGTTTTATGTTGCAGCGCACCGAGATCCGCGGCCGGCAGATCCAATACACCACGCGAGCCTATGTCACTGACAAGCCCGCCGGCGAACGCTACAAGTAGTAACATAAGTCCTCCTTCTTCCCTTCCCCCTGCGGGAGGGGGCTCCCGCCCTCCACGCGGGTGAGTGAGGGGGATCGACGAATCAAGGATTGACATGGTCGAGCCCGTGCAGAAGCCGGACGAACCCGCGCAGACCGTCGATCTGGCGGAGGAGTATAAAAGTTCAGGCGTCGCCGAAGTGCTGGACGAGCTCGACCGCGAGCTGGTTGGCTTGAAACCGGTCAAGCAGCGCATTCGCGACATCGCGGCGCTGCTCATCGTCGAACGCGCCCGCAAGACGCTTGGCCTATCGCACGATGCGCCAACGCTGCATATGAGCTTCACCGGCAATCCCGGTACCGGCAAGACGACGGTCGCGCTGCGGATGGCGAATATCCTGCACCGGCTTGGCTATGTCCGCAAAGGGCACCTCGTCTCGGTGACGCGCGATGACCTGGTCGGCCAGTATATCGGCCACACCGCGCCCAAGACCCGAGAGGTGCTGAAGCGCGCCATGGGCGGTGTGCTGTTCATCGATGAAGCCTATTACCTCTACCGCCCCGACAATGAGCGCGACTACGGCCAGGAAGCCATCGAAATCCTCTTGCAAGTGATGGAATCCCAGCGCGAGGATCTGGTGGTGATACTCGCCGGGTATGGCGACCGCATGGACAAGTTCTTCAGCAGCAATCCGGGCTTTCGCTCCCGCATCGCCCACCACATTGATTTCCCGGATTATGCCGATGACCAGTTGCTTGCGATTGCCGAGCTGATGCTGCGGGACATGGGCTATAAGTTCAGCTCCGAGGCGCGCGAGGCCTTCGTGCGTTACATCGCCATCCGCAAGACCCAGCCGCTGTTCTCGAACGCCCGCTCGATCCGCAACGCGCTCGACCGCATCCGGCTTCGGCAGGCTAACCGGCTGGTTTCGAAGCTAGACCGCATGCTGACCAGCGAGGACGTCATGTCGATCGAAGCCGGTGAGGTGCTGGCGAGCCGGGTTTTTTCCGGCGGGTCCGATGCCGCGGGAGGGAGCTCGTGAACATGACGCTGTCGCCCGCCGACCTGCATGTCGGTCACGTTAGGGACCGGATCGCGTGCGCCCGGGCGTTGATTCTGGACGTAGACGGCACTCTGGCGGAGACGGAGGAAGCGCATCGGCAAGCGTTCAATGAAGCCTTCGTGCAAACGGGACTCGACTGGTGCTGGGGCCGCACTGTCTACAAGGACTTGTTGCGGGTGACCGGCGGCAAGGAACGTATCCGTGCTTTCAATCGCATGCGGCAAACCTTGGGTTCTTTGTCGGACCCGGAAATCGCAGAGCTGCATCGCATCAAGACCGCCCGCTATGTCAACCTGATCGCCAGCGGAGGCTGTCCGCTGCGTCCCGGCGTGGCCGAGTTGCTGGCGTCCGCGAAAATGCGTGGGCAGCGCCTTGCGATCGCGACGACCACGTCGCACGCGAATATCGACGCGTTGCTTTCGGTTGCCTTGGGCCAGGATTGGGCCGGCCGCTTTGAGGTGGTCGTGGCCGGCGACGACGTCGCTCACAAGAAGCCGGCTCCGGACGTCTACCTCGATGTGCTGGCGAAGCTGGCGCTTCCAGCGACGGACTGCATTGCCTTCGAGGATTCCTGCAACGGCCTTTTTTCCGCATCGCGTGCCGGCATTGGCGTGGTGATCACGCGCAGTGTCTATTTCAACGACGAAGACTTCTCCGAAGCTCTCATCGCTGTCGACGATCTGACCGAACTGGTCGACGTCTAGGCCGCGTACCCATAAACCCCAGCGACATGATGCGACGAACGCAATGTCCGCTTTGCCCCTGTAGCGGCCGAGTTCGTGCGGCAGCGCAATATGTCGCGATGGGCCATGTGTGGACGGCTCCGGGTTGGCAAGGAGAATCTTCACTTTGCAGCATTGGTCGGAGCAGCCATGTGTTCGGCCTGTTTGTGCGGTTCACATGACCGCTGGCCATAATGCCCTGCGCGGATCAGGTCCCGGTCAAAAGCACGCATTCTATGATGCCGTGGCCCAAATGGGTTGTCCTGATCGCCGGATCGACCGGCGCTGCATTACGTGCTGTTCGCCCTCCCAACCGTCACGTCACACCGGATGTCCGGCGCGATTTCGCTTACGCCGCGAGCGCGATCGGTTCCTTGTAGTGGTCACCCCTGGCCATCATGGCCCACGCCATGCGAGCAATCTTGTTGGCGAGCGCGATCGCAGCAACTTTGGTCGGTCGACGCGCTAGCAGCCCTGTGAGCCAGGGCCGATGCCCGGTGCCATGGATCTTGGCATACCGGATCACGGCGAGCGCGCCGGCCGTGAACAGGCTACGCAAATAGCGATCGCCTCGTTTGCTGATACTGCCAAGCTTGTCCTTGCCTCCGCTCGAGTTCTGCTTCGGCACGAGCCCGACCCAGGCGGAGAAGTCTCGTCCCGATCGGAAGGCCTTGGGATCAGCAATGCTGGCGACCAGCGCTGTTGCCAGCGCCGGACCGACGCCGGGGATCGCATCCAGCCGCTTGCTCGTCGCGTTTGATCGATGCCAGGCGATGATGCGGCGGTCGAACTCCAGTATCTGAGCCTTCAATGCCCGCAATTGACTGCCGAGAGCAGCAAGACACGCGCGGGCCACTTCCGGGAGCCGGCGGTCGGCCGTATCGGCGACGACTTCCAGAAGTTGCTCGACACCTCTGCGCCCGACCGGGGCAACAATCCCGAACTCGGCAAGATAGGCGCGGATTGAATTGATGACAGCCGTCTGCTGGCGAATGAAGAGATGGCGTGCACGATGAAGCATCAGGCAACTCTGTTGCTCCGACGTCTTGGTCGGCACGAACCGCATGTTGGGCCTCGTGACCGCTTCGCAAATCGCCTCCGCATCCGTGGTGTCGTTCTTCTGTCGCTTGACGTAGGGCTTCACATAGGCTGGAGGCATCAATCGTACCGTATGCCCCAGCGCCTGCAGCTCGCGGGACCAATGGTGTGATGAAGCGCACGCCTCGATACCCACGAGGCATGGCGGCAGTTTCTGGAAAAATGCCAAGACCTGCCGGCGCTTCAACTGCCGGCGTAGGACCACCTGGCCGGCCGCATCAACGCCATGCACCTGAAAGACCGACTTGGCGATATCGAGACCGATTGTCGAAATCGACTGCATAGCTTGCTCCTCCGAATCGTGGGAGCCTTAAACAGCGCCCACATCCTTGGCACTCTCGTGCCGGTGGAGGAGCCGTCCACAGCATCAACAGCGGACGTCGCTTTACAGACCACGTACCCTAGTGGACTCGCGTTGGAGTCATCCACCAAGGTCTCTTGAACGTCTCGTCGGAAAGATCATCAGGTAGCGAAGATCCTTTCATTCATTTTCGAAACCAAAAACGTTGGCATCATCTTCATTTCTAAATTCCACGTGGATAACGCCATAGCGCCGCCGCTGAACTGGTTCGCTAGGCATCACAAGAAACAGTCTTTCATGGGCTCAGTCGCCATCTTCATTCTCCTGCGCCAGTTGCGACTTGAGATGATAGGCATCGATGTCGAAGTCGGTGCTGTCCGAGACCGCTGCCAGCACCAGGGGCGAAACGCGCTCCATCTCCTCCTCAGCCTCTGAGCTTGTGAAGCCGGCCTCGGTCGCCTCGGCCAACAGCTTCTCCGACAGCCGCTTTGCCCTCGCTTCGTGGCTCTCAATGTCGGGATTAGCGCCGGGAGGGATGTTTTCCTCGATCCATGTCTCGGCCCACCTCAGGAAGCGCTTGCTCATGACCGCCCACCCATCTCTTGTGTCAAGCTCGACGCCTCCGGTTCCGAGTGGATAGAAGCTTACTGCATAGCATGGAGAGGCGCGAGGTCGCACGCTGGACTTTAACTGGCTCCCCGGTGGCGTCCGCAATGGGTCATTTTCGTCGGTTTCAGCGGAGATTGTCGGCTGGCTGATGTCCGCTGCTACTCCGTAAGCGTCCAACCAGGGCCTGCCCGGAAGCGTTGCGTCTGGCAAGACCCCTGTGATTCAACCTGCCGAACTGGGGGCTCGAATCATGCGCCACGAACTCGCCGATTATGAATGGACTGCCATAAAGCCGATGCTGCCCGACAAGCCGCGTGGCGTTCCTCGGGTAAACGACCGTCGCGTCCTCAATGGCATCTTCTGGGTCCTACGATCTGGGGCACCTTGGCGCGATTTGCCGGATAATTTTGGCCCCTACACGACCTGCTATAATCGCTTCGTTCGCTGGCGGCGTGCTGGCGTCTGGGGCCGGATTATCGACGCGCTTGCCTCCGCCCATGATGCCGCGGTCCAGATGATCGACACCTCCATTGTCCGCGTGCATCAGCCCAGCCGCTGTTCTCCAATGCGCGTTCGATCCGCAATGCGCTCGATCGAATCCGGCTTCGCCAAGCCAACCGGCTGGTGTCCGGTCTCGACCGCGTGCTGACCAGCGACGAGGTGATGTCGATCGACGCCTCCGATGTGCTTGCAAGCCGGGTGTTTTCCGGAGGCGCGGACGGAGCGGGGAAGTGATCGCGACCGCAGCGCTTTCGCCCGCAGCAGTCGATCGGGTGAAGGACATGGTCGCCCGCGCAGCCGCGCTGATCTTCGACGTCGACGGCACGCTGGCCGAGACCGAAGAGGTTCACCGCCGGGCTTTCAATGATGCCTTCGCGCAGGCGGGGCTCAACTGGTGCTGGAGTCGCGTGGTCTATCGCGAATTGCTGCGGGTGGCGGGCGGCAAGGAACGCATCCGCGCGTTTGATGCCATGCGGCCTTCGGGTTCTCCATTGTCGAACGATAGCGTCGCCGAACTGCACCGAATCAAGACCGACCGCTATGTCAAGTTGATCGCGGCCGGCGGCTGTGCGCTGCGCCCCGGTGTGCAGCCTCTACTGGCCAGTGCGCGGGAGCGCGGCCAGCGCCTTGCGATCGCGACGACGACGTCGCGCGACAATATCGAGGCGCTGCTGTCGGTTGCACTGGGGCCGGATTGGGCCTGTCGATTTGACGCGATCGTCGCGGGCGATGAGGTGGCGCGGAAGAAGCCGGCGCCCGATGTCTATTTCGACGTGCTGGCGAAGTTGGCGTTGTCCGCTTCGCAATGCATCGCGATCGAGGATTCCGGAAATGGCCTTATGGCCGCGTCCCGCGCCGGCATTCCCGTTCTGATCACCCGGAGCATGTATTTTCGCGACGATGATTTTTCCGGCGCGCTTCTCACAGTCGATGAGCTGACCGAGATTGTCTAACCGGTCTTGCTGCGCCGTGGCGAGACGAGTGAAGCGCCTCTTCACAGGCCGCGCAGCGACGACGATCGCAGCGCCATTGACTCTGTGACCGACGCAATCATAAATGCGCGCGACGGTTCCCCGCTCGGGGACGAAAAGGGAATGCGGTGCGAGGATGTCCTCAATGCCGCGGCTGCCCCCGCAACTGTAAGTGGAGAATCTTTCGTCATAAGCCACTGGGCGACTCGGTCCCGGGAAGGCGACGGAAGGTAAGGACCCGCGAGCCAGGAGACCTGCCGTCAGCCGTGGTCACACGCGACGATGTCGGTCGGGGAGTACAGACATTGCCTCAACGGAGGGTTCCGGCCTGACGGGAAGGACTTGGTTCGCTGTGACGTGCCACTGACGTCATACCGAGGTCCGAACTGTGTCTTTCGTCTCCGGCGGCCATTTGCGCCGCGCGTACTTGCTTGCCTTCAGCTCCATCGTCTCAGCTCTTGCCGTCGATACGTCTGCCGTGCAGGCGCAACAGCCAGTCTCGTCCGATCGGTTGCCGCCGATCGAAGTTTCCCCGCCTGCCCATCACAGCCACGTACGTCCAAAACCCGGTCGCAATGCGGGACCGGGCCCGCGTCGCATGGCACCGAATCGCGTGGTCTCTTCCGCGACCGAACCGAAGCCGGGCGCGCAAGGCACGGTGCAAACACCGCTCAACACCGGAGTCGTCGCAGAAAGCGCGTCGCGCCTTGGCCTGACCCCGCGCGAAATTCCTGCGACCGTTGAAGTCGTCAGCCAGCAGACGATCCGCGAGCAGGGCTACCGGACCGTGTCGGACGTCGCTCAGGGCGCGGTCGGCGTGACGTCGGGCGATAATCCGGCCGAGCCGTCCGCCTTCTCGATGCGCGGTTACACCAACAGTCAGATCAACATGCTCTACAACGGCATCAAGATCGGGCCGCAGAACATGACGTCACGCATCATGGACACGGCAAACCTGGAGAGCGTGGAATTCCTGAAGGGGCCGTCCTCTCTGTTATCGGGCGAGGGAGCCAGCGGCGGCGCGATCAACCTCGTGACGAAACAGCCGCACACCGGGGCGATCCAGAACGAGACGGATTTTTCCTACGACTCGCTGTCGTCCTTCCGTAGCCATTATGGCTCCGGCGGCAGCACCAACGTGCAGGGGCTGGACTACCGGTTCGACATCAGCCGGTCGTCGCTCAATGGCTTCGTCGACGACACCAATACCAAGACCCTGGACGTGTCGGGCCAGCTGAACTATCGCATCTCCGACAGTCTCAAGATCTGGGGGGCGATCGAGTACAAGGAGGACAAGGAGAAGGCCTATTGGGGCGTCCCGCTGGTCCCGACCGTGTTCAGCGGCTCGCATGCCACCACCGGCATCGTGTCCGGAAGCTATGTCTCGAACTACAACGGATCGAATCTCGGTCCGGTCACGATCGACGATCGCACCTTCAACACCAACTACAACGTGCTCGACAATCACAACGAAGCCAAGGAGGTTTGGCTTCGCGGCGGCTTCGAGCTCAAGCTGGCGCCTGACCTGACCTTGAAGAGCCAAGTCTATGGCTACGGTGCGGAGCGTGAATGGTTCAACAACGAGGTCGAGGCGTTCAACACCAATCGCGACGCCAACACCAGCGCCCCCATCAACATGGTCGACCGCGAGCGCTTTTACGTGGCGCACCGCCAGAAGCTCGCCGGTAACATCACCGACCTGACCTGGGATGCGAACATCGCAGGCTTCGACAACCGCCTGGTGACGACGTTTGCGGCGAGCGATCTCGATTTTGTCCGGCCCGGTGCCGCCAATTTTCCGCACGATCTGGTTTCGCTGGTCGATCCGATGAGAGGGTATTACGGGCTGCTTACGACGCAGCAGCAGACGGCCAGGATCGACAACGAGTCGCTGTCGTTTGAGGACCGGCTGAAGATCACCAGGACATTCGCACTCGTCGGCGGCCTGCGGGTGGAGCATATCGGGCTCGATCGCAATTCGACGGATGTCACGGGTGCGGAGAAGTCGGACTTTCCGTTCTCGAAAGCCTGGGCGCCGGTGACGGGGCGGTTCGGCTACACCTGGGAAGCCATTCCCGGCATGACATTCTACAGCCAGTACGCCACCGGCGCCGACGTCTCGGCCAACAACATCTTCCTGCTTGGCCCAACCCAGCCGCTCGATCTGACGACGTCGCGGACTTACGAGACGGGCGTGAAGCATCTGTTCTGGGACAACAGGGCCGAGTGGTCCTTCTCCGCCTACGATATCCTGCGCAAGAACGTCTATGCGGCGGCAGGCGGCATGCAGCTCAACATCGCCGGCAAGGAAGAGGCGAAGGGCGTCGAGCTTTCTGCGGCCGTGCGTGTGACGGACGCATGGCGGGTGTGGGGCAACATCGCTTATGTCGACGCGCGCTATGCCGACTACGATTTTGTCGGCGGCTCGTTTTCCGGCAATACTCCGCCGAATGTGCCCCGCGTGGTCGCCAATGCCGGTACGTCGTATCGGTTTGCCACGGCCTGGCCGGTGGAACTCGGCCTGGTCGGCCGTCACGTCGGCGATCGCTACAATACCGATGCCAACACCGTGACGCTGAATGCCTACACGGTGGCGGATGTGTATGCTTTCGTCGATATCCCCAAATCGGTCTTCAGTGCGGTCGACCAGACCCGGCTGACGTTCCGGGTGCGAAACATCACCGACAAGCGCTACGCCATCTGGGGCGATCCGTTCTATCCCGATCAGGTCCTGCTCGGTGCGCCCCGCACCTACGAGATATCAGCCGCATTCAAGTGGTGAGGCGCAAGCTGCATGATGCGTGCCGAGCAGGCTGATTGAGGTAAAGCTTCCGTTCCGATTTGATCGGAACGGAAAAGCTCTACATGTCTGACGAGCGGCGGATGACTGCGCCTGTTGGCGTTGCGAAGCCTTCCAGCGTCCTGATCCGCTTTTCCAGCCACCAGCCAAATTCCGGTGACCAGTCCTCGAAGCGGCGGTTGAGGCCGAGATCGTGCGCCCAGTGATGCGCGATGTTGGGATTGTACTGCGATTGGCGGCCGATCGCGATGAGATCGGCCTGGCCTTTCTGCAGAATGGTCTCGGCCTGCTGTGCTTCGAGAATGATGCCGACGGCCATCGTGGCGATTTCGGCTTCCTTGCGCACCCGCTCCGCAAAAGGAACCTGGAAGCCAAGACTGCGCGGCACTTGCGCCGCAGTTGCCGCGCCGGAGATGCCGCCCGACGAGCAATCGATCACGTCTACGCCGCGGACTTTCAACTCGTGTGCGAACGCGACCGTGTCATCCATGTTCCAGCCCTCCTGCGTGCCGTCGACGGACGAGACGCGCAGGAACAAGGGCATCGATGCCGGCATCTCGCGCCGTACCGCTTCGACGATCTCGAGCGGCAGGCGCATGCGGCCGGTGCGGTCGCCGCCATATTCGTCATTGCGTGTGTTCGAGACCGGCGAGAGGAATGAGGCGAGCAGGTAGCCGTGCGCAGTATGGATTTCGATAGTGTCGAAGCCGGCCTTGACCGCGTTGCGCGCCGCGTTCGCCCATGTGCCGACCATCGTCTTGCAATCGGCGGTCGTCAGTTGCCGCGGGGTGAGCCAGCCTTTGGCGACAGGCTCGGCCGTCGGTGCCACCGGCTGCCAAGCCTTGGCGCCGGCTTTGAGATTGTCCTCGGTCAGTGGGCCCATGCCCTGCATGGCGGTCTGCGATGAGGATTTGCGGCCGCCGTGGGCAAGCTGGATGCCGATCGCCGTGCCCTGGCGCTTCATGAAGGCGATCAGCGGCTTGAAGCTTTCGACCTGGGCGTCGTTCCAGATGCCGAGATCATGCTCGTTGATGAGACCGATCTCCTCGACCGCGGTCGCCTCGACGAACACCAGCCCGAAGCCGCCCAGCGCGTAGCGGCCGAGATGCACCAGATGAAATGACCCGCAGGTGTTTCCGGGGTCGCAGCGATAATGGACCATCGGCGGCACGACCAGCCGATTCTTCAGCGTGAGGCCTCGAATCGTCAACGGCTGGAAAAGCTTCGGCTGCGCGGCCTCACTGCCATCAGGTCCATCACTCACTGCGGATCTCCTCAACGAACGCTCGAGCGAGCCAATTGGTGCAACGAGCATGGCGCGAAAGCGGAGGTGGATCAACCGCGCATGATGCGCTGCACCGTAAGCCAGACGGCATGGCGGATCACATGATCGCCAAACTCCGAGTCGAGCCTTAGGTATTGCTGTGCGGACCATCGGGCCGACGCTATAGTCGGTCGTCGGCATAAAAAATTCGAGGATGAAACCTCGCAAACTTCGGGAGTGCATCGATAAACGCTTAGGGAGGAAATTCAGATGTCGCTGACTCGTCGTCAAGCGCTGGCGTCCGCCGCCGCCGCGATTGCAAGCACCGTCGCCAAGCCCGCGATCGCCGCAAAAGATCCGATCATGATCGGCTATCTTCCGGCGCTCACCGGTCCTTCGTCATCCACCGGGATCGGGATCAATCGCGGAATCCAGCTGGCGGTGCAGGAGATCAACGCGGCCGGCGGCGTCGACGGGCGGCAGATCCAGTTGATCGTCCGCGATACCCAGAGCGATCCGACCAAGGCCGTCAACGGAGCGGCCGAGCTCACACATGGTGAGAAGGTGAGCGTCGTTTTCGGACCGGTCAACTCGGGCGAGTCGCTGGCAGTCGTGCCGTTGCTTGCACGCACGAACACGCCGCAGCTGCATCCGTGCTGGGTCGACAGCCTGACCGACACGAAGAAATATCCGATGTGCTTCCGCAATGCACCGACCAATCAGCAGATCGGCGCCGCCGCGAACCGCTATGTGGTGGAGGTGCTGAAATGCAAGAAGGTGGCGGTCATCAGCGACACCACCGGATATGGCACCGCGTCGGTCAATGCCTATGTGCCGATGCTCAAGGCCAAGGGCGCAGACATCGTCTATCAGGGCAATGTCGACGCGGCCAATCCGGATGTCACGCCCGAGATCCTGCGCATGCGGTCCGCGGGCGCGGAGGCCATCATGCCCTGGAGCGTCAATCCCGGCTTCCTCTCGCGCATCATCAATACCCGCGGGCAGATGCAGTGGGATGTTCCGATCGTCGGCCAGACCACGCTCGGCTCCGGCCAAACCAGGGCCTTGCTGGAAAAGCCCGAATACTGGGCCAAGGTCTATCCCAACAATTTTCGCCCGGTCTGCTACAGCCCCGATGGCAAGCTTACCGATCGCACCGCTGATTTCCTTGATCGTCTGAAGAGCGCCAAGATCGACCTGAACGACACGCTGTTGTGGTGGGTCGCGGTCGGCTACGACTCGCCGCATCTGATTGCGGAAGCGATGAAGAGCGTCGGCACCGAACCGGAACAGGTCGTCGGCTATCTCAACAAGCTCAGGGAATATCCGGGCGTCTACGGCGATATCTCGTTTACGCCCGAACGTCACGATGGTTATCCGGATGAGGAAGTCATCATGGTCGAGGCCAATTCGGTCAAGAACGGCGCTTTCAGGCTGGCTCCCGGCTACGCCGCTTGAGCTGGAAGCGCGATGAGCGTGGCTTGAAGCGTCATCGCGCTCCAGGTTTTTGATTGAGCATGGGACGGCGATCGGCGGCATCGTGCGTCGATCGCCGTCGCCTCTCACTGCATGGTCTCCGCGATTTTCTCCGCTGTCATCAGGGTCGGGAAGTTGGTGTTGGCGCAGGGCACGACCGGAAAGACCGAAGCATCGACAACGCGCAAGCCCTGCACGCCCTTGACCCGGCCTTGCGTATCGACGACCGCCATCGGATCCTCCGCCCGGCCCATCCGGCATGAGCACGAGGCGTGCCACACGCCGATCGTCGCCTTGCGCACGAAGGCTTCCAGCGCCTCGTCGTCATTCATCACGTCGTCGAACGTGAATCCTTCGACGACGAACGTGTCGATCATGTAGTGGCGCAGCGCCGCAGGTCCGTCCATCAGCGCGGCGGCGATCGAGGTGAGGACCTTGTTCTTGGCGTTGACCACGCCGATCTTGCGCACGCGGTCAGTGTATGAGGCCGGGAATGGTTTGTCGGTCACCGCTTTGACGGGGGCGCTCATCTGCAAGCCCGCCATCTTGCGAAAGCCGCTCATCAGCCGGTCGAGGTCGCGCCGGTCGGACAAGAGATTGAACTCGACGACCGGCTCGGCGCGCGGATCGCGCGAGGCGAGCTTGACCTGTCCGGTCTCCGAATAGGTCTTGTTGACAAAGGTGAGCAGCGAGCCGATCTGCGCGCCGACCGCGTGCCAGGCCGACTTGCTCAGCACGGCGACGAACATGTCGCCCTTCGGCACGCCCGGCAGCCCGGACGAGTAGCGCAGCCCAAGCTGGATATGGCGTCTGGTATGGCCGTTCATGCGTGCGCCGCGTCGGACGAACGACGACAGCGAGATCGAAGGATGATCCATCAGGCGCTGCCCGACACCCGGAAGGCCCATCAGGACGGGGATGCCCATGTCCTTCAGGTGCCCGACCGGGCCGATACCGGCGCGCAACAGATGCGCCGGCGAATGGATCGCGCCGCAGGAGAGCACGATCTCGTTGCCGCGGAACTCCTGCTCCTTGCCGTCGACCAGTGCCTTCACGCCGACGCAGCGCGTGCCCTCGAACAGGAGCGCCTCGACCTGGGTGTTGGTCGAGATCGTCAGGTTCGCGCGTTTGCGCGTCTCGCGATCCAGATAGCCCATCGCGGCCGAGACGCGTTGCTCGGCCTGATTGGAATGTGTGACCGGGAAATAGCCGTCGGCGAACTCGCCGTTCTGGTCGGGCAGGAACGAATGGCCGGCAAGCTTGCAGGCCTCGGCAATGGCGTGCGAATGTTTCGTCCAATGCTCCTGCGGGATACGGCGGACAGGGATGCGGCCGTCCTTGCCGTGGAACGGTCCGTCGAAATCGAGGTCGCGTTCGACCTTCCTGAAATAGGGCAAGACGTCCTTCCAGCTCCAGCCCGCCGCGCCCCGCGCCTCCCATTCGTCATAGTCGGTAGGCGCGCCGCGATTGGCCAACTGGCCGTTGATCGAGGAGCCGCCGCCCAGCACCCGCGCCTGTTCATATTTGCGCAGCGGTGGGCGTTCTTCGGGATTGTTGTGGCTTACGATCTGGGTCGTGACCCTGAGGTCGGTCCAATGAAAGCGTGGATCGAAATAAGCCGTGCCCGAATAGCTGTCGCGAATCTCGGGCGGTTCGTTGCCGGGCGGTGTGTCCTGTCCCGCCTCGCAGAGCAGGATCTTGTTGGCGCTTTTGGCGGAGAGTCTGTGAGCGAGAACTGATCCCGCCGAACCGCCCCCAATGATGATGAAGTCGTACACGTCTGGCGTTTCCCCTTGTTTTTATCCTGGGGAAGGTAGCGCAGCTCCACGGGGCGCGTCTATTGCTCGCGCAGGGCGGTGAAGCGTAATACCCGTTGCCTTCGGTCGTCCGTCTCTAGATCAATGATGCGATTTGATGGAATCGCATCATGATCTCATCTCTTTGTTTGAGCATGATCTTTTCGGAAAACCGGTTTCCACTTTTCCGGATCATGCTCTAGTTCTACTGAGTCATTAATCCCTCATGGTGAGGAGGCGCGTCAGCGCCGTCTCGAACCATGAGGCCCCGGTCTGCGAATTCGGGCCTCGTCCTTCGAGACGCTTGCTGGCGCAAGCTCCCCAGGATGAGGGGATAGAGTCCGTTATGACTTAGTAGAGCTAGCGCAGTGTCGCGAGGAAGGTCTGCAGCAAAGACGCGGAATTACCCGACGCGAGCTTTCCGAAAGTTTGCATTTGATTTTCATCGTGATCAGCGCCGGCCAAATCGGACAGGCTGCGGAATGCAATGAAGGGCACATGATTGGCGTAAGCGACATGGGCGACCGCCGCGCTCTCCATATCCAGAACGTCCGCATTGAATGCACGTCGGATGTAGTCTCGAAAAGCGCCGTTATCGACAAAAGCCTGACCCGAGACGCCGCGGCCGCCTACGATCACTTTAGGGCTGCGTGCGAGGCATTTGTGATCGTCAGTGCAATCCTTCAGCGCAATCTTGGTCGAAACCTCCTTTGCGACGTCGAGCATGTGCGCATCGACCGCAAACCACAATCGCTTCTCAGGCTGCCGCCCGATCTGGGCGATCTGTGTCGGCTGCGGAAACATCATGCCGAAATTCTGCACCGGTCGATCGAAAAAGTCCGGCACCACATAACCGTCGCCCTTTTCGCGCGCCAATACGACCTGAAGTGAACTCCACTCCTGGGGCACCGCAACATCACCGATGGACAAATCGGGATTGACGCCACCGCTAATTCCCGAAAACACGATCGACGTGACGTGAAATCGTTCGAGCGCGATCTGCGTCGCCATCGCTGCGTTGACCATGCCGATGCCGCTCTGAAACATCACGACAGGCTTGCCGCTGATGGTACCGGTCAGAAAGGCCATCCCGTTGACCACATGATCGCTGCGATCGTGCAGGATGGTCTGCAGGACGTTCCACTCCGGCTCGAATGCCGAAATGACGGCAGCTCGTGTTGTGCCGTCTATCAGTTCGCCGGTGGTCGCTCGCTGTATCGAACCGACCATCAGGCAGATGAGACAGGAAAGCAGCGCGAGATTGGACGTGTATTGACGGAGCTTGTTCACGTTTGAGCCTGTTGAGGCTGCGTCAGGAGGGGGCCGGAGGAATTGTTGATGCTGTATCGCGGTTCGTTATTTCAATACGGTTTCAGTTTCGAGTTTCTTGGTTACAAATTGTAGACCAGCCAAGCGACACTTCGCGCGCGCATGAAGGTCACAAATAGCATGACTGGGGCAGGCTAGCTGAAAGCAGTTCGCGGCCGCGCTTCAGTGCCCTAGCGCGCCGGCGCCACCCTTCGTTTCCCATGCCCGATATTGCTTGAAGAGGGCCTCCCGCTCGGCGTCTGTCTGGCCGTTTTTCGTTGCCGCCGGGTTCTGCTTCATGAATTCGTCGAAGCGGCTCCGCTGACTGGACGCGAGACCGTGCTGGTCCAGCCATTGCTGCGCTGCCGGAAGGCGCTGCCAGCCGGGCAGCGGGGCGGCCAGCGAGACTTCCTTCCACTTCGGATGGAAGGGCGGATTCTGGAAGGTCGGGAACTTGGAGAAGAAGGCATCCACGAACAGCGACAGCTTGCGATATCGATCCGTGTTGGGGGCCCAGTTGTATGCGGCAAGCACGGCCGGCACCGCGATGGTGTCGACCTTGTCGCCTCCCGCGATCAGGTTCGGATAGTCCTCGGACGTCATCGTTGCAGGCAGATAGTCGGCCTGCAGCGGTCGCTCGTAGTCGACCGAGACGAGGTGGAAGCGACCGTCATTGACGAAATTGCTGACCGACTTGTACGGCTTGCCGCCGACCACGATCACGGCGTCGATCTCGCCCTTCTTCAATTTCTCCATGCCGATACGCTGCTCGATATAGGCAAAATTGTCCGCGCGCAGCCCGAGTCGCTCGAACACCGCAAGCGCGGTCACGAAGGTGCTGCCGTCGGGAAGATCGACGCTGACGCGCTTGCCGTCGAGGTCGCGCAGATTGCGGATCGCCAGCGGGGCAATGACCTGCATCTCCTCGTTGTAAAGCTTGGTGACATAGGTCAACTGCCTGCGGATGTCGTGCGCGATACCTTTGTGCTCGAGATAGTCGAGCGAGTTGGCGCGCACGATCCCGAGATCGACGCCTTGCAGCAACAGGATGTCGGCGATGCTCTGCACAGACCCGCGCCCGACGATCGGAAGCACGCGCAGTCGTTCCCCGTCATCGAGCACCGAGGAGAGGTCGGCGCCGAACTGCACATAGGTGCCTCCGATCGTGCCGGTGATCAGTGTCAGCGTATTGGCGTTGAGCGCCTGCTTGGTCTGAGCCGAGCCATACTGGAAGATCGCCTTGAGGCTGTCGCTGACCTTGCCCGGATCATATGCGGCCGTTTGCGCCCGGGCGTTGGAGCCGCAACTCATCGCGATGGCGACGAGCGCCAGTCCAAATAAACGTCGCATTGGTTCCTCTTGGCTATTTCTGAATTTGGGGAAGGTGCCGCCGTGCGTCCGCGTAGCCCAGCTCGGCTGCCTTCCGGTACCAGAGGCGTGCCTCCGCCGGATCCGGGATAATTGTACGGATATCGCTCGTGCCCAGGACGTCGGGATCATAGGTCTGCGCGAGAAGGAAGGCCGCGCTCGCCTCCTGCGCGTCGGCGGCGCGCTCCAACAACAGCCTTGCGGGCGGAATGTCGCCCGTGGCGAGCAGGCTGATGGCGCGCTTCATCAGCAAAGTGAGTTCATCGGCGTCGATGCGCCGTACGGCCGACCGAAGCTCCGCGTCCGGCGGGACCGCGCGTGCGACGACGGGCACCGCGACAACAGGAGTTCTTTGCAGGGCCGACAGGTAGGCGTTTGGAATCTGCTCCCGAGCTGGCGCCATCATGGCGACCCGGGCCTGAGCTCGATTGGCCCGGTCCGATTGCGCGGCAGCGGGTGAAACCAGCAGCATGGTTGCGGCCGAAGCCGCCAAAACATGCATTGGAATTGGCCGGGTGCCGCGCATGCGGGGCTGCCGCGCACTGCGGGGTTGCTCACCCGTACGACATGGAGCTTTCGTTCGTTCGCGACCGGCGAGGTCATGGGTCACAAGACCCAGGAGTTTCGTCAAGTTCGACAGCAAGTTCATCCCCAAATCGGCTAGATCGGGCGGCGTCGAAGCGCCGCTGCCGTCATTCTGCCATGCAATTCGTTGAACGAATAAGGCCTTTCGCCACGACCAGTCATGCCTTCGTTATAGATTCGAGGTCAGGATTTTGTGATCGGAATCGTGATCGAATAATTCGCCACTGTGTTGTTTCCGACGGCTCGATGCGGCCATCGGCCGCGACCCGTTGAACAGCGGAAATATCCAATACGTATCGTCTGAAGACTCGGTCGTGGTTGATGCAACGACCGTCGCCAGATTCATGCTCATTGCGGCGGCATGTGCGGTCTTAATACGCAATCGGTGATCTCAAACGTCCATTCGTTCGCCGAGCGACTTCAAACCGCGCAGGCACGTGGACGACGTCGAAGCAAGATGCACAACGGTCAAACAGATCGGCGGAATTGTACTTGGCTCGCGCGCGTCTACCGACGTTGTGACTTTCTGCGTGGAAGTGTGATGCTGCCCGATGTCGTCGCGAGATCAAACTGTCATATATGTGGCTTCCATGTTTGCGTCGTTTAGCGGCAGTCCGGCACTTACAAGCAAGCAGAAAACAGGAAGCGAAAAAAATGGGAAAATTGACGCCGCCCAGACTTGTCTTGGGCGTCTTCGATCATCTGGACGACGCCGGCCTCGACATCGCGCAGCAATATCAGGGCCGACTATCCCTAGTAGAAGCATATGATGAACTGGGCTTTTACGCCTATCATGTCGCCGAGCATCACTGCACGCCGCACGGGATGACGCCGTCTCCGAACCTGTTCTTGTCCAGCGTTGCACAACGGACCACGCGCCTCAGGTTCGGTCCATTGGTCATGTTGCTGAACTTGTATCACCCGCTGCGCGCCTTCGAAGAGATCTGCATGCTGGATCATTTAAGCGGAGGGCGGTTCGAAATGGGCATCGGGCTCGGAGGGTCCTCCGACGAACTCGGCTATTTCGGGGTTGATCTGAAGTCCGCGCGGGAGCGCTACATCGAAATCAGCGAGATCATCATTAAAGCGATGAAAGGCGGCACGCTCGATCATCATGGTCAGTTCTTTGAACTGAACGGCGTCCCGTTGACGATGGCGCCGAACCAGCGTCCTCATCCGCCGATGTGGCTTGGCACCAACCGACCCGAGTTGGCTGCGTGGGCCGCCGACGTTGGGGCAAACGTGGCGTGTGTCGGACCTGCCTCGTCGGTCCGGAGGGTGACCGATGCCTATCGCGAGCACAGGGAGCGCGGCGTGGGTGCAGTAAATGCACGGCCGCTGCTCGGTATGGTTCGCAAGATCGTAGTCGCGGAATCCGAAGCGGCGGCGCACGCACTTGGCGCATCGGCCTATGAGCGATGGCTGACGAGCTTCAAGTTTCTGTACGAGCGGACCGGCGCACCGCTCCCTCCTGTTCTCCCCTTGTCCTTCGAGGCAGCCATCCAGAATGAGGTCTGCGTGGTCGGAACGAAGGCGTCCGTACGGGATGCTCTTTTAAGTCAGGCGGAGGAAGCAGGCGTCAATTATCTGCTTTGTCAGTTCGCCTTCGGCGATTTGCCGGTCGAAGCGTCGTTATACTCGGCCACCGCAGTGCAGTCTTTGATGATGGTAGGAAATCCCGAGTACGTTGCGGAACCATCGTAGCCACGGACAACGAAGTGAGGATGTGGTTCGGTCGGCAGAATGCCGGCCGGTGGCGTGGACGAACGGGTCGTCATGTCGCCGACGGCTGAGACTTAGGAATTCGCGCGAAGGATCGTGACCCGCGTTTCGTCGACAAAGTTTTTCTCGTCCTGACCTGCCTGGTGGAACAGGCTGCGCTCGATGGCCAGCGCGCGTCCATCGATTGTCTTGGTACATTTCTCCTTCACGAAGACGCCGCCGACGGGTTGTTCGGTGGCTTCGGGCTGGGCTTGCGTACAGGTCCATCCGTCCGCTCCATAGCGGGCCTTTACTTGCGGGCCGAACAGGAACGCCTTCTTGCGAAGGTAGAGCCTTGCCTTGGGATCAGTGTCGATCTTGAGGCCGGCGACGGTCCCGGCGTTGTCTATCAGCGCGGTCAGGATGGCCGGATGTCCGGCGACGACGGTGCCCTCCCGGCTCGTGGCCGGATCGAAGCCAAAGCGGAGCGCGTGCAACTGGTCGGCGCCCGCCGGACACTCGCGCCAGTCCGACCAGCCCGAAAGGTTGTGCGTGGTATCGGCCGCGCAGGCAAAGTCCACATAACCTTCAGAGGGAAGCTCGGCGACCGGCTTTCCGATCCTGATGTCGCGCAGGTCGTTGCCTGCACTCTGAGCAGCAGCGTGTTGCAATGTTGCCAGCAGGACACCGCTCGCAGCCATCGCCAGTCGAGTCCACACTCTCATTTCGATGGCTCCGACTTCGTCGTTTGGGCGTTCGGCTCTTGTGCTTTGTAGACGTCGCAAACGCGCGACGCGTCGCCGAAGAACTCGACGCACTCCTTGTGGTTGGGTTCACCCTTGTCTTTGATGTGGGCGATGACGTAATCCGCGACCGCTTCGATATCGTGCGGCCTGAGGAAGGTATTGGCCTCCGGCGGCATGTTGCTGCCGGCCTCCTGGCGATTCATGTCGTAGCATTTCACTGTGTCGTAAGCGCCGCGCACGAAGAACGGCATGCCCGTGCCGGGCCGTCCGCAGGTGACCGTCTCGATGATTTGCTCGCGCGTCAATTCTGTCTTCCGCAACGACAGCGCATCGCCGCCATAGCCGCCGCCGCCGTTTCCGTGCCACTTGTGACAGCCGATGCAATTGGCGCGCTTGAACACGGCCTTGCCTGCATCGGTCGGATCGGCAGGCGCGGCCGACTGCGCGAGAGCCGAGGAAAGGGTCGTCAGCATCACGGCGAGCGTTGCCACTGCAGCGAGCGCCGTGCTGAAAGGTCTTCTGCCACTTGTCATGGAGTTCTTCTTTTTTCGATCAAACGGGGTGGACCGGGCCTGAGCCCGATCCACCTGTGTCATGAAAGTCAGAGCGCGAATACGTAGAGCACCGAGCCCGGCTGCATGCGCTTCAGCTCGGGCGTTGCATCGATGAACCACTTGTCCCAGGCACCGCCGAGGCCGACCAAGATGGCGACGTACTGCTTGCCGTCGACCGAGAAGGTCATCGGGGGCGCATTGACGCCGCCGCCGGTGTTGAACTCCCACAGCTTCTGCAAGGTCTTGCCATCGAGCGCCATGACTTCGCCGGAGGGCTGGCCGGAGAAGACGAGGTCAGGTGTCGCGAGTATGCCGCCCAGATTCGGGAACGGCGTCTCGAACTTGCCCGCGATCTTTCCGCTCGTGACGTCGATTGCCGTCACGCTGCCGGTGATCTTGACCGGCTGGCTTGGTCCGCCACCCGTCCAGAACTCACGCGCCTTGAGCTTTTCCTTCACCGACTCTTCGAGAGTGATCCGGTTGCAGCTCTCGATGACCGGAATGTACCAAAGCTTGAGATCGGGATTGTAGGCCGTTGGCGGCCAGTTCTTCCCGCCCATGTTACCGGGACAAATGTCGGTCACCTTGTTCGTGCGGCTTGGCGTGACCGCTGCATTGTAGCGCTGCACCGGCTGGTTGGCATCGTATTCGATCGGCTTGCCCGTTTCCTGATCAAGGCCCTTGGTCCATGTCACCTTCTTCACGAAGGGCAGTCCCCAGACGAACTTGCCGGTGGTGCGGTCGATCGCATAGGCGAAGCCGTTGCGGTCGGCTTCCAGCGCCAACTTCAACGTTTGGCCATTTGGCGCGGGCACGTCAGCCAAGACGTTCTCGGCAACGCTGTCGTAGTCGTAAGGATCATTTGGCGTGTGCTGATAATGCCATTTGATCTTTCCGGTGCTGGCGTCAAGCGCTAGCGAGCTGTCAGTGTAGAGATTGTCGCCGGGCCTGTATTCATTATCCCAGTCGGGCCCTGGATTGCCGACACCCCAGATGATCGTATCTGTGGATGGGTCGTAGCTGCCCGTCACCCATGTCGAACCGCCGCCGCTTGCCGCGGCGTTGTTCTGATCCTTCCAGGTGTCGGCACCGGCCTCACCCTTGGCCGGAATCGTGTGGGTGCGCCAGACTTCCTTCTGTGTTGTGAGATCGGTCGCCGCAACCCAGCCGCGGATTCCATATTCCGCGCCGGCAACGCCGGTTATCGCCATGTTCTTGACGATGAGCGGAGCGCCGGTGATGACCTCACCCTTGTCGGGATCCGCGACCTGACGCTGCCAGGCAAGCTGGCCTGTCTCCTTGTTGGTCGCCATCAATCGGCCGTCGAGCGTGTGGGAGATCACCAGATCGCCCGACAGCGCGACACCGCGGTTGTCGACGCCGCAGCATGCGACCGCGCCGGCCCAGTCATGATCGGTCTTCGGATCCATCTTCCATAGCAGGACGCCTTTCCCGCCATGGGTGTCGATCTTGTACACCGAGCCCCATCCGTCGGTGACGTACATGAATCCGTTCTCGACGATCGGCGTCCCCTCCAGGCCGCCATGCGCCCAAATGCCGCCGCCTTCCACACCGCCAAGCTGCATGGTCCACGCGACCTTCAAATTCTTGACGTTGTCCTTGTTGATGTCCTTGAGAGCGGAGAAGCGGGTAGCCGAGTAGTTCTTGTGATGATGAAGCCAGTTGCCGGGCTCCTTGTCGACATTGAGGAGCCGGTCCTGCGTGATCTCATCTGCCGCGCGCGCCAGCGGAATGCCGGCGAAGCCGACAGTTGCGGCTAGAAGCGCCAGCAGCGACGCCTGCCTCAATAACCCCTGCCTCATGGTTCGTTTCATTGCGGTTTACCTCCTTTGTTGACTTCGTATTTGCATTGAACGCAGGCAAAGCCTGGGTTCACGGAAGCCTTGTTGTCAGCAAGCCGGCGGCCTGCCATCGCACGCACTCACGGTTTTTCGCGGACTTTCACCTCCGTCTCGATTGTCCCAGCCTTTTGAAAAACAATTGAACAGTTGAACGTCTCGCCGGCGACCAGCGCCTGTCGCGTCTGCAGCAGCATGATGTGATGAGCGTCCGGCTTGAGAATGGTGGTGGTGCCGGCTGCGATCGGTATCGACGGGATCGACCGCATTGCGGGGGCGCCTTCGCCGCGATCGACGACGTGCCTCTCGGAAAAATTCGCAACCGGGCATCTCACGCGCATCAGCGCGTCCACGGCGTCGGCTTCGTTCTTGATCGTCATCGATAGCACGACATTGCCGCCGACCTGATCGGCTGCATGCACCCATGCCTCGGTAATCCGGATCGCTTCGTCAGCCGCAACAGGGGAGGCGATGAGCGCGGCCGTCAGACCAAGCATGCCGGCAGCAAAGCCACGGATGCTGCGATGCAATCTCCGCTGCGAAGAAATTTCCGTGACAAGGACAATCAGATTTTGCGTCCGATGGACAGCCGGCGGTTCCGCTGCGATTGCTCGGATGGCGATCGTGCGGCGGCTCATCGGTTGCTTCCTCCGGATGCTTCTTCCTTTTTTAGAGCGCGCGAAGCAGTGTAATCATTGCACTGCTGTACGGATGATCTGTCAAGATAAGGCTGCGGTGACGAGAGAGAATTCTCCGACTCGAGCGGCTGCGACTTCAATCCTGGCTCTCCAATCAGTTCGATGCCGATGCTGCGCAGGAGCTGCGGCAGTTCGGTCATGCCTTGCAGATGGTTCGACGACAACAGATGAACGCGCAGGTCTGCGGTATTCGGCGCGTAGGGCGCCTCGAAAATGATCACGTCCGATATCGACTCGCGGTGTGCGTCAGCCGCGTGCAACGCTGCAGCCATGCCGGAGGAGTGCGTCATGAGGACGGCCTTTCGTCCGACGCGCTGCGTGATGTCATGGATCGCGCGCGAAAGAGACCGCTCATCCGAGGAACTCTGCAGGTTGACGAACAGTCCCGCCAATAACGGCCGGTAGCCAAGTGCCTTGAGCCATAGCGAAAGCGGTATGAGCGCGATATCGGTTCCGAGAAATCGCGGAACAAGGATGATCGGCTTGCCATCGCCGAAGCGAGACGAGCTTCCAGCCGTCATCCATTGCCCACCGAGAAGGAGCGAATCCAAACCAGCTTTCGCCAGGGCAAATGGCCACGCCGCGAACAATTCGAGCGCGGACGGCAGAGCGTTCGATACCGCCGGCCCGCTTTGGCTCTCATGAGACACAATGACGCGCTCGACGTGAGTGGATGTGAGGAAGCCGGTGATCAGGTCGATGCATGTCGCAGTGGCTTCCCAGAGAACCCGATGGCCGCCCCCGGGAATGACGGCCAGTTTCGCATTCGGAATGCGGTCCGCCATCATTCGAGAATTTTGCGGCAGGATCAGCTCGTCGAGATCGCCGGTCAGGACCAGCGTTGGACAGCGAATGTCGGTGAGCGCGTTCGAGCCGTCGAACTCGGCGAAGGCCTGAAACTGAAGATCGGCTGCATGCAATGGCGTTGGCAGTGCGATCTCCCGAAGCATCTGTTGCTCGGCCTTGTCGCGGTGCCGTTCGAGGTAGCGGGGCGAATAGGTCACCTTCCAGATCCGCCGCGCGGCCTGTTCGGGTGACAAACCATCCAGATCGCGCATGACCCGGACGACGCGCCAGTTGGCGTAACGCGCGCTGGGGCCACCGGCCATCGTCGCGCACAGGATGAGCTGCGAGATGCGTTCGGGAAACTGCCTAACGAACTCTTGCGCGATCGCTCCGCCCATTGAATAGCCGAGCATGCCGACTTCTTCGATGCCGAGATGGTCTAGCAGACCACGGACATCGCGCGCCAGGTTCGCGATTGCGTAGCCGTCGACGGGCTTGTCGCTGAGGCCGGTGCCGCGATTATCCAAGGTAATGACGGTAAATCGCTGCGCCAATTGTTCGATGAGGGCGACCGGCCACGCTGTCGAATTGAGCCGATAACCCATCACGAGCACGAGCGGCGGCCCGTCGCCCTGGACCCGATAGGCGATGTTGACACCATTCACGTTGGCGAGTCGTGCGGTCATTTGCATTGTTGTCCGATCTTACAGTCCAGAGACCAGATCCGGCCCAAAAAGATTGCGTTAAGACGCTCTCCATTTGCGTTCGGCTTCGTCCCAAGCTGCTAACGGCTGCAGGTCGGGAACCCAGGCGAGGCCGGTCTTGCCGTCGGACGAGATCGCTTCGGGCGTGACGATCATGTCGAGCAGCGCGGGGCGGTTGGCGAGCGCACGCTCGATCGCCGGCTTGAGTTGCTCCTCGGTCTCGACGCGCTCCGCATGCATGCCGAACGATCGCGCCATGCCCGCATAGTCCGCGAATTGCAGCCGGGTACCGACCACCTTGCCGTGGGTGACGGTCTGGTCATGCACCTCGATCTGCCAGGCGCCGTTATTGGCGACGACGATCAGGACCGGCGCTTTATGGCGCACGGCCGTGTCGACCTCGATGGCGTTGAATCCGAATGCGCCGTCGCCGGTCGCTACGACCACGGGCTTGTCCGGGAAAGCAAGGCTGGCTGCGATTCCATAGGGCACGCCGACGCCGATACAGCCGAACGGTCCGGGATCGAGCATCAACGGCGCGCTCAGACCCACCCGCGCGAAGGAAAGGAAGTCGCCACCGTCGGTGATGACGACGGAATCATTGCCGATCGCTTCCTGAAGGGCCGACAGGACCTTATTGGGATGCAATCTGCCGTCGGACCCATTCGCCGCCGAAGCCATGCTTTGCTGCAACTTCCTGGCGCGCTCCTCATGGCTGGCGTGTAGTTTCGCGGCCCATTGCCGGTCGACTTCCGAGACACGATTGCCGGCTTGCTCGACCATGGCGCGCAGCGTTTCCGCGGGCGAGGCCAGAATTTCCACGGCGCCGCGCCGGTTGTCGCGGATTTCGGCCGGCGTGTCGCTGATGCGAACGAATTTCGCCGACTTGAAAACGGAAGGTGAACCGTAGGCGAGCTGAAAGTCGAGGCGGCGGCCGATCGTGAGCACCACATCGGCGTCACCCATCACGGCGCCGCGCATCGCGCCGACCACCGAGGAGTGATTGTCGGGCACGAGACCGCGGCTCTCGCCGGTGTCGAGATAGACAGCCCCCAATCGGTCGAGCAGCGAGACCAACTCCGGGCCGGCGCCGCGCGCGCCGCGGCCGGAGATCACGAGCACGCGCCGTGCCGACCACAACAGGTCCACGGCGTTCTTGACCTGTGCTGGATCGGGGCGGGTGACGCTACGCGGCTTGGCGCGGAGATGCTCGTCGAGCTGCAATGCCTTCGGCACGATGCCGCGCAGCGTATCGGCGGGGAAGTCGATGAAGGCGGGGCCGGGCTCGCCGCCTTCACCGAAAGCCCGCGATATCGCCTCGTCAAGCTCCTGCAGCACCAGCGACGGTTCGCGAACGGTGCGGGCGTAGCGGGTGATCGAACGTACGAGTTGGGTATGATCCATGTCCTGCAGGCCGCCGCGATTTTCCTGTGGGCGCGGATTGCCGCCGGACAACACCAGGACCGGCGCGCGTGAAACGTGCGCGTTCGCGATGCCGGTGATTGCATTGGTCATGCCGGGACCCGCCGTGACCATTGCCACGCCAAGCTCGCCCGTGAGTTCGGCATGCGCCTGCGCCATGTGAACGGCCGCGCGTTCGTCGCGAACATCGATGATGCGGATGCCTTCTGCGTCAAGACGCATCCAGATCGGCATGATGTGGCCGCCGCACAGCGCAAAGACGCGCGTGACGCCGCGTTGCTTCAACAGACGGGCGATCAAGTCGGCGGCGCTATCTGGCAGGATTTTCATGTGACGACTCCATCTTGTTGAAACTGGTACCGCTCATATTTGAGCAAGCCATCCGACCAGCACCGAAACGGTCAGGACGGCGAAGACATGCGACGCGAGAATCGCGCCCGAGGTCACTCCGGCCTCGAGCCCGTAGAGTTTTGCGATTGTGAAAGGCCCTGAGCCGATCGGCAGCGCGCTCAGGATCACCGCGGAGTGCGACCACAAGGGCGGCATCGTAAAGACGTGAAACGCGAGCACTGCGGTGACCAGCGGCTGCAGGATGAGCTTCAGCGAAACGAGGATGCCGATCGACACCGCATCGTCGCTGACCACGCTCTCCTGCGCGAGAAACAGCCCGATGCAGATCAGCGCGGCCGGCGACGCGGCGCCCCCGAGCAGGGTCGTGAAGTTGATGAAGGGCTCAGGCACCGGGATGCCGGCCAGGCCGACGACAAGACCGGCTACCGGTGCGACCAAAAGCGGGCTGCGCAGCAGCGTGGGAATAACTTTCCCCAAGGTGGCCCAGAAGTTATGGCCTTTTTGCAGGTCGACTTCGACGACGACAACCGCGAACAGGAACAGCACGCATGCGGTGAACAATGTCGCGATGATCGACGCCGGAGCGCTTTCCGGCCCGAAGACCAACAGGCACATCGGGATGCCCATGAAGCCGACATTGCTGTAGCCGGCATCCAGTCCCTCGATGCTGGCATTGGCGACACGCCGGCCACGCAGGCGGCTGATCAGGAACGCCACCGCAAAACAGACCGCGAAGCCGCCGCAGAACGCCGCGATGAACCCGAACTGACGGACCTGATCGGGCGTGATCTTCGACATCGCGACGAACATCAGCGAGGGCAGCGCCAGGTAGACCGCAAACCGATTGAGGTTGTCAGTCGCCGTACGATCGAACACGCCGAAATATCCGCAGATGAATCCGGTCAGGATCAGTGCGAAGATCGGCAATGCTGAATTGAGTACGGCTTGCATGTGACCGGTGTCCCGGAGCGCCTGACCTGCGTTCAGTTCGCAAACCGCTTCTTCAACTCGCGATGCAGCACCTTGCCGGTGGCGTTGCGCGGCATCTCGCTTTCATCGATGAAAACGTAGGACCGCGGGCGCTTGTAGCCGGCCATGCGTTCCTTGGACCATTCGATCAGGTCGCTTTCCTTCAGCGTCGCGCCGTCACGCAAGACGATGACCGCGTGGACGCGCTCGCCCCATTTTTCGTCGGGCAGGCCGATGACGGCGATGTCCTTGACCTGCGGATGGGCGCCGACCAGCGCTTCGATCTCGGACGGGTAGATGTTCTCGCCGCCGGAGATGATCATGTTGCTCTTGCGGTCGGAGAGGTGGATGTAGCCGTCGGCATCGCGCCGGGCCATGTCGCCGACCGAGCAATAGTCGCCGCGGAATGCCTCCTTGGTCTTCTCCGGCAGGTGCCAGTAGTAGTCGAACGTGTGAGCGTTGCAGGAGAACAGCTCGCCGGCTTCTCCATCCGGGACTTCGTTTCCGGCCTCGTCCAGAAGCTTGATCGGTGCGGCGCCGACGCATTCGCGGCCGACCGAGCCGAGCTTGGTGAACTGCTCGTGCGGATGCAGCATGGTCACCCAGCCGGTTTCGGTCGCACCATAGAGCTCGAACAGGCCGGACCTGGGAAACATCTCCATCACCTCCCGCTTGGTCTCGGGTCGCGCGGGTGCGGACGAGATCATCAGCTTGGTTATGGCGTCGAACTTGTACTTGCTGCGGACCGCCTGCGACAACCCGAGCATCATGATGTAGTGAGTCGGCACCAGCGAGGTGAACGTCGAGCCGCCCTCGGCCAGCGTCTTGGCGCAATGCTCGGGATCGAAGCTCTTGCGCGAATAGATCGCGTTGACGCCGCCGCAATAGCCGAACGAACCGAAGAAGTTCAGCGAGTTGGCGTGACACATCGGCATGACCAGCAATGCGCCGTCGGTCCGGTGCAGGCCGAGCTCGATCTCGGTGACCATCGACAGCAGCACGGCGCTGCGATGGCTTCGCACCACGCCCTTGGGATTGCCGGTCGTGCCCGACGTGTACATCAGCGTCCAGGGATCGGAGAGGGCGACGAGTTGATTTGGCTCGCTACGCGCTGGCGGCCGCCGATAATGTCCTTCATAGTCGCGATAGCCGGCCGGACAGGGACTTGTGCCGAAATGGATGAAACGATCCGGCTTGATCGGAAGGTCTTTGCGGATCTCTTCGACGACGCCGACCAGCTCGTCCTGGACGATGAAGGCGGACGCCTCGGCGTTGTCGACGATGAACTGAACTTCCTTGCCCATGAGGCGGAAGTTGATCGGCAATGCGACAAGGCCGGCCTTGGCCGTGGCGGCGAAGATCTCGCACCATTCGACACAGTTGTAGGCGAGAATGGCGACGCGATCACCTTTCGCCAGGCCAAGGCCGAGCAGCGCGTTGGCAAGGCGGCAGGCGCGTTCGTTCCATTGCGCGAAAGTCATTGAACGTTCGAGATCGCGCGCGCCGACATGGTTGGGTGTGATGCGCGAATGAACGGAGAGCATTTGTCCGAAATTCAGGAGGTCCTTCACGTTCCGCTCCTTGTCGGGTTCGCAAAAGTCGTTTCGGTTGATCAGAGAAGGCCGATCGAGATCCACGGCACGGCGGCAATCAGGATCGTTCCGATCAGCAGCGCGAGCATGTAGCCGAGCATCGGCTTGATGCCTTCGTCGGGATGAATGCGGCTGATCGCGCAGGCGGCGTAGTAGCCGACGCCGAACGGCGGCGCGAACAGGCCAATTCCCATCGCAAGGATCACCACCATCGCGTAGTGCACCTCGTGCACGCCGACCTGCTTGGCGATCGGAAACAGCAGCGGTCCGAACAGCACGATCGCCGGAATGCCTTCGAGCACGCTGCCGAGCACGATGAAGGCGATGATCGTTACCGCAAGGAACATCGGTGCGCCGCCGGGCAGATGAGTCATGAACGCGGCAAGCGAGGTGGAGAAGCCCGATTGCGTCAACGCCCAGGCCATGCCGGTCGCGGCGCCGATGATCAGGAGGATGGCGCCCGACAGAGCCGCGGTTTCGGTCAGCATCGGATACAGACGCCGCCAATCGAACTTTCGATAGATCAGCAGTCCCGCCAGCGCGGAGTAGACGATGCCGATCGTCGACACTTCGGTTGCGGTGGCGACGCCGCCAACGACGGCTGCACGAATGACGAAGGGCAGGGCGATCGCCGGCAGTGCCACCAGGAAGGCGGATCCGATCGTGCCGAGGCTTGCGCGCTGAACATGCGAGAGATCCTCGTTCCTGTAGCGCCGCCACACCACGAGGCACAGCATGATGGCGAGCACGAGCCCCGGCAGCAGGCCGCCGGTGAAGAGCGCCGCGATCGAGACGCCGGTCACGGAGCCGATCGTGATCAGGACGAGGCTCGGCGGAATGGTCTCGGTCTGTGCGCCGGTCGCGGACAACAGCGCGACGAGGTCGCCGGGCTTCGCGCCGCGCTTGATCATTTCGGGGAACAGCACGGGCGCGACCGCGGCCATATCGGCGGCTTTGGCGCCGGAGATGCCGGAGACCAGATACATGGCTGCGACCAGCACATATTGCAGGCCGCCGCGCACATGGCCGAGCAGGCTTGCCAGAAAGCCGACCATGGCGCGCGCCATCCCGGTCATCTCGATCAGCAGGCCGAGGAAGACGAACAGCGGCACCGACAACAGGATGAGATGGCTCATGCCTTCATCCATGCGGCCGATTACGACCGTCGAGGGCGTGCTGGTCGTCAGCGTGATGTAGGCAAAGGTCGCAAGGCCGAAGGCGAACGCGATCGGGACAGCGGCAAACACCATCACGGCGACCAGCCCGACGAAGAAGATCAGGAGATTGAGATTGCCGAGTGGAACGAGGACCGGGCTCAGCGCATAGAGCGCTACGCCGACAGCGGCAACGAGAGCCGACCGCGGTTGCCGAAAGCCGCCAGTCATTGAACGACAGCAGGCGCAACAGCGCGACCAGCAGCATGAGGCCGAGGCCGACCGGCAGTGCCGCCGCGCGCCAGAGGTTCGACATGTCGAGCGCAGGCGTCGAAACGAATTGCTTCGTCGGACGCGAATTCGTAGGCCGGATGCAGCACAAGGACAAGGAACGACAAGCGGCGCGGCGATCGCCAGCACGTCGAAGAAGGCGCGGGTGCGCGGGCGAACCATTCCGACGAACGCGGTCATCCGCATGTGCTCGCCGCGCTGAAAGGCGGTGACAGCGCCGAGCATTGCCAGCCAAAGAAACAGAATGCCTGCGAGTTCGTCCGACCAGATCAGCGGTTTATGAAACAGGTAACGCGCGGAAACGCCGCTGAACAGCACGACGATTTCCGCAACCACCAGGAGCGCCGCGACTGCGGCGACGGTCGAGCCAAGCCATTGTTCGGCTTTTTGCAGTGCGCCTGCCACCCCGGTCATCCGGGGCAGCACGACGCCGGTTTCCTCCGCGATCTGCATGGCCGTCAACCGATGTTGCCGGCATATTTCTGCAACAGCGCCCAGGCGTCGTTGCCGAATTTGGCTTTGGCGTCCTTATAGAACGAGGTCTTGGCCAATGCGGCCTGGAACGCCTGCGCATCCGTCGTATTGAAGGTCAGGCCCTTCGATTCCAGCGTCTTCTGATATTGCGCGTTGGCCTGCACGATGTCGTCGCGCTGCTTCTTGGCGGCGGCGTTGAAGTGCTTCTGCATCACCTGCTGCACGTCCTGCGGGATGGTCTTCCAGATCCGCGCGCTCGACAGCAGCCAGAAGCCGTCCCAGGCATGATTGGTGAGCGAGCAGAACTTCTGCACTTCGTAGAATTTCGCGGACTCGATCAGCGCCAGCGGATTTTCCTGGCCATCGGCGATCTTGGTCTGCAGGGCGGAGTAGGCCTCATTGAGTGGGATGCTGACAGGCGCAGCACCGAAGGCAGAGAACATCGCAACCCAGAGCGGCACCACCGGCACGCGGATCTTGAAGTTGGCGAGATCTTCCGGCCCCTTGATCGGGCGCGTGCTGCTGGTGATCTGGCGAAAGCCATTGTCCCAGACCGCTTCGAAGGGAACGAGGCCAACCTTTTCGATGTTTCCGCGGATGAATTTGCCGACTTCACCGTCCATCGCAGCCCACACCTTGTCGTAGTCGGTGAAGGCGAAGCCGACGCCGGTCAGCGACGCAGTCGGGATCAGCGTCGACATCACGGTGCCGGGCATGGTCGCGAGCTCGAGCGCGCCCGAACGCAACTGCGTCATCATGTCGGTGTCGCTGCCGAGCTGGTTGTTGGGAAACAGGTTGATCGCAACCTGGTCCTTGGTCTCGGCGGCAATCGCGTCGATCGCTTCCTTCAGCCGCACATTGACCGAATGCGTGACCGGCAGGTCGTTTCCGAACTTCAGTTTCAGTGGGGCGGCTTGCGCCAGAACTGCGGGGCTTTTCAGCAGCGATCCCGTGGCGACGACGCCAACGGCGGATTTCAAAAGCAAACGACGGCTGACCGCGAGCATTGCATCCTCCCTGATGACCGCATTTTTGCGGCTTGAATTCGAATACAGAATACATATTCTGAATTCGAATACGACGCAATAGATTTTTTCGCGATGCGGTGATAAAGAATCGAGGACCACCTTCCCGGAGAACGCCATGGCCCAAGTCCAAGCCCAGCCAACCCTCGTCGAACAGGTTGTAAATGCTATCGTTTCCGAGATCGTGGACGGGGAACTGCCGGCCAATTCCCGTCTCATTCAGGATGAGCTGGCGCGCGCCTATGGGGTGTCGCGCCAGCCGGTTCAGCAGGCGCTCCTGCTGTTGCGTGACCGGGGAATGGTGCGGGAGGCGCCGGGGCGGGGACTGATCGTCTCGCCGCTCGACGTCGACTTTGTCCGAAATCTCTATGAAATTCGCGCGATGCTGGATGGACTGGCGGCCCGCCTCGCGGCCGAGCGGGGTGCGGAGCGGGCGCGGCTTGAAGGAGCCGCTTATCTCGACGCGGGCCATGCGGCGGTCGAAAGCGGTTCGCTGCATGAGCAGATCGAGGCCGACATGCGCTTCCACGGCTTCATCAACGAACTCGCCGGCAATCCGTTGATCGGCGAGACCACGGCGCCGCATTGGCCTTATCTGCGCCGCGTGATGGGTGAGGTGTTGCGGGACGACGCCCAGATGCCGCAGACGATTCTCGCCGAGCACGTTGCGATCATGGACGCCATCATTGCAGGTGATGGCGCGCGAGCGGAAACGCTCAGCCAGGATCACATTTCAAAGGCTGCGAAGATATTCGTGCAGAGGCTGCAGGCGCATCAGCAGGCGTCCGAGGAGGAAATGCGGCAACGCCGTCCGCGACGCATCCGGTAAGTGAGAGCCAGTATTCACGCCCATGCGCGGGGCGCCGTTGTGATGATGCTGACGGCACGTTAGGCTCGGCCAACAAAATTGCCGAGGGAACGCATGGGCCAGAAAATCGCTATCGTAGGAGCGGGTGCCGTCGGAGGTTATGCCGGCGCCCACATGGTGCAAGCCGGCGAAGATGTGACATTCATCGATCCCTGGCCTGAGCATGTCGAGCACATGAGACAGCATGGCCTGCGCGTCACCCACGCGAAAGACGTTCCGGAATTCTCGGTCTCCGTGCGGGCGCTGCATCTCACCGATGTGCAGCAATTGGCCAAGGAGGCGCCGGTCGATATCGCCTTCGTGTGCATGAAGTCCTACGACACGGCGTGGGCGACCATGATGATCCGGCAATATCTGGCGCCGAACGGCTATGCCGTGTCGCTGCAGAACTGCATGAACGAAGAGACGATCGCAGGCGTTGTCGGCTGGGGCAAGACACTTGGGCTGCATCGCGAGCAGCATCACCGTCAACCTGCCTGAGCCCGGCCATATCCACCGCGGCGCCGGAAAGGGTGGGGCGGCCCACACCGTATTCCGGGCCGGCGAGGTGCACGGCCGGATCACGCAACGTGCTCAGGACATTTGCCGTCTGGTCGGCTATGCCGACAGCGCCATGGTCACAAGCAATCTATGGGGTGAACGCTGGTCGAAGCTGGTTGCCAACGTCATGGGCAATGGGCTCTCGGCCTGCACGGGGCTGTCCGGTGGACAGATGTTGGAAAGCGAGCCGATCCGCCGCTTCTCCACCCGGCTCGGAAGCGAGGCGATCCGTGTCGGCCAGGCGCACGGCTATCAGCTCGAGGAGATCCTGCATCTGCCGCCGGAGACGATCGCGCGGGCCGGCGAAGGTGACGAAGCCGCCATCCGTGCCTGTGACGAGCAGCGTTTCGCAGATGGAAAACGCATAGCCTCCGGGCAGCGTCCGTCGATGGGCCAGGACATGCAGAAGGGGCGGCGAACCGAGATCGACTTCATGAACGGCCTCGTGGTCCGCGAAGGCGAGAAGGTCGGCATCTCGTGCCGCGCCAATGCCGTGCTGACGGACCTCGTCACGCGCGTGGAGAGGCGTGAACTGAGTCCGGATCCCCGGCACATTACCGAACTCAGGCTGAACTAGCCGCCACGTGCGCCTCGACTGCCCCAATTCCGTCGATGACGAAACGATAAGAAGCGCTGTCGGACGGAAAGACGGTCTTCATCACGCTTCCCGTCATCACGACCTGCCCGGCCTTGAGTCCTTCGCCTCGGGACGCAAGCTGATTGGCAAGCCATGCGACTGAATTGAAGGGATGACCCAGAATATCGCGGCCGTGTCCTTCGCCGATCGGTGAGCCGTCCTTCGTCGCCTTTCCGAGCGCGGCCTCGAGGTCCGGCCACGCCGTCGCGAAATCCGAAAGCACAATGCCGGCGTTCCAGGAGTTGTCGGCCACCAGCGATCGCACGTCGAGGTTGGCATAATCCGCGCTCCGATCGTCGACCAGTTCGATCGCTGCGCAAACACCATCGATATGGGGCTCGATCGTCGAAGCCGTGTGCGGCTTCTCGTTCGCCGCAATGTCCGATTTGATGCGGACTGCGATCTCGAATTCGAGGCCCAACCGCCCGAAATCCCTGAGATGCACCGTCGTCCCCGAGTGATGAACACGTTTCGCCAGAACGACACCGGCGATCGGATGATCGATCCCGCAGAACGTCTGCATCGCGGCTGACGTCAGCCCGACCTTGTAGCCGATGGCGTCGCCATTCTGGGGGCGGAGCAGCGATACAAATCTGTCCTGGATGTCGTAGGCGTCGGAGATCCCGGCCGGTCGATCCGGCGGACCAAGAGGCTTGAACAGGACTCCAGCCTTGTGCTCGGCGAACAGCGTTTCGGCGGCACGCCCGGCAGCGTTCTCCTCCATCATTTCCTCCCTTGTTCTCTTTTTCGTTGGAAATCATAGCCGGCCATGAGCGGCCGTCAAACACGACATGCTCGTCGCCTTCGCCGCAGACGCGGGTCTGCGAAAATGCGCGATGGCGGCGTCTTCCGCAAGACTGGCTGATCAGCCTTTTCGGTATGGCGCTCTACCTTCAGCCGTGTGACCAAGAACCGACATGATCGCTTTTTTCTGTTGTATCCATGTCTTTGAACGGCTCTGTGGCATCTGACCGGAGAGGGATTGTTGCAATGGACGAGAAAACGATTGAGGCCATCGCGCGGCGCGCGGGTCTTGAAAGGGCGCTCGAGGAGTTTCCGGACGATGTGGCCGCTGCGGCGAACTCGGCGTCGACCGTGACAGACAGAATCCGCCGATCGGGCGGCCCGCCGACGTTGGAGCCGTGGCCCCCGATGGTGGTGGTTCGCAAATGAGTGAACTGCATTGGATGACCGCGAATGCGGCAGCGGCGGCGATCGCAAATCGCGAGATGTCCCCCGTCGAGCTTGTCAAAGCACTCCTCGACCGGATCGCGCGATTGGATCCGCGTCTCAATGTGTTCATCCGCGTCGACGCGGAAGCGGCGCTGAAGGAAGCGCGCGCCGCCGAGGCCGAGGTGGCACAGGGGCGATTGCGCGGGGTGCTGCACGGTGTGCCGGTCGGGATCAAGGACATCATCGACGTCTCCGGCCTGCCGACGACATGCCATTCGAAGATCTTCGAGAACGATGTCGCCGCCACGGCCGATGCCGAGTGCGTTGCCAGATTGCGGGCGGCGGGCGCGATCATCCTGGGAAAGCTGTCCACGCATGAATTCGCGCTGGGAGGACCGAGCTTCGATCTACCTTGGCCGCCGGCGCGAAATCCCTGGAACCGCGATCATCATCCCGGAGGATCGTCCTCGGGGTCCGGCAGCGGTCTCGCGGCCGGCTTCTTTCCGATGGCACTCGGAACCGACACCGGAGGCAGCGTGCGCAATCCCGCGAGCGCGTGCGCGATCGTGGGCACCAAGCCGACATACGGGCTCGTCTCGCGACGCGGCGTGTTTCCGCTTGCCTTTACCCTGGATCACGTGGGCCCGATGGCGAGGACCGTGGCCGACAATGCCCTGTTGCTCGGCGTCCTGGCCGGCCACGATCCTCTCGACCCGGCGAGCGCCCCGTCGCCCCAGAGCCGCGACTATATGAAAACACTCGAGCATGGCGTGCGCGGCCTGCGCATCGGCTTTGTGCGCCATTTTCACGAGGCGGACATGCCGGCCGATCCGGAAGTGGCGGCCGGTCTCGATCGGGTCGCTCTCACCCTGCGGTCGGAAGGCGCTGATGTCGTCGACGTCACCTTGCCGGCGCTGGAGGATTTTTCCGCCGTGAATCGCGTGATCCTGCAGAGCGAGGCATGGTCGATCCATTCCGAATGGTTGAGGGATCGCCCGGGCGACTATGGACGCCTGGCCCGACGCCGCCTGATGTCCGGCGCTTTCATAAATGCGGGCGACTACGTGCTGGCCAGCCGCCAGCGGTCACGGATGATCGGTGAGGTCGAGGCGGCGCTGCGGGAGGTGGACGTCCTGCTTTGCGCGAGTTCGATGGATCCTCCCTGCCGGATCGACGAGCCGGAGCAGATCGAGCGAACTTATATGCGGCAGGCACGGACTCCGTTCAATGTGACCGGCCATCCCGCGCTTGCCATGCCGGCGGGTCTGTCGCGTGATGGCTTGCCTCTGTCGGTCCAGTTCGTAGGCCGATATTTCGACGAGGCGAACCTGTTCAGGGTCGCCCGTGCGTGGGAGCGGGCGGCACATACCGATGACCTGCATCCATCCCTTGCCGAATGACGATCCGGTTTCAGGCGACGGGAAACTTGCTCTCCGGCAATCCGGCGCAGTGGTCATAGATCGCGGATGGCCGGGTGAACCAGACCTTGTCCTTTTCCGGATGGTTGACGATGTGCTGCAACGCTTCGCGGAGCATGCGGAGCCTGTAGGGCTGACCTACGATCATCGTGTGCAACGCTATGCCGCACACGAGCGGCTGCCTTGCCGACTGACGTAGCAGCTCTTCGAATTGACCGATGATGAAGTCACGGAATTGCTCCGGTGAATGATGCCTCACCAGGATCTGAGGGCTATCGTTGATCTCGAGCGGATACGGTACGCTCATGATCCGACCGGAGCGCGTCTTCATCCAGAGTGGCTGATCATCGGCGGGCCAGTCCATCAGGAAATCGAATCCGACCTCCTTCAAGAGGTCGGGCGTTCGGTGCGTGGCGGCCATCCATGGCGCCATCCAGCCTCTCGGCGGTTTCCCGGATGCGCGTTCGATCGCATCGCGAACCTCCTCAAGGAAGCGCTTCTCGTCGGATTCCCACATGTGGCCGTGCCGCTCGGCGTTCGTGCGGCCGTGTCCGATGAACTCGTCGCCGCGCGCTTTCAGCGCGTCGACAATACGGGGGGCATAGTCGAAGACCGTCGTGTTGATGAGGTGGGCGGCCGGCAGGCTGAGTTCATCGAACAGTTCCAGGCAGCGCCAAACCCCGACCCTGTTGCCGTAGTCCCGCCAGGCGAACGTCCGGGCGTCCGGAGCAACTCCCGGTACGGTCAGCAGATGACCTTCGCCCGCGCCGAACGCGAAGTGTTCGATGTTGAGGCCGAGATAGACCGCCAGCCGCTTGCCGTCCGGCCAGGAATAGTCCGGGCGGTCAATGATCGGGGAGTAGGCATAACGATCGTGATAGGGAAGCTGCATACGCAAAGTCCTGCGAAACGAGGTTCGTGACCGGGCACTACCTCATGTTAGCAGGAAAACGGGCGCGACCGGCGTCAAGAAGCTCGGGTCGAACAATGCTGTTCGGATGGCCGATCCGACCATCTCGCCACCACCTGATCCCGTCGGCCGTTGCCGAGCGGCAATGGCAGCTCTAGTCGAACACCTCGAACAGGCGGGGGTTTGCCATAACGTAATCGCCCCACAATTGATTCATGATCATTTGCATCTCATGGGGGCCGTAATCTTCACGGCCCGAGAGCTCGAGCGGGCCGAGATCCATGATGCCGGCATGCGGAGCGCCGGGGTGCGGAACGTACGTCGCCCCGGTAGGCATGTGTATTATGCCTTTGGGCGAAATCTGGAATTCGTCTCGCTGGATCGGTGTCGACATCTTTGTGCTCCAAGGACTGTCGGCGCAACGTTGCTTTCTGTGCCGACGTGCGGCTCCGGTCATTCCTCCGGTGGTCAACCGCGTCGAACAAGTGGCAAGCTGGCGTTCATCGTGTGAGGCGTCTAGGTCAGAATGAAGTTCGGATCACGGATAATTCATGGCGGCCCTTTGACGCGTCTCATGGCCAAAGCCACGTCGTCGCGTTCGAGCTGCTGTCCCCTATCTCGACCTGGTGTAGGCAACGTGACGGGCTATAGCGAAGACCAGCGCCGGTGGCTGTCGTTGCGCTGAAGGCGCTTGGCAGGACGGCCTGCGTGAACCTTTCGCCAAGCACGGCACACATGTCGCCGCACAAGTACCCGACATCGCCGCGTCCTCCGCAGCAATGCCAAAGCACGCAGGTAACGGATATTGCGGCCGCTTGTTCCGCCGCGGCGGCGGCATTTTTGGTACCTGGATGAAGCGGCGGCGATCCCGGCGAAAGCGCAACCGGCGAAGGATTGCGACATAGGCGAGGCGGGGCGGCTGAGGTCGTAACCAATCGTTAAGCATATGGGCTCATCGTCGGAGCGCGTTTGGGTGGGCGTAAGCGCGTCGGCGGCTCGTCCGTACGGCAGCTCTCTTCTTTTTATCGATGGGTGGGAAGTTTGCGGTTGGACTAACGCCGTAGGGAACGCCGTGGCCGAAACACTGGATAATGAAGCGCAACAAGACAACCAACCCATGCCGCCGCCAAAAGCGCCCAGCCGAGCGGTGGCAACGATCGTGTCCTTATTCGCCGTGGCCGCCGTCAGTGCGGGTTCCGTCTGCGCTGCGTTGAAATTCCACCAGTTCGCCGAACAATCGCTCAACCAGACGGCTTCGGCTCCGATACCTGATCCTGTTGTCAGTGCGCTACTGAAGGATATTCAGTCATCGCAACAGAATATTCAGTCGTCGCAACAGAAAAGCGCGGCAACGCTCGACACGCTGGCGCAGAGCTCCACGGCCGGGCAGGCCGATCTGAAGCAAATCTCCACTCAGCTTTCGTCGCTGACGGCGCGTGTGGATTCACTGCAAAACGCAGCGGCGCCGGAAACGACCTCCTCGATTCCGATGCCAAATCCTCGCGCCCGACCGGTTCGAACCGCGCGCAGAAAGGCTTCTCAACTGCCTGACCCGGTCGGACCTGTTTCGGTCGGAGGCGCGCCGCTCAGTCAAGCGCCGATATCTGGCGATCCTTTGAAAATGTAAGGCTCTCGGTCGATTCTGCGGAAGGGACTCGCAGTTGACATACTGATCTGGATAGTATGGAGCGAGAGAAGACGCCGCGCTTACGTTCGTGGCCCGGATCGCCGGCCCGTCCTGAACATGCTGATGGTTTCAATCGATATCAGCGAGGTCTCTTTCGAATAACGATCCGAATAGTTAGCCTGTCTCAGTGTTCGTCAGAGGCAGTGCAGAAGGTCGAACAGTGCTAACGACTGTTGTTTCCAGGGAGCGGATCGTCCGAAACTGGCCGACCGTTGGTGCGCCGTTCGATGACAGAATTGCAGATCGCTAGTTTGCCGTTTCATGCGACAAGGCCACTGATTCTACCATGCGAGGCAATGGAATAATACCGATTAAGCCATTGATTTATCGGTGGGCCCGGCAGGACTTGAACCTGCAACCAGACCGTTATGAGCAACGGCAGATCCATCGGTTTCGTTGATTTTGCTGCGTTTTCGTTTGCGTTCGATGGCGTTCGTTGCATTTTGGCGAGGTCATTTCTGGTGCGAAACCGGTGCAGTGGCCCAATTGCACGGGGGGCCTGACGGACTACGGCCTGATGTCGTGCCCCCGGGTCAATGCAGCCGTAGCTCTCACGTGCTCTCTTGCCGCCAACGACGAGATGCGACATCTGCATCGCCCGGTGTCACCCGAATCGTGAAAAAACTAACAAAAAAGTCATTTGAGTTGGTGTGACTTCCGGAAACAGATACTCCAAGGTTGTCGCTCGTGCCTCACGAGCGTTCGGAAATTTTCCTTTTCCAGAAGCGCTGCCAGCTCCGAAATGGAGATGGCCCAAGAATCGCGTGTCGTTCACCGGCACGAGGATAAACGCGCGCGACGAAACTGGAGGAAATCATGGATGCAAAAAATGAAGTCCGCAGATCATCATCATCATCACGATCACGAAAACCAGGAGGTCGCCATCACGCAAGACCAATCTGGTCGCGGATAGCCCGCAAGACCCCTGGCGTCACGCCGACAACGACAATCGATCCAAACCTCATCAATCCCTGGGGCGTTGCCGAAAGCCCGACTGGGCTCTTCTGGGTCTCGGACAACGGCACGGGCGTGACGACGATCTATAATGCTGCTGGAATGCCGGCCGGGCCTCAGCTTGTAACGGTCGCAGCAATCCCTGGAGAAGACCATTCCAGCCCTACTGGACAGGTGTTCAATGCGGGAGGCGGTTTCGACGTCACCAGTGGCGGCAAGACTGGTTCGGCGAAGTTCATATTCGCAACGGAGGACGGCACAATATCCGGCTGGGAGCCCGAACGTGGACCCTGCAAACTCGGTCATCGCGGTCGACAATTCGAGCAAGGGTGCCGTCTACAAGGGCCTTGCAATCGGCACCAACGACGACGGGACCTTCCTTTTCGCCGCGAATTTCAACAGCGGGAAGGTCGATGTCTTCGACCAGAACTTCAAGCAGGTGAGCAGCTTCACCGATAGGCATCTGCCGCAAGGCTATGCGCCCTTCAACGTGCAGGTCCTTGATGGCCACTTGTTCGTTACATTCGCATTGCAGGACGCGGCCAAGCATGACGACGTTGCCGGTGCCGGCAACGGTTTCGTGGACGAGTTCGACCTGGAAGGACACTTGATTCAGCGGGTGGCATCGCGCGGGCCGCTCGATTCCCCGTGGGGGCTTGCGATTGCGCCCTCCAGCTTTGGAGACCTCGCCGGCGATCTTCTCGTCGGAAATTTCGGCGACGGCACGATCAACGCCTTCAATCCGAAGAACGATCACTTTGACGGCAAGCTGCTCGGCGCAAACGGCGCTCCAATCACCATTGGCGAATCCGCGGGCTCTGGTTCCCGGTAATGGCAGTGGCAACAGCGATCCCAACAAGATCTATTTACGGCCGGCGTGCAGGACGAAGCGCAGGGCCTGTTTGGCACCTTGTCGGCGACCCCCGAGCCGGATCGATCCGCGATGTCGATGCCGGGCTCGCATCCGCACGGCTGAGGGCGGTGCCACCACCGACGGATGGTGTTCGGCTTTTTTCGTTCTGCTGCATGGGAGTTCGTCGCACGTGCGGGACTTGGTATCGGGGCCGAACGCCTGGAATGCAGAGGAGTGCTAGTCTGAGGAGGACCGCTCGTGGAGATATTGGGCGGGCAGTCTTTCGGCTTGGATATCCATAGTCGGTCGCGAATCGCCGTATCCAGTCCGGGAAATGGGCGTGCGGAGGGGAATGACGCGGCCGACGCAGGTCGCCACAATATTGGCGGCCACGCGGTTCACCCGCGCCTGGAGGCCGTGATCAATGCGGCCCGTTTCCATGGCATGGCGCTTGACCCGCGGGAGTTTCCCTGCATCGACGGCAAGCAAGTGCCCACCGCTGCTGCGCTCTCCGCCTGGCTGCAGAACGCCGGCATGTGGGCACGCGCGGTACGGCTGCGGTGGCGTCAACTGATGCGGTTGCAGGACGCGGGGCCGGTGGTGCTGCTGTTCACGGACGGTGGCGCCGGGTTGCTAGTCGGTGCGAATGCCGAGCACGATATCGTCGTCCTCAAGGACCCTCGAGCGGCTGCAGGCGAATGCACGATTGCCGTGGACAAGCTGCGGCTGGAGCAGGTCTGGTCGGCGAGGCAGTCCTGCTGCGCGCAGCGCGTGGTCGGCCGGAGGCTGAAAAGCCATTTGGCCTGAGCTGGCTTGCGGGCTTGGTGCTGCAGGAGAAGCGATCGCTGCGCGATGTGGGGCTTGCGTCGCTGACGCTGAGCTTTCTGACGATCTTTGCGCCATTGCTGGTCATGAGCGTGGTCGATAAGGTCCTCACCCACAATAGCTACTCGACGCTCGCGCTGCTCACTATACTGCTCGCGACTGCGGCTGTATTCGAGGTCCTTCTCGGCTATGCCCGCCGGCTGATCGTTCTCGTCGTCGGCACGCGAATGCACGCAAAACTGAACCTGCATGTCTTCAATCGCGTGTTGCGGCTTCCGCTTGACTATTTCGAGCGGCATCCCGCCGGCGAGCCATCGACAAGATCGTGCAAGTCTACAAGGTTCGCGAATTCCTCACCGGAAAGCTGCTGAGTACATTTCTCGATTTGACGACGCTCGTCGTGCTGCTGCCGTTTCTGTTCTTTCTCAACACCATCCTGGCCTGGATGGTCCTGGCCTGCGCGGCGTCGATCATATTGGTCATCCTTTCTTTCCTGAAGCATGCGTGTGGCCCAGCCGCTCGTCGGGCTGGCGCGTCTGATAGAGGATTACCAAGGCGTCGCAGCCGCTGTCGGCGAAGCAGCCTCGGTGCTGAATTGTCCGCCGGAGTCCGAGGCCGCCTTTGGCGGGCTCCTGCCGCGGTTTGCCGGCGCCATCTCATTCGAGGATGTCAACTTCACCTATGAGGGAACGACGATTCCCGCGCTTGACCGCGTGACCTTTGAAGTCCCGGCCGGCACAATGCTCGGCATCGTCGGGCGCAGCGGATCCGGCAAGTCGACGTTGACGCGTCTGCTGCAGGGCATCAATCGCGACTACACCGGCTTCCTGAAGATCCGGCAACGACGTTCGCGAGATCAATCTGCGTCACTTGCGCCAGAGCTTTGGCGTGGTGTTGCAGGAGAACTTCCTGTTCCGCGCCTCGATACGCGATAACATCATTGCTGGTCGGCCCGGACTGACGCTGGACGACGCTGTGCTTGCCGCGCGCCTCGCCGGTGCCGAAGAATTTCATCGAGCGCATGCCGAATGGCTACGAGACGCTGATCGAGGAAGGCTCGCCGAACGTTTCGGGCGGACAACGGCAGCGGCTTGCGATCGCGCGGGCACTGATCAGCGATCCGCGAATTCTGATCCTGGACGAAGCTGACCAGCGCGCTCGATCCAGAGAGCGAGGCGCTGCTGAACGCCAATCTGCTTCGTATCGCGCGCGGCCGGACGATGGTGATCGTATCGCATCGCCTATCGTCGTTGGTCGACTGTGATCAGATCCTCGTTCTGGAAAGGGGCAAGGCGGTTGACATCGCGCCGCACCGCATACTCCTAGAACGCTGCACCATCTACCGCCAGCTCTGGATGCAGCAGAACCGTCATCTCGACAGTCAAGGGCTACGTCATGCCGCTCTTGCTCACTCGCCATCCCGGTCCAACTAGCCTCGTGACTTGGTCGGATGATTTAACGCTTCCGATGGTCCTTGAATTCCTGTCGCCGACCGCGGCGATCATTGCCGCGCCTGTTCCTCGCGCGGCGCGCGGCACGATCTGGATGATCGGGGGCATGTTCGCCGCGTGCGTGGCGGCGATGTGGCTGATCCCGATTGACCGGGTTGTGACCGCGCACGGAAAGGTAGTCTCCCGGGTTCCGATGATGGTCGTGCAACCTCTGGAAACCTCGATTGTCCGGTCGATCGATGTGACGGAAGGGCAACGCGTTCGTGCGGGCGAGGTGATTGCCCGGCTTGATCCTACCTTCGCCAGCGCCGATGTCGGCGCGCTGCAGGCGCAAGTCTCCAGCCTGCAAGCCGAAGTCGCGCGCATGCTGGCCGAGGTGGAGCAGCGGTCCTTCCTATATTCCGGCACTGATCCGCCGATGTTGCTGCAGGCTGGGATCCACGTGCAGCGTAAGGCGGAACACAGGTCCAAGCTTGAATTCATCGTCAGAAGATTGATGCCCTAGCATCCGTAGCGGCGCGGCCGGCCGCGGATGTCACAGCCTTCCGCGAGCGGCTGGTCGTCGCGCAAACAGTGGAAACGATGCGCAAGAAATTGGAGGTGTTGCAGGTCGGTAGCCAGCTCAACGCCTTGATCGCGACCGACAGCCGGCTCGAGATTGAGCGCAGCCTGTCCACGGCCATCAATACAGGGGAGAGCACCAATGCTCTAACTCGCCGCCATGATCGCGGAGCGTGATGCCTATGTTCAAAATTGGCGCGGCCAGACCGCCCAAGCGCTGTCAGAAGCGTCTCGAAAACTGAGCGATGCCCGGGAATTGTTGAACAAGGCGCTGTTGCGGCGCCAATTAATCGAGCTGCACGCCGAACGAGACGCCACGGT